>NZ_KZ293963.1:270367-1634460 GCF_002352765.1 Alteribacter populi | reverse complement strand
GAAATTACTTAAAGGATTTGTTCCAATGACTTTAGCAGCGACTATGGTGTTAGCCGCCTGTGGTGAAGGGGAAGAAGCAACAGGTGACGATGCTAACGGTGATAATGGAGAAGGGGGAGCAGATGAACTGACTTTAGACGAGGGTACTTTTGTTTATGCATTATCTGGTGAATACCGTCCCTTTAGTTATACCGATGAAAATGGAGAACTAGCCGGGTTTGACGTAGATATCGGCATGGCACTAGCAGAAGAGATGGGGCTTGAAGGGGATCCTTATCAAATTACTTTTAACTCCATTATCTTAGGTCTTCAAGATGAACGTTACGATGCTATTATCGGCAGTATGGGAATAACGGAAGAGCGACAAGAGAATGTTGATTTTTCCGATCCATATTATATTTCAGGGGCTCAAGTGTTCGTTCGTCCTGATAGTGACATTAGTGGATTAGAAGATTTAAATGAAGACACAGAGGTTGCTGTTGCAGAAGGAACGACATATCAAACGATGATCGAAGACTATACAACGAATGTCGTTGTGTACGATTCAGATGTAGTCGCTCTTCAAGCACTGTCACAAGGAAGACATGATGCTGTCATTACCGATCGATTAGTAGGGCTGATCAATATTGAAGACGCTGGTCTTGAAATTCAAACAGCCGGAGAACTTATCGATGTTGAAGAGATGGCAGTCGCTGTAAGGAACGGAGAAGAAGAGCTTCTAGAAGCGATCAATGAAGCGCTGGCAGCGTTAAAAGAAAATGGCACCTATGAAGAAATCAACAGTCGTTACTTTGATGAAGATATTAGTCAAGAATAATCTTGGTTAAATGTGCACTTTGTTAGTGCACATTTTTCCTTCTACATAACTTGAATGAGGTGACAGTAGTGATCCTAGGAAATGTATTTAACTTAGAGACATTTTTTTCAGAATTAATTCGTACCTCGCCATTGTTTCTAGAAGCAGCAGGGGTGACCTTGCGTATAACGATTGCTGCGATTTTAATCGGTATGGTTATCGGGGTCTTCGTTGCTTTAGTTAAGCTCTCAGGAATTCCTGGGATGAGAACTTTGTCTGATATATACATTACAATTATCCGAGGTACCCCGTTAATTGTGCAGATTTTTGTTTTGTACTTCGGATTTTCAAATGTCATTCAATTGTCTTCTTTCTGGGCTGCATCTTTAGCCCTTGCTATTCACAATTCAGCTTATATTGCCGAAATATTTCGAGGGGCTATCCAATCGATTGATAAGGGACAGATGGAAGCGGGGCGTTCGTTAGGAATGACACAAGCGCTTACAATGAGAAGAATCATTATGCCGCAAGCGTTAAGACGGGCAGTTCCCCCGCTCGGAAACCAATTTATTATTGCTTTAAAAGATTCATCTTTGGCTGCATTTGTTGCCATACCAGAACTTTTCAGGCTCGCTCAGGGGGTTGCTGCTGGGACGTTAAATTATATGGAAACTTATGTCATCGTAGCCTTGTACTATTTAATCCTTGTCTTGATTTTAACTTGGGTTGTCAACAGATTAGAACACCGCTTGTCCGCGAGTGATCGGTAGGAGGGATTTGCCATGACTGAAATGATACGTGTAGAAAAATTAAATAAATCCTTTGGAGATCTTCACGTCTTGAAGGATGTTGATCTAGAAGTAAATGAAAACGAAGTAGTCTGTTTAATCGGAGCAAGTGGATCTGGTAAAAGTACCCTACTTCGCTGTTTGAATTTCTTAGAAGTAAAGGATAACGGAAAGATTATCTTTGAAGGTGAACAAATTGAAACAAAGACGCATAACATCAACGAAGTACGTCAAAAAGTGGGAATGGTGTTCCAACATTTTAATTTATTTCCTCATAAGACAGTGCTTGAAAACGTTATTGAAGCCCCAATTATGGTGAAAAAAACAGCAAAGAATCAAGCCACTGATGAAGGAAAACAGCTTTTGGACAAAGTGGGACTTGGAGATAAGTACGATGTGTATCCAGGTAAGCTTTCAGGCGGGCAAAAACAGCGTGTTGCGATTGCTCGTGCGTTAGCGATGAAGCCCGACATCATGCTTTTTGATGAACCTACATCTGCTCTTGACCCTGAACTCGTGGGTGAAGTGCTAGAAACAATGAAAGCGCTGGCGAAAGAGGGGATGACGATGATTGTCGTTACTCATGAGATGGGGTTTGCGAAAGAAGTAGCGGATTATACGGTTTATATGCATGATGGAAGAATCGTTGAAACAGGCGAGTCAGTAGAGTTGTTTGAAAATCCAAAAGAAAAGCGTACACAGGAATTTTTAAGTAAAGTCCTGTAATCTTAAAATAACTGAGCTTGGGTTGTATTCCAAGCTCGGTTATTTTTTTTTGAAAAATAATAAGTAAATTCCAATAACGATAAAAATCAAAGGCCAGTATTGCTGGAAGATACCGAGTGATTCTCTAATCCAGTCAAATACACCTTGATAAAAGAGAGACAATATCGAGATGGCAAGTAACACAATCCCAGGAAGCAATCCCTCGGCTTTTCGAACACTATATTTGGCAAGAAACGCGACTCCGAGGATGAATGTAAAGTAACCCCAATGGTGGGACCAAAGTGAGAACGTATGAACGGCGTGAAAATGGAGGCCGAAACCTAATAGTGTGACGCCACTAAAGGTTTGACTTTCGTCTTTATTGGAGAAAGCCTGAAAGCAAAACATCAAACCAATTACGACTAAAATCGAAGGCCAAGCAAATACAACTTGTGCAAATGGAATATTCCAGTCCATTTGTTTAGCGAAAAAATAAAAGCCGATTGCAATGAGAACTAGTCCGGGAATGAGATTATTTCTTTTCATAGCATAAGATACCTCTTTTCTGAAAGACTTTTATATAAAGGTTGTTTTCGTAAAGTTTGTTGCGCTTTAACGTTAAAAGTGGATACTTTCCTAATCACGGCGAAAGGATAAAAATGGGAGGGCCGGGAATAATACTTTACCAGGTGATGTTGAATGACCCCATTTTGTCCAAAGGTTACAGATTGTCTTTGTTTGAAAGGTACTAATTGATAAGGTGACAGCTCCTTACACGCCGCTCGTCTCAAAGGAAAAGCGCCCTTGAGACTTTAAAATATGCTCCGGTAGCTGACGTTTTTTTAAAAGGGTTCTTTTCGTATAGATTGTTATTTTTGATTTATAGAAGGAAAGAGCGGAAGACGGCGACTCCAGCGGGAAAAGCAACAATGGTTTTTTGCGACGAGGACCGCAGGAGCAGCTGAAGACCTCGCAGCAAAGAAGACACCGTGAATCCGAACGAAGTGAAGGCAGAACGGATGTCGCACTTGTGCCCTGGGTGAAAGCGTCCTCCTTGCGCTTTTTTTATACCAAAGAAATTTTCATAATCTGTTCAAACCTTTCTTTTTGTAACCGTCCTTTTGAATGTTATAATAATGACAGAATGTAAAACGAGCCTTCCACTTTACCGTTTTTACATGATACAATGATTTAGGTATGTGTAAAAATTATGAATGATCGTTTTCGTTATATATTACACTAGCGAGTTCATTAAAGAAGTCGAATTGATTCAGCTTTACTGCACGTCGCTTACAAAGACTTACACCGTTATCGGGGGTGAAATGATGCACATCCTTGTCGTCAGTTTGAATTATAAAACAACTCCAGTAGAAATTCGAGAAAAATTTACGTTCCAAGATGATCTTCAAGGGGCTTTGGATAAACTCAGAGGCTCTAAAAGTATGTTGGAATGTGTGATTGTTTCTACTTGTAACCGTACTGAAATTTATGCGGTGGTGGACCAGCTCCATACCGGCCGTTATTATACAAAGGCATTTCTATCTGAGTGGTTTGATATGCCAAAAGAAGAGTTCACACCATACCTTCAAATCCGTGAAGATGATAGTGCTGTTGAGCACCTTTATCGTGTGACGTGTGGATTGGATTCTATGGTTGTCGGAGAGACTCAGATTCTTGGGCAAATCCGCAATAGTTTTTCCACAGCGCAACAACAGGGAACAACAGGTACGATTTTTAATCACTTATTTAAAGAAGCTGTTACGTTAGCCAAGAGAGCTCATTCTGAGACAAGCATTGGTGAAAATGCCGTGTCAGTAAGCTACGCCGCTGTAGAGTTAGGTAAAAAGATTTTCGGTGGTTTCCAACAAAAAGATGTTTTAGTTTTGGGTGCTGGGAAGATGAGTGAACTTACAGCGAAACACCTTGATGCGAGCGGTGTCAATGATATTACAGTCATGAACCGTACGAAAGAAAAAGCAGCAGATCTCGCGACAAAGTTTAATGGGATCTCTCGTTCTATGGATGAAATGGATGAAGCTCTTTGTTCCGCAGACATCCTTATCAGTTCCACTGGATCTTCAGATTACGTACTTACTAAGGATTCAATGCTGAATATGGTGAAGAATCGTAACGGACGGCCGCTCTTTTTAGTGGACATTGCGGTTCCGAGAGATATTGACCCGGCAATTGGAGACTTAGAAAATGTCTACCTCTATGACATTGATGATTTGCAAGGGATTGTTGCTGCTAACTTGGAAGTACGCCAAAAAGAAGCGGAAAAAATTGAGCTAATGATTGAAGAAGGCTTAATTGCTTTTAGCTATTGGCTAGACACACTAGGTGTTGTTCCGGTCATCTCAGCTATCCGAACGAAGGCACTATCAATACAAGCAGACACGATGGAGAGCTTAGAGCGTAAACTGACAGATTTGACAGAGCGCGAGAAAAAAGTCATCAGAAAACATATGAAAAGCGTTATTAACCAAATTCTAAGAGATCCTATAACTGCAGTAAAAGAATTACCTGAAGAAGATGATGCCGCAGAATCACTGGCTCTTGTAACGAAACTATTTGGTGTTGAAAAAGAACTTGAAGAAAGTGATCAGCCTCAATTTGATATTTACATTAACAAAGCAGAAAGGGAATGGAATCTTCAAAAGAGAAAAGCTGAACTCACTCGTGAACCAACCAAGGCTTTTGTCCGCTCTTAGAGGAAAAGGGGGGGCTGGGATATGCTGTTAAACACGCTTTATATGTTGATCATCGTATTGTATTTATTAAGTGTCCTAGGTTATTTCATTGATTTCATTCAAAACAACCAGAAGGTGAATCGCATTGCCTTCTGGTTGCTTTCTATTGTCTGGTTGCTTCAGTTTGTTTTTTTCATATTAAGAATGCTGGAGTTTAATCGATTGCCCTTAATGACCATATTTGAAGGGCTCTTTCTATATGCGTGGATACTGGTAAGCTTTTCCTTAGTCATTAATCGCCTGTTCCGAATGGATTTTCTTATCTTTTTTGTCAATATCGTCGGCTTTATCATCATGACAATTAGCGTTTTTACCCCCTCAGGCGATGTTTCAGAACAGCTTAGAAGTTTATTGATTTTGGAGCTATTGGCCATACATGTTTCTGTTATCTTAATTTCATACGGGGCGTTTACACTTTCTTTTGCCTTTTCATTTATGTATATGCTTCAGCACCATATGTTAAAAGAAAAGCAATGGGGAAAACGAATGTTTCGAATTGGCGACTTAGCCAAGCTTGAGAAGTTTTCTTACATTTTCACACTCGTCGGGTTTCCGTTAATGGTAGTCGGGTTAATTTTAGGCGTTGTATGGGCGTGGATTGAATTCGGGACGGTTCCTTGGAATGACTTAAAAGTGATGTCGAGCTTTGTTGTCATCATCGTTTATGGAGTGTACCTTTTTCAATTTGTGGTCAAAAAGAAACGGGGGTACGGTTTGGCGCTATTTAATATTGCAGCCTTTTTAGTTCTGCTCGTAAATTACTTTTTGTCCAGCTCTTTTTCAGAGTTTCACTTGTGGTATTAACCCGTAAGTTTCAATATACGAATGTTCAGTGGAGGTTTTTATGCGAAAAATAGTTCTCGGTTCAAGAAGAAGTAACTTAGCACTTACACAAACGAAATGGGTAATTCAAGAACTTGAAAAGCTAAATTTACCTTTTGAGTTTGAGATAAAAGAAATTGTGACAAAGGGAGATAAGATTTTGGATGTGACTCTGTCAAAAGTCGGTGGCAAAGGGTTATTCGTAAAAGAAATCCAAAAAGCGATGTTTGATAAAGAAATCGATATGTCTGTTCACAGTATGAAAGACTTACCTGCTGGAGAAACCGATGGGTTAACTATCGCTTCTGTTCCTAAACGAGTTGATCCTCGTGATGCCTTTATTTCGAACAGCAATAAAACGTTAAAGGACCTTCCAGCGGGCTCTATTGTTGGAACAAGTAGTTTGCGCCGTAGTGCTCAAGTTCTTGCAGAACGGCCAGACTTAGAAATTCAGTGGATTCGCGGCAATATTGATACGCGTCTGAGAAAACTAACGGAAGAAAAGTTTGACGCGATTATTTTAGCCGCTGCTGGACTCGAGCGGGTAGGCCGTTCAGAAGAGATTGTCACGGAATTTTTAGACCCTGAAATATCGTTGCCAGCTGTCGGTCAAGGAGCTCTAGGTATTGAATGTCGTGCAGATGATGACGAACTTATTGAACTGTTATCCAAGATTAACGATGATGTAACTTCAAAAACCGTAGCTGCAGAGCGGGCATTTCTTCATACTGTTGAAGGTGGGTGTCAGGTACCAATTGCAGGGTATGCGACTTTAACAGATGAAGGAAGAGTGTCATTAACAGCGCTCATTGCTTCTCCTGATGGAAAACAGATTTTCAAGCGTACAGAAGTTGGCGATGACCCAGTAGCTCTTGGAAACCGTGTGGCAGAGTTTTTATTGAATGAAGGAGCAAAAGAGGTCTTGGACAAAGTTAAACAGGAGCTCGATCTTTAATGAAACGATCAGAGGCTTTTTCATTAGACGGGTTACGGATCGCAAACACGAGGGCCAAGCATCAAGCGAAGCCCTTTTCCCGTCTGATTGAAAAGCATGGCGGTGTTCCTGTTGAGGTTCCCTTGCTTGAGATCCTTCCTGCGGAGAGTAACTCTGCTTTTACAAAAGCTTTTGAACTAGAGAAACTAAACACTACGGATTGTGTTGTTTTTACAAGTGCCAATGCAGTCCTTTATACTATTCGGCATTTATCTGATCGTCAGATTCGACAACTGCAACAAAAAAAGATCGCTTGTGTAGGGGTAAAAACGAAACAACTTCTTGAGGAGCAAGGGCTTTTTCCTGAGATTATGCCACGCCGCTTTGATGCAGAACATTTAGCTGAAGTCTTAATTGATGAGCTTGATAACGGGGAGAAGATTTTATTTCCAAGAAGCAGTCTTGCCCGGGATGTCCTAGAGTCAACACTTAAGGAATCTGGATTTCAGGTTATTGCACCTATCGCGTATTACACCAAGCTTAATACAGGACAGGCATTGGAATTACATAGAATGATTGTGGAAAAAGAAGTCGATGTCGTCCCCTTTTTAAGTCCATCATCAGTACACGCGTTTTTTAAACCACTATCAGCTCAGGAGAAAAATGAGTTACAAGATTATAATGGTTTTAGCGTGATTGGGCCAATTACGAGCGCCGCCCTCGAGTCGTATCAAGTAGAGCAATGGGTCATCCCAGAAGAGTATACGACAGAGGCCCTTCTATTTAAGGTATATCAAAAAAGATTAGGAGGATATTAGGATGAATTCATTAGATTTTCACCGTCACCGTCGATTGCGCCGTACTTCCAGCATTCGAAATATTGTAAGAGAAACGCACATTCATACAGAAGATTTAATTTATCCGGTTTTTGTAATAGAGGGATCGGATATTAAAAATGAAGTCCCATCTATGCCAGGGGTGTATCAATGGTCTCTTGATCGGTTAAATGAAGAGATCGATGAAGTGATTGCACTTGGCATTGAGACGATTATTGTGTTCGGAGTGCCAGCAGATAAGGATGACGTCGGTTCTTCCGCATATGATAAGGATGGCATAGTGCAACGTGGCATTCAGCAGATAAAAGAGCGGTACCCAGAAACAACGGTCATTGCTGATACTTGTTTGTGTCAATTTACAGACCACGGCCATTGTGGTGTTGTACATGAAGGGGAAATTGTTAATGATGATTCATTAACTTTATTGGCTAAAACAGCCGTTTCTCAAGCGGAAGCAGGTGCGGATATTATTGCGCCTTCCAACATGATGGATGGATTTGTTGCTGCGATCCGTCAAGGGTTAGACGAAGCAGGCTTTCATGATATTCCAATAATGAGTTATGCTGTTAAATATGCATCGGCTTTTTATGGTCCGTTTCGTGATGCAGCTCACAGCTCTCCGAAATCAGGAGACCGCAAAACGTACCAAATGGACCCTGCTAATCGTTTAGAAGCAATTCGGGAAGCAGAGTCTGATATCGAAGAAGGCGCTGACTTTTTAATTGTAAAACCTGCGCTTTCCTATCTCGATATTATCCGTGAAGTGAAAGAACGTTTTCCGTACCCGATGGTCGCATACAATGTGAGCGGCGAGTATTCGATGGTGAAAGCAGCTGCCGAAAACGGCTGGATTGATGAAAAAGCGGTCGTCATGGAAAAGCTGTTAAGTATGAAGCGAGCCGGAGCAGATCTTATTTTAACTTACCACGCAAAAGACGTAGCTAAGTGGTTAAAGGGTGAATCATAAGGGAGGCGAATAATATGAAACTAGATAAATCAATTGCAGCATTTGAAAAAGCGAAAAAAGTCATGCCTGGAGGTGTAAACAGCCCGGTACGTGCGTTTAAATCCGTGAAGATGGATCCAGTGTTTATGGAGAAGGGCCAAGGCTCACACATTTGGGATATTGATGGTAATGAATATATCGACTATGTCATGTCTTGGGGACCTCTCGTATTAGGACATGCGGATGAACGTGTCGTCGCATCCTTAAAAGAAATGACTGAAAAAGGGACAAGCTTTGGCGCACCAAGTGAAATTGAAACGAAATTAGCAGACCTAGTTATTGACCGTGTACCTTCTTTTGAAATTGTAAGAATGGTCAATTCCGGTACCGAAGCAACGATGAGTGCGCTGCGTCTTGCAAGAGGATACACAGGAAGAAATAAAATTGTAAAATTCGAAGGGTGTTATCACGGACACGGGGACTCCTTACTCATTAAGGCAGGCTCGGGTGTAGCAACGCTTGGTCTACCAGATAGCCCTGGCGTTCCGGAGTCAGTAGCGAAAAACACGCTCACTGTGCCATACAATGACATGGAGAGCCTAAAGTACGCGTTTGAAGAGTTTGGTGACGACATTGCAGCCGTTATTCTAGAGCCAGTTGCAGGAAATATGGGTGTTGTACCACCTAAGGAAGGTTATCTACAAGGAGTAAGAGAAATCACCGAGAGCTACGGGTCACTGATGATTTTTGATGAAGTCATGACTGGATTTCGAGTCGGCTATCAATGTGCTCAAGGTGAATTAGGTGTGACACCTGACTTAACGTGTCTAGGTAAAGTTATTGGTGGCGGCCTTCCTGTAGGAGCTTACGGGGGTAAAAAAGAAATAATGGAACACGTAGCACCAGCAGGTCCGATTTATCAAGCGGGGACACTATCAGGAAATCCGCTTGCGATGACAGCAGGTTTCGAAACGCTTGATCAGTTAAGTGAAGCGGATTATGAAAGGTTTGCCCAGCTAGGTAAGCGCTTGGAAGACGGCTTGACGAAGGCGGCAGAAAAGTATGAGATCCCTTGTACGATAAATCGAGCAGGATCAATGGTCGGCTTCTTCTTTAATGACGGGCCGGTTACAAACTATGATGAAGCATCATCCTCTGATTTGGAGATGTTCACGCAGTATTTCCGCCACATGCTTGAAGAAGGAATCTCCATTGCCCCTTCTCAATTTGAAGGAATGTTCCTGTCAACGAAGCACACAGAAGAAGACATAGACCGTACAATTGAAGCAGCAGAAAAAGCTTTTGCAAAGATTCGCCAACAATAATCGTGCGGGTCACCTTCTATCAAGATATCCTACCTGTTTTTTTAACAGGTGGGATATTTTTTGTGCGATGGAATGATAAATGCACTGAAAGTTAGGAGTATCGTCAAGAGTCGGGAGAAGAGAGGCTTGATTTTTGTTGAATCCTCGATATTAGTTTTATTTTTCACCGATACCTGTCCCAATTACGCTGATATAGGCCCGCAAAGGTGGAAGAAGGCGCCCCAGAGTCGTGAGAAAGTGCTCTAAATTCGTGAGAAAAACACTCAAAGCTGAAAAAATCACCCAAAGATAAACTCGTCCCACCAGTTTTGAAAACTAGGCATAATTATCTTTTTAACCTCATAGAAGTGTAACGTATGAGTGGCATAGATGGTCTTCATAGTGGACAAATAATCACATCAAGAACTGACCGGAAAAAAGCAAGTTTTTTTATAAAAGGAGGAGAATTGTGTGGCCAATGAACAGGCGTCAACCTTATCATTTTCGATTCAAGAAGCGGTGTGGTTGAATCGAGGCCAGGAAATTGAAAATGTCCTGTCTTTATCTTTAGATCCTGACATCTCAATTCATGAAGCGGAAGATCATGTTACTGTAAAAGGAAACCTCGTGTTAACGGGAGAGTACCGTCCAGGAAAAGAAGTTGATGAAGCGCAACAACAAAGGGATGCGAGCTTATCTGAGCAAGTGTCTTTTAGATCTATTGAAGAAGTAAGGATATCTGATGAAGGCTTAGGAACAATCAAGCATCCGTTTCCTATTGATGTTACTATTCCTAGAGATCGGATTCACAGTTTAGATGACGTTTACGTAAATGTAGATGGGTTTGACTATGATTTGCCTGGTAATGGCTGTATTGAGCTTCAGGCGGATGTATCCATTACTGGTATGCGAGGGGAGTTCCCGAGCCAATCGAATACAACTGAGCAAAAAAAGGAAGAAGCAGAAGAGGAGGAGGAACGGTCCTTTCATTATGAATCGGTAAGGCCAGCATTGGAAGAAGAGCCGCAGCCTGAAATGCGAAACAGTGATTACTTGGAAGAAGAAGAGGAACACGAAGAAGTTCATCATGAGCCGGTTGTCAATTTTTCAAGTTCGACTGAGGAAGAAAATCAAGAAAACGAACCCGAATTTGAAGAGCCTGAAACAAATCATAAAGAAGGAATGGAACAAGTAAGGTACGTAGAAGAAACGAAAATGGAAGTAGAAGATCAATACGAGGAGGAAGAGAGTACTGAAGAAGAAGAACATGAGGGACGAGAAGAAAATGCTCTGTATTTAACAAAAATGCTTGCTCGTGATAATGAAGAAGAGTTTTCACGTTTGAGAATGTGTATTATTCAACCTGGAGAATCAATTGAAACCATTTCGGAACGCTATGATATCCCGGTAAGTCAGTTGATGAGAACGAACCAATTGAATGAAGAGAGAGTTGACGAGGGGCAAATATTATATATACCAACAAGAAAAACCTCCCAATCCTCTTCATAGGGGGACTGCTCGATGATCGAGATTGAGAAATTAAATGCAGCGTACGGCTTCGAAACAGGGGAATGGATTCAAAAAGGAGAAAAGTTAAAAACGGAAAGAGGAAACAAAATCGTCCGTTTTTGGGATCAGCAACAGGTGATGAATTGGCATATTCAGTGGCGTGAAGCGTTTGATAATCAAGGTGTATGCTTAACGAACCGGATGATTCGTACTGTAGATGGCGACATGGCTTTTCTTTATTCGGAGGGGTGGCTGACCTTGCACGATGAGGTCACTTCCCTTTTTTCATATCAAAACAAAGAAGCGATATTAGCTGAATTTGTTCGCGGGATCCTTCACGTTGGAACGAAGATGGATGACAGCTGCGCCCATAATCCGACTTTAACAGAGGAGAAGATTGTAGACTGTCTGAAGGAATGCACTACTAACCAAGATCCTATCGTCGTTAATATATTGAAAAAAACGCTAGATGAAGCGGTGACTCGTTTTCAAAAAGCAGAAAAGCTTACGCTGCCTCTCAAAACAAAAGCTATCGTTATTGATCCATTGTTTTCATTAGATGCAGGTAAAGAGATTTATGGTCAACTGTTTTGGGAGTTTCAAGGTTCTCAGCCGGAAAAAGGATACAAATCTCTCGCGTATTTTTTAAGTGATTGTTTACAAAGGCTTGGGAGCAAATCGTTTAAGCAGTTGTTAACATCCCTAGAAAAAGTGGAAGGTTTTCGAGACAAGACTGCCATCTGTCTTTTACGAGAAGCCCTTATGCCGTGGGACTTTATTGAGTCAGTTGACAGAATTAATAAAGCCGTTAACCAAGAAAAATCGTATGTTTACCTCGAAGCAATGTATCGTCAGTGGGAAGCGTCAAGAGCTTTTGTTACTGTCCTTAGTCAATGGTTAGACGGGAAAAGAGAGAAGGTGGCCAATTGACAACAAAAACGTTTGATCATTTAGGGTCTGTCCTTTTCCAGTATGATCTTTATCCTGAGAGAATGGATACAATCGGAAATGTGAAAAAAGTTTATACACCTAGAGGAACGTTTGCTTTAAAACAAACACGAATGTCAAAAGAACAAGGCGACTGGTTTATCCATGTTATGCGCAGACTTGATCGGATTGGTTTTCATTATGTCGTACCTATCATGCAGACCAAGTATGGAGATTTCCTCGTTCGTCGTGGGGATTTTGCTTATTATTTGATGCCCTGGTACCAAAGTCATGAACGTTTCCAGCATCCTATTAGTAAAGAGGATGTCGTGGTTGAAGAGATAGCGAAACTTCATGGTTTAACTGAAAAAAATCAGGAATACACAGAAGAGGTCATCCAGGCTTCATTTGATACTTTGCAGCACAGGTGGGAACGAAGGAAGCTTGAAATGGAGCGATTTGCAGATCAAATTGAAACCCAGATGTATATGTCTCCATTTGAATTAACTTTTATAACCCACTTTCAACGGATGGTACAAATGGCTGAAGAGGCTGAAAATCACCTTTCTTCATGGGTGGACATATGCAAAGAAAAGAAAGGGTTTAGAAGTGTTCTTTGTCACGGTAAGTTGAACCGGAAGCATGTATTATTTGACCAGTATGGTTCAGGCTACTTTTTAAATTTCGAAAAAGCTGTCCTTGATACCCCTGCAAGGGAATTAGCAATTTTATTCAGGCATTATTTTCAAACCCAACCATGGGACGAAACAGAAGGGCTGCACTGGTTAAACCTTTATGAACGTCATTTTTCGTTATTTGATGAAGAACGTCATCTTTTACTTAGCTATCTAGCTTTTCCTGAAAGCGTCTTTCATTCAGTGGACTTATATGTAAAAGAAAAGCAGGAGCGATCGCAGCTTCAACTCGTTACTCACCTGGAAAGGCGGATTCTATCTTTGAATCGGATTCATCGTCTTATGAGTGGATTATTTAAAGAAGAACCTGAACAATATTCATAATAACTCTGGTGGTTGTTTATAGCTTTTTGAGCGTTTTGGGCAAGCATTTGCTTGCCCAAAACGCTCAAAAAACAAATAGCAACACTAACGATAAAGCGTCACTAAATTACTAAAGTATTATATTATGGCATGAAGCTTCTTATTTCACATGTCAGCTAAACCAACCTTGGACTGTAGAGAGGTATAATACAACCAACGTTGCTAATAGGATGACATCAAAGGTACTCGGAAACAGTAAGGTCCTGATCAACTGAAAGAAGATAATCGGTAATAAGCATTGATAAAAAGCATCAATCAGTCGCCTTCCCCAAAGTGGCAAACGATTTCTATTAAACCTTTTACTCACTGACTCTGCCCCCTTCCTTTGATGAATGAGAAATTTACATAGCGTTTTTTTTACTCTTATAGACTGTTCGTGATGTTATTTTATGCGCAAGCCTTTAATGTGTGTTTGTGTAGGACAGACTTCAACAAAGTAGTATAAAAAAACGTCAGAAGGGTGAAGATGTTTTTAAAGGGTAGATTCCATATCTGCCTATTGAACATTAAACGAAGAAAGAGTAAAATAACGTATAGATGTAATAATGTGTTTTAAAAGAGGGTTGAGTAGCTACGTAATGAATAGATTCGACAACTATTGAACGTCCTCTAACTTAAAATAAACCACATGTATACATACTTTGAAGGGGAAGAGTACATTTTGAGCCCACAAGAGAGGAAAACCAAGTGCTGAGAGGTTTTCTTGGATGTAGAAATGGAAGGTCGCCCCGGAGTTGCTTTTGCGAACGTCTTGATGAAAGTTACTATTAGTAAAAGCCGGATGACGCCGTTATCGTCACTTGAGTGTATTCTGTAGGAGTCTTTTGTTGACATTTGCAGAATAAACAAAGGTGGTACCGCGAGAAGCTACAGCTCTCTTCGTCCTTTGACGAAGGGGGCTTTTTGTGTTTCCAAAAACAGCAGATGCGTAGCGTACGTGTATTAAAGGAAGATGAAGGAGGAAAAACAATGAACAATGACAATGTTTCAATGCCGCCAAAGTACGATCCAAAAGCTACAGAAGCGAAGTGGTATCCGTACTGGGTGAATGGAAAATTCTTTGAAGCAACGGGTGATGAAAATAAGGAGCCTTATACAATCGTGATTCCCCCGCCAAACGTAACGGGAAAGCTTCATTTAGGCCACGCTTGGGATACGACGCTTCAAGATATCCTGACTCGTACAAAACGAATGCAAGGCTATGATGCTTTGTGGCTACCTGGAATGGATCATGCGGGAATTGCAACGCAGGCTAAAGTTGAAGGAAAGCTTAAAGAGGAAGGCATCAGCCGTCACGACCTAGGGAGAGAAAAATTCTTAGAGAAGTCCTGGGAGTGGAAAGGAGAATATGCTGAATTTATCCGTCAGCAGTGGTCAAAATTAGGCTTGTCTTTAGATTATTCCCGCGAACGTTTTACGTTAGACGAAGGTTTGTCTAATGCGGTTAGAGAAGTTTTCGTACGTCTTTATGAAGAAGGGCTTATTTATCGTGGTGAATACATTATTAACTGGGACCCGCAAACGAAAACAGCGCTCTCTGACATTGAAGTAATTTACAAAGATGTTCAAGGCGGCTTCTATCATATGAAATATCCACTAGCAGATGGTAGCGGACATATTGAAGTAGCGACCACGCGCCCAGAGACAATGCTTGGAGATACAGCCGTTGCTGTGCATCCTAAAGATGAGCGATATCAAGACTTAATTGGTAAAAAAGTAAAGCTGCCAATTGTCGGACGGGAAATTGACATCGTTGCTGACGATTATGTTGACATGGAGTTTGGTTCTGGAGCGGTAAAAATTACTCCTGCTCACGATCCGAACGACTTTGAAATCGGCAACCGTCACGACCTAGAACGCGTACTTGTAATGGACGAAGGCGGACAAATGAATGAAAATGCCGGTAAATATCAAGGGATGGACCGTTTCGAGTGCCGCAAACAAATCGTTAATGACTTACAAAATGAAGGTGTCCTTTTCAAAATTGAAGATCACATGCATTCTGTAGGCCATTCTGAGCGAAGCGGTGCAGTTGTTGAACCTTACCTTTCTACGCAATGGTTCGTTAAAATGGGCCCATTAGCAGAGCAAGCAATCGCGTTGCAAAATGCTGACGATAAAGTTAACTTTGTTCCAGACCGTTTTGAAAAGACCTACATGCACTGGATCGAGAACATTCGCGACTGGTGTATCTCACGCCAATTATGGTGGGGTCACCGTATTCCTGCTTGGTACCACAAAGAAACAGGTGAACTATATGTAGGAAAAACAGCACCTGCTGACATTGAAAACTGGGAGCAAGACGAAGACGTCCTTGATACGTGGTTCTCGTCCGCATTGTGGCCATTTTCTACAATGGGCTGGCCAGATGAAAATGCACCAGATTTTAAGCGTTACTACACGACAGATGTTCTTGTAACGGGATATGACATTATTTATTTCTGGGTAGCTAGAATGATTTTCCAAGGACTTCAATTCACAGGTGAACGTCCATTTAAAGATGTCCTCATTCACGGCCTTGTTCGTGATGCTGAGGGACGAAAAATGAGTAAGTCGCTTGGTAACGGTGTAGATCCAATGGATGTGATCGATAAATACGGCGCCGACGCATTGCGTTTCTTCCTATCTACTGGCAGTTCACCAGGTCAGGACCTTCGTTTTTATTGGGAAAAGGTAGAAGCCAATTGGAACTTTGGAAATAAAATCTGGAATGCCTCTAGGTTTGCGTTAATGAACATGGATGGCTTGAAGTATGAAGACATAGACTTGAGCGGAAAGAAATCTATTGCAGATGATTGGATTTTAACGCGACTACAAGAGACTACGGAACATGTAACAAAACATATCGATACTTATGAGTTTGGCGAAGTCGGTCGTGCTCTTTATAACTTCATTTGGGATGACTTCTGTGATTGGTATATTGAAATGGCAAAGCTTCCATTAAACGGGGAAGACGAAGAAGCAAAGCATACCACTCGTTCAGTACTCGCGTATGTTCTCGATAATACGCTTAGACTGCTTCACCCGTTTATGCCATTTATTACTGAAGAAATCTGGCAGCACCTTCCACACGAAGGCGAGTCCATCACGGTTGCAGAATGGCCGGAAAAACAAAGAGACCTCATGAATGAGCAAGCGGTAAAAGACATGGAGCTTCTTCAAAGTATCATTCGCTCAGTTCGTAACACGCGTGCGGAACTAAATGTTCCGATGAGTAAGGAAGTAGATCTACAAATCAAAGCAGACAATGACGATGTTTTAGCCCAACTTGTGCGTGGAAAATCCTATTTGGAGCGCTTCTGTCGCCCAAGTGACTTGACGATGGGAGTGGACGTAACAGCACCTGAAAAATCAATGTCCTCTGTTTTGTCCGGTGTAGAATTGTATTTACCACTAGAAGGACTTCTCGATTTAGATGCAGAGATTGACCGTCTTGAAAATGAAAGGAAACGTCTCGATCAAGAGGTTACTCGTGTTCAGAAAAAACTTTCAAATGAAGGCTTTGTGAGTAAAGCTCCGGATCAAGTCGTGGAAGCAGAACGTGCAAAAGAAAAAGATTATCTTGAACAACGAGATAAAGTAGATGCACGTATTACTGAATTAAAAGGATAACGGTCCTGGTAGGAGAAGCTGTCTCTATAGAGACAGCTTCTTATTTTCTAATTTAAGAAAGTTTGCCTTTTCTAAAGGATTAAAATAGGGATTGCTGAATAACTCTAGAACTCAAATACAAAGGGTGCCGCTTCCATGGCTTCGCTTTCCACAGGCAGTGTTTTTCTGCCATGGAGGCTCTAGTCGTGCTCGCGGAAAGCGTTCACCGAAAGCGAATCACAATACTTTAACAGAGCCTAATAAAAAGCAGCTACGTGGTTTTTATCAGATGAGGTTGATAAAGGTAGAATAAAAGTTAAAACAAGTAGAAATAAGAAGGAAGAGCCACAAAATGTGTAATCATTTGGGGCTCTTCAAGGTAAGGGGGGATGTCCTAAGTTAGTCGATTTTTTATATGCTCAACCATAGCTGGCGCAACATCAACTCCCGTACATTCGTAAATACTACGGATGTGAGGATTTGAATTGATTTCACAAAGAAGGGGTCCATCTTGCCCTAATAACAGATCAACACCTGCAAAATCAGCTCCTATCGCTTTAGCTGTGCGAATGGCTAATTCTTCTTCTTCAAGTGTAGGTTTGTATGGCGTTGTTGAACCACCCGCGGTTACGTTTGCACGAAAATCTACTGCTGATGTTCGTTTCATAGCGGTTATCACTTGGTCACCAACGACATTCAACCGGATATCTCTCCCTGTACTTTCAGTAATCATTTCTTGGAAGATGAATTCTTTGCTACTAAGCGTTTTTACAAGCTCCATTAATGTTCCTATTGTATCTACTTTATAGACTTGTTGTCCAAACGATCCGAAGGCTTCTTTAACAATGAGAGGAAAGCCTAATGTCTCAACTACAGTGTGAAGGTAGTCTAATTTTCCCTGTTCACATCCCTCAAACACTTTAGGAGAAATGATTGTTTTTGGCATTGGAATATTGTGACCTGCTAGGGAGTGGTGCATAAGTGCTTTGTTATCACAACGAGCGATGGCTTCACTTGAGTTAAAAAGCGGAATACCTTCGTGCTCTAGCTGTTTGGCAAGGTGTATGTCTTTATCTGCAAAGTGGATAAAATCAGGCCATGTTGACTGACGGGGAACATTAAGTTGACTCTCACCGTTCATTATTGTAACAAGTAGTTCGCAGTTTGGAATTAGATCCATTGTCATACCTAGTTGTTTCGTTGCTTTTTGGAACCACCTCGCGTAGTCCATGAATTTTTCTGTTTGTAAACTGCTGTTATAAACGAGCCAACCATTATACATGAAAGCGATCTCCTTAAGTTTTTGATTAACGATTGCAATTCGTCGAAGGTTTATTCAAAATATGTAGGGGGGTATCATAATGTATTCATCTTACCAAAGTTATTCTTTCACTGTACAACGGTTTTTAATGATATGAAGAGGAGATGGAACGAATGGACGTACAACAGCCAATCAATATGGGACTAGAACGAATGGAACGATTGATGGAAAAGCTCCGTCATCCTGAACGGAGAGTGAAAACGATTCATGTTGCCGGAACGAATGGTAAAGGTTCAACGACGGCTTTTCTACGCGAAATGTTAAAAGAAGCTAATTTCTTTGTAGGTACGTATACCTCCCCTTATTGGGAAACCCCTGCAGAACAAATTTCGATTAACGGTGAAAACATTTCAGAAGAAGAATTACACAAATGCTTAAAAGAAATCGAAGAAGCTATAACGGAAACGGAGCAGGAGTTACAAACGGAAGTAACAGAATTTGAACGGATAACGACAGCAGCCCTCTATTATTTCTCTACAATTAAACCAGTAGACATTGCTATTATTGAAACTGGAATGGGAGGACGTCTAGATGCTACTAATGTAATTACCCCTCTTGTGACAATTATCACAAACGTAGGTAAGGACCATGAAGCATGGCTAGGCGACACCGTTCGAGATATTTCCCGGGAAAAGGCAGGGGTGATTAAATCAGGTGTACCTGTAATGACAGCTGCTGAAGGTGAGGCCTTTGCGGTCATTGAAGAGGAATCTAGAATAAAGCATGCGAAACTTTACATAGCTGGTAAACAAGGACGATACCTAGTCGAAAACCGAACGGAAATGGAAACGAGATTCCAGTATAAATCGTCTTACAAACAAATGGACAACTTAAAACTAACGATGCTAGGTGACCATCAAGTGATCAATGCTACTTTAGCGTTAATGGCATTGGACTATATGAAACAATATTATGCAATGATGATTGATGATGAAGCAATCAGAATTGGGCTCGAAAGAACCGCGGTCCCAGGAAGGCTGGAGAGGGTAAAGGAAAAACCAATTGTTTTGCTTGATACTGCACATAACCCAATGGCTGTGGAAACATTAGTCAAATCAGTTAAAACGATGTACCCTAACACTACATTTACCGTCTTGTTTGCAGCAATGAAAGATAAAGATGACCAAATGATGATCGCTCTGTTAAAAGACGCCTTTGTGGAAGTGGTGGTAACATCATTTGACCATAAGAGGGCAGCTTCAATAGCAGAACTGACGAATAATTCACTGTACGTTGAAACAACAGATACCCCTCTCGATTGGTTTGAAGAGAAGCTTCAGGGATTAGCAGAAGAAGATGGGATCATTATAACCGGTTCACAAGATTTTGTAGGGAGAATGCGACATGGCATGACAGAAAAGATATAGACTAAAGTACCTATTTTCGAGGACTATTCACATTTTGTTTCAAAAGAAACTGAGTGTTTAGTCCTCTTTTTTTTACTTGACACCTTATTATCTATCTGAAAATTAAGATAATAGAATTAACAAAAGTGAACGAGGTATGATAGAATAAAAATACGATTAGATGGAAAAATCATACTTTCGTAGCTAATAAAGGATTTTAATAGGGGAAGTAGGAGTGGGGGGATTAGTTGTGGCAGAGGAAAATAAGCAAAGCTTTTGGGTACTTTGGTTTCTTGTATTTCCAATCTTTATCTATTTGTTTTATGAACATATCGTCGCGTTCTCTACAGAGAATGTTTTTGCTGTTATTGCATTTTCGGTACTCATTCTCCTCGTTTCACTCTTTCCGATTCGTATTAAAAGTACGTCACTGATTCCACTTCACGGTATTTCGTTAGCCGTGTTTTTACAATTTGGAATCATAGTAGAAATGGCAGTGACTCAACTAGCTTTATTCACAGCACTTAGTAGAATAAAACTTTCAAAAAAAGAACTGTTTCGTATTCCTTTAAACTCTCTTATCTTTTTAAGTACATCTGCTCTAGCAGCCGGTGCTTTTTACCTTTTAGGCGGTAGTACTGGAAATGTAGATAGAATGACATTTTTTAATGATGGAATTCCGATCATTGGTTATGCCGTTACATACTTTTTTTCCAACCATATCCTTATATATTTTGCGATAAAATACATGACAAAGAAAGAACACAATTTCTGGGATGAAGACTTGCGGTGGGAAGCAATTTCCGCTGTGATGATTGTCCCAGTCGGTCTTATCCTGACGATGATGTACAACCAGATCGGCTTTATTGCTATTTTGTTAATGAGTGTCCCCTTTATTTGTGTTTCACTCATATTAAAGCAATTTCATAATACTAAACAAACGAACAAGCTGTTAACGGAAGTCAGTGCCTACGGATATCGTATAAACGAAAATTTACCAGTAAGAGGAATTATCGAATTATTTTTCGAGCATGTGAAAGCGATTTTTCCAGTAGACCGTATCTATTTATATGAGCGAAATGATAATCAACTAAAATTGAAAGATTCTTTCCATCCAGATTCTTATAGTGAAATGACACTCTTATATGGCGATGCTGTAAGTAAAAAGGTCGTTCATGAAGGCCGCTCAGTTCATTATGATGCTCGTAGGCAATGGGAGACTCAGGGTCAGTATGATAATTATCCAAACACCCATTCGATTATTAGTGTACCGGTCATGCGAAACCATGAGGCGGTTGGAGTTATCACTTTGACTTCCGAGAGAAAGCGAGCATTTGAGAAACGGCATGTGATGATCCTTGAGTTTATGGCAAATTATCTGGGTGTTGCTATTCAGAATGCACGAAACTATGCTCAAAAGAAACAGGAAAGTGAACGGTGTGCCCTTACAAACTTGTATAATTTTCGTTACTTTGAAAATTTACTGTTAGAAAAATTTGACGAAAGCAAAAGTGAATTAAATGAACGACAATTGGCGATTATTCTCATCGACCTTGATCATTTTAAACGAGTCAATGATACATACGGGCACCATAGTGGAAATGAAGTTCTTTGCCAGGTAGCTGATTTGTTAGAGGAGACGGTTGGACATTGCGGAACGGTGGCACGTTATGGAGGAGAAGAGTTTGTTGTCTTAATAGAAGGTACAAATCTAACCGTTGTAGAAAGTATGGCGGAATCATTACGACTAGCTATAGAAAACCACATCTTTATTGTTGAAGATGATTTAAAGGAACGGAAACAAACAAGTATACAAGTTACAGCAAGCATTGGAGTTGCCGGCAAAACCGAGCCCGGTGAAAGTGCGATGGCTGTGTTACGAAATGCTGATCGCGCCATGTATACTGGGGCAAAGCAACAGGGAAGAAACCGCGTAGCCCAGTTTTCTTAGCCTCTTATCCTAATAGGGATAAGAGGCTTCTTTTTGTACTTACTAACCTCTCAAAAGTAGTACGTATATGTATAGTAAACGTATATTTTATAAGACTTATAAGAGGACAGCTACCTTCACGCCGCTCGTCTCAAGGGGAAAGCATCCTTGAGACTTTAAAACATGCGAGCTGATGCAGTTTTTTTAAGAGTTAAGAAAATCTACGTTCTGGTGTCTAGCTCCAGGCGCCATCAGTCGTGTCAAATAACCTTCCTAAGAGTTATTGGTAGTCAATTTTCCTTTAGTGATAAAGGGATGCAAGTTCCTTTAATCGTGCAAATATTACAAAAATCGATGACATGCAGCCTTTTAATGTTGTAAGCTCTGGTATAAAATGAAAATAATAACTAGATTTTGATAATAGGTTCTTAACTCAGATAAAGTAGGTGAGAAGTACTTTGCTAGAATATTTATTTGTTTTCATAGGAATGCTTCTATTAATTCCAGTGCTAATCTTGCTACCATCAGTATTTACTAAAACATTCACAGTCTTTCTTATTGTATTGGCGGGTTTAATGACAGCTGGAGGATACGCTCTTCTACACCTTTATCCATGGTGGGTACCAGTGACTTCCCTTTTTGTTTTCATGCTCGTTTTTTCATGGTTAATCGGCAAGCAAATGATCGTCGCTGAAGGTGTTGATGAGGAAGAAGATAAACAAAACGCCGAGTCTTTTCAAGTAGCAGACCATTTAGAAAAGGGTGCGAAATCCAATTCTCCAGCTATTGACGATGAACTGATTGAATGGAGGAAAGAAAAAGGAGATTCAGACGAGAGAAAAGACCAACATGTTGAAAGAGAAAGACTTCTAAATCCTATTGTACAAGCTGAGAACAGGGTAACAGAGGTGAAGAAGTCAGCAGAGCAGAAGTTATACAAAAACGACCAATAAGAAAAGGTAGGTCCGGTACCATAAAGAAGATTCGATTACTAAAATAGGAGAACAGTCATTATTAATAAAACGTCAGTAATTGTTCGATTCGGTCGAATACAAAGACGAAGACCAACACCGTGAACGGATAGTCAGGAGGAAAAATGATGAGGTTTCATGAATGGTTTGCAGCAACACTACTTGTACTCGTAGGAAGTGTAGCTTTTCTTTCTCTTTTTTCCTATACAGGAACGCTCATGTATGACATGTGGTGGAAAGAAGAAAGGTTAGAGCGTGAGACACAAATAGCGTCCGTTGATGTAAGTGAAATGAGCGAAGAAGAAGCAAAATCTGCCTTACAAGCTGAAATTAATCAATGGAAATCAGAAGCCTCGGTTCACCTGAAGTGGTATGACGAGACTGTGACGATTCCGAATGAAGCCTTTTCGTTTGAAGTTGAACAATCTATAGAGCATATGTTTTCAGGAGAAAGTCGGGAAGAAGCAATTAAAGTCACTGTCAATCGAGAAGAAATCGTCCGTCTACTCAACTTGTTTGTTTTTGAAGAGCAAGTAGAATCGCAAACGAACATGGATGAACTCGTCGCAGATCTTGAAGTGAGTGTATCGGAACTTCCTGCTGAAGATGTTGATAAAAACATTCACGATTACTTGTATGAAGAAAGAAAGCCTTCGAGTTTGATGTTGGAATCAGCGCAACGAAACATTCCGCAAGCCGAAGATTCTATCCAATTATTGCAAACCTTATCTACGGTGATAATTCCTGCTGGAGGTTCTTTTTCGCTTCTTCAAACGCTGGATGAACACCAGATTCAACCAGTAGAAGGAGAATCTTTGACAGTTTTGGCTTCAGCTATTTATGAAGTTTTATTATCAACTAACTTTGAAGTGATTGAACGGTCTCAGCGTCACCAGCTTTATGATGGAGTACCTCTTGGTTATGATGCTCATGTGATCCCAGATGAGCAAGACTTGGTATTTTTTAACCCGAATGCTCATGACTACGAACTTCAATTACACTTTGATAATAATGAGTTACGTGCTGAGCTTCATGGACTCCCGTTCCCTTATTCGATTCGAGTTGATGTGGAGCAGGTTTCACAAATCGAACCGAAAACGAGAGTTCGTTATACAAAAGAACGAAGTGAAGGTGAGCGGGAGGTGATTGAAAACGGCTCTCAAGGCTATCAAGTAAAAACTGTTCGTGCCATTGACTCTATTGAAGGTGAGGAAGGAATTGAAGAAACTGTTTCGGAAGATTACTATCCACCGGTTCATCGTCTGGAAGAATGGAGTATCGAGGAACGGTTTGCTAAGGAAGAGGAAGAAGACACTACTCCAGACCCGTGGGATCCTGATGAAGGTGATGACTCATGGGAAGATGAGGAAAACGAAAACCCTTGGGATAACGAAGAAAGTGAAAATGATGATGGAAATCCTTGGACCGGGGGAGAAAATAACGGTAATAATTCTGGATCGACCGGCTCCGATAGTATTGATGAAAAAGATGAAGAGGGCTCGGGAGCCGGGGACTCGGAAAATGAAAAAGAGTCGAACGAATCCGGTGAAACTGATGCGGATGCAGATCCATGGGAAAGTGGTCTTGATGAAAACGGAGACCCGATAAAAGGGTACTAGTAAACAATGATTCCGCGGGTTTCGGATAAAATTGTTAGATGGTGGGATAAAATCAGATTAAAAGATTAAGATGTCACTATTATATTTAAAATTACCCTAGGGTAGAACGTTCATTTAGGATGTTCTATCCTAGGTTTATTTTTTAGGAATTCAGTCACTTATTTTCAAAACCTCCCAAGTTTCGGTTTATTCCGACGTTGAAACCTTCTATAATAGAAGTATTCCATAGATTTCTAGATGAGAGAGAAAGTGTCGGTGGTGACGTTTGGAGCTACTTATAGGGATATACATTGCTGTTTTAGGATTAATGCTAGGTTCGTTTTATAATGTGGTCGGTTTACGGCTGCCGCAAAAAGCGTCGATTATCCGACCGAGATCCCATTGTCCGAAGTGTCAGCGTACATTGTCTGCTCTCGAACTCATCCCGGTATTTTCATATTTATTTTTAAAAGGAAAATGTAAAGGATGCTCGGCGAAAGTTTCTATACTTTACCCAATTATCGAGTCGATTACAGCGGGTTTGTTCCTGCTAAGCTATTTCCATTGGGGGCTGAGCTCTGAGTTGATCGTCAGTCTGCTCTTTGTTTCCATGCTCGTGATCATCACGGTAAGCGACTTATCATCATTTCTTATTTTAAACAAGGTACTCTTGTTTTTCTTTGTGCCTCTTCTCTTTTTTCGGATAACCTTTGCTCAGTTCGATCCCTGGTGGCTGACAATTGCCGGAATGCTTACGGGCTTTGGTTTGTTATTTCTCATTGCGGTCATTTCCCGTGGCGGTATGGGAGGCGGAGATGTAAAATTGTACGCTGTCATTGGCATTGTATTAGGGTTTAAAGGAGTATTTATGAGTCTTTTTCTCGCTTCGATGATTGGTGCGATTGCTGGAGGAGTAGGGTTGTTAACGAAGCGTCTAAATCGAAAATCTGCTCTCCCATTTGGTCCTTCGATTGCCGCTGCTTCCATTATTGTTTATTTTTATGGAGATCGTATATGGCAATGGTATTTGTACCTTTTTTAAAGGATGTTTGAAGGAACCGGGGGAAAAAAAGCTGGACCACTCTTTTAATAGATTGATTATAAAGCATGACAG
The DNA here is from genome assembly GCF_002352765.1 of Alteribacter populi. Taxonomy (NCBI): domain Bacteria; kingdom Bacillati; phylum Bacillota; class Bacilli; order Caryophanales; family Bacillaceae; genus Alteribacter; species Alteribacter populi. Next base: position 1,609,214 of record NZ_KZ293963.1, on the reverse strand, counting down.
CTCTGTTCATTGAAAGTGAGGATATTCGATGCTAAAAACAAAAAAACAATCGTTAACCGCTATTTCAATAAAAGACCATGTAATTCGGTATGTACGAGGAAAAAATAGCTCTTTAAATGATATCGCTGATTTTGGAGAACGACATTTACCAAAAGGGGTCATTAAAGACGGGCGCATCCAAGAATGGGATACCCTCGTTACGATTTTGGAGGAATGCGTCGAAGAGTGGAAGCTAAAAAAACAAAAAATTTTGTTTAACGTACCGGATGGGCAACTTGTACTAAAAGAGCACATAATTTCATCGGATGTGAAAGACGAAGAAACGACCGGACATCTCTACTTAGAACTAGGCGATAAGCTCCAACTTCCGTTTGAAGAACCAGCCTTTGATTGGCAGGAAGTGAAGAGTGAAGGAAACCAGCGTCGCCTATTGTTAGTCGCAGCACCAGAAGAAATTGTTACAGAGTATACAACGTTATTTGAGACTTGTAAATTGAAGCCTGTGGCTGCTGATATCTCACCGTTAGCCTATTATCGTTTTTACCATGAAGCTCGTTATCCAGAAGCCAATGAACACCTGCTCGCTGTGCAATGCTATCCTAGTCATGTTTTATTAACCGTTTTTAACGGTGACTACCCTGTCGTTACTAGAAATATTAAATGGGAAACGGATGAGCAGCTTTGGCAGCTAGAGACGAATGAGAGAGAGCTCACATATACTTGGTTCGGTAGTGAAGAAGACATGCTTCAGGCGTGGCAAGTTGTATATTCTGATGTTAGAAAACTCCGAAATTATTATGAGTCATCCTACCATAAAGGTGAAATAGATATAACGAAAGTCTGCATTGATGGCGACCACCCGTTTCTTGCCCACTTTGAAGAAGATTGCAGGCGGCAATTTGATATACCCGTAAAACGATACGATCGCACCAACTTACGAATTTCAAACTCAGACATAAACATACCTGAACGTTTTCACGAAACGGTAGGGCTTTTGTTGAAAAAAGAGGTGTAGTCAATCCATGCCTGTAGAAATTAACTTAATGCCAAAACAAGAAAAAAAAGATCGCACGATTCTCTACTTTCTAGGCGGATTTTTAATTTTAAGTTTGCTTGCGGTAGTTTCTGTTGGTTTTTACGGAAGTCATATCGAAGAGCAGTCCGCTGCCGTAGAAGAGGAATTAATAGAGAAACGGCTTGAATCAGCTGAACTGCAAAATGAGATTGATAGCCTCTCTGATGCGGATAAAGTGAAGCTTAATTTAATGATTGAAGAGCTTGATTCGAAAGTTATTCCTGGTTCCGCAGTGCTTCAAGAAATGGTCTCTCTTATGCCTCCTGAAGGGTACTTTTTGGAGTATGAGTACTCTTTTCCATTTGAAATTTATTTGGAGGCTGGCTTTTACGAAATAAGAGATATCGCTTACTATTTGCGAGCTATAGAAGATTCCGACATAGTTGCTTCGGTTACACTTTTACAAATTGAAGGCGAAGATATGACCGAAAATGAGGAAGAAGAGGAACAAAGCAATGAATCCTTTGCTTCAGAACAAAACCAAGAGCAATACCTTCCTCATTATGTCGCAGCATTGTCGGTTACGTTAAATCCTGAAGCGGTAAAGACTCATGGTGAAGAGGAAGACACGGGTGAGACTGTTGACACAGAAGAGGCACCACCGGCAAATGAAGAAGATACTGAAGATGATTTAAATACAGATTTTGATCTAGACCTTGATATCGACGCGGATGTAGAGATTGATGATGAAGTGGACATAAATTTTGAATTGGATAATGAAACCGACGAGAACGGAGGCGATCTATAAATGAACCATACGAAGCGCCGTCTCCTTTATACCGCAGCGTCGACTGTTGCAGTACTGCTCTTATTTCTTGTTGCTTATTTGTTTTATTTGGAACCCAGATTAAAGGAGCATCAAGTATTAACAGATCAGAAATACGAAGAAGAGCAGTTGATTAGTCAGTTGGAAGAAGAAAAACAGGCTACGATTGAAGAGAATGAACGTCGTCTTGAGACATCCACGGCACTTCAGCGTAAATTACCGGTCATTCCACTTACAGATCAGTTTTTACTTGATGTGAACATGGCTGAAGAGGTTTCCGGCGTTCGGATTATGGACTTGACTTTGGATAAAGACGAAGCCGTTCATAAACGACTGGCGACGGAAGGGACACGAGATGAAGCCGACCAAACAGATAATCAGGAAAACGAGGGTGGAGCTGAAGACGATGGAACAGATGAAAACACTTCGATTACGATCGGACCTGAACGAGACCTTGTTGAGGATGAGTGGCGAGGCGACCAAATAGAAGCGATGTATAAACAAACAGCTACGATGGATGTCCGTGTTGATACTTACGCACATCTAGTAAATTTCTTAGACGAGCTCGACCGTCTGACGCGCGTTGTTAACATTGAGTATGTTTATTTTAAAAAAGAAGAAGACGATGAAGAACGAATGATTGTCGATGGGGAAGACCGATTAGATTTTCAAGTGGTGGCGTCATCTTATTACTATCCGCCGTTAGTAGACTTAGAATCCGAAGCACCGAAAATGGATTACCCATCCATTGATGAAAGAGAACAACCATTCCTTGAATAGTAGAAGTCCATTATCTTCGTTTAAAGCTCGAAAGGGTTTTTTCGTAAAACTAAACCTATAACCGCGTAGTTAGGAACTTTACCACGAAATTAGAGATTTAACAGTCTAGAATTGCCGAACAATAGGTTTACACACAACTCCAGAACATCCTCTCAAAGAATTTTTAGTTCTATCAATCGGTGCTAGTTAATAGAGTAAAGTATAAGTACTTGTTCAAAAAGAGCCGAATAGATTGAGGCCGGTCACCACGTCGTGATTGCTATTTTTCCGGACTTTTTGTACATCCTTATAACGATCACCGTGAAAGGAGTTTGGACGTGTTGGATAAAAAAAATGTCATAACGATTCGGGTAAATGGCGAAAAGAAAGTGTTTTATCGGGAAGAAGACGTCCAGTCCGAAGACGAAGTGGCTGCAGCAGAAGAACGGGAAGAAGAGCGAGAGTCTGACTTTCCATGGGTATTAGCTGAGAAAGAGTCTTCTGGTAGCGAAAATAAACAATCGAATAAAATTTTGGATTTCCAAAAGCGAAAAAAAGAAAAAAACTTGTTATCCTTACCTTTTTGGGATGATGGTAAAAGGGACAAAGGCCCAAAGCTACCACCAGCAAAACGAAAGAAGAGGCGTCCAAACCGTCACAATTTTTCTTGGCCGCAGCTTCCAGGAAAAATGCTGGCGATCGTCTTGTCAGCAATCATAGTAGGCTCAGGATTCGGACTCATGCTGCTTACCGTATTTACTTCTAGTACAACTGACCAAGCAAGTTCAGCAGCAGGGCTTCCTGAAGAAGCGACAGTAGATGCCACTCAAGAAGGCACACAGCAGGCTGCCTCAGTAACTGATGATGAGTTTACGGGTGGGATCCCGGGATTAACCGTCCATGTCGTTCAAGGAGGGGCATATTCCACTCAAGAAAAAGGAAAAGAAGCGATCCAGCAATTAAGGTCTGATGGTTATCCGGCGGTATTAACAGAAGAGACAGATCCGATGTATCTCTTTATTGGTGTTGCACCTTCCCAATCCAACAGTAATCAATTAGCGGAGATGTATACCGAATCCGGTTATGATACGTATACGAAAGTCCATATTGTTACAAGCGAATCATCTGTAGCAGAAGCAACAGCTGAATACCTGTACTCGGGTACACAATTAGTAGATGAACTCGTTCAGCTAGGTGTTGTCCTTACTTTACAAGGAAATGAAGTTTCCGATGAGCAGCTTGTCGCTTTAGCAGAGCAGTGGTATGCATGGAGAGATCAGCTTGAGGACCTGTCAGAGTCAGAGTCTGTCGTGACTGCTGCTAACGAGTGGACAGCCAAAACCGGTGAAGCTGTAGAGGGACTTCAGCATGACTCTGTTTCCGGATGGGATGTACAGCATCACGTATTAGAAAGTGTGCTCCTTTATGAAAATTTAGTTAGTCAGCTAAATGAATCCTAATGTTTTTACCACCCTTATGAAATAGATGTAGGTCGACCCACTCAGGTCGGCTATTTTTTTGTGATTAGGAGAGGATAAGAAAGACCTTAATTTACCACTTTGAATAAAAGTCGCTCCTAGAGGATGTTCAAAAAGTCCGGGGAAAATAGCTGTCGAAGAATAGGATCTCCTGCTAAATACCGCCACGTCCTGTGACAACGCAGGAATCACCCCACCCTGGGGAAGCTCGTTAGCTTGCTTCTGCGCTGCCTCGATCTTCGCAGGCTTATTTGTCCTCCTTTTTAAACACGCACTACTATTCTTGAGGATACAAAAAAATAACTTCGTCTTACATATCTGCAGAAGTTTCTATACAATAGTAAAGGATATATTTTTTTACTTTAGAAAATTTCCCTTCACTAGAGGGAGGGACAAGTGTAACAGGAATGAATACGGAAGGATGAAAATCTATGACAGAACATGTGCGAATTGAGCGAGATTTAATGGGAGAAAAAGAACTTCCGAATAGTGCCTATTACGGAATCCAGACGGTAAGAGCAAAAGAAAACTTTCCGATTACCGGATATCCCCCCCACAAAGAATTGATTCGTGCTTTTGGATTTGTAAAAAAAGCAGCAGCTCGTGCTAACAACAAGGTCGGGGTGTTAAATCCTCGAATTGCTGATGCGATCGTTCAAGCGTCAGAGGAAGTTATTGAAGGAAAATTCAATGATCACTTTATTGTTGACAGCATTCAAGGAGGCGCAGGAACCTCATTTAATATGAACGCAAATGAAGTTATTGCAAACCGTGCCATTGAAATTCTCGGAGGAAAAAAAGGCGAATATTTAATGGTGAGCCCGAATACACACGTGAACATGGCACAATCAACGAATGACACTTTTCCAACCGCAATACATATCGCCTGCTTACATTTATCAAGAGGTCTGATTACTGCGTTGAATGAACTCGTAGAGACGATGAGAAAGAAAGAGCGTGAATTTGATGATGTGATCAAAATGGGGCGTACTCATTTACAAGATGCGGTCCCGATTCGTCTAGGTCAGGAATTTGGCTCCTATCGCAGAATGTTGACAAGAGATCTTAAGCGGATTCAGAATTCCGTTGATCAGCTGTATGAAATTAATATGGGGGCGACAGCTGTTGGGTCCGGTTTAAACGCGATGCCGGAATATATCGGAAAAGTCACCGAATATTTGGCTGAAGTCACAGGGATGCCGTTTCACAGTGCGGAAGATTTGGTGGATGCGACTCAAAATACCGATGCGTATACACAACTTTCAGGTGCTATGAAAATTCTCGCTATCAACCTCTCGAAAATTTCGAATGATCTAAGGCTAATGAGTTCAGGTCCTCGTACAGGACTCAATGAAATTAATTTACCTCCGCGTCAAGCAGGTTCATCGATTATGCCTGGAAAAGTAAATCCAGTCATGTGTGAGGTGATCAATCAAATTTCCTTCCAAGTGATTGGAAATGATCATACAATCAGTCTCGCTTCGGAAGCAGGACAACTCGAACTAAACGTCATGGAACCCGTACTCGTATTTAATTTGTTACAGTCGTTTACGATTTTGCAAAACGGAATTTCCGTTTTCCGTGAATTTGCGATTGAAGGGATTACCGCAAACATCGATCGTTGTAGAGAACTTGTTGAGACAAGCGTCGGGATTATTACGGCGATCAATCCTCACGTCGGATATGAAACGGCTGCGCGGATCGCAAAAGAAGCGATCTCGACAGGTCTTTCTGTACGGGAGATTTGTATCGAACGAGGAATATTAACGAAAGAAGAACTGGATCGCATTCTTGACCCAAAAGAAATGACTAACCCGGGAATTGCCGCTTCAGAACTGATATTCGGAAAAGTAGAATAGTCAAGGGGGCCTGACTCTCTTATTATCAAAATTAAACGTGCCGGTTACCAAATTCTGTGGTATGATAAATATACCCTTAATGTAGGAACTGGCATGTTGTTAGGGGGATCTTCGTGAAACAATTTATACTCGCCTCACAATCACCTCGCCGGAAGGAACTGCTTGAACAAGCACAGGTTCCCTTCCAAACTATTTCCAGTCGTGTAGAAGAAAAAGTAGATCCATCACTAAGCCCTGAAGAGCTTGTTGTTTCTTTAGCTCAACAAAAAGCATATGACGTGTACAAAGATCATCCAGATCACGTGGTTCTTGGATCGGATACGGTTGTGTCGATTGACGGTCTCGTGTTAGGTAAACCAAAGAATCATGACGAAGCCAAAAATATGCTCCAGCTCTTATCAGGACGAACACACGAAGTTTTCACCGGTGTGTTTATTTATTCAGACGAAAAAACAATAGGCTTTTCTGAAAAAGCAGAAGTCCAGTTTTTTAACCTTTCAGCTGAAGAGATCGATGCGTATATTGCAAGTGGAGAACCGTTTGATAAAGCAGGCAGCTATGGTATACAAGGCCTGGGCGCTGTATTAGTCGAACGTATATCAGGTGATTACTTTGCGATCGTCGGATTGCCTCTGGCAAAAACCGTTCGTGCATTAAAGGGGTTCGGAATTGAAGGTGATTGGCAAACAAAAGCATAATCCTCGTAAAGTCGTTTTCATCATGATGTGCTGCCGCCACCTTTCAACTTCACGTAAAAATGAGAGGGTGAATCCATTGGCAGAAGCAATGATGATTAAAGACGTTCCAAAGAGTGAACGTCCAAGAGAACGCATGCTTCAAGAAGGAGCGACGGTCTTGTCTAATCAAGAACTGATCGCTCTCATTTTAGGTTCAGGAACAAAAGAAGAATCGGTGCTGCAATTATCGGGACGGGTGATTCGCCATTTTGACGGATTAAAGCTTTTAAAAGAGGCGTCGATCAATGAGTTTAAAAATATTCACGGGATTGGCAGTGCTAAAGCGGTGCAATTAAAAGCAGCGATTGAGCTAGGGAGACGTATTCATAAGTTTCCAACCGAAGAGCGTTACGTCATTCGTTCACCGGAAGACGTGGCTAATTATGTGATGGACGATATGCGCCATTTGATGCAAGAACATTTCGTTTGTATGTACTAGACGTAAACCCTAAATGAAGTGAACGTCAAGAACCCGAACAGTCGATCCAACTCTCTCGAACTCAATATCTTCTATAAATTGACTCATAAATTCCCGCTTTTCTACAGACGATAACTTAAACCAGTTAATTTTGAAGTTCTTGACGATCACTTTCACTTTTTCCGTGTCCAAAACCTCCTTGACGGGCTCGATCTTTTCGAGCTCGTTTTCTAATTCATCAATCATCACTTTCGTCTCTTGCATGCGCTCGGAAAATTCTTCGTCTGTTATAAGTTCATTTGACCAGCCGCGCTGATATTTTTCTCGTTGTTTTTCAATTTTTGCAATTGAGGTGAGGATTCGCTCTTTTTCATCTTCTTCTTTCTTTTGTTCGGGAGAAGGAGCAGCATCTAGCGTATGGTCCTTCATGTAATCAGTAAAAGCTTTATCGATTTTAATTTCACTCACCGTTAAACCTGTTTTATTGTTTAATGCACATGCTTGGCATCGGTAACTATTGTTAATCACTTTACGGTCCTCTGATTTTCTATAATAGTATTGTCGTTGACAGGAAAGGCGATTACCGCATTGTGGGCAGGTAATTTTCATCTGATAAATAAAGATATTTTCTGTTTCGCGCTTTTTGAAGTTCTGACGACTGTGTAGAATTTTTCCGATATGCTCAAACTCTTCTTTCGATATGATTGGTTCGTGTGTACCTTCAACTACTTCATCAAGCCACCTCAGCGCGCCGTATAGAGCCGGATTTTTAAGTAATGAGAGTATAGTCCCGATGTGCCACTGATAGCCGCGTATCGGTTGCAAGCCCTTTCCGTTTAGATAATTAGCAATCTGGCGGATCGATGTTCCTTTATTGACTCTGTTAACAATGTCTAGAATGACTTCTTTTTCTTCCTCATGCACGACAAGTGTATAATCTTTTTTCCTAAATCCAAAAGGGGCAGGGGCGCTGAATTGACCTTGCCGGGCTTTTTCGATCTGCCCCATGCGCACCCTTTCGCCGGTGTTCTCTCGCTCAAACTGCGCGAAGGAACCTACAATTGTGATCAATAGTCTGCCCATTGCAGTTGTGGTATCGTAAATTTCAGTAGCGCTTTTAAAATTACAGTTATGTTTTTCAAACATTTGTAAGAGTGTATGCAGGTCAACGACCGAACGCGTGATCCTATCAAGCCTGTAGACTAGTACCGTGTCAATGATTCCTTCCTCGACGTGCTTCAACATCGCTTGTAGTTGCGGGCGGTTGGTGTCTTTTGCCGATATGCCCTCATCTACGTAAAATTTATAGTCGTCCCAACCCTGCACGGTACAGTAAGCCTTTAACCGCTCGCGCTGTGCGGAGATCGAATACCCCTCTTTCGCCTGCTCGATTGTTGATACCCTTACATAAATACCTACAGTCATGTAACCACCTCATAATCTTTTATTTTCTGTTTTATAAATAGCATGCGCTTATCCACGAATTCAATAGGCACGCAAAATTCCTGGCTGACCTGTGTGATTGTATTACAATTGTTTAAGTCATACTGTTTTAGCATATGCCAAGGTAGCGCAGCATAAAAAGCAAACAAATTAGCATCCCATTCCTGCAATTCAGCAAAGCTACTAGTCATAAAAAATTGACTGCCGGAGTGTCTCAACAGATGACCGAGTTCATGGAAAAACTGTATTCTTTCTTCTTCTGGTGATAGACCGTACTGCAGGTAGATTGCTTGAAATCTCCCGAGACGTTTGTAATTAGAAGGTTTATCCCAAAATTTTATATAAATCCGATGATGATATGCTATAGAATGGATATCAATATCTGAAGGAAAGAAAATATTCATTCTTTCATAGAATCGGAGAACCCACTCTTCACGGTGTGAATGTACATAATTCATATGATCACTCCTCTGGTTCGATAAGAAAATTCGGTGTTGTTATATATTCAACCAGTTCTCCATATAATTCGCCGTCAAATTGTTTAATTGAGTTAAAGAGTGGTATAGCTGTATGGTTTTCATCCACGTTGTGGCATTTATAATCTGATAACTTAATCCATTCTGTTTTATTGTCCATCTTTTTACCCCTCCCTCCTAAATATAGAACATTTGTTCTTTTTGAGTTTGAAAAGAAAAGCCCTTGTCAGGACTTAATAAAACTACATATTATGAATAAAATGTTTTAGACTATAGATAGAGGTGATGATTATGAGTAAAGTTAATGTTGAACTGACTAAAGAAGATTTATTGTTAATAACAAGTGCCATAAATTGTTTATATGCGGAATGGGACTTGGACGAAGATGAAAAAGAGATCGCTGTTAAATTTGATGAACTTATGGAGTCGATGGATAAAAACTATTCACCACTTCCTCGATGGTAAAAAAAGAAGAATTTTATTCTTGATTGCCGGTTTTATTTAAATAATTTATTGATAATAATAGTTATACATCCCTTTTTAATTCAATATGATTAATATATACTTAACGAAAGGAGGATGAATAATGGATAATTTAATGAGCAAAATGATTTTCATGAAAGAAACTAAAAATAATTTACGTCGAATTGATAAAGAAAATAAAGAAAAGCAAACCATCCATAGTCGACGTTTTAAAGATCGTGGGAAGAAAGTAAATGGCGCGGAATCAACCAGTAACATTTCTAAAAAAATGGATCGCATAAAGAGCAGAATGGATAATTACCGTTCAAATTGAATCCCCATAGGGTGTACTAAACTAAAAGGTTTATTAGGTTTTAATCCATACATGTATGTTAAGTAAATTGATATGAAAAATCCAGCTCCTTTTGAAAGGAGTTCTTCTGATGAATCATTTTTAATCAGACTATTAATGTCCTCCACTTCTACTTCATTTGTATTTTCATTTAAAACTTTCCCAAAAACTTTAACTTCAACTTCACCTGATAAAGTCAATGTAATTGAAGGCACTTTTAAATTTTGTTTTTTGCAAATTACTAATTCATTATCTTCCGACAATAATATGAAATGATCACTAAAGATATCATTCATATAGTTTGAAAGTTTTTCAATTGTTTCAAAAATAGCCATACTGTTAAACTGATCCAGGAATGAGTGCGCTGCATTTTCGTCTGGTATAATTGTTGTCCCTTTTACTTTTTTAGCTCTCTTTTTAACCATCCCTTTTGCATGATTAATATGGTCTCTTATTTTATCAAAAGGAAGAAAACCGTGTTCATGATTATACATTACAAGCTCAATCATTTTTTCAAAATTATATATATTGCTATGTGCTTTAAAATCGATATATTTAAAAGTCTTTGCAGTCTCTAAATAGTCATATTTTTCGGAGATTTTTGATGTTTTAATTAAATCATTTTCCCTCATTTTTTTAACCACATTGTTATATGCATATTCATTAATTGCAATTTTCATTGACTCTGATGTATTTTGAGTTTCTTGCTCTTTTAATGATTTTGATTCATGTGAACCTGATTCTTCTGAACCCTCATGTTTACCAGTAACAGCTAAGTTTATACCCGAGGAGTATCCCGATTTCTTAGTTTGATTAGTCCCGTACTGATCTACTACTTCTTGTCCCATTCCTAACTCTTCTTTAAGGTACATTTCAAGGATATTACCCTGAAAAAATTGAGCAGAAATTGAGTTAACAAACTCCATATCTAAATACATAAATTCTAATAGATCACTTTGTCTGCTAATTATGCTCACTCCCCATCATTAAGTGTTTACTCATTCTTTTTTATCAAAACCATCTTGTATTTTAGATGTCAAATATCACCGTAAAACTGTAAATATATCTTACAATTACAAAATTCAACAGTGAAAAGTAAAAAAAGAAAAGAGGTTACTCTTTATCCTCTTTCTCCATTTGTTCAGCTCTTGCAACAACCCAATCAAAGTGACGTTTAATTTCCTCTATATCCTCTTTTGAAAGCTTCTTCCACTTTTCGATGTCATAAAACCCGAAGTCCATATCTTGAAGATTATTTTCTATCATGTATTGTTTGAGATCTTCGAGAGGATCGTAGTTGTCCTTTTCTTCTTTTATGTAATCTTGTTTTTTCGTTTTCCCGTGTAAGTATTCTGTTGAACAGTTCAGTGCATCAGACAGTCTAGATACATCAGCATGATTGGGGTGTGTATAACCTCTTTCCCAGTTGGAAATGACCTGTGGAGACACATTGACTTTCTTCGCTAAGTCAGCTTGTTTCAAATTAGCTTCATTTCTTTTTTGTTTAATTCTTTTGCCGATTTCCACGGTCAACCCTCCTTTGAACAAGGTTATTTTAACAGTTAATAACGGAATTCGATACATTATTAACGGATTTTGAGAATTATTTATGAAAAACTGTTGACATTAACGGTATTCGTTATTAATATGTAATTAACGGAAAACGTTAGTTCAGGGGGTGACTTCATTGATTCACAAAAACGTTGAAAGAATACGCAAGTCAAAGGGCGTAACTAAAACATATTTAGCTAACAAACTAGGGATGTCCTTGCAAGGATACCGATATCTCGAAAGTGGAGAAACAAGACTGGATGCAGAAAGATTAAAAGTAATTGCACAATCTTTAGGAGAAGAACCAGCAGTTTTTTTTGACAACAAACTAACGGAATCCGTTATCATAAGAATGCAAAACAATAGCGCTTGGGAGGTGAGCTAACTGAACCTAACCGATCTTCTTCAACTGTCCGGATACCAACATCAAGTGCTTGCGATCGCTCATAATCTGGACGATGACGAGCACTACACACGAGAAGATGCGGTGAACGATCTTATTAAATTAGCGGATGAAATTAACATGGACATTCAATTTCTGGATAAGGGAGGCAACAAACATGAACGAATTAATCAAGACAACTCAAAACAATGATGGTGATGTAATCGTAAGCGGCCGTGAGCTTCATGAATTTTTAGAAGTGGCCACTGAATATAAAAAATGGTTTAGCAGAATGACGGCTTATGGATTTGACGAAAATACTGATTTCGTAAGGGTGACCCAAAAAAGTCCGACCCTTGGGGGACTCCAGAATATTACTGATCACCATTTGAAACTTGACATGGCAAAAGAAATTTCTATGATTCAACGCACTAGTCGAGGTAAACAAGCTCGTCAGTATTTCCTCAAAATCGAAAAGTTTTGGAACAGTCCAGAAATGATTATGAAACGTGCACTTGAATTTGCGGATAAGAGAATCATCGAATTAGAAACAACCATTGAAGATCAAAAACCGAAAGTGTTCTTAGCCGAAGCGATCCAAATTAGTAAGAACGCTATTTTAGTCAAAGAGCTTGCAACCTTATTGAAGCAAAAAGGAGTAGACATTGGTCAAAATCGCTTGTTCGCCTGGATGCGAGAGAATGGGTACCTTTGCTCCAAAGGTTCTTATTACAACAAACCTACTCAAAGGGCGATGGACATGGAGTTATTTGAAGTCAAGACTCACATTCATACTTCTGACAATGGTGATACAAAAACTAAGTACACACCCAAAGTAACCGGGAAGGGTCAGTCTTACTTTATAAACAAACTGTTGAAAGAATGGGGTGTTCTTGTATGACCAAAGAAATACCCAAACGCACACAACAGGGCATTGTTGACTTCTTCATGCGAACCTCTGTACCTCGCATCTTAGCCGAGGAAGCGGAGAAAGAGAAACAAGCTCACAAAGCGGTTCCACCTAAAAAGGTGAAACGAAAGTCAGTCAAGGAACAAGCGATCTAATTTTATTATAACGATGTAAAAACAAGAAATCTCTTCCATATCGGAAAGGTTTCCGATCCAGAAAACTTTCCATATCAGAAAGGTGGTGAAAGGTATGGGAATCGGTTCCGTTTTAAGGATGGCGAGGAAACGAAAAGGCATATCTCAAGAAGAATTAGCAGATAAACTTCATTGTTCAATGAGCGCTATCTCGAAAATGGAAAATGACAAGTTAAAAGTGGATGTACCGACATTCATACAGTGGGCAAAGCACACCAACGCACAAGACATCATGATTGCCACCTTGATCGGTATCGATCCAGTCGTGATCCAGAAGGTTATTGAAGTCATTTCACCATTCATCAGTTAGGGGGTTAAGAGGATGAAACAGAAATTTCAAGTTTTAGAAAAAGATCAATACTTAGCGGAAAAATTGCACGATTACATCGTCGAACAGCGCTCCGTTATTGCTCACCTAGAATTAGCAGCACATAACGCAGTGATCAATCTTAACTATGATTTTATGCGCGAGATGGACGAACGCATCTTAAAAGAGCATAACGAACTTCAAAAGGCCCTGCGGGACATGGGAGATCTACACACCAAACGAAATGAGGTTGAAAGATGCGTTAGATCGCTCATGAAGAAAGCGCGCGAGTTGAATCTAGCAACCGGGAAAACGGTTGTTGTCACGATGGGTGACTCGCAATGAGTTTAAAACAGGAAGTGCTAGGCGGTTTGTTACTCTGGATGTTTTTGATCGGGTTAGGGTATGGGTTGTTGTTTTTATAAACCACGAAAGGAGACTTAATCAATGGAAAAAGTAGAAGTTACGGTGTCCGGACTTGCAGAAGAATTGCTAAACGAATTGGTTGACTCACTTACAAAATCGCACGGAAACGAATGGACGAAAGAAGAGGTCATTTGGATTGCTATTCACGCTCTGCACGAAAAGAAGATAGGGGGAGGAAAATGGTTGAAGAAATAGCGGGAAATGTTGACTTTTATATCGGTACTGAAGGAATGATCCGAGCGTGGTTGAGTGCATATCCAGAAGTTGAGGTCCTTGATATGAAGTATTCTGCCACCGAATATGACGACAACATCATGGTGATTTATCGAAAGGATTCTATTCATGAAGAAAAATAAAATCCGACCTGCAGAGGGGCAGATCGGAAAAGGCGAATCTCATAAATAACTAACTATCTCTATTATATGAGGTTTCGCCCATTAAATCAATCGGAGCTAGTTACTCTATACCATAAATCTAATCCAAATAAGGAGGAATTTTAAAATGGCAATGATGCAGAATGATTTACCAAACCTACATGAGTATTTAGATCAAGAAGAAGGGGTCAATCAAGATCGGTTTACCGTGGATAATGATGAAAAGGCAAATTGGGTGCTTCGTAAGATGAAGCAGATTGAGGATAAGCGCATGGAGGACTTGGCGCTTGCACAAGCAGAAATTGACAAAATCGAATCATGGATGGAACAAGTCAATAAGCAAGCGGACAATAACCGCGATTACTTTCAATCTATGCTCGCTCAGTATGCATTCAATAAGCGTATGGAAGATCCTAAATTCAAGACCCTTAAACTACCAAACGGCAAACTAGCATTTCGAAAACAGCAGCCTAAATGGAACTACGACAACGACAAAGTTGTACAAGCTCTAAAAGAAGCAGGTTACGAAGATTTAATCAAGGTAAAAGAAGACCCGATCAAGGCGGAGGTCAAGAAAAAATTTGCTGTTCATGATGATAAAGTCATTGACCCCGATACAGGCGAAGTCCTTGAAGGTGTGTCAATTGAATACCGTGATGATGCGTTCAAAGTGGAGGTGGAGTAGATGGCTATGGCAGAAAATCAACTTCAAGTAGTTGATCAGCAACAGAATTACATTGCAAAGGTACAAGTAACACCACAACAAGCTTTAGAGGCTTACCGATCGCTGAAAGAGATAACAAAGGAAGTATTGGTCAAGGATGTTGATTACGGAACAGTACCAGGTACGCCAAAACCCTCTTTACTAAAGTCTGGGGCTGAGAACTTACTCAGATTCTACGGTCTCGGGCACCGTATTCACTCTATTGAGCAGGTCAAGGATTGGGACAACGGTTTTTTCTACTTCTCCTATAAGGTAACAGTCCATCGCATCCTAGAAGGTGGACAGGAAGCTATCCTGAGCGAATGTGAAGGGTCTGCGAATACGAAAGAAAAGCGGTACAGAAATCAAGATGCTTATATGTTAGTGAACACAATTCAGAAGATGGCGATCAAACGGGCGCTTGTGGGTGCTACATTGCAAGCTACAGGAGCATCCGGCCTCTTTACACAAGACACTGAGGACATGGATTTAGGACGTCAACAGAACAATAATCGTGGTAACTATCAAAATAACAATCAACGCAATCAACAAAACAATAGGAACAGTCGTCCGATGAACGGAGAAAGCACTGAGGCGCAACGAAAAGCCATTTTCAGTAACGGTAAACGAAAAGGGTTGTCTGAGGATGAAGTGAAGGCACTAGCAATGCAATTACATCGTGTCGATTCGATAACAAAACTAACTAAACAGCAAGCAAGCGACATGATCACTCTCTTTAATGAGACGGACGGTGACGATCTTAAAGGCATGTTAGGGAACAATAAGTCATCATCTAATGCAGAAGCGACTGACGACCCCTTCGCAGGCGGAGGAGAAGAAGTAAATGAAGATGATTTACCCTTTTGATCGGTGATTGAATGAGACGCGAAATAAAGATCATATTACCACATCATTACGTCTGGATGACCGATGGGGCGAACGACCGCCCCCGGTTATTCCGGAAATACATTGAGCGTTATTTAGCTAAGTCGAATCCGGAATTAAAGTTGATCAAGATCGAAGGCATGACAGCCATTTGTGAAAAGAGAGGATGAGGATATATGTCCAAAGGGTGGATAAGCGTTCATAGAAAACTACAGGAAAACCCAATTTGGGCAGATCCGAACTATCTCAAATTGTGGATGTACTGTCTATTTGAAGCTTCACACAAAGATCGAGAACAGTTAGTAGGTAATCAACTTGTTGAACTCAAAAGAGGTCAATTTGTTACTGGTAGATTTTCTCTAGCAGAAGACCTGAATAGGGGGATGAAGCCAAAAGATCAGCTTGGAGAGAAAACGTGGTGGCGTTACTTATTGAACTTAAAAAAATGGGGAATGTTGTCCGTCAAATCGTCCAACAAATATAGCGTTGTAACCATTGATAACTATGATGTTTATCAAGACAGTGGTAACAATATTGACCAACAAAATGACCAACAGTTGACCAGCAAATGGCCATCAAGTGACCAACAGTTGACCACAAACAATAATGTTAATAATTATAACAATGATAATAAGAGTAGTAGTGTCAACGCGCGCGAAAATCCATATCAATTCTTTCAAGATAATTTTGGTGTACTCGGATCATTTATAAGCGAATCCATAGGAAAGTGGTGCGACGACCTTTCAGGTGAAATCGTCTTAGCTGCAATGAAGAGTGCGGCTAAATCTGGAGGAAGTAGCTTCTCTTACATCGAGTCAATCTTAAAAGAATGGGCAGGAGCAAATTTAAAAACGATCGATGATGTGCGAGCTTATGAGATTGAGAGAAAACATAAACAATCAAGGATCGCGAAGGGAGGAGGCTCTCATGACTCAATCAATAGCGGAAGTAATGGACAAGCTAAAAGAAAAGATTCAATCACAGGCGGTCAAACCGGATGGATCGGGAGAAAGCAAGCTTGATTATCAGTGTGATAAGTGCAAAGACCGTACTGGGTTTATTTTGAATAAAGACGGTGTGGAATATTGGCGTGATTGCTCTTGTGTAGCTTGGCGACGATCTGAACGAATCATAAAGTCTAGTGAAATCACAGAAAAGTTTAAAAGGTTAGGGTTTAGCAATTTTAGAACGGACGGCAAACCGAACGAGGTTGTAAACATGTATCAATGCGCAATGTCTTATTACAAAGAATTCGAGTCTGTAAGAGACGACCGTCAGAACAGTATATCCTTCCTTGGTCAACCGGGTTCGGGGAAAACGCACTTACTTATGGCGGTATCAAACAATTTAATGCTAAAAAAACACATCCCGGTGCTGTATTTTCCGTACGTCGAAGGGTTCAACGACTTAAAAGACGACTTCGATCAGCTAGAGAAGAAGCTCGACCGTATGAAGAAGGTGGACGTGCTCTTTATAGACGACCTATTCAAGCCTGCAAAAGGAAAACCGCGTGCTACGGATTGGCAAGTGGAGCAAACCTATGCTGTCATCAATCATCGGTACCTAAATCACAAGCCGATCATGGTGTCCTCAGAACTAAACGTCGATCAGTTGTGTGACGTAGACGAAGCACTAGGGACACGGATTTTCGAAATGTGCCGATACTTTACCGTCGTTGTCGAAGGTGACAGAAAAAAACTAAACCACCGTTTGGAGGGATTAGCGTAATGTGCCAAACATGCAACGGAAAAGGCGTGATAAAAAGTATTCAAGGATCGATCATCCACACAAAGCCTTGTTTAGATTGCCCCACAGAAGAGCGTGAGCGCCGCAGGATGAAGCGGGAGAAAGAAACGAAAGATTTACTACGAAAGTTAGATGAACGCAAGAGAGAGCTAAGGGAGGAGGCCATGTGATGGAACTAAGACGACAACACATCATGCAGTATTTGCAAAACAAAGCGATCATCGAGACGAAAGATGGCAAACGGCTATCCGATCTATCTTTGCAAGATTTGGAACTTGAGTACAGTCGTTACCAAACGCGGTTGTTTGTTAAAAGATCAACTGGTGAAAGGGTGATGCAATAATGACAAGCTCTACTAAAATTTTAAATGAGATGTGGATTGCAGGGTACACCGTATCAAAAATAGCCGAAATTTACGGAGTCAAAGAAGCGACCATGCGAAAGCGAATACAGGTTCATCGTGAAAATAATCCCGCAATGTGGCCGCGCAGGCATAAGGGGAAGAAAAACAAACTTTACTACCGTGATTATCAATGTAGAAAGTGCGAACTTAAATTTGCGGTTGATCTTGATTTTAAGGACCAAGAAGATATTTGCTGTCCGGTCTGTTGGGAGAGTGTCGGGAGTTAGGTATGAGCAGGTGACGGAGTAGACCGAAACTGTGAAGGAGGAAGAGGATTTCATGGGATTGAAAATGTTTAGGTTTGGTGACGACCCTTGTGATTGGATTGTTGCAGAAACAAAAGAACAAGCAATCAAGATTTATAAAGGTACATTCGGAGAAGAAATGTTTGAAGAATATTTTGGTGATGGTACTGACAACATTGAAGAAGAACCGAATGGAAAATTATTTACTTATTACCATGACGGTACAACGCCAGATAAGGACACCTTTGGAAATTTAATAAAAAAATACTGTAATAAACCAGATATTTTTGCTTGTAGTGAATGGTAATTGTTGCAGAGTACGTCCAAAAACTGAATGAAGGTGGTGCTTTATATGTCAAACAAAACACCACAGCAAGAGTTGACACACGAAGAGCAGATCGAATGGCAGCGGAAGGTGATTCGGGAAGAAGCTTTGGAAGAGGTGACGGATGATGTACCTAGAGTTTAACGATATAGCAGCAGTGTTGTTTCTGACAAGTCTGTTTTCACTGTTCTTCGGATTTTTACTAGGTTTTTCGAAAGGAGCTGGTGGGCGTGATGAGTGAATGGGAAAATCAGATCATTGACGAATTAAAATCGCTTATCAACAAAGCAAATAAAGCCGATCAACTTGAAAAAGAGTATAAAAAGCTCAAAAGAAGCTTTCACGATCAGAAACGGCACTTGAAAGAGGTTAAAACCGAACAAGGGTTGGTAGAGCTTCAGAAAGAGCGGAACACGTACAAAAATAAGTACAAGAAAGCTTGCCAAGTTCTCGAATTGTTGCAGGAAGAAAACGAAGTCTTGAAATCTAACAATGAAAAATATCGGACGAGGTGAGGTTATGAATCTTAAAAAGTTGTTTAAGATGCAGAAGGAACTTGATCAGGACATTGTGAAGCGTAAGGGGTTAGAAGGGCAGGATTTACTCCCAAAGAAGATTCTAGCTTTGCAGGTTGAGTTAGGGGAACTTGCGAACGAGTGGCGGGGGTTTAAGTTTTGGTCGGAGAACCAGAAGCCACGCACAAAGGTTGGTTTAACATCGTTCCATGCAGCTAGAGAAGGAAAAACAAGAAACCCTCTTTTAGAAGAATACGTTGATTGCCTCCACTTCATCTTGTCAATCGGAATCGAGTCAAAATTGACTGAAAATGTGAAGGTGGAAAACTGGCCTAGTATTAAAACAGAATCCAGTTTCAGGCTCATGTATAGCTTTATTGAAGATTTCCAAAAAGGCTCTATACAAACGAGGTACAATGCGCTGTTTACAGAGTTTCACTTTTTAGGTGAGTCGCTAGGATTTACGTGGGACGAGATTGAACAGGCTTACTTCGATAAGAACGCCATCAACTTAGAACGTCAAAGGAGCGGTTATTGATGGAGTGTCTACGATGTGGTCGGAAGCTCAAGGACAAGAAAAGCATGGATCGGAAATACGGTCCTACTTGTTGGAGGAAGATCCAGGAGGAACCAGACTTGATCTATCACGCTGAAATTACTGAGGGGGATGATCATGAAACACGGACAGGGTAACAGAGGACAAGCCTTTGAAATGACTCTGAATCTCGTTAATCAGCTTTACAAGAATAATGGGGTGGCGCTAATTAATAAGCGTCCTACTCCTGTCAAGGTTCTTAAATCAAAAGGAACGCAGGTTCTAAAGGGATTCTACGAATCTAAAAGTACAGTCGATTACGATGGTTGCTACGAAGGACAAGCCGTTGCATTCGAAGCAAAAAGTGTATCGGGGAAGCGATTTGATTTAAAGAACATACATGATCACCAACTAGAATACTTAGAGCGTGCACAAAAACATGGTGCTATTTCCTTCCTGCTTGTCGAATTTCGGGATGTAAACACAGTTTACTATATAAGCCTCTCGTTCATTAAAAAATACCTTAGAGAGGCGCATAGAGGCGGGAGGAAATCCATCCCTCTATCAGACTTTGAAATTTACGCTTATGAGGTGGAAAGAGGACGCGCGCCGTTGGACTACTTGGCTGTCATTGATCGGATCAATGAGGAAAAGGCGGTGTCGATGTGAGTGAAGTCGTGACGTACTACCTCAGTAAAGAGGAATTGGAGAAATACCGCAATAGCCCGGGTCCTAGTCAAGAAGATAAACAGCAATTAGCAGAACTGAAAGAAAAGCGAGATTGGAGATGGCCGCATATTCGGAGGAAAGAAGAAGCGGAACGGGGATAAACAAAAAACCGCCCCTCTCAGGACGGTACGCCTACCGTTAGTATAACACATGAATAACCTTGGGAGGGGTCATCATGGATAGAAAAGAGATTGAAGAAATAATCAGTGACTATCGTTTGTTCAAAAGAGAAATTGAAAGGTTGAACGATCTAATATACGGAATTGCAGGTGTGCCAAGTAAAGGCAGAGGAGGATTGACAGCTCAATACGGTGAAGAAGCCGCTATGCCGAAAGGATCGGGAGGAATTAGTCAAAGTGAGCTTGATCGCTTAGACAGCAGAGAGCGGAAGCTACTTAAACGGATGCAGGCTTATCAGGATAAGGTTGATTTCGTCGAGGCTGGCGAGGAATACATTGAAGGACCATTACATCAGATTGTCTACAGCTGCATGATGGAAGGTCTCAGCTATCGTGCAATTGGAAAGCATGCCGGCGTATCTCGTGAACAGGTGAGAAGGCTTAGAGACGAAGTGATCAGCCAAATGTGTCAAAATGGTCATTTGTGTCGAAATTGGCAGTATTTGAAGTATCAAAAACAATCCGTGTAGACTTAGAGGGAGGCAGGCGCGGTTATGTGAACTAGCACACTCATAGAGAGGTATATACTAAGACTATCTAATATAAAAACACACGAGCATCCTGTTTATTAATTGCAGGAAATACCTTTCTTTTGCCGAAGTATAGGGAGAAAGGGAGGTGTTAATTTGGAAACATTAATAAAAATAAAGTATACTTCTAATTTTTCAACAAAAGAGTTCGAAAGAAGATTTTTAGAACAAGCTAAAGACATAGCTGATTTTAAAGATGTTAGTACAATTAATTTTATAGAGGACACAAGCAAGGTGGATATCGGGTATCCAAACTGGAGTTATGGGAAAATAGTAGTGATTTATAAAGAAAACAATACAATGCATGCTAACTTGGTTGTCTCGATTCTTGAATCCATGGAATACGAAGAATTTAATGTCATAAGTGTATCAGATTTAAATTAGCACCCACTGTGGTGCTTTTTCTTTTGCTCCAAAACAAACTCAAAAGAATGTTGGGGGTGGGTGATGATGTAGTGGCTGAAAAACATATCAAAGCCGAGAAAGATTATGTAAAAGGGTTGAAGTACAAAGAAATCGCTGAGAAGCATGGTGTGTCGATCAACACAGTTAAGTCCTGGAAAAGACGATATGGCTGGAACCGGGATAGGGGTGCACCCGAAGAAAAAAGTGTGCATACAAAAAATAAAGGTGCTCCAAAAGGGAATATAAACGCAAAAGGGAATAAAGGTGGTACGGCTCCTAAGGGTAATCAAAACGCTGTAACACACGGTTTCTTCTCTAAATTCCTGCCAGCAGAGACGAGAGAGATCATTGAAAGCATGCAGGATCGTTCTCCTGCTGACTTGATCTATGATCAGATAGAGATACAGTATGCAGCTATCATTCGTTCTCAAAATATCATGTATGTATCTAATAAGAGTGAAATGATAAAGGAGCTTAAGAAAAGCGAAAGTCAAGAAAACGAGTTCTCATCTTCAGAAAAAGAAGAGTGGGAGTTCCAATTCGCTTGGGATAGACAAGCAACATTCCTGAATGCTCAATCAAGGGCAATGAGTGAGTTGCGTTCTCTAATTAAACAGTTTAATGAACTTGCCCATGAAGATGATGAGCGTAGGTTGAAGCTTGAGCAGATGAAACTGAGCATCGAAAAGACAAAAGCTGAAACTGAAAAAATAGCTAACGATGACAACAGCGAAGCTCCACCAACAATAAACATCATAGACGCATGGAGCGATGACGATGAGTAAACAAGTTAATATCGACATCCAAAAAGAGGTTAACCCACATTTTAAGCCTGTATGGAAAACTAAGAAGCCATATAACATCTTGCGTGGTGGTCGTAACTCGTTTAAATCGTCTGTAATCGTACTATTGCTTGTTTATATGATGCTTAAATATATAAAAAAAGGCGAGAAGGCGAATGTTGTTGTCATCCGTAAGGTAGCCAGTACCATTCGAGATTCTGTTTTTCTTAAAATCCAATGGGCATTAGATAAATTCGGTTTATCAGATCAATTCCAAAGTACAGTAGCGCCTTTTAAAATAACTCACAAGGCTACTGGATCAACATTTTATTTTTATGGTTCAGATGACTTCCAAAAACTGAAGTCAAATGACATCGGGAACCTTATCGCCGCTTGGTACGAGGAATCGGCGGAATTCAACAGTGCCGAGGAATTCGACCAAACAAACACTACTTTCATGCGGCAAAAACATCCATTAGCTGATATTGTTCGATTCTTTTGGTCTTATAACCCTCCGAGGAACCCTTGGTCCTGGATAAATGAATGGTCTGATAGCATGATTGGTGAAGATAACTACTTGGTGCATGATTCTAGTTATCTTAATGATGAACTGGGCTTTGTTACTGAGCAGATGATTCAAGACATCGAGCGGATCAAGAAGAACGATTATGATTACTACCGCTATTTATATCTTGGCGAACCTGTTGGACTTGGAACGAATGTTTATAATATGAACTTGTTCAATGAGATTGTGGAGCTACCTAGTGATGATAGGATCATAGGGCTTTACTATTCGTTGGATACAGGCCACTCAGTTTCGGCGACGTCTTGTGGTTGTTATGGATTGACGGCAAAGGGGAAGGTAATACGACTCAACACGTATTATTACAATCCTTCGGGGAGAGTAGTGAAAAAAGCCCCTACCGACCTGTCAGAGGAAATACACAGATTTATTTCCAAAACATCTACTTGTGAACACTGGAAAGGCGCTCGCATCATGAAGAGGACGATAGACAGTGCTGACGGTGCGTTTCGTAACCAATACTATAAGGACCACGGTCAACATTGGATTCCTGTTAAAAAACTTAAGAACATAGATATGGTTGATTACGTCCATGACCTTCTTGCTCAGGGGCGTTTTTATTATTTAAAGACACCCATACCAACAAACCTGCCTCATTGTGACAGCAATGATATATTCGTTGAGGAGCATAAGAAGTACCAGTGGAAAGAAGAAACGTTGAACACAGACGACCCGAGGGTCATTAAAGAGGATGATCATACAGTCGATGAATTTAAGTACTTGTGTGTTTCTAATGCAAGAGACTTCCGGTTGAAGTTGTAGGAGGTGAGAGCTTGAAAATCATAGAAAGCATCAAGAATCTTTTCAAGAGAGGGGGTTACACATTGTCAGGCAATACGCTAAAAACCATTAACGATCATCCTAAAATTAATATTGATCCTCTCGAACTTGCGAGGATTGAACGCAATTTTGATGAGTATAAGGGTCACTACCCTAATGTTGAATACTTCAATTCCTACGGTGATCTGAAGGAAAGAAAATACATGACGATCAACATGGTGAAGCTCAGTTCTGAACTATTGTCTGGTCTAGTGTTTAATGAACAATGTGAGATCGTTGTTTCGGACGAAGGCGATGACGATAGGAAAAAAAACTCATTCAAATCCGCCAACGATTTTATTCAGCATGTGTTTGAACACAATGACTTCAAGAAGAACCTTGCTCGGTACCTGGACCCGATGTTTGCGACGGGCGGATTAGCTGTCAGACCATACGTAGATGATGAGACAGGTGAAATCGAATTTTCTTGGGCTCTTGCCAACGCCTTCTATCCATTGCGTAGTAACAGTGCCGGTATTACAGAAGGTGTGATAAAGTCAGTCACGATGAAAATGGAGCGTGGAAAGAAGGTTTACTATACTCTGCTTGAGTTCCATGAATGGGAAAAAGGGAGCTATGTTATTACGAATGAGCTTTACAAATCAGACAACAAAGGTGAGATTGGGAAACCTGTTCCTCTCACTGATTTGTACGAGGGCTTGAGAGAGGAGACCATATTCGCAAACCTCTCTCGACCTAATTTTAATTACGTGAAGCCATTTGGCTTTAACAACATCAATCCTCACAGTCCGCTAGGTTTAGGAATCACAGACAACAGCAAAGATACCCTCAAGCAGATCAACGATACTTACGATCAGTTTAATTGGGAGATTCGCATGGGACAAAGGACTGTATTTGTCAGTGATCAGATGCTGAACTTATTACCTTCTGAGGACGGACAGCCACCTAAGCAGATATTCGATCCTGATGTGAACGTGTTTAAGTCTATGCGGATGGATAGTGACGAAGGAATGGTCAAGGACATTACAAACGATATTCGAACAGAGCAATATGTATCAGCTATTAATCAGTCCTTGAAGGCTTTGGAAATGGAGCTGAAACTGTCTGTTGGAACCTTCTCTTTTGATGGCCGCAGCATGAAGACGGCGACAGAGGTTGTCAGTGAAAATGACCTCACCTACCGAACGAGAAACAATCACGTTTATGAGGTGGAGAAGTTCATCAAAGGGTTGATCGTTTCTGTGCTTGAGCTTGCAAAGGCAAAAGGCCTATTCAATGGCGAAATACCAACATTCGAACACATCGGCGTTGATTTTGATGACGGAGTATTTCAAGATCGTGGCGCGCTCCTAAGGTTTTATGGACAAGCTAAGACGTTTGGGCTTATTCCTACTGTGGAGATTATTCAGCGTGTGTTTAAGGTGCCGAAGGAGACTGCCGAACAGTGGCTTGAAGAGATTGAGAGAGAACAGGGCGCTATTGATCCAATGGAGATTAATCAACAAACCGCGAGGCATATGTTTGGTGATGAAGAATAATGGAACCGAGAAATCCACGTATTACACCAACTCACTTAGATTTGTGGAGTTCTAACATGTCAGAACTATATCAATCCTTAGAGGGCGAGATTATCCGAATCATCACCAAACGATTAAAAGGTGGAACAGAAAACATATCTGAGTGGCAAGCTCAAAAACTATCAGAATTAAGGTTATTCAATAGTGAGGTTACTAAGTTATTATCAGAGGTTACGAATGTTGCAGAATCTGAGATTAAGAGGATGTTTGAAGAAACAGGGATTGCGATTGTACAGGACATTGACAATGCTATGCCATATCCAACTAAGCCAATGCCGAACAATCTAGATAACGTTATGAGGTCGTATCGTGAGCAAGTTTGGGAGGATATTGACAACTACGTTAATCAAACACTTATTACGACTGCTTATGGTGTAGGTACAGCGCAAAGATCCTATACAGACGTACTCAATCGGACAACAGCAATGTTTAATACGGGTCTTTACACTTTTGAGGACTCGTTAGAGCGATCAATAACCGAGTTAGCACAAAAAGGTATTAAGAGTACGATGAGGGATAGGAGTGGAAACGCTTGGAATCTCGAAAGTTATACCCGAACGGTTTTAAAGTCTACTCTAGGCAACACTTACGATGAAGTCAGAAAAGACCGCATGGCTGAATACGGTGTCCATACTGTGCTTGTTACTAGCCACGCAGGGGCGAGGGATGCTTGTTCAATCATACAGGGGAATGTTGTGGATCTAAGAGGTGTAAGTGAGATACCGCCAGACAGTGAGTATAGATCAATTTATGATCCGCATTGGCAAGCTGAGTACGGGACAGCTGGAGGGCATCGAGGAATTCAATGCAGACATTTGCATATTCCTTTTGTTCCCGGTGCGAATACCAACAACCAACCTAAGTTTGACGAAGAACTTAACGAAAGAATTGCCAAAAACCGTGATACCCAACGCAGAATCGAAAGGGAAATCGTTAAATACAAAAAGAATTTGATGGTTGCCGAGGGGTTAGGAAGTGACAAGGCTGATTATTGGGGAATGATGGTCAGACGTAGGCAAAAGGCAATGAGGGAGCACCTAAGCGGAAACGGTGAATATTTGAGAAGGAATTACCGCCGTGAGAAAGTATATACACCCTTATCAACATTGTTGGATGGCTTTTCTTATGATGATTAGGAGGTGATCCATTATCTCGTCTAGCACTAACGTTAAAGTGCTTTTTATTATGCCTTTATCCGCAGGCGGTAAAGAACGGAAGAGAAATCACCCATTAGGGAGGACTTATAATGCCAGAAGAAAATACAAACGAAACAACCGAACAACAGACTGACCAGACAGCAACCTCTGGAGAAGAACAACAAACGGATACTGCTACCGAAAAAGCAGAGGAAAAAACATTTAAGCAAGACGATGTTAATAACATCGTTGCTAAAGAATCGAAGAAAGCAACAGAAAAGCTTTTAAAAGAGCTTGGGATTGATGACTTTGAAAATGCTAAAGATGGCATGACTAAGTTTAAAGAATGGCAGGAATCACAGAAAACCGAAGCTGAAAAACAACAAGAACAGCTTGATTCGCTTACGAGTGAAAAAGATTCATTGTCCAGCGAAAATAATCACTTAAAATCCCAAATCAGCGCAATGAAAGCAGGAGTTAAAGGTGAATCCGTTGAGGATGTCATTGCTTTAGCTGAAAGGCGCGTTAATGATGATGTCTCCATTGACGATGCCATCGAGCAAGTCGTAAAAGAATACCCACACTTTGCTGGTGAAAAGGGAGAAGAAAACCAAAACTCACCCAGAATCGTCACAGGCGGTAATCCTAATGGTGGAGAAAATACGCCGGATGATCCGTTTTCCGCAAAACTGGCTAAATACAAATAACAGGAGGAATAAACATGCCAACATCAAACAATAATCAAGCAGCTCGTAGTTATCAAAAACAATTTAGGGAGTTAATGCAGGCAGTGTTCCGTTCACAGGCTTATTTCCGTGACTTTTTTTCCGGGGAAATTGAAGCGCTGGACGGAGTACAACACAATGAAACAGCGTTTTATGTAAAAACTTCCGACATTCCTGTAGTCGTAGGAGATGCATACGACAAAGGCTCTGACGTAGCTTTTGGATCAGGGACTGGAAGCTCCACGCGTTTTGGTGATCGTACTGAAATTATCTACCAAGATACGCCAGTACCGTACACTTGGGAATGGGTATTTCATGAGGGTATTGATCGCCACACAGTAAACAACAACTTTGAATCAGCAATTGCTGACCGTCTGGACTTACAAGCACAAGCGAAAATTAAACAATTTAACGCCGCGCACAGTAAGTTTATTTCCAGTGTGGCCGAGCACACTGAAACATTGTCAGGTTACGAGAACGACCCTGTTCTTGCGTTATTCAACAGCCTTGACGAGTATTACACGAATATTGAAGCTATCGGAATGAAGGTCGCTAAAGTAAATGCGAAATTATATAACGCTATCGTAGATCACCCACTTACTACAAGCGCCAAGTCATCTTCTGCAAACATTGACCAAAACAGAATCTTAACTTTTAAAGATTTTGCTGTGGAAAAAATTCCTGATGCTCAATTACAGAGCGAGGAAGTTGCTTACACATATATCGCAGGTGTAGGTAAAGCGTTCACAGGTATTAATACAGCCCGTTCTATCGAGTCTGAGGACTTTGACGGTCGAGCATTGCAAGGCGCTGGGAAAGCAGGAGAATTTATTCTGGAAGACAACAAAAAGGCTGTTTCTAAAGTTGTATTGGGTACGCCGGAAGGGTAAGGTGATTTAAATGGCTAAGTACAAAGTATTACAGTCGTTTAAGGACATTAAGACGAAAGAAGAATACACGGAAGGTCAAGCAATTGACATGGCTGTCAAACGCGCTGATGAAGCCATGAAAAACCTCAAGAAATGGGACGGCGATTTTTTAGAACGCGTTGACAATAAAAACAACGAACAAGAGGATGGCGAATAAAAGCCCTCCTCTTTTTTGAAGGAGGGTTAATATGCCTTATCTCACCTATGAAGAATTTAACGAATTAAGCAGTCGTGACATTGAAAATAGCGAGTTTAGTAGTTTGCTTAAAAAAGCATCTGCTATTTTGAATAACGTCACAAATTATTTTTATGTCAGTAATAAGATAGAGCAAGATAATGCATGGCGAGTACAACAATTTAAACAGGCTCTATGCGCTCAAATTGAATACTTTCATGTTTTAGGAGCTACAACATTCGAAGAGATCAACAACGCCCCACAGACGTTTTCAGCAGGCAGAACGAGCGTGTCTAATTCCAGTAGGTATAATCCTAATGGCTCGAATGAGAGCAAGCCACTAGTGGCTGAGGATGTATATATACATTTGTCTGGAACTGGTCTTTTGTATACAGGTGTTGCTGTATGGTGATGCCTAAGCCACCTGCTGATTTTTGCATCGATTCTTTCGATTACAAAGAGTATCTAGGGGAGAATAACTGGTCAGAGCCCGAATATGCTCAACCTGTATTAATTGAACATTGTCGCATTGATCGGGGAGCAGAATATAGCCAATCTACTAGTGGAAAAGTTCTCCTCTACAACGCTGTTTTGTTCTGTTATGAAGGAATAACGACACCATTACCGACGTTTAAAGTGCAATCTGTTCTCCATTTTGATGGTCAAGACCATATAGTGACAAAGGTCATTCCGATTTATGAAGCTTACGACAAGACCATCTATTCCTATGAAATAGAGGTGGTCTGATGGTACGAGTCAATGTTAATTTGAGCGGAGCTAAACAAAAACTATCGAAAAGCAATGTAGATCGTGGTAGATACGCATTAGCAAATCAAGCTCTTGCGGATATGAATCAGTTTGTGCCGATGAGAGAAAACATTTTGAGGCAAACAGGACATGTTAGTAGTGACGGTGCAGAAGTCATCTGGAATATGCCATACGCTGCTAAATTGTTTTACATGATGATGCATAACTACACAACACCCGGGACGGGTCCACGATGGGATAACAAGGCAAAAGGAATGTATATGGCTGATTGGGAACGTGCATTTAAGAGGGGAGCTGGCTTGTAATGGATTTTATAGAGAGATTAGCTGATAGAGTAAATGAAATACAAGGGCTCCCTGTTACATGTAGGATCGGTTATCTCGGTACAGATGAATCATTTGTGGTTTATCCGTTGCCCGGTTCCCGTGTGGTCTCGAGGTTTATGGATGGAATGAGCGACCAACAACTAAACTTCGAATTTGCGATGAAGTCTAAGTCGCAAAGTGAAATTCACAGTACTTTGTGGCTTGTTCAAAACAAGTTAGAAAAATTAAAGAATTTAGAAAGTCACGACGGCAGCTTTGAATTTGAAGAATTAATCATAACGAACAAGCCTTACATCAATAACGCTGATGATCAAGGTTGGTTCGTTTTTTTATTGGATGTACAAGCAAATATCACGGTATTCAAGGAGGATGAATAAGAATGGCTAGATTAAAAAACGCATTACGAGGGCACTTTGTGCAAGCTTATTCACCGGGCGAAGATGAGCCGGGAACTGAATGGTTAGAGTTGGCTAAATATATCTCCACAATCGGCGACGATACGCAGGAGGAAACGGAGGATGAGGCTTTCTATGATTCTGACGGGACGCCGGAAACTACCGTCACTTCCGTAGCTGGCGCATACACACCCGAGGGAGTTTATGACCCAGATGACGAAGCGCAGGCGCTGATTGCTGGGTTAAAATACAAAACTGGTGACGGACGTAAGATTTGGCACAAAGTTGTTTCTTCTGACGGTAAAAAAGAGTGGGTAGGTCGTGCGACAGTAACCGCAATCGTTGCAGGTGCTGGTGAAGCCAGTGCCTATGAAACATTTAGTTGTAATATCCGATTTGATAGTATTCCAGAAGAAACAGATTTAACAGAACCAGAAGGATAAGAGGGGCTTGACGCCTCTCTTTTTTAATAAGGAGGGTAAATGATGACTCAAGAATTAAAGATTGACATACGGCGGACTGGATTCCCGGTGAAAATCGGATCGTTAGAATTATGGTTTGATAGTTCGTTAGAGAATCTTCGTCGCTTTTTCAATGTTGATGAAATAGCACAGGAAAAGCTGAAAGAGGCACAAGAAAAGGCTAAACATATCCACTTCCCAGATGACATTAACATGGATGAAATTGAAAATTTGGACGTTAAGACGGTCGATGCGGCATTTGATGTAAATAAAGAGTTCATCGCTGCCCAATATGACATTATCTTTGGCGACGATACATTTAAAAAGATTTATAAAGAATATCCCGACATCATAGCATTAGAACAAGCGCTTGACCCGATCGGAACTGCTATTGCTAAGCGTATTGAAGAGCAAGAAAAGGAACGAACAGAACAGATCGAAGCGAAGAAAAGCGAATACTTGAGCAAAAAAGCGAAGAAAAAGTAATGCGATTAAACGACCCTTTAGTCACCTCTTTTGTTTACGAGGGAAAAGAATACCCTTTGAACTTAGCGTTCGACAACGTCCTAGACGTATTCGATGTCCTTGATGATAAAACTCTTAGAGATCACGAAAAGGCTGAAATTAACGTTGAACTGCTTTCGGGTGAGTCTCTCAAGGGCGAAGAATCTATTAATCTTTGGAATTACATCTACGAAAATTTTATCGAGATCGAGAATAAAAAACCTATTGAGTACGATTTGAAAGGCAATCCCTTGCCTGTGAAAAAGGATAACAAGAAGATGATTGACTTCGACAAGGATGCCGAGTACATTTTCGCCTCATTTCAACAAGCCTATAATATGAATTTATTTCAAATGCAAGGAAAAATGCACTGGTTAGAATTCCAATCTCTTTTAAATGGTTTACCCACAAACACGATCATGCAACGGATCATCCAGATAAGACTATGGGAACCGAGTAAAGGTGAATCAAGCGAATATAAGGCAAATATGCGTGAGTTGCAGAAGGTGTATGCGCTTGAGGATACAGACGAGCAAGCGGAATAAAACATGGAAAATAATCCTCCTCAATGGTAAAATTTACAGACAACTACATGAAACAGGGGGAACGTTATTATGAAGAATGTATTATTTTTGTTTGCGGTCAGTATTTTATTATTGGTTGCTTGTGGAGAACAGGCGGAAGGCAATGCTTCTGATTCAGAAAACGAAGAATTGCAATCAGAAGAAAAATCGGAGCAAACAGATGACACAAAAACTACAGTCGATGAGTCTACAAACAATGATGACAGCGACACCGAAAAAGAAGAAAATGAAATTTATAGTGATGATGTAAAAGAATTTATCGAGAGTTTTAATTTACTCGCTTCTTTAGAAGATGACATAGATCTGATTGAAGCTGTTGAACCCGCTGAAGAAGACGATGACGGGTATACGCAACTTTTATACAGTTCATCCGAATACGGTTTATCAGCACTCTACAAAAAAGATGGCGAGGTTGAGTCTTATGTTTTTGTCATTTCAGATGACCAACCATACAGAGATTTGAAAGGGAATGCATTATTTGCGATGTTGCATGTTGGAGCAGCATTAGACCTTGATATAGAAGAGCTAACAGGAGAGTTCGAAGGAGCGATACCTAATCATGCGGGAATGTACCTTGGTGATGACTACACGGTAACCTTCTCTAGTCACGATTCGCCTGACATAGGTATGGTGGTCATGTTTATTAACCTTAGTTTTTCTGAAGGCGAAGAAGATGAATAATTAAATAACCAATCAAGACATCTCAAGCGAGGTGTCTTTTTTATGTCTTGAAGAAAGGAGGAGAGCACATTGGCAGATGGACGTATCAGTATACAAATTGACGTTGACGGAAAACAGGTTAATGTCGCATCTAAGGAATTAGACAATCTTGAATCATCCGGTCATAAAGCCGGAGAAGGAGCCAGACAAGCCGGAGATGGATTAAAAGGCGTTGGGGAAGAATCCAACAAAGCATCTGGCAACATTAAAAAGATTGCTAGTGCATTAGGACTCGTGGCAATTGGAGCCGCGGCATTTCAAGTGTTACGGGCATCTATGGACGATGCTATAAGCCGATTTGACACACTTAACCAATTTCCTAAAGTTATGGAACAAATAGGCTTTTCAGCCGAAGATTCTGAAAGGGCGGTGCAAACGTTAGCTGATGGCATTGACGGATTGCCCACTAAGTTAGATGACGTAACATCCACAGCGCAACAAATTGCTGTTATGACTGGTGATTTAGATGGAGCGGTTGATACAACACTTGCATTAAATAACGCATTTTTGGCAAGCTCAGCTAGTACATCTGATGCCCAACGCGGGTTACAACAATATGTACAAATGTTGGCAAAGGGTGAAGTGGATTTACAATCGTGGCGAACGTTACAAGAGACAATGGGCGTCGCTTTAAATGATGTAGCTGAGGCATTTGGTTATGCCGGAGATTCAGCTCAACATGATTTATACGATGCGTTACAGTCGGGGGATGTTACTTTCGATGACTTTAACGCCAAACTTATCGAGTTAAGCAACGAAACAGGTGGATTTGCTGACAGAGCAAAGACTGCCAGTAGTGGTATTGCTACATCGTTATCTAACCTAAGGTATGCGGTCGCAATAGGTATTGCAAACATGATTGAATCATTTAGTCGGTTATCGGAGAATGTTACAGGTAGGGACTTGGCAGAAAATCTTGACAGTCTAAAAGTTGTCGTGAACGCAGCGTTTGAGGCGATGGGTAATGCGATAGTAAGGACGACGCCTTATGTAGAAGCATTCGCTTCGGGTGTTAGTGCGACGATTCCGGTTGTTAAGGCATTGTCGCCTGTATTAATTGGCATGGCAACAGCTTATGCCATGCACGCGGTCATAGGCAAGACAATAGCGACGTTAAAGGCATCACAGGCGGTAATAACTACGGTTACTGCACTAAAAAAGGCGTACACGTTAGCGATAATGCAAAATACAACAGGGTATGTCACGAATGCGGCGGCGGCAAAAGTATCAGCGGCGGCGACAAAAGCAAGGTCGGTATTGTTAGCTACAGCTACCGCGGCGGAATTATTGTTTACAAGACAGATCACCTTAGCACAAGCCGCTATGTTAGCAAAGGCAGCGGCGGCACGAGTTTTAGGCGCGGCGTTACGGTTTATGATGGGTCCTGTTGGTTGGGTAACTGCCGGGATCGGAGCTTTAGTTGGTGCCACAATAGCGGTTGTCAATTGGTTTAGGCGATCGAGTGAAGAGGCCGAAAGACTGAATGATGAAACTGAAGAGTTAAGCGGTTCTACCAACGAATTAACCGATGAATTGAACAACACATCGCAGGCTTACAAGGATAACGCAAAAGATATAGAAGCAACAGCCAACAAGAATAGTGAACTAGCTAAACAAATTGATGAATTGTCAGCCAAAGAAAATAAAAGCGCAGCAGATAAAGCACTTCTTGCATCTCACATTGAAAGTTTAAATAGTTCTGTTGATGGTTTAAATCTCGCTTACGATGAAGAAGCGGGCGCACTCAATATGTCATCTCAAGAGCTGGAAGCCAGACTGGATTTAATGAAAGAAACAGAAGCTGGTATGGCGGCGCAAGAAAGACTAACTGAAATCATAGAAGAACAAAACGAAGCGCAAATGAAACTCGATGAGATTAACAACTTGCGTGAAGAATGGAATCAGAAACTAGAAGAAGGATCTGTCAAGAGTGGTGAGCATAAGGATGCCGTTGCGGAACTTGACGAGCAAGAAGAAGCTTTAAAAGAAACATTAGTACTATTAGCCGAACAATATGGCATAACGGAAGAACAAATAATCACGGCTACCGAGAACGCGACCACAGCCGTTGAAGAAGGTAATTTAAGACAGATTACTTCATACGAGGAACTAAAAGACGAACATAAAGAAGCATTCGACAACATGAAAGAAAAGTATGACGAGTTAGCTGACAATGCAACTAATGCCTTTGATCGAATGAATGATGAATCAAAGGTTACAGCTGATGAAATGATCGATAACCTTGAGCATAACCAGCAAATGACGGAGCAATGGGGTGAAAACGTTGCTGAATTGTATGACTGGGCAGGGAAGGAAGGTCATGACGGATTTTTACAATGGCTTGAAACAATGGGACCGGAATCAGCCGCGGAGTTACAAGTTGTCTCAGATATGAGTGAGGGTGAGTTAGACCGATTTGCAGAATTGATGGGAGAAGGTGCTAACGTTGCGACGGATAGCCTTAAAACCTCGTTAGGGGATGGGTTTGACGAAGCAGTAGATGTAATGACGGGGTTTGTGGATGATGGTTCTTCTACCTTAAGGGATCAGATTGAAAATTCTGGTTTTGATGAAATCGGGAGTATGATTCCAGAAGGTTTAATTGATGGTGTTGAAGGTGGCGCACCTAAGGTTGAGGGGACATCATCACAATTAGCTGAGGGAACAGCTGACGCGTTTAAGCGAGAAGCAGGGATACAAAGTCCGTCAACAGTGTTTAGGGGATTTGGATCTGATATTACGGAAGGTCTATCGTTAGGTATCACAGATGGAACAAACAGGGTTGTCCAAGCTATCCAGAAAATGTTTAAGTCGGTGCAAGATGATTCGGAGAGAAGTTTTAAGACCATCACTCAAAATCACGATCAATCGGTTAGCGTAATCGAAAGAACATTAAATAAACTACCCGGCATCACACAGAAAGCTATGTCAAATATGCTTAATAGGTTGAGATCTGGCGCGACGTCTCAAGTGGCAATTATGAGGTCGCTCTCAAGCAATCTCACTAGCCCATTTAGCAGAACGCCGTCTCAATTTAATTCGATTGGCAGAAATGCAATGAGTGGATTAAATGCGGGTTTAATTGCCGGTAGAGGGAGAGTGATGTCAACAGCGAGAAGTATCGCTAATCAAGTTGCTAGCACAATGCAACGATCACTAAGAATCCACTCCCCGTCACGAGTCATGAAAGATGACGTTGGTAAATGGATACCTGAGGGCATCGCTATAGGGATTAGAGATAACGCAAAATCCGTTTATAAAGAGTTAGACAATCTATCTGATAACATGATAACAACAGCCACGCCAGAACAGGCGGCTGGAGCAAATAGAATGGCTTATTCGAGCGGTGGGAGTGTTGTTGATGCCGCTAGGCAAGCTAGTACGGTATCTGTCAATAGAAGTCAAGACAGACCTAATGAAAAACAACCAGCATTTATTACGATGATCCTTGGTGGGAAAGAGTTTAAAACGTTTGTAAAGGATATAACACAAGTACAAGAACGAGAACAACATACATTAAAAATGTTTAGGGGGTGATTAAGTGTTTTTTAATGGTATCGATTTAACACCGTATTTAAGAATAAAAGACATCCGTGGAAGAGGAATAATAAACAGAAACATAAATGCAATCACATCCCCCGGAATGCACGGAGAGCATTTATCATCAATTGAATACCCGTCAAAATATCTCGAAATTGACATACGTATTGTTAACGAAGAATTAAGAGGGGCGATCGATGATTTAAATAGCATATTTTCAGCTGATGAGCCTGTACCGATCATATTCCCAGATGAGCCAGATATGACTTACTACGGGACGGTGGAAGGGTCAAGCGAATCGGGTGAAAAGGTTCATTTACACCGTCATGATACAACGATTTTTGTAAGGCGTTCCGATCCTCGGAAATACGGATTCGAAAAAACAGCCGACTTCCCATCCGATGCCGTCACTCTCAAAAACGAAGGCACAGCCGAAGCAGACCCGATCTTCGAATTTGAAGCAACTGAACCTGTCACCTTTGCTATGATCCAAAACCAAGATGAGCAGTATCAAATGATCGGTCGTCCGGCTGAACATGAAGAAGAAGTCGTAAGCACACGAACGCTGCTGCTTGAAGAGCGTGGAGATAACTTAGACGAATGGGATACAACGCCTGTTGAAGTCGATGGCGGTGACGTTAGTGGCCATTTAAGTACGGATGGTGAGGGTATCACCGTTCCGGATTACGGTAGTGGTGATGAATGGCATGGTCCCGCTCTGATTAAAGAAGTTCCGGAGATACAAGACTTTGAAGTCCAGATGCATCTACAAGGGCGAACGTATACCGCCGAGGAAACTTACCGCATTGAGTTTTATTTATATGACGACAGTATGAATGTGTTGGGGAAAATGGCTGTTGTCGATAGCTTACCTACTGTGATGAGAAAAGATGCAGAAGGACGTGTCGGGCCGTTTGCCGGACGCTTTGTAAACTACCCTTTATCCTCTCGAAACTACCGAAGAAACTGGGACTTCTTTTTCGGAATGGTTCGGATGCGCCGGATCGGAAAGCGGTTTGAATGTTACGTGACACGGATTGCGAACGATGGAGCAAGGCACGTTTTAAATCTTGATACATCTTTTGTGGATAGCGAGGAAGATTTTCAAGGCAGACTGAAATACGTTCAAATCCACATCGGGAAGTACAGCGAATCAGTAAGCGCCTATGCTCCAAAGATTAATATTTTCCGGGTTTTTGAGCTCACGGAGGAAACACAAGATCAAACACCATATATCGCCAATGAAGGTGACATCATTACGTTTGATCATAAAACAGATGAGCTGCTTATTAACGGTGAGGACCGGACGGATTTAAAGGACTTTGGCGGGGAGTATTTCAAGCTGAGAAAAGGCGAAAATCATCTTGTTGTACATCCTAGTGATAGTTTTAATGCGAGTGTTAGGTATAGGGAGAGGTTTAGATAGGAGGTGAAAACAGTTGATACACATTACAGACGGTCAAACCGATAAGATATTAGACGACATAACAGATAAGTACATCCTGTCTAATAACCATCGTCAATCACTTAAAGATATGCTCGAAACGTTCGAATTCGAAACTTTTGCGGACAAGCCATTTTCCGAGCATTTAGGCGATCACAACCGTGTTGTCATCCTGAATGAGGACAGAGGATATACGGAATTTGTGATCCATGAAGCGGCTAAATTCAGAGACAGCAACGGTTCCCTCCAAGCAGAAGTATACGCATCAGCATCCTATCTGCTGTTGAAAAAAGCAAAGGTGATCGAACCGCAAACATTAAGTGAGTACACGCCATCCACGGCTGCAAGTTTTACGGTAGGCGACACTGAATGGAGAACGGGTACTATCGAAGGGAGCGGATACCGAACATTCCACATCGAGAACCACACGAATCCTTTTGCTTTGTTGAAGCGCATCGCCCGAGAGTTTGAATTAGAGTTACGTTTTAGGGTCGAAGTGGACGGCAACCGTATCACCGGCAGATTCGTAGATTTACTCGAGCGTGTTGGAAAATGGAGAGGGCGAGAGGTTGAATTTGGTCGTGACCTTTTAGGAATTAGGCGTACCGAAAAGACAGACAATATCGTTACTGCTCTAGTTGGTCTTGGTCCTGTGCGAGAAGATGGTACACGCTTAGAAGTGCTAGTCGAAGATCAAGAAGCATTAGCGCGTTGGGGGCGTAATGGTCAACATTTAATTGAGGTTTACGAACCACAGTCAACGCGATCAGATATGACAGAAGAAGAACTAACACAGTACACTCGCACCGAGTTAGACAAACGCATTAACGCTGTTGTCGAATATGAGTCAGATATTGCTGACCTCGAAAACGTTCCGGGCATGGAAAACAAGAAAATTCGGTTTGGCGACACGATCAAAATTAAGGATACAAAGTTTAATCCGCCTTTATATCTCGAAGCTCGTGTCCATACGCAAGATCGGGATATCGTCGACAAGTCTAACAAGCACGTCGAACTCGGCGACTTTATCGAATACACCGAAGAGGAAGTGAGATCGATATGGCAAGAGTTGCAGGCGGAAATACGGCAGAAGGTTAGTGAGTACGACTTAGTAGAGTACACGTATGACAAAGGTGAGATCGATCAAAAGGACGAGGGTGTTTACCTCGATGGCACTCAATATACCGATGTGGTTGCTGAGACCGCGGAAGAAAGAGCAAAGCGACACGCCGAAGAAGAAGCAAAGCGTGAGGCGGAAGAAGCCGAACAAAGAGCGAAAGAGTACGCCGTAGCGAAAGAAGAATACGATGCAAAAGTTGCTGAGTTAGTTAGTGACATCGCCGACAAAACCGACTTTGAATACGTCGACGGTCAGCTCGTCTTAAAAGCCGATGACAGCCGTGTGGATGCCATTGATAGTACGGTCGGCGATTTAGAAACGACGTCGAATAATCTATTACAACGCGTCTCCGACAACGAAGACGAGCTACTAGATCATGACGGCAGGATTACTACCGTATCTACCCATGTTGACGATGTGGAAGGCACGTTAAATGCAACAATCACTGATTTAAGCAATCTTGATGACACAGTTAGTCAACAGCAAACGTCTATTGATGCAAACGCAAGCGCTATTGCATTAAAAGCTAGTCAAGATGATTTGGATACGGTGAGCGGTGATGTATCTAGTATATCTTCGGAATTAGAGGTACAAGCAGGCAGGATAGATTTAAAAGCGGAGCAATCATCATTAGAGAATTTAGAGGGCGATGTGACGAGTGTTAGTAATGATCTTAGCGAGTTGAGCGTTGATGTTGATGGTATTAGCACGAACGTTAGTAGCTTGCAGGCTGAGGTTGATGGTTTCGAGATTGGTGGGCGGAATCTTCTTCGCAATAGTGACTTTTCTAGCGGATTAGACAGATGGTCAGCAAATTCACCAAGTTCTATAAATGTAGTTAGTGAGGGATTAGAGGTGGATGTTCAGCATTCCCAGGTAATCCCTCGTCAAGACATCTCAATGAGAATACTACAAGAGGATAAGCTGACAGCACAAGTTAAAATTAAAATTGGCAATCATGATTTATTGGAAGGGATAAGCTTTAGGTTCGCTAACACATTAACTTTAGCATTGTATAAAATAACCGATTTAGGCGACGGGTGGAAGCAGTACATCTTTCAGAATGAAGCAAGCACAAACTATGATTTTAGTGGTGTCGTTGGTCTTTTCGATATAGATGACGATATATCCTTCATTATCAACGAAATCAAACTCGAAAAAGGAAATCGTGCAACCGATTGGACACCGGCACCCGAAGATGTTGACGATGCAATTATATCCGTTGAGGAATACGCATCTTCCATCGATCAAAAAGCTGACTCAATCATCATCGATGTGAATTCCTTAGAACAAATCACAGACGACCACGGTACACAAATCAGCGAAGCAAACAGCAATATAACAGCGTTATCTGACGAGATCGACTTGCGAGTGAAAACAGAAGATTATCAAGCAGATCAAGACGGTGTGATTAATCGTTTTGAATCGAATGAAGCGAATATTACTAATTTAGGTGATGCGATTGAATTGAGGGTTGAGCGGGAGGAGTTTGAAAAAAGAGTTATTCATAAGGTGGCTAATTTGCCTAGTGCAGGTAGCGGATCTTATAGTTCTGGATACGGAAATCATATCACCGTGACAAAAGATACACAGATAGCTTCGTGTACAATATATTCAGACTCGCCCTCCTCTACGGAGATTAGATTATATGAAGGTCATGGGACATCTGGAGAAATAGTAGACAGAATTCAAGTTGATCTTGAAGAGGGTGAGAATAGAGTAGATATAAATTTTGTCCTCAAAGCAAATCAAGGGTATTATACAATGTACGGTAGTGGCGGTAGTATGTTTAGAAGTAGCGATGCCTCTCATCCATATGAAACCGATAACTTCTCTGTTGTTGGTACAACGGCAAACGGAGATAATTTTTATTACTATTTTTACGACTTGTTAATATCCGAAGGTATTGGACGTGGGGTTCCCCAAGCCTTTACCGCCATTGAATCAAACGCTGATCAGATTGCCTTACGAGCAGAAAAAACAGAACTCGATACAACAAATCAAAGTCTTAATGAAGCGTGGGCAGAACTTTCTATCCAATCAGATGAGATCGATGCCAGGGTGGAGAAAAACGGAGTCATTGCAGCCTTTAATCTATCGCCCGAATCCGCACTATTAGAAGCGGAGCGAATCGCCCTAGACGGCTACGTGGAAGCCAAGCACATTAAGTCTCTCGAAGGCTTAAATGTGAATGATCAGTTTGTTGTAGATAACAGTGGTAATGTCACTTTTGCTGGTAATTTGCAAGGGGCATCCGGCACCTTTCACGGAGAACTTGAAGGAGCTAAAGTCATAGGGGCTGAAATTGAAGGCTCTGCTTTCAACACATCTGGATCAGATGGTGAGATTAGGATCGAAGGAGACACGATTGAGCAGTATTTAGGCGACATGGAGTCAATCGGTGATCGGAGAAATATCGCAAAACTATCATCTGGATATATCGAAGTATTTGAGGAGCTACGGACTGGCGAAAACACAGTGTCAGTTGAATGGTCTACGAGAATTAGAGACGGAGAATTATTGATGTCACAAGGTCCGTATGGCGCTTTCGTAAATTCCTATGAAATTGGCTTTGGCGGAAGTAGCTTGCAAAAGTCTGGATTACGTCATGACTCAAGGGAGAATCTAGTCTTATTCTCCGAAGCCGAAGGGCGTGTCATTGTAGACGGAACACTAGAGTTAACCGATTTACAGTTCACAGACACGAGCGGTATTCGCTTTGATGAATACGGAAACATGTGGGCAGGAGAAACCGCAACAGATTTAGCGAACTGGGCTTTCTTGGACTACGATGGTGATCGCCAAATGACGATTCGGTATGGGTCTGGAAGAGACAAAAAGACGATTTTTCATAAGGATATTGAAGTGGATCAATCTGTCACTCAGTTTATGATGCCAAACAATGGGCGAGTTGCGTTTGTTGATTCAAGCGGAAACGAAATTTTAGGTGTACGTGATGAGATCGGCGGAGATAACAACAGTTCGATTCGATTGCCGGGACTAGAGACATATACAACCTCTTTAAGTCCGAATTTGTATGTATCATCCGCAAACAACGTTATACGGTCAACCTCGGCTAAAAAATACAAACGAGATATCGAGCCGATTGATGATTGGTATGCGGAACAATTCTTCAATAAAGCACAACCTTCTTGGTATCGTTCGAAGTGCCCTTCCGACCCAAAACACCACGGCTATTACGGTTATATTGCAGACGATGTAGCTGAATTTGAGCCTCGGTTAGCTACTTACGGAGAGAATGGAGAGCCGGAGGGATTCAATTACGACCGTGTACCCGCTTTGTTACATGTCATTCAACGTAAAGACCGCAAACGGATTACATCTGTCGAAGAAGATATTGACCGGATCGGCTATGACGTAAACTTTTTGAAAATGGAGAATGAGTTGCTAAAAGCTGAAATAAACAAAATGAAGGAGGGTTACAATGAAGCATGATGTTAACAGAATCGTTGATAACGTAGGAAAAGAGTGGTCGGAAAATCTAGCAAATGCAAACAGGAAAATCGCTATTTTACTAGAGGAAAACAGGCAGCTAAGAGCGGAGAACGAAAGCCTAACAAACGCAAACAGAGAGGATGATGAGTAATGAGTTTAGTTCAAAATTTAGAAATTAAGGTGAATTCGATTCAGTTTGTAGATGATGAGAAGGTCCATATTCGTTTCCAGGGTATCGATCATAAACGTGAAATCAACCTAAATGGTTATGTGATCGCCTCACAGGAAGAATATCTGCAAAACGTATCAAGAGAGAAAATGAGTGGTCTCGTTAAAGAAAAAATCATCGAACGAATTGAAAAGGATCCGGAAGAGGAAGGCGCTGCTGAAGAGTAGGGCTATTTTTTATGCTTGCACCACGATAAGACAAAGAGATTCGTGGAAGGGGGAATAAGCAATGTTGGGAGTGTCAGAAGTGGATAGTGCTGTACTTCAATTTTTCCTAACACAAGGACCGTTCGCGGTCCTTTTTGTTTGGTTATTAATGTATGTGATGAAAAAGAACTCAGAGCGCGAACAAAGGCTACACGATACGTTAGATAAATTCGCGGACAAGTATGATGTTGTTGTTTATGAGCTCAGAAAAATACGAGAAAAGATGGCAGGAGGTAGAAAAGATGACTGAAATCTTAGCAATGGCAACGTTGATTGCGCCAGTTACAAGCGGTGTTGTACAGATGTTGAAAAAGTCTGATGTACCAAAAAACCTGATGCCATATTTAGCTTTAGTGGTTGGGATCGGTTTAGGTGCAGCTGCTTTTAGCTTTACAGACTTAATCTTCATTGAACGATTGTGGGCAGGTGGTATCAGTGGTTTGGCAGCAGTTGGTTTGTTCGAGGTTGGTAAACAAAGTACAAAGGGGGATGATGAGTAATGAGTAAAAAAGTATGTTTAGATGCAGGACATGGTGGAAGCGATCCGGGGGCAGTAGGACACGGTTTAAGAGAAAAGGATTTATGTCTTGACCGTGTTTTACGTATGAAGCAAATACTTGAGTCTGAATACGCAGGTGTAGAAGGGATCTTAACCAGGTCAACTGATAGATTTGTTGAACTGAGTGAACGTGCTAGGATTGCGAATGCAGCAGGAGCAGACGTTTTTATCAGTGACCACAAAAACGCTTTTAATGGATCTGCACGAGGCTTTGAGTCCTACATCTGGAATGGTGGTGTAGGTCAAGCTACACGGAATCTGCAAAACACAGTACACAATAAAATTGTGTCGTCATTAAACGGTTATAGTCTACCAAACCGAGGGACTAAGGAAGCCAATTTTAGCGTACTTCGTAACACTAGTATGTCAGCTTTACTGTTAGAGGAAGCCTTTATCGATAACGCTACAGACAACAACCTCATGCGGCAATCAGCTTTCAAAGAAGCATATTGCCGTGCTGTTGTAGAGGGTTTAGCAGAGCATCTGGGGTTAAGTAAAAAAAGCGGCGGCGGAGATGAATGGACAGGTCAGGTATTGCGCCGTGGTGATCGAGGTCCTTTAGTCGGCTCTCTTCAATCGCAGCTTAACAATGCTGGTTATAATGCGGGTACAGTCGATGACATTTATGGAGCGAAAACAGAGGGCGCAGTTCGATCGTTACAGGAGGATGCAGGAATCACCGCTGATGGTATTGCAGGACCACAAACCTACAATGCATTAAAAGATCGTCAATCTGAAGTCGGAAAAATGGTCGTGGTTAAAGTAGATACTCTAAACTATCGTTCCCGACCATCTTTCGATTCTAGCGCTATTGCAGGACAAGCCAAGAAGGGTGAAGCCTTTACCATTGTTGAGCGCGTCAACGTCCAAGGTAGCAGCACGGACATGTATAAAATCAAATCCGGTTATTACATTACCGCTCACCCGAATTATGTTGTTGTGCGGTAATCATGCATGATGTTTTGAAGATTGCACAAAATAAATCTGGTGATGCATCATGAATTCCTCCACGACAACACCGAAAAGAGCAGGGGTATGTGCCTCTGCTCTTCATTATTTATATTGCTGAAAATCCGTATTTGTTTGCTGTCTTTTCCTTATTTCAGGTATCACTAAGAAAAAGTCTTTCACAGGATCTGCCACGATTAAATAACCTTCTTTTAAAAACAACGCAGCATGTTCAGCCTTCCTAAGTACAATATCCACATTCTATTCCAATCATATTATAAAACAGAAATTATTTACAAAGTTATAAAGGAATTTTATAATTTCCTATAGAAGAAATATATAGCAGATAGACAAAGGGGTATATAAATGGAAATTGATCTGAAAGAACTGAATTTCGAATTAGAGAAAATACTTACTGAAGTAAGGTATGATAGATCATTATTATTTGAAGAAGTAGTTCAACTTAACAGAATTGCAAAAGGGTTAAAGACTGAATTTGGTCAATACAGTCGAAATGATAAACAAAATTCATTAATTTTAAAGAACCCAAACAGTGGTTCGTTTGCTAATATTGGTGGGGATAGAACTGCTGTGGATGTTGAATTCCCTAAATCATATGAAGATTTTAAGTCTCTTTCAGTAAAAACAGTTGAATCTGTAGTAAAGCATTTAGAAGTCGATGAATTCAATAGAGTGGGAGTGCGTTTTTTGTTTGCTCAGAGATGCAATTCATTAGATGAGGCCTCATCAGTAATAAAAGGAAATTTTTTGGATTTAAACAATATGTTTATGAGTGAAAAAATAACGGCTCCAAAAGTTTACTTCGTAGTTAATAACAAAGGCAATAAAATAAATGTTTCTTTGAGAGTAGAGCCTGTTACGGCTATAAGAGTAGGTCCATCTTATCAAGAAGAAGTGCAAGAGGCTGTTATTCTCTTTGATATTGATGTTTATCAACAAAATAATTTACAACCAAATAATATCAATGATTTTTTGGATAACTCAAAGGAAGATGCATTAGATTTATTAAAATCATTAAGAGATAAAATGAGTAGGTGATTGAAGTGGGTGCAGCATTAACAGAAACTCTTGATATCTCAGGAAATGGATTATCTGAGTCAGATACAGGGAACACAATAAAAAAAGAACAAAGCACCATCAATAATTATACTGGTAGTGGTCTTAATCTTAAACGGCCAAGAACCGAGAGTAGTGAAAGAAAGAAACTTTCCATGTATAATTGGCATGAAAGAAGTGGAGAATGGATTTTACAAAAAGAAGTTGATTTTAGAGACCAAACAGGAAATAAATATTTCTCTGATCAGGTAATTTCAAAAATACAAGAACAAATGCATGATCTAATTGTTTCTGAAGTTGTTGTCAATATTCCAGTTGGAGACTCA
This sequence comes from Alteribacter populi, assembly GCF_002352765.1. Classification (NCBI taxonomy): domain Bacteria; kingdom Bacillati; phylum Bacillota; class Bacilli; order Caryophanales; family Bacillaceae; genus Alteribacter; species Alteribacter populi. Next base: position 1,564,695 of record NZ_KZ293963.1, on the reverse strand, counting down.
TATGCTACATTAACGATTAAAAGTGACCAAAGGAGGGTTAAGGCTATGCAGATGAAGTTTAATTTATTTAAGTATTACACTTTTATTTGGGCTCTGTGCGCATTATTGTTGGGTGTATTTACTACGACGGCTATCACTGGTACCTTAGGTCCCCTTTCATCTTTTACAGGGATTTTAATGTCGCTCTCTGGGATAATTGGTGTGAGTTTGGATTGGAAAGACCGGGAGAGAACAGATGTTTGATTTAATGATTAATAATATACCACCTGAGCAAAGAGACCCTTTTACTAATATGACGACAGAAATGGTGAAAAAAGCTAAATTAAAAAGGTCACAATGGAATTTGTTAATATCTTATGGACTTTTGTTGACTTTTATTTTGGCATATTCCTTCATTCCAGCTTTATATTCAACTGTTCCTCTAACAAACAACGATATTAGAGTAGCATTTTGGATAGGAACTTCATTGTTTTTTTTATTAATGTTTGCCTTCTCTTTACCAGATATTATAAAAGGTTTTAAAAAAATATAATTTATTTAGGAAGGGCACTTTTAGTATTTGATAATCGTACGGAACATTTGGTTCGTCGAGAATTCCAGTATACTAACAATCTGTTAATGGAAAGCATGTTGTTTAGGTAACAACAATGAGCAGAGTCATAGACCTCTGCTCATTGTTGTATTTATTTGTAAAAATATGAAGGGTATTTACATATAAAGGTAGAATTACTGTACTTAAGGAGGTGGGGACAATAGAAAAACCAGTGGTACTAAACATTGAAGAAGGATTAAAAGTTATTTCCGTACTTCAGAATCCAGAATCAACAACAAGCATTATCTTAACTTTACCTACATACATAACTGATATTGCAGAGGTTAGGATTTTTGTTGCAGGTATTAATGAAGATAATCATTACTTTATCTATAAGGAAATGAATTCATTCTCTTTTCCGAACGAAGAGGAGGCAACAACTTTTATTGAGAAACTACCTACTCTAACGGCCATAGATATAATTGCAATGATGGGTCCGATAGCAGAAATTGATTATGATCAACCAGTGTCATAAGTTAAAAAATGAAAAGAGCCTCTCCTTAATCGGAGGGGCTTTTTTCGTGTCTACATGCCAAAAACCATCGACTCTCCGATCAAATAGAGCCGCTAGCCTGTTCTAACTATACTTCTTTACGATCTCCCACATATCCTTTATCGCTTCTTTTTGGCTACCTTGAGCATTAATAATCTCGATCATCCATTCCTCCAGTTGATCTCCGTTATTTGAATTTTCTACACTGTCAGAGCCGAACACATCGTTAATATTTACGTTATAAACTTCCGACAACTTGTATGCCATTTCTAAGCTTGGACGTCGATTCTCTTTTTCATAATGACTGTATGTTTGTTTGGATACCCCAACTTTCCTGGCTACTTCTAGTTGAGTCCAACCTTTCTCTTTTCTTAAATTACGAAGCCTTTCTCCATACAAAAAAACACCAAAATTTCGATTTTTCATTTCTTCTGCGAAAAAGTAAGTAAAAGGTACATCGAAAATTTCTGACATAGCAGCAATCTTTTCTACCATTGGCCGATTAGCGCCTCTTTCCCACGCTGACACAGCCGTTGTTGCGACTTGTAATTTATGTGCTAAATCCTTTTGTGTTATTTTCTTTTCATTTCTTAGATTTTTTATTCGTTCGCCTATATCCATCAAAAATACATCTCCTATTTTCCAATCATAAACAGCCCGTCCCAGATCATAAGCTATTACTAGCATAAAGCGTAGTATTAGCTTTTAGTTGCAATATCCCTCAAGTAGTACCGTCAAAAATCCTCTTTTTCGGTTGTATCGATATGATCGATTTCCTCATATAAATCATCTACTTTCACGTTTAATAATCGAGCTAATTTAAAGAGTTTTTCCACCCTCGGATGTGCCTTCCCTTTTTTCCATTTTGATACTTGCGCTTGCGATACGTTTAATTCGCCAGCCACAAAATCAGACCGCAATCCTCTTTTGTCAATCCAATATGCAATTTTACTTTTTAGCATGGGCATCACCTAACTATAGTTTCGATAAAAAAACGTACAACCCTTTTTAAACTTTTAACTAATCAGAATTAACTTATAGTTATATGACAAGCAATACCGCTAATATCCTTTATCAAACGACAAAAAGGATGTGGCGAAATGATTAAAAAACGTGTTGATTTAAAGTTTCTGGCGGAGGATTTACCTACTCTTGATACAAAAGAGATCAACGACATGATTCCTGTATTTTTAATTTATTCACACTCAAATGACTATTACGCGCCGGATATGCAAAAAGCCTGCAACATGTGTATACGAGAGCTAAAAAGAAGAGGGTATCAAGACGGAGAAGAAATTCCGTGGGAGGACTGATTTTGATGAGTGAAAACAAATGGGTACGATCAATCAGTTTTAATAAAACAAATCCAAAAGACATTGAACGCCTTAGATTGATCGGGAAGAAGTCATTTTCACGCTTTATCAAGAAGCTTTTAGATGATGAGATCAAACGTCAAGCGGTCATACCATCCGCTCATACCAAACCCGCTACACCACAGCAACGAACGAAGGTAAAGCCAGTAGTAACTAAAAAAGAGGTACGACCAAAACTGAACCCAATGTTGAGAGAAAAATGATCTTTGAAGTTTTGGTAGCTGGGGCAGTGTGGGCTAGTGCGGAGTACATGAAGAGTGGCGGGGGTGACAAACAAAAACTTGATAGGATATTTAGAAAATGCGGACTGTACGTTAAATACAACCAAAAAGAAGATACGCCTAAATTTATTAGGGCGAAAAAGATCAAAGGCGGTAATGAGTACGTATACCTCATCCCGGAGGGGCTAGGATTTAAGGACTTCGAAAAGAAAAGAGAAGTGATTGAGGATAGCTTAAACAGTATTAAGTCAGATTTATCCATCGACGATCTGAAAGACTTTGATATTAAGGGGGATTACATGAAGCAACTGAAGTCCCTCACAAAGAATAAAAACAAAAGAAAAGAAGTCCAAATGAGTTATGACAAGACATTAAATGTGAAGGTTTACCGCGAACCATTAACCGATGATCTCCCCTACAAAAACGAGTTTAAAGGATGGAAAGTGCCGATAGGTGTCACAAGGTCCGAATCTATCCAACATGACTTTGAAAAAATCATGCACATGGTTGTGGCCGGGACAACAAGATACGGTAAATCTGTCTTTTTGAAAAACGTCATAACAACGTTGCTGCAGAATCAGTCCAAAAACGTATCCTTTACACTCATCGATCTAAAGGGTGGATTAACGTTTAGTCGTTTTGAAGATTGCTCGCAAGTCCAATGTGTAGTCAGTGAGCCAGAAACGTCTCTTGAAGCCCTAGAACAAATTAGCGATCAAATGAATGAAGTGATGGACTATATAAAGAAAGGAAAATTTGAAAACGTACAGGAGGCAGGAATCAAGAACCGTCACTTTATCATTGTAGACGAAGGGGCAGAGCTTGCGCCGGGCATTGAAAAGGATAAGGAGTTTAGAGCCATTAAAAACAAGTGTGAGACAGTCCTCTCTCGTATAGCAAGGATAGGAGGGGCGCTAGGTTATCGGTTGATTTATGCCACACAGACACCGTACAGCGAAGTATTAAACCACAACATTAAACAAAACTGTGATGCAAAGTTGTGCTTTAAGCTACAGACGGATAAAGCTTCAGAAGTCGTCCTTGGAGAAGGGATAACCGATGCAGCACACCTGCCTTTCATTAAAGGGCGCGCCGTTTACCTCACTGATCGAAAACACATTGTCCAAACACCCATGATTGAGAACGACTATATTAAGGGAGTGATTGAGGATGTTTAATAAAAAGATCTGTACCGTAGGCACCATTTCCGACTTCGTCTCCCATGATCCGTACACTGAGATAAAACGAGAGGTTAAACATTTTAATAAGAAAGCAAAAGAAAAAGGGTTGCGAGCATCATTGACGACACTCACAACCGGGGCAATCGCAATTGCTGTTACAAATACGATGGTTACTAATCATGCTTATGCACAAAATCCAGCGACAGAATACGTAAAAGGAGCGGCAAAGGACAAAATTATAGAGGCTTTTTCACCGCTTGTGGATATGATTCAGGCTCTTAGTTATCCAGTTGCATTAGTAATGCTAACAGGTGGAGCACTCATGTTTATGATCAATCAAAAAGAACGAGGGTTAAGTATGATACAGCATGCAAGTTTGGGATATATATTAGTACAACTGATGCCGCTATTTATGGAGTTGTTGGTGGGAATCGGAAATACGGTGTCTTAAACAAACGCACGTTCTCATATTTTGGGGTTTGTATCAAGTACATATGTATGTATCTAAACACCAAGAATCAAGTTGTTTACAAACAAACGGTTTTTATCGGAAGCTTAAATGCCTCGATCGTACATCCAAGAGAGGTCTACAAAGAGGCTTTTCGCTATTCCGCTGCTTCTATTGTTTGTCTTCATAATCATCCAAGTGGCGATGCTTCGCCGAGCCGTGAAGATATTGAAGTTACAAAGCGTCTTGTTGAATGCGGGAGAGTGTTAGGGATAGAAGTTTTAGATCATGTCATTATCGGTGATCAGCAGTTTATTTCGCTAAAGGAAAAAGGGTACGTGTAAGTATGTGGCCATAAAGTTCAAGGAAGCGCCACCCCCGGCACCGGAACGTATGCTTTTAATACGTGAGGAGTGGAAAAGTAAGATGACGGAAAAAATTCGAAAGCTATTTTCCCGGACTTTTTGAACATCCTCTTAAAAGCATTTAATATCGTTTGGCAAAGCCTAAGTTTCCATGTTAAAGTGACCGTGGGAACTTAGGCTTAAATGAGGATTTTTAATAAGGTGAATGAAAATGCTACTCAAGACGGAAGTTTTTGAGTATAATTAACGGTGTGAGTTTTGTTAGGCTATTGAAACTTATAATGAGATAGAAATGATAATATACGTACGCTAAAGACTTCCGCCATGATCGATTCAATTTTTAGTGAAGTTTTTTTATAGATGAAGGGAGATTACATAGATGTTTGGTGGTTTTTCAAAAGATTTAGGAATTGATTTAGGTACAGCGAACACACTTGTTTACGTAAAAGGTAAAGGTGTTATTGTTCGTGAGCCTTCTGTTGTTGCGATGCGTTCTGATGCAGGTACGATCGAAGCAGTCGGGAATGACGCGAAAAATATGATCGGTCGTACCCCTGGAAATATTGTTGCAATCCGACCTATGAAGGATGGCGTAATTGCTGATTTTGATACTACTGCGACAATGATGAAATATTTTATTAAACAAGCGCTAAAACACCGTTCCATTTTTACAAGAAAGCCTAATGTGATGGTATGTGTACCGTCTGGAATTACGGCAGTTGAAAAAAGAGCGGTGGAAGACGCCACAAAACAAGCGGGTGCGCGCGAAGCCTATACCATTGAGGAACCTTTTGCAGCAGCGATTGGTGCGGACTTGCCTGTATGGGAACCGACTGGAAGTATGATCGTAGATATTGGAGGAGGAACGACTGAAGTTGCAATTATTTCGCTAGGTGGAATTGTAACAAGCCAATCGATCCGAGTTGCAGGTGACGAAATGGATGATGACATCGTCCAATACGTAAAGAAAACGTATAATTTAATGATCGGTGAACGTACAGCGGAAGCAATCAAGTTTGAGATTGGTTCAGCAGGGCCTCCGGAAGGCGTGGAGGACATGGAAATCCGCGGCCGCGACCTCGTTAGCGGCTTGCCTAAAACGATTTCGATTACCGCAGAAGAAATTTCCAAAGCGTTAGAGGATACAGTATCTAATATCGTGCAGGCTGTTAAAGATACATTAGAACAATCTCCACCAGAATTAGCTGCAGACATTATGGACCGTGGTATAGTAATGACCGGTGGAGGCGCATTATTACGTAATCTCGACCGTGTCTTAAGTGAGGAAACAAACATGCCGGTATTAGTAGCAGAAGAACCATTGGACTGTGTAGCTATAGGAACGGGAAGAGCGTTAGAAAATCTTCACTTATTCCGCTCGAAAGCGGGAATCACCGTTCGATCAAATAGGAAAGGGTAAGTAGGTGTCCTGAATGGCCCCATTTTTTTCAAACAAGCGTTTAATTGTGTTGCTTGTTTGCATCATTGTGTTAGTTGCACTGATCGGGTATTCTATGAGCGATAAACGTTCGATGTCTTTACCTGAACAGGTCGTCAATGACAGCGTTGGTTGGGTTCAATCCGCTTTTTCAAGACCCGCTCACTTTGTAGCGGGCTTCTTTGAGAACATCAATGACATGCGAACAATCTACGAAGAAAATAAAATATTAAAGTCACACTTGGATGATTACGCTTCTTTGCAAGTTGAACTATCTGAATTAAGACGTCACAATGAAGAGCTCCAGGATTCTTTAGATTTGCGGGAAGACCCGGATTTGTATGACTACTCTATTCGATCTGCTTTAGTCATTAGCCGCTCTCCTGATCGTTGGACTGAGTACATTGGACTCAATAAAGGTTCTCAGCATGGTGTTGAAGCAGATATGGCAGTGATGACTTCACAAGGTTTAATCGGGAAAGTACAAAGCGTTTCTCAATTTACATCAACTGTTCAACTTTTATCGGATCAGGATCGCGCAAATCGTATTTCAGCCATGGCAAACGGAGATGATCCGATTTACGGTTTTATCGAGGGAATAAATGAGGAAACAGGCTATTTGCAATTTACTAAAATTGATATTGATGAAGATCTAGAAGAAGGCATGACGGTCGTTACTTCAGGTTTAGGAGGGGTATTCCCAAGTGAACTTGTTATTGGAGAAATTGTAGAGTATGAAACAGATGAATTCGGGTTAACACAACAGGCATCCGTTAAGCCTTCAGCAGACCTTGATCAATTGAACTACGTAATGGTCATAGAACGAGGGGCTGCTCAGCTTGAATCAGAAATCGACCCGGAAAACGAGGAAGATAACTGATGATCCGCTACTCGATTTTTTTAGGGTTGTTGCTGTTGTTTGTGCTCGAAGGGACAGTTTTTCAAATATTTGCACCTGATTTGTACGGATTTTCCTACCTGTTGATTCCTCGCTGGGTATTAGCGGTCCTTGTTTTTGTCGGCATTCTTCAAGGACGAGGTATCGCGCTTTTTTACGCCATTGGATTTGGTATTTTATACGACTTTATATACGCACCTTTACTCGGTGTTTATACGTTTGGAATGGCACTTGTCGTTTATTTCGTTTCGTTTACCATTCCATTCATTCAAAAAAATCTAGGGATGTCTATTTCACTTGCGTTGCTGGCTATCGTCGGGCTCGAGTATTTTGTCTACGGCATTTATACTTTGATGGGCCTCGCCAGTCAGCCTCATGAACTATTTTTCTATGAGCGTTTGTTACCAACGTTTGTATTTAATGGTTTGCTTCTTATAATTGCTGGATACCATTTGAAAAAGTGGATTCTTTATGTCGTAAAACGAAGGCTCGAGGAAGTGTAACAGACAGACTTTATTATGCGTGTTCAACATTCAACGTTCTGAGGTGAAAAGATCATGGTACAAAAGCAGACCAAGCCACAAAATGTCATAATAAAAGGAACAAAAGACGGCTTAACATTTGTCTTAAATGATCAGTGCGCCTTTGAAGATTTGTTGGGAGAACTGTCTGATAAACTATCGGAGCGTCCACAGCCACAGGAGATGGACCAAAATCCTCTTGTGCGGATCAAATTGGTTTCAGGCAAGCGATACTTGGAACAAGAACAAATCGATCAATTGCAGTCACAATTAAGCGAACAAATTCATGCCGTCATCGATAGCATCGAAACGGATGTGGTCACAAAAGTTGAAGCTGAGAAAATGCGCTTGGATAACCAAGTTACGAGACTAGCAAAAGTTATCCGATCCGGACAGGTGATCGAAGTTCGGGGGGACCTTTTACTCATTGGAGATGTTAACCCAGGCGGAACCGTGAAAGCTTCAGGAAACATTTACGTATTAGGAGCTTTGCGGGGGATTGCTCATGCAGGTACGCTTGACAATAAAGAGGCGATTATTTGTGCTTCTAAAATGGCTCCCTCACAATTACGGATCGCCGATGTGATTCGCAGACCACCAGAAAGAGAATCAGAAGAGTCACAGGATATGGAATGTGCCTTTGTAAATCACGAGGGCGAAATGGTTCTAGACCGCTTGCAAAAAATCAGTCAAGTTCGTCCAACGATTACAGATGAATTACTAGGATAGATCGAAAGTAATGAATTATCCGTTCGCATTAGAGAATTTCATGATAAAATAAAGATAAGTGGATAATTATTGCTGGGAGAAAGGGGAGAACAACGTGGGAGAAGCCATCGTCGTAACTTCTGGAAAAGGCGGTGTCGGTAAAACGACAACCACTGCCAATATTGGGACAGCATTAGCGCTGTCCGGAAAAAAAGTTTGCTTGGTGGATACAGATATCGGACTTCGAAACCTGGATGTTGTCATGGGACTTGAAAACCGGATTATTTATGACCTTGTTGATGTAATAGAAGGGCGCTGCCGATTGCAGCAAGCGCTCATTAAAGATAAACGTTTTGAATGTCTGTCGTTACTTCCTGCAGCTCAGACAAAGGACAAGTCCGCAGTAGAACCTAAGCAAATGGAGAAACTTGTGGAGGAGTTAAAACAGGACTACGACTACGTGTTAATTGACTGCCCTGCTGGTATCGAACAAGGATTTAAAAACGCCATTGCCGGCGCTGACCAGGCAATTGTTGTCACAACACCCGAGGTATCATCTGTTCGAGATGCTGATCGTATTATCGGACTATTAGAAAAGGAGAGTACCTCTTCACCAAAACTCGTTGTCAACAGAATTCGTACACATATGATGAAAACCGGTGAAGCTATCGATGTAGATGAAATTGTATCTATTCTGGCCGTAGATCTTTTAGGCATTGTTGCAGATGACGATGATGTCATTAAAGCCTCCAATTCCGGAGAACCAATTGCCATGGATCCAAAAAGTAGAGCATCGCTTGCTTACCGTAACATTTCTCGCAGAATAAACGGAGAATCCGTTCCATTAATGTCTCTAGAAGATGACAAAGGGATGTTCAAAAAAATGAAAAAGTTTTTTGGTATGAGAGCTTAATGAATTAGTAGATACTACACCGCAGCGAGCAGTCGCTGCGGTGTTTTTTTGATTGGAATGAACGATTAGGTAGACTAGTTGTACTACTTAAACTGAATTCAGAAAGGATGACGTTTAATTAGTAAAATAAGGATATTAATTTGTGCTAAAATTGTAATAAGTACTGCTGGTTGAATCGAATGTTAATCGAAAATAATATGGGGGATATTCATGTTTGCAAATTCATTTTTAGGAACGATCATTTTGATAGCTGGACTCGTGCTATTTACTTTTCCACCCAAAAAAATTAATAGCTTTTACGGATATAGAACTGGTCAGTCTATGGACAATTTGAGGAGTTGGACTTTTGCCAATAAACTTAGTAGCAGGCTGCTTATCCTTAGTGGAGCCATTCTCATTCTCGTAGAAACTGTTACCGGTAACTTTATCGTTACACTCGTTTTGAGTTTTGTCTTTTTAATTTTGATATTTATTTTAGTAGAAAGGAAGCTTAAGAGAATGAACGAATAATTGGGAATGTTGTAAAATAGAAATAGTTGGGTTCAGGAAGAGCTGATAAGTCGACGTTAGATTGACAGGGAAAATCTAACGCCACATATTTTTTCACCTGGACACATTTTTTCTTGGAACCCAGATTTTGTCGATATCTCGAAGAACGAGGATGTAGGACACCAAGCCTGATGTATTATCCAAACCTCGTTCGATTTAGTATCCACTGTAATAAAAATCCGATGACTAACCCGGGGATCAAAAATAGCATAGGCAACCATATGGGTCCTAATAAAACTCCAAATAGTGTCAAGCGAGAGGAGTAAATAAGACCGACCGTTACGGAATAAGCAGAAAAGGCAAATGGGAGAAAAGAGTAGGGTGATTTTCCTCCTCCTGCGTCTCTATAAGCATCCCATATTGCAAACATATAAAGGCAGGGATAAAACATTAGCCACTGATAATTGGTTTGATGTATGGCTGAATGTATTTCCCCAAGGAAACTTAAGATAATGACTTTATTGAAGTTCGATTGTATGTTAATCAAAAATTCTAGAAAAATAAATACAATCCCTTTGATCAGTTTTCCGTTTAATATTTGACCAAACCCTGGTAAGGCAATGCTCCAAAATAATTTCTCAATCGGTTGATCCTTGCTTATTGTCTCTTTTAAAGTCATTTCTTAACATTGGCTAATTTGTCCCTATCAGGTGCTTGTGGTGGTTTTTCGAGCCAACCGTTCTCAATCATAATATTCGCTCCATCTTCCGCAAATTGTGTAATCTCTGCCATCAACCGAGTATAATGAGCCCCCAAATCACGCCTAGAACTGGTACCAAGTGTCGCACCATAACGCCCTAGTCCTGTCGCAATTAATGATGTAATATGGAACATCATCAGTTTATCGGAAAATGGAGAAACTGTTGAATCAGTTGGTTCGGCATCCCATTTACTTGCTGGAGGTAAGTCATCTTCACTTAAAAGGGACCCAAATATTTCAACATGCTTTGCTGAAATTTGTTTTCCTCTTGTCATAAAATTACGAACCTCTTGTGATGAAGCGACCTGACTAAATCCTGTTATTAATGCTTTACCTAATATATTTTGAGTCATATTAAAATAAACACCCGATATTTCAATGACATTCAAAGGTCTACGATCTCCAAACCAGCCGGTTAAAAAGCTCTGCTTTTGAACATACTCAACCTGTTTCGGTTTAGGTATGTGTGGAGGCCTTGTAAACGCTCCCTTTGATAACATGAGTTCTGTTGCTTTGTTAAATAGCTGTGTCTGTTCATTTAGACAATTAGAAAAATATTGGCATTGGTCTAATCGAGCAGAATTGGCCAAGGCAAATCCATAACCTTCAATTCCGATTTTTCCTAAGTTTTGAATGTATGTCAGATAGAACTGATCTGTAAACAGAGGAGGGGCTTGCATATTAAGGTTCGTACTTTCGTCAAATCCATCGGGGATCGGAAGCTGTTCTTCGTTAAACATGGTTGTTAATTGTTGAACGTGAGATTGAGATATTTGTAAAGCAAACTTTAAAACGTCAATAACTTCCGAGTCTTGAATATGTGCTAGAGCATGCTTAATCACGCAAATAATCATCGTATCATTGTGGTAAGCAGTCCATAGATTTGCAACTTCTGCAGATGTTAAATCAATATTGTGGTTTGTTTGCAAGAATCTTCCCTCCAAGTTTTAGTGTAGTATGGGAAACGGATATGTATAGAATATCTTTTACTCTTTGTAGGTAAATATTCAAATTTTTATATTATTGAGCTCTTAGGATATATCTGGACCATCATTAGTCGCAGTTGTTAGCCTAGTTCTAAATAAAACATGGAGGATTCCATTCTACCGGATCAAATGCTTGCTGCTACCCTACCAAGGAACGCTTTCTTAACTATACTTGTTTTTGGTGATCTTTATCTTTCGGTTCCAATGGGCGAGATTTCATAACCGACATCGGGGCACGGAATACGACATCAAGCCAATCTAATAAATGGAATGGAGCAAAAGGTGAGAGATAATAGCTCCCGAAACTGCGCAGTCCGACAAGGTGGATATTGATACATATATATACGAGAATCATTCCGTACAGACCGAGTGTTGCCGCAGCTAACATCATGATAAACCGTATAATACGAAAAGCGATACTTACATTATACGACGGAAGAGCGAAAGAGGAGATGGCCGTTAGAGCGACGATAATGACCATAATTGGACTGACGATACCAGCTCGAACCGCGGCTTCTCCAATGATTAATCCTCCAACGATCCCGATCGTAGAGCCGACGATACGCGGCAGACGAACTCCTGCTTCACGAAGCAGCTCTAATGCAATTTCCATAATAATCGCTTCTACAAAGGATGGAAAAGGCACCCCTTCACGAGCTGCAGCAATTGAGAGCCCCAACTGTGTAGGAATCATTCCTTGATGGAATGATACAACGGCTATGTATAAAGCTGGAAGAAATATAGATATAAATGCCGCACCGTAACGCAAAAGACGGATCAATGAACCAATAAACCAATTTTCGTAGTAGTCTTCGGGAGATTTTAGAAGCTCTTGAAATGTTACAGGAGTAATTAGCGCAAAAGGTGTGCCATCGAGTAAAATAATCACTTTGCCATCCATTAGAGCACGAACGACTTTATCCGGCCTTTCCGTATACAAAAACTGTGGAAATACTGTAAATACATAATCCTGCATGAGCTGCTCTAAAACGCCAGTTTCCGGTACGATGTCTGTTTCAATACAAGCCAGTCGGTAGCGTACTTCCTCCACCAAATCGTTTTTGCAGATACCTTTCATATAAATGACGGCGAACTGACTTTTGGACCGACGACCGATTTCACCTAATTGAACCGTAATATTTGGATCTTTAATTCGAGTACGTAACAATGAAATATTTGTTTGTATGGCTTCGATAAAGCCGTCTCTTGGTCCTCGTACTAAGACTTCGGTTTCAGGCTCTTCAATGCCCCGTTTCTCATATTGTCGTGTATCCATTGTTATAAGCTTGTCAACCCCATCGACAACAAGCAAAGCATCACCGGACATAAATGGAAGTAATGCGTCATCAAATGAATTATGTTTAGATACGGATATGACGGATAGGACTTTCTCGTTTATAATAGTAGGAAGGTCATTTGTATTAGAGCCTTTGATTTTTTCTTCGGCAAGATGGATCAGAGGTTTAAGCACATCTTCTTCTATCGTGTCCTCATCACTCAATCCTTCAATATAAAAAAGTCCAGCCGAAATACGATTGCCAATGGTGAATTCACGAAGGGTAATATCATCGCTTTCTCCGACAATGTTTTGAACAGAATCAATGGTTTCTTGTAGATGCTGTGAGAGGTGGAGGTCATATTCATCTTCTTTTCGGACTTCATTTGAATTTAATTTGTTGAAAAGCTTCTTTAGCATCGACTTTCACCTCTTTTAGCATTTATCCTGTGTCAATCCAAATTTTCTTGAAGCATATAATGTCGTAACTTTACCGTAGCGTTTACAGTAACCTCTGCTTGTTGAAATGGCCCATCTTGTTCTCCCCAAGATTCTCGGATTTCTTCCCAATAATCATATTCTTTATATTTAACCTGTTCAATAAAGTCAAATACATCGGCATGAAACTCCTGTTGACTTTTTTCAATAACGTCCTTGGCTTGCTTTTCGATTTTGTCTTCAATCTCAGCTTCAAGCAAATGAAGGGTTTCTTGGTCATCAATACTTACACCATGAAGCCAGCTTTCTACTAGCATACCCTCAGCTTTAATTTCAATATTGAAAGTATCCTGACCATCTTTACGTTTATAATCTACTACTGTATCCATTTCATCTGTTTCAAAAACGATGTACGACTCTTCTCCGAGCTCCTCCCGGTCAACTTTTACGTTCAGTACGCCGTTTTCAGCTTCTCCTACTACCCAGTTATACCCTTTGATGTCATTTTCTCCAAGCCATCCGATCATTTTATTATCGGTGCCACGAATAACAGCTGCTCCAGTTAAGACGTAATCGCCGTCGTTTTTACCGGTTGTAATACGTGGAATAATATAGCTACGTTTGCCGATGAGCCGTTCGGATATTTCACCAATTTCTCGGTTTCTAGCCATTTGTAGTACACGGGGGTCATTTTCTGTCAACCTTTCGATGAACAAAGAAGGTACATCTTCAAGCGGAATAGGCTTCTCTAAAACGGACTTCGCTTCATCCGCGGAAATGAAGACATGGGTACGTCGGCGCATTTCATGATCTCGAATATAAAAGTCAATTAAATGAACGAGCATCCCTTGACGGGCAAGCTCTTCATTAATGACGACAACTTTTAAATGCTCATAGTTGAATGAACGACTCATTTTTGCAGCAGCTCTACGCCCAGCGTCCATATTCGTCATATTTGTGGAAACGACATTATGATAAGGTTGACCGCCTCCTGCTCCTCCGTCGTTTCCTGTCTCGGCGAGAAGGTCCGGAATCGCGATTTGATGTGAGGCACGAAATAAGCGCATATGATGCTCATTTGGCAAGCTTTCTCCTATTTCCTGTTCAATTTGAGCTTTCATTTGCTCTTCGTTTTCCACGGGGTCAAAGGCAACCCCCATTACAAATCCGATCTCTTCAATCTCCGTACGATCCCAGCATCCGAATAAAAGGAAAGTAAAGCTTAGGAGTGACAATGTACGTACGATCCGTTTCATAACGTGTGCTGCTCCTTTACTTTGTTTGCTGCTCTTTTTCGCCACCAAACGGTAATGTAACCAATAAAGAGACCGCCAATCAAAATAGACAAAGCTAGAATGCCGAGCCAATCCCCGAGTTGAAATGTTTCAATTATTGATTCCGGAATAAAAGCAATAATGATGGAGATAAAAACAATTACCGGTGTCAGCAACCGGTCTTTTGTTTGCTTCCCATACTTCGGGGCAGACTGAGAAAAAAATTGATCTTTCAAAATATGGGTAGTGAGCAGCTGAGCGATTATCATTGTTGTGAATAAAGACATTGTCCAGACGATGATCATCATCGATTCAATGCGCTCAAAGAAACCGCCTGGAATTTCGATTACCTTGGCTAATTCGACTGTAGCAAATGTGATCACTTTTGCTTCATCTACACTGAATATGAAATATGTAAACAGAGTGACCAGGATATAAGCGAGAGTGGCTCCTGCAACGGCTGTATTTAAAGGCCAAGCACGCAGTTTATCCGCTCTCATATGCGCCATGAGCAACATCAAGATCTCACTCCCAACTAGTACAATGAACACATCTGGAAAAGCTTTTAAAACATGAAGAATCCCTTTTGGAGCAACCGGGCGGATTTGGTCAAGTGAAGCCTGTCCTATATTAAACAAGAAAATGAATAATAAAACGAACAAAATAATAGGGAGGAATAGCACATTGATATGAATAATACCAGATAGCCCTTTTGTTACTGCATAGCTTGTAACTAGGAGAACGCTTGCGATAATCACAGCAGGAGGAGTTCGGCCTAACACATACATGTCCAGTACGATGTATAACATACGTGCTTCCCATCCGAGTATCGTGACAAAGTAAACTATAAATGAAGCACCGAATATAAAAGCCCACCATTTTCCGACCTTACCTTGCCTTAAGTATTGCAAGAACGTACGCCCCGGAAAGTGTTTTTGAAGATTTACGTATAGAAAAGTGAGCACCATCGTAGGAAAGCCAGCAGCGAGGAGTGTTAACCACCCGTCGGGTGTATCCAACGTATTCGCAAGCGCTCCTGGGAGAGTTAAAATACCAACCCCGATTAAATAAGCAATTAAAGTAATACTTATTTCTAGAGGAGAGATCATATACTTTTCTTGGTTATTCATGGTATCTACCCCATTGATTTCATTATGCTTTGTCCTGCCAAGAATATGTGTTGATGGAATCTTTTTTTCTCCACCAGACAGTAAAATATCCGACGATCACGCCACCAAGAAATAGTGACATTCCCAATGTGCCAATCCAATCACCGAATTGAAACGTTTCGGTAATCGATTCAGGAATGAATGTAATTATGATGGCGAAAAAAACAATGATAGCTGTTAACCACTTTCCTTCTTTGTCCATTGGACTATTTATGTTACTTTTGGAAAAAAACTGATCATTCACTATGTGGACTGCCAACAGCTGAGAAATGGCTATTGTATTGAAAATTGCCATTGTCCAAACGGTGATCATCATCGATTCAACACGTTCAAAGAAACCACCAGGAATTTCAATTTCTTTTGCTAGTTCGACCGTACCAAAGGTGACTACCTTCGATTCATCCATACTAAATACAAAATATGTGAATATGGTAACTAGCAAATAAGATAGCATAATAATCGCAATTCCAATGTTTAAAGGCCATGTGGACAGCTTGTCTTCTTTCATAAACGCCATAAAAAAAAACAAAATCTCAATCCCTATGAAAGCAAGAACTACATCTGGTATTCCTTTCAAAATATGAACGAACCCCTTTGGAGCCACAGGGAGAAGAGGGGCCAATTCAAAGTTTTGTACATTAAACGTAATGATTCCCATTAATACAAATAAAATGATCGGGCTAAACAATACATTTAGATGGATAATCCCAGAGATACCCTTACTCACAGCATAGCTTGTCACAAGAAAAATGCTTGCTACGATTATATATGAAGGTGTGCGATCCAAAAGATACAGGTCGAAAACGATTTCCAATACACGTGCTTCAAATCCGAGTATCGTGACAAAGTAGACAATAAAAAGAACGGAGAAAATAAAAGCCCACCACTTCCCTAGTGTCCCTTGCCTCAAGAATTGTAGAAACGTGTGTCCGGGAAAGTGTTTTTGCAAATTTACATATATAAAGGTCAGTACCATGATCATAAGGCCAGCTATGATAATGGAAATCCAACCATCAGCAGTATCCAATGTATCAGCTAAAACCCCCGGCATAGTCAAAACACCAACACCAATAATAAAAGCGATTAAGGAGAAGCTCATTTCCAGAGGGGAAATGACGTATTTATTTTTATTCATAATGCACCTCCCTACAGCTATCAAATGTCTGTTAATGTCCATTTCTGATTTTTTAAAGTGAACGAGTACTTTCTGTGTTACTCTCCAGTTGACTCTCGATTTTTTTTCTGCTTTTCTATTAACTCTTTACGTTTTTGCTGGTTATGATCGTACATCCACGGTTGCAGGGTGATTCGGACTAACCACTCATAGATATATTGACTTACAATAATGAGCAGCGCGGTAAATAGTGCGGTCCAAAACACTTCACGTTGAGGCATAAACCCCATAATACGGTCGATCCATTCCCCTGTCCCCACGGTCCGTTCACCTCATGTTAGATTTGACTTTGTTTCATTATGCACTGTCTTGAAAGATTTATTCGTAGAAAACAAGACACTCAGTGGGAGAGTTCCCACTGAGTGTCTTGTTTTACTTTATGGCTAGTGGAACCATAATGGCATAAGTCCCTCAGGAGCTTCCCGTCGCAAATGACATCATCGATCCTGATATAAATTAAATGGCAAATACGATAAACCCAGGCACATTTCCTTCCATCACTTCAACGATGTAGATAGCAGTTCCCATTTCATTTAATACGTTACCAAGTCCCCATGCTAAAACTAAAGTGATCGCAACTACATCATGTTTTCAAAAATCGGTCCGATAATGAGTGGTGCTCCCAAATCATAAAAGAACACATAGGGCGTCCTTGCGACATCATGAATACGCCAGAAAACAATCCGGTAAGTAAGGAAATGATCACATTTTTTGTTAATAAAGCCATGATAATAGCAATAATCGGTGGTAGAGTGAAATGTTTGATTGCATTTAAAGGAACACTTGTTCTATAATTGAAAAAGAGAGTTGGATTATTCTAAATATTAAAGTGGAGCTTTTTGGTTTAATATTTATGATTAAGCAGTATGTCCATGTTGAATAGGAGGTTTACGAAGCAATGATGGACCGTTATTCAGAAATAGACGAAGTAATCGCGTATATTCATCAGCATCTTCACGAACCGCTTCCTCTTGCCAAATTGGCCCGTTACATATCTTACAGTCCGTATCATTTCACACGTATTTTTAAAGAAAGAATTGGTCTTTCACCCCATTATTATGTTTCTTCTCTAAGGTTACAAAAAGCAAAGGATTTATTATTGAACACGAATTTGAATGTCCGAGATATCGGGTTGGAGATCGGACAACAAAGCCTCGGAACCTTTACTACCCGATTTAGCGAGCGTGTTGGCGTGACGCCGTCTGAATTTCGCAACTCGTCATTACAAGCGAATGATCACTTGCGTTCATTGAAAATGCTTAACGAATGGCCTATACCCGAACCTTCAATAACTCAGCATGGCAAAATAGAAGGGACGATAAAATCGGAGACTCCATTTGATGGAGTTATTCTAATCGGCTTATTTACCAAACCAATTCCTGAGGGACTTCCCCTCTACGGAACACTACTTTCTTCGTTAGGAGAGTTTTGTTTTACAGGCGTCAAACCGGGAACTTATTACTTGATGGCTACATCCATCTCTTGGGGGATGCATACCATAGATATTTTACTTCCTCAGTCCACATTACGCGCAAGATTAAAGGATCCTATTGTAGTGGAACCCTGTTCAATCGTTCCCCACCAGCAAATTACGCTTCATGGTCCACGTCTAAACGATCCACCTATTTTGGTATCACTTCCACTGTTGATGAATAATTTTCTCAGTCAGGTTCTCCAAGATCGCAATCGATAAGAAATCACCTTAAAGGTACCATGCTAGAATAAGAATACTAAAATTCATAAAAGGCAATAAACTCTTGCCTGAGAAAAGGAGAAATGATGATGTCAAAGAACAAAGAATTCTTTGGAAAAATCAATGAAGCCTTTGCGAATGGTGATATTGATTTCATCGTAGATAATGTTACGGAAGACATTCAATGGATTATGGTAGGGATGTCCGCTATTCATGGAAAAGGTGAGTTTATCAAAGCGATGGAAATGATGGAGCCCGAAAAGGTCATTGAATATACGACCACCAACATGATTGTTCACGGGAATACTGCTGCGATAGAAGGTAAGATGAAAATGATGGATAAATCTGGAGTGGCTAAGTCGTATGGTTTTTGCGATATTTATCGACTAGATAAATTTACGAACGGTAAAGTTCAAGAAATGACATCTTATGCTATTGAATTAGATAAACATTAAAATGCTAATCATTTTGTCATTTTAAAATAAGGCTCTGTTAAAGTTTCGTGTTGTTATCAAAGAAGTTAACACTGAAGTGTTGTGTGGTGAGCGAAGGTGGCGACTCCATCGGGAACAGCTCGAGCCGTTCCCGCGAGCGAATCACAATACCAACAACGGGCTTTAACAAAGCCTAAATATCCCCTTCCACCAACTACCTAAACCATCTAGAAATAGGGGAAGTGGGAAAAGGAGAGAGTTTTTATGGGAAAAGTATGTTTAGATATCTCGATGTCACTGGATGGTTTTATCGCTGGTCCAAACGATGGTCCTAAAAACCCCTTGGGTGACGACGGGGAGCGGATCCATAAGTGGGTGTATGAGTTGGAAAGCTGGCGTAAACACCACGGTCTCACTGGAGGTAAGGCTAATAAGGATGCTGAAATTGTAGAAGAGTCATTAGCTAATACTGGCGCAATTGTGATGGGCAAACGGATGTTCAATAATGGAGAGAAGTATTGGGGTGATACTCCTCCTTTTCACATGCCGGTATTTGTACTGACTCATGAACCACGAGACAAAGAAATAAAGGAAGGAGGGACAACGTTTACTTTCGTGACTGATGGTATTGAAAGCGCTATTAACCAAGCAAAAGCAGTTGCCGGTGATAAAGATGTCTCCGTAGCAGGTGGAGCGAATGTGGTTCAACAGTACATTAAAGCTGGAAAGATTGATGAAGTACAGATTCACCTCGTACCTGTTCTGCTTGGGGAGGGTATTCGGTTATTCGAGCATTTAGGCAAGAATCATATTGAACTGGAAAAATCGAGGGTGATAGAGTCACCTGATGTGACGCATCTCAAATTCCGCGTAGTAGAGTGATGGGGGGAGAAGCCAAATGAGAAAAGTAATTGTATCGATGTTTTGACAGTTTAAAGGTTTTGGATACGAAAACATTCCGTTCAGGCGTTACTGTTCTGCACTATGAACCGTAGGAAAAGAAAAAGGACCTACTAAACAAAAAATTCTAAAAAAGAGGTGTTTGTGATGATTTTAAGTATTTACCCTTATTTAATTACAAATGGGAATGGACATGAGGCTATTGAATTTTATGAAAAGGCATTAGATGCCAAAGTTGAAGGGGTACAAACTTTCGGAGAATTACCTGAAAACCCGGGGTTCACAGTCCCTGCTGAAGCGAAGGAACTCATACTTAATGCACACTTAAAAGTTGGAAATACAGATCTCATGATATCAGATACAATGCCAGGTCAGCCCCATCAAGTTGGCTCACATATAACTATAGCAGTTTCGGTGAACGATGTGGAAAAATCAAAAGAAGTATTCAGAAAACTACTAGATGGAGGGACAGAAGTGATGCCACTTCAAGAAACTTTCTGGAGTCCATCATATGGTCAAGTAACAGATAAATATGGCGTAACGTGGCACGTTTCGACACACCTTGATGGGTAAAGTTATTTCTTCAATTGTAGGTTCATTAGATTGCTTGGTAATGTATGCTACTTCAACAGATGGCAACCGTTTAGTTAACCTGTAATCTCACCAAGTAGATCAGAGTGTCCTTTTGAGAGTTCATAAAGCATAAAATTGACATGGTAAGGGTAGGCAGATTGGGGGAGGAAATCAGGGGCGTGTTTTACTATCATGACTTTGTGTACATCTTTAACAAGGTGCGTTTCCATGTTTAATCGATTTACCGTGTATCATCATTTTCAGGTTCAAAAGGGAAGAACAGCCTACCCATAAGTAAGCTGTTCAAAAAACTCCGATACGGTTAACTAATCTCTCATCTGGTTAAATGCTCTTTGGGCTGACTGCATCATATCGTTATTGCCGCGATTGTTACGCCCTCTTGTCAGGCCGTATGCAGCAGCGCCTACTCCTAATCCTACTAATGACAGCATGAGAGCATTTCCATTATTGTTTCGTCTTCTGCCAAACATGTCAACATCTCCTTATCGGTTGTGTTTGTTTGAACGACGAACTCGATTAGCAAATTCGTCAGCGGAGAAACCTTTGTTGAAATAACAAATTGTTATTTCAAACATTCTTTAATATTCGATTTTTCTTCTTAAATTAAACAAGGGTCTTGTTTCCAAATCGCTGCATGTTAACTCGGATCGTATTCATCATTCACTAAGCGAGTGACCTTGGTCGAGTCTCCATGTTCTACCTCAGATTGAGTAGCATCTTCACCGTAGGAATCTTCTTCATCGTTCGTTGGTGCTACTTTATGATCAAGAGTAGAAGGTTTTTCTTTCTTCTTTTCCATTTCATTCATCCTCCTTTCATTAGTTTAAAGGCGGGTGTGGAGCGGGGACATGGCTTTGAAGCATTTGGGTCATATCTTGTTCGGCTAGCTGAGGTACTTGGTAATATCCGTGCTTATTTTGATATAGGAAAACTTCGTAGCTCATCTCGATAAGGTTCGGAACACTGTCTCCTATTACTCTTCGTAAGACGGGGTTAGTCATTTCAAGTGCGGTCATCGCCATTGTAGATGCTAATCCTTTCACTTGTCCGAGCATAAAAGAGGAAATATGATCATCTGAAAGCTCATTAATGGACTGGATCGGCTTTGCTGGTTGGCTAGGCTGTAGACCATACATCACGTCATTACTTTGTGTCATGTTATAAACTTTGGTCGATTGTGATGGTTTTTGTCCTGTCTGATAGCTTTCAACGACAGTATTATATAGCTCAGTCATAAAGCTCGTTTGCCGGTTTAAAATATCCTTTAATTCAGGGTCTTGAATATGCTGGGTATACATTTGATACTGATCAAGTAAACCAGTAACACCTCCAATAACTTCATGAGCATCAAAGAGTTCATGTCCTCCGTGGCTCATATTAGGCGGCATGTTTGCGGATAGCTGCGTTCCATTTTGTTGTTGCTGATTCATTGAATTTTGGTTCTGCAAGGTTTTCACTCCTATTATATATAAGCATTCTGTTTTATTCTTTCACTTCAAGTAAAAAACATGTGTCACAAAAAGGGGGAAGCTAAAGAAAAAAATTAGGCAAAATAACATTTAGTAAATAATATACATAATGTTCAAGATGTACTTACACGACTTTTAAAATAATTATTTCATACCCATATCTTTTTTACTTGTTCATTCGTTATAAGAGTGAGAGGTACTTTAAGGAGTGAGGATTTATGTATGTCAAGTCTGGGCTAAAGGTGTATGATCGAAACTCTACAAATGATCAGTGGGAAGAACTGTATTTAAAATTAAGTCGTTATTGCTATTCTCTATCGCAAAATAAATGGGATGGAGAAGAGTTGGCTCAAGAATCAATGTTCAAAGCTTTAAAATATTATCGTCATAAAACAGAATTGAACGCTGCTTTGCTAAATAAAATCGCCCGTAACTTGTGGGTGGATACGATTCGAAAGCAAAGTAAGGAAACGATCACCACGGTTCCCGAAACAATGGATACAAAGGACAAGGGCATGGAAAGAGTCCGAAGTGTGATTGAAGATCTTGTCTCTAAGTTAACACCCAAACAGTTGGTTATTTTCACGTTAACAGAAGCTTTTCAGTATAAAAATACTGAAGTTGCCGACGCTCTTGGGATGACAGAGACGGCTGTAAAAGGGATTTTAAATCGTACGAGATCGAAGTTGAAAAAGCTCTCGAATGAGGGGACCCTTCCTGCTGTTCAAAGTTATTGGACAGAGGAGCTTCAAGATGAAGTGACTACAGTTCTTTGTCATGCGGTCCATGTCCAGGATCCGGCCTTACTTTTTAAACTCATCCCAAAAATCATCTTTCCAGTTTCGACACCTAAGTTGGTTTTCCGTACGAAAATTGGGCGCTCGCATTCCTCTCCTTCCAGCTACCTCTCAATAGCTGCATAATAACGAATGTGGGAGGAAATAAAATGAATACGATTCCTTATGTCATTGAACAATCTAGTCGCGGTGAACGCTCCTATGATATCTATTCAAGACTTTTAAAAGACCGGATTGTCATGGTTAGCGATGAAATTAACGATCATATGGCAAATAGTATTGTTGCACAATTGTTGTTTTTAGCAGCAGATGATCCGGAAAAAGACATCTCCCTATACATCAATAGCCCTGGCGGATCAACTTCTGCGGGGTTTGCCATTTATGATACGATGCAATATATTAAACCCGACATCACAACCATATGTACTGGAATCGCGGCCTCATTTGGAGCAATGCTGCTGCTTGCAGGGACGAAGGGAAAACGGTACGCCTTACCAAATAGCGAAGTGATGATTCATCAACCGCTTGGCGGAGCCCGTGGTCAAGCAACGGACTTGGAGATTTCGGCTAAACGAATAGTAAAGCTTCGCGAACATTTAAATGAAATCATTGCTGCGCAAACAGGTCAACCTCTTGAAAAGGTAGCTGTGGATACAGATCGAGACTATTTCTTAAGTGCACAAGAAGCAAAAGAGTATGGGATCATTGATGAGATTATTGAATCGAAAGGTTAGTGAACGAACTCTTAATTACCAAAGAAAATTTGCCTTCTCCTTAGGGAGAGGGCCTGTTTTTGTTATCCATAAGGAGACATAGAAAACGAATAGCCAACAATTTTTTTTCTTAGAAATACAGTTGACTTTTTTAAATAACGACTACATGATGGAAAGAAATAGAATACTTATAAAGAGAGTCACGATAAGTAGTGATCTCTTATCAGAAATGCTGATAGATCATCTGAGATTTTTTGTACATACAACGGGATCACTAAGCGCAAATTTTACATAAAGGGAGATTTTAATGGGCAGAGTGTCGAGGAAGGTAGAGATTTTACATGCGGCATCTAAAATTGTAAGTGAAAGAGGGATCTTTAACCTAACGCTTGAAGCGGTAGCGGAAGAAGCTGGGATTAGTAAGGGTGGGCTTTTATATCATTATCCGTCAAAGGAAGCATTGGTTAAAGGAATGGTCACTCATTTAGCAGACAATTACAGAGAAAAAATCGCGACGAATGCTGAAAATGCCACAGAAGATAAAGGAAAGTGGTCACGCGCCTATTTGGATGTCACATTTAATCAAACGTATCAAACAAAAAGTATGAACTCGGGATTATTAGCAGCAAAGGCCGTAAATACAGAGTTATTAGAGCCGATTCGTGAACTGTATGCTGATTGGCAACATGAGATTGAAAATGATGGGATTGACCCGGTAAAGGCTACGATCATTCGGTTAGCGACTGACGGAATCTGGTTGTCTGAACTGTTTGATGTTTATCACATTGAAGAGGATAAGAAAGAGCAGGTTTATAAAAGGTTAATGGAATGGGCGAATGAATAGAAGAGGTCTTTTAGATAAAAACACTATCAAATGTGATGGTGTTTTTTTAATATTGGCTAAAACCTTTGATATCAGTCTTCATTAAAGATATTATCCTTGTTTGATCTAAAAAATCAGTGAATATCCCTTGAAACTATACCGTCTGGATGGTATGTTTTTAATTGTGCTTAGTTAACCGTCTGTACGGTACAGTAAAAATGAAAAAAGTAAATCTTAATCTAAAATAACGAACGAGGAGGAGACAACATGAAAAATAAAGTATTATTAACAGCAGCCGTTACTGGTGCAGGAGAAACGACAGGGAAAAGTTCCCACGTCCCAGTAACACCAAAAGAGATCGCAGAATCGGCGATTGAATCAGCGAAAGCAGGAGCAACTGTCGCTCACGTCCATGCTCGCGACCCAAAAACAGGAGGCATTAGTCATAACGTCGATCACTACCGAGAGATTGTTGATCGTATTCGTGAATCTGAAACAGATGTCGTCATTAACATTACAGCTGGCGGTGGTGGTGACTTCATTCCGAGTCTTGATACGCCAGCGGCCGGTGGAGATGGAACGGACATTCAAACACCTGAAGAACGCCATAAGCCTGTTGGCGAATTGCTTCCTGAAATGTGTACCCTTGATTGCGGTAGTGTGAACTTTGGTGACATGATTTACATGAGTCCTACTGATTGGCTACGAAAGCAAGCGAAGCTCATCCAAGAGAGTGGCGTAAAGCCCGAACTCGAATGCTTTGATACAGGGCATATTCGTTTTGCTAAACAGCTCGTTGATGAAGGGCTCGTTGATGGAGATCCATTGTTCCAATTTTGTTTAGGGATTCCTTGGGGTGCAGATGCAGATGTTGAAACGATGCTATATATGAAAAGTCGTCTTCCGGAAAATGCTCACTGGTCCGCATTCGGGATAGGTCGTATGCAAATGCCAATCGTTGCACAAGCAGCGATGTTAGGTGGAAATGTACGTGTTGGTTTAGAAGATAATATATACCTTAAAAAAGGCGTCCTTGCTCGTAATGATCAACTCGTTGACCATGCTGTAACAATGCTCGGCGGCAACGGAATCGAAGTAATGACCCCACAAGAAGCACGTGAACTGTACGGATTAAGAAACCCAAACGGAGGCGTTAAATAATGAGCCAACCTATAAAAGAGATTAAAAAGCTTACCGTTATTGGCACTGGAGTAATCGGAAACGGCTGGATCGCACGTTTTCTTGCACAAGGGTATGATGTTGTCGCGTTTGACCCAGCTGAAGGGGCGGAAGAAAGAACGCGTAAGGTTGTAGCTCATGCGTGGCCTTCCTTAGAAAAAATCGGCCTTGCAAAAGGAGCTTCACAGGATCGTTTATCGTTTGTTGAAACGATCGAAGCAGCTGTTGCTGACGCCGATTTGATTCAAGAAAATGTACCTGAACGTGAAGAACTGAAAAAAAGTGTGTTAGCAAGCATTGACCAATATGCAAAGTCTGATGCCATTATCGGTTCAAGTACATCGGGCATTATGCCGAGCACGTTGCAAGAAGGGCTAAACCATCCTGAGCGTGTAATCGTTGCACATCCATTTAACCCGGTTTACATCTTGCCACTTGTCGAGCTTGTTGGAGGAAATGAGACCGATTCAGCGGTCATTGAACAAGCGAACCAATTTTACCAATCTATACAAATGAAACCTTTGATCATTCGTAAAGAAATTGAAGGCCATGTTGCAGATCGGCTAATGGAGGCACTTTGGCGTGAGTCTTTACATTTAGTCAATGATGGTATTGCAACGACAGAAGAAGTCGATGCTGCGATTGTTTATGGCGCTGGACTGCGCTGGGCACAAATGGGACCATTTTTAACATTCCATTTAGCAGGCGGAGAACATGGAATGCGTCACATGTTAGAACAATTTGGTCCTGCGCTTAAACTCCCATGGACTAAATTAGAAGCACCAGAATTAACAGATGACCTCAAAGAAAAAGTCATTGAAGGCTGTGAAACACATGCTGGAGATGTATCAATTGCTGAGTTAGAGCAGAAGAGAAATGAATTTTTAGTTAAATTGCTTGATTTAGTGGAAGAGTATTGGCCTGAATCTAGAGGTGTCGTAACAAAATAGCGAGACAGAAAGAGGGGATAAAGATGTCATATAAACCGTTTTCCTTTCAAAATCATGTACAACAAGAATGGGTGGACTACAATGGCCACATGAATGACGCTGCTTATGCAACGGTGTTTAGTTTAGCTGTTGACGCGTTTATGGATCATATTGGACTTGATGCTAGTGCACGTGAAAGTCACCAATACACGATTTTTACGTTAGAGACACACCTTTGCTATTTACAAGAAGCTCACGAAGGTGAGCAGTTAAACGTAGAAATGCAGCTTCTTGATGATGACGCAAAACGTCTCCATGTCTTTTTTACGATGAAAAATACAAGTGGAGATGTCATTGCCACAAGTGAGCAAATGTTAATGGGGATGGATACATTACAGGAACGACCTGCTCCTTTCCCATCACCTATTGCAGCAGCCATTGAATCGATCCGCAGTGTACATGAACAATTAGAAACGCCGAAACAAGTAGGCAGGCGGATTGGGATCAAGCGATAAGAACATGAACATGTACTAAAAGAGGAGAGTTTTATGAATAAGATTGAAGTGAATAATTTGACGAAAATCTTTGGTTCCCATCCTCAGCAAGGACTTAAGCTGTTAAAGAATGGTGAACAAAAAGATGAAATTCTTGAAAAAACCGGGATGACAGTTGGTGTAAATCAAGCTTCTTTTTCCATACAACCTGGAGAATTTTTCGTGATCATGGGGCTATCAGGAAGCGGAAAATCGACGTTAATCAGACTCATTAATCGACTCATTGACCCTACTGATGGTGAAGTGCTCATTGATGGTGAAGACATTACGAAGATGGATAAATCCTCACTTATTGAAACGCGACGGAAGAAATTAGGGATGGTTTTTCAAAAGTTTGGATTGCTACCTCACCGAACCGTTTTAGCAAATGTCGCTTATGGCTTGGAAATCCAAGGAGTGGGGAAAGTAGAGCGTGAAGAAAAGGCACGAAAAACCATTGAAGATGTTGGGTTGAAAGGCTACGAAGGTAGCTATCCTGAGCAACTAAGTGGTGGGATGCAGCAACGTGTCGGCTTAGCTCGTGTGCTTGCCAATGATACTGACATTTTATTGATGGACGAAGCCTTCAGCGCATTAGATCCGTTAATCCGTAAAGAAATGCAAGATGAATTACTCAATCTTCAAAGAAAACTAGGTAAAACGATCATCTTTATTACGCATGACTTAGACGAATCATTAAAGCTTGGTGATCGCATTGCAATTATGAAAGACGGCCACATTGTTCAAGTCGGAACGTCTGAAGAAATTTTAGAAAATCCGGCGAATGAATATGTCTCGAATTTCGTAAAAGATGTTGACCGCTCTAAAGTACTAGAAGCCTCTCAAGTTATGAAAACACCAGAAGTGTTGATGACATTTAAAGATGGTCCGCGGGTAGCTATACGTAAAATGGAAGAGGTAGGTGCCTCAAGCATCTTTGTTGTCGATAAAGATAAAAACTTTAAAGGCTTGTTAACGATTGATGACGCAATAAAAGCCTATAAAAATTCAATCGCGCTCGATAAGTTTTTAATTAAAAACGTCCCTACGGCATCGCCTGATACATTGTTAAATAACCTCATTGGTATTGCAGTAGATGCAAAATATCCAATTGCCATAACGGAAAATGGTAGGTTACTAGGCATCATCTCTCGAGTTTCCATTTTATCAGGGCTAGCCCTTGGAAAAGAGAAAGATGAGGTGGCATCAGCATGAACTATTTCTACTTTCCATTAGAAGAGTGGACAAATAGCTTCGTAGATGGATGGCTGATCCCGGTCATGGGAGGATTCTTTGACGGCATGAGCAAGGTGCTTGGAGGATTTATTAATTTTGTGACAGATCTATTAATTATGACACCTCCTGAAATCATTGCGTTGATCCTCATTTTACTATCATGGAAAATTGCTGGTAGAAATGTCGCACTGTTTTCACTCATTGGTTGCCTTTATCTAGGTTCAGTAGACTTATGGCCGGCAGCGATGCAAACCATCGCGATTGTCATCGTATCTACATTTCTGTCGGTCCTTGTCGGGATCCCGTTAGGAATATTAGCCGCTACGAACAGTATGATGGATAAAATGGTACGACCGGCCTTAGACTTTATGCAAACGTTACCTAGTTTCGTATATTTAATCCCCGCGATTCTATTATTTGGTCTAGGTGGAGTGCCGGCAGTCATTGCAACTTTCGTGTTTGCAACACCACCAGCTGTTCGTATGACCGCATTAGGAATTAAGCAAGTACCGGCTGATGTGGTAGAAGCCTCTCGTGCTTTCGGTTCGACTTCACGTCAACTACTAGTGAAGGTTCAGCTTCCACTCGCATTACCTACGATTATGGCAGGAGTAAATCAAACGATCATGCTTGCGTTATCAATGGCAGTAATCGCATCGATGATTGGAGCACCTGGACTTGGTTCTACTGTTTTATCAGGTATTTCTACAGTTAATGTTGGCCTTGGATTAACAGGTGGTTTAGGAATTGTTGTGTTAGCGATCATTTTAGATAGAATTACGCAAGGCTTAGGAAAAAAAGTATAAGAAAAAACACGTTAGCTTTCGTCGAATGTTTAAAGTCTCAAGAATGTTTATCCTTTGAGACGAGCGGCGTGAAGGTAGCTGTACACTTATAAATCTTTTAAAAAAGAGGTAAAAATTTTAGAGGAGGATTTATCATGAAAAAAGTATTAATAGGCACAATGATGTCATTATTAGTAGCATTCAGCGTTGCTTGTTCTTCTGAAGAAGCAGGCGGAGAAGCAGAAGGTAACGAAAATGGTGAAACGATTACTTTTGGTGTTACACCTTGGACAAGTACAGTACCACCAACAGAAATCGCGAGTCTTATTTTGCAAGACATGGGCTATGAAGTAGAGCAAACAAGTGCTGATGTAGGAAGTGTATTTGTCGGACTTTCACGTGGTGACCTTGATGTGTTTATGGATTCTTGGTTTCCAATGCACGAAAATTACATGAGTCAATACGAAGACACAATTAATGACACAGCTGTGAGTTACCCTGAAGCTGAAACAGGCTGGACAGTACCCACTTATATGGAAGACATTGATTCAATTGAAGACCTAAAAGGGAATGAAGATCTGTTTAATAACGAAATGTACGGAATTGAAGAAGGCGCAAGTGCAACAGGTGAATCAAACGATTTAATTGATGCTTACGATCTAGACATGACTCAAGTAGCTTCTTCAGAAGGTGGCATGCTGTCCCAAGCTATGCGCCAAATGAATCAAGAGGAGCCTGTCGTCTTTTACGGTTGGCGCCCGCACACGATGTTTAACGAGCATGACCTAAAGGTATTATCTAACGAAGAAGGCTTCTTTGAATCATCATCCGTTCACGTTCTTACTAATCACGAATTAAAAGACAACGCACCTGATGCTTATGAATTTCTAAGCAATTGGAGCATCTCAATTGATGAAGTAGAAAAAATGATTGTAAAAATTGAAGAAGATAATGAAGATCCAGAAGACGTTGCACGTGAATGGATCGATAACAACCAAGATAAAGTAGAAGAAATGATTGGTGAATAATAAAAAGGGAAGAGGTCTGTAATAGTTGCTATTACAGGCTTCTTTTTTAATTTAAAGATAGATTTTATAGAGCGGACAGCTATCTTCACGCCGCTCGTCTCAAGGAGAAACCATCCTTGAGACTTTAAAACATGAGAGCTAACGCTGTTTTTAATAAAAGACCGCTATGTGGTTTTTCTTAAGAGTTAAGAAATTATAAAAAAATCTACGTTTCGATGTCTAGCTCCAGGCGCCATCGCGATAGTCGGGCGCCTGGAGCTATTCTTGTACTTTAAGAAAAGGCTTCCGCCATTAAAGCTTGGCGGTAAGCCAAGTTTTCTTTATTTTATGTTGAAGGTGCGCGATATTTGTCGGATTCTCGATATCTATACTATTTCCGCCGGTATAATGCCAGTTTCCGCTGATAAAATACTCAAACCGATTACTTTAAAATCCGCGCCTACTAAATTACAGACAGGGTTTTTGCCATTCATGTGTAAGTGTAAAATAGAGAGCATATGGAATTTTCATACGAGGGGGAAAGATGATGAAAAAAAGACGTGAAGTTCTTTTCAATCAACTTGAATCATACCGAGATGGCGTTCTAGATGTACTGGACGATGTGACAGAAGTAGAAGCGGAAATGGTACCGAAGGGGTTTAATAATAATATCCGCTGGAACCTTGGGCATGATTATTTGGATCAATACTTATGGATTCAAGCACTAACGAAAGAAAAAGGACCGGTTCCCGAAGAATTTAACTCATGGTTTGGGTTTGGAACCTCACCTGCCAACTTTACTACTGAGACACCCTCCGTTGAGGAATTAATGATATTACTTAAAGAACAGCCAGCAATAATGAAACAAGCTTACGGTGAAAGGCTAGAAGAGGAATATGCGCCAACAGAAATGGGGATGTATACCTTGGAGCAAGTATTTATTCGGACGATTTTCCATGAGGGCATGCATTTACAAGTGATCATGGATTTGAAGAAGTGTATAAGAATTTAATAGCGATCAAAAGGAGATGAGAATTTGAATAACGATTTTCACGACCAAAACGATCGTTTCCGAAAAAAAGAATATAAAAAGAGTCCAGGGACCAATTTTTCTGATTCTGTGAATCGCTCCTTGGTTGGTGAACCCGGGGAACTATTCAGAGGTGGTTGTGCTGTTCGAGTTTTTACGTTGGTGGTTATTGTCATTGGTTTCTTGCTTTTATCAAAGTGCGGTTCCTAATGTTGAATGAAGAGGGGGAAAACATGAAACTAGACTTAGAAAGAGCAATTATTTTAAGAAAAGAAGGAAAGCTAAACGAATCAAATGAAAGACTAGTAAAGCTAGCGGATAAATTTCCTGAAGATCCGCTTGTCCAATATCATTGTGCTTGGAGCTTTGATGCTTTAGGTCATGAAGCTGAAGCCGTGCCGTATTATAAAACAGCGATTCAACAAGGGCTATCGGGTGAAGATTTAGAAGGGGCTTTATTAGGGTTGGGAAGTACATACCGAACATTAGGACAGTATGAGGAATCGAAAGCTACGCTAGAAAAAGGAATATCGCTGTTTCCTAACAATAACGCACTCAAAGCCTTCTATGCGATGAGCTTATATAATGTGAATGAGCACTCAAAAGCAATGGAGATTCTTCTAAAGTGTTTAACGGAAACGAGCAACGACCCGAAAGTTATACGTTATAAAAGGGCGATTGATTTTTACTCGAATAAATTAGATACGACATGGAAGTAACAGAAACCTTGACGAAACACATGGATTTTCTCAAAGAAATCTATGTGATTTTTGTTGAAAGAATTTATAAGCGGACAGCTACCTTCACGCCGCTCGTCTCAAGGTGCTAGCTGCCACTAACTAATCGTCAGCCACGAGTTTTCTCAATTTAACTACGGTCAACTCAAGGACTTATTCAAGTTTAGTAACTTACACAATTTATAAAGATGAAACAGTCCATGTAATTGATCGTTATTGCGTTTATTAAATTGGGTTTGGATATCATGAATCAATTGTTTTGCATTTGGAAGATCACTTTCATCCAATGCTTTTATTGCTTCCTTAACCTGAATCATTTGCTCCGAATAAATTAAATTTTGAATGGATTTTATTAACAGCATTTTAAATACTTGAAATGTGTCAAACAAACGATATTGACTACTCTCATCTCTTTTAGAACGGATTAATCCTTCTTTTTCCCAGTATCGGAGCGTTGATGCAGTAATGCTAAATTCAGTGGTTACTTCTCCAATTTTTAACAGTTTTTTTTTAATTGATGCTCACCCAGCAATTTATCTAGGTACTCAAATGCTTCTTTAATTTTCTTCCTGTCCCCTGAATTGACTACCTGAGCGTTATTGACATCCCAAAGGGCTGAATCTAAATCGCCGATTTGGATTTTCTTTAAAACGCTTGTCGTTATGTCCATTCCGAATCCGGTGGACATGGCTACGATACATTCGAAATAAGCTACATGTTCTTCTGTGTACACGCGGTATCCAGTCGGTAAGCGTTCTGCAGGTGGAACGAGTCCTCTTTTTTCATAATTTCTAAGAGAGCTTGTACTAATTTGAAGTCTTCTTGCAATATCTACAGGTCGGACATTATTTTTCATCATATCACCCTCACATGATTTCTTATGAAGTTTTTAACTATAAGAACCGTTATTGCAATAAGTTTATCAAAAAACTTTAGCATTTGCTTTAATGTTATAGGATGGATTTGTAACGCAAAATAAATTGGAGGGGTTATGATGACTAAACTAAATGTTAAGCCAGATTTGTTGATCGAAGAGTTAGGAGAAGTTTTAACCGCTTATATAAAGGACCACTGGGAACGGGTACTTGAGGAAAACAAGGAAGAATTATTAAAACTCTATCCGGAGTATGAAGATGCCACTTATGGTATCTATTTAGACAAATTACTTCCACCTGTTTGGGGAGTTCTTGAAAAAAATGGCTTTCAGTCTGCAGAAGAAACGAAAGAGGACGATTTTATAATTGGTGGGTGCTTAAATTTTAGAAATTCTATTGAAAAAGCTCATTGGGGAACGCCAAGTCATGAAATCCGTGTATTTTGGATTGTGATTGAAAATCAGCACCGAGAGCAGATCGGTACATTGATTTTTGAATTACCTCATTCTCATGTTGAATTTGATTTGCCCGCTCCGCCTAAGGTCACGGTATTTGAAGGAACAGAACGAAGAGAGATTACTCAAAAAATTCGAGAGCTCAAAGGTCGTTCATGATGAATGTACAGCCATTTCGTTATTAGGCGGAGTGGCAGAGTCCCCCTGAATTTATTGAATTCGTTACTAAATATTTTACTTTTTAGCTGAATAGAAAGGAGAATGAGGTAACTTTGGCTTTTAAACAATGCAAAAACATTACGAATGTGATGGCCGAATTCAACAAATCGTGGTTTTTCGCTGGAGGTTGGGCCATTGACCTTTTTCTTGGTAGAGAAACGAGACACCATGACGATGTAGAAATTGCGCTCTTTCGCGGCGACCAATTAGATCTAAAAGCCTTTCTAAAAGACTGGGAAATGAAGTATGTGAGGAAAGGCGAGTTTTATCATTGGGAAGATGAGTTTTTGGAATTACCTATACATGAGATCCACGCTCGGAATCCTTTGAACGGAGAACATTTAGAAATTCTTTTAAACGAGATGGAGGATGGTGAATGGAGGTTTAGGCGGAATTTGAGTATATTTTACCCTTGTCAATCTGTTTGGAGCTATACTGATTCAGGTATTCCGTATCTCAATCCGGAAATTGTCGTTTTATATAAAGCAAAGAATATAAGAGAAAAAGACGAGCAGGACTTCTTAGCAGTAAAAGACCATCTAAAAAGTGAAGCCAAAACCTGGCTGCAGGATGCGATAAGAAAGCATTGCCCCAATCATAAATGGCTTTATTTGTTGTAAGTTGTCAGCAGAACTCCAGAATTATCACAGTAACCTATCTTCTTCACTAGAACCATTTTACAAACATCATGACATTTATCCGGCACTTAACATAAGAATGGTAATGAGTATTTTTCACCGGTCATTAACTACTAGTGTGAATCTCCACCATCATTTTAAACAAACGCGTCAGCTCGCATGTATTAAAGTCTCAAGGGTACTTTTCCCTTGAGTCGAGCCGCGTGAAGGTAGCTGTCCTCTTATAGATTCTTATTAAAAAAGGAGAGGTTCCGTAACCTTACAGAAATCTTTACTGTATCTTTTATATTCATTCGTTATCATTGTTTTATTGTTAGTTGTCGATCATTATAACGGGGTATTGAGGCAAGCGATTTCGACAACGGGTCAGTATATGCCAAACATGCTAATCATTTCTATACTGTTTTTCCCTATTGGTATATTGCTCGGTTTGCCACGACTCATCAAAGAATTTAATAAACGAGGGAAGTGGACGATCAACGTTGAAAAGTTAGTCTTTGTTGGGATCCCAATGTTGTATTTAACTCTATATTTTTTTCTTTCTGTTTACATTCCTGTTTTAACTGTCTCAGGGTCTCAGTTGTTATTAGGGAATGATTTTACTTTAATTGCTAGTTTGATCTTTGGGTACGTTGTGATAAGCAGTTTCAAAAAATGTTCAGATGTATAGATTAGATGCTTTAAAAACACTTCTTGGATTAAATCCGAGTGTTCTTTAGTAATGAATGAATTTCACATTCTGAGCCTAGGCGGCTAACGGTCTAAGACATGAAAAAAGGACACCTCCCCAAATGTTGAATTAAGTAAGTGACCAAACAAACGAAATGAAGTGGGAGGAAACACCTCATGACTATTGCGAAGAGAGTTTTTCTAGCACCCTACGGAGCTACATAAAGCTACTCTTAATTTAACACCAAGCAAGTTGGAGACCCTAGCCAAGTTGAAGTGTGTTTAAAAGGTCTCTAAATAAAAAAAGATCTTCTGCGTAGTAGGCCGTAATCTGTGAGACTCCTGCGGAAAAACGGACCAGCCGAGACCCCGCAGGGCGCTTTTCCCGAGGAGGCTTGTCGGTTCGTCCGCGGAAAGCGAGCAGATGCAGGCCAACGGAGCTACAAAAAGATACGCTTTTTACAATAAGTAATAATCAAAAAATGGGCGGAAATATTATTTTAGAGTTGTGTGCTTTTTTAAACAAATGAATTATGAAATTGGCTCAGGTAAAAGAATTAATCTTAACTTTGCAAAAAGCAATAATCTTCTAGAAAGCATCCGTTACCTGACAGTGGAATTGACTAATAGATTCATTAAAGGTGAGAACGAGAAATAGAATCTCATTCACGAGCATTTAAGTTGTTTTTATGATTTGCATATATGAACAGCAAAAGGTAGCTGTGAAATTTTGTAATGCCTTATTAACCTAAAGGAAGGTTATTATCTAGAGACTAATCCTGACTGAAGTAAATTGCTATTGTTTCGAATTTTTATTGATTATTTTTTCAACTAATAACCAACCAATAAAAATCACCAAAAACGTTACTGGAGGTTCTACTTTAAAAATCCGAGCAGAAGTGAATTAAATGCGTGTATTCTGAAGATAGTGAATTCTTGGTTACAAACCTGATTCGTTAATTACAAAGAAATTAACCTAATTAAACAATCGCTCTTATTATTTTAAATTCATGTTCTTTTCAAACTAGCTTCAAATAAATCTATAATTTCTAAAAACCTCTCAGCTTCTCTAAATGTATGGTCAGCTAAAAGCGGGTGAATGTTACTTTTGATGCGGCATGCTTCTATTAATTCTCTTGCTGTTTTCTTAAAATCCCTTAAAGAAGTAACTGATACTTTATTTTGATTTAGGAAATGAGTTAATATTGGTCTAGTTTCAGAATGCGGGCGCATAGAATCTAAATCAATTGCCTGAAAAACCAATTGGTCAAAATCATGACTAAATTCTCTAGCCTGTTCTACCAACTTTCTTTCTGAAGGGTCTAAAAGGTGACCGATAAACTTTGAATGGTCTGCCATAATTTTAAGGAAAAAAACATTCTCTTCAATAATTGCTTCTGGTTTTGGCGCTAGTATTCCTTCATTTAGTTCTTTTAATCGATTAGCAAAGTAAGCTGCTTCTCTGCTAATGTGGTCGACCAATAAAGGGTAATTATTTGAGTGAATCTCACACCGTAAAGTTAAACCTAATACTTTCCTCTTATAACTCCATATGGCGGCTGCTGCTTGATAAACCTCATTATTAAAATCTTGAATTTGACGTAAATCAGAATTTACCGTGAACCTGCTCAACTTTTCCTCTATTCTTTCAAAAGTAGTGATAAACTGCTGTGCTTCATTAATTAATTCCTTCTGATCGTGTGTAAATCCTAGACTTAAAAATAAAGCATGTTCTTTCATAATTCTAGACCAAAATTTAATTTCATCTAAGGACCTTACAACAATCGGGTTAGCCATGTTGTTCCTCCTTTTTCTCATCTCCTTTTACAGTATATATGCCAGATTTATTGTCCTATTCTAACAAGTATTTTCTCCGATAATATGGGTCCCGCGGACAAAACGTGAATTTAGTATTTTCAAAAAGTACTGAAAGTAGATATGATTGAATGAATTTCATAATTCATCTGTGAGACCCCTGCGGAAAAACGGACTAGCCGAGACCCCGCAGGGTGCTTTTCCCGAGGAGGCTTGGCGGTTCGTCCGCGGAAAGCGAGCAGATGCAGGCCTACGGAGCTCCACAAAGATACGCTTTCTACAACAAATAATATAAAAAAATGGAAGAGATATTATTTTGAAGTTGTGTGCTTTCTTAAACAAATGAATTATGAAAGTGATTCTATTAATAAAGTTATTCTCATTTAAAGTGAATTTGTTCTATGCTCAACCAGTTGAAAGCGTTGTCACGAAACTATTTTTTAAAAAAATTACTTAATTTTGCTGATAGTAGTACAAAAAATATAAATTTTCTGTATAATGTGAAGTTAATTCATTTAATCATTTTTCAACAGGAACGAGAGGAGTTTGACTGATGGCAGATCAAGAACAAAAAGACTTAAGAATTCGTAGTAAAGATATTAGTGAGGGAAAAAATCGTGCTCCAAACCGAGCGATGCTGAGAGCGGTAGGCTTTCAGGATGAAGATTTTAAAAAGCCGATGATTGGCGTGGCTAGTACGTGGAGCGAGGTCACTCCTTGTAATGTACATATAGACAAGCTCGCGATCGAAGCGAAAAAAGGAGCAAGAGAAGGTGGAGGCGCTCCGATGATTTTTAACACGATCACCGTGGCTGATGGGATTTCCATGGGTCACGAAGGGATGCGTTATTCTCTGCCGAGCCGTGAAGTGATTGCGGACTCCATTGAAACCGTTGTGGGTGCCGAACGGTTGGATGGCGTCGTAGCCATTGGAGGCTGTGATAAAAATATGCCGGGTTGTATGATTGCCATCGGACGTTTAAATCTTCCGGCTGTATTTGTGTACGGAGGAACGATCTCTCCTGGTAAATCGAAAGAAGACAAGGATATCGATATCGTTTCCGTCTTTGAAGCGGTCGGCAAATACAACACTGGGTCCATTGATGAAGAAGGTCTTCATGATATCGAATGTCATGCGTGCCCTGGTGCTGGATCTTGTGGAGGAATGTATACAGCGAATACGATGGCATCGGCGATTGAAGCGATGGGCATGAGCTTACCAGGCAGTGCATCTAATCCTGGTGAAACATCAGAGAAGCTCGGAGATTGCTATCATGCAGGTGACGCAGTTGTTGAACTCCTTCGTAAAGAAATTTATCCAAAAGATATTATGACGAAAGAAGCGTTTGAAAATGCGATTACCGTCGTTATGGCGTTAGGAGGCTCAACGAACGCGTTCCTTCATCTTTTAGCAATTGCTCACTCGGTAGATGTAGAGCTTTCGCTGGATGACTTTGAGCGAATTCGCGAACGAGTGCCACATATTGCTGACTTAAAGCCAAGCGGACGTTACGTCATGGAACATCTCCATCAAGTAGGAGGCGTATCTGCCGTCATGAAGTTGCTTCTTGAAGAAGGACTGCTGCACGGAGACTGCTTAACAGTAACCGGTAAAACACTTGCAGAAAACCTTGCAGAAATTCCAGGCCTTCACGAAGGTCAGGAGATCATTCGTCCACTAAACAATCCATTTAAGGAGTCAGGTCCGCTTTATGTGCTAAAAGGAAACCTAGCACCTGCAGGAGCCATTGCGAAAATGTCTGGTCTAAAAGTAAGCAAAATTACCGGTCCAGCTCGCGTTTTTGATTCAGAACAAGAAGCGACAGAAGCGGTTTTAAACAATGAAATCAATGCAGGTGATGTACTGGTTATTCGCTACGCAGGTCCTAAAGGCGGACCCGGTATGTCAGAAATGCTTTCCATCTCAGGCATTATTGTTGGCAAAGGATTAGGTGAAAAGGTAGGGCTGTTAACGGATGGGCGTTTTTCAGGTGGAACGCATGGATTGGTCGTCGGCCACGTAGCTCCTGAAGCACAAGCGGGAGGACCGATTGCGCTCTTGGAAGAAGGCGATCTGATCACAATTGACAGTGAAACCCAGGAGCTTTCCGTAAATGTTTCCGATAATGACATGACTGCTCGTTTAGCCAATTGGCAAGAGCCTCCGCTCCGTTATTCACGAGGCGTATTAAATAAATATGCTAGACTTGTATCATGTGCATCTAAAGGCGCGGTAACAGATTAAAGAAGTAAGACAGTGTTGAGGTTAGTTCAGCACTGTCTTTTTTTAGAAAATAAGTATATGTGGAGAGCTACCTTAACGCCGCTTGTCTCAAGGGGAAGACATCCTTAAGGCTTACAAACAGGCGGTGGAAGCTAACGCTATTTTTAATAGAAGGTTGTTATGCGGATTTTCATATTTTTAGGAACTTAGTTTTCTTAAGGTTGAGGATCACGAATGCCTTTTATCTCCACTATCCTGCGACCCAAGTGTGCAGTAGATTTATTGGTTATTCAACTATATGACCCAATTCCAAAGGACACCTTCTTATTCAAGATTGGCGCCTATTTCTTGAATAGCTAAAAACAAATTATGATGCTACCTTTTATGAAGAACAATAAATAAGAAACTCAATCAATGTTTCCCATTAAATCTTTTAGATAATACAAGGCTTCATTTTTATCCTTAGTCTCAAGTTCCTCAAATAATAACTGTTCAATAAATTCCCATGTATCTTCTAATCTTCTTTTTAGTTGATAGAAATTCAGAGCATCTTGATTTATTGAATAGTCAGGGTGTTCTTCCTTATAAATTCTAAGGAAATCATCGAAATATGGCTTATCAACGAGGAACATCATATCAGCTTCAACAGGAGCTATTTTCAGCCCTTCCCAATCAATGAGCATTAAATTTTCTGTCTGCATTAAATTCCAATTATGCAAATCGGTGTGACAAAGAGACATACTTAATTGGTTTGTCTTTAACTTGTTTGACAAGACTTTTATTTGGAGTATTAATGCTATTACGTTTTGTTTATACTTGCTGATAAGATCATTTAGTTCTTCTGGTAAGTTTTCTTTTGGTCTATCCAATACCTCTTCTAACCGATCTAAGAATGAGACCTCAAAATCTTCAATGATTGCATTTGTTTGAACAGGTATTTCTTCTCCAAATGAATGTAGCTCAGCTATAATTTGAGAAAATTCTCTGATTTGCTTCTCTGTTAATTCCTTTTTTCCAACGGTTTCTCCATCAATATAGTTATAAAGCAAATAAATATTTTCACTGTCTTCGCATTTATAATGACCGTCTTTAGATAGTAAAGGTACGGAAATCATTCCTTTTAAATAACTATTTTTTTCTAACCAAACCAATATTGGAGAGTATAGGTCAATCAATGCTGTTAATTTCGGTGTAGAAGCTCTGTGTTTCTCATAAATCTTTAGAAAATATGCATTATATTTGTTTGAAACTTTATATGCAAGAGCTGCCCAGCCTCCTTGCTTTGGATCTAAACTAATTGGTTCAATACCATAGTTATTCTTTAAAACATCATCAATTCTTTTCATTCTTGTGCCTCTTTTTTTGT
Organism: Alteribacter populi; assembly: GCF_002352765.1. Lineage (NCBI taxonomy): Bacteria > Bacillati > Bacillota > Bacilli > Caryophanales > Bacillaceae > Alteribacter > Alteribacter populi. The sequence goes on along the minus strand of NZ_KZ293963.1, from coordinate 1,524,858 downwards.
CATAAAGAAAAAGCTAAAACTCACTATTTCTCTCTCAGTAATTTTTCTTCTGTTTGTTATATCTTCCAATGGTTGTTTTTCACTCAATTATAATCACTCCAAGTTCATCATTGTGAGAATATATCATACCTTCTTTTATAATCTGAACACTTCTAACTATTACTCCACAATCTGGCCCGGTTTGTTTAAGAACAGCAGCCTGTACCAGTAGAGTTATTGCAGTAAACGACTTTCTTACACATATAGAACTTTTTTCGGTGGAACACCGCGGGTTGAGAATAAAGCAGGATTGACTCGCTTTTAAGAGAATTAATAATGAATGATAACGTCAATATCTTATGGAGGTGTAGGTATGTGCGTTACTCAAAGTGATTGGCCAGTTTGGGCAACAGAGTCAGTTGAAATTATCGAACCTGATCCGAAGTGGATTGATAAAGGGATGCAAGAGAAAAACGAACTTTATACTATTCTATCTCCTTACGGTATCACTGAAGTGGAGCATTTCGGAAGCACATCGATCCGTCATTTATTAGCAAAACCAATTATCGATTTAATGGCTAAAACCGAATCATTTGAACGAATAGATGAAATTTCCTCAGCATTAATCAAAATTGACTGGCATTTCGTACCTCCAAACTTAGATAATCGTCCATGGAGAAGGTTTTTTGTAAAAGTAAAAAACGATAAACGTAGCGCCCATCTTCATATCATGTATGAAGGTGATGAGCGGTGGGAAAAACAGCTGTTATTTCGTGATCGGTTAAGAATGAATGAAAAACTCAGAGCTGAATATGCCCACCTGAAAAGAAATCTAGCAAAAGAATTCCAAGGAGATCGGGAAGCTTATACAAAAGCGAAAACTACATTCGTTAATAAGGTATTAGAATAATCTTTAAATAAGGAAGAATGGAGGAGAGTTGTGATGAGTAACACAGTACTAACCACTAAAAGACTGACTCTACGAAAAATGCGACACGATGATATGAAAAATCTAATGGAGATCTTCTCTGACCGAGAAGCTATGAGGTATTATCCCTCTACAAAAGGTGAAAAGGAAACAAATGATTGGATCGAGTGGACATTAGCTAATTATGAAAACGATCGTGTCGGCCTTTGGATCGTAGAAGATAAAAAGACGGGTGAGTTTCTGGGGCAGTGTGGCATTGTCCCTCAAGAGGTAGAAGGTAGAAGTGAAATGGAAATTGGTTATTTGTTTACTCGACGGGTTTGGGGAAACGGGTATGCTACAGAAGCTGCACTCGCTTGTAAAAAGTTTGGATTTGACCAGTTGAAGCTAACAAAGATCGTTTCATTATGCGATATATACAATACCCCATCCACGAAAGTCGCTGAGAGAATTGGAATGAGGAGAGAAAAGATTATCTACAAATGGGGAAAAGAAATCGCTGTATATTCGGTTTCGATATAATTGTACAACGAATCTTTGCTTAAAGCAGGGAATTGGATGAAGTCTATTGAAAGATTTGTTTTAGGTGGTTAGGGAGGGATGAAGATTGAGAATAGGATTATTACGGCATTTTGAAGTGGAGCGTGGCTATCCGAATTCATTCATTCGTGCATCAGAATTAATCAAGTGGGTCGATGAATACGATGAATCTGATGTCACGGAGACCGATGTCGATTTGCAAAAAATTGACTGGCAGCGGTGCTTTTCGAGTGATTTAAAAAGAGCAGATATTACGGCCAGAAAGGTTTTCGATAAAGATATTGAGTTTAGAAGTGAATTAAGAGAGGTACGAATGGCGCCATTCATCAAGTGGAACATTCGAATCCCGCTTTTACTTCATCTGCTATTTCTAAGAGTTGCCTGGCTGTTTAATCACCAATCACAACCGGAGAGTAAGAAAGATGTGATGGCTCGTATTAATGTTTCCTTAGACGAAATACTCGAGTCCAAAAACGACGTTCTTATCGTCGGTCATGGAGGTATTATGCTGTTAATGCGAAAAGAACTGGTCAATCGAGGTTTTAAAGGACCGAATTTCAAAAGACCAGCTAATGGAAAGCTATACATCTTTGAAGATTAATGAGCTTTATTTGTTTATACCATATTTGGATAATCGCAATACTCAATAATTGTTCCTTCTGTATCAGCGGGATTTAAGTAGATTAACCGTCTCCCGTGTTTATTAACTCGTAACGTATCTTCCAATGTCCGAATCCCTTTTTGTTTTAATTCCTCAAGTGCTTCATCCAAATCGTGAACGTGATATGCGATATGATGAACGCCTTTGCCTTTTTGCTTAATAAATCGAGCAATCGGCGAGGTCGTATTGTTTGTTGGCATGAGAAGCTCCGTTCGGTTGCCGTTAACTTCCAAAATTGCAATCTCACTTTCAACACCTTGTGCCTCACTTCGATAGCGATCAATTAATTTTCCACCTAAGACATTTAGATAAAAATCAATGCTGTCTTCTAAGTTACGAACAGCTACACCGATGTGGTCGAGTTTTTTCTCCATAGCTAGTCTCCTTGTTTGTATTATTGATCCATTTTATCATAGAATTCGCTTATTTATATCATAACTGATATCAATCGTTGACAAGAATGAAAGTTCATATTATGCTTTGTGTAACCGGTTACACAAAAAACTTAGGCGGGATAATAATGACAACCATTCGAGATGTGGCTAAGCACGCAAAAGTTTCTGTAGCAACTGTTTCACGAGTTTTAAATAAAAAAGGTTATGTAAGTAAAGAGGCAGAACAAGCGGTTTTAACCTCAATAAAAGAATTAAAATACCGCCCAAATTCAGTCGCACGTACGCTTTATCATAAAACGTCAGGGATGATCGGACTTGTCATGCCGGATATTACCAACCCGTTTTTCCCGGAGCTGGCAAGAGCAATTGAAGACGTTGCTTTAACATATGGCTATACGGTGGTCTTATGTAATACGGATGAAGAGGTTAAAAAAGAAAAGAAATATTTAGAAGCATTAAAACAAAAGTATGTGGATGGGATCATTTTAACAACGAGTAGCTTATCATTACATGATTACCATCAACTTGATATCCCGATTGTGGCATTAGACCGTGTCATTGATGAGAATATTCCTTCTGTTGTCTCAAATAACAAAGAGGGAGCCCGGTCAGCGACAGATCACTTGATTGGCAATGGGTGTGAATTTATAGCACATATTCGAGGTCCTGTAGGGTTAGCACCTTCTGATGACCGCTTTCTTGGTTTTAAAGAAGTGGTTGAAGAACGCGGGACTGCCAATATCGTTATTGAAGCCGATTTTCAAATTGACCGTGCAGAGACTGTAACAAGAGAGCTACTAAAAAAACATCCGACGATTGACGGTATTTTTGCTAGCAGTGATGTAACAGCAGCTGGAGTAATGAAAGCGGCACATAGTGTAGGAAAAAGAATACCTGAAGACCTTAAAGTAGTAGGGTTTGATGGTGTTCCGATTGGGACGATGCTTGTCCCTTCTTTAACTACCGTGGCACAATCAATATATGAAATGGGCGCGCTTTCAACGAGATTGTTAATTAAGCAGATTGAAAAAATACCATTAGACTCTTATTACTACGAGCTACCTACGAATCTAGTTGTTCGTGAAACGACGAATCAAACGGAGGAGAGTCATGACTAAACCAACGATTACAGTGATTGGCAGTATAAACATGGATATGGTTACGAATACAGATATTTTTCCAAGTCAAGGGGAGACGGTTTTAGGTGAGTCATTCAGTACGATGCCAGGAGGAAAAGGAGCAAATCAAGCTGTTGCGGCAGCGAGGCTAGGGGCTCAGGTTCGGATGATCGGAAGAGTGGGCGATGACCCATTCGGTCCGGTTTTAAAGCAAGTGTTATCTGATAATGGAATTTTTTCGGGTGATGTGGAACCGGTTACAGAATGCAGTTCAGGTGTCGCAACGATTATTTTATCTGACAGAGATAATCGGATTATTGTGACCCCGGGAGCGAACAATCATGTGACACCAGAGTATGTAGAGAAATTTAAAGAAGAAATTATCAAAAGCGATATCGTGTTACTTCAACTAGAAATCCCACTCAAAACAATAGAATACGTTCTTGATTTGTGTACTGAATATGAAACGACTGTGATTTTAAATCCGGCACCTGCCCAGCTGTTAAGGAAAGGAAGCTGGCAGAAAGCAACGTATGTAACCCCTAACGAAACAGAATATAATCAATTGTTTACTGCATCGATACAAAGCGACTTGCGTTCCAAGCTGATTATCACTAAGGGAGCACGTGGTGCTTCATTTTTCGATGGTCAGCATGAGGTCGAAATCTCCAGTTATCGTGTAGAACCCGTAGATACGACAGGGGCAGGAGATACGTTTAATGGCGCATTTGCTGTAGCTATTGCGGAAGGTCGGGCACTTGAGGAGGCTGTTTCTTTTGCGAATGGAGCGGCAGCCTTATCGGTTCAAAAGTTAGGAGCACAGGGCGGGATGCCAACGCGTGATCAACTTGATAGATTTATGGAACAACGACAGGGAGGGGGGCGAGAATGAAAAAGAACGGTATCTTAAATCGAGACATTGCGAGTTTACTAGCAAAATTGGGTCATACAGATCGAATTGCGATTGCGGATTGTGGTTTGCCGATCCCCGATCACGTTCCATGCATTGATTTATCGATTCGACAGGGCACGCCTTCTTTTTTAGAAGTGTTATCAGAAGTTTTGGATGACATGGCTGTAGAAAGGCTATACATTGCCAAAGAAATGCAAATTCACAATCCAAAGGTGCAACAAGAAATGAACAAGTTCGACGTACTCGTTAACTACTATTCTCATGAAGATTTCAAAAAAGAGCTTCATCATGTAAAAGCGATTATTCGTACCGGAGAAAACACACCTTATGCGAATGTGATTTTACAATCAGGGGTGATTTTCTAAAAAGGCAAGCAGCTGGAAGGGAGTGTAGGTATGGTTATTCAGATGGAAGGCATTGATAAATCCTTTAGTGCAAATCAAGTCTTGAAAAATGTCCAATTCTCTCTAAATAAAGGTGAAATCCACGCTTTAATGGGCGAAAACGGAGCGGGAAAATCAACACTCATGAAAATCCTTACTGGGATTCACCAAAGAGACAATGGCACGATTAAAGTGAAAAATAAACAGGTAAAATACGAGCATCCAAAAGACGCTGAACAAGATGGCATTGCCGTTATACATCAAGAACTAAACATTCTGCCTGAGCTTACAGTCGCAGAAAATTTATTTTTAGGAAATGAGCAAACGGTTGGGAAAATTGGTTGGTTAAAAACGAAGGAAATGAATCGAATCGCTGAGCAAAAACTTTTAGATCTAGGTCTAAAGGTAAAGGCAACTGAGAGAGCTGGAAGTCTTTCAGTTGGAAAACAGCAAATTATTGAGATTGCTAAGGCGCTTTTAACAAATGCCGATATCATCATCATGGATGAGCCAACAGCAGCATTGACAGGACGAGAAATTGAAACGTTATTTAAAACGATAAGAGACTTACAAGCAAAAGGTGTTTCTTTTATCTATATCTCTCACCGAATGGAAGAAATTTTTTCACTCTGTCAGCGCATTACGGTTTTAAGAGATGGGGAATACGTTGGGACGAAAAAAATCCCGGATACGAATTTTGACGATGTTGTGAAAATGATGGTAGGTAGAGAGCTAGGTGGGAGATTTCCAGATCATGACCTACAACCTGGGGAAACAAAACTCGAAGTCAAAGGACTATCAAGAGCAGGTGAATTTGAAAGCGCCTCCTTTTATGTGCGAGAGGGTGAAATTCTTGGTATTTCAGGGTTGATGGGTGCGGGAAGATCAGAATTAGTAGAGACGATCTTCGGCTACCGAAAAGCAGATCATGGCGAGATCTTGATAGACGGTGAAAAAGTTACTATTAAGAGTCCACATGTCGCGATAAATAAAGGAATTGGATTTGTATCAGAGGATCGAAAATCTAAAGGGTTGATCGTTGATTTTTCAATCAAAGATAATTTAAGTTTAACGAATTTTTCAGATATTTCATCTTCAAGCTGGATTTCAAGTCAAAAAGAAATGGCCTTATACGATGAACTGGTAAAAAAGCTAAGCGTTCGCACCTCGGGACCCGCACAAGCCGCCAAGTCGTTGAGTGGCGGAAATCAACAAAAAGTTGTTATTGCAAAGTGGTTAGGCACCAGCCCCAAGGTGTTAATTTTAGATGAGCCGACTCGTGGTGTAGATGTAGGGGCAAAAAAAGAAATCTATATGATTATGAATGAGCTGGCAAAACAGGGCGTTGCGATTATTATGGTTTCTTCCGAGTTGCCTGAAGTGATTGGTTTAAGTACGAGGGTAGCGGTCATGTTTGAAGGGGAAATATTAACAACACTTGAAAGAAGTGAACTAACTGAAGAAACGATCATGCATTACGCCACAGGAGGGGATAAACATGTTCGACAATAAGAGGTTAAAATCCTTATTGGCAACGTTAGGTCCATTTATCGGGTTGCTTTTAATTGTCACTGTTATCACGATTATTAATCCTAGCTTTTTGTCCTTTTCAAATATCTTAAATATTTTAAGACAAGTTTCAATCAATGCCTTGATTGCCTTTGGAATGACGTTTGTCATTTTAACAGGGGGAATAGATTTGTCAGTCGGTTCCATGCTCGCATTCTCAGGTGCCGTAACAGCGACATTGATGGCAGCAGGTGTCGACCCGATACTAGCGATGCTTATCGGTCTTTTAGTAGGAACGATTCTTGGAGCAATTAATGGATTTGTCATTGCAAAAGGAAAAGTCGCGCCCTTTATTGCTACACTTGCTACGATGACGATTTATAGAGGGTTAACGCTTGTTTTTACAGATGGTCGTCCGGTAACTGGTTTAGGCGAGTCAACGTTTTTTGAGCTACTCGGACGCGGTTACTTTTTCGGTGTACCCGTTCCTGCCATTACAATGATGGTTAGTTTTCTCGTTCTATATTTAGTGTTAAAGAAAACGACCTTTGGTAGACGTGTTTATGCCGTTGGGGGTAATGAAGAAGCTTCCATCTTATCCGGAATAAAAGCTGACCGAATTAAAGTTTACGTCTACTCATTGACCGGTTTTCTCTCTGCACTAGCAGGTATAATCTTAACTTCACGGTTGAATTCTGCTCAGCCAACCGCAGGGCAGATGTATGAGTTGGATGCCATTGCTGCTGTTGTACTAGGAGGCACGAGTCTAACCGGAGGTAGAGGATGGATTGTCGGTACCTTAATTGGTGCCTTAATCATAGGAGTCTTAAATAATGGACTCAATCTGTTGGGAGTCAGTTCATTCTTCCAACAAGTCGTGAAAGGCAGTGTCATTCTTCTGGCGGTTTTACTAGACCGCAAAAAAAATGCATAACACACGATTGAAAGGGGAAATGAAGCATGAAAAAAGTATGGCTAATGTTTATGGTAACGGTTTTAGGTGCTGTCATGATCGCGTGTACAACGGAATCACCTGCAAATGATTCTGGTGATGAAAGTGATGGTCAAGGCGGAGATGGTGAATTTACAATCGGCTTTTCGATTTCAACACTAAATAATCCTTTCTTTGTTACATTACAGGAAGGTGCAGAAACAAAAGCTGATGATCTCGGTGTAAACTTAGTAACGGTTGACGCTCAAGATGATGACGCAAAGCAAGTCAATGACGTGGAAGATTTAATTCAACAAGGTGTCGATGTAATTTTAATTAACCCAACTGATTCGTCCTCTGTTATTTCAGCGGTTGAATCTGCAAATGCAGCCGACATTCCAGTAATTACTGTTGATCGTGGTGCTGATGGTGGTGAGGCTGTCACACACATTGCCTCGGATAACGTGGCGGGTGGCGAGATGGCCGCAGAGTTACTTGTTGAACTCGTAGGTGAAGATGCAGACGTTGCAGAACTAGAAGGGATTCCAGGTTCTTCGGCAGCTCGTGAACGTGGTGAAGGGTTTACCAATATTGCTTCAGACTCTTTAACAGTAGTCACATCACAAACAGCGAACTTTAGCCGGTCAGAAGGGTTAACCGTAATGGAAAACATCCTTCAAAGCAATCCTGATATTCAAGGTGTTTTTGCTCATAATGATGAAATGGCGTTAGGTGCTTTAGAGGCGTTAGAAGGAGCAGGCGCAGAAGACGTTGTTGTTGTAGGCTTTGATGCAACAGATGATGCAGTGAGCTCTGTAGAAGCTGGACGGCTTGCAGGAACAGTCGCCCAACAGCCAACACTCATCGGTGAAGAAGCGCTAGATGCAGCATTTTCCGTCCTGAATGGAGAGGATGTAGAAGACTTTATTCCAGTCGAGCTGGAATTAGTGACAGAATAAATTTTAAAAGAGTGGCGATTTTGAGGTGTGGCTCCAGTGATGAACTGGGGTCTTCTTTTTTTATAGACAGGGGTACTTTCGGTAATACGTCCGACTTTTATATTTACTCCCATGTAAACAGCCACGTTGTGGACTTCATGAGAATTTCCGCTGAACTTTCATTACAAATGTAACTACTATTTAAATCCTCTTGCTGTAATAATAATGTTAGTTGTTAGTTTCACTTATTATGAGGGGGAATTAGTATGGCAATTGCACATATGCAAAATATAGTAAAACGATACGGGGCGCATCGAGCTTTGGACCATGTGGACCTAGATATTGCTGAAGGGGAAATTCTCGGATTATTAGGTCCGAACGGCGCGGGGAAAACAACGCTCATTCATGCGTTGGCAGGTTTGATTAGTGTTGATTCAGGTGATATTGAACTGTTTCAAAAACCTCAGCAACACAATATGATCGATATTAAGCGACAAATCGGGTTAGTGACGCAAGATATCACGGTGTTTGAGGATCTTACCGCTCGTGAAAACCTTGAATTTTTTGGTGGGATTTATGGTTTGAAAGGAGCAGCACTTAAACAGCGAGTTGAAGAAACACTTAAATTTGTTGGACTTTCTGACCAAGCGAAAAAGCTGCCGACGAAATTTTCAGGAGGAATGATGCGCCGATTAAACATCGCTTGTGCTCTTACTCACAAACCTAGGTTTCTCATTATGGATGAGCCGACTGTCGGAATTGACCCGCAGTCTCGGAATCATATCCTTGAATCGGTTCGTGAGCTGCAACGTCAAGGGACGACAATTCTTTATACAACGCACTATATGGAGGAAGTTCAGACGATTGCTTCCCGTGTTGTTATCTTGGATCAAGGTCATGTGATTGCCCAAGGAACGATTGATGAACTTGTGGAAAACATCCAGCATGAAGAGAAGATAAAGCTGGAACTAGCAGCAGAGCCAACTGAAGAACTGCTTGAAAAACTACGAAATCTGGACGGAGTGAAGCAGGTTGTTCAAGATGGTGTACAACTGCAAATTATTTCAAGCACTGGTTCGGGAAATCTTGACCGCGCCCTTTCCATCGTAAAGGATGCAGGTGGCGTTCGTTCTGTAAGTGCAGAAAAACCTACTCTTGAAGATGTGTTTTTGACGCTTACTGGAAAGCGCCTGCGCGATGGGGAGGAGGAATAAGGATGTTGTTTAGAACAATCCGTTTTGCGTTGCAGCGGATGCTTAGAAGCTATATTGGACTTTTTCTTTTAACTGTTGTTCCGCTTTGCTTGATTTCCGTTTTAGGGATGGTCTCAGGTCATGTCGCGGGGGAAGAAGGCCAAAGCATATCAAGTATGACGTGGCTTTCAGTAAGCTTTATGATTAGTTTTCAGCTTTTTGGCGGTGCCTATACGATGTCGTACATGAAAGAAGATTTTTTTACAGCTAGAAAGTGGCGAATGTATTCTCTCCCTTACCGAGCCCACGTCCATGCGAGTTCATTGCTTATAGCGAGTATGTTATTCAATGTCCTTCAAGGATTATTCATCGTGCTGTTTACGCAATGGGTGTATGGTGTGAATTGGGGAAATATTGGCTGGGTGTTGCTTGTTATTTTAGCCGTTTCGTTATTGTCTCAACTTGTTTGCATGATTCTGGTCCTTACCGTTCGTAACTTTAAAATAGCGGAGCGGCTTTCAGAAGTTTATGGAATAGGTTCGATGGTTTTTGCGGGAATGATCTTTCCGATTCCAACTACAGGTTTTTTCGATTTCATGTCAACCTATGGTAATCCTGTATCTCTTGGACAAAATGCAATTTTCGGTATGATTACCGGAGAGGAAATCGATAAAATGTTCTTAAGTATAGGGCTATTGTTTGCAGCATCTCTTGTACTCGCTCTTGTAGCCACTTTTGTGGGAAGGAGGAAGCTGGGATGACGATCTTTACATTTGCTTTAAAGCGGAGTTTTCGAAGTTTAGGGAATGTGATTCTTCTACTTGTCTTACCGATAGCTGTCATACTGCTACCTGTTGGTGAATGGTCAGTGCTGCCTTTAGGGTACCAATTTTATGGAATGATCATGCTGTTTGGCGCTGCAAGACTCGTTCAGTTCATTATGGAAGATCGTTCAACCGGTGTCCTCAAGAGAATTGGTGTCGCTCCCGTAACCCATTTTCAGTATCTCTGGCAGAGCTTACTCGCATACTCTCTCATCCTAATTGGGCAAAATGCTGTCGTGATTGTTGGTGGAATGCTCGTTCATGGTCAGGCTCTCATAGCACCGCTTCTTTTATTTGTTGTCTATTCGTTCTTTTCATTGACAGCGATTGCCTTGTGTCTCGCTTGGATTTCGTTGTACCGAAACAAGGATTCAGCATTCCTTATTTTAATGAATGTCATCATCCTGATGGCGATGCTTGGTGGTATTTTTTGGCCTGTTGAGATCATGCCTGACTTTTTCCAACGTATCGCAATGCTTTTGCCAACATATTGGTTAACAGAGGGGCTAAGCGTCATCATTTCTTCAAAGCCTTTGGTTGAGCTCATCATCCCTCTTGTGATTTTGCTTTTATTTACGATGGCCTTCGTTTTGTTGGGAAGCAAAAGAAGAATCGCATAAACTGGGATTCTGTCTATGTGTTAATCTATAGAAAAGACGTGTTTTCATCTAGATGAGGGGAAGGAGAAGCCAATGACTGAAAAGCACCTTGATATATGGACTCCGAAAGTAAGCACGTTACTTTGGCGTTTCCTTGGATTACTTCTACTCAGTTTACTATGGCTTACGAGTCAAAGTGGTGAGTTTGGAGTAATCCTTCTCCTGTTTTTAGCAGTCATGGCACTTGCGAGGTGGCGCTTTACATTACCCGGTTGGACGGTGCTAATAGATCAGACGGCATGCTTTATCGTCATTCCTTTTTGGTCAGGGGCGTGGCTTGCGTTAGTTATGCCTATTTTTGAAGCAATCCGTAACGGAAGGCCATGGTTTATATTACCTGCTGTTATCGCCTTTTTCGTCTATGCAGAGCCTTCTGTTTTGCTTATCGTGACCTTAGTTTTTGCAGCATTTATAGGATGGGTCATTCGAGGCTGGGAAATACAAATACAACAATATAGGGTGGAAGCGGATCGTGAACGTCGAACTCGGTATGAACTTGAGGTTTTAAAAGGGGAGTTGTTGTTATCTAAAGTAAAGGCAGCCCGGTCTGCTGAGTTAACCGAACGACACCGGATCTCACAAGAACTACACGATCACGTTGGTCACGAATTGACGGGGGCTTCCTTGGCACTTCAAGCCTTTGAGCAGCTGTGGGAGGAAAACGACCCACAAGCAAAAGAGATCTTTTTACAAGCACAAAAGCGTCTATCCAACAGTACTCTTCATTTAAGGGAAACCGTCCATAATATGGCACCAGTTAAAACGATCGGACTTGGTAGTCTTGAAGAAGTTTGTGATGCGTTTACAGCTTGCCCCCTTGACTTGAAGGTGTACGGAGATACGGCCAAAGTACCTGTGTATTTGTGGAGTATTCTTGAACCGTGTCTGAAAGAAGCTCTTACAAATGTGAGTCGACATTCGGAAGCGACGCATGTAGATGTTTCACTGGATGTAAGTGTAAGCATCGTTCGACTTGCAATTTACAATGATGGAGTGGCTAAGAATGCTCATACTCGGGGAATGGGGCTTAGAAACCTGCGCCAACGAGCACAATCAGTAGGAGGAAGTGTATCGTTCGATGCGAAAGGTGGCTTTCGCATCGTTTGTGTCCTGCCGATGGAAAAAGGCAGCTAATTTCATGAATCGAGGAACTTATACGAGTGGAAATGCTACATTTACGAGCCAATTTCGAATAGTAAGAGGGAGCCTTGGAGCCCAATAAAAGAAAGGTAGGTTACGACAATGAAGATCCTAATTGTAGACGATGATCCATTGGTATACCAAAGTCTTCAAGTTTTGCTCACTCGTGAAAAGGACATGGAAGTGATCGGAACCGCAAACGACGGCGCGCTAGCGATAGAGAAGTGCGAACAGGCACAGCCGGATGCGATTCTGATGGATATTCGGATGCCTGGCATGGATGGAATTCAAGCAACGCGCGAGATAAAAGAGCGCTGGCCTCACATTAGGATCATGATGTTAACGACATTTGAAGACGAACAAAATATCCGATTAGCACTTCTGGCAGGAGCGGAAGGCTATTTGTTAAAATCAACACAGGTTTCGAGCATGTCAGAACAACTACGTGCATTAGTTTCGGGTTCGTCGGTTTTGGATGCAGAAGTTTTAAAAAAATTGACCCAACCGGAAAAACAAGGGCTCAGCGAATTGACACCTCGTGAAAATGATATTCTGGAGTTAGTCGCTCAAGGCTTTTCGAATCGAGAAATAGCGAAGCAATTATTTATCAGTGAAGGGACTGTACGTAATACCCTTTCGATTATTTTAGATAAGCTACAAGTTAGAGACCGCACACAATTGGCGATTTATTATTGGAAAAAAAAGTAGTTGTGTTCAGAAATCGTGTTACCAACCCTTTTTGGATATCCAAAAGGGTCTATTTTAATTTTTGTAAAGGCATAAACCTAAAAAGTTCATCTACCTAAATCTCGATCCATGTTAGAGAATACACGAAACCAAAATTCCAGCCATCAACGAAGATACAGAAGTTACTGACGAAATACTATGTCAGTCGGTCGATGGGAATCTTAGTAAAGGTGATATATGAAAGCAGAGTGGGAAGCTTTCTTAAACTGTTATCATCGACATCGTTCCTACTATAGCCGGATGTGAGGTCACACTAACGCGCCAACTTGGGCAGATTACATCGAACCAACTAAAAAGGCTTGGACATAGATGCTTAACACGATCGACAAGGCACTTTGATGATTGACAAGCGATAAAAAAACGATTATGATGACGTTAATTTAAAAAATACTGTACTGCAATGATAGAATAAAGTAGTATAGATTTCCCTGTTCCAGAGAGTCGATGGTTGCTGCGAATCGATACAAAGGTCTATATGAATTACCTTCTTGAGCTTCTTTTGCAAAAGCCATAGGGTCAGTAGTGAAAGACGGTAAATCCGTTATCTTTTTTGAGTGGAAGATGAGATTCGTCTCATTTTCAATTTGGGTGGTAACGCGTGATCAGACACGTCCCTTTCTATAGGGATGTGTCTTTTTTTATACATTAAAAAGGGAGGAAATGACAATGAATGTCATCGAGCAATTAAATGAAAGTCAGTTAAAGGAGTTAGAAAAGCAATATTCGATTTTGTCGAGCGGGGTGGCTGAAATCCTCCCAAAAGAAGAATTCAAAGAAAAAATTGCGAAATCGATTAGAGATCAGAAGCCATTAAAGGTTAAACTGGGGCTTGATCCGACAGCACCTGACGTTCATATTGGTCATACTGTTGTGTTAAATAAACTGAAACAGTTCCAGGAGTTTGGGCATACGATTCAGCTTCTTATCGGTGATTTTACGGGTAAAATCGGGGATCCATCTGGTAAAGATACAACCCGCAAAGCGTTAACTGATGAAGAAGTGCGCTACAATGCAAAGACCTACTTTGAACAGTTTGGAAAAGTGATAAATATGGAAGCTGTTGAACTTCACTATAATTCCAAGTGGTTATCTGAGGTGGATTTAACAAAAATGCTTCATCTCGCAAGTAATGTTACGGTAGCAAGAATGCTCGAGCGTGATGACTTTACGAACAGATACGAAGCGAATAAGCCGATTTACTTGCATGAATTCTTCTACCCAATAATGCAAGGCTATGATTCAGTTGTACTGGAATCGGATATTGAGCTAGGCGGAACCGATCAGCATTTTAACGTATTATTCGGAAGGCAAGTACAAGAGCAGTTCAATAAAGAAAGACAAGTGGTTCTGTTATTGCCGTTATTGGAAGGCTTAGATGGTGTGGAGAAAATGTCTAAATCTAAAAACAACTACATTGGTGTTGATGAGGAGCCAAATGAAATCTTCGGGAAAACGATGTCCATTCCTGATGAACTTATTGGAAAATACTTTGAACTTGCCTCCAATGCACCGGTGGAAAAGGTAAAGCAAATCAAAGATCAGCTAGAGCAAAGTGGCATAAACCCTCGAGACACTAAGCTCGAATTAGCCTTTTCATTTGTTGAAATGTTCTACGACACAGCAACGGCTGAACAGAGTAAGCAGCATTTTCTTACTGTTTTTCAAAAAAATCAAATGCCAGATGAAATTCCGGAAGTAGAGTGGACTGGGGAGCTGACGATCAATATTGTCGATTTGATTAAGGAGTTAAACTTGCTTCCATCGAAAAGTGAAGCAAGACGTATGGTAACTGGCGGGGGGATTCGTGTCGATCAAGAAAAAGTTCAAGACCCTTACGAAACAATCGCGATTAAAGAGGGGATTGTCATTCAGGTTGGAAAAAGAAAATTCGTCAAGTTAAAAATAGCCTCTAATTAAGAGGTAATAGGGGAGCTCCGTGTAAGAATGGGGCTCTCATTTACTTCACTCGTTTAGTAGTTCACCAATGAGAAGCTGTTTTGTTAACGGTTCATTAATAGTGAATGAATTCATAGCTAATTACAATGCGTAAAAATTCATAATTAGGGATTGCTGAATAACTCTAGAACTCAAATACAAAGGGTGCCGCTTCTATGGCTTCGTTTTCCGCAGGCAACGCATCAGCCTTCTCATTCGCGAAAGGTGTGCCCATTTTAGCAAACCTTGTAGATTCTCTCCATGAGAAAGAGCATAGCCTCTTGCCACGCGGGCGTATGCTACTTATTCAGCAGCCTCTACTTATGGAAAATATGTTGTTCATGAAAGAGGTCGTCACGTTAAATGTCATTAACATTTTACACTGTCGAACTAGTCGCAATAGATTCAAAAACTAATAGAATTAACTGCATCTAGTTAGTTGGATATTTTATACAAAAGAGCCTGGGGCATAAAAACTGCCCCAAGCTCTTTTTTCTATCTAATTAATGCCTAATCCACTTCCAGATTTCTTGTGGTGTCGCATTTTTTCCGTACATTAGTATTCCTGTCTTAAAGATCTTACCGGCTAATTTCATTAGTAGCCAAATGCTAAAGAGGAGAACAACTAAAGCGATGATAATTTCTAGCCAAGGCCATTCTTCCATTATGGACAGGCGAATGAGCATGACGCCTGGAGACGTTAGTGGGAAGAATGTTCCTGCTTGAGCGACCAAGCCACCTGGGTCGGATAAAATCGGTGCGATAAGAATAAAGGGCACCCACGGAAGCATCATGACGATTCCTTGGAAGTTGCTCGATGTATTCATATCTTCGACGGTAGCACCGAGGCTTACGAACAAAGATGCAAATAGTAGATATCCTGCAACCGCAATGAAAACAAGGATCAATAATTCTGGGACAAACAAATAGTCGAAAACAGGAATATCCGTCCGCCATTGGACGATTGGCAAGGCGATAGTGAGCCATACAGACACTTGAACGATTCCGAGGACGAAATACCCGAGAATCTTCCCTTGCATGAGCTCAGTTGGCGTTACTGATGATAAGACCATTTCAGCGACTTTCTCTTTTTTCTCCTGAGAAGCACTTTGGAATATCATCATCCCGGTAATAACAACAGAAAAGAGAATTAATCCTGCAAATAGTCCTGGCACAAGTCTTTCGAAAGGATCTGTCTCCGCAGCTTCAGCAGCTCCACCGGACTCATCTCCATCTGAGGGTGCCATTTCGTTGACTGAGACAGGTGAAATGCCGACACCGTGTGCAGCGATACTAGCTTCTTCACCTGAAAGCCCTAAACTTTCAAGTTGAATTTGCCGGAGAGGAACTTCTAGTGCATTAAACTGGAAGGCGAACATTTCATCCACGTCGTCTGTTAAATACACCGGTACCTCTCCATCGGCTAAGGAATTCTCTGTTATCGATAAGTAAGCCGCTTCTTCTAATTCCCTGAGCTCTTCTACGATACTTTCTTCACCTTCAAAAGGGGGATCAGTAATTACATTCATATTTTCATGATCAAGCATCGAGGACGCTTCGTCCCACACCCCGAGCTCGTCATTTACATAGACAGTAACGTTACCTTGCTCATCATCCGATTGAAAGAGGATGGGAATCGTAAAAAAGAGTAGGAAAAGAGCTGGCGTTAAAAAGAGTGAAATAAGAAAAGACTTATTCATCATGTTTCGTTTAATTTCCCATTTCGCGACTTTTCGACTATTCCGCATGTAAATCGGCCTCCTTTTCACCTAATCTATCTGTTGCAATTCCTATGAATATTTCATGTAAGGAGATCCGGTCGATGGACAGCTCATGTACGGATAATTCGTCAGGTAGTTGCTTTAACCAACGTGGGATGTTTACGTCCTTCGTTAAATGAAGAACAAAAACGTCGCCGCTATGCTCAACATGCTGGACTTCAGGTAGGCGTTCTAACTCTGAAAGGTCATTTTCACCTTTAAGCGTGCACTTGAAGTTGGCGTATTGAGATTTCACTTCATCCATCGTTCCATAAATCACCTTCTTACCACGGTGGATCATAAATAACCTGTCGCAAAGCTCTTCTACGAGATTCATTTGATGGGAGGAAAGTAAAATCGCCGTCCCGTTATCCGCCAACGCTTTGATTTCTTTTTTAAACAATTCCTGACTGACAGGGTCAAGTCCAGAGAAAGGTTCGTCTAAAATAAGCAGTTCGGGCTCGTGAATGATTGATGCGATAAACTGAACTTTTTGCCCCATCCCTTTGGAAAGTTCTTCAATAGGACTTTTTTCTTTGCCTTTTAGGTCGAATTTTTCCAAATAGGTAAGAGCTCGTTCTTTTGCTTTCTTTAACGGATAGTCTTTTAGCTCTGCAAAATAAAGCAATACATCCATCACTTTTACGCTCTTATAAAGCCCTCGTTCTTCAGGTAAATAACCGATTTTATGACGAGGAATTTCCTTAGATGCGTGGTTGTGAAATTGAACCGCTCCTTCATCAGGATACATAATCCCCATAATATTTCGAATCGTTGTCGATTTCCCAGCTCCATTGGGACCAAGAACGGCCATAATTTCACCTTTATGTACGTTAAAGGTGATGTCTTTAATGATTTGCTTGTCTTTAAACGATTTGCCTAACTGATGAATACTCAATACTGGTTCCATATAGCGCTCCTTTTCTAGTCGTTCATTAAATAGAAGATGAAGATTGATCAAAATCCATACAACTAATATATACATTGTAGGAGGTCAAAAAGTTTCACAATCTGCTTTATTTTAAAAAGTTACACAGTAATCTGTGAAATTTACATATTGGATTCCGATTTAGATGACTTTTCAGCTTTTGCAAAATCAGTAATACGTGATCAATCATTTACGCAGCCTTTTTCCGGTAATGGAGCAGGGCTGTTTTTTTTATACTTTAAGTTCAACTAAGGCTTCCGCCATTAGCTTGGCGGTAAGCCAAGTTTTCTTCAAGATTTTACACGCGATAATTGAGTTGGATTTTATGTTAAAATTACAAGTATAGGAATTTTCTGACTAGTCATTGCTTTGGCGAGGAGTGATCAACCTGAAGTACAAACTAGTAGCGTTAGACTTAGATGGTACATTACTAAATAGTCAAGGGCAATTACCTGAAAAGCATGTGGAGATTGTGAGGGAAGCGGAAGAAGCAGGTGTTACGATAGTAATTGCAACGGGAAGGTATTTTATGCAAACCGAATGGATTATTGACCAATTGGAATATAAAGGAGTGCTCGTTTCCAACGACGGTGCAGCGACGATTAAGACTGATACGAAGGAATTAATCGATGAATTCTCGTATTCTATTCATGAGTTAGAACCTCTTATTCGCTATTGCCGGAAGCATCGGATTCACTTTTCCGTGTGCACAGCCTACGACTATTTTGTAGAGTTGTTGTATGACCATCAAGCGGAAATCCATAAGCAACACGAGATCCGTCACACATTCCACGACGATGTGCTGCAGTTAAAAGAAAATGTTATGAAATTCACGATTTCAGATAATAGAAAAGTCAGTGGTTGGCAGGAGATCGAATGCGCAAATTTACGGAGGAAAGTAGACAATCCGTTTTTCAAAGAATATATTCATCCGGAATCAAGTAAAACGAGCAGCTTAAAGAAAGTAATGAAGCAGTTAAATATTCTACCTTCAGAAATGATAGCCATTGGTGACTATTATAACGACCTAGACATGCTTGAATACGCAGGCTTAGGCATCGCAATGGGAAATGCACCAGAGGATGTAAAAAGAATTGCCAATGATGTAACGTTATCAAACGATGAAGATGGTGTCTATCATGCGTTGAAGAAGCATTTTTAAAATAATTGCGCCAAGGAGGATAAGATGGAAAAAGTTCAAATATCGCAACGATTTGACGACTTTGCCAATCATGAATGCCGCGGCTCTAGTGCGTTATATGAATACTTGTCGCACCACACTGCTGAAGATGACGACTTGCTTGAAATTGCATCACATGCTCAGGAAGGGCAGCCCATTCCGAACTTATTTCTCAGTGCCGTTCATTATCTTCTCCTCAAAGGAAACGAACATTCCCTAAAGCACTATTATCCAAGCATCACAAACCCTCCCCGCGAAATAGACGATGCCTTACCTCACTTCAAAGACTTCTGTAAGCAGAATAAACGAGAGATCATTTCTATACTCAATACAAAGCGGGTCCAAACCAATGAAATCACGCGCTGCGCTTATCTTTATCCGACCTTTTGCTTTATTTTTGAAAAAGTGAAGAGGCCTTTATCATTGATAGAAATCGGGACAAGTGCAGGCCTTCAGCTGTTGTGGGATCAGTATTGTTATTCTTACGGGAGCGAGCGCGTTTATGGAGCCCCTCACTCTAATGTGCGAATCACCTCTAGATCAAAGGACCCTCTATTCCTTTTGCCGCAAAGCCCTCCGGTAGCTGAGAGAATAGGAGTAGATTTGCACCTCAATGATTTGAATAATACAAAAGATTACATATGGCTCAAGTCGCTAATCTGGCCCGAACACAAGGAAAGGTTTGAACTATTTGAGAATGCTGCTTCATTCATGAAAGAAAAACCCGTTACGCTAATTGAAGGAGACGGTGTTACATTACTTCCAGAGATTGCAGCGCAAGTCCCGAACGACTCCGCTCTTTGCATTTTCCATACGCATGTCGCAAATCAGATGCCGAATGAAGTGAAGCAAAAACTCATGGATACGATCAATGAAATTGGAAGAAGGCGAGACGTTTTCCATCTATATAACAACATGTCAGATGGGAAGCTTCACCTTGATTATTTTATCGATGGCACCCGTAACCAACATACGATTGGGAAAACGGATGGTCACGGTAGATGGTTCGAGTGGAAGCTATGATCACAAAAGTGAGGAGATATAAAGGACCGGAAGCTTAGACAGGTTATTTCATTTTTATGTATTTGGTTAGAACAGTACCATTAAATTAAAGTACAGTTCGAATGAAAGTCGTTTTTTTACTATGGAAGCTCTCTATCTCTCGCATATTCACGCCGGACAAGTCATATAGTGTAACAATCATGAGACAAACGGACTTATTAACTTAACGAGTGATACATTACCGGTTGAATGAAGTGGGGGAGAGTTATGGCAAATAGAGTGGAGAAGATTAGAAAAAAGATGGATGCAAAACGCAAGCGCCGCCAGTCACCAGGGAGGTTAAGGGAAGGAGAGCGGCAAGGGCCTGCCTCACCACCGTGGTTCCATCGACACGATGAATCACGAGAGGAGACTGATTATTATCAGCACCGTCCTTTTTCAAAGGATCGCTCTGAACCTTTTTTTAAAAAGGAGTTTGTGTTATTCCAAGTGCTTGCCAGCGTTTGTTTAATGCTTGGCATTGGCGTATTATTTAGCTTGCCGAATGGACAACTTGACGGGGCGAGACAGTTTGTTCACCAATCTTTTAATCAAGAGTTTGAGTTTGCGGCAGTTTCTGGTTGGTATGAAGAGCAGTTTGGTCGTCCTTTAGCTCTTGTTCCTCCAACACTTGAAGTAGCTCCGGCTCCATTAGAAGATGGTGAAAGTGAGATCGATATCGCCTCCGCCCTACCTGCTACAGGTACGATTGCTGAATCGTTTGAACAAAATGGCAGAGGAATTTATGTTGAGACAAGTCTCGAGGAATCGGTTGAGGCGGTTCGAGGGGGAACCATTCGTTTTGTAGGAGAAGATGAAGCAGGAGAGTGGGGGAAAACAGTTGTTGTAAGTCACTATAATGGGGGAGAATCCTGGTACGGAATGCTCGATGATATCCAAGTCAATTTATATGATCACGTCGAAGCTGGTGACCTTATTGGTTATGTGTCTCCTGCTGAGGATAATGAATCTGTAGGTGTCTATTATTTTGCCTTGAAAGAAGACGATATCTTTATCGACCCTATTGATGTGATAACACTTGATTAATGTATTAAAAGTCGTTAAAATCCATCCGCTATTCTGGCTAGTACTCGGTTCCGGTGTGATTACGGGTTACTTTAAAGAAGTGGTGATGATGTTTCTAATCGTATTTGTTCATGAAATGGGACATGCGTTAATGGCGAAACACTACGACTGGCGATTGACGAAGGTAGAACTCTTGCCGTTCGGCGGCGTAGCAGAAACAGAGGAGTATGGGAACCGGCCAGTGAAGGAAGAGGTTCTTGTGATTGTCGCGGGTCCCCTCCAGCATTTGTGGTTGATTGCTCTAAGTTATGGGCTGTTACATTTTGATTGGTGGACGGCAGCTGATCATTCGATATTTCTTTTTCATAATGTCACGATTCTCGGTTTTAATTTATTACCGATCAAGCCTTTGGATGGAGGTAAATTGTTTTTTTCTCTGCAAACAGCTATTTTCCCTTATCGCGATGCGTTTTACGGATCGTTTTATTTTTCACTTTTTTGTTTAAGTTTATTTTGGATTGTAGCATTGACACTACTTCCGTTTCATTTAAATCTTTTGGTTGTGTTGAGTTTTCTAGCGGTTCACCATTATTTAGAATGGAAACAACGGCATTTTATTTTTATGCGTTTTTTAATCGAGCGAGTTGAGAAAAAAGCAGTTTCTTCAGTTAAAAGGATCCGCCCGATTTTCGTACAGGGTGATGAACGGATTCAGCAAGTAATGAAAGCGTTACGTCGGGACTGCAGTCACGTGATTATTTTAAAACAGTCCGGAAAAACGTTGGAAGAAAAAAAAGCACTAGAAGCTTATTTTGATGAAAAGAAAAGGTTGCTATCAATTGAGACGATCTTCTCCTAGTGAGAAGGCGTCTTTTATTTAGGGATTACTGAATAACGCTAGAACTCAAATCTTCCATGGCTGCGCTTTCCGCCATTGCAGCAGCACCACTTGCTTATCCCATTCAAGTGTAAGGTTTTTGGCAAAAGGAGCGTTATTTTCTTGCAGATTCTCTCCATGAGAAGGAGTATACCCTCTTGCCATGTAGGCGTATGCTACTTATTCAGTAGCCTCTATTTAGAGTTAGAAATCTTAGAGTGGCCAGCTCGTCTCAAGGGAAAAACATCCTTGAGGCTTTCGCTGTTTTTCTTAATAGCTGGAGTCACCTAAAAGCGTAGTTTCTTTCAGTGATGTATAATAGTGATAATTATTAAAAGAAACGGAGCGACAAGCTGTGTATGACATTATTTTAAATACGATAACAGAAGAAAAGCGCGGCGCTATTCTCGATCAAGGTCAAGTGGTCGAGTGGTTCGTCGAATCTCCGCAAATGCAAGCTAAGGTTGGGGACATTTATAAAGGAAGAGTTACGAAAGTATTGCCGGGTATGGAAGCGGCTTTTGTGAATCTTGCAATCGGAAAAGACGGGTACCTACATATAAATGATGTGAAAGCTTCAAACAGAAAACAGTCTCAAGAAGATAAAGCAGAGACGTATACGATTTCAGAGTGTATTACCGAAGGACAGGAAGTGCTCGTTCAGGTGATGAAAGAAGAAATGAGTACGAAGGGGCCGCGCTTGTCGGAATATATTCAGCTTCCGGGACAAACGATTGTTTACTTACCGTTTTCAGATTATGTTGCAGTCTCGAAACGTCTTGGAGATGAAGATTTGAGAAAAGAGTGGCGCGCTTTTGGTCAAGAAACGGTTAGAAGACCTGAAGGTATCATTATAAGAACAGCTGCAAGAGAGCTTCAAATGAAGCAAGTCGAACAAGAGCTTAACGTTTTGCGTGAGCTTTTTCAAGAAAGCTTGCAAAAAGGAAAAAGCAAATCTGCGCCTGCTTTGATTTTTGAAGAAGGATCCATGCTTCATCAAATTGCTCGGAACTATTCTCACCACCCAGAGACGAAGATTGTTACCGATAATCATGAGGATTATCTGTTTTTGAAGCGCTGGATGAAGATGAACGAATTAAATCAGGCGCAACTGGTGATGCACACAGATAAGGAAGGGATTTTTTCTACTTATCATCTAGAAAAAAAGCTTGAGCGTGTATTCAATCAAAAAGTGTGGCTGAAAAATGGTGGACATCTTGTGATTGACGAAACCGAAGCGATGACGGTTATCGATGTGAACACGGGGAAGTTTACCGGGAAAACGACACTCGAGGATACGGTCGTTAAAGCGAACCGAGAAGCGGCTGTTGCAGTCGCTGAACAGCTGCGGTTACGGGATATCGGCGGGATCATCCTCATTGATTTTATCGATATGGAAAAAGAAGAGAGCAAGCGAGAGGTTCTAACAGCGTTAAAGCAAGCGGTGGTAAAAGACCGGACACGTACAAATGTCATTGGCTTTACGCAATTAGGACTGGTAGAAATGACGAGGAAAAAATCGCGCTCCACGGTTGCAAATCGGTTACTTGAAACTTGTTCAGCTTGTGATGGACAAGGGAGTGTCAAATCGGGACAAGCACAATATTTTGCATTGGAAAGGGAATTTCTTGAATCAGATGACAACGTGGAAGCGGCGATGGTTGATGTAAGTGAAGCGCTCGCACGATATCTTGAAGGAGGCAGTTATGTGAAACAGCTAGAGCGCGCAACGGGTCTCACTGTTTTTTACCGGGAAGTGAGTGGCTTGGCAAGAGAAGGTTTTGCTGTTCGTTTGTTAGCAGGTAAAAAAGATGTCGAAGCGTTTTATAAGAGAGCGACAGAAAGCAGTTGATGCTGTCACAAAACAGAATTGACACCGATTCTTGTGCTATGATATGATGTTTCTTGTTAGTTGTTTGGTTGCACCCAAAGAGCTACAACCGCACAGATCAGGTTATAAGCGAGCTGCCCCTAGTTATTAGGGATAGAAAGCACCTGCAATGGCGAGTCTGAGTATTTAAGGAGGTGCGCATAATGTACGCAATTATTGAAACTGGTGGTAAGCAAGTCAAAGTGGAAGAAGGCCAAGAGGTTTTCATTGAGAAGCTTGACGCTGCTGAAGGTGAAACAGTAACGTTTGACCATGTAATCCTAATCGGTGGTGACGAAACAAAAGTTGGTTCTCCATTCGTAGATGGTGCTTCCGTTTCTGCTAAAGTTGAAAAACACGGCCGCGGAAAGAAGACAATCGTTTACAAAATGAAGAAGCGTAAGAACTACCGTCGTAAGCAAGGACACCGTCAACCTTACACAAAAGTTACAATCAATTCAATCACCGTTTAATCGGAGGGCTCTTATGATTAGAGTAACGATTGAGCGAAATGAAAATAAGCATTTAGCTTCCTTTACGATGGAAGGACATGCTGATTCCGGTCCACATGGTCACGACCTTGTGTGTGCCGCAGCCTCTGCTTTGTCGTTTGGAACGATTAATGCAATAGCTGAGCTTTGTAAACTTGAACTCCCTGTACAAATGGGGAAGGAAGGTGGCTTTCTCCGCTGTCACGTTCCGAGTGATCTCGGGAATGATACGTATGAGAAAGTACAGCTGCTCTTAGAAGGGCTCGTCGTATCATTTTCCATGCTGGAAGAACAATACGGAGAGTACATCCAAGTAAACAGGAGGTGAGAGCCATGTTTTTGAAACTGGATCTTCAATTTTTCGCCCAGAAAAAAGGGGTAGGTAGTACGAAAAACGGTCGTGACTCCAT
Organism: Alteribacter populi; assembly: GCF_002352765.1. Taxonomy (NCBI): domain Bacteria; kingdom Bacillati; phylum Bacillota; class Bacilli; order Caryophanales; family Bacillaceae; genus Alteribacter; species Alteribacter populi. The sequence goes on along the minus strand of NZ_KZ293963.1, from coordinate 1,500,482 downwards.
CTCTAAACGTTTAGGTACTAAACGTGGAGACGGTCAGTCTGTTACTGGTGGATCTATCCTTGTACGTCAACGCGGAACACGTATTTACGCAGGTGTAAACGTTGGTAAAGGCGGCGACGACACGTTGTTCGCAAAAGTTGACGGCGTTGTTAAATTTGAACGTGTGGGACGCGATCGCAAACGCGTAAGTGTATACCCAGAAGTTCAAGAAGCGTAAATCAGTAGAAGAAAACCCTAACGGTGCGTTAGCATTCGTTGGGGTTTTTTTATGTTTTGATTTTGCGGAGGTTAGGGATCCTCTTGAATTTTGGGGTGCTTCCTCCCGACTTTTTTCGAATAATTCCTACATTGAAAAAGCCTTTCTTAAAAGATAATCGATACTTATAGCCACACCTAATGAATTGAATAAATTAAGAGTGTTCGTTTAATATATTGTTAAGAGCTGGTCAATTCATGTACGGGTGGCCGCGCATTTTGTAATAAGGAGAGGTGTTCAAAAATGAAGATTACGATCGTTGGGTTTTGGGGGGCTTATCCGGAACGTGGGGAAGCAACGTCGTGCTACTTAATCGAACATGGCGGGATGAAGGTCGTAATTGATTGCGGCAGCGGAGCCGTTTCACAGCTGCAACACTATACAGAATTAAAAGATATAGACGCGGTGGTCCTGTCTCACTATCACGCTGATCACGTGGCAGATGTAGGGGTGCTTCAATACAGCCGAGTTGTCGATCAAAACTTAAATCGTACAAGTGATACATTGCTCATTTATGGACATAAAGAGGACGAGGCTGCTTATGCTAGATTGACGAAAAAACCTTTTACGGAAGGGCTTCCGTATTCAGAAGACGAGAAACTACAGCTCGGGGAAATGACGTTTTCGTTTAAAAGGACGACACATCCGGTACCTTGTTTTGCAATTCGAGTAGAGGCAGGTGGTCGAACGTTAGTATATACAGCTGATACCTCTTATCAAGAATCGCTTGAGGAGTTTTGTCGTGGCGCTGACCTGCTCATTGCTGAGACCAGCTTTTATAAAGGTCAGCCTGCTGCTAGTTACGGGCATATGAATAGTGAAGAAGTCGGAAAGCTCGCTCAGGCTTCCAACGTTGGGAAACTTGTGTTATCCCATTTGCCGCATTTTGGGCAGCGAGACGAGCTCATTCATGAAGCTTCTGACGTATTCGGAGGCGAGGTGACTTTGGCTAGGAGTGGACAGGTATTTGAGGTATAAAAGGAAAAGATCCTTTTAGAATAAGCGTATTATAGAGTCAGTTCAGCATATAATTCTATCTGACTGACACTCAAATAATTCTACTAGTTTTACGTATTATTCTACATGTTATTCAAGTTATTCTAGAAAATAATCGTACGGAAATTTAATAAAATACAAATTCAAAGAAGCCAGGCAGTATTTAACTGCCTGGCTTTTAGACATGCTGTCCCTTACACAATTTTACACAAAATTGTGCGGGGACAGTCCCCCGTCATTTACAATTCTTTCACAAACGATTTACATTGCGTTTATTTCTCCTTAATATTGCTCTACTATACTAGCAATTGTAAGAGAGAGCGTCACACAAAAAAAGAAATCACTCGTGATGAGGAGGATGTTGTCGTGAAAAAATTTGGGTTATCAGTTGTCGTAGCAGGGTTTATGGTCATTACAGCAGCTTGTGGTGCAGGAGAAGGAGAGGTTAGTGTAAGCGAGGGTTCAGATTCTAATTCCGCAAACAATTCTGATGAAACGAATGAAGTTACTAATGAAGAACTCTCTGGTACCGTTTCGATTGACGGTTCTGGTACTGTTTATCCTTTAATGTCTCGAATTGCTGAGGAATTTATGATTAATGAGCAAGAAAATGTGAGTGTTGAAGTAAGTCGGGCAGGGACGAGCGCAGGGATGAGTAAGTTCGTTGCTGGGGAAACAGATTTTTCAAATGCCTCTCGTGAAATTAGAAATGAAGAGATTGAACAATTAGAAGAGAACGGCATTGAATCTCGGGAATTTAAAGTAGCGTTAGATGGATTAACGATTGTCATTCATCCAGATAATGATTGGGCTACTGAACTGACGGAAGAAGAAATTATCGAAATGTTTGTAACAGGTACTTATAAAGACGATGATGAAGTTTTATGGTCAGATATTCGTTCAGAGTGGCCTGAAGAGCCGGTTAACTTTTATGGACCGAATGAAAATCATGGCACAAATGAATTTTTCGTTCAAGAAATTATTGAAGAGCAAGACCTGGTCCAAACCATTAATCTTCAACAAGAGTATTCAACACTCGTGAATTTAGTTTCTGAAGATGTAAACGGGATTGGCTTCTTCGGTTACGGATACTATGCAAGCAATACGGATAGCCTTCAAGCGGTAGCAGTTGATTTTGGCGAAGGACCGGTTGAACCCTCTCTTGATACGATCAAAGAAGACGGAGCTTATGGACCGTTTACACGTCCGGTATTCACAAACTTAAACCTTGATTCTGCTAAAGAAAAACCGGAAGTAAAAGCTTTTGCTGAGTATGTTTTTGAAATAGCCAATGACTTTGCTGGAGAAACTGGATTTGCTCCACTTCCAGAAGATGAGTTGCACGAATCACTTGAATTCATTCAATCAATCGAATAAATCTTAGAAACATGGACTAAAAGTAATTCGTGAGGAAGGTGGTAGCAAGACTAGCTTTTCATCTTCCCATCACGTGTTGCTTAAAGAGGATGTTCAAAAAGACCGGGAAAAATTGCTGTCGAAGAATAGGATCTCCTGCTAAATACCACCACGACCTGTGAGAACGCAGGAATCACCCCGTCCTGGGGAAGCTCGTTAGCTTGCTCCTACGCTACTCACGTATTAACACCATACGCTCTGTTCCTTGGAAAAGAAAAACACTTTTCCGGAGTGTGGTATGGCTGACGAAGCGACCAGCTTTACGCTCCAAGCTGCGCCGCCTCGACATCTCGGCTCTTTTTGTCCTCTCTTTTGAACACCCACTTAATAGTGATAATCGATCGTTGGTTGGAAAGGGGCAGTTTTTCATGTTGAAGACTGTAAGTGTCAAAGAATTGATCCAGCAAAAAAAGCAGTCAACTAGCAGCACTGCTGTATTAGAGAAAGTGGTACCAATATTATTATTTGCAGCTGCATTTATCTCTGTCTTAACTACAATTGGAATTCTTTTTACATTAATATATGAAACCATTCTTTTTTTTCGAGAAGTTTCGATTCTCGAGTTTTTCTCTGGGACTGTACTCAGACCGTTGAGTCCTGTCGATCCGCAGTTTAGTATTCTTCCGCTAATTATGGGTACATTGTTAACAACAATCATTGCCATGTTTGTGGCGATACCAATCGGACTAACGACAGCAGTCTATTTGAGTGAGTATGCAACAAAAAATACTAGAAAAATACTCAAACCAATGATTGAAGTATTAGCAGGAATACCAACAATCGTTTATGGCTTCTTTGCCTTAACTTTCGTAACACCTGTTTTACGAGATATTATTCCCGGACTTGAGGCTACAAACGTACTGAGCCCTGGAATCGTCATGGGGATTATGATTATTCCTCTTGTAGCATCACTTTCTGAAGATGCGATGAATTCTGTTCCAAACGCGATGAGGGAAGGTGCGATGGCTTTAGGTGCGACGCAATTAGAGGTCACATTCCGTGTCGTTATCCCTGCTGCAATTTCAGGGATTATTGCCTCCTTCGTTTTAGGCATATCCCGTGCTATTGGTGAAACGATGATTGTAACGATTGCAAGTGGTAGCTCTAAAAACTTCACCTTTGATGTTACACAATCAATGCAAACGATGACTGCTTATATCGTTGAAGTTACTAGTGGAGACGCGGCAACTGGCACAACGATTTATTACAGCCTTTATGCCGTAGCAATGACATTGTTTGTCTTTACGCTCTCAATGAACATGCTTGCGAGACACATCAGCCGCAGATTCAGGGAGGTTTATTAGCACATGGAATATATTGATCTTCATGCAGTACAAGAGAGAATGACGAAGCGTCTTTTTTTAAATAAACTTATCAAATATGTATTTTTAGGTGCGGCACTATTTGGACTTATCGTATTAGCCATTCTTTTATATCGCGTGTATATCGATAGTATTGGTTGGATTAACTTTGATTTCCTAAATAACAAACTATCGACGAGTGCTGATAGAGCCGGTATTAAAGGGGCAATTGTCGGGACAATATGGCTTATGATTATCGTTGGTCCGGTTACGATGATTCTGGGTATCGGTACAGCGATTTATTTGGAGGAGTATGCGAAAAAAGGCCGTTTGCACTCGTTTATTCAAACGAATATCTCAAATTTAGCAGGTGTACCTTCTATCGTTTTCGGGCTTTTAGGGCTTACAGTATTCGTTCGCCTGTTTGGGTTTGGCTCCAGTATTATCGCCGGGGGTCTTACAATGTCACTACTTGTTTTACCGATCGTGGTCGTTGCAGCCCAAGAAGCGATTCGCTCGGTTCCAGGGTTTCTTAGAGAAGCATCGTATGGAATGGGGGCGACCAAATGGCAAACAGTAAAAAATGTTGTGCTGCCAGCTGCTATACCCGGTATATTAACGGGTGTGATCCTCGCCTTATCCCGAGCGATTGGTGAAACAGCGCCACTCGTTGTCATTGGTATTCCGGCTTTACTCATACCACTTCCATCTGGATTGTTTGATAATTTTACAGCATTACCGATGCAAATTTATTATTGGACAATTGACTCTGTCCTTGTCGATGAGTACGCAAATTTGGCAGCGGCAACAATCGTGGTCCTACTCGTTGTCTTATTTGTTTTAAATTCAGTGGCGATCCTGATCAGAAACAAGTTTCAAAAACGATATTAATATTCCAGGAGGTATACCTTATGTCAGCTTCTACTCCTTTACGAGATAAAGAAGAAAATACGTTGATTCAAAATAAATCTGTAGCACCTGATATGAATCACAAAAAGGTCGTTTATGATACGAAAGGATTAAATCTCTGGTATGGTGAAACCCATGCCTTAAAAGATATCCACCTTCCGATTCGTGAAAATGAAGTGACTGCGGTCATTGGTCCGTCAGGGTGTGGAAAATCTACCTACATTAAGACGTTAAATAGAATGGTAGAACTAGTTTCCGGCGTGCGAATTTCAGGCGAGGTTTTATACCGAGATAAAAACATTTTCGACCGCTCTTATCGTGTAGAAGAGCTTCGTACACGTGTAGGGATGGTTTTTCAAAAGCCTAATCCGTTCCCGAAATCTATTTTTGAAAATGTTGCATATGGTCCGAAGGTTCACGGAATACGAGATAAAAAATTACTTAAAAAGATCGTGGAAAATAGTTTGCGAGGGGCTGCTATTTGGGATGAAGTAAAAGACCGCCTAAATGAAAATGCTTATGGATTATCCGGCGGCCAGCAACAACGGTTATGTATCGCTCGTTGTTTAGCGATAGAGCCAGACGTCATTTTAATGGATGAACCAACATCAGCATTAGACCCTAAATCTACTTTAAAAGTAGAAGAGCTTGTACAAGAGTTGAAGAAACAATATTCTATTGTCATCGTTACACACAATATGCAGCAAGCAGCACGTATTTCTGATCGAACCGCATTTTTTCTCAATGGAGAAGTAGTGGAGTATGACGAAACAGACCGTATTTTTTCAAATCCTTCAGATAAAAGAACTGAAGATTATATTACAGGGCGTTTCGGCTAAGAGAGGAGAGCAATAATAATGGTTAGAGGGACGTTTGAAATCGAACTGGAAGACTTAAAAAAAGAGATGGTGGGTCTTGGCAAAATGGTAGAAAGTTCTTTGTCAAAGATCATGACAGCGATTAAAGAAAACGATAATCAAAAAATGGATGATATTATTGTAGCAGATAAAAATTTAAATGAAATCGAACTGGAAATTAACGAGAAGGCAACTCTTATGATAGCCAAACAACAGCCTGTTGCATCAGATCTACGTCGGATTATCGTATCTTTAAAGATTTCAAGTGACCTAGAGCGTATGGGGGATTTAGCTGTTGATATGGCCAAATCCGCAAAACGAATGAAGCCAACCGATACCATGATAGCATATGAAGAAGAATTGGTGGATCTTGCTTCTAAAGCGCAACACATGCTCACGGATGTGTTAAAAGCATACAAAGAGCTTAATGTACTTGACGCTCAGCAAATAGCTACTAAAGATGATGAAGTCGATCATGCATACGGACGTTTCGTCAGCAACCTCTTTAATTGTGCCGTTTCTAAAAAAGAAGACATACAGCAAATTACCCAAATGGCGTTTATTGCCCGTTACATCGAGCGGATCGCAGACTATTGTACGAACATTGCTGAATGGATCATCTATGAAGTTAATGGACAGCGGTTTGATTTAAACTAATTAAAATAGCAGTAGATTTAGGTGCAATGCGTTCAAAGGAGGGCGCCTATGGTTCAAACTTTACTTATTGTTGATCGTAACATCGAGCTGATCGAAAAAATGGATGACTATTTTGGTCGATCTGGCTTTCAAACCTATTCCTGTACAGACGGACTTGAAGCAATTAAAAAAATCCGTGTCACTAAACCGGATGCTATTATCTCAGAATTGGATCTTCCACGACTAAGTGGTCTTGACTTATGTAGAGAACTTCGGTTTGAAAAAAATGACTGGACACCAATTATTTTTACTTCAACGAAAAATGAAGAGTTAGATGCTGTTCTTGGCTTAGAATTAGGGGCTGATGATTACATGACAAAACCACTTCGGTTAAAGGAACTGGCGGCAAGAGTAAAATCAACAATACGAAGAGGCGAGCGTTGTTGTATTAATGAAGAACCAATTGCAGACCATCATTTTTCAAACACAATTAAAATCGGCGAGATTACAATTGACCCGGCTCACTTTTTAGTATACCAAAATGATCAGCCAGTAGAGCTTACGAAAAAAGAATTCGAACTTCTTCATTTTTTATCAAAAAACAAGGGAAAAGCATTTTCACGGGAGCAACTTCTTCAAGAACTTTCTGACCATCATTTAGAAGTGAGAATCATTGATGTATTTATCAGCAGGATCCGTCGTAAAATTGAACCTCACCGTAAGAATCCAACCTATGTGAAGACTGTCAGAAACATCGGCTATATGATGAACGAAGTTACGTAAGGTGCCATTTAAATGGCATCTTTTTTAAGAGATAATGAAGTATAGAGCAGACAGCTACCTTCACGCACTGTGTCTCAAGAGAAAAATATCCTTGAGGCTTATGAATATGTGGCGGAAGCTAACGCTGTTTTTCTTACAAATCATTGAACACTTGGGCTTATTCTTTACCAATGGAGCAGAAAACGATATACTACATAAAGTGAAGGCTAATTGTAAGAGGAGGAAAAATTGTGAATTACATGGCAATGTTACATACCCATGCACTTGGTTGGTTTGTGGCCATCATTTTGTTTGTCGTAACGGTTATTTTACTTCGTACAAATCGTTCTAAAGGTGCGAAGATTGTGCAAATGACGCTGCGATTATTTTACGTGATCGTCATTGTCACAGGAGCATTTATGGTCATCAACAACTTTTGGTGGGGCACAGGCGTTAAAGCCTTACTAGCGGTATGGCTCATTTACACAATGGAAATGATCTCAACTCGCATGAAAAAAGGCACTCTAGATAATAAAGGAAAGATGATTTACTGGTCTCAATTTGGGATTTTGTTAATTATCGTTCTATATTTTGGTTATGTTGTGACAGGTTAAAAAAGAAAGAGCTCCCTAAGTGAGGGTAACGGGGTTACTTGTGAGGTACAAAAGTGTAAATCACAGAACAAATCACTCGCTAATTAATACAACTTTTACATTCAAATTCACGGTATAAATCACATCGCAAAAAAGGCACGAAGATTACTCTTCGTGCCTTTTTTATTGTATTTTCTTGTTAAACTAACGCTCTCCGTTAGAGGGACAGCTTCGTTCGTTCCGCTGTCAGCCTCCTCCTTTCAGCATCGGTCAACCCCGATTCTGCCAGTTTCTTATGTCAGGTCCTGCATAACGCTAAACTGCGGGTGGGCTTGGTTGTAAATACAGTCTTCGGAAAAAGTCATGTATCCCCTCACCGCAGCACCTACCAGAATCGAAAATGTAAGGGATTCAGAAGGATAAATACCATATATTACGCCAATCATCTCTCCGGTCGAATGACCTGCATAGCCCCATTCCCGGAGGCCCAGACCGTTCCGGATGACTTCCAGGTCAAACACTGTTTCGAGAAGACTCAGCTGGTATGCTTTCTCCGCATCCGCGCAGGTTAATCAGATACACGTAATGGTCTTCTGTTAAGGACTCCGCAAAGTAATCCCCGCTCGCGTTAAATTCCGAGAATGGGTCACACAAAGTAGCTCTCCCTCTTCCATGTTACCATATTTTTCATAGCCTCTTTTCCTCAGAAACTCTCATTTTTCCGACTAATCTGTTAAACTATACAAAAATGAATAGCTATTCTAATTCAAATAATTTTATTATTTTGATTAATAGTGAACTCAGTACTATTTTAATTAGGTTAAGCCCTTTACAAAACAGCGTTTTCCATAGTTTTCATCCGCAATGTAAACTACTTGAATATTCATTTTTAAATAATCCGGAGGTTTTAAGATGACCCATGACCAGACGAGAACCCATCACGAAAGCGAAGCGATTTTACAGGCGTTAAAAGATGACCTGCTTGTCACGGACAGGAACGGCACGATTATGTCTGTGAGTGACGCCACGAAAAAGCTGTACGGCATTGAGGACCGTGACGTGCTTGGCACAACCGTTTACCAGCTCGAAAAGAAAGGTGTCTTCACACCGATCGTCACCCCCCTTGTACTCGAGCAGAAAGACCGGGTCAACATCATCCAGACCACCTATTTTGGAAAAAAGCTGCTCATTACCGGCGTCCCTGTGTTTGATGAAAACGGCGATGTGTGGCGGATTGCTTCCTACTCACACGACATTACCGAAATGGCGAAAATGGAGAATCATTTAAAAGACATGCAGGACGAAATGACCCGGGTGAAAAACGAACTCGATCAGCTGCGACGTAAAAGCTTCGGCTACAGCGGTTTTTTCGTTGAATCGCCGCTGATGAAGGCATGCCTTCAGACCGCCGAACAGGTGGCAGACGTGGATGTGAACGTGCTGCTTCTTGGGGAGTCCGGTGTCGGCAAAACCCATATCGCCAAGATGATTCACCAGCAGAGCCCGAGAGCGAACGGGCCGTTTATCGAAGTGAACTGCGGATCGATCCCCGAGTCTCTCTTTGAAGCGGAGTTTTTCGGCTACGAGGGCGGCTCATTTACGGGCGCAAGCAAAAAAGGAAAGCCCGGTCTGGCGGAAACATCAGATGGCGGAACTCTTTTCCTCGATGAAATTGGCGAGCTCAGCCTTGCGCTTCAGGTGAAAATCCTGAAATTCATTCAGGAAAAGCAGTTTTACCGGGTCGGCGGCACGAAACCGAAAACGCTGGACTTCCGCCTGATTGCAGCCACCAATCAGCCTCTTGAAGAGCAGGTGGCAGTCAAAACGTTTCGAGAGGATCTGTACTTCCGGCTCAGTGTGGTGCCGATACAGATCCCGCCTCTCCGGGAACGGCCGGAAGACCTGACGCCGCTCGTCACCCACTTCGTCAGGATGTTCGGGGAGAAGTACAACCGGAAAAAAGTGCTCGATGACGCGGTGATGCAGGAGCTTTACCTGCAGGAATGGAAAGGCAACGTCCGGGAGCTCATGAACCTGATCGAGCGCCTCATTGTGACCTCCCCGACCCATGTGATTACCCACAGCGACCTGCCGGAAACGTACCGTCACTTTTCCGGAAAACTTCAGACCGGAGACGAAGTGCCTCTTAAAGAGACCCTTGAGGAAGTGGAGGAACAGGTGCTGCGCCAGGCAAAACAGCGGTGGCAGACGACCGTTAAAATCGCAGAGGCTCTAGGAATCAGCCAGCCCTCCGTTGTTCGAAAATTAAAAAAATACAGGATTTAGTCGTAATCTGGCACAAACCTTGCATGAATATAAACACAAAAGAGTGAAAATGTGGTTTTCTGCCGCAATCCAATTCAGAAAGGTGCGTGTGTTTCATTGAATGAGCAAAGTGAGGCGAGAGAGACCTGTGATACGCAGGATCTCTCCGCAACCATGACCCGTTCAAACAAACTGAAGTTTTTAATACCATCCTTATTCGGTCTGTTTCTGTTTCTCGTGCCGGTCCCGTTCATGGGCCAATGGACAATCGGTGTTGGCATTCTGGCCGAATTTTTCCTCGGTCTGTTTACCGGTGCGATTCCGATGTTTATGACAGCCGTCCTCGTGCTCTCCATTGTCCTGACGGTGGTGGCCCGTACGACAAAGCCTGAGTGGATTATGAAGTCGCCGTTTCTTGCCGGCCTGTTCCACGTCTCCATCTTCTGGCTCATAATGCGTCTTCTCGGTGCGATTTTCGCTGTAATGGTTCTTTTCGAACTCGGTCCTGCCTTTATCTGGGATGAATTTACCGGCAGAACGGTGCTTTACGAACTGATTCCGGTGCTCACAACCTGGTTCTTTTTTGCCGGCCTGATGATGCCGCTTCTCCTTGAATTCGGGCTGATGGACTACATCGGAACGGTCGTGAGAAAAGTGATGCGACCCGTCTTCAAACTGCCTGGACGCTCGTCCATTGATGCGGTGGCGTCCTGGATGGGAAGCGGAACGGTCGGTGTTCTGATTACCACTAAGCAGTACGAAAGTGGCTACTACACGAAGCGGGAGGCAGCGGTCATTGCCACGAACTTCTCGGTCGCTTCCATTGCATTCAGTCTCGTGGTTATTAACTTTATCGGCCTTGAGCACATGTTCGTGCAGTTTTACATTACGGTCATTGTTGCCGGCCTGATCGCGGCGATCGTCTGTCCGCGGATTCCTCCGCTTTCGTGGAAAAAGAATACGTACTACGAAAAAACCGGCAAGCAGATTTCAGAGGAAGTGCCAACCGGGACCTCCCGCGGACGCTGGGCGTACGAAAAAGCCGTCTCAAAAGCGTCTGAAGTGAAAAGTGCCGCAGGCGTTGTGAAAAGCGGCTTCCAGAACGTGCTGGATATCTGGTTTGGCCTGATTCCGCTCGTGATGGCACTCGGAACACTGGCGCTTATCATTGCGGAGTATACGAATTTCTTCGTCGTCCTTTCCGCTCCCCTCGTACCGCTCTTAGAGCTGATGAGAATTCCTGAGGCGGATGCGGCTGCCCCGGCGATGATTGTCGGGTTTGCGGATATGTTCCTGCCGGCTGTAATTGGAAGCGGTATCGAGAGCGAGCTAACACGGTTCGTTGTGGCTGCTCTGTCTCTCACGCAGCTGATTTATATGTCCGAAGTGGGGATTCTGCTGCTTCGTTCCAGAATTCCGCTCAACCTGCTTGATCTTGTGATTATCTTTATCCAGCGTACCCTCATTACGCTGCCGATCATTACGCTTATGGCACATCTGCTGTTCTTTTAAAGCTGTTTTAATCTTAACTTACTTCGCTGCAGGCGGACGCTTTCCGCGGGAATTGCTTCAGCCTCCCGGGAAAATCACCTTGCGGGGTCTTCAGCTGATGCTATTCCCGCCGGAGTTGCCGCCTTTCGCTTCACTATGTTTATCTTTAAAATGAAAACTCAAAAAAGAGGTGTTCACTTGTGTCGAAAGACTGGAATGCGTTATCCGAAAAAATGTCCGAACGCCTTGCGCCGAGCATGGCCAAGGACCATCCGAATCTGCCTGTTGTAAAAGAAGAAGGCTGCTACTACTGGGGTCGGGACGGGAAAAAATACCTGGATTTTACGTCCGGCATCGCCGTGACGAATGTGGGCCACCGCCATCCGAAAGTGGTGGAGGCGATTAAAAATGCCGCGGACGAGCTGAGCCACGGGCCGATCGGCGTGATTCAGTACGAGTCGATTCTCCGGCTCGCAGACGAGCTTGCCGAGATTATGCCCGGTGACATCGACTGTTTCTTTTTCGGAAACAGCGGAACGGAAGCGATTGAAGGGGCACTGAAGCTCGCGAAGTACGTGACCCGCCGCCAGTACATGGTCAGCTTTACCGGCTGTTTTCACGGCCGGACGATGGGCTCCCTTGGGGTGAGTACGTCGAAAAGCAAGTATAGACGCTACCTGCAGCCGGACAGCCTGACCTATCAGGTTCCGTACTACCGCCCGGCTGACTTTGAAAATGAAGACGGCACCGTCCGTGAAGACGAAGCGATCCGCCAGTTGGAGCGTGACTTTTACAACTTGTTTAAGTACTATGTCTCTCCTGACGAGGTGGCCGGGGTGATTCTTGAGCCCGTGCTTGGGGAAGGCGGCTACGTGATGCCTCCTGCCTCTTGGCTGAAAAAAGTACGGGATATCTGTACGGAACACGGGATGCTGCTTATTTTTGACGAGGTGCAGACAGGATTCGGCCGCACGGGCGACTGGTTTGCTGCCAACACATTTGGGGTTACGCCGGACATTATGGCGGTTGCCAAAGGGATCGCATCCGGGATGCCCCTCAGTGCTACGGCTGCTAACCACAAGCTGATGCAGCAGTGGCCGATGGGCAGCCACGCTACCACGTTTGGGGGTAACCCGATAGCCTGCTCCGCCGCCCTTGCTACAATCGATGTAATCAAAGAGGAAAAACTGCTTAATAATACGATCCGGGCCGGTGAGCATGCGGTTCACGGCATTCGCAAACTGAAAGAAAAGCATCCAGTCATCAGCAGCATCCGTCACCTGGGTCTGATGATCGGGATAGAAATTACGAATCCTGAGACCGGCAGCCCGGACGGGGAAGCGGTTCTTCGAATTCTTGACCTCGCCCTTGAGGAAGGGGTGCTGTTTTACCTTTGCGGAAACGAAGGGGAAGTGATCCGGATGATTCCGCCGCTCACCGTGACGACCGAGCAGATTGATAACGGACTCAGGGCACTAGACAAAGCGCTGACCCGGTTTGCGGAAGAGAAAAAATAAAAGGTCACAGCTTCAGGCGGACGCTTTCGGCGGGCAAGAGCCTCCTCGGGGAAGGCAATCCTGCTTCTTCCTCTACGAGCCTCGCTTCGAAGTGTCTGTGTCGAAGCAACTCGAAGTATACTCGTGAAGTAACCGTTCGTCCCTTCGGGGTCTTCAGCACTTGCTTTTCCCGCCAGAATCGCGGCCTTCCGCTTCATAGTTACAGTTTTATAGCCTTGAAGAACAGATAACTTTATTTACTGGAGGTACCTATGGTGAAATATCAGCCGAAAGATTCTTCTTTATCACCCCGATTCAGCGGGGTGCGCACGTTTATGCGCCTTGAAAATATTCGTACGGTGGAGGATGTGGATTTTGCCGTTCTCGGTGTACCGTTTGACACAGCTGCCTCAAACCGCGTCGGTGCCCGCTACGGCCCTCAGCACGTCCGGGACGCGTCGGTGCTTCTGCGTCCATACAATCCGGATCAGGAAATCAACATCTTTGACTACTGCTCCGGCGTGGATTACGGCGACATCGATGTGGTGCCGGGCAATGTCCACCGCACGTACGACCAGATGACCGAGGGGCTGGTGCCTTTACTTGAAAAAGGTGTCGTGCCGATCATTCTCGGGGGTGATCATTCCATTTCCTTAGGAAATCTCCGGTCCTTCGCCAAACAGCACGGCCCTGTCGCCATGGTTCATTTCGATTCCCATGGCGATACGTGGGATAACTACTACGGGGAAAAATACATGCACGGTACGCCGTTCCGCCGTGCGGTTGAGGAAGGCCTCGTTGATACGGATCATTCGATCCAGATCGGCATGCGCGGGCCTCTTTACGGACCGGGCTGCATTGAAGATTCCAGAAAGCTCGGCTTTGAAGTGATCACGATGCGGGAATCCCGAAAGCTCGGTCAGGAAGAAGTGATCCGCCGTATTCACGACCGGGTCGGTCCGGATCGTCCGGTGTTTGTGACGTTTGATATCGACTTTGTGGACCCGGCCTATGCTCCCGGGACGGGGACCCCTGAAGTGGCCGGTCCAACGAGCTTTGAAGCCCTTGAGTATGTAAGAAGCTTGGACGGCCTCAATATCAAAGGGTTTGACCTGGTTGAAGTACTTCCGGCATTTGACTCCGGGGATATTACCGCGGGTCTTGCTGCAGCGGTCGCCTACGAGATGATTACGCTGGTGGCAATGAAAAAAAGACGTGAAGAATAACAGGTATAGGAAAAGGGACTGCATCGGCTTTGGATGCAGTTCCTTTGTTGTTGGATTACCAGCTGAAGAAGCTCTTGGTGAACAGAGTCTGCGGCTTACATCGGATCTTCGGGAGGTCGAGCAATCCGTGGAACATTGGGCTATACACGGAATAAAGCAAAAGGAAATCCCAAGGCCTCTGCTCAAGTAAATGAGAAAGGTTTGAAAGCGCTACAGTCCGAACTGGCATCGAAAGAGCGTGCTCTGGCAGACCTGACGGTAGAGCACATACTGCTTAAAAAAAGATCTCTCGGAATAACGGTGATCTCACCAATCAGCATATCAATGGAGACGATCGATGCGCCCTATTAGAATTGATTGAATGGGCTTGCGATGAAGGGCTTCCCCAGTATCGAGCCTGCCAGGTATTAACGTTGAATGAAAGACGAGTCCAGCGTTGGTGGTGTCAGGAATAGGAAGAACAGGACCGCCCCTATGAACGTCGTCCCTACAAAAAACGGAAAGGTCCTTCATACAATAGCTTGACGCCGGAAGAATGAGATATTGCGAAAAAATGATCGCTTCCCGTGAACATGCCGATGACAGCTGTCGGGTGCTGAGTGTACGAGCGATGGAAAAGTATGATGTCTACATCTCTCATGTGACGTTTTGGTCATGTGATTAGGGGTGTGAATTACTGTGAGATTTTACGACTATTGGTTATAAAACGTTGATATATCAATACAAAAACGCATGTGATTTCCTTGTGAGAAAATCCATGCGTTTCCTTTGTGATTTGATTTTTTGTACTTCTAAAGTAAACCCGTTAAAGTGGGGGAAATTTTTTTTTTATAAAAATCTTAAAGTGTCTTTGCTGTTAAATGAAAGCAACGCTTATAAATCCACTCGTAATCACGAACAGTTAGGTCACGTGGATTTCCGACTGTTTGTGGATCGTTCATGGCTTCTTTTGCAAAGCGTTCTAATTGATCTGGGTTAACGCCTTGCTTCTCTAATGTTGGAATGTCTAAATCTTCAACGAGATCGTACATCCAAGTGACGGCCGCTTTTGCAGCTTCTTCAGTAGTCATGTTAAATGTGTTGATGCCAAATGCTTGTGCCATTCGAGCAAATTTCTCAGGATTTCCTTTCCAGTTAAATTCCATAACCGGTCCCATCATGGCCGCAACACATTGACCATGAGCCACAGGGATGATACCGCCTAACGTTTGACTCATCGCATGAGCAGCTCCGGCAGATTCACTTCCGTAAGATAGTCCCGCGAGCATCGCAGCTTGAGCCATCCCATAACGAGCTTCAAGATCTTCACCGTCAGCGTAAGCACGGCGAATATATGTTGCACCGTATTCCATCGCGGTTAACGCAACAGAGTCAGTAATAGGCTGCGCGAATTTCATCGTATAACATTCAATTGCATGCGCTAGTGCATCGATACCAGTCATCGCTGTTACATGTGGAGGCATAGAAACGTGTAATTTAGGATCGATAACTGTTAAATGAGCTGCGATTAAAGGGCCACCTGTATTAAACTTGAATTCTCGGTCTTCATCGGTAATAACAGCCCATTGTGTTACTTCAGATCCTGTACCTGCTGTTGTCGGAATCGTTGTTAATGGTGGGATCCGGTTTTCAAGTGGCTTTTTGCCTTCAGCTGCTTCATAGTCTAAAACAGACCCTTCATGAGTCGCTTCGACGCCAATCGCCTTAGCAGTATCCATCGAACTTCCGCCACCAACAGCGACAAGACCATTACAGCCTTTTTCTTGGAATACCTTTGACCCTTCTGCGACAAGGCGAACAGGTGGATTGGGTTCTACTTTATTGAAAACGACAACATCAATGTTCGCTTTTTCTAAGTTTTCAATTACTGGATTTACAACGCCTGCTTCATAGATTCCTGGGTCTGTGACGAGTAATGCTTTACTTACTCCTAGCGCTTTCACTTCTTCACCGATGTGCTCAATCGCACCGATTCCGTGCTTGATTGTTGTTGGGATTTCAAACGTGTGATAGCTAATCATTTGTTCAACCTTCATATTTAAACTCATAATAAAAACCTCCTAAAAAATAGTTGTTTGATAATCTTTTACTCTATTAGTTAAACCAGCCAATGGGCTGTGGCTTCTTATTTCTAAATACATGCTTAACTTCGGTATATTCTTCCAATCCGGTGTGACCTAATTCTCTTCCAATTCCAGATTGTTTGTATCCGCCCCAAGGTGCTTGAGCGAAGTAAGGGTGGAAGTCATTGATCCAAACGGTGCCGATACGAAGACGAGAAACAACTTCCTCAGCTTTGGAAATATCGTTAGACCATACTGCACCTGCAAGTCCATAAATCGTATCATTTGCCTTTTGGACAACATCATCTACTGAAGTGAACTTTTCTACAGTAAGAACAGGGCCGAACACTTCTTCTTGTACGATTCTCATATTCGATGTGCAATTCGTAAAAATCGTCGGTTTATAGAAAAAGCCGTGTTGCAGTTCAGGGTCTTCTGGTCTTTTTCCACCAACGACAAGCTTCGCACCTTCGTCTTTTCCGATCTGTACGTAGGCTTCGACCTTTTCTCGATGCTCAGCTGAAATCAATGGACCACTTTGTGTCTGTTCATTGAAACCATTTCCGAGTCGAATGTTTTTCGCTCTTTTCACTAATTCTTCAACAAATGAATCATGAATGCTCTCTTCGACTAATAAACGAGCGCCTGCTGAGCAAACTTGACCTGCATGGAAAAATACAGCGTTTAATGCTTGGTCGACAGCCGTTTCAAAATCAGCATTTGCAAACACAATATTCGGATTTTTTCCACCTAGTTCTAATGCAATCTTTTTCATATTGCGACTAGCTGCTTGCATTATTTTTTTCCCTGTTTCGATCCCACCAGTAAAGGAGACGAGGTCAACATCTGTATTCTCCGACAGTTCGGCTCCAACACTATTTCCTGGACCTAGAACAAGGTTGGCTACACCTTTTGGTAAGCCCGCTTCTTCGATAAGTTCAAATACTTTCACCGTTGTTAGTGGTGTAATTTCACTCGGTTTTACGACGATCGTATTTCCAGCAGCAAGAGCAGGAGCAATTTTCCACGCTGCTTGTAATAACGGGTAGTTCCAAGGTGTAATTTGTGCACAAACACCAACAGGTTCACGTACGATCCGACTTTCGGAATCCGGAATTGGCGAAGCGATGACTTCCCCGCCATCTTTATCTGCTAATCCAGCAAAATATTGAAAGACGTTTGCGATATCATCCATGTCTGCACGACTTTCTTCTATTGTCTTTCCGGTATCTAACGTTTCTAATTTGGCTAATTCCTCTTTATCACGGCGGATGAGGTTTGCAAGCTCCTGGACAATTTCACCGCGTTCACTTGCTGTTGTTGTTGCCCAAGTACCTTCATCAAAAGCGTGACGCGCAGCATGAACTGCTTCTATCGTATCTTTTTGATTGCCTTCTGTTGCCGTTGCAATCACCTCTTGATTAAATGGATCAATAATCTCTCTTGTGTTTCCAGATTGCGCATTAACCCATTCCCCATTAATAAACATTTGTTTTAATGGCAAAGAGATCTCCTCCTTCTTGGTCATTTCCTTTTGTTAAGTTTGTTAAATTTTTATTTAACGTTTTTAACAAATTGAATGTAACATGCGCATAATATTCTGTCAAAAGCTAAAAATAAATAAAATTCTTTTATCCCTTGCCGCTTCACCAGTGAGTACTATTTTAAAAAATTTATATTTTGACATTTCTCGTCATTTCGTTACTATAAAGTTTGTAAGAAAAAAATTTAACGAATTTTATATTGGAAAAGGTGGTTGTTATATGAACCCAAAGGATGATCATGCGAAAGAGTCGATTGATCATGCCAAAGACCTTGTCATTGAGTCGATTGCTGAAACAATGGACTTATACGGGGTAACAAGAAGTGTCGGTAACTTATACGGTACGATGTACTTTGAGGAAGATATGACACTAGATGAAATGCGTGAGAAGCTTGAAATGAGTAAGCCAAGCATGAGTACTGGTGTCAAAAAGCTTCAAGAGTACGAAATTGTTAAAAAAACATTTCGCAGGGGAAGCAGAAAGCACACATATGTAGCTGAAAAAGATTTCTTCCGTTTCTTTAATAAGTTTTTCACTCAAAAATGGGAACGAGAAGTGAAGCTTAACCTTGAAGCGATCGCTAATGCTCAAGGCGAGCTTGAAGAAGTGTTTCAATCAGATGATATTTCAGATGAAATGAAAGAAGAGGCGAGAGCGCTTTATGAGCAATTAGACCAGTCAAAGCCTTATTACTACTGGCTTCGTGAGCTCGTTAATGGCATTCGCAACGGAAAGATTTTCGAAGCATTCCCAAGACAAAAGGGTGAGTAATTAAAAAAGTTCATGGAAAAAAATTCAAAAAACACGCTAGACTGAGCAGCAAAAATTTGTCTGTTGTTCTAAACAGGCGTGTTTGCGCGATTTAATAACTGAATATTATGAATTTTCAAACTTATATTATTGGAGTGTGTTATAGGTGACAGAAGCACAAAAGAATTCTTACAAAGTGATTGGGTTTATCGCGATCTTCGCCGGACTTTTTGTCTATTTATTTTTCTCAAATACAGATATGCACTGGGGCGGCTTTATTTCGATGCTTGTATTCTATGCTCTTATTTATTATGTTGGGGCATTTGTAGCTGCGAAAAAAAGCAATTCTCTTAGTGACATGATGGTAGCAAAACGAAGTCTACCGTTGGGTGTTGCGATGTTTACAATGGCCGCTACCTGGGTAGGAGGCGGCTACATTAATGGGACTGCAGAATACACGTATAGTGATGGTTTAGTTTGGGCGCAGGCACCCTGGGGTTACGCATTAAGCTTAATCATTGGTGGTATTTTTTATGCTCGAAAAATGAGACGTTATGAATTTATGACGATTATTGATCCATTAGAGCAACGATTTGGAAAGAAGCTAGCAGGAGTCCTTTATATACCAGCACTATTAGGAGAATTGTTTTGGAGTGCGGCGATTTTAACTGCACTCGGTACAACATTTGGGACAATTTTAGGGATCGACTTTACAACATCGATTATTATTTCAGGAATTATTGCGATTGCCTATACTGTGTTAGGCGGTATGTGGGCAGTAGCCTATACCGATTTATTCCAATTAGCGATTTTAATTGGTGGTTTGTTTCTCGTTATTCCGTTTACATTGCAACATGTTGGCAGTATGGGGGCGGTTTGGACAACCTACCAAGCTGATTTTGCTAGTTACGCTAATCTTTTCCCTCCACTTGATGGCTGGAGACATGCGGATTGGGGCAATTGGTATTGGCATTGGTGGGATTATGCATTACTCCTTATCTTCGGTGGAATTGCATGGCAAGTGTATTTTCAACGTGTGTTATCTGCGAAAAGTGAAAAAACGGCCATGTGGTTATCGATTACAGCAGGGTTTATATGCATCATTGCAGCAATTCCTGCAGTATTAATTGGCGTCATTGGATATAATGCAGATTGGGCAGCAGTAGGTGCTGTTCCACCAGAAAACCCTGCGATGATTCTTCCGCAAGTGCTGCGTTTCTTAACCCCAGAATGGGTTGCAGCGATCGGATTAGGCGCATTGGCTGCGGCAGTAATGTCATCGATGGACTCTTCCATTCTATCAGCCTCTTCAATGGCAGGGTGGAATGTATATCGACCGTTAGTGAGGAAGAAAGTTTCTGATGAGCAAGTTAAGAAAATCATTAAGCGTAGTATTATTATTGTAGGAACGACAGCGATGATAATCGCTTTAAACGTCCAAAGCGTCTATACACTATGGTTTTTAGCTTCTGATCTCGTCTATTGTATCTTGTTCCCGCAACTGACGATGGCTCTGTTTTATAAAAATGCAAACTTTTATGGTTCCTTAAGTGGATTGATTGTGGCTGTCTGTTTACGATTAGGAGGGGGAGAAGCAGCATTTGGTATTCCACATTTCCTTCCTTACCCGATGATCGAGGACGGTGTCGTATTATTCCCGTTTCGAACATTCGCCATGGTCATGGCCTTTATCGCGATCTTTGTCGTCTCTGAGCTAACAAAGAAGAAGAGTAAACCACTCCCGCTTCTTATGCCACACGAACGCGATCGCAACCAACCAAAAGCAGGCTAGGGTCATCGCCAAAGGTCGATCTTTGACCTTTGGCGATGACTCGAAGCAATGAGCGAAGCCGCTGCATGTTTTAAAGCCCACTGTAATTGTTTTTTCACAGTGGGCGAGCAGCGAGCAAAGCCATTGCGAATAAAATAAAAGGTCTTTGACCTTTGGCGATACCTAAGCATTAGGATATTATATTTAATGATTATCCCCTTTGCTCAGAATTATGAAGGCATCAGCCACGTTTTCACTTTTAATTATGGCTCTTTTCGTATGTATTGTTGCTTTTAATCTTCGCAGCTGAAATAAACTGCGACATCACCTACCGCTTCGGAAATACACTACGCTTTCCGCGGAAAGCGACTGTCCGGAGCGGAAATCAATCTACTTCTATGTCGCAGTTTATATATTTTGTGTCAAGAACAACAATCTTTTAGAAAACAGCCTTAGTTATAAAGGCCCGATGACACCACGACACTTCTGCGGAAGTATAATATGCTTCTCATATGAATGATTTCTGAGCTAATGACATACTCATATTATATTTTATTAGAGTTGTCGGATGAATTCCGCAGCTGTTCTTTTATAGCTGATAAATCTTGTTTCATCTGCTTTTGATTACGATAAAAGCGGAAAATTAAAACGGGAAGGACGATAAATAGGATGAGTATAATAGCAAATCCGAAAAGCTGGTAAAGCATATCAAGAACCGAGATTTCACTCAACATGATTATTTCACCTCTTTATTAAAGATATAACATAAATTTCCTAAAGTAACACATTGTTTAGAAATACATATTTTTACACAGTTGAACTGTTGCAATTTTCTAAATATGTTATATGATAATAAGTGGAAGAAGCGCCAACAATTATTAAAATCGAAAGGAGGCCGTTTCAGATGACTTATTTTAAAGCAAATTCAGTCACTACAACTTCATATACGTCGTTTTTGAGCGGCCTCGTAATGATATAAATTCAGGGGATAGTTTTTTGTTGGAAAAAATCCTTTGGAAGTATAGGGTAATTCCCTAGGCAAATCATTGTACGCAGGTCGGTCATAATCGATCTGCGTTTTTTGTATGTCTTAATTAAGACGGAAAAAATGTTTATTTAAGTGCGCAGGTCGAATGTATTTGATCTGCGTTTTTTGGTGTTTTAATAGAGTTAGTTTGTGCTTTATTTCGTCTATCTTACAGAATAGTAAAAATGGAGGAGGTAAACGGATGTGAAATGGTCTTTCGTTTTGTTTAAAGGTGACTTTATAACGAATCTCATTAAAAAACGAACAAATGTCGTATCGAATTTATCCTTTCGACATACGTTGATCAAGGAGTTAAGGGAGGTGATACTATGATGTTTACACTATTCCACTTTACGGTAACGATTCAAAGACGCCCGTATAGCGAAGAAGAAATTGAAAAAGAGCAGCACTACGAAAGAAGTTGCAACCAAATAGCGCATCAAAAAACACGTCATGCTGAATGGCACCGATTTATGTAAAAACATTGAATGATCATACTTACTAATAAAGGAGGGGCTGACGATGAAAATAAGAAGAACTGTGAATGAAGCTGTTTGGTTGCCAGAGGGGAATGGCTTTGGTTAGCCAGGCTTTAACTTGAACGACCCAAAGGAATACTAGGTGGTAGTAAAATAGCAGGGGCTTCACTCACTACTCGCCCGCTTTGAAGAATACTCATAGCGGGCTTTTTAAACAAAAAGGAGTAGAACTTGCACGTTATCGTAAAAAAATATACTCTGTTTAATAGGTGAGAATTGATTAGTGAGGGAGAGCAGGATTATGAAAATAGAAGGTTTATATATTTTTGATTTAGATGGCACGTTATATGAAGGAACTGACCATTTTGATTACTACGCAAAAAGGTTAGCGTTAGATGTGAAAGAGGCTGACCAAGGAAAATTTTGGGATGATTATAAACGCACAAAAAATGGTGAGCATCCACTTGAGGTTGGGAAAGCTTATGACGTTAAGGAAGATGCGATTTTAACCGTTGATCCGATGACTTTGACTGTCGTACAAGCCCATCACTGGGATGGGACTGAATGGACACTTGAACAAATCGAGGAAACTTATGTAGATGAAGTGGCATTTGACTTTGAAAACATTGTCGCGATCGGTGATGGCTGGTGGCTTCCATTTGCTTGTGCGAAACATTATGGGGTAGAAAACTGCTATAAAAGGTACGTTGAAACGAAAGAGTACATGGTTACTGATGACTTCAAATTAGCACCGATTCCGGGCTTAAGAGAGTTCTTATTACGTTTAAAAGAAAACACAAACATTGTCCTTATGACGAACAGTGATGCTGATGATGTAGGGCGTCTACTTTCAGAGTTGAATTTGGAGCAGGTGTTTCCGCGTATTGTGACATCAGCGAAAAAGCCAAGCTTAACTGACGAGCATTTTAAAGCAATAATGGCGGAATACAAAGTAAAGCCTCAAGAAACGGTATCAGTAGGTGACAATTTTATAAATGAAATTGCCCCGGCGTTACTTCAAGGAATGAGAGCTGTCTATATTTCACAGCATGAGCATGCGACAAAGCATGAACAACTTCAACAGGTAAAACGAATCACGGATTGGTTCGAAGGATTTCAATTTTAACATAGCGCTAATTAAAAACAGCGTTACCTTCCACTGCGTGTTTTAAAGCCGAGCAAAGTAACAAATAAAGGGCTCTTTCCTGGAGATAGAGAGCCCTTTTTGTCATTCCGTTATTTTAGTACCTTTTCAACAGGTTGATATTCGTATTCTAAATCTCGAGCTACTGCTTCGTAGGTCACATAACCACCGGCTGTGTTTACACCTAACTTTAAGGCAGTGTTTTCTTCTATTGCACGAGATATTCCTTTGTTTGCAATTTGCAGTGCATATGGAACCGTCACATTCGTTAATCCAATCGTAGAAGTTCGTGGTACAGCTCCAGGCATATTAGCTACAGCGTAATGGACAACGCCGTGTTTCGTATACGTAGGGTCGTCATGAGTTGTAATGCGATCAACAGTTTCCATGATGCCACCTTGGTCAATCGCTACGTCAACAATGACAGAACCAGGTCTCATCTCCTTGATCATATCTTCAGTAACTAAACGAGGAGCTTTTGCACCAGGAATTAACACTGCACCAATAACGAGGTCTGATTCTTTAACTGCATTTTCAATATTTAGTGGATTACTCATAAGGGTATTGATTTCGGTGCCGAAAATATCATCTAATTGACGTAATCGTTCCGGACTTAAATCAATAATCGTGACGTCAGCACCAAGACCCATGGCAATTTTAGCCGCGTTTGTTCCAACTACTCCGCCGCCAATAACCGTAACTTTACCTCGTTTAACACCTGGTACACCAGATAATAGAACGCCACTTCCACCCTTTGGTTTTTCAAGGAATTGGGCCCCGATTTGTGCTGCCATTCTCCCGGCTACTTCACTCATTGGAGTCAACAAAGGAAGGGAACGGTTGACTTCGACTGTTTCATAAGCGACAGCTATTACTTTATTCTCAGTAAGAGCTTTTGCCAATTCAGGGACGGCTGCTAAGTGCAAGTATGTAAATAGTATTAGACCTTCGCGAAAGTATTGGTACTCAGACTCAAGTGGTTCTTTTACTTTCATCACCATTTCCGAGCGATCCCATACTTCCTTTGCACTAGCCAAAATTTCTGCCCCAGCTTCAACATAGTCCTCATTATTGAAACCGCTTTCAATTCCGGCGTCATGTTCAACATAAACCTCATGACCATCCTGATTCAATGCTACTACACCAGCTGGCGTAAGGGCGATTCGGTTTTCATTGTTTTTTATCTCTCTAGGTACGCCAATTCTCATCAAAAACCCTCCTTAATTGTATTCGCTGCATTTTTCTATAACTAGTGTTAGTTAAACTTTCCAATTTTATTTAATGATTATCCCCTTTGCTCAGAATTATGAAGGCATCAGCCATGTTTACTATTTCACTTTTAATTATGGCTCTTTTCGTATGTATTGTTGCTTTTAATCTTCGCAACTGAAATAAACTGCGACATAACCTACCGCTTCGGAAATACACTACGCTTTCCGTGGAAAGCGACTGTCCGGAGCGGAAATCAATCTACTTCTATGTCGCAGTTTATATATTTTGTGTCAAGAACAACAATCTTTTAGAAAACAGCCTTACTTATAAAGGCCCGAAGACACCACGACACTTCTGCGGAAGTATAATATGCTTCTCATATGAATGATTTCTGAGCTAATGACATACTCATGTTTTATTTTAACATAAATAGCCAAAAGTATCCCTCCTCATAATCGGCAAAGAATGTAGAGAATGATGGCTACTTTATTGCAATATGCACAATGAAAAGAATATATTTTTCCAAATTAGCTGAGCATGTGGTACAATAATTTTACGAACGAATGTTTGTTTTTTGAGGCTCCATTTTTCGTGTGAAAACCAGTTCTTAGCTGATTTAGCTATAAACGTTCCCCTTTTACCTTATATGAAGGGTACCCCGGTGCAATTTTTTCTTCTATATACGTACTGTAACCTCCAGAACCCAACAACCCTACATAATCCGTTTTGCGTACTTCATAATAAATGATATATTTCCCATTACTGTACCTGATATGGAGCTGACCATCAATTTCGTCAAACGCAACTGACTCAATTGTTCCATCGTTAATCTGGGTAAATTCCATTTCCATTCTGCCACTTCCTTTCTAAAAACAAAGCTATACTTAAAAGGTTACCCGACTATTAAAAAAAGAAAACGGACAAAAAGAAAGACATTTTTCAGAACAATATAAAAATGAATGAGAATCGACTAGTTCATTTATAGGTTTTTTGGAAATGTAGCAAAAAACGCTTGAAAGCCGAGTTATCTAAACATTACAATAATGTTACATTACAATAAAAGGAAGCGAAGAATGTTTGTCTAAATTTGGGCACTTGGATAAACTGGAGCTGGTAGTGCAACCGACCTTTGTTTTATTAAGGTTGGTTTTTTGTTTTTGGGATAAAAATTCAAAAAATACGGGAACGATAGCGGTCGAACGTAAGGTCATCATGAATGTTTATCGATACATCACAAAAAGGGTGGTTCGCTCATGTTGGATAATTTAACAGGCAAGGATAAACAAGAATTGACGTATATCATTGAACGGTTTAATCAAGCTCTTGATAGAGAAGCTCTCCTTATTTTAATTGATTCTGAGGATAAAATTCAGTACGTAAGTGAGTCTTTTTATCGAGTAACCGGTTTACATAAGCATCAAGTTTTAAACAGTCACTATCACTTATTTGAAGAAGGTTACGTTCCATCCCGCTCTTTAACTGAAAGAAAAGAAATGTTGATTCGCAACGAAAATGGTGCTATTCATCCCTATAGTGGAACGATTCTTTCAATTTTCGAAAATTCCCCTCCGAGCAAACGGTACGCTTTGTTTGTGCTTCAAAAAGAACCTTTGAATGAAAAGGATGACCAGGTTAAGAAAAAAGAAGTATTGATTGATGAATTTACACTTATGCCGAACCATCAAGCGTTAAAAAAAGTAATCTCTAAGAAAATAGTGAATGGCTCATCATTCACATTAATTTTTTTCGAAATTGAACGTTTTAAGTCTTATCTAGAAGATTTAGGACCGTTTTCAAGCGAGGATCTGTTAATTGAAGTTGGTGTTAGGTTAAAATCTCTGCAAACAAACGATGTGAGTGTGTACCGTTATGGCATCGATGAATTTTGTTTAGTAAGTGATGAATGTGTCGTACCTGATACACCTCGGTCTTTAATAACGAAACTAACTGATCTTTTTAACCGGGAAGTAACGATAGGCAAACAGGTGATTAAGCTTTCCGTAAACATTGGCATTACGCAATGTGTAGATCCAGCTATTTCATTTGAGAACGTTCTTGATCAAGCAAGATCGGCGATGCGCTGTTCGAAAGAAACCGTTGAATGCAATTTTACATGGTATGATTCTACAGCCTGCTCTTTGTATGAAAAGAAATTACTTATTGAAAAAAGGTTGAGGACGGCTCTAATAGAAAACCAATTTCATCTTGTTTATCAACCTCAAATTGATCTCCGTCAAAAGCGGGTGGTCGGAGTTGAAGCGTTAATCCGCTGGCAGGATAGAGTTTTAGGGGTTGTACCACCATCTGAATTTATTCCAATTGCCGAAGAAACAGGTTTGATTATTGACATTGGTGAATGGGTAATTGAAGAGTCTTGTCTTCAGGCAAATAAATGGAAAGAGGAAGGCTTAACGCTCAGAATGTCAGTAAACATTTCACCTGTTCAGTTTCAGCATAGGGAATTCCTAGATAATGTTAAGGCTACATTAAGCACGACACAAATGGACCCGGCTTTTTTAAATATAGAAATTACCGAGAACCAACTTCTTTATCACCTTTCAAAAGGTCACCTAATTTTGGAGAAATTGAAAAAACAAGGCGTACAGATTTCAATAGATGATTTTGGAACAGGATATTGCACCTATAGTTATTTGAAAAAGTTTCCTATTGATACGTTAAAAATTGACCAGTCGTTTATTCAGGATCTCTCTATTCATGCTAATGACGAAGCGATTGTCACTTCCATTATTGATCTAGCAAGGAATTTAAATATTAATGTCATAGCTGAGGGAGTGGAATCTCGAGAAGTGATGTCATTCCTTGATGACAGTAATTGTAATGAAATGCAGGGGTATTTTTATTGTAAACCTTTAATGGCAGATGATGTAAAGCAATTTTTACATGACAAAAAGGCAGAAACCATGCTTGGAATATCGTGATGATGAATTTATGCAAAATTTACAAATAGGTGAACATAAAGCAGTATACTATACGTTTCTCTTCTTTCGTATTATAGTAGTGTTATACGTTAAATAGGAGAGATGGATCTATGGACGCAGAAAATAAAAAAGTGGAATATGCTTTGTTTTGTGCCTGGGGCATTGCGTTCATCGCTACTTTAGGTTCCCTTTACTTTTCTGAAATATTACTGTTTATTCCTTGCGAGCTGTGCTGGGTACAGCGAATCTTTATGTACCCGTTAGCGATAACGTTAGCAATTGCAGCAGTAAAAAAAGATGTGAGACAAGCAGTCTATTCACTTCCTATCAGTATAATTGGTATGGGGGTGTCGCTCTATCATTATTTTATACAGAAAGTGCCTGCCCTCGCAGAATCGTCAAATGCATGTGGTGTGATCCCCTGTCACGCTGAATATATAAATGTGGCAGGATTTATTACGATCCCATTTCTAGCATTGGTTGCATTTTCTTCTATTACATTATTAATGATTTATGTAATCTTTAAGTCAAAGGAGTGATCATCATGAAAAAGCTTATTTTGTTCGGTGTTGCTGTTATTGCTATTTTCGGTGCTTTAGCATTCATTACATCTAATCAAAACCAACAGCAGTCGGAAGGGAACCCATTTGGAAAAGATCGGCTTCACCAAGAAACAATCGATCAACTGGATAATCCAATCTACAGTAATGTCATTCTTCCCGAAGAATTAGATGAGAAGATTGAAGGTGAAGAAGACTTTACAGTTTACTTCTATAGTCCTGCTTGCCATGTGTGTCAAGAAGTTTCTCCTGTTTTGGTACCGTTAGCTGAGGATAAAGGTATCGACTTACATTTATTTAACTTATTGGAGTTCCAAGACGGTTTTAACCATTATGATATCGAAGGAACACCAACAGTCGTTCATTATGAAAATGGCGAAGAAGTGGACCGTATTTATGGAGGGGCAGAAGAACCAACCTATGAACTCTTCTATGATCAAGTCGTGTTAAATGAAGAATAGTTAAAAAGCGATCCCATGAAGGGATCGCTTTTTTGGCCTAAGTTTGTGTGTGGCAAAACGCTCAAGATGGATCAATAATATTTACGAATTATATGACGATAAGGCAGTTTCGTGCTCATCTTTGATCTCAACTACTGTCGGAAGTGTGATCAAAAATTCGGTACCTTTATTAATTTGGCTATTGACTTGAATATGACCGCCCCAGGAACGAATAATATTAAATGAAACCATCAATCCGAGGCCGGTTCCTTTTTCTTTTGTCGAGTAATAGGCCGTACCAAGCTGATTGACTTCCTCCTTCGTCATTCCTGTTCCGGTATCCGCTATTTTAACTCGAACATTCTGACCTGTGTGACTTGCTGAAAGAAACAAACTGCCTCCTTCAGGCATTGCTTCAATCGCATTTTTTGCAATATTTAAGATCACTTGTGTGAGTTCTTTTTCATCGCCATTAATCTTTAGTTGGGAAGGGACATCCAAATACACAGACACATTGTTCATTAATGCATAAGCTTGAATGGTGTGGCGAACTTTATCTAGTGTATAGGTTATATTAATCGTCTGTAATTCGCTTTTCTTTGATTTAGCTAAAGATAAATAATCACTGATGATCGATTGTGCCCGGTCAAGTTCTGATAGAGTAAGCTGTAAGTATTTTCGTTCATTATTTGAGATGTTCGCATTGGAATGAATAAGCTGTATGAACCCTCTTGCTACCGTCATAGGATTACGGACCTCATGGGCAACAGAAGCAGCAAGCTCACTAACTAGACGGAGCTGTTCACTTTTTCGTAAGTCAGATTTTAACCGTTCATTGATTCGGATCCGTTCTATTAAATAGATGACAAGCGAGAAGACGACCGCATACACCCCGAAAGACTCAGACATATAAGAGATAATCTCCAGCCGGTTATCTGCAAAGCGATTCGATGGAAGCACAAAGGTTAAAGATGTTATCAAAATTAACGTAAGCATGAAATAAATCATTTTACGTTTTAGACTCATGGTTATGTGATACTTAGAGAATATGTAAAAGAGAATAAAGCATAAAAAAGCTAAATAGACCGAAAGGAAAAGACCCTCTGTTCCAATAAAGGCGATCCGGTAAGTGATTTGAGCAATTAATAGAGATAAACCGACTCGCCATCCTCCATAAATGGTACCAATGATTAGTGGGACGTGACGTAGGTCAAAGGTTGTACTCTCACCTATGTATACCGGAAACGTCATTGACAAAATCATAGAGCTAAGACATAAAAGGAATATGAATAAAGAAGTTAATTTTCGGTTACGATGAAAACCAACCCCTTTCCAAAAGCTGACATAAATAAAAATGGGAGTTAAAATATAAAATAAGTTATGTAAAAAATCCTTAAACATGCTCATGAGGAACGCTCCCAACTCTCCAGAACTTTCCTTAATTGTACGAATAATCATGAGCAAATACAATAATAATCTATTGAATTTGTCAAAAAATACAGAAAATACACGTAATTTCAAGAGGAAGAGGTGATGATGTTGGCACGTTTGATTGTTGGTTTTTCAGGGTTTTTAGTACTGTTTTGGAGTGTGGCATTACTAGTTAATTTTCCTATTTATCAAGAAACGACAATACAGGGAACGTTGATTCATCCAATTGTAGATGGCATCTTGTTTTTTGCTATTATCGTTGTACTTATCGCTTTTGTGGCATATGTATTGAAGACACCTAAACTTAAAAACTTTTCAATGGCGGTTCTCGGAGCTATTTCGATCATTTTTATTTTTGTCTTCTATACGATCGGCGGGTAAGTTTTTTTGAAGTAAATGAATACGTAAAGTGAGAAAGCTGATTTTTCCTGTCAGCTTTCTTTATTTATATAGAGGACAGCTACCTTCACGCCTCTCGTCTCTAGGGAAAAGCATTCCTGAGACTTTAAAATATACGGCGAAAATTAATTCTGTTTTTAATAAAGGCACCTTTTGCATAGATTGTCGTTATTGATTTAAATGATTATCCCCTTTGCTCAGAATTATGAAGGCATGAGACATGTTTAATATTTCACTTTTAATTATGGCTCTTTTCGTATGTATTGTTGCTTTTAATCTTCGCAGCTGAAATAAACTGCGACATCACTTACAGCTTCGGAAATACACTACGCTTTCCGCGGAAAGCGACTGTCCGGAGCGGAAATCAATCTACTTCTATGTCGCAGTTTATATATTTTGTGTCAAGAACAACAATCTTTTAGAAAACAGCCTTAGTTATAAAGGCCCGAAGAGACCACGACACTTCTGCGGAAGTATAATATGCTTCTCATATGAATGATTTCTGAGCTAATGACATACTCATATTGATTTATAAAACGAAAGGGCGAGAGGCGGTGACTCCAGCGTTGCCCTGGGGTGAAAGCGTCCGCCTGTAGCGGAATTCGAGCGAAGATCTTATCTTATTAAAAAGCCATAATCTTATAGGAAACTGCTTTAACAAAAGGCCGCTATGCGGTCTTTCTTATTGTCCTTTCAAATGAGATACTGAATACAGTGATAATTTTGAAAAGGCTCTTTTCTAAACGATTGTTGCTATTTGTTTTTTGAGCGTTAGGCAAGCGCATGCTTGCCCTTGATTACAGTATACTTGAAAGCAGGTGGAGAGGTTGCTCAAGTTAATTAAAAATGTAAACGTATATTCCCCGGATTATTTAGGGGTCAAAGATGTTCTTATTGCTGACGGACGTATAGCATCAGTGGAAGATCAGATCGACATTCGCCTTGACTCAAATCTACTTGAGATTATCGATGGATCTAATAAAAAAATGATGCCAGGACTTATTGATTCTCATGTACATATTACAGGGGGCGGAGGCGAAGGAAGTTTTAAGACGCGGACGCCTGAATTAATGTTGTCAGATTGTATAAGTGGGGGCGTGACAACGGTTATCGGCGTAATTGGGACCGATGGTACGACACGAACAATGACGAACCTTATTGCAAAAGCAAAAGGGTTAAAAGAGGAAGGAATCAGCTGTTATTGCCAGACAGGTTCCTATCAAGTACCGGTCAAAACGCTGACAGGCTCAATTGAGCAGGATATTATGCTTGTGGAAGAAATTATCGGTGCAGGAGAAATCGCAATTTCTGATCACCGCTCGTCCCAACCTACTCGTGACGAGCTCGCTCGGATTGCGAGTGAAGCGAGAGTTGGCGGGATTCTTTCCGGAAAAGCAGGTGTTGTCAATGTTCACTTAGGAGATAGTCCTGACCGGTTAAAATTAATAGAGGAGGTAGTCAGTACAACTGAGATTCCGATCACACAATTCGTTCCTACACATATTAACCGAAATGAAGCATTGCTAGAAGCAGGAATTGCATTTGCAAAAAAGGGAGGGTATGTCGACTTTACTACGAGTACTGCAAAGGAATTTCTTGAAAGCGATAAAACGAAATGCAGTCGTGGATTGAAGCGAATGCTCGATGAAGGCGTTCCGATTGAACAAATCACTTTTACCTCCGATGGCCAAGGAAGTTTACCTCAATTCGACGAAAACCGAAATTTAGTGGGGCTGAAAATAGGTAGAGTGGTTAGTCTTTACAACGAAATTCGCGATAGTGTTCTTGAAGGAGAAATTCCTTTTGAAACAGCGATTCGCGTTGCTACCTCCAATGTAGCTCACGCTTATAAATTGGCGAGAAAAGGTAAAGTCGGTGCTGGGTTTGATGCGGATCTTCTTCTTGTATCTAGCGACGAACTAACAATCGACAGTGTTATGGCCAAAGGGGAGTGGATGATGAAGGATGGGGGCCACATCCGCAAAGGAACGTTTGAAGATTAAAAAAATATAACAACATCTTTTATAAACGCTGGTTTCGCAAACTTCGTTGTTCTTTAAAAATAAGTACGAAAAAGCGAAAGGCGGCGACTCCCGCGGAAAGCGTCCGCCTGTAGCGCCTTCTATATAAAACCAACAATCACATAGAAAACAGCCTTTATAAAGAAGCCATAACCTAAAAGAGCACCTCTCAGAAATAATGGGAGGTGCTTTAGTTTTTCAAAAAAGAGGACCATACACCTACGTAGATATGTAGTGTTATATGTGTCACAATTTATTCATGAAGTATTCATTGACATGGAAATCCATCAACAATTATAGTTAAGAAAGTTAATGGTTAACTTTCTTAATGTTTGATTTTACATACTGTGACTGATTACGAAAGGGAGATAAAGATGGAAAGCGAGCAAACCATTTTAGAAATTGAGCAGCTTGTTGTTGATGTCATGATGATGATCCAGCATGAATTTGGCTCAGAATATGACAACAAACTCTCGTCAAATCAACAAATGATTATTTATTTAATCGGCAGGCATGATGTGAAGTACGTAAAGGATTTAGCTTTTCATTTAAACATTTCCCCTAGTGCAGTAAGTCAACTGTTATCCAAGCTGGAGCAGTTAGGATTAGTAAAACGTTCTTTAGATGAAAAAAACCGTAGAACGGTTCCTTTTGAATTGGATGATGAAGGAGACTTGCTTCTTGAACATATGGAACATACGAGACAAACGATCATTAGTAGGTACTTGATGAAGATTCCAAGAGAAGACCTTATCCATTTTCGTGATGTTTATAAACAGTTGCGTGACATCATGATTGAAGAGAAAGAAGGGAAAAACGTATGAAACTGACGAACTTTTCGATTCGCAGACCGATATTTACACTTGTAGCCATGACGTTATTTTTACTACTTGGGGTTATTTCCCTTACGAATATCCCGTTAAAACTGATCCCTGATATTGACCCTCCGATTGGAGCGGTTGTCGTTAGTTACGATGATGCAGCGCCACAAGAGGTCGTTGATCAAGTGTCACGGCCGATGGAAGAGAGCTTGTCAACGCTTCCTGGACTTAATAATATTAGTTCGATATCCATGGAAGGCTCTTCTTTAACGTTATTAGAATTTTCCTGGGCCACTTCCATTGATGATATAGAAAATGACATCTTAGCGAGGATGAATCAGACACCTCTCCCAAATGATACGGGAGACCCGCGTTTTTTAAAATTTGATCCATCTCAGTTCCCGATTATTCAGCTTTCTTTATCTTCGGCAGTAGACAATGAAGAGCTTACTGAGCTTGTTTCAGACCTTGAACAAGAACTTTTAAAAGTCGAAGGTGTCGGGTCTATTGATACTGAAGGGGATTTGGTCGATGAAATTCAAATCCAGCTTAATCAAGATGACTTAGAGTCTTATGGGTTAGCGCAAAATGAAGTCGTTTCCGCAATCCAAGCTCATAATGTCACCCAGCCGGGTGGGAATGTGAGAAGTGACGACCTCGAACTTACAACGCGCGTGTTATTTGAACTAACAACAGTCGAAGATATTGAAAATATCGTTGTATCTGTAGACCCGGAAACTGGTGATGATGTCACAGTTGCTGACGTAGGTACTGTGGAACTTACACCAGAATCTGCGGATGTGATTACAAGAACAAATCAAGATACTTCGATTCTCTTGAGTGTGCAGCAACAAGCCGATGCAAATACCGCGCAAGTTTCTCGGCAATTTAATGAGCGTCTAGAGGAGTTGTTGGAAGGGGAAAGATACTCTGATATCGATACTGCGATGCTCTTTGACCAAGGAGACTTTATCGAAGAAGCGATCTCCAACGTTTCCATGGCTCTTATTGCGGGTGGAGTATTCGCGATGCTCGTTTTGTTTATGTTTTTAAGAAGTTTTAAAACACCATTGTTAATTGGTATTGCCATTCCATTTTCAGTTATTGTGACTTTCGTACTTCTTTACTTTACGAATTTCTCATTGAACATTATGACTTTAGGTGGGCTGGCTCTCGGTATCGGGATGCTGGTGGACAATTCGATCGTCGTGATCGAAAACATTTACAGGCATTTATCGATGAAAAAAGACCCTGTGCAAGCAGCAAAAGATGGTGCAAAGGAAGTCGCAGGGGCGATTACAGCCTCGACATTAACAACGGTTTCCGTCTTTTTACCGGTCATCTTTATTACCGGAATTGTCGGTAACTTGTTCCGTGAGTTTGCCTTAACGGTTTCGTTTAGCTTGTTTGCTTCCTTAGCAGTCGCGTTGACCGTCGTACCGATGCTTGCAGCTCGTTTCTTAAAAGCACCACGTGAGAACGTGGAGGAAAAACGCCAGAAGTCTGGTTTTATCAAAGCTTTTGATCGATCAGCACGATGGTCGCTTCGTCATCGATTTGGTGTATTGGTTTTAACTTTCTTATTACTTGTTGGTGGTGCTTTTGGGGTCTCAACAGTAGGTACAGAGTTTTTACCAGCTACGGATGAAGGCTTTTTCCAAGTTGAAATTGAAATGGAAAATGGCACCCCTTTAGAAGACACATTAGCTGTTTTGGAAAATGTAGAAGAAGTTCTTGACGGGGAAGCGGAAATCCAGGATTATACGAGCGTAGCTGGTTCCGGTGGTCAAGAAGATAGCGTAATGGGAAGTGGAAGCGGAGATGAAGGGTTTATTTACGTTTCGATGGTCCCTGTCAGTGAGCGAAATGATTCAACTGCCGAATTTGCTGAGTCATTGCGTCGCGACATCGAGAGAGCTGCGGAAGATGCAGAGGAAGTATCGATTCAACTGGAAGCTTCATTCGGTGGTAATCCGAATACCTTTACGTTCAATGTGAGTGATACGAATACGAACCGCTTAGATCAAGCCGTTGAAGAAATTTACGATGAGCTAGCGGACATGAGTGAATTTCAGGAAGTGAATAACGATCGCACAGATACGGTCCGTGAAGTTCAAATCCAAATTGACGATGAAGCAGCTCGTGAAGAAGGCTTTATGCCTGCCGAAGTAGCGAACTCGGTCAATACGATTATGAGAGGGACAGTTGCTTCCCAAATCATTACCGATGACAATGATGTATACGAAGTGAAGGTCCAGTACCAAGAAGAGTTCGTTGAAGACATTGACAGTTTAGAAGACCTGCTCATTCGAAATAATCAAGGAGAGTTTGTCGCTCTTGGTGATATAACAACCATTGAAGAAGGCGACGGGCCTGCCCAAATTAATCGAATTAACCAAGAGGATGCCGTTCAATTTACGCTGCAATATGGCACGGATTACAATCTTGGTGAAATCGGTCAGCTTGTCCAAAATACGATTGATGATTTAGGTTTAGATGAAGAAACGACTGTTTCATTTACAGGAGACCAGGAGCTTTTAGAAGATGCGATTGGAGATCTCGTGCTCGCGCTTATCTTGGCGATTGTGTTTGTTTATTTAGTCTTGTCAGCTCAATTTGAATCTCTGCGTTATCCATTTGTGATTATGTTTAGTGTCCCGCTTGTTGTCATTGGTGTAGCAATAGGGTTAACAGTGACACGAACACCAGTGAGTGTGACTGGGTTTATTGGGCTCATTGTACTGGCAGGGATTGTCGTTAACAATGCGATTGTCCTTGTTGACTATATTAATAAACGAAAAGAAGCGGGTATGAGAAGCTATGATGCGATTATTGAAGGGGTTAAAGATCGAGCGCGACCGATTTTAATGACGGCTACGACGACGATTTTAGGTTTAGTGCCATTAGCTCTTGGAATTGGCGAAGGTACCGAACTCCAACAGCCGTTAGCGATCACAGTGATCAGTGGTCTTATCAGTGGAACATTCTTAACGTTGTTCTTCATCCCTGTGATTTACAGCTTCTTTGATAAAGAAACAAGAAATTTGAATAAGAAATATGTCACGCCAGACGGACAAATCATTCCTGCCTATTTGCTCGATGAAAAGTATACACCAGACCAGGGAAATACGCGTCAGCAAATGATTTCAGGTGTCGATGAGGAACAAGAAGCATTGGACTTCTCTGAATTCTATCGAGAAGAAAATAAACCATCATCAGAAGAACAGTCACATCGTTATTTAAATCAGTCTTATGACATCTCCTTACCAGAGGTTGAAAGTACAGATCTTGATTACGAAGAAGAAAAGCCGTTTATCTATGATGAAAACGATCCACCTGAGCTTCCTTCTCGAAAAAGTCGACACAAAGGAAATGACATGTCAAAAGACGATCTTTTAAACCTTTTAGAGCGAATCGTCGAACGTAACAAACGAAAAAAAGATAACGAATAAAAGAAAGGGCCGAACGTAAATCGTTCGGCCCTTTTAACAGGGGTTCTCTGTTCCTAGTCAGAACTAGCATCAACTTTACAAATAAAGTAAGCGTAACTTGTGTGTTTTTGTTGCATTTCTAAATGTTGGATGTGCTTTTCCATGATCTCATAGCATGGAATCGGGATATCCTGACTAAGAACGAGTTCAGGGATATCTTGCTCCTTGGTTTCAATATCTTCAAGAATCTTGTCTGTGACACGAAACCCGTAGCTTTCAAAAAGATCGGTCCATTCGGAGAGGGTAAACATTTGTTTAAGGCCATAGAACTCAAGATAAGGATCTTTATCATTAATAGGAAAACTAGGTTTTCTGACAAGGTCAAGTGAGGCGAAAAACCCTCCAGGTCGAATAATTCGTTTCACTTCTTTTAAAACGTGGTGCACATTCGTAAAACTTAACACGCTTTCTGCAATAACACCATCAAGACTGTTGTCAGGAAATGGGATACTTTCTGCTGAAGAGTGAAGAAAGTGGAGTTTTTTCTCTTTGGATGCCTCACCGTGTCGTTTACGTGCTTTTTGAATCATCATTAGATGTTGATCTATACCAAAGACATTTGCACCTCTGCTTTTAGTTAGCCAAGATGCCGTGTCACCTACACCACAGCCAATTTCAGCAATCTTACTTCCATTTGTAATTGGTAAATGTTCGATTGCTTTTTCAGTGATATTCCGGCCGCCAGGATGTGCGACTGTGATACCAAAATAGGCAAGCATGTCAGTGTACGTATATGTTTCTTCCATATTAGGGGTTGAACCTTCTTTCATTAATTATTCAGCTAAATAATCAGATGTCGTGATGTTTGTACAATCGATTTATCTCACGTTGCAATACACTATTTGTGAATGGTGTAAAGGAGGTGGATACGTTGTCACGAACACAACACTACTATAACCTATGCAATCGCCATCAAGGTCGTACCGTACGAATAATTGAAAATGGCGGTTACGAGCACGTAGGAAGAATTGTTCGCGTTACGCCCAATTGTGTATACCTTGAATGTAATAGACGGCCTGGGTGGGGAGGGTTTGGTTACGGGTATGGAGGATACTATGGGTATCGACCTTACGTATATCCGGTAGCTCTCGCTGCCATTGGAGGTTTCGTTTTAGGAGCCGCACTGTTCTGGTAAATGATTTTTTAAGGGGAAACCACTTGCGATTTGATACCAACTTCCTTACCTGAGAGGAGTTGGTCTTTTTCTTTTTGGCTCTGTTAGCGAACGCTGGTGTTATAAAAAAACAACTTTATTCTACCCAAAATTGATTATTTCTTTCCAATGCCAAAATGGAATCTTTTCCTTACCCAAAATTTCTGTATAATGGACATATGAAAAACTATGATGAACGCAGGTGACTCAACCATGAAAAAAATGTTGATCCTTCTCTTCACGACCGTAGTTTTGGTCGGTTGTTCAGATGATGATTTCTCTTCGGAGGACTATGAAGAAATGGAAGAAAGCGAAGACATAGAAACATTGATTGCCACTAATGAACGATTAGTGAATCAAATAGAAAAGTATTCTGAAAAAAATGAAACGCTTAAAGAGGAAGCTGATGAGTTAAAGGTTGAGAATGATCAACTAAAAAGTGATATACTTACATTTAAGCAAAGAGCACATGAAGTAGAAGAAGAGAAAGAATTTGAACTGGTATTAAGAAATCAAATGGATGAAAAAGCGAGACAGTACTTTTTATCCATGCATAATCGTGACCACGATCAGTTAACAGAAATGTCAGCAGAAAATATTGAAGCAAATGAAAGTCGTGAAGTGCTGTTGATTAGTGAGGATGATTTAGAGTCCACTTTCCATTATTTAAATATAAATGAACTGGACTTTTTACAAATAGCAGATTCAGAATATGACAAAGAAAACGAGCGATATGTTGCTCTTTATTCGATTTATTCTCTTGATGATGGGGACGAACAAGACCAAGATGTCTTTGATGGAATGATAGAACTTACTTTCCAGCAAGTTGAAGGTGAATGGAAGGTAACCTCCATACAATACAGATCTATGACGTAAAAAAAGATGGAGGGATGAACGAAATGACTGAAACACATACATTTACAAAAAAAGAAGAGATAGCAAATGCGGTTACGCACGGAATAGGAGTTGTCTTTGGTGTTGCGGCGCTGACATTATTAATCGTATTTGCGAGTATGTACGGTACAGCTTCCCATGTTATCAGCTTTACCATTTATGGGATCACCTTATTGTTGATGTATGTTTGCTCAACATTGCTGCATAGCTTCAAACAAGGAAAAGTAAAGAATGTATTTGAAATCCTTGACCACTCAGCTATTTATTTGTTTATTGCTGGGACTTACACTCCTTTAATGGTGATCGTTGTAGATGGAGTGTTAGGCTGGGTGTTATTGTCTGTCGTATGGACTATGGCTGCGGTAGGGATTGTATTTAAAGTATTCTTTGTAAAGAAATTTATTTTTTTATCCACTATGTTTTATATCGCTATGGGTTGGATGGTTGTTTTTGTCCTCAATCCAATTGCCACCAAGGTGGAGATGGGTGGAATTATTCTCTTAGTAACCGGGGGTCTTTTGTATACCGTTGGAACGGTTTTTTACATTTGGCGGAAGTTTCGATTCCATCATGCTGTTTGGCATTTGTTCGTTCTCGCTGCTTCTATTACACATTTTTTATCAATATTGCTTTATGTCACGCCAGTATAAATAGAAGGCGAATCAATAAAGTTTCAACGGCTTCACTCATTACATCGAGGTACCTCAACAGGTCAAAAATCGACCTGTTGAGGTACCTCTTATATTTTTGGGCATTCTCCAAATACTAGATGTACTACGAGTATTTAGGAGGCGTGTTATGACAAGGGTGTGGTTGTTTGTTCGGTCGAGTTATTGGTTTATACCGACGGTTTATGGTCTTTTAGCCATTACTCTTGCTTTTTTAAGTCATGAAATGGACCAGCAAATTTGGCGGAATCCTGTTTTTCTTGAAAAAATTCCGACTTTGTTTTTGGCTGATTTTGACTTGGCTTATACGCTATTAAGTACCATTGCGACTTCTATTTTAACGATGACATCCATTTCATTTTCTTCAATTTTAGTCGTGATGACAACTTATGTCTCTCAGTTTTCGCCTCGTTCATTGCAAAATTTCATTACAGACCATCATACGCAACGAATATTAGGTGTTTTTATAAGTGGATTCGTTTATTCGATTGTATTGCTTCTCCTTACAAAGCATTCGAGCGCCAATGGAATGGATGTCTTAATATCCCCTGTTTTTGCTGTGCTCATTGCGATAGTTTCTGTTGGTTTTTTCGTCTTCTTTGTTCACCATGTCGCCAAGTGGATCCAAGTAAGAAACCTTATTCAAAACATATACAACGATACTTTGAATGTAATGAACCGCTATTGGGATGATATTGAAGACGAAAAAGAAGATGACCCCTGGGAAGACTGGGAAGGAGAAGAAACGCTAGAGAAACATTTTCAGCAGATTGCTGCAGCGCAACCCGGGTATGTTCAATGGATTCATTTTCAAGAGTTAGTTGAGCAAAGTAAGAAAGATGACACGTTAGTGGAGCTGCTTTATTCACATGGGGATTATTTAGGAAAAGGAATGCCAATCATGAGGGTGTATGGAAATGAGGGAAAAATAAAAAAAGCGAAATACAATAAATATATGATTATCGGTAATGCGCGTGAAAGTATTCAAGATGTTCGGTATGGCATCATCAAAATGGTAGAGATTTCGACAAGGTCTCTTTCCCCAGGAATAAATGATCCTTTCACAGCGATCGAGTGCATTAACTATCTGGGACATACGCTGGCAGCTTTAAGTCGTAAAACGTTTATGGAAAATTACCTTCATGATCGCGACGGAAATTTGCGAGTGCTCAAAAAGGTCTATACGTTTCATGACTACTTATACCAAAGCTTTTTTCAAATCCGCTTTTACGGTCGAGATGATGTGGCAGTGTTAAATGCCTTATTAGACGCTCTCCATGAAATATCAACCCATGGGAAAGGAGCGATTCAAGAGGATATTTGGCGGTTTTGCCGCTATATAGCTGAAGGAATCAAACAAGAAACCTTTCTTGATATGGACCTTGATCAAATGCAAGAGAAGTTGGATCACTTAGCGGTAATGACCTCGGCCCCAAAAAATAATCGTATCCGCTTACGGCAATCGAATGATCGCTTCAATGATCACCCATAGAAGATAGGGACCACCAAGACAGATGAGAAAAGTAAACAGAACTTTTGATGTTTTGTCAACGATTTCTACCAAGTGGTCCGCGTCCCGCAATTGTTCGGCTTGTTCAATCGTTTTTGGTTGATCATTACGATTTTCATTTTGCACTTTTAGGTTCCGTTCTTCAAAGTAAATGACTTTAGCCATATTCATTCTCCTTTGCTACTTCATTTCTATTAGCCAGCTTGTCCAATTCTTTTACTTAAAATGCGTGTTTGAACATCCTCTTAAAAGACTTTATGAGATAAAAAGAGAGATTATGAGAAGAATTTTTCTGGAGGGGATGAGGGACGTTACTTTGGACCGAATAGCTGCTTGAGGTCGGGAAAAACACCTCTCCCTCACTCACAGACTATTCAAAGCATTAGGAAAGCCAGTCACGTAGGTCATGACTGGCTAGTAACTAATTTTCTGCTGCTGATTTTTCTGGATGGAGCGGAGAGGGACTTGTCTGTTGTGGGTAAGGGTGTCTATTCACATCCGTCCACTGCCTACTATGATGAAGGAGAAGGACGGATCTATTAATTTGGTCCAGTTTCTTCTCCATTCGGTGCAATAAATAAAAGGTAACGGCCATAGGAAAACCATAATCCACAACGATACCGAGCCACGTTTCCATTCGAGAACCTCCTTTTATTGTTTTGTGAAAGCTAATCGTGCAAGAAAAGCGCAAGGCGCTCATCGATACGTGAATCTTATACTTCCTTAAATTCTAAAAAAGGAGGGACAGCATCCCTCCTTTACTAATCATTAGATTCCGATGTCAATTTCTTCAACGTTTCGCTCAACAATGCGTGCGCTGCGTTTACTTACAAGCTTTCCACCAGATGATGTGAATACGTTTTGGGTTAGTACTTCATCCATGGCTTCACTAATTGCCTGATTGTCAGCTGGTTCAACTGGATCATCTAAAGCAATCGTGACACTTCTACCTTCATCATTTGAAAATAATAATTCAAGACGTTTACTCATGCATTTCACTTCCTTTCATTAATTTTTAATTCTTATTCTCCTTGCAAATCATACGTATTGTTTCGCTCAACTTTTACTAACGAATGCATTTGCAGCGGGGCAAGAGCAGCTGCGGTGGCTGCTAATTCACTGTTTCCAGCAGCAGGGTCGATATTTTGAAACTGTTTCGTGCGCTCAATTTCGTCTCCGTCGTCATTGTAGCCAACAACAAAGGTCATTGCTAAACGAGAGTTAATCGTCGTTTCCATTTGATCACCTCCTTTCATCAATTAGGTATGTATTTGCGTGTAAAAATGGGGGGAAAAACTTTTAAAAATTTCAACGAGTAACCAATTTAATAAATGAGTCTTTGTATTAAAGATAGTTTGATGTTGGTGCGCGTTATTTGTCGAATCGCCGATATCCAAGCAATTTCCGCTGATATATTGCTGATTTCCGCTGATATCCAAGCAATTTCCGCTGATATAGTACTGACTTGCGCCGATAGCCGAGCAATTTCCGCTGATATATGGCTTGAATAGATGAAAAAGTGCCTACTCGTGGCGATATAATACTCAAATAAATACTCTGTTTGTTGTTTTTGAGCGTTTTTCAACTCAAATGACGAGTTGAAGGCAATAATTTGCGTCATAAAAGCCGTGTAGATCGAGGCGGAGATGCGAGCCAACGAGCTTCCCCAGGATGGGGTGACTCCTGTGTTCGCCACAGGACGTGGCGGCATTTAGCAGGTGACCATATTCTCCAACAGCTAGTATTAGCGGACTTTTTGAACATCCTTTATCCCCACTCTTTAGAGAGGGATTTCTTTAGTTTTTTGGTCGCTTCTTTTTTCCACGTGTGTACGGTGGATATTTTCACATTGTACTTCTCTGCAATTTCTCTAGGTTTAAGTTGGTGAATGATCGTTTCAATCACCCAGGTTTTCTCACGACGGCTGAGTCGGGCAGTACGTATGAGTGAATAGATTTCTTCCAGACTCTCATCTGCTGAAACAGGGGCTGTGTCGGTTAACGTAAGAGGTTCAGTGAGCTGGAAGTGTTCATTTCTTTTTACGTGATCCTGAATAGCTATTAGCAAATATCCTTTTACATACGCTTTAGCATAGCCTGGGAAAGGTCCTTTCTGAGGATCATAACGGCACCATGCTTCATATAAC
Organism: Alteribacter populi; assembly: GCF_002352765.1. Taxonomy (NCBI): domain Bacteria; kingdom Bacillati; phylum Bacillota; class Bacilli; order Caryophanales; family Bacillaceae; genus Alteribacter; species Alteribacter populi. The sequence continues at coordinate 1,457,815 of NZ_KZ293963.1, read as the reverse complement.
GCAATACGACCGATTTGTAAGTATTCATCCTGGTCAAAGCCCAACTGCCACTTGTTTAGTAAAGAACGAATGAGAGGTTCAAAGTCGTGATAAACTTGGTCAAAATTCAGTGGGACTTCTTTTTTCAGTTTCATTGAAGGACTCCATTTAGGAGGCGCCTCCTTCATATTCCGCGGTATATCTAAGATTAATAGAGCTGGCTTGGTTGAGCGACTCGTCAAAGTGAACTTTTTCTATTCTTGAGGGGGGAGGAGCTTCATGTATCTTTAAAGAATAATTGGATAATAAAGGCTGAGCTTTACACGAAGAAGGAAGAAAAGGGGAATGTGAGAAAATAGAGTCGGAATGCGTGGTACAATAAGGGAAAGAGGGGGGAAGAGCGATGAATCTACTTATAAGTGGTTTTGAACCATTTGGTGAATTATCGGTAAATCCTACACAAGTGTTAGCTGAAAAAGCACAAGAGTGGGAAGTTGAAGGCGTGAATATTCATACTGTTGTTTTACCAGTGGTTTATCACGCGTGTGCGAGGCGGTTAATTGACGAAATAGAAAGGGTGAATCCTGACGTTGTCTTATCACTCGGGGTCGCTGTAGGAAGGTCGAGTATTACACCTGAGAGAATAGGAGTCAATCTCCAAGACACAGTGGGAGAGGGAAAGCTTGGTGATAATGCGGGTCAGAAGCCAAAAGATGAAAAACTTTACGAAACCGGTCCTGATGGGATATTTTCTACTTTACCCAACCGATTTTTAGTAAACGCGTTAAAAGAAGCAGGTATTCCCGCACAAATTTCCAATACGGCTGGGGCCTACATATGTAACAACACGCTGTATGAAATGCTCGTTTATTTAAAAAACGAGTCGTCTGAGATAAAGGCCGGATTCATACATGTTCCCGCTACTCCGGAAATGGTTACGGCATCCTCCCATTTACCGAGCATGGCTTTGGAGACTCAGGAAAAAGCACTGAAAATGATGATCACGACTCTTCGTGACTCGCTTACATAAACCTTGTTCTATGTTTTGATGCCAAGCTCTAGCTACGAGGTCATTTTAGCTTGTAAGAAAAAGACAAAAACGGCTTCAATCTGCCAGTCGAAAATGCTTGCACTTTCTGTATAAAACCATTCTTTGATGAAAGTACGAGGTTAGCTAAGACTTTCGCCTTTTTGGGCGATAAGTCAAGTTTTCTATGTCGCACGAAGCCAAGGTCGGATTCGTGTGCTTATCTTATCAAAAAACGCTATGCGGTTGTTCTTCATCGTTTGTGATAGCATGTATGGTAAAATAGTGGTGGGGGTGAACGTTTTGACTACGAAAGAACGAACCTTTGAAGAAGCATCCCAGCATTTAAAAATTGTTGGGGATAAAACGCGGTTAAAAATGTTAGCGATCCTATATAAAGATGAGTGTTGTGTCTGTGAACTCGTAGAGATTTTTCAGATGAGCCAGCCTTCAATCAGTCAACATTTGCGGAAATTAAAAAACGCAGACATTGTGATTGAACGACGAAGCGGGCAGTGGATATATTATCGTTTAAATGAGAACCATCCTTGGTTTGATCAACTTGAATCGATTATTAAGACACTTCCAGATACACAACCCCTTTTAAATGATCTGTTGGAATCAGGAAAAAGAGTGTGTTGTGACTAATGTAAACAAGAAAGCAGCCCCCACAGAATTTTACTAGGGAGCTGCTTTTTTGTTATTTGCTTTTGTCTTCTTTATTGAAGGTTACATAGTTTTCCAACAGCTCTTCAAGCTGAGGTTTCTCTTTATTTGAAATCGACGTTTTAATTTTCGTACCTTTATCAAGTTCCATTACGAGTTGTGTTCGTTGCCGGCGCTGTTTTCCCCAGCCAATCTTCCTGATTTTCCCCCACCTGGCTTGATAACCAGCAAAAACAATCCCATCTCCTCTAATTTCAAAAATCTTATCTAAAAAAATGAGTACCGTGACCCCGAGTGGCAGTAATAATGAAAATACCATTGTAGCGGTTTCTAAACTACGAAACACTTCCAAGTACAGCATGACAGTTAACAGTAAGACGACATAAGAAAAGCTAAGGGCTACTTTGTACATTTTCATGCCCGTATGTATTTTTTTATGATCATTTTCTAACGTGTAAATCACATAATCTTGACTGGCCTTTCGTTGTTTGTGAGTAAAAATATAATACAACGCAATGACTGCTAGTACTGTACCGAAAAACAAGTATAACCAACGCATGAAAATTCCTCCGTAAGTGAATTGACTTCCATTTTATCACACAGTAAACAAATTAGAAAATTGACAGTTTTACACAAGTTTTATATTGATTTAGTTTACTTATTTATAAACATAATGATAATATGTTTATAAAAGGAGGTGGCGAGAATGGAAGGAGCATTTTGGAATTCGACTGTTCAGGAGATCGAGAAGGGGTTTGTGAAGGAGGATCACGGATTCACGTGCCTAGTATGTGGAGAGGTCTTTCAAGAAGGGTTCATTTTTCAAAAAGAAAATACGTTGATGGAAGCCAAAAAAGCCGTTGAAGTCCACGTTCAATCGGAACACGAGTCCATGACGTCCAGATTACTTGGGTTACCCAAGAAACAGACAGGGTTATCCGACATTCAAAAAGATGTATTGAGCCTTCTCTTAGCTGGAAAAAGTGATGAAAAAATTGCGAGTGAGCTGGAGTTTGGCAGTATTTCAACTGTACGGCAGTACCGTTTTAAATTTAGAGAAAAAGCAAAACAAGCTAAAGTATTTTTGGCGCTTATGAATGCATACGAAGAGTCTAGTGGGAAAAAGAATGATCATTCGATTCATAAGGGGGCGAAAATGGTGGATGACCGCTGGGTGATTACAGAACAAGAAGAAGAAAAGGTATTAAAAAATTACATTGATAAACAAACAGGAAAGCTTTTGCAATTTCCTGGGAAAGAAAAAAGAAAAATCGTGATTTTAAAATATATAATTAGTCAATTTGAGGTTGAACAGCAATATAAAGAAAAAGAAGTAAACGAGCTTATTAAGAGGTTTTACGAAGATTTTGCAACACTTCGCAGGTATTTAATCGAGTATGGATTTATGCACCGCAATAAAGATGGATCACGCTATTGGGTAGAGCGAACGTTGTCAGAATAAAAGGAGGGTGTCGACATTGTTTGTTTTGTCGACACCTTTTTTCAAAAGTTAAGGAAGCGGGCAGCTATCTTCACGCACCTCGACAGCTATGCGCTTTTCTTAACATACTATTACTATTTTAATTTATATATTTAGGGATCGTTTGATCAAAAGCATAGGCAGATTCAAAGTCTATCTGCGTTATTCCACCTACATCCATCGTACATAATCGGAGAGTCACTTTCTGATGATCAATGATAATTTGGGGATGGTGATTCCGGTCTTCAGCTAACTTGGCGACTTCGTTTACGAATGACACTGCTTTTGCAAATGACGGGAGTTGAAACTCTTTGCTAATGAAGGTTTCCTCATCCAATGTCCAACCCGGGGAGTCCTTTAAGTTTGCCTCAATTTCTTCTTGCGTTAGCGTCATACATATCCTCCTTTAATAAATGCTGTCAGCCAAAATAAATTGAAAATTCAGTCAAACTATATTTTTATCTTATCAAAGGTCGATGAAGATGAAAATGCCTTTTGAACATTTTGTCATTTTCTCATACTTGATGTATGTCAATGTCGAATTCTATTTGCTTGTTTGCATTAAAGGAATCCATAGACTTTTGTCGAATCTCTTATCGTTGGAGGGGGAGAATAAATTGAGAGAAGTAGAAACGTCGATTCTACAGCAAATAACAGATTGGCAGCACCCTTTTGGAAATGGAGTTGCGTATGTCTTAACATTTTTAGGAAATGAACTTTTTTATTTTCTAATTATTCCACTTGTATACTGGTGTATTTCGAAGTCCTTTGGGATACGTTTAGTGTACGTGTTTATTGTTTCGATTTATATTAATTCATGGCTCAAAGCTTTATTCAGTATTCAAAGACCGGTTGGGATCGAAGGGGTTCAGTCTCTATATGTATCTTCTGCTGAGGTCGTTTCTCATTATCCATATGATAGTTTCCCGAGCGGCCATGCTCAAGGATCGGCTACGTTGTGGGGGATGATTGCTTATCAATTACGAAATCGTCTTTTTTGGGTATTTGCTGTTTTTCTTGTAGCATCGATTTCACTCAGTCGTCTCTACGTAGGTCTTCATTGGCCGACAGATGTCCTGGCAGGTATTTTCATCGCTGCATTCATCATTTTTCTTGCTGTAAAATTAGAGAAGTGGATCGTGCAATGGCCTGAAAAAGCGAAATGGTTTGGGGCAATCGCTTTACCTATAGTGATGATGCTCGTTTTTCCAGCACCTGAAGGAATGAAATATGGGGGTTTTTTGCTAGGTGCAGGGATAGGGTATATGGTTGAAAAAAAATATATAAAAATGATGATTGTTAAAAGTGTCGTTAAAAAAGCAGGTGCTCTTGTGATTGGGCTCGCAGGGCTGTTTGTCATTCAACAAGGAGTTAAAATGGGATTAGGAGATGCCTTACTTGTCGATGCTTTACGGTATGCTCTCATTGGATTATGGGGGTTATGGTGGGCGCCCGCTTTATTTATTAAGTGTAGGCTCTATAAAAGAAGTCGAACAAAATAAATAACAAGAGAGGCTGATAAAGATGAGGCACTTGATTATTTACATGCACCCTTCAAAAGAAAGCTTTAACGGTGCAATATTAGAGGAGTATACGAAGGCGTTAACAAATTCAGGTCATGATGTACTTGTGCGTGCTTTATCTGAATATGTATTTTCCCCATTTTTAACGAAGCAGGAATATGAAGATTCACTTCAGGAGGTGTATACACCTGATGTAGTAGAAGAGCATCAACATATCACGTGGGCTGATGCTATTACATTTATTTTTCCATTGTGGTGGGGAGGGCTTCCTGCTATCGGTAAAGGGTACGTAGATCGCGTCTTTTCCTATGGATTTGCTTACCGTTTAAAAGAGGAAAGTCCGGTTCCTAAGTTGACGGGAAAGAAAGTCGCGACCATATGTACAACGGGATCTCCTTCAGACGTTTACCGTGAACAAGGCATGCATGAAGCGATTAATCGAATTTTTGATAAAGGGATATTCCAATTCTGTGGTCTCGAGGTCCATAATCACCGCTATTTTGGGAATGTTATCTTATGTTCGGATGAAGAGAGAAAAAAGATGTTAGCAGAAACAAAGGAACTTGCACGTTCTTGGGAAAAACAGTGAAGATAAAAGAATGGAATGTGAAAAAGCCTGGTTTCCGATTTGAGGAAACTAGGCTTTTGCTTTTACTTTTAGGTTCATTTCTAAAAGAATGTTGTTATTTGCTTTTTGAGTGTCCTTTTACGCAAAGTGTAAAAGCTTTCTGTGCTCAAAGAATTGTTTAAGTTACCCTTTAAAACATTGGCAAAATATAATTGATCAGGAACCACAAGATGCCGAAAAAGATAATAAGGTAGGCCGCATATTTAATAAAATTGGATGCAACGCGACTATTGTCTTGTTTTTTTTCTACATCCTCATGACGCTTATCAACGTTTACATGTTTGCCAGCCATAGTGTTGATTCCTCCTTCAGTCTCTTATCCCTTATGATGTTATTTATGGATGTTTTCCCTAAGAGAATGAAGTTAAACTTGAGACCTAGTTCTACGCTTTTAGGAGGGGCGTTCCAAGGAACGAACCTGTTTGCTCTCGTTTGTCTGTTTACTTTTTTGAATAAACAAGACAGCAAGGAGGACGAAGAACATTCCGACAAATTGCCAAGGAGTAAGCTGGTCTTGGAAAATAAACACGCCAATCATCGCTGCTACAACCGGCTCTATCGTTGCCGCAATGGAAGCTTTACTGGATTCCACTTGTTGAAGACCGGCTGTATAAAGCAGGTAAGCAAGCACAGTGGGGACCGTTCCTAGTCCAAGAGCTAACAGTATTCCTTCCATTGTAAAAAGAGGCTCAAGACGAGTCAGGATTCCACTCGTTGGAACAAGAGCGACAGAAGCGAACAAAAACGTATAGAATGTAATCGTTAACGATGAATAATTTCGAGACGATGCTGCTTTTCCAAAAATACTGTATAAAGCGTAACCAAAGCCAGAACATATTCCAATAAACACACCATAAACCGACAGTTGTTCAGCGTTTAAAGGAAAGACGCCGATGACAAGTGTACAGCCAAGAAGAGTGATGAGTAAGGCGACCGATTTTTGTAAAGTGATTACTTCCTTAAAGAAAATCCGGCTCATAACCGTGACAAAAGCAGGTCCTGTATACAACAGAACAGCTGCGATGGACAGGTTAATCTCTTGAATCGTCGTAAAATAAGCCCAATTAAAAAATACAATACTAAAGATGCCTGTCCCTAAAAATAAAGGAACGTGCTTTGGTTTGATTTTAAACATTTGTCTATTTTTAAATGCTACGATGAAAAGCAGTGCTGCGAAGGCTACGGCAACACGAATTGTGACGACCTCAATCGGGGTGAACCCTAGCTCGTAGAGCCCTTGAACGAAGATTCCGATTGTCCCCCAAAGGGCAGCTCCCCCAATAATAAATGAAAATGCCCACTTATTCACGAAATCCCGCCTTTCGATTAAACGATGTTCATTTTTTGGATGTCCAATACTACTTGGCGCTTTTTATCCTCCCTTTTGAACGCTCACTTGTAGGGAACACAGGAAAAGAAAAGGTTTGCTTTTCTAGCGTTTTAGGGTTGTAGTAAACAACGAGATAATGTTCTGTCCGTTCTATTGTGCTACTATCTGTATATTGATGTAGATCAAAGGGGATTCGCTCTACGACAAGGTGTTTTTGCACTTCCTTAGTAGATAACTTTAAAGCTGCAAATTCAGAGTTTACCATTTCAGGATAATCTGTTAAACTTTCTCGCACCCTGTTTTTTTCGTCTCTGTCCATATCAAGTTCCCACCAATGCGTCCGCGGTTTATGCTTTTGGTGAAGCAAGTAGTCCAACTTCATCAGTCCGCGAATCACATCGAGGTTTTTTACACCGGATTTTGCAAGGAAATAGTCAAGCCTTCTAAACAGGTCTTCTAACTGGTGGCCGATCCTGGACCAGCCTTGCTTGTCCCACTCGTTACCATACTCCTGGAAAAAGTCAAAAGGAGTTGGAAACGAATGCTTCACTAAGTATTCCATTGTATGATCCATCCGGTGGTCGTTCCAATACTTTTCTAAAATATCTTCTACACGCTTAATTTTTACAATGTCATCAAACGAAAGAATGTTGTTTGATAAAATTTCATAGGGTGCGTGATCCATGTAACGGTAGTCAAAGCGCTCAGCCATCGCTCTCATACCGGTTCCTCTTAGCATTTTTAAAAAGCCTAGCTGAAGCTCTTCAGGACGAAGGGCAAAAACATCGTTAAAGGTTCGTTTAAAAGAATGATAGTCCTCTTCAGGTAGACCGGCAATTAAATCGAGGTGCTGGTCAATTTTTTGGCCGTTTTTCACCATTGTTACTGTTCGTGCTAACTTTTTATAGTTTTGTCGTCGTTGGACAAGGTCATTTGTAGCGTCGTTTGTTGACTGAACACCGATCTCAAAACGGAAAATTCCCGGAGGAGCATGCTCATTTAAAAATTCCAGCACTTCCGGACGCATGATATCAGCGGTAATTTCAAATTGAAACTCACAACCACCGTGGTTTTTTATGAGAAAGTCAAAGATTTCAAGGGCATAATCTCGTTTAATGTTAAACGTTCGATCTATAAATTTGATCATTTTTGCCCCGCTGTTAATGAGGTAAAGAAGATCGGCTTTCACACGTTCTATATCGAAATAGCGTACTCCCACTTCAATAGAGGAGAGACAAAACTGGCAGCTAAACGGGCACCCACGGCTGGTCTCAAAATAAACGACGCGTGTGGATAAGCTGTCACGGTCTTCTTCGAAACGGTATGGGGTAGGAATCTCGTTAATGTCGATCTTACCGCGACCAGGATTTATCACAATTTCGTCGCCTTTTCGATACCCGAGACCAAATACATAGTGATATCCTTGATCTCCTTTTATTTCTTGAAATAAATGTTTAAACGTTTCCTCGCCTTCTCCAATCACAATAAAGTCGACTTCAGAAACGCGTTCAAGCCACACTTTTGTATCATAGGATACTTCTGGTCCCCCGAGGATGATTTTTGTATTAGGAAGTACTTTTTTCAGCATTCTCACGACTTGAATGGTTTGTTCAATATTCCATATGTAGCAGCTAAACCCAATCACATCAGGTTTTTTACTATACAGATCAGAGACGATCGTCATTTCTGGATCTTTAATTGTATATTCTGAAATTTCCACATCGTATTCAGGCTGTGCATATCCTTTTAACAAGCGCAGTGCTAAACAAGTATGAATGTATTTTGCATTAAGTGTTGTCGCGACAATTTTCATTTGAGTAAAACCTCCACACAATCCTAATCATTTCGCCTTATCATATCATATTTTCCATTCCCTATGCTGAGTAGACGGTGAAAGTGTTATTTGACATGATACTCCATTCGGTAAACGTCTTCGTATTGATATGGTGACCGTTTAATATGATAGTGAAAGTGGCCGACAATGGTAAAACCGAGTGATTCATATAGTGAAACAGCAGGCGTGTTACTCGTGAAAACTTCGAGGCTCAGCTTTTCGAGATCGCGATGATTACGGGCCCAATTTATAACAGCATGCATAAGTTGTTTTCCAATTCCTAGCGAACGGTAAGGTTTTGCGACGATCAGCCCGAGCATTCCATGGTGCTTCATTCTAGCAATCGGCTGTTCAGGGTCGAAGGAGGCAATCCCGACGATCTTATTGGCTCTTAAGCAAATGACGAGTAGGTGAAAAGGGGAGTGGAGAACAAAATAATTTTTTTCCGCTTGGTCATGGGTCGTCATGGAAAACTCGGATTCCGTGAGTGTGAGCCCGTCATTTTCTTTTATCACGTTTTTCGTTAATTGAAGCATTTCTTTTGCGTCCTTGATACCAGCAGAACGAATCATGAGAGGCTCACCATCTTTGGCAACGGATGATATCGGAGAAAAATAGGCCATCGTATCCCTCCTTAGATAACGTTTATCTATTTTATGGGGGAGGAAGGGAGAAGATGTTCCATCAATTTTGCTCGAGAGTAAAGAAAGCTTAAAAGTCCAGGTTTCGATGTCTAGTTCCAGGCGCCTTGTGCTTATCTTACTTTTATCATGACAAGTCATTCGTGTCGGCGAATGACATAGGGTATCAATCACGATTTTATCATCTGTTCATAAAATGAAATGTACTTGGCTTGAGTTGAATATATTGGAAAAACATAAAGGAGAGTGTTGATATGAGTTGTCAATGCGGAAAAAACCATGGGTACCCTCAACAAGGGATAGGGCAAGGACACGGGTCTCACATGGGCGAACATTCAGCCTATGGTGGGGGGCACCCTCAAATGATGGGTCCTATGGGAATGCAGCACCCCGGAATGGGAGGAGCAAACCAGCCAATGCCGGGAGTAATGGGAATGCAGCATCCCGGAATGGGAGGAGCAAACCAGCCAATGCCGGGAGTAATGGGAATGCAGCATCCCGGAATGGGAGGAGCAAACCAGCCAATGCCGGGAGTAATGGGAATGCAGCATCCCGGAATGGGAGGAGCAAACCAGCCAATGCCAGGAGTAATGGGAATGCAACATCCCGGAATGGGAGGGGCAAACCAGCCAATGCCGGGGGTAATGGGAATGCAACATCCGGGTATGGGTGTAGGTAATCACCACATGAACGGTCAGATGCCAATGGATCAAGCTGGCCACCCTCAATACCATCCAGAAATGATGAATGGCCCACAATCAGGGATGCCTCAATTAGGTCACATGCCAATAGACGATGATGATGGCGGCGTACTTTTTTAAGAGTTAAGAAAGCATAAAAATCTACGTTTCTGTGTCTAGCTCCAGGCGCCACCGTTTCGTGTCAAATAATCTGCCCGATTAAAAGTAGAAAGCACTTTTTATCGGACAGAACATTTGCATATCTTCGGGTACACGGGCGCCTTGCGCTTTTCTTGGCTTGAGCCGTTCATGTGTTAAATTTTGAGGCTCACTTAGAAAATATTAGTTTTTATTGAGCGTCCTGATACGAATGGGATGGTAGGGTTTTTAGCTAGAAAGTTCAGAACGTATAAGCGGACAACTAGCTTCACGCCGCTCGTCCAGGGGAAAGCAACAATACATGCGGTGGCAGCGCTTCCCGCGGAAAGCGTCCGCCTGTAACGGATTCGAGCGAAGAGCTTATTTTATCAAAAAGCAACCATCTTTTAGGAAACCGCTTTAATAAAAGACCGCAATTGATATTATCCCCTTAAAGTAGACATTCGAAAAAAACCTCAGATATGATGAGGTTAGAATGTGACTTGGAGGGGATTTTTCATGGCAATAAAAGGGCAAACGTTTCGCCAGTATACAGAAGAATTTAAGTTAAAGGCTGTAATGAAATATGTAAACGGATCTAAAAGCTACAAACAGACCGCAGAGGAATTAGGCATTCGTAATTGTTCTCAACTGAAGGTGTGGGTGAAAAAATGGAAAGCTGGTGAACCTTTCGATACTCGGGAAGGGGCCTCAAATCCACTCAAAGGCCGTCCAAGAACAAAGTTCAAGTCTGTGGAAGAAGAAAGAGACTATTTGAAAGCGCAGGTAGATTACTTAAAAAAGCGGTATCCAAATCTGGTGGAGGAGGAAAGCGAGTCTCAAGACAAGTAAAGTACGAAATAATAGAGAATTTGAAATCTGTCTATTGAGCTTCAAGGCTGTTGAAAATTGCCTCTATTAAGCCAGCTGCCTATTATAAGTGGAAGAAAACGAAGGCAGAGCGGGAAGAGCGTGAATCAGAGGACCATGATATCAAAAATCATATCATGGCTATCCATTTTAAGCATCCAGAGTTCGGCTATCCTCGAATCACCATGGCTTTACAAGACGAAGGGTATAGGATCAATCATAAAAAGGTTTATCGCTTAATGAAAGAATTAGGCATTCAATCTAAAATTCGAAAAAAGCGCAGATATCATGGTCAAGCGCCTTCTGTTCAGTATCCAAACCGGTTAAAAAGACAGTTTAAGGCATGCGGACCTAATCAGAAATTAGTTACTGATATTACGTATGTGACTGATGGTTCACGCTTTTATTATCTTTCAGTTATCCAGGGTCTTTTTAACAACGAGGTGGTTAGCTGGCAATTATCTAAACGAAATGATTTACAGCTTGTATTAGATACAGTAGAAAAATGGACAATGAAAAAAGATATATTCGAAGCCGTTCTCCATTCGGATCAAGGCTTTCAGTATACGTCTAAGCGATACAACTCGCGATTAGAAGCAAATCAGGTAAAAGGCAGCCACTCTCGCAAAGGAAACTGCCTAGACAATGCCTGTATTGAATCCTTCTTCTCGCATCTGAAGACTGAAAAGTTGTATATGACTGAGTGTAAATCAGAAGTTGAATTAAGACAAGCAATTGAAGATTATATTTATTACTACAACTACAAACGATTCCAAAAGAAACTAAATAAACGCGCACCGATAGAGCATCGATGCGCGCTAGCTGCCTAGCTTTTTTAGCTGTCTACTTGACAGGGGTATGACCAAATGCGGCTTTTCTTTATGTGATTGTTTAACATAGTCACTAGTAAATTGGTAAAATAAATGTAGACTGCCAGCTTGGAACTGGGACGGTCTCCCGGCGAATGCGAAATTCAAGAGGAAGAGATGACTCAGAAGAGAATGTTAATAACAGCTGAGATCGGCCATTACTCGATTCGGTTCGAGTGGTCGTCACCGGATACAACTCTTCATTATCAACTAGCGTAATCTGATACCGCATTGGGCGATCATATTGATCTAAAGGATCATAAAGATCAAAAGACACGTCTTGCCCGGATATCTTCACGTCTTCTAGAGTAAGATCTCCAATCGTAGTTGTAGCAGTCTCATCGTGATCAAAATGAAAAGGATAGCCATCCAAAAACAATACGGGATCCACGATAAACGGGATAAAGAAATAGTTGCTTTGACCAACCTCACCTGTGCTTAGGTTCATTTCGATGACAAATTCATGAGATTCTAAAGATTCTTGCAAATATTCATCTTCAAAGTAGTTAACGCTTTGAACCTCGTAGGGAAGATGATTTTCGTCTTCAATAAAAGAAGGCCATTGAAAGGATAAATCATCGACAGATAAATCATCAGGACGGACGTGCTGTACGCGCAATACGATTGAGTATGTATTTGAATCAGTCTTATTTGCTAAAGTTGGATCGTAAGTAATCGAAAAAGGATTTTTATTGTATTCTGTTTTCGTTTGTATGTTGTCTTGAGATGAAGAGGAGTTTTCTTCTTCTTTAAAAAGACCACAACTACTAAGTAGAAATAATAGAGTAACCGTAGTAAATAGGGAACGTATCAAAGCCATTTCCTCCGAGATCAGCGTCGTCTTACTTTGCTTCGTTTCTGTGTTAGTTTATCAAAATAAAAAGCGCCGTTCTAGATTAAAATGCTAAGCTACAATTGAAATTCGCAAATCTACTATTTAAAAGTCAAAAAATCGCTAAGTGCTTACAATGTATTTTGTGGTGATTTCCATTATAATGGACTATATAAACATTATATAGGTGGCTAAAGTGCAATACTTTAATAAAGGTAGTATCATTCATTTTTATATCAATTTGTGAAGTGGATCACAAATGTTCGTTGATTTTTACATGAGGAGAGCATAGACATGAAGGAATTAAAAAAGCTGGCATTCGCCCAGAGGAGGCGAGTGGTATTTCTCATATTATTATCCTTGTTATTAGGTGCAGTGATTATTGGACAAGCTTATTTGATCGTCACGATTGTAGATGCCGTTTTTCTAAAAGGGGAATCATTTCAAGAAATCGCACCTTTATTAGCTAGTTTACTGGCTATTTTTATTTCAAGAGCAGCGTTAGCTTACTTAAGTGGCCGGACAGGAGTGACAATGGCGGCGAAAGTAAAAGGTGACTTTCGTAAGGCGCTATTAAATAAGTTTTCACGAAATCCCATTCAAGCATCTTTAAAAGGGCAATCAGGTGAAAAAGTGAGTGTCATGATGGATGCGGTTGATGAATTGGATAGTTATTTTAGTAAGTACTTTCCGCAGATGATCCAAACTTATATTGTACCATTGATGATTTTGATCGCTGTTTTTGCTGAAAACCCTTATTCTGGACTGATCATGATTATTACCGCGCCATTTATCCCATTTTGTATGATTCTCATCGGAGGGATGACTCAGAAAAAGCAAGACAAGCAGTTGGAAAAAATGACGGCATTCTCTGCACGTTTTCTTGATACTTTACAAGGGCTCACGACACTAAAGTTTTTTGGTCGTGCTAAACAACAACGGGAATTAATCCGAGAAAGCAGCTTAGGCTTTGGCGAAGCAACGATGGACGTATTAAAAGTAGCGTTCATTTCTTCGTTATTAATGGAGCTGATTTCGATGCTAAGTGTAGGGCTTGTTGCAGTCGAAGTAGGTCTTCGTCTTGTCATTTACGAAAGTATTTCCTTTTTTACTGCTTTCTTTGTTTTAGTGCTTGTACCGGAGTTCTTTAATTCATTGAAAAACTTAGGTGCTGCTTTTCATGCCGGGCGAGGAAGTGTAGCTGCTTTTAAAAAAGTGATGGCAGAGTTAGATGAAACAGAGCAACCGGTCCAATGGGGGGATCAAAAATTAGACACCCGTGAGCAGCCGCCAACGCTTACTTTACAAGGGGCAGGGTTTAGTTACGGTGACGATGCGTTTTCTCTAAAGGGACTTGATGCTGAAATTCCTTCGTTTAGTCAGGTTGCAATTGTCGGGCGAAGTGGTTCAGGAAAAACAACATTATTACATTTATTAGCTGGCCTTGTCGCATCTGAAGGACAGGTCTTTGTCAATCATCGTTCACGAACGGAATACAAAGAAAAAGATTGGTTCGATCAATTAAGTTATATTTCTCAGCATCCGTATTTATTTTCCGGAACGATTGAAGAGAATATCGCGATCGGAGCCACTTCCCCACCTTCAAGAGAAGAAGTAAAAAAAGCGGCTGAAAAAGCGGGGATTTCTCAGATGATTGAAGGGCTTGGAAGGGGCTATGATACGCCAATTGGTGAAGCAGGACGAGGACTTTCTGGCGGTGAAAAGCAAAGGATCGCCTTAGCACGTGCCTTTTTAAAACAACCCTCTGTTATTTTATTTGATGAGCCGACAGTGGGGCTGGACCTTCAAACAGAACGAATATTACAAGCTTCTATAGCGGAGCTCGCTCAGTCGTCATCTGTTATTACTGTGGCACATCGTCTTCACACAATCACGCACGCTGATAAGATTCTTTTTCTTGATCATGGTGAAATCGTTGCACAAGGAACACATGAAGAGCTCATGAAGTCAGTTTCAGATTATCGGGAAATGGTGTCTGTGCAGCAAGGAGGGATATCACAATGAAAGACTTTGCTATTGTGACACGACTTATGATCATCGAAAAAAAGCATGTGCTGTATTCGATCGTTTTTGGCTTTCTTGCCGGGATTGCCGCTGTAAGTCTCTTTGCTACAAGTGGTTATTTAGTTTCAAAAGCAGCGTTGGTGCCTCCTCTTTATACGTTGACGTTTGCCATTGCTTTCATAAAATTTATTAGCTTCTTAAGGGCAGGCAGTCGTTATGCTGAGCGGTATTTTTCACATAAAGCAACGTTTACAATATTAAGTAACATCCGCGTTTATTTTTATGAAAAACTGGAGCCATTAGCACCGAGTATTTTTCAAAAATATCGGAGCGGTGACCTCCTTTCTAGAATCGTGGGCGATGTAGAGACGTTACAAAATTATTTCCTTCGCGTGTTTTATCCGCCGATTGTTATGCTTATCGTCTTTTTAAGCACGATTTTCTTTACAGCCTTTTTCTCAGTCTATGTCGCCTTAGCTTTAGTTTGCGGCCTTCTATTAACAGGATTTATTGTCCCTGCTCTTTTTGCAATGCGGCAAAGACATGTCGATCGGCATGTAAGAGAACAGCGAGGCATCTTATCAACAGACGTAACAGAATTTTTATACGGATTTCGTGATTTGAAAATTCACCAACAACTGGATCGGCAAAAACAACAGCTTACCGATTCTTCCGACCATTATTTACGTGAACAAGAAAGAGAAGGAATTCATGCGTTATTCGGCGAGTCTGTGAACAATATGATTTCTCTCATTATCGCCTGGATTGTTCTTGGAATGGGGGCTTACTTTGTTGTTGATGGCCAATTAAATGGCGTATTTCTTGCCATGCTCGTGATGATTTCACTCACTGTGTTCGAAACATCGAATCCGATGGCGGTGTTCCCGAGTCACTTTGAGAATAGTAAACGCGCATCGAACCGCCTTTTTTCAGTTGTTGATCAAGAAAACGATGTTGTGAGAGGAGAAAAGGCATCAGCCAACGTCCATTTGGATACAAGCCGGGCCCCCGTAATCGAAATGGAGAATGTTTCTTTCTCCTTCCCTGATGAAGAGCGTGAAGCGTTACATGACGTGACCCTTCGTCTTGCTACTGGCTCTAAAACGGCGATCGTAGGCCCTAGTGGTTCTGGGAAATCGACGCTCCTGCTCCTTTTATCGAAGGTTTTTCTTCCAAATAAAGGAACCCTTCGTTTTAATCACACGTCAATAGAGCAGGTGAGTCAAGAAAATGTTTGGGAGGCATCGAATGTCGTTTTACAAGAGAATCATTTCTTTTATGGCACGATTCGCGACAATTTGTTAATAGCAGGTGATGAGTTAACAGATGGAGAAATGCAAAAAGCGCTAGGAAAAGTAACGCTCGACACTTTTTCATTAGATGATTTAGTATATGAAAAAGGGGAGAATCTCTCTGGTGGAGAAAAGCAGCGACTAGCTATTGCAAGAGCGATGTTAAAGGCAGCGCCTCTTTGGCTTCTAGATGAGCCCACTTCCTCAGTCGATGCATTAACTGAGCAGCAGCTTTACGAACATTTATACGAGAAAGCTGAGGAGAATAAAGATACCCTTGTTCTCGTTAGCCACCGATTAAAAGAACTCGAGAAGATGGACCAAATTATCGTAATGGAAAAGGGTAGAATTATTGAATCAGGTACGTTTGAAGAGCTCATGATGATGGAAGGCTACTTCTATGAAATGAAGAAAATTGAAACGAACCTCCTTTAGTTGAAGGTTTAGGGTGAACTTACGAGAAGGGACGATGAATAAAATCATCGTTTCTTTTTTTTTGAAAAAGAAAAAGTAAAAATACTATAAAACGGTTAGCTAGCCTCATGCCACACGTTTTTATGATTTATACAGATCAACTTTCAATGAATCTCAGCAAGTTTTGATGTGATTAATATCCAATTGTAATACTACAAAACACCCGCCCTAGAAAGAGCAGGTGCCGTGTTATATTTTAGCGTTAGTATTTAACAGACTGTTCTTCTTCTTTTAGACGGATCTTTTCATTGGCAGATTCAAATGTCTCGAGCTTTTTGGATGGTGGCTCCCAATATTGTTCGTTGCCTGGTAAGTCATCGAACCAGGAGGCATCCTCAGGGCAGTCGAGTACGACAAACTTCCCATAATCGCCATCACGTGATTGATGATATTTTAAATAGGCTTTTCCGTCTTCAATGGCAAGGATTTCGATCTTACCGGACGTGTGGCTCATGGATAGCCTTACTCGTTTTCCTAAGCCAGATGTAATCGCTTTCGCTTTTTCGACTGCCTGGTAGGCTTCTTTCAATGATAAAACGAAATCATTGTTTCCGGCTACCGGACGGTTGATAAAGAAATAGTAAGGGGTTACCCCAGCCCAAGATAATTTGTCTAAAAGCTCAGCAAGGACTTCAGGATCATGGTTGATCCCTTTTAGAACAGGGGTCTGGTTGACGACAATCGCGCCTGCATCATGAAGAGCTTCAAAGCCTCGTTTGGCTTCTTCGGTAATCTCTTTCGGATGATTAATGTGAGCCATAACGTAAATGCGTTTTTCCGCAGTGGAATATTCACGAATTAATTTTAAAAGCTCTTCGTCTTCGTAAATACGCATCGGATTAAAGACAGGCATTTTTGAGCCTAATCGAATGATTTTTACATGGTCAATTTCACGTAGTTGTTCGATAATTTTTCGCAGTTTTTTAGAAGCTAAAATTAACGAATCACCACCAGTTAATAAGACGTTATTAATCTCCGGATGATTTTTTATGTATTCGATTCCTGGTTGTACATCCGCCATTGCTTCTTTAATATCATTTCGGAATAAACGTTTACGGAAGCAGTAGCGACAATAGGCGCCGCAAACTTCAGAAACGATAAGTAATGCTGTTGTTGTGTACTTATGCTGACAGCCTGGGACAACGTAGTTCGTATCCTCATCAGAAGAGTCCCACCGTCCATATTCTTCTAATTCCCCTTCATTTGGTATCACGAGCTTGCGAATGGGATCGTTCGGGTCATTCCAGTCAATGAGGTTTAGGTAATAATCATTTACTCTGAATACAAATTTATCGGTAATTTGCTTCAGCTTCTCCTTTTCCTCTTCTGGAATCTGGTCAATTTTGTCGAGATTCATAATGTACTTTGGTTGAGCCATATACGATCACCCTCCTCTGAAGATTCTAGCAGTTAAGCTACTTGTTTATTATAACAAGACTAGTTTAGTATGGCTAATATTTCGAATAATTAGTAAATTTTGAAATGAATCTTTCATTTTGAAAAATAGGCGAAATTTTCTCTTCAAAAATGAGAAGAATGAGCATATAATGAAATATATACTTCATAAAAATGAAGGAATGAAAGGAGACGCTCATTTATTTATGGCTATTCACCATTTTTCTCATCCCTTGCCTCGATTTTTAAGTAAAACGAAAGAGTCGTACCGGCTTCAGAAAGAGAGTGAAAACATTCTGCCTGGAGGTGTTACGGCCAACATTAAGCATTTTACTCCTTATCCAATTGTTATGAAACATGGAATGGAAGCTAGGCTTACAGATGTGGATGGGAATGAATACGTTGACTATTTAATGGGCTATGGTGCCTTGGCGTTAGGGCATGGGCATCGTTCGATTAAAGAAGCAATTGACATGCAGTTAAAAAAAGATGGTACCTATTTGTTTGGCACACCACATAAAGTAGAAGGTGCTTTTGCTAAAAAAATTCAACAATACTTTCCTTCAATAGAGCAGCTGCGATACACGAATTCTGGTACTGAAGCTACGCTATTAGCGCTACGACTCGCGTTTGCCTTTACCGGGAAATCAAAGGTAGCCAAGTTCGAAGGTCATTATCATGGTGGATACAATGAAATGTTATATAGCATCAATCCCGACCCGTTAAAAGCAGGAGAAGCGGATGAACCCTTTCCAGTACCGGAATCTGCAGGGTTATTAAAGGATAATGATAAAAATACGATTATCCTGCCATTCAATAATGCGAAAGCTTGTGAACGGATTTTAAAGAAACATGCTGATGAATTAGCGGCAGTGATGATTGAACCTGTCCAAGGAGGCTTTATTCCAGCGGATGAAACGTTTCTGTTTCAATTAAGAAACATTACGAAGGAGCTAGGAATTGTCTTAATCTTTGACGAAGTAAAAACAGGGTTACGTTCTTCATTAGGTGGTGCTCAAAGTATCTATCAAATCACTCCGGATCTCACCACTCTTGGAAAGGTAATCGGAGGTGGTTTTCCTTTTGGTGTTGTTGGTGGAAAAAAACAGATTATGGCAGTTTCCAGTCCAAAGCAAGGCAGTGATGTTTTTGATACGTCGCAAAGTTCGGGCTCTTCCGCTAAGGATACATTATTTCATAGTGGTACGTACAATGGGCATCCGTTAATCTTAGCAGCAGGGCTGGCGACGATAAATGTTTTAGAGAATGAATACAGACAAACACTAGAATACACAAGAGGATTAAAAGGCGAGTTGGAGACGTTTTTTGATAAACAGGGGATTTCGATGCAAGCTCTTGGAATAGGAACGATTTTTAACATGGTTTTTACAAAGAACTCAGTGAAAAACTACCGTGATTTGCAGAAAGCCGATCTTACGTTTCGTAAAGAGCTAGATATGCATCTAATTAACGAGGGGATTTACACAAAACCTTTAAACCGTTATAGCATCTCCACAGCTCACAACGAAAAAGAACTGAGTAAAACGATGGACGCTTTACAAAAGGTCTTTAATCAAAGAATGACTGGAGCGTAATTCAAAAGGGGTGCTACTATGTTTGAAAGCGAAGTCTACGAACGAATCATTGAACAGCAGCAAACGATGAGTAAGTCACACAAAAAAATAGCCAACTACTTAATTGAAAATCGTGAAACGGCCCCCTTTTTAACGGCTTCAAAATTAGCAAAGTATGTAGAAGTAGGGGAGGCAACGGTCATCCGCTTCGCTTTTTTTTTGAATTATAAAGGCTACCCTGACCTCCAACGTCATTTGCAAGAAGCGTTGCAGAGGAAGATGACGTCTGCTGAAGTGTTAGCAAAGACAACAGAAGAGGATGGGGCTACAGAAGATGTCATTACAGAAATTCTAGGTGATGATATTCAAAATTTAAAAACAACCTTAAACCAACTTAATACTAGACATTTTGAGCAGGCAGTCAATGAAATTATTCAAGCGGATCGGGTTTACATCGTCGCTTACCGGAGCGCGACCAGTATTGGGAGTTTTTTAGAGTTTTATTTAGATATGGTGTTGCAAAATACAGAAATGATTCGCCAGGCTGATGGCGTTTCAGAACACCTTCTCGATATTAAAGAAAACGACCTAGTGATCGGGTTTGGCTTTTCAAGATACACAAAGCGAACGGTGGAAGTATTAAAGTATGCAAAGCAAAGGGGAGCAAAAACTCTCATCATTACCGATCACTTAATGAGCCCGCTTGTCCCGTTAGGAGATCTGAAATTAATTGCCGCTACAGAAATCAACTCGTTTATCGATTCGTTCTCAGCACCCTTAAGCATCGTAAACGCACTGATCACTGCAGTTACCAGATCGGAACATAAAAAAGTAGAAAAACGCTTAAACGAACTAGAAGGCCTGTGGGATAACTTCGACGTCTTTGAAGAATAAAAAGGGTTACTCAAAAGGTTGGTTTTTACCTTTTGAGTAACCCTGAAGCAATGAGCGAAGCCGATGCATGTTTAAAGCCAGCTATGAGCGTTTTTCTCATAGCTGGCAAGCATCGAGCAAAGCCATTGCAATCAAATCAGAGGTTTTTACCTTTTGAGTAACCCTGATTATTATTTTTTTAAGCAGAAGTCGCCTTTTCAGATGATTCTTTAAGAAATTTTTGAAACAAACCAATTCCTATTAATAGAACTAAACCTGAACCTGAAAGGATCAAATTATCCGGGTAAATTAACATCACACCTGCGCCGAGTAATAGGGCTCGTTCTAGCCAGTTCGGCTTTCTAACGAAGTAGCCCATCATCGCGGCACTAATGGCAGCCATTCCAATTAAAGCTGTAATAAGAACCGGTGCTAGATTCATAAATGTTGCATCTTCTAGCAGTAAAACTGGATTGTATACAAAAACATATGGAATGATAAACGCAGCAATCGCAAGCTTTAAGGCATTTCCACCAGCTTTCATCGGATTTGCCCTTGCAATTCCGGCTCCGGCGTATGCGGCTAAACATACTGGAGGCGTAATATCTGCTACAATTCCAAAGTAAAAAACAAAGAAGTGAGCAGCAATCGGTGGGATCCCGAACTCGATTAATGCTGGAGCCGCCATCGTTGCGGTTACAACGTAGTTAGCTGTAGTCGGTAAGCCCATACCAAGTAATATACAAGCAATCATCGTAAAGAATAGGAGCAGGAACAAACTGTCACCAGCAAGCCCTAAAAGGCCACCAGCAATTTTGCTTCCTAATCCAGTAAATACAACGACACCTACAATGATCCCTGCGGTAGCACAGGCAGCGATAACTGGGAGGGCAATGCGTGCACCTTGCTCAAAGGCATCAAGGAGATCTCGCCAACCTAATCGCGTTTCTTTTTGTACAAAGCTTACTAAGAAGGCTGCGCCGATACCATATAAGGCAGCGGTGGTAGGAGTAAATCCGTTCACCAGCATCGTAATAATTGTAACAAGCGGTAAGAGAAGATAAATCTTTTTTAAAATCCCTTTAAGCGCTGGAAGCTGATCTTTTGGTAAACCATGGATACCATAGCGCTTAGCTTCATAGTGGGTTCCCATGAACACACCTGTGAAATATAAAATTGCTGGAATTATCCCGATAATAATAATATCACTATATGAAACGCCGCTTACATATTCGGCCATGATAAAAGCAGCAGCACCCATAATAGGTGGCATAATCTGTCCACCAGTAGAAGCCGAGGCTTCCGCTGCAGCCGCGAACTGAGGTCTAAAGCCTGCCCGTTTCATCATCGGAATTGTAAAGGAACCAGATCCTACCGTGTTGGCAACAGAACTTCCTGTTACTGTTCCTTGCATGGCTGAAGCAACAACAGCCGCTTTTGCGGTACCACCAGTATAACGACCGGTCAAACCGAAAGCTAAATCATTAAAGTATTGTCCTACACCTGTTTTGATGAGCATAACCCCGAAAAATAAAAACAGGTAAATATACGTTGCTGATATTTGGATTGGAGTACCAAATATTGCGTCTGATGAATAAAATAATCTTCTTGATAATCCGGACCAATCAAAGCCACCGTGTCCAAAGTAAGGAATGTTCGTTCCAAATAGACCATAAAGAATCGCTAAACTTGCGATAACTACGATCGGAATACCAACCGCACGTCTAGATGCCTCTAATAATAGGATAATACCAATTGAAGCGACAATGATGTCGAGAGTAGAGAAACCTAGGATTCTTGCTCCTCCGGTTAACCAATCATATCGAAAAAGGATATAATAGGAGCTTCCCATTGCTAAAAAGGCTAAGATCACATCGTAAAAAGGTATTCCTTTTCGTTTAATCCCTTTTTTAGTAGCAGGGTATAAAAGGAATATCAGCCCCATTGCGGTACCGAGGTGAACTGCTCCTTGCATTAAAAAGACCAAGGGACCATTAGCGGGATAAGCTCTATACAGGTGAAAAATCGTTAATGAGATTGCCATAAATGCAATGATCCAATACCATTTCCCTGTATCTTGACGGTAAGCGGATTCTTTATCGTATTTTGAAATTAATTCTTGTTGTTTTTGCTGATCTGTTTTTTCTGCCATACAATCACCACCCTCAAATTTTAACGTTTTCAAAAAGAAGGAATAAGTTGGCTGAGATGGCGGTAAAATCTATGAATCTCTAACAGAAGCTAACCCTATCTTTTTGAACGAGCACTTTAATTAAAAACCGACGAAAAAGTAGGCGTGATGAGCTAAGTCCTGCTTTTTCGTCGGCACTCCGCTAGGGAACTCTTAGCGGAATAAAAAAATACAGCAATAGTACCTTTTTACCACAGTTTTAAAATGAAAACAATGGATACAACTGGTTATAAAAACTTTCATGAACGAATGCGCTTTCAACATGAGTAAAAAAATTCCGAAGTGTCTTGTCAATAAAGGGAGATGATATGACTAAAGGAGCTCTTTCATTTTCACGTTGTACTCGAAATTCTATTCCAGAGGAAAAGGGACTTGACAGTAATCTCTTCAAGCGAGTTTTGAAAACCTCTTTAAAAAAGGCCGGACAATTTTGTAGTCCGGCCTTCAGTCTGTCATTAATCTAACAAGCCTTCTTCTTCAAAGTAACGCTCTGCACCAGGGTGCATTGGCAGACCATCAGATCCGTTCATGGCGTTCTCTTTGGTTAAGTGTTGTCCTTGGTCGTGTGTAATGCTTTCACTGTTTTCGAATAACGCTTTCGTAATCTCATAGCCAAGGTCTTCATCAATAGTGTCCGTGGATCCTACTAAAATTGCATAAGCAGTGATCGCGTTGACAGGACCATCTAATTCAACTTGGTCGTATGAATCTGCAGGGATATCAAATTGAGCATAGCCACTGTTTTCAAGGATATAATCCATCGCATCGTCTTCAATGGAAAGCAGAACAATGTCAGTGTTAACAGATAGCTCATCAAGGCTACCAGCAGGTAATCCTAAAAGACCAAATGATGCATCTAAACTACCATCTTGGATACGACCCGCAGCATCACCGAAACCTTCTTCAAGGGCAGTGTAATCCCCCTCTTCAAGGCCGTGAGCTTCTAAGATCAACGTAGCTGCTGCTTGAGTACCACTTCCTGGTGGTCCAATCGCAACAGATTTACCTTCCAAGTCAGAGATTGTTTCAATACCAGCATCTGCAGGAGCTGCAATTTGCATAACCTCAGGGTAGATATGGCCCATGAAACCGAAGTTATCAACTTCAACACCTTCGAAGTCACCAGCACCAGTTAATGAATCTACTGCAGGCAAGTGAACCGTCATTCCTAGATCCATTTCACCTTGGAAAATCTGAGATAAGTTATCAACAGATGCACCACTGGAAACCGCACTTATATCAAAGTCTTCGTAGTCTTCGATATTGTCATTAATGACGTTGGCCATTTCTCCACCTAGTGGATAATATGTACCACCTGTGCTTCCAGTACCCATTTGCAAGCGTACCTCATCATCAGTAGCTACTTCCTCACCAGTATCTTCACCCTCGTCAGCAGTGCCACCGTTTTCTTCAGCATCATCAGCTTCGCCACATGCAGAAAGCAGCATGCCAAACGTCATAACAGAAGCAAACATTGTGTAAAACTTTTTCTTCAAAGTAATTTCCCCCTTTTTGAAGTATTATTAGTTATTTCATACCAACAACCGTATAAAAATTGTTGATATTACTTTTTAATTTAATCAGATATTAGCGATGTTGTCAAAACTTTCATACTTGCATAAGAGAAGCTATCCTCTCCATGCCGCGCCACAACATGAAACCTGCGAAGGTTGTCGATTTTTGAAAGCCCTTGCAATTCAAAAGAGTCAGTAGTTCGGTTTACTTATGAACACGGTAAAATAGGAGGCATCGTTGCATAAAAATGTAATGAATTGAATGGTGGTGCACTCGTAAACAGGTAAACTTTTTATTATAGTTTATGTTTCAAAACTAGTAAAAGACTAATTGAAAAATATTGAATATGAAAAGGGCGCTCAAAAGGTAAGTTTTGACCTTTTGTGACGCCCTCGAATAAAAAGAGTTTTTACTAAGCATTCGCTGTTTCCTTCGAATCTTCTTCCTTTTGATGAACAAATGACATCCTTTGCCACTGCTTTCCTTTCCATCTTCTCAACATAAGCAAGCCTCGCAGCCATTCATCTGCAATAAATGAGAGCCAAACGCCGATAAGCCCTAGGCCGACAATGATCCCTGCACCATATGAAATGGTGACCGAGACTCCCCACATAGACAAGATTCCGATATAAACAGGAAATTTAACATCACCGGCAGCTCTAAGACAATTAATTACAATAAGGTTGAAGGCTCTGCCCGGTTCTAAAATAACAGTAAGCAAGAGTAAAATACCGCCCAATTCAATGATTTCCGGATTGTCAGTAAAAATAGAGAGCAGAGGCTTACGGAAAATTGCAAAAAGAGCTGCTGCCGTAGTAGATACGGTAAAGCCGATCCATAAGCTTCGTAAACAACGTGCGTAAGCTTCTTGATATTTTCCTTCTCCTATTAAATGACCAACAAGAATCTGGGTACCTTGACCAATGGCAATTGCGAACAAAAAGGAAAACATCATAATATTCGTGGCATAAACTCTGGTCGTTAATTCAATCGTTCCCATCGAAGCAATGAAAAAGGTGATCACCATTTGTGAAGCGTTATAAGAAAGATGTTCACCTGCCGAAGGGATACCAATCTTCATTAACTGTTGGAGCTCCACCTTTGGAAATGTACGGAAAAGATAAGAAAAAGGCAGTTCTCCGTTGACTCGTTTATACAATAAGAGCATTAACACGACCAGTCCTAGAGTTCGGCTCGTTGCTGTACTTATGGCTACCCCTGTAGCTCCCAATGATGGAAAGCCCATAGGACCAAAGATAAAAAGGTAGTTTCCGATAACATTTAAAAGGTTCATACCTAACGTGACCCACATGGCATCGCGGGTAAACCCGTGACTTTTTATAACAGCGCCTGCAGTCATAATTAACGCTTGAACGAAAGCAAAGCCACCAACAATACGTAAATAAAGGAGAGCTGTTTCCATAAGCTCTGGAGGTAGATTCATTGCTCCTAACAGTTGTGGGCCGAAAAGGAAGAGGACAGCACTTAATAGTAATCCAAAAAGTAAATTAGCTGCTAAGGAAACGACAGCAATTTGACTCGCTTGTTGATTTTTCTTAGCGCCTAAATATTGGGCAATTAGTATCGTTGTTCCCGTTGCTACAAATCCGAACATGACGATTATGACACTCATCAGTTGATTCGAGACACCCACAGCCGCAACGGCGTTATCATCATATTGACTAAGCATGAGAGTGTCTGCATTCCCCATTAACATATGAAGGAAAATCTCAATAAAGATCGGCCACGTTAATGCGTACAGCGTTAGTTTTTTCTTAGCTTGCTGTTTTGGCATAAGAGGTGCCTCCTGAAGTATAATGAAACAATATGGACAAAAGCGAAATTTACTCCCTTTAGTTTATAGCGATTTTTTAATTATTAAAAGAATACAAAACCGATTAGATTAGGATATTTCCGATATGGAGAGTGAAAGGAATGAAGCTAATTAAGACTGTGGTGCCGCCATTGCCGATCTTCATTAAATCGGGAAAAGGGGACGCTTTATATAGAGGAAGGAGGGACTGTATATTCAATCCGATCCGGCGAGTATTTAATGATGGTTCCAGAAATTTACCATTGTGGTGTTAAGGGGTGTTTGGAAGAGACGACATTTTATTGGGTTCACTTTAGCTTTCCGAGGTCCTACTCGTTAGTAGATGAAACTGAGGTAGATTGGTCTCATATTATGAAACAAGAAAGTACATATATAGACCCTGCACAGTTTCAGCTTCATCTACCCAGGTATGGAAAAATAACAAATGAAGAACGCTTATATCATCATCTTTCACTATTAAATAGGTTAAATCCATCCCAGTCACCATTGGACAAACTTAAACAACAGTCGATCTTTTATGAATGTATGATCATTATTCAACAAGAAGCTGTACAGATACCCACAAGTGCGGAAACGGTATCAAGTGAAGCGGTCTCCTACATTAAAGAGCATTTCAATGATCCATCTCTAACACTAACCGGTATATCTAGTGAGCTCCTATATCATCCCGATTATGTAACAAGATGTATGAGGCGAACAACCGGTCTAACACCAAATCAGTATTTGACCCGATATCGCCTTGAAATTGCCAAAGAACTTATAATAAAAACGAATCAAGACTTAGGTGCTGTATCAAAGGAAGTTGGCATAACAGACCGGAGCTATTTTTCGAGGGTTTTTAAAAAAATTGAAGGAATTACGCCTAATGAATTCCGAAGAATGCGTGCGAATGAATCAGCTCGTTTGTAAATGTGAAAGCCGGGAATGTTTCGTACCATCTATGAAGATAATGGAGAAACGTTCGCTAGCAAGAGCAGGAAACGTTTGAAAAGTCTATAAAACTGGACTATGATAAAGAGGTGTTAACGGTTACAACAGAAGGTTGTTAGCATGGTATTTACTCTTGTCTGGACATCTTGTCCTTTTTATTGTTCATGATGCCTTCAATACAAATAGACGTAACAGTTTACGAAGAGGTGTACCCCTGTAGAAGGACTGGAGAATGGCAAAGTATAACCATCCTCTTTCGAAAACAAATACCTTTAAACTACGTATAGAAAGGGATGTTAAGCCCATGGCTATCACAATAAAAGACGTTGCAAAACGAGCAAATGTGGCTCCTTCTACCGTTTCCAGAGTGATCGCAAACAGCTCTAGAATCAGTCAAAGGACAAAAGAAAAAGTCAGGGAGGCGATGGAGGAGTTAGGGTATCATCCTAATTTTAATGCCCGTAGCTTGGCGAACAAAACGACGAAAACGATTGGTTTGGTCATGCCTAATTCAGCGAATAAAACATTCCAAAACCCCTTTTTCCCAGAAGTTATCAGAGGAATAAGTACTAAAGCTCATCAATTGGATTATGGATTATACCTATCAACTGGTCAAACGGAAGAAGAAATTTATGAAGAAGTACAAGATATGGTTCAAGGGCACAGAGTTGATGGGATCATCCTTTTATACTCTCGTGTAAATGATAAAGTGATTTCGTATTTATACGAGCAAAACTTTCCGTTTACAATCATTGGTCGGCCCTATGATGAACGAATGACAAATATTACTTATGTAAACAATGACAACTTTAAAGCTGCGAAAACAGTGACAGAGTATTTATTACTGTTAGGTCATGAGAGAGTTGCTTTTATCGGAGGTAACTTCGACTTTGTTGTCACAGTTGACCATATGGAAGGGTATGAACGTGCGCTTAATAATGCAGGGGTTGATTTGCAGGATGAATATATTGTCTTCCGTGAAGAGTTGCAAGAGGGAGGGCAAGAAGCGGTTATAGATTTAATGAGCTTAAAAGAACCACCTACAGCGTTACTCGTAGCAGATGATATTATGACCTTTGGGGTTCTGCGCATGCTTGGTGAAATGGATATTATTGTTCCTGACGATGTTTCCATTGTGAGCTTTAACAATGTTTTAATCTCAGAGTTATCAGCACCTCCGATGACAACTGTAGATATTAATATTTACGGGCTAGGCTATGAGGCAGCAGCATGTTTAATCGAAAAAATCGATCAACCTAATTCAGCTGCAAAAAAAGTCATTATTCCTCACAAGCTCATTAAAAGACAATCTTGCCAAAAGAACGTAAAAAAAATAATTACCCAGTAATAGAGAATCTTGGATATAAGGTTCTCTTTTTGTTAGGTTGTTTTCAAAAGCTCAAGAAAAAAGTTGAAGATCTTTTTTATTAAGAGACCTTTTAAACACAATTCAGCTTGGCTACGGTCTCTAACTTGCTTGGTGTTAAAATAAGAGTAGCTTTATGTAGCTCCGTAGGCCTGCATCTGCTCGCTTTCCGCGGACGAACCGCCAAGCCTCCTCGGGAAAAGCGCCCTGCGGGGTCTCGGCTGGTCCGTTTTTCCGCAGGAGTCTCGCAGATTCCGGTCAACTACGCAGAAGATCTTTTTTATTAAGAGACCTTTTAAACACAATTCAGCTTGGCTACGTTCTCCAACTTGCTTGGTGTTAATTACGAGTAGCTTTATGTAGCTCCGTAGGCCTGCACCTGCTCGCTTTCCGCGGACGAACCGCCAAGCCTCCTCGGGAAAAGCGCCCTGCGGGGTCTCGACTGGTCCGTTTTTCCGCAGGAGCATTCCTGTCGGATAGGTTTTACCCCTATTGATAAAAAAAGGATCCTCCGATATGATGCAAGGTGCAAAAACAAACCAGCAATCACAAAGGAGGAACCCTTCATGAATCGTAGTAGAAATGAACGAATTAATCAAGTCAACGAAAACACTCTAGTTATTGGAATCGATATTGCAAAAAAGAATCACTATGCCTGTGCCGTCGATTTGCGCGGACGCGAATTAACGAAAGTATGGCGCATCCACCAGTCAAAAGATGGTTTCATCCATTTTGAGCAGGCTGTTAGACAACTGATGGAGACACACAACAAATCAAATGTGCTCATCGGTTTTGAAGCAACCGGCCACTACTGGATGAACCTTGCGGCTATGCTGGAGGCTTTCGAATTCCCTTTTGTCATCGTCAATCCAATGCATGTAAAACAATCCAAGGAAATGGACGATAATTCTCAAACGAAGAACGACGCTAAAGATGCACGCGTTATAGCGAAACTTCTTCCTAACGGCTATTTTAGTATACCGCGGAAGATGACAACCGCTGAACATCACATGAGGCATGGATCCGCAATCCGGGAACGATTACGAAAAGATATCTCTTCCGTAAAAAACAGGATACAGCGATGGAAGGATCTTTACTTTCCGGAATTCAATCAAGTCTTCAGTGAATTGGGCCAACAAGCTCTTGCCGTTTTAAAGCTGACACCTCTTCCCCAGGATGTTCCACATTTGTCTGTCGAAGAGATGGTCAGGCAACAGAAGAAAGCTGGCGCCAAGTATGCTGGGAAACCCAAAATGGTGACCCTGATTGAAGTGGCTCGTCACTCTATTGGCGTAACACGCAGTCAGGAAATGTCACGGCTGGAGATTCGCAGCCTTGTTCAACAGCTGGAACTATTGGAATCACAACTTGAAGAGGTGACTTCCCAGATGGTTGAGCAGGCCCAGTCATTAGAAGAGTTTCAGTACCTCGTCTCCATTCCGGGAATCAGCGAGAACACTGTAAGCGAGTTATTGGCTGAAACAGGCTCTATGCGCAATTACAGGCATCCACGCCAACTCATTAAGCTAGCGGGACTTACGTTGCGTGAGAACAGTTCAGGTCAGCATAAAGGCACAAAGAAGATCTCTAAACGCGGAAGAAAACGACTACGAGCCTTACTTTATAAAGCGATCCTTCCGCTCATTCAGAACAATGCAAGCTTTCGTCAACTGTACATGCATTATCACTCACGGGAACAAAATCCACTGACCAAGAAAGAAGCAATGGTTGTGCTATGCAGAAAGCTGCTTCAGGTGTTCCATGGACTTAGCAAGAAACAGGCAATGTTTGACCCTGAGAGAATGTTGATAGACTCTTCCAACTATCCTCAGAACAAGGCAGCGTAAGGCTTCACAGTGCTTTAATGTACCTTTGACAACACAGGCACAGAGATTCGGCAAGACGGAGACTTTAGACGCCCAGTAAAGGGCAGTCCATGCAGGAGTAAGAGTCCGAGATCTGCGTCAGGCAAGACCCAACGAAGGAATGTAGGCACTTGATGCCAGGAGACATGGGAGGGTAAGTCACCTGATTGTAGCAGAGTTTTTCTCGTGTGAATTACACCTATATATGGAAATGTACCCCACATTCCCAACGCAACGCGTAATCTCTAAATACAGTAAATGTATTTACAAGAATTATGTGGACCTTGGCAGTCGGAGGCGAGTACAAAAAAATTTTTTAGGGCCTCAAAATCCGGGCGGACCCCCGCCATATCAACTTTTCCTGAGGGAGTCTCGCAGATTCCGGCCAACTACGCAGAAGATCATTTTTATTAAGAGACCTTTTAAACACAATTCAGCTTGGCTACGGTCTCTAACTTGCTTGGTGTTAAATTCAGAGTAGCTTTATGTAGCTCCGTAGGCCGCTTGATTGCTTCATCATTTGAATTGAATAAAGCTACGCACGACTGAAAGGGCAGAGTTTTTCATTGAGCCTCTACTTTGAACAACCTCATAAAGAGGACGTTCAAAAAGTCGGGGAAAATAGCTGTCGGGAAATAGGGTCTCTTGCTAAATACCGCCACGCCCTGTGACAACACAGGAATCACCCCATCCTGGGGAAGTTCGTTATTGCTTCTGCGCAACTCACGTATTAATACCACGCTCCGTTACTTGGGGAAAAAATCCACTTCTCTGGCGTGTAAGGTATGGCTGACGAAGCGACCAGCTTTATGCTCTAAGCTGCGCTGCCTCGATCTTCTCGGCTCATTTTGTTCTCCTTTTTGAACACGCACATAAAGGTAAAATATGTTATAATAAAGTTGCGAATTGTAGGAAGGTTGGTGGATCGGTTGCCGCATTCAAAGTTTTTTCGATTTTTATATGCAGCTAGTTTTATTCTTCTAATTATCTATTTATCTACAAAAGTTACGTTTATCTTTACACCTATTCAAGTAATGGTGCAAACACTTTTTATCCCATTTCTGATTGCAGGTGTTTTATTTTATCTCCTTCGGCCAATTATGGGGTTATTACATAAACAAAATGTACCTAAGACGTTATCAATTCTCATTATATATTTAGCGGTAATTGGTGTCATAACCGGTTTAGTTTTTTTGATCGGTCCTACACTTCAACAACAAGTCAGCAACTTAGTTGACAATGCTCCAGCTCTCTTTAACGAGTTCCGTAATATGTTGATTGAACTACAAAATAACGAATGGGTTAATCGTTTTCAGGAAACTGAGAACTTCTCTATTGAAGAAATTACCGACAACTTTACACAATATTTATCGGAAGCATTTGATATTATTACGCGTAACATCGCAAGCTTTATCGGTGTCATAACGAATGTCGTTATTTTACTTATCATCATTCCATTTATTTTGTTTTATATGCTTAAAGATGGAGGGAAACTACCAGGACAAGTATTGCGTTTTCTGCCAAAAAAGCAACGCGGTGAAGGACAGCGCATATTAAAGGATATGGATATAGCACTAAGCTCCTACATTCAAGGGCAAATCATTGTAAGTTTTTGTGTCGGGGTGTTAATGTATATTGCGTTTCGTATTATCGGGATCGATTACTCACTTATTTTGGCTTTGGTTGCGATGGTTACAAACATCATTCCCTTTGTTGGACCTTGGATTGGGACGATTCCGGCCGTCATTGTCGCGATTATTGACTCTCCGTTTATGGTACTTAAAGTTGTCATTGCAATTGTTGTCATCCAGCAAATCGAAAGTAATCTCATTTCTCCACAAGTGATGGGGAAAAAACTAGCAGTACACCCATTAACGATTATTTTGCTATTACTCGTTGCAGGGCGTTTTGCCGGGTTGATTGGCTTACTGTTAGCTGTCCCATTTTATGCTGTATCAAAAGTTATTGCCTCGCACACATACAGGCTGTATATGCTAAAGCGGAAACAAGACCATGATAAAAGAGAAGAAAGTGCAGAAGGTGGCAGGTAAAATAAATCGCGTTTTTTGAATGGAGCGGCAGTTTTTATTATACTCTCTATATTGAATAAGTTTTTAAGAATTTTAGATAGAGGTGATTGATTTGGCTCATGAAACAGATGGAATAAAACAAGTCGATGTAAATGAATTGAAAGAATTGTTAAAAAGTAACCCCGAGGATACGATTGTCATTGATGTAAGAGAGCCTGAAGAGTATGAAGCAGGTCATATTCCAGGTGTTCCGTTGTTACCGATGCATTCCATCCCTCCATTACTAGAAGGGTTTGAAAAGGATAAGGAGTACGTGTTTATCTGTCGAAGCGGGAACCGCTCACAAAATGTCGCCCTCTTTATGAAAGACAATGGCTATGATCGCGTCACAAATTACGACGGAGGCATGCTTAAATGGGATGACGATATGAACGTTGGAATTGAACAGCAAATAAAGACGATTGAAGAATTGAAAAAGCTTAAGTAATTAACAGCTCCTTGTTTCATTGACAACGGGTTCACTTGTGAGATGCAAAACGAAAAAACACAGATAAAATCACACAACTTTCACAAACCAAATCACAATAGAAATCGCATTGAAAAAGGGACGAAGAGCTGTTCTTCGTCCCTTTAATTATAATATTCGCTAGTTAAACTAACGCACGCGTTACTTTAAGTACACTTAATCACAATGTTTTATATAAAAATAAAAAGTGGGTATCGAAATTATATTTTGAATGCCCACTATCTCTCCTTTTGCTATCTACTTTACAAGGGAAATCTGAGTCAAAAAATGAGTTTAAGACCGATTAGTTAAATAAGAATGTAATTTTTTTAAAAATATTAAATTAATGTCAAATCGGTAATAATCAGCAAGTACAAGAACTAACCCTTCAACTACATCCAGTGTATTAGAATAGGCACGATATAATTCTTCTTTATCTAACTTTGACGTAATTGATGCATACTCACCATACGCCTTTTCTGAAAGGTCAAATTCTAAGTTTTTTGTAGCGTTTAGCCAACGTTCTACGTTTTTTTCACGAATCCTAATCAATTGTAAAACGTATTTTTGAACATATGTTAGACATTCCAATGAACGTGCAATTTCCCCTCTTTTTAAAACGTTTATACCCATAAGCCATGCATTAACAAGGTTATTAAAAGCAAAATTGACATTATCATTTGTCATTCTTTCTGGCCCTTTACCATTTAGATAATCTAAACATGGTTTTAATTTACCTGTAATATCATAAATGAACATGGATTCTGTGTCAGGGAAGACACCTGTGTCTTTAAATGTCTTAATAACTTCAATCTCAGATTCAGCCTGAAAATGAAACTCCCCTCTAATTAAATTGGAAAACACGACAACTTCAGATCCAAATTCGTTATAAAAAAGTAAACCATATGGGGCAATATCTCTAATCCAGTCGGAAGATTCAAATTGTCCAATTTCCGTATTCTTTAAAAAGATATAAAACTCAACATCTGAGTATTGGTCTCCTTCACCTTTTGTAAACGATCCATACATCATACATGCAGAAATACGAGGATCATTCTCACACTTCTCTTTAATTACATTAATTAATTTTTCCTGTAATAACATCTGCAAAATAACCTCCTAAGTTTTTTAAATTAGAGAGACTTTTGCATATCTACGACTGGACAACATGAGCAACACATATCTAATGCTCCTTTCATTTACATCCAATTAATCATATCAATTTTATTAACATGAAACAATTATACTTTTCTTCGACTACTCTTTTTGCATAAAGAGATAGAAAGACATTTACTTATTGAAGTAAACCAAATAGTTTTTAGTACACTTACTCACAAATACCTTACATTCCTTTATTATATTTTAACATAAGTATCCAAATACTTCTCTTTCACATAGGAATTCGCACGCTAAATCACACGGTGGAATTAAATATTTCAACCTATGTGAATAGGGGTGTGAATTGTTATGCGATTTTGCTTGCGAATAGCTTGTTTGCACCTCTGAAGTGACCCAATAGTATCAATGGCAAGGGGCTTTTCTTTTGGAATAGGTGCGGGAAAGTCAGAAGGAAGTGCGAGTAAATGTTTAGACCATTATTGTCCAGGGTACCTTATCAACAAGATATAATGTCAGATCAAGTGTTTTATGTAGTGAATACAGGTACTGCTCAATTACAAAAAAATGAGGAGGCACACCAATGCTTTGGACAATTATTGGGATTATCATATTAATGTGGTTGTTAGGGTTTAGCTTTGAAATTGGCGGTGGACTCATTCACTTGCTGTTGGTCGTAGCCCTGATCGTTGCGGTCATCAACCTTATTACCGGAAGAAGAGCGTAGGATTTTGTACGCCCTTAAGATACGTGATTACGAGAACGTGATGGAAATCAAAAGTAGGGGAGGCCTGTCAAAGAGCAGGGCCTCCTATTTTTGCGAGGTAAGAAAGTTTAGAGCGACAGCTACCTTCACGCCGCTACTCTCAAGTGGGAAACATCCTTGAGAATTTAAAACATGCGCGGAAGCTAGCGCAGTTTTTAATAAAAATTATAGATGATCTGTCTTCTTGGAATAGCTATGTTTGTTGGTGGTTTGTCTATTTTCTTTTTCCTGAAGATTCTTATGCTCGATTTTTGCGTTGTTATCAACAGGCTTTTTATTGTTGTCTTTTGT
Organism: Alteribacter populi; assembly: GCF_002352765.1. Taxonomy (NCBI): domain Bacteria; kingdom Bacillati; phylum Bacillota; class Bacilli; order Caryophanales; family Bacillaceae; genus Alteribacter; species Alteribacter populi. Next base: position 1,423,276 of record NZ_KZ293963.1, on the reverse strand, counting down.
AGGCTGATGGGTCATTGATATCCCTCCCTTCACCTTACTAATATGGAGCGATTCTTTAAAAGTTATGTGAAGTTTATCTTTAGATCTAGCTGGGTAAAGTATCTTATAATACATTAAGAGGCACTATTAACAAATACGTATCAAGCGTCAAGCATTTTTTCATGATTAAATATTATAAATAAGGGGTGGGGAAAATTGGTATCAAATAAGCTGATCACGTCAACACTGGTGGCAACGGCGGTAGCTGCCGGATCGTATTATCTAGGGAAAGAGGAGAATAGAGAAAAGGTTTATCACTCTATTAAGCGAGTAAAAGCGAGGTTCAAAAACGAAACGAAAGAAGATCATGAACCGTATTTAAGAGAAAAGGTAGGTCACTCTGATCCACATGATTTTGGTGATCATTCGATGGTAGGCGAAGGGGCAGTATACTCCGTCAACTACTACAATAAAAACGAAAGTAATGATAATTGAATCATTGGTTGTTGCAAAACCATCATGGATCCATGGTGGTTTTTCTTTACGAGATAAGAAAGTTTAGGACGACAGCTACCTGTTTCCCGAGGAGGCTGAAGCGTTGCCCGCGGCATAGAAGACACCGTGAATCCGAACGAAGTGAAGGAAGAACGGATGTCGCACTTGTGCCCTAGGGTGAAAGCGTCCGCCTTGCGCTTTTCTTAATCAATAAGGCCCGAAAACAAGTCATTAGGCTACTTTACAATCACTAAGAGAAGAAGTATAATCATTGTCGCTTACATAGAAGAGGTTGGATAGATAAGAGTGAATGAACGTTTGCACAAATTTATGATGGGGAGTGAGCGGGGCCCGAACTCCGCACCCTTTTTTCTACAGAAATGAGAGGAGCCTCTAGACCATGCCGACTAATCTGAACATTCTTGAAGAGGCAAAAAAATTTACGATTACGGTTGCCTCAGCCGCACTACTAGCCATTGCACTTAATTTCTTTTTAATTCCAGCCAACGTTTTTGCTAGTGGATTTACTGGACTCGCTCAAATCATTGCTACGTTAATTCCTGTTTTATCAACAGGAATCGGCCTCCTGCTTTTAAATATCCCTGTTGCGATTCTAGGGTGGAAAAAAGTAGGGAAGAGCTTTACTTTTTATAGTTTTATTAATGTTGCAGCTACTACGTTTTTCTTAGAAGTCATTCCGGTCCAAACGATTTCAAATGATATTATCTTAAATTCTGTTTTCGGTGGTGTTATTGCTGGAATTGGCGCAGGGTTTGTACTTAAATACGGAGCCTCTTCCGGCGGTGTTGATATTTTGGCATTGATTATGGCAAAGCATAGTGACCGTCCTCTTGGCGTTTATTTCTTTATGATGAACGCGGTCATTGTTATGGCGTCAGGTTTGTTGTTTGGAATGGAAAAAGCGTTATACACTTTGCTTACACTTTATGTAACCTCGCGAATCATTGACGCTATCCATACACGTCACGTGAAACTTACTGCAATGATTGTTACGAAGAAAGCTGATGAGCTGCAGAAGGTTTTTTATGAACGTGTGGTACGAGGGGTGACCCGAATTCCTGCAAAAGGCGGGTATACAAAAGAGGACAAGGAAATAGTAATGATTGTAGTCACCCGTTACGAATTGTACCAACTACAGCAAATCATTCATGAAGTAGATCCGACAGCCTTCACGAATATTGTCCAAACAACAGGAATCTTTGGTTTGTTCAGGAAGGATTAGAGCAAGGTTGTAACATTATAATTTTCCCGTCGTCTAACTATTGTAACGAGATCATGAAGGAGGCTTTCTCTTGAAAAAGTGGATCTGGACTTTATCAATGTCAATCTTAGCCGTAAGCCTTGCTGCGTGTGGTACAGGTGACGATACAACAGAGGGTACTCCTGATCAATCGGAGGAACTAGAAGGAGACGATTACGTGACTGAACATGATTTAACCTTTACTCTTGATGTTAAAGAGGATGAGAATTCCTTGCAGTTTACGATGACTCTGGAAAATGAAAGTGACGAACCGAAACAAGTAGAATTTTCTTCTGGACAGAAGTTTGATATTACCGTAAAGGACGAGCAAGGAAATACGGTGTATCATTTTGCTGAAGGTAAAATGTTCACACAAGCTATTATCTCTGAAACGATCGAACCTGGTCAATCGCTCACACTTGAAGATACGTGGGATGCAGGAAAAGATCTTTCTGAAAAACATCTGGATATTGAAGCTGTACTCATGGTTTATGCTATTAATAATGAAGAAATAGATAAAGGAACATTTAAAGTTTCGAAGTCAGTTAGTGGTAAATAACGATTAAAATCCTCTGCTTATGATTAGCAGAGGATTTTTTTATAATTGAAGATATGCTGGTGGAAGCTAATGGTGGTTTTAATAAAAGACTGCTTGCGGTTTTTCTTATGAAGCTTTTGCTTATCTTCCGTAAAATAACGAAGCTAATTCCTTTTCGGACATTTCCCAAACAGGACGATTCGATGTTTGGAAAAGGGACTGATACATGGCCTTTTTCGTATCTAGCATCGCTTCAATGGATTCTTCTATCGTTTCTTTAGTCGTCAATGAATGAATCGTGACTTGCTTTTTCTGACCAATCCGGTAAACACGGTCTGATGCTTGTTGATCGACTGCAGGGTTCCACCAGCGATCATAATGAATCACTTCGGTGGCTCCGGTCATGTTTAACCCTGTCCCTCCTGCACGAATCGAAACGAGAAGGATAGGGGCTGTTTTTCCATTGTTAAATTTATTCACGGTTTCATACCGGTTGTTCATACTCATAGCCCCGTTTAAAAACGCAACTTCCAAATCGAAAGCTTCCTTTATCCCTTGCTGAATGAGGTAGCCCATTTTTTTATACTGTGTAAAGATGACGATCCGCTTTTTAGCGATCAGTAAATCTGCTACTTTCTCGATAAACTGGTTCCACTTTCCCGAACGTCCTGCAAGCGGTTGGCGTTCATCTAAATAGTGAGCAGGATGATTGCAAATTTGCTTCAAATGAGTCATTCCTCTAAAGAAAACACCTTTACGCTCATCCGGTGAAAGATCGTGCATCGTGTCAATAGTGTCTTCCACAACTGCTTGATAAAGGGTTCGTTGTTCTTGAGTTAAAGAAGTGTAAAGGACCGCTTCTTTTTTCTCAGGTAAATGCCATGCCAACTTCTGTTCTTGCTTTGTTCTTCTTAAAACGAACGGTTCAACCACAGTCTTCACAGAAGAGAAAGGATTTTCTTCATCCTCACCCTGCTTGCCGTCAAATCGTTTTGAAAAAGATGACAAAGTGCCTAAATACCCTTCGTTCAGCCAGTCAAAAATAGACCAAAGCTCGCCTAGGTGATTTTCCACGGGGGTACCGCTGATCGCAATTCGATGCTCACCAGCTAATTTCTTGGCACTATGCCACAATTTTGTATTTTTATTTTTTATCATTTGAGCTTCGTCAAAAATGATCGCCTCCCAATGAACAGAACAGAAGAGCTCTTCGTCTCTAAGTAATAAAGCATACGTGGTGAGGATCACATCTCCATTATGTATATCCAGCGTCTCTCGTTTTGGTTTTGCTCCGTAATAACGCGTACAGCATAAATGGGGAGCAAAAGTCTCGAATTCTCGCTTCCAGTTTTCTAAAACAGAAGTAGGACAGACGATGAGGATCGGTGAATGGGGTGATGGTTTTGTAGTTCGGGTTGCTGGCTTAATTACTGTATCGCAATAAGCGATTGCTTGTACCGTTTTTCCGAGCCCCATGTCATCAGCAAGGCAACACCCTAAACCGAGCTTACGCATAGCTGTCAACCACTTTACCCCGTCCATTTGATACGATTTTAAAATGGAAGCCCACTGTGAAGGGAGAAGCGGAGGGCTTATTTTTTTTAATTCTTGAAGCCAATGGTCAGGCATTTTCCACTCGATGAAGGCCTCTTCATTATCGGCTGGTTCTTCCTGGAGAATGGATTGTTCTGTCACTTTTCGAATAGCTTCTAACAGACTAAGCGGACGTTCCTCCCGCAGTTGGTCAATTTGTTTTAAATAGTGGGCAGCTTTTTGAAGATCCCACCTCATCCAACGGTTGTTAAATGTAATAAAGTGGCGTTGTTCCTCTACCCACTGGCGAATTTTTGCTTCTTCAACCGGTTCATTTTGCAAGGAAAAGAACCAGCTGACCGGTTGTTGGTCAGGACCTCTTTGTGTAGGGAGGGGTGTGACCTCGGCTGTTACAGAAAGGTGGAGGGTGCGCTCCCAACTTTGCGGAACGAAAACGGCAATTCCTGACTCCTCACAAACAGCTTGGTAAGAGTGAAGAAACGTGTAGATCTCCTCATCGGTTACTGATAATCGCGAATAATGAATAGTTACATCCGCTAGAACAGGGATTTTCGTCAGTGTTTCCAGATTCTTTTTTAGATAGGGAATCGGGTTTTGCAAAAACGGATGATCACCTTCGATTAGGTTACTGACTGGCAGTGTCTTTTTCGTTTGAATTTCTGTCATCATCACTTCAATCGTCCAACGGTCTGAGAAAAGGTTAGGTTCATATATGGTAAGCGATGTTTGAAAGGGTTCGAGTTCGACATACCCAAGCTTTTGTAAGCAATATTTGTATTGCGCGATCGGGAGTTCAAAAGGGTCCCCTTTGGAAAGTAATGACTCCGCCCACGAACGAACTCTTTCATCGTGATCTGTTAACAATGGTGCTACCAGGTGCCGTTTTTTTTCAATGACATGTTCAATCAGAAGATCTGTAACGATGGAAGTGGCATTATGTTGGATAAGCTCGTGTTTTTCTTCGGTTAAAATGTCGATTCCAAGTGTTGCTTTTGCCAGCAATGGAGGCTGTTTTTTAAACGCCCATGTCCCATATTGGGTCGGAATGAATTCTTCTGTTTTGACAAGGTTCTCTGTTTGTATTAAAAGAGCAACAATGTCTTCAATTTCAGCTGCAATTTGAAAGCGTCCGGATGTTGCCCAGGTTTTTAAAAGCTCAGGAAGCTGTACTAAAAGCTCGCTTGATAAGGTTACCCCATCAATTCGTTGCAGACGCCTGAAAGCTTGAGAAATGGGAAGAAGAGTTCCTGAAAAAGTAGCCTCATGGTCGAAAAAAAGTTGTTGTTTTGCGCGAAGCTGATCTTCTTTTGACAATGGAGTCATATTTTGTTCAACCCATAGAAAAATAGCAGGGCTTTCTCTTTGGAGAATCCCTCCACGGAGCTTTATGTTAAGCTGTGTCGACATAGTGTTTAAGCTCCTTTTTAAAGGAATGATAACCAGAAAAGCGAGTATACAACCCGTCAATCCAAGTATAAAAACGCTCCGGTTCAGTTGTTTGTTTATAACACGATTGTAGGGCGGGCAAGTAGGTAATGGCTTCTTGGTAATGACGCTTCGTTCTTTTTTCGACAAAACTTTCAATCCATTGGTGAAAAAAAGCAATGAGCGATGAAACATTAACGTCCGTTACATTAAGAGCCTCGATGAAACGCTGCTCTTCAAAAGAGCATTTAAGTGGATCACCTGTTTCGTTTAATAAGGTTTTAATTCCTTCACTATAGTAGTGGTGAAAGCTTAAAAATTGAAAGTACACACGTCTCGTCCCAGGGTGATGACGGCTGTTTTGAAGGAGCTGGTGAACTTTCTCTTTTAAAATCAGACGCTCATTAGGGCTTCGCTCATTAAGATAATAAGCTTTATATTTAGGGAAGTGAGGGCGAACTTGCCATTTTTCAAGCCAGAGCTCGATTTTTTGATGATTAGCTTTTTGCTCAAAGAATTCAGTTTCCTGATCATGTGCTGGAAAAAGAATCACGTCCGGAAAAAACGCTTTTATGTTTTCAATGTAGGGCCTTGCTCGTTGGTATTCTTCAGGTTTAATCCCCTGTCGAAATGTTGGGTGCTCGATTCCCTTCTGTAATAACGTGGTCAAGGCTTGTTTTCTCAAGCTAAAGTACCTTTTTCTTACTAAGTCCTGGAGAACATGTGAAAAAACAGCTAGGAATAAATAGCCGAAAGACAGGTCATCTTCGGGGTGGGAAGCTTCTTCTATTTGTGATAACGTCTCGTTCGTTTTTTCTGGTTGATTTTTAATTATGTTCAGACTGGATTGGCGAACGAGAGGAGGACAAACGATTTCTTCTATGTTCTGTATTGAAGCGAATTCGCTAATTTGCTGCAAGGTGTTACTCCCCTTTACTTGTACTAACCTTCATTTTAACGATTCTTTTCTCATCGGACAAACAAAAGAATCTGGAATTGGACTCAGAAAAGTCATTCTTTTTTTGAGGTTATGACATAGGATAACAATAAGAAAAATGAAAGGAGCGTGGTCATGAAAGACTATCGGTTTAAGGCCGAGTTTCAAGATGTTTTCGTACGAATTTCCAAACCGATGCTCAAAACGTTTATTCATAAATTGCTGTCTGCCGACTTTAGGTTAACGTGGAGGTACGAGGAAGAGACTGTGGAACTCCTTATAAAAAACGACCAAGGACAAGCGACGATCCCCATTCGCAAACAAAAAAACGCAGGAACAGCTATTGAAATGGAAGAACTCCTCATCGACATCGAAGAAGTGGCGATTCTCCTGGAGGACTTGATTACCGAGGGCAAAGGAAGAGGAATCGTCAAGACAGAAACTGACGGCTGGATCTATGTGAGTTGTTTTGATAACGGCAAAATAGTCTCTGTAATGAAAATCGGTGGAGGTGAAAAGGAAATGAGCTCGTACAGAACGATTCGCAGGCGCCAAGGACATAAGCGGGAAGTAGACCCTGAAGTGATGGATTATGTATTAGGTGCTGAAATTGACTATTCACTTATGGAGCTTTTTGAAGCGATGGAAGAAGATGACGTAGAAAAGTGTAAAGAAATAAAGCAAAAACTAAAAACCTTTGCGGATCAACGTAAACAACTCCACGAAAAAGACTAGCGATCCTTATCCGCTAAGCGCGGATTCTTTTTTGCCTTCTATTTGACTTTAACGAAAAAAAGTGAAAAGACAAGGAAACATTACATATACGTGGACAAGCTAAAAATCATCAAGGGATGTTCCTTTAATCCGCTGCACCCACATGTTATGATTAACTAAACCGAATTAGAAGGAGGATGTGTCAACATGGCCATCGAAGTAAGAGCTGAACCAACACCAAACCCAAATGCAATGAAATTAACGGCAAATCAAGTTATTTTTGAAGGATCCGGCAGCGCTTCTTTTAAACAAGGAGACAACCCTGATCACCCATTAGCAAAAGAACTTTTAACAATCGAAGGTGTCGATAACATTTTCGGCTTTCAAGATTTTGTTACAGTAAATAAAGTGCCAGACGCAGAGTGGGATACAATCCTTTCTCAAGTGGAAGAAGCATTTGGAAAAGTATACGATTAATAGTTGGAAAGCTGTCTCATAGGAGGCAGCTTTTTTTCCTTTCCATAATTAAATAAAAAAGCTCCCGTTTTAAACGGGAGCTGGGAAATAATTTATGCTGATTGACGTTCCTCTTGCTTGCGTTTCTTTTTCAAGAATTTTTCACGGCGGGTTTTCATAGCTTTGGTGATGTAGCCGCCTTTAAAGCTACGTGGTTCGTAGGAAGCTATAAACGCTTTAGGTTCATAGCCTTCGACGACTTTAATAAATTCTTTTTCACGATCACGGCGTGCGGTGCAATCCAAACGGTATCGTGTTGAATTCATTCCTTCTACGTCGCTCGTAGAAACACTAAAGCCAACTTCTCTTAGCCTGCTAATAAGGGCTTCGTTTTTCTCGGGGATATTGGCTTCTATTGTGACATAGCCGATGGCCAATTTTTCTTCAATAATCGCACCGATATAAAGACCGATACCAAAACCTAAGGCATAGGCCGCCATGTTGTAGTAATTTGATAAATCACTAAACACTAACCCTAATGCGCCAACATAAATTGCCCCTTCTAAAATACCCATGGCAGCAGCTCGTTCTTTCATGCCTTTTACCATCATAATGGTCCGTAGAGTGAGGACAGGAACAAATAACAACTGTGCAACAAAAATAATCAATGCTTGTAATAACATTTGAGATTCACCTCGCTTGTAAATTGCGTTCAGCTTAGTTTATCCTCTCAAAGCCTGTCCGTCTACCCTTATTTTTAAAATAGGCTAAAGGAATGATTTGGATCGTAAAGGATGTAAACAAAATCCTGGAAGCTTAACTTCTTCGTTGAACGTAGCACAGTTTCTTTGTAATGAATCGCATAACGTAACTCGTTTTACAAAGATTTATTGCTTTCTTATTAAATCCGCCCATAGGAGGAGAAATTTCGAATTGCGAAAAAGCTCTTGTTTATTCATTTGAGGAGGATTAAAATGGATAAAAAGATTTCCGTATTGTTGGAAAATGAGAGGTGATTGTATGGGTGTAACAGTTGTAAATAGCGATCAGGAAAACCAAGTGGGTTCGTTTCAAAAAGGGCTTTTGGACGGTCTTTCAATTGCCATAGGATATATGCCTGTAGCTGTAACGTTCGGCCTCATTGCCGGCTCAACTGGACTAACGGTAGCAGAGGCTGTTCTTATGAGCATCCTCGTTTTCGCAGGGGCTGCACAGTACATGGCCTTATCGATGATTGCACTCGGCACTGGAGCAATTGAAATCGTTCTTGCCACGTTTATTGTGAATTTGCGACACTTGTTAATGAGTGCGTCGATCAATGAACGAGCTGAAAAAGGAGACCGAAAACTCCGGGCGTTGTATGCTTTCGGGATGACCGACGAAGTGTTTGCTGTTACTTCGACGAAAAACAAGCCGATCAAAGCTTATTATATAATAGGGGTAGCAGCTATTGCGTACGTTAGCTGGGTAGGCTTTACAGCTGTCGGTTTTTACATGGGTTCCTTTCTTCCTTTAATTGTACAAGAAAGTATGGCAATCGCTCTGTATGGTTTATTTATCGCATTACTCATCCCTTCCATTAAAAAAGAAGGGAAGATGGTGCTTATTCTCGCCAGTCTTGGAGCGATATTCCATAGTGTATTCGCCTTGTTTTTATCCACAGGCTGGTCAATTATGTTTGCGACAATCCTAGCAGTTGTTCTTTATGATTGGGTGGAACACCTTCTCGGCATAAAAAATAAAGAGGAAGATCGTGACGAGGAAGAAAGGGGGCAGGCATCTTGTCAATGACAATGTTTTGGATGATTGTTGCAATGGGGGCTGTCACTTACATTCCGAGGTTGCTTCCTCTCGTTATGCTTGAAACGGAGCACTGGCCAGCTTGGGCAAAACGGATGCTCCAAAGAGTCCCTTATGCTGTTCTCGGTGCCTTAATTTTCCCTGGAATTCTCGCTGTTCATGATAACGTTTGGTTCCCGATAATAAGTGGGGGAGCTGCAGTTATTCTTGCCTATCTAGGTGCTCCATTAATTGTCGTAGTTGGGGGCGCTATTGGTGTTCTTGGTATTATGCAAATGTTTTTTTTATAGAAAACAAACGTTTGAGCCATAAAAAAGGCTGACAGAATCTAAATCTGTCAGCCTTTTTATACGTTCAAAAAAGGAATAAGTCCAGTTTTCTTAAAGGTAAAAAGTCTAAATCACTCTTCCGTATCGTTTCGAGACGATATCATAAAAACCTAGTGAATTATATAGTTTTTTCGTTGCGGCGTTGTTGATGCCTGTCTCTAATTCGATCCCTTTCAGGTCATTTTGTTCCGCCCAATGAAGGACATGAAGCAGCAATCGTTTGGCAATCCCTTTTTGACGTTCATCGCGTTTTACGTAAAGGTCGTTCAACCAAATGTAATGGCCACCTTTTTCCAAGCTGATCCCAATGTTGAAATAAGCACAGCCTATTATTTGACTGTCAGCTTCAGCGACGAAAAATTCAGCACCAGAGCGATCGGATAGGGCTAGGTCGATCGTTTTTAATAAATCTTCTTCATGAATTAGATCTCCAAGGGCATTCATCTGCTCCATCATTAATCTCATAATTGCGACGCGTGTTTTAGATGGCGTGTCTTTTGGTACTTGGTAAACTTTCATTTAATCTGGTAACCCCCTATACTCCCATACTCCTTTCATCATACATGGATATTCCTTTTTCTACTATAAGATTTTTTTAGGAAATAAAAAAGTTCGGAGTCTCTTTTGAACAGCTAAAAGAATGCAAAAAAAAATAGAGGCCATTTTCTTATGGAATGACCTCTAAGTGACTTTTCGCTGAGTAGACTTGTTTTTTGGTGTTCGTATTATTGGAATCCCCATTCACCGTCCGTGTTCTGGGGAGAAAGACTCAGTAGCATTGTAAAGTTCTTCTTGAATTTGTCCTAACTGCTCTCGTTCCGTCATTGAGGAATCGGCAAATGCTTGTGATAATGCTTGTTTCGCTAATTGAATTTGCTGGTAGGCTTCATCCAAGGTTTGAGGTGTATGTGCAGCTTCCATTGCCTCATGGGCTGCTTGAACTCTCTCGAATGCTTGCTGATAGTAACGGTTTCCCATTGGTTAGGGCCCCTTTCTCTTACTTCGTTGCTCATGCTTGTCGTTTCGTACGACTTTCTCGTTTTTAGGAGCAACGGCATCTGCACTTTGTTCAGGAAAACGTTTTGATTTTGATCGTTTACTCATTTCCTTTCCTCCTCATCAGGTTTCAAGTTTCACGATTAGATTGTGCAAATCAAGTCGATAATATGAAGGAGGTTGGATGTTGGGAATAATAAAAATCGTGTTCGCTTTGATTATAATAAAAGCGCAAGACGCCTGGAGCTAGACATCGAACGTAGGTTTTTTATAATTTCTTAGCTCTTAAAAAAAGCTGCCGGATGGCAGCTTTTATGAGGTTTCTTTTTCAGTGAGGTGATGAGGAGCGGAAAAACGAAATCGTTCCTCGAGAAATTGAGCAATGCCATCTTCTTCATTTGATACGGTTGTTTCATTGGCAAGTGATTTTAATTGTGAAATCCCATTTTCCATGGCTACACCGCACCCGGCGTACTCAATCATTTCTAAATCGTTATCTTCATCTCCGAATGCTATGACACGTTCTTGAGGGATATTAAAATAAGCGGCGATCTTTTTTAAACCGACTGCTTTGTTTACACCGCCTTTAACAACTTCAATGACATTCCATGGTGCTCCCCAAGACCGCTGTTCAGTCACTTCTGCATGAGCATCATCAATAATCGAAGCAAGTTGTTTTTCTTGTCCTTCTTCCGGATGAATGAGTAATGACGTGGGATCGGTTTGAAGTAATTGTTCTAGGTTGCCATAGTCAACAGGTGAATGGCCGAGTGTAAAAGCTTCTGCAAACCCTTTGTTTAAGTGTCTAAGGTAGTAGTCATCCATTACCTCAACCATGACGTTTTTTACTTGAAGAGCTTCACATGTTTGGATGATCGATTTCGCCGTTTGTTGGTCTAAAGGCTGATGAGAGGTTTGAAAAGTCCTGTCTTTTGGATGATGAACAAAAGCCCCATTGAAATTTACTAAAGGGGTATCTAAAAATAATTCTTGATAGTATCCTTTACTTGCCCGGTAAGGACGACCGGTGGCAATTACGACCTTGTGACCAAACTCACGTACTTTTTCTATAGCATGGCGGTTTCGCTTTGATATCATTTTTTGATCTGTCAATAGCGTGCCATCTAAGTCGATGGCAATTAGATGTTCTTTCATAATTAAACCTCCTTCATAGTCGTGGTATTTCTCGGACTTTTTAAACTTTTACTAAGTTAGTCGATTCTGTGAATTCATGATTTAACTATACTATACTCGCTACGTTCCATGTTAGAATAAGAGAGGTTTGTTTTAAATGTTTTAATAGAAGATGTTCAAACACATATGTAAAATTATGATTTTAGTATAGCATACATGTATGTATGACGACTTTGAAAAGGAGTGAAGCACGTTGAGTCAGTTTTTGGAACAGTTATTCAGTAATTTTTCAGCACGAGCTCTTTGGACTCCTGAACTGATTGTTGTACTGTTGATTATTAGTGCCGCCTATTTCTGGGTTACAGGACCGATGCGACATAAATTTGAAGATTCAGCACCCGTCTCGACTCGTAGAAAAGTATATTTTCATCTTGGCCTTGTGGCTGTGTATTTTGGATTCGGTGGCCCGTTATATTTAGTCGGACATATGATGCTTAGTATGCATATGCTTTCGATGGCCATTGTTTACCTGATTGCTCCACCGTTACTTTTATTAGGTTTACCTACTTGGTTTTTTAAACCTTTCGCCAAGGTGAAAGTAATCCGAAGCATTTTTCTCGTTTTAGGTTTCCCAATTTTAGGGCTGCTTTTATTTAATGCGATGTTTTCGATTTATCATTTGCCGATTATGTTTGATCGTTTATTAACAAATGAAGGGGCTCATAACATTTATCAGTTAGGGATGTTTTTTGCCGCATCAGTAATGTGGTGGCATTTAACGCCTCGCCTTGAAACGCGTTATGAACTTACCGAACTAAAAAAAATCGGTTATATGTTTGCAAACGGTGTGTTAATAACCCCTGCTTGTGCGTTGATCATTTTTGCCGGTACTCCACTTTATGCAACATATACAGATCCGGCAACGTGGGCAATTGCGATGGCTTATTGTTTACCAGCAGGTGCGGATATTCCATTTGAATTGTTTTCTGGGGATAATGCGTTGCCACCGCTTCTACCAGTGCACGACCAACAGCTTGGCGGAGCTTTAATGAAAGTGACTCAAGAGCTTGTATACGGTATTGCGATCGGATACATCTTTAAGCAATGGATGAAAAGAGACCGTTCGGATAATGCAAAATCGAAATATAAAGAATATGACATGGTGCAAACGCAGCAATAATTGCAGATTGAGAAAGAGAGAGGATATTATGAAGAAAAGTTCCTTAGTAGGTGTAATTTCTATGTTCATACTGCTAACAGGATGCGGCTTTTTGTATTCAGATCCTTCGGTAGATTCAGATGCGATTATTGATTTGACCGAAGCTGATCGGGATGAAGGCTATTGGGAAATGGTTGATTTTGAGGCCGTTAACCAAGATGGGGAAACGGTGACCAATGATGACTTGGATGGCACATATTGGTTAGCGAAAACGATCTTTACTCGTTGTCCAACGGTTTGTATGACGATGACACCTAACATGGTAGAAGTCCAAGAAGCAATGGACAGCGAAGGTATTGAAGATGTGCAAATTGTTTCGTTTACTGTGGATCCTGAATTTGATACGCCAGAACGCCTAAAGGATTATGGGGAATCTTACGGAGCTCATTTTGATAATTGGCACTTCCTTACGGGCTATGAGCCTGAAATGATTGAAGAAATTGCCGAGTACGGAATGAGGGCCAATATTATCCCAACAGAAAATGATATTATGCACCCAATTCGTTTTTTCTTGTTTAATGAAGAGGGAGAAACAGTTCGTATGTATAGTGGTGAAGAGGGTTTTGATCTTGATGCCATCATTGCAGATTTGGAATACTTAGGTTTATAGCATTTGTAACGAGGAAAGGGTGAAACCTTCCTCGTTTTTATTTACTCTGAGGGAGCGGCGTGCGGATTACTGCTCTTCACGAGTCAAAATGCAGAACTTACGAGCTGAAATTTGTGTTTTATCGGCGACTTTGAACATTTTATCAGCGGAAATCTGTACTATATCGGCGAAATCAGAATTCATGAGTCAAAGTGTAGAATTGACGAGCCGAAGTGCAGAACTTATGAGCCAAAATGCAGGACCTACGCGCCAACCTCCCTTCAAAGTTCTACAAATGATTGGAACGACTTTGTATTCTTGATAAAATAGAATCATGTACATAGAAAAGGGTGTGAGAGACGATGGTTGAAAAACGAACACCGATCCCAGTTCCAGAAGCCCAAAAAAGAGTGATGAAAAATAGGAGAACAGGACCAAAGGAATGGGTATCAATCAACGACGCCGATGGAAGGGTTTTGGCTGAATCGATTTATGCTGATCATGATATCCCTCCTTTTGATAAATCTCCTTTAGACGGATTTGCCGTTCAAAGTGAGGATACTAAACGCGCGACTAGCGAAGCGCCGGTTTATTTAGAAGTAATTGAAACCGTCGGAGCAGGTCACGTTGCTAAGCCTGTAACTAAACCAGGTCAGGCGGTAAGAGTCATGACGGGGACGATGATTCCTGAAGGTTGTGATGCGATAGTCATGTTTGAACTGACGAACGAAGTGGAACGAAACGGGAAGACGATGATCGAAATCAAGCGTCCCTTTAAAGCAGGAGATTTTGTTTCATTTAAAGGGGAAGAGACGAAAAAAGGGGATCCTCTGGTCACAGCGGGAACGAAAGTAAATCCTGGAGTGAAGGCATTACTTGCTACTTTTGGTTATCCGAAGGTTCCGGTTATTAGAAAGCCGGTTGTGGGTATTTTTGCGACAGGGAGTGAATTACTTGAGGTTGAAGAACCGATGGAACCTGGAAAGATCCGTAACAGCAACGCTTATATGGTTTCAGCACAAGTGATGGACGCTGGCGGGGAGGCGCGTTATTACGGGAAGCTTGCCGATGATTTTGATCAATGTTTTGAAGCCGTTTCGAATGCCCTTGATGAAGTAGATATTTTAATTACGACTGGTGGGGTGTCGGTTGGTGATTTTGATTATCTGCCGGCCATTTATAGTAAACTTGGTGCAACGACGCTTTTTAATAAAATTGCGATGCGGCCTGGAAGTGTAACTACGGTTGCTGAATTAAATGGGAAATTACTGTTTGGACTTTCAGGAAATCCGTCTGCTTGTTTTGTTGGCTTTGAACTATACACTCGGCCGTGGATTCAGTCGTACTTAGCATCTAATGTGCCTTACTTACAGCAAACGACCGCTACGCTTCAAAAGGATTTTCCAAAACCGAACCCGTTCACTCGCTTTATTCGCAGTAGGATTGAGTTCAGCGAAGGACGTGTATTCACAGAACCTGTAGGCTTGGATAAATCGCAAACGGTGACGTCACTTGCTCATGCCAATGCTCTTACTGTCGTGCCAGGTGGAACGAGAGGGTTTCAAAAGGGAGATCAAGTTGATGTCTTATTACTTCAAAGTGAAGGATCCTCACAGCCTATTAAGCTTCCCGAAAAGGAATCATAAGCAATGGGCAAGCCAATAGTTATTCAAGTGACGGGGTACTCGAATAGTGGAAAAACGACGCTTGTTTCGCAATGGATCAAGTACCTCAATGACAAGGGACTTCAAGTGAGTGTAATTAAGCATCACGGTCATAGTGGAGAGCCACTTGTTGTTGGGGACGAGGGAAAAGACAGCGAAAGCTTTAGGCGTGCAGGTGCAACTGACTCACTCGTAGTTTCAGATACTGAATTTCACTGGATTGGTGGTCTTGCAAAAAAGCCGTCTTTATCAACACTCATTTCCTGGGTGTCTGATACGGATCCAGATGTTATTTTAGTGGAAGGGTTTAAAATGGAAAGGTACCCGAAAATTGTCTTGGTCCGTGACTGGCAAGATCGTTTGCTTATAGAAGAAAGTTCGAACGTAAACGTCATTGTATGCTGGCGAGAGGAAGATCGCCGCTTTTTTCAAACAAAAGGGTATGAAGCATTTATGATTAACAATTGGCTTTCTGAAATAGATAATGTTACAGGGATTTTTAAGGTTAATGGAGAGGTGTGAGCAGCATGACGGGGCAAAGCTTTAACGTGGTTGAAAACGAAATCGATCTTTCACAAGTGATTCAATTAGTGGAGGATCGAAATGCTGGTGCAATTAATACGTTTATAGGTACCGTTAGGGAAATGACCAAAGGGAAGCGTACTCTTTATTTGAAATATGACGCCTACGTACCGATGGCGGAAAAAAAACTAGCGCAAATAGGGGATGAAATTGTCCAGCAATACCCTGAAGCTCGTGTAGCGATCACTCATAGAATCGGAAAATTGGCGATTAGTGATGTCGCAGTCGCGATCGCTGTCTCTACGCCTCACCGGGCAGATGCTTTTGAAGCCAGCCGGTATGCAATAGAGAGAATCAAAGAAATTGTGCCGATTTGGAAAAAAGAACATTGGGAAGATGGATCGGAATGGGTTGGCGATCAGCTGCAAACAACCCGATATCCTACTGGAAGACCGGAAGAGGAGGATTTGTGATGATCGAGGTTTTATTTTTTGCTGAATTAGAAGAAAAGGCAGGTACACGGCGCTTGACCGTTGAAAAAAACGAACTCACAATCGAAGCATTACGAACGCACCTTGTTGAGATGAATTCACAATTAACAGGTGTTAAAAATGCCATGGCTGCAGTGAATGAAGAATATGCCGAAGAGGCTACAGTCGTTCGTGATGGGGATACTGTTGCGTTTATTCCGCCAGTGAGCGGAGGATAAAAAGAATTCCTTGAGTTTTATAAAAGAAAAAGGTAGAATGAAATTAACGAAATGACCATTTTAGTATTTTGGTCATTTTTATTTTGGGCATTTTTGAATACCACTTAGATAAAGAAAGGCATGACCGACTAATGCTAGAAAATAAACGTGCACTAATATTAAATGCAGCTTCAAATTCTTTTTCCATGTACGGCTTTAAAGGAACGACGATGGATAAAGTGGCCAATCTCGCTGGTGTTGGGAAAGGAACGATTTATACGACGTTTAAAAATAAAGAAGATTTATTTGATGCAGTTTTGCAGCAAATCATTACTGAAATGGAGCAAATCTTTTACAAATGTATTCTGCCTGAAAAGTCCGTTTCAGAAAACCTTCATGCTGCTTTAGACCAGTTGCTTGAATTCCGAAAGGATCATCAGGTTATGATGAAGCTCACGTATGAAGTAAGGATGTTTGGTACTGAACATTCAAAGCGCGCGCTTGAGAAAATAGAAGATGCGATTATTGATTGCATTGAAACCCAACTTACACAAGCGGTTGAGCAAAAGAAGATTTATGCATCAGAGCCGAGGATTACTGCGTTTTTGTTATATAAACAATACATGGCTCTCGTTTTTGATTACGAAGAAAAGTATGGACATTTGGAGAAGAAACTGATATCTAAAATCTTCCAGCAGCACTTTATGTATGCGCTCATTCATAATAAGGAGATGTAGTCATCTCTTATTTAGAGATAATTAATAAGAGAGCAGCTATCTTCACGCCGCTCGTTTCAAGGGAAAAGCATTCCTTCCTGAGACTTAAAAATATAAGGCAGAAACTAACGCTGTTTTTAATAAAGGCACTTTTTGTAAAGGTTGTCGTAATTGATTTAAGGAACGAAAGAGCGATAGGAGGCGACTCCAACGGGAAAAGTAACGGCTGAAGACCTCACAGGGTGGTTTCCCCGAAGGAGGTTGAAGTGTAGACCGCAGCAAAGAAGACACCATGAATCCGAACGAAAATCTTACCTTATCAAAAAGCAACAATCTTTTAGGAAGCTGCTTTAACAAAAGACCGCTATGCGGTTTTTCTTTAAACAAAAAATTGACCAAATGAATTAATTAGTCAAAAATAAGGGGAGTTATATGAACGGACTACGACATGAAATAAAAGGGATTGTTACATCAAAAAAATTACTCGTTGCATTAATTGGGATTATGCTGATGCCGTTATTATACGGAGGCGCCCTGATTTGGTCCTTTTGGGATCCATATGGACAAATTGAAGATCTCCCAGTAGCAGTAGTTAATGAAGACCGGGGAGCAACGCAAGAGGGAGAAGAAATCGCAGCTGGTGAGGAGTTTGTCAGCAATCTTCGAGAAGAAGCGACATTGGATTTTCATTTTGTGAGTGAAGATGAGGCTCGTCGAGGTATGAAGGAATTTGATTATTACTTTTATGTGAAAATTCCTGAAACGTTCTCAGAAGACATTACGAGTGTAATAGACAATGAACCGGCAAAAGGGACCCTCTATTATGAAGTTAACGAAGATTATAATTACGTCTCCTCGCAAATTGCAGACAATGCGATTGACGCAATGGAACAACAATTATCAGAGGCGTTAACGCTCGCTTATGTAGAGGTGGCGAACGATTCTTTTAGCACTTTTACAAAACACATTTACGATCTTGAAAAGGCGACTGAATCGCTGCTTTCTGGTAACAAAGGTGTTCTCGATGGAGGGAACAGCTTAAATGATGGTTTGCTTGAGTTATCATTGGGGACGGAGGAGCTGGCTGAAGGCATTGGACATTTATCAGCTGGTACTGCTCAGTTAGAAGACGAGTGGCTGAATGTAACAGAAACAATGGAGCATTCTAACGAGCTTGATCATGGTAAAAACGCCTTTACTTCCATAAGGGAGAAAACAGAAGAATTGGAGTACCGGTTGGAACAAGGCGAGTTAGAGCAAATTGAGGCACATCTTAATGATTGGCTTGCTTTAGTCGAGGGGTTGGAGCATTCAGTAGAAAACGTCAATCATTCAATGAATGAAGGCGCTGGTAAAGTTGAAAGCTTTCAAAATGAATTGGAGAAACAACGCGAGAATTTAGCGAGAGCAGCTGAAGGAATCGACGAGCAAAAAGTATCCGTTCAAAATATGTACGATAGTAGTAAGGTGTTTGCGGATAATGTCGAGCTATTTTTAGATGAGGCTTCATTTTTACTTTCTGAACCGATAGAAGCCATTGAAGAGCTTGAAGATCATTATCATACACTTCCAACGCTGTTAAACGCACAATTTCCTGGGTGGGAAGAGGATGAAGATCTGGTGAATTGGTACGAAAGTGGACTTGGTCATTTTGAAGAAGCCCCCGTTTATCAAAAAGAATTGGAAACTCACATAAATGACATGAATCGTCAAATCGGCGACTTTCGAAATCAGGTTGAAAATGGTGAACAAACGATTGAAGAGGTATTGAAAGGGTTCGATGAAAGTAGCAAAGCGATTGAAGATATCATGCCGTTATTTAGTAAGTATAAAGACACATTTGCGGAAATTGAAACAGCATTAGATTCATTTGAAAATGCGCTTCATGAACTAAACGAGGCTGGAGAACGGTTACAGCGAAACAAAGACATTAAAGAAATGGAAACAGCGTTTTATCAATCAATGGTTGCCTTAAATGATGAATTCGATCACTTGGAGTCGATTTATGAGACGGCTTTGGAACGTCAAGATGAGGTGACAAATGGTTTGGCTCTGCTATCTGAAGGGGCCCAAGACGCTAGTGAAGGGGCTTTGAGTCTTCAAGAAGGAGTGAGTGAAGCGCATAATGGCGGACAAGATTTAGTGAAAGGTCTTGAGAATGTGACAGATGGAGCGGGCGAAGTTCATTCCAGTGTGACTGATGTATCTGATTTCACAAGTGATATTGACCCTTCTCGTCAACATGAACTAATGTTTTCTTCGCCCATTGAATCGAAAAGTACTCACGACGAAAAAGGTTATTCTTATGGTGAAGGGTTAACGCCTTATTTCTTATCAATCGGCCTTTATGTTGGCGCTCTGACACTGTCGATTATCTATCCGTTTCGCGAACCATTAGGCTCTCATGAAAATGGCGTACAGTGGTTCTTCGGAAAACTAGGGGTCGTATTTTTGGTTGGCTTGGCACAAGTGTCGATTTTACTCGTGTTTTTATTGTTTATTCTCGACTTAACAGTCCAGTCACCACTTGCTTTCATTGGCTTTACCTATATGGTTAGCTTCGTGTTTATGAGCCTTATTTTTATGCTAGTCGGTGTGCTTGATAATCCAGGACGATTTATCGCGATTATTTTGCTTATTTTACAGCTAGGTGGAAGTGGTGGTACGTTTCCAGTAGAACTCCTTGCGTCACCTCTTCAGTCGATTCATGGGTGGTTACCTATGACGTATTCAGTCCTTGGATTCAGGTCGGTTATCTTTATGGACTCACCTGTTTTATTAGGCAGAAGTATGCTGTTTTTAAGTATACTGGCGCTGATTACGCTCGCTCTCGCGTTTTATTTCTATTACAAAAAATACCGCAGCTTATGCGAACCAAACATCCCTTCAGTAAAAGAATCTAACAACTAGGCTTGACTCGCTGTTTGAACAGATTCAATTAGTTGTCTTTCATGAGTCAGAAACGTTATCATGGTTTAGTGTATGATTGAACAAGGAAAGATAAAAGAAAAACCTTGATCATTTGGAGGGAATACGATGAATCTAGAAATTTCAGATAAAGCATTTGATTGGTTTAAAGATGAATTCGAATTAGTAAGCGGAGAAGCGGTTCAATTTTATGTGCGATACGGCGGGTGTGGGAACTTTCAATCTGGATTTTCGTTAGCTATAGCCAAAAAAGAACCAGAGGATCTGGCGGTTTCTAAAGAAATGAATGAGATTACCTTTTATGTTGAAAAAAAAGATGAATGGTACTTTGATGATAAAGACCTTTATGTTGACTTTAACGAAGACTATGATGAAATCGAGTACTTGCACGAAACAGGAGAAAAGCAATGAAACCAAGAGGAGGTGTCTCTTCTTGGTTTTTTTGTTGTATCCTATGTTGTTAGGCGTGATATCCGCTGATATAATGCTTGAGCTCCGCTGTTTTAGTAAACTTACAAAGCACTCCAAATGAAGAATAAACGCCCGCTTTTCCGGTCACGCTAAAACCATCTTGATTCAGGAGGAGATAATTATGGGGCAAAATCATCAATTCAGATCAGGTGACAAAGCACCAAACAATGGTTTTTATGTAGAAATTGGCGATACAGAAAGTATGGTTAATGATCCTAAAAAAGTTCACTTGAAGGCTGGAGAAAAGTTTCCTGAAAACTCGAACCATGAGCGAAAATGGACGTATCAGAGAAAGCCTTAAACGTGAAAGGCAGCCTAAATAAATATGGACAATGAAAAGCAGTCTCAAACTAGAGGCTGTTTTGTACTTTATGCGCTATCAAGGAGGTTCCGCTTCTGTTTTTTAGGGAGCTTTTTATCATTTTTTTGCTAAAATGAGAATACATTAATATACGGACTAGTTATTGAAGGGGGAGTGTCATTTGAATGAACACTGGAGTGAGCTGGAAGCGCTTCTTGCTCAAAAAGATAATAACTTAACGGAAAAAGGGAAGCGGCGTTTGTACAATTTGTTGGTTGATTGGGTACATTCCCTGGATTCGAAGTCAAATGAAGACGGTTGGGCATAGTACCCAGCCGTTTTTTTACCCTTTGAATAGGATATTTATAGAGGATGTTCAAACGCATACCAATTTAAACGTATTTTTTATGATTTGGAAGGATGAGCGAGGGATCGGCATGGCGATAACAGAAAGGTATTTTCAAATGGAAGGGGAAGACGCGGTCATTCATTTGCCGGAGAGGCCAAATGGGTTTCTGCTGTTAGTTCTGGGAGATGCCAACCATTACGTAGAAGGTAAAACGAGCCTTTGGCATCAGCATCCGGATCGTTGGTTATTTATTGATGTTTTAAAAAAACAAGGTTACACGATTGTTTATTCAAATCAGTATGGTAGACATTGGGGAAATGATGAATCCTATCGTTTAGCGATCCGGCTTATTAAACAGACGTTAAAAACTGAAATATTAAATCCTAAAATCCATGTTTTTGCAGAAGGGATGGGCGCTTTAATCGCTCTGCGCCTGCTCGTTAATCAACAGGACCTCTTACGGTCAGTGGTGCTGTTTAACCCCTGCTTAAATTTAGATGCCTACCGAAATCACGAGCGGACGAAGTTGTTTTTTTATAAAAAATTCATGAAAGAAATGTCAGAAGCGTATGGGGAGGAGGAAAATGTATTAGAAAAAGCGATCCAAATG
Source organism: Alteribacter populi (assembly GCF_002352765.1). Lineage (NCBI taxonomy): Bacteria > Bacillati > Bacillota > Bacilli > Caryophanales > Bacillaceae > Alteribacter > Alteribacter populi. The sequence continues at coordinate 1,401,601 of NZ_KZ293963.1, read as the reverse complement.
CCGAGTGAATGCTGGAAGAAAACGTGCCCTGATACGATGATCCGAATTTTTCACTGCATTTTTCAAACCCCTTTTTCACTTGACGAACATAGCCGTTTATTTGTAAATTCCCGAAAAGAAAGGCAGGCACCAGTTGAATTAACGGTTTTTTTACCTGGAAAACAGCTCTCAGATTTCCTGGTATCTGTTAAAAATTTTCTTTCCAACCACGAACAGTTAATGGAGTTGTAGACTTTTCATTTATGTAAAGTAAACGGCTGTCGTGAGTTGGATTATTTATTTCTAAAGGAGGGCTCCTATAATGAATCGTATCGTAATACTTGGTGGACTTGATTTTTTCGGATTTTATTTGAGTCAGAGTTTGATGAATCGAGGAATAGAAGTTATTGCTGTCCAGGAAATGCCTATGACTAAGCTTGAATATGATTTAAATTCGTTTTTTGTACGAAATAGTTTATTTTCGCTTGCTTTTTTACCAGAGCAAAGCGACGCGGCTATTGACAGGGTAAGGAGAGCTGATAAGTTCGTTTTAAACGAATATGCTCAAACATTTGAAAGCGCAGCGGTAGCGAAATTCACAGCTGAAAATGACGTGATCCGGGTTTGCAGGGAGAATGATAAACAAGAAGACCCTGACATAATACCATTATTTACAGTGAAAGTTCCAACTCTCTATGGCCCATACCAACCAGAGAAAATGGTGTTTGCTACTCTTTTGACGAGCATAGTTAAGGATGAATGGACATTTACTGTAGACGATTTGATAAACGAGGCAAATCAAGAGGCAGGGGATTTGTTATACGTAGAAGATACAGCGGATGCGCTAGCTGATTACATCACAGGGAACGGAGCCGAGGATATCCAACTTACCAGTGGTAGAAAAAAACGCTGGAAGGAAGCGTTTTGTTCATTGATTCAACGATATGAAAAGTTAACAAAATATAAAGAGATAGCAACAAAAGTCGAGGACCAGGATGAAAAAGCGAACGACCGTTTCGTTATCATTAAGGATCGCTCAATTGATGAAGGAATTGAAGAACAGTTTGCGTCGATTGCTCAAAGATTAAACGGTGATGAGAACGGTTTTTCTGAAAAAGAGTCTTGAAGTGGTGTTCACAATTTGCGATGATTAGCAAGAAAGGAGTCGGATTATATTTGAAGAATTTGTTGTTTGGTATCCTATTATTTGCAATTATTGCACTTGGCCTTTTTTATCTCTTATACTATCAATTTAGAATCGATCAAGGAGTTGCGCTAGTCGCAGCTTTACTCATTGCAGGAATCAGTGAATGGCTTTTTCACAAATTTGTAAAGAAAGTGTAATCTATTTGTTACCCATGAAAAAGGATTTAGAAAATAAATGTCGAAATTTTCAAATTAAGGTAATGTCTAAAATACAAATATTGTTTTGGTTATTTATAGTGTGTGTCAAAAGTGGACAAGAAGTGCGGAAAAAGTCGAAGCACCGACAGCTAGAGAGTGTGGCAATGTTCTCAGTGAATTTGGTCCGAATAAAAGATTAAGATGAGAAATGGTGTAGAGGAGTGTGCCAACACGATATGAAACTGCTACAAGGAGTCCTGGTTCTTGTTTTAGCTTCAATGTTAACAGGGTGTGTAATAGCAGCAGACAGCGGGGATTTGAAGAAAGCAGGATTACTTCTTCCTCACCCTATGGATGACCAAGGATGGAATAAAAAAGGATATGAAGGTATGTTAACAATCCATTCTAATATGGAAGTCGATGTGTTACTTGAAGAAAATATCCGAAGTTATCAAGCGATTTATGATGCTGTAGAAGCCTTTGATGAAGAAGGAGTGAACTTAGTTTTTGGTCATAGTCAAATCTATGCCAAGCCGTTTATGACCTTAAAAGACGATTACCCTCACATTCATTTTGTAAGTTTTAATGGTGAGGTGGATGGAGAAAACATAACCAGTTTACATTTCCAAGGGTATTCTATGGGCTTCTTTGCGGGTATGCTCGCAAGTGAAATGTCTGAATCAGATGAAGTCGCCGTAATCGCGGCATTTCCATGGCAGCCGGAAGTCGAAGGTTTTGAAGATGGTGCAAAACATCAAATGGAAAATGTGACAGTACATGTTGATTATGTAGAAAGCTGGGCTGATGAAGAAAAGGCACTATCTATATATCAAACGATGAAAAGAAAAGGTGTAGATGTCTATTATCCAGCAGGAGATGGGTACCATGTATCCGTAATTGAAGAGGTGAAGGATGACGGTTTTCATGCCATAGGTTACGTAGGTGACCAGCAGGACTTAGGAGAATCCACGATCCTTACAAGCACTGTACAACGGGTGGACCAGCTCTATGAAAATGTTGCCAGCCAATTTAATGAAGGAAGTTTAGAGAGTGGGAATCGTTACTATGATTTCCAAGACGGAGTGGTAACTCTGGGAGAATACTCAGTGGATGTTCCAGAATCTTTGCAGAAATGGTTAGATGAACAAGTGGAAGTTTACATAGAAACAGGAAAATTACCTTCCGAGATAGAAGATAGTATGGAATAGATAATATGAAGCCAAATTAACTATTTTTAGATTTCGGGGGGAAAGAGATGGAAAAAAGAACACTTGATTCCGGGCCATCAAGAGATTCACTTTACTTATTAGACGGTTTGATTCAAACAAGAGAAAAATTGTTGACCATGATCGATAAAGTGGATGAAGAAGATCTCTATTTTCATGTTCCACAAGTACCAACTGTGGCAGGGTATCTCCTTCATCTTGCGCAAATTGAGCTTTGGTGGAACAAAGAAGTTCTCCGTCAGCAGCCGCTTAGTGAGGAGGATCACGAACGATTTCTCTTCCAAGAAAAACAGGAAATTGTTACTCCACCGAAACAAGAAAAGGCTTGGTTTCTTTCCAGGTTAGGAGAAGCGAGAATGCTCACGAGAGAACACTTTATGATGATGTCTGATATGGAGTTTAAAAGACCTTCTTTAGAGGTTGTGCTCGGTGACGAGGAAACGTATTGCTCTCCTGAGTGGGTATTATATCATTTGATTGATCATGAAAGTTATCACCGTGGACAAATGGCGCTCATATTTACTCTCATGAACGGAAAACGGGAAAAATGGGATCATTTCACAACTCCTTATCTTTCATTATAATGAAAACAATAAAGAGGCTGCGAGTTACGCAGCCTCTTCATTATGCAATGTTTACAAAATTGTGCGGGGACTGTCCCCCGACAATTTAGTTGCAAGATGCAGGTTATTTCTTTAGGATAGAGAGATGTTGAGAAGGAGTGGTTTAAGCAATGGCAGAACAAAATAAAGCATTAAAGTCTATGGCAGATCGTGTTGTTAACGGATATAAAGCGGTTCACCGCAAAGAGTTTCAAGAGGCAATTGAGTTGCTCGAGCCTTTAAAGCCGATGCTTCATCAACCGGAGAAGCCGAATGTTACTTTTTTAGTTCACTTATCTATGGCTCAAATTGGAACGAAGGATATCGAAGGGTTTTTATCCACCTATGAAGAACTCCAAGGCTATGAGCCGAAAAATGACGAAGAGAAAAAACTGAAAGAACGAGTCGATGGTGCTTTTGAAGAGCTTATGAAAACGATGGCCGACCAGTCAGAGAATTAATAAGAATTGATAATCATCCGCAAAGTACAGGCTCATGTCGGCATTGTCCTCATATGATAGTAAAGAGTGAACGCATTCTATTTGCTATCGCTTAAGGAGGATACTACGAATGAATCTTCAGCCTGCTTATTACCATGGCGGCTTTTATCGAAACGAAATGAGAGGACCCAGCCCGGGACATGGGCCAGGTGGACACCCTGGAGGCCATGACCAGCGGTATTTCCCGTTTCTTCCGTTTTTAGCTGGATTAGCTGTTGGACCTATCGTTTATAGTGCCTTTAGCGGTCCTAAATACGGTCCAGGACCTTATCCAGGGCCTTATCCTGGCCCCTATTATGGTCCGAATTATGGCCCAAGTTACGGTCCCAGCTATGGTCCGAGTTATGGACCGGGATACGGCCCGAGCTACGGCCCGAGCTACGGTTCGAATTTCGGTCCTAATTACGGTGCCAACTATGGTCCCTATTATGGAAACCCGATGCAATAAACTGTCCAGAAATAAACTCCGCCAATGCGGAGTTTTTTCATACTTAACTTTAAAGGAATAAGTACTTATAAGGTTTCCACCATTAAGGCTTGCAAGTTTTCTTTAACTATAAAATTAAATAGGTTAGGTTGATTCTGCTATTTCGAATTTGAAAATTTCTTAATTGCCTCCCATAAAGGTGATAATTGTTTTACATATGGCTTCATTTGATTTGCAAATTCCATAATGGCTGCAATTTGATTCATTGTTTGTTCCATTTGTTCCATTTGCTCAGGACTCATTTCATTTTCCGTTCCTGTTTCAGGCAATTGGCTTTCATCCGTTTGCTCTTGATCTTCAGTTTGCTCTTTTGAAAGTTCCGTTTCCTCATAGTTTTCCACTGCACGATCACCGAACATCATCCGGTCAAAGATACTCCCGCCCCAATTTTGGTCTTCTTGTGCCACAACATCTCCTCCTTTTAAACACTCACCTTTATATTTACACTATGTCCAAAGGGAGAAGTGGTGTAGGGAGCTGCCCGACATGAGGCAAAAAGGATTGCATTTTTTTTAGGACTAGGTCATAATATTAACTATCAAATGAAGGAATACTAAGAGTGTGTGTTCAAAAAAATTAGAGCGAGAAGGTAGAGGAGCAATCGGCGATACATCGTTGACATTGCTTCGCTCCGCCTAGTTAGGCTAGCAGAAGAAGAGACCTATGACTTGTCAACTTAAAAAAAGACAATACGAAGAGAGTCGACAGCTATGATTCCTGGTATTTTGAACATCCTTTAAAAGTGAATCAATATATGATTACTAGAGTTTAGAGAGGAGAATAGACTATGAGAGCAGGCATTTGGGGAATGGGTAGTTATATTCCTGAAAAAGTTTTAACGAATGCAGATTTTGAGGAAAGAATGGATACAACTGATGAATGGATCCAGACAAGAACTGGGATAAAAGAAAGAAGAATTACAACTGATGAGGTTAATACTTCAGATATGTCCTATGAAGCAGCCGCTCAAGCACTCAAAAATGCAGATGTGTCTGCCGAAGACATTGATCTAATTATTGTCGCGACGGTTACAGGAGATCGTCCCTTCCCGTCGGTATCTGCTTTGATTCAAGACCGACTAGGTGCTAAAAATGCAGCAGCGATGGATGTTGGTGCTGCGTGTGCCGGTTTTATGTACGGGTTAGTGACAGCGAAACAATTTATAGAAAATGGAGCATACCGAAACATCCTCGTCGTTGGAGCAGAAAAACTATCGAAAATTGTCGATTGGGAAGATCGAAATACAGCTGTATTATTCGGGGATGCTGCAGGAGCCGCGATACTAGGGCCTGTTTCAGGAGATCGAGGTATTTTGTCCTTTGAATTAGGCGCGGATGGGGCAGGATCGGAACATATACGTCAAGAAAAACATCTTCTCATGAATGGAAGAGAAGTATTTAAATTCGCTGTTAGACAAATGGGCGAATCATGCGTAAATGTGTTGGAAAAAGCTGGGTTAACAAAAGACGAATGTGATTATCTCGTGCCTCACCAAGCAAATATTCGAATAATGGAAGCTTCCCGTCAGCGTTTGGAGCTCCCTATCGAGAAAATGTCAAAAACAGTGGATCGTTTTGGCAATACATCTTCGGCTTCCATCCCAATATCTTTAGTGCATGACTTAAGTAATGGTAAGATAAAAGATGACGACGTGGTCGTATTAGTTGGATTTGGGGCAGGCTTAGTATGGGGGTCTGTCGCGATCCGTTGGGGAAGATAACCAAATGACTAGGAAGGGGATAGTAAAAATCAGCGAATGCATTCATATACGTAGTTTTATCATACGCTCTGTTGCTTAAATAGCGATAAACAGACCTTCCTGACTTTTTGTCCTCCTATTTTAAAAAAGTAAAAAATCATTATAACTTGATCTTGAAGTGTATTCATGAAAGGGGTTAGCAAAAATGACAAAAAATCGCGTAGTTGTAACAGGCATGGGTGCTGTTACACCTCTAGCAAATGATATGGAACAAACGTGGACAAAAATTACAAATGGGGAATCAGGTATTGATGTTTTTGATAGATACGAAGAAGCCAATTTTCCTACGAAAGTAGCCGGGGAGGCAAAAGAATTTGATCCGGCCGCTTTTATGGAGAAAAAAGATGCCCGGAAAATGGACCGCTTTACCCAATTTGCGGTGGCGAGCTCAATGATGGCGGTAAAAGATGCTGATCTTACCATCGACGATACAAATGCAGAGCGTATTGGGGTATGGATCGGGTCTGGAATTGGCGGAATGGATACGTACGAAAAACAGTTTCGTTTATATGAAAAGCGCGGCCACCGTCGTGTGAGCCCGTTCTTTGTTCCAATGCTCATTCCAGATATGGCATCTGGACAAGTCTCCATTATGCTTGGGGCAAAAGGAATCAACTCCTGTACGGTAACCGCTTGTGCCTCTGGAGCGAATTCAATTGGAGATGCGTTTAAAGTTATTGAGCGTGGTGACGCTGATGTGATGATCACAGGAGGAGCCGAGGCCCCTCTCACTGAAATGTCATTTGCCGGATTTACATCTGCAAAAGCGATGTCTACAAACCCGGACCCAAAAACGGCGAGTCGCCCATTTGATAAAAATCGAGACGGCTTTGTCATGGGTGAAGGAGCAGGCGTACTCATTCTCGAATCTTTAGAGTCTGCTGAAAAGCGTGGCGCCCGTATTTACGCTGAAATTGTTGGATACGGTGCGACGGGTGACGCTTATCACTTGACTGCACCTGCACCTGAAGGAGAAGGCGGTGTTCGTGCCATGCGTCAAGCTCTTAAAGATGCGGAGCTTTCACCTGAAGAAGTTGATTATATGAATGCTCATGGAACGAGTACAGAATATAATGACAAGTATGAAACGATAGCTGCTAAAACCGTTTTCGGCGACCATGCCCGGAAAATGGCGATTAGCTCAACAAAGTCAATGACGGGCCACTTATTAGGTGCAGCAGGAGCGATTGAAGCAATCTTTTCAGTAAAAGCGATCGATGAAGGTATTATTCCTCCAACCGTCAATTATGAAACACCAGATGATGACTGTGATCTTGATTACGTTGTTAACGAAGCACGACGTCAGGAAGTGAATGCTGTATTAAGTAATTCACTTGGTTTTGGCGGACACAACGCTACCTTGATTTTTAAAAAATTCAAAGCCTAGAGAAGTAAAACATGAACAAGCCTCTTCCTTTATAAAGGAAGGGGTTTTTTCTGTTTTAAAAGGTTGTATATGAGTGTACATAAGAGATTAGTTAACGGCGTTTATGAGCTAAATCTAAACTGGTCTGAGGTGAAAATCAGCCTTAAGTATGAGTTACAAACCGTCTGCCGGCCGTTTTTTAAGAAATAGGAGAGCGTTATTCTTAAATTAGAAGAAAAACGATACCGCGAGTGAAAAAGAGTTATGTGAAATGAGACGATCAACGAAAACATTAAAAAAGGGGAAGGTGACAGCAAATGAGAGCATTTTTTTTACGATTAATAAAGGTGAAACATTTGGACTTCTCGGACCGTAGGGAGCCGGCAAATCGACGTTTATTAAGCAAATCGTTGTTCATTTAAAGCGAAAAATGGAAAAGGTATAAATCTACGCTCCTCCGTAAAAACAATCATTTTCTAGACGTTTATTATGAAAAAATTCATTGGCGTGAGTAAGAATAAACGCTACAATAAATAGAAAGATGTAGAATTTTCTGGTATCTAATTCTAGTAAATGTTCAAAATCCGAGGGGGGGAAGTTGTCAGATTTCACCTTCTTTGAACATGTACTTTTAATGAAAGGGATTTGTGTGATGAGTAAATGGATTGGAGTCATCATTCTCTCAATAGGACTACTTTATTTGTTAAACAACTTAGGTGTAATCAATACGGGAATCGGTGAGACCGTCTCGACTTATTGGCCAGTGATCATCGTACTTTTTGGAGTGAAACTGCTATTTCGAGGCTTCATCCACTTTATTCAATATGCCAAGAGGGATAAGTGGCGGTTTGGATCACTTCTTTGGGGATCGGCTGTAACGGCATTAGGGATCATTTTGCTCGGAAACAGAGCAGAGTGGTTTGCTGTTACGTTTGCTGATGTTTGGAGCTGGACTTGGCCACTGTTGATTATTTTTATCGGACTGCAGATTTTGCTAAATCGTGATCGAGGCGTTGTAGTTACTATAGAAGATCACGAAGATCGTCGGTCATTAAAACAGAGTATAGATGACATTGATTTCGAGTCGATTGCAAAGGCTAAGCGTCGAGCACAGGAGACTAAAAAAAGAGTGAGGCAGTCATTTGATCAGTCTTCCTATACGAAGAAAAGTTCTAGCAAAACGAAACAATTAATAGGAGATGTGGAGTTAGGGAAACGACCTTGGCAGCTTGATGACAACGAAATTAGATTAACAGTCGGCAGTGTGGAGGTTGATCTGACGACAGCAGTACTAAAAGAAGGCGAAAATTATTTGGATATTTACACTTGGGTCGGATCTGTAGAGATTACCGCGCCAAAAGATCTAGCGATTCAAGCAACAGTGGATGTGAACATCGGAGAAGCGACCCTGTTTGATGATAGCTACGCGGGAACGAGTCGGAGTGCGACGTATACAAGTTCAAATTTCGAGGAGGCAGAGAAGAAGCTCATTTTAAATGTTCACACGAATATGGGGAGCGTGGAGGTGATGGCTGTTGATTAAAGATACAGACAATCCTATCCCTTCACCTGATCCTGCAGTAGATAAGGATACAAGTCCCAAAGGACTAATTTGGGATGGTCTTCGTTTACAACTGAAAATTGGCGGTCTTACATTTCTCATTGCATGGGTGTTACTTTGGCTCTACGGTCAGTTTTATCGAGGTGAAGAAGGCGAAACGGGGATCCTAACGCGTTTATATGAAGTGGCTGTAGATGTTGAGGTTGCGCTCGCTCTAATTGCATTTATTACGAGTATTTTCTTAGTTACAGGGTTGGCTTTTTCATTTTCATATACGAGTGAGCTAAAACGTTCGGTTACTCACTTAATTTATCAAATGAAGCAAGTGCAGCGTGGCTCTCTTAAGCAGCGGATCCAATTGAACCGTGAAGATGAAATGAACCGATTAGCTAGTGAACTTAATGAGATGACAGACGGTTATGAAAAACAAATTCGTTCGATGCATCGGATCTTAAATGAAAATGCCATTCTTATTTCAGAAAAAGAACGAGCAGCTGGTTTAGAGGAAAGAAGAAAGTTGGCAAGAGAGTTGCACGATGCTGTAAGTCAACAGCTATTTGCCGTTTCGATGTCGTTAGGTGCAATTCCGAGAATGTTAGATGAAGAGCCCGAACGTTCAAAACAGCTGATCGAACAGATCGAAAAAATGATTCATGATGCACAGCAGGAGCTTCGAGCTCTCATTATGCATTTACGTCCTATTACACTTGAAGGGAAAGCATTAAAGGAAGCTTTAGATTATTTATTTCAGGAATTACAGCCAAAGCACCCACAAATGCAATTTAAATGGACGCTGGAAGAACTGCCCTTACTCGATCCAGGAATAGAAGATCAATTGTTCCGTGTTGTACAAGAGGGATTATCGAACACACTCCGGCATTCCAAAGCTGCTGTGTTTTCATTTGGTCTAAAGCACAAGGATCAAAAGTTACTCGTCATGATGAAAGATGATGGTATCGGGTTTAATATGGATGATCAAAAGGATGAACAGCAGGTCTCCTATGGGTTAACGACAATGAGAGAGAGGATTGAAGAGTTAGGAGGACATTTTTCGATGCTGTCTTACCCTGGAGAGGGGACAACGATAAAAATACGCGTACCCATTGCAGGGGTTGAGCGTGAGGGGAGAGATGAGGTTGAGTAAGATTAAAGTGTTAATTGTCGATGATCATGAAATGGTCCGTATGGGATTAAGCACCTATCTCCAAACAGAGAACGATATCGAAGTCGTAGGAGAAGGAAGGAATGGAAAAGAAGCTGTAGATCAAGCTTATAACCTTCAGCCAGATATCATCTTAATGGATTTGTTAATGGATGAGATGAATGGGGTAGAAGCGACAAAAGCGCTTTGCGATCACCAAGCAAAAATTATTGTGCTCACAAGCTACCTTGATGACGAAATGCTCTTTCCAGTGATGGAAGCTGGGGCATTTAGTTATATTCTAAAAACATCCAGTGCTGCTGAAATTGCTGCCTGTATACGGAAAGCAGCGCAAGGGGAGGCGATGTTTGAAGGACAGGTCACCCAAAAAATGTTTCAGCAAATGAGAAATAAACCAAAACATGAGGAATTAACACCTAGAGAAAAAGAGGTTCTCGCTTTAATTGGCATAGGAAAATCTAATAAAGAAATTGGCGAGATTCTCCACATTGGGATTAAAACAGTCAAAACGCACGTGAGTCATATTTTCACAAAATTAGAACTAGAAGACCGAACGCAGGCGGCGATATACGCCAATAAACACGAGCTAGTGTAAGTTTTTAGATACGAAGTGAATCGAGTGTAAAATCCGAATGGGTTTTGTACTCGGTTTTTTTAGTTTGAGTGAAGTAGAGGCTGCTGAATAAGTAGTAGCATACGCCTACATGGCAAGAGGATATGCTTTTTCTCATGGAGAGAATCTGCAAGGAAATAACGCTTCTTTTGCTAAAAGCCTTGCACTTGATTTTGAGATAAACATGAGGGAGCCAAGGGTGCTGCTGCAATGGCGGAGACTCCCTCAGGAAAAGCAACATGAGCACGCCTTTCGCGAATGAGGAGGCTGAAGCGTTGCCTGCGGAAAGCGAAGCCATGGAAGCGGCACCCTTTGTATTTGAGTTCTAGAGTTATTCAGCAATCCCGAAGTAAGAAAGGATATGGGGACTATCTTCACGCCGCGTGGTGTTTTTTTGCATTAAAGTAGAAAGGAAAATCACATAATGCCAAGCAGATGAATATAAAAATCATGAAAAGTCTCGTTCTCCTTTGGTTCGTTGTATAGGGAGCGGTTCAATAGGACAAGATAATGACAACAAAGATTAGGAGGCGCTCGTTTTGTCAAAGTCAGATTCAGCTAAGATGATGGATAGCATGATGAATGATATGAAAAAAGATAATGAAAAAGCAAAAGAAGACGCGAAAAAAGCATTAAACAAGTAAAAAAGTGCAAGCCTTAGTTGACTTGTACTATCACCAATATATATAACGCAGTGAGAAAGTGCATAGAAAACTTGGCTTAAGCTTAGAACGTATAAAAACCGGCAATTACTTGCCGGCTTTTTTCGTATGGTAATGTACTTTACCATTTATTATTTCTGAATCATCGTAGTGAACGGTGTCATCGACGGTCCCTAACGCCTGTAATGCGATCGTTTTGGCTCGTTCGTTGTCCTTTTTCATTTGCTGCATGTACTCATCGAGGACTTTTTTTGAATATGATTGTTCGTCAGCAAGTGTTTTCAAACGTGGTCCATCATAAGTGGCTTGCTCCATCTTTGTCCTCCCTCTTCAACCCCACAAACTTTACATCGAATTTATTCACTAATTCGCAACAAATCCACAAAAGTTCCTGTGTGATAGTTAAATTAAGTTTACCAGTCTCGTCAGCAACATTCAACTTGTCTCTGTTCGATTCGTCCAAATGTAAAGATAGTACCCATTCGGAGCCATCTTGGAGTGTGCGCTTCCAAGATATAAAATCATCTAGGATAAGGGGGTCTTTTTCGGTATGATTTAGTGAAAGAATGTATTTATCAGTTCCCTTGTCCATTGGAATAAAAACATGTAGTTCAGCCTTGTTCATGCCAAAAGCATCGATCAAAACGATCCCTTCATCACGGACTTTGTACAAAGAGTAATTTGTACCAAAATTGATATTATCAAGACTGAACCGGTCATTTACGAGTAATGTCAATTTGGCTCTTAATTGATAAATAAAATCCATAAGGATATTAAATTTATCATTGATTAACAGCGCTCTTTCCTCTGTTTCCTCTAATCGATCGATAAGGACCCGTAGAGCGAGGTCTTTTTTCTGTATGGCTTCTTGTTGAGATTCAATATTTCCAATAAGTCGTTGAAACGCTTCTGCATCGACTCCTTCATTAAAGCCTGCTAAAATATCTTCTTTCAGTGTCAATACGAAATCCTTTTGGTTGGCCAAATTTATAAGTGCGTTGAATTCCTCTTTCTTTCTTTTCTCATAAATGCCTAAGTGAAACATGTCACTTGTAATGGTACTCATTTCATTTAGCACCAATGTGCGTAGATAAACTGCACTTACTAATATGCCTACGCCTGTTAGGACAAGAAAAGAACTGGTGGGTAATGTCAGGAATCCTTCAAAAGCTTCAGTCGTTGTGTTTAGTATCCAGCCTGGCAGTACAACGATAAGCGCAGAGAATCCCCATCTTAATGAGAGGATGTTTTTAACTCTTCTCACTAAGTATAGGAACGAATTTTTTATGATTAATGTAGTTGATACTTTTTCTTGAGTCTTGCTATGTTCATAAAGTGTATTAAGAAGGTCATTTAATTCCTTTGAGAAAATGGACAGTCTCTCTTTATTATCGATGATCCCAACTCCCTTCCTCACTCTCTCCCTAAGTATAGCACTATTGGTAAATTGTGAGAAAGGATGCCAGAATACTCATTAACGCTTTGAGAATACTAGGTTCAGGACTTTTATCATAAGTCAGAGGTATGAAAAAAAGCCGGTTGTAATCTTCCTTTACTCAAGCACAAAGCTAGAACTTAACACAAACATATGCTTGATGGCATAGACTATTAGAGGAGGTGTTTTTTTGGGACTCCAATGTGATCTCGTAGCGTTTGTGAAATTTTCCAAAGAAGTAAGAGACATGGCCTGGGAAGAGGCAATGATTTTTCAAGCTGAGACGATGTGTAAACCTCTGCACAAACACTTTTCTTCTGCATCGCTTTATGAATTGCACCTTTATTTAAGCCAGCAAGGATTACGAAAACCAAAAGCGGATTGGGATCGTTTTATAAAAGCAGTAAGAACAAAATCTTACTTAAAAGAGCTACAAAAACATTATTTGAAGCTAAAGGCACTATGGAATGGACCTGAATTGCCTGTTTTTCTTTTTCCGATTGACATGGATAATTACCGACTTATTGAAAATTTAAATCATAAGAACGGCGTCACTTTTAGAACATGCATCCTTTTATTTTTCGATGAATCATTACCTCTTTCAGCGACGAAAGCGTTGCTAACCCATGAATACAATCATGGTTGCAGATTGTTTTATCAGGACAACGACGAGGAGAGTGTCACATTACTTGAATCGATGGTAATGGAAGGTCTTGCGGAATCTGCCGTTCGTCGTCACCTCGGAAAAGAAGAACTTGCTCCATGGACGAATCTTTATACTAAAGAGCAGTGTCAAAGGTGGTGGCAAGTGTCTCTTGCCGAGAAGCGCCAGATTCAGGGCAGACGTTATCACGACCATTTCATGTACGGCGGTCACTCCTTGCCTAAAATGGTTGGCTATTGTATTGGCTACTATATTGTCCGTGATTTTTATAAGCTAACAGGTTCCTCTTATAAAGATGTGGATGTTTTTGCTTTATCGCCAGATGAAATTTTAACTTTGTCTAAGTGGGGGAGTTAACGAAAGCGAACTACAATTTTGTCAAAAAAATGAATGTAAAAGAAACTGGTACATATGTATTAAATAAGGACGAGCGGTATCGCACATCCAACCACAAAGGTCCAAACGTGAAAGAGGTGGTAGCGGATGTTTCGGATTGTATGGTTAATGATAGGATTCAGTTTTTCGGTTTTTGGCGGGATCACGTTCGTAGCTTATTTGAACTTGTTTACTGTTGGATTTTCCTTCATTCGTTACTTAATGTTTATGGCTTTTCGAATAGAGTCCTATTTTTTTATAGCTGGGTTATTAATGATTTGGTTTGCGATTTATTACCCTTCAAAGGAGAACGAAGAAAAAAGAATTGAATAGTGTGGAATAAACTGGATAGCCTCTGCCCATACTTAAGAATACAAATGTTAGCTTGTAAGGGGGTTCTGCTATGCTCCACTTGCGGGATGTATGGGTAAACTGGTTTGAAGGTGAAGAAAATGGTTACAACGTCTGTGAATTTTTCGAGTGGCGTAAAGAAGATCGAATTGAACTGTTAGATCAAGCGGTCATTATTAAGCTTTCAGAACATCTTTTTGACTACATAGAGAACACACTGCAGGAATTGCCTGAGGAACTATTGGCAGATGTTCACCAACAAAGCTATGTCCGAAAAAACAGTCAGCGCTTGGAGCTCGATTATTGCTTTATCGCGACAGACGGAGAACGCTGTCTTGTAGTTGATACGATGGGGTATAATACCCCGGTCCGTAAAAGTCGGATGGTGCCAAGGCAGGAAGGACAAGTTCTAGAGCTTGTAAAAGATGAACCAATGCGCGATTACTACATGAATTATTACAATTGCGAAAAAGAGTACCACATTCTTTCACCTAACCCTTCATTTATGCATGGGCTTATTAGAAGAGAACGACAGGTAAAACAAATTTTGTTTATGGCATTGGACCAATTATATGCCGAAGCATCACTAGCTGAAGTTCGCTACTGGTACACTGAGTGGGCACCTGAGAAGTACGAATTCATCCAACTATGCAGTTTTGACGATGCCTGGGATGGCCTTTTTGAAGACATCAAAAACGGCTGGTCAAAAAAGCATGATGAGTTTTGCCAAGCGATGATTAAAGGACAGCCATTTTTTGAGAAACTTTGGGATTTACAGCAAGGCGAAAGTGTAAAATAATAGGGAAGCAACCGGAGAGGATTCTCCGGTTGTTTTTAGTTCTTAAGAGTAAAGAAAGTATAGAAAGGTTGAGGCGGCACAGCTTAGAGCATAAAGCTGGTCGCTTCGTAAGCCATACCTCGCACGCATAGGAAGTTGGTATTTAGCAGGAGATCCTATTCTTTCTTATAGGGAGGTGAGTGGTCGAAATAAAACGCCCGAGCTGGCAACTTGCACCCAAGCGCACTATTTACTAGCGCCGCTTTCGCTCTAACCCCATTGCACGTTCTGCTTTTATGAGTGTTTTTCGGGCACGATGATTTGCTTTTTCAGCACCTTGATCTAAGATTTGATCGAGTTCATCACTGTTAATCAACTCATAATAGCGCTCTTGAATCGGCTTGAGCACACCTACAACAACGTCAGCTAAGTCCTGCTTAAAGTCTCCATAACCTTTTCCTGCATACATTGCTTCAATTTCGTCAACGGGTTTATCGGCAAATAATGAATAAATCGAAAGCAAGTTCGAAACACCAGGTTTGTTTTCCTTATCAAAGCGTACCGTATTATCTGAATCTGTTACTGCACTTTTAATTTTTTTAGTAATTTGCTTTTCATCATCAAGCATGGAAATGAAGCTTTTTGGATTGTCACTTGATTTACTCATTTTTTTCGATGGCTCCGTCAGTGACATGATGCGAGCCCCTACTTTAGGAATACTTACTTCAGGGATCGTGAAAATGTCATTAAATTTATTGTTAAAACGTTCGGCTAAATTACGTGATAATTCTAAGTGCTGCTTCTGATCTTCACCAACAGGGACAATATCTGTGTTATACAGCAAAATGTCTGCAGCCATTAACGGTGGGTACGTTAATAGACCAGCAGATACGCCTTCTTTTCCGTGAGATTTATCTTTGAATTGCGTCATTCTCTCAAGCTCACCGATATAGCTGACGCATTGTAACATCCACCCTAGTTGAGCATGCGCTGGGACCTCTGATTGAATAAATAAGGTTGACTTATCTGGGTCAATGCCCACTGCTAAATAGAGTGCTGCTAAACTGCGGGTATGTTTTTTTAGTTCCTGTTTGTCTTGGGGAACAGTAATTGCATGTTGGTTTACAATACAGAAAAAGCAATCGTTATTTTCCTGAAGATCGACGAAATGTTTCATTGCACCTAAATAGTTACCGATGGTTAACGTGCCACTTGGCTGAATGCCTGAAAAGATTGTTTTCATTATTTTCTTCCTTTCTTTATTAAAAAATGTGAATGCAACGTGAGGACTGGAGCTACAAGCCAACGAAGAAATTCGCCAGCAATCGTTCCCGGACTTTTCAACCTCCTTACAAACAAAAAAGCCCACCATCCCTATCTATATAGATAGGGACGACGGACCGCGTTGCCACCCTAATTACTTTTTCCCAGACTTGGAAAAAAGTCTCTCAGTAACCCTCGGCAAAACTGCAAAGGGCCCTCATCATAACGTATGAGATACGTCAAAGCCTACTAAGAAAAATCTCTGTTCGGTTTGAATGCTCAAAAGTCCATTCCACTCTCGCGTATTATCTGCTTCCAGCTGCCGCAGACTCTCTGAAAATACAACTAGAGAAGTGTACTTCTCTTTATCATCGCAATCGCATTATTTAATGTTGTCAATTATTATAACGAACCCGAGTTCGAAGTGCAACATTGTAAAGTGACGGAATAATCCGACTATATCGATTTAACTTGCAATTTATCCGAAAACGAGGCAAGATAATAATCATGTCCGTGGTTGAAAACAGGTGTTCATTTGAGGTGGACAGTCCGCGACAAAAGAAAAATTAGTGTGAAGTTCAAGTAAAGAAAACGCGAGTTAGGGACGTATCGTCCTTTGAAAACGCTTGCATACCCACTATCTTAGATTTCTGTATTTTTGGACATTCGCACACAGGGGAGGTAAAAGATGAAGCTTATAGGTAAACTCGTATTAGGTATTATTGCTGGTATTTTAATTGGTTTAATGAATGTTGACTTCATTACGCAGCTTTTCGTAACAATTAAGGAATTATTTGGTCAGTTTATTAACTTTGTCATTCCTTTTATCATTTTATTCTTCATCGCAGCCGGTGTTTCCAAATTAGGAGGAGAATCGGGAAGAATGGTAGGGGCAACAGTAGGGACAGCCTACTTATCTACTTTTTTAGCCGGTGTTTTCGCATTTATTATTGCAATCACTGTTATTCCACTACTATCAACTGAGCAGGCACCTGTTTCGGATGGAGAAGGTATACAATCTTTCTTTACCTTTGAAATTGAACCGTTGATGGGGGTTGTGACAGCTCTTGCAATTGCCTTCTTATTCGGGATTGGTGCAGCCAAAACGAACAGTAAAACGTTAATGGCGTTCTTTGATGAAGGTAAAGCTATTATTGATCTTGTTATTTCAAAAATCATCATTCCTTTCTTACCTGTTTATATTGCCGGTATCTTTGTTGAACTTGCCGCAGAAGGAGAAGTATTCAACACATTATCAGTATTCGGAGTTGTTTTAGTAGTGGCCATTAGTACCCATTGGTTATGGCTCATTATTCAATTTGTAACGGCTGGAGCGATTGCAAAACAAAACCCGTTCACGTCACTTAAAACGATGCTGCCAGCTTATTTTACCGGTCTAGGTACAATGAGTAGTGCTGCAACGATTCCGGTAACATTAAAGCAAGCGAAGAAAAACAATGTCAAAGAAGAGGTTGCTAATTTTGGAGTACCTCTATGTGCGACAATCCATCTTTCTGGTAGTGTTATCACGATTGTTACAACAACCGTTGCGGTTATGAGTGTTCTTGGGGAGTTTTCTCTGCCTTCCTTCGGTCAAATGCTCGGTGTTATCGCGATGCTTGGTGTCATCATGGTTGCAGCACCAGGTGTACCTGGAGGCGCCATTATGGCAGCATTAGGAGTGTTAACGACGATGCTCGGCTTTACTGAGGCAGCAATTGGTCTGATGATTGCTCTTTATATGGCTCAGGACAGCTTCGGCACAGCTACAAATGTAACAGGAGACGGTGCGATCAATATGGTTGTTAATCGCTTATCGAAAAGCGAGTAGGGTTAATAATCACGAGAAATTCCTGCATAGGTTACTTTGACCTTTGCGGGAATTTTTTTTAGTAGAGAGTGAAAAGCTTTAAAAAACAACAAACAGAGTATTTATTTGAGTGAAATTTCTGCACGAGTAGGCATTTTATTATCAGTTCAAGCATTATATCAGCGCAAATAGGCTATATATCAGCGGAAATAGCTCGGATATCGGCGATTCGACAAATAACGAATAATTCTAGTACTGCGTCCTTTAATAAGCATTTTTAATGGACAAAAATTCATGAAACCTCCTGCTTGTACATAACTATGAATGAGACTATGTATGGAGGGGGAAAAAGGAGTGAAACGTTTTAGACAATGGCCGCTGCTCATTACGTGTTTAGTGTTAGCCATCGGGGCGTTTTGGGCTAGTCAATCTGAACATGATTGGGCGTTATCACAAAGGTCGATGGTAGAAGCTCATGTTGGCGTGCAAGAAGGCGATAAAGTTGTAAATCTCAATTTACCGGACAAAAGTGGCTCCGAAAAAGAACTATATGACCTCATGTCGGGAAAAAAATCAATGATCATCTTTTTTACAACCTGGTGTGAAGTTTGTTCAGATCATTGGGCTGGATTAAAGCAGATGAAAGATGCTGGAGAGTTGGAAGGTATAGAAATTATCGGAATCCATCTCAAGGAGGATGATCCAAAAGCCGATCTGCAATCTTACTTCGGTGATTGGGACACATTACCGGTTTTAGTGGACGAGGAAGGAATGGTCAAAGAGCAGTTTGAAATCATCGGTATGCCAACCGTCTATCTAATTGATGAAAAGAGTGAAGTGTACAGACGTATTCAAGGAACACTAACTCCTGATTTTATGGAATCTGACCCTTTTTTCACTGATTGAAAAAGCGCGTCCGCAATCATTAAGCGGACGCGCTTTCATTATTCGTTAAAAGATTATGAAACTGGCAATAAAGTAAACAATTAATAGGACAACAGAAGGCACGATGTAAAAGCTCGATGGCTGCTTTTGACGGAGGTAAAGCATATGCGCGAGCACTATAATATTTAAGATGATGACGAAAAAAGCGGTAAATGATAAGGTATGACTGACACTCGCCAGTATAGATCCTGTTTGGAAAAGAAGGTCTGATAAGACAAGAATCATCATGTTAAACACGTTACTTCCGAGAATATTTCCAACTGCAAGGTTATAGTTTGCGAGCTGAAGGGCAACAAGGACAGTGACAACTTCAGGAAGTGACGTTGCAGCAGCAATGAGAAAACTTCCAACAAAGCTGGCTTCTAACCCAGTAGTTGCAGCAATCTGATCACCAAAGATCGTAAGTAATGAACCTGAAAAGAAAATGAGAATTGCACTAACTGCAAAACCGATTTTAGCTGTTTTTAATGAGACTTGCTTCGTCTTCGAGGTGGTATCTTCCACTTCTTCATTTGCTGCAGCGATTTCTGGAACGCTTTTTTCTTGTTCCGACATTTTTCGTAAGCTATACACATAAAAGAGGACCATCAAATACATCTCGATCCCGGTTCCGAGGATAACGACATTTGTTGGTACTAAAATGGTGACTAGGACGAGAGCTGTTAATGCAAGACCTATAAATCCGCTCAACTGATGCCCGGAATGAATATTTCCTAGTAATCTCTTTTTACGATAAATGATATCAAATGATGCCAGGATCATAAGGTTAAACAAGTTACTTCCCAATACATTACCGACTGCAAGGTCCGGGCTACCTACCAAAATTGCCGTTGCACTCGTCGTTACTTCCGGAAGAGAGGTAGCCCCGGCTAAAAGTAGTGTACCGACGAGCATACCGCCTAAAGATGTCCGTTCACTAATAACATCTGCGTAAGTCGAAAGTTTAACGGCGGCAATTACAGTAAAAATGGCGGCGATTGCAAATAACATGAATGATAACACTAGTCATTTCTCCTTTTAATAGAGGTTAGGACAAGCCTCTTCAAAATAAAAATAGACCTTTCTATGAAATAAACTCCTTATTTCAGGAATTCATTTCATAAAAAGGTCTTGCGGACTTTGTTAATATGCGTTAGTGATCATTGGACCACTTTTTTAGCACAAAGTTTAACGAACCGAGCGTATTGTACGCCGAAATGACGATTCGTTAACTGGTTTCCCAGTCGCTACTCCCCTTTTTACAAGGTTGATCTTCTTAGTGCTCCTTTAGAGCACGCACTTCTTATTCAAAAGTTATCATGGAAACGTACTTTCGTCAATTTTATTTTTGGAAGAGAGGTGCGCTCAATTAGGAAACAGAAGCAGATTGAGCATTCTTATCTTCATGAGATTCAATAGCTTGATCCAGCTTTTTCAACCTGTTTGCGGCTTCGTCATCAGCGATTTCCTTATAATGATGATTACCTTCTGGTTCTTCGTCACATTGATCAGCTAGGGAAACTATTTTTTGTAGAGGGTCCAAATGGAGCTCGCCTTCAGGTAAATATGAGTCGGTATGAAGAAGGACTGCAAGGGCAATTTTTTTTGCGTCGACTGGATGTTCACCTAGCCGGATAAGCAATTTATGCGCTCGTTCTGCTCCTTTAATGGCGTGGATATCATTTTCTTTGTATAGATGATAATCCCACTTGCCATTGCGATACCAAGTGTAGTGACCGATATCATGTAGAAAAGCTGCTTTTACTGCAAGGTCAGGGTTGACGCCATGTACCTTTGCTAATTTTAACGCATGCTCAGCTGTTGAGACGGCATGAGCAAGACCAGACCTTTTAACAAATTTTTGCGTAATCTCATGGTTCAAAACTTCTTGTAAAGTTACACGGGACATGTCAAAGACCTCCTTATTGATGGTAATTACATTTTCAAAAAGTAATCATGACTTAAAGTGTGTGTCCGATCCTAAAAATGTATATTTCTACAAATTATACGGAGGTTATCGCACTCAGTCAATAGTATGATTGTGGAAGTGATTGATGGTTCTTGTTGAATAAAATGCTATTTTTAGGTAGAAATAATTTAATTTAATGATTATCCCCGTTGCTCAGAATTATGAAGGCATCAGCCATGTTTACTATTTCACTTTTAATTAAGGCTCTTTTCGTATGTATTGTTGCTTTTAATCTTCGCAGGTGAAATAAACTGCGACATAACCTACCGCTTCGGAAATACACTACGCTTTCCGCGGGCTCGCGCTGAGCCTCCTCGTTCGCAAAGTGCGCTCACTGTGGGGTCTCAACGTCTTCGCTTTTCCGCTGGAGTCTACGTGTATTTCCTTCGCTGGTATAGTGCTTTGTAAATTTATATATTGTTTTATGAAGTCAAACAATGGCTATTCATTTTTATAATGGATGATTGGAGCGAAGGGCAGTCGACTCCTGCGGGAAAAGCAACAACTGAAATTTATATATTTTGTGTCAAGAACAACAATCTTTTAGAAAACAGCCTTACTTATAAAGGCTCGAAGACACCCCGACATTTCTGCGGAAGTATAATATGCTTCTAATATGAATGATTTTTGAGCTAATGACATACTCATATTTAATTTTAGGAAAAATAAATTTATAAATGGGTAGAATAGCCATGTATTGAGGTGAAAAATTAGAATAAAAAAAGGACGCTAGTCGTTGTAAGTCGCCATTGGTTCTCACTTCATTACATTGTATAATGAAATCAAAAGCTTATTTTTGAAACGAGCTCAAAAAATGAAAAATTAAAACGTTTAGTTACCTAATTCAGGAAAAGGTCGTGAAAAAAATGGGGAAATTTGTTAAGCAAACAGTGGCTGCGCTCCTTGCTGGTGTTTCTGTATTAAGTACCGGCGTTGGTATAGCGTCTGCCGAAGATGAAGCAGCAACCGTGTCTATGGCTTACCATGGAGAAAAAGAAAACGCCCTATCAGAACGAACGTTGCCCGACGATATCGCACGGTTCATATTTGATTCGGGTTATACATTTGAATACCCTGATGCGGTAAGAGGCGTATATGTAACCGGGCACTCTGCAGGAGGTTCGAGGTTTGAAAACTTGTTGGACTTAATGGATGATACAGCCCTTAATTCCATGGTAATTGATATTAAAGATGATCATGGCTATTTAACATACAGACCAGAAGATGAAGATTCGTTTTATATGGACATTAGTCAAGAGTACATAAAAGATCCAGCAGAGATGATGAGCAGTTTAGAAGAACATGAGGTGTATCCAATTGCCAGAATTGTTGTGTTTAAAGATACGGTTTTGGCGGAAAAAGAACCTGAACTTTCATTTTTAGAAGATGGAGAAGTATGGAAAAACGGACGCGGAGAAGCTTTTGTTAACCCTTTCTTAAAGGAAGTGTGGGATTATAACATTGAAATTGCCAAAATGGCGGCTGAAATGGGTTTTCAGGAAATTCAGTTTGACTATGTTCGATTTCCGGAAGGGTTTGAACGACGTGATGAAATGTTGGATTACGAAGTCGGCGATTATAAGGAGCGTGAAGGAGATAACGTTCAACGGCGCGTAGATGCTGTAACGGAATTTGTGGAGTACGCCAACGAACAGTTAGAACCTTATGATGTTGATGTATCTGTCGATATTTTCGGGTACACTGCGACACTTCCAGAAGCACCGGGTATCGGTCAAAATTTCACAAGAATTTCAGAGCATGTAGATGTGATATCTTCTATGATTTATCCAAGCCACTGGACTGCTTATTTTGGCATCGATAAACCAGATCTATATCCATACGAAATCGTTTCCGAATATACAAAAGTCGAGAATGCAAAGCTTGAGGAGCTCGAGGAACCACCAGTTTCTCGTCCATGGTTACAAGACTTTACCGCAACTTATTTAGGTTCGGGTAATTACATCTCATATGGTGCGGATGAAGTCGAAGCACAAATCCGAGGTTTATATGAAAATGGAGTAGATGAATTTCTCCTTTGGAATGCGGGGAATAGTTATTCAGAAGGGGTAGACTACCTGCTAGAAGATGATTAATACAATAAGAAAACGCAGCTGTGGATTTTTATTAAAAATGCCGATTTCTCTAAATGAGAAGTCGGTTTTTTTGTAGGAGTAGCTTATAGAGAGTTTGTATGATTTTATTGAATTGCTCCCGTATTTCATGGGAAGATACCTGACATTTAGGAGTTGCGCCCGAAATTCAGGAAATTACTACCGCCTTTCAAGAAAAAAAATAATTTTGTTGTTGCATAAAAATTAACCAATTAGTATAATAATAAATAATTTAAAGCGGAGGAGGTTATTTGAAAAATGAATGCAGCTATTATTGGTGGCACTGGGTATGGAGCTAATGAACTAATCCGCTTGTTAGATAAGCATCCGTTAGTTAACGTAAAGTCAGTTATTTCAAATTCACAAGCAAATACGGAAATAAAACAAGTATTTCCACACTTAACTGACTTGGTATTTTATTCATTTGATGAATTTGATATACATAACCTCAAACGAGAGGTCGATCTTGTTTTCTTTGCTACACCTTCTGGCATTAGTAAGGAAATGATTCCAAAATGTATTGAGAACAGGTTGAAATGTGTGGATTTATCAGGTGATTTCAGATTTACGAATCCAAAGGTGTATGAAACATGGTACTCAAAGCCTCCAGCAGCTCAATCTTATTTAAACGAAGCAACCTACGGACTGAGTGAACTCTATGAAAGTGAGATCAAAAGAAGTTCGTTAATCGCGAATCCAGGATGTTATCCTACAGCGACCTTGCTAGGATTAGTCCCCTTACTGAAGAAAGGATGGGCGGAGTTGGGTTCGATCGTGATTGATGGAAAATCGGGTGTATCCGGGGCCGGAAGAAGCCTTTCTGCAAACACCCATTACGCTGAAATCAATGAAAATGTTAAGGCATATAAGCTCGGAGCTCATCAACATATTCCGGAAATTGAGCAGATTCTAGCATCAGAAAGTCAAGAACACGTGAAGGTATCATTTACGACTCATCTTGTTCCGATGACGAGAGGATTGATGTGTACGATTTCTGTTCAACTAAAGAAATCATTGACGACGAAGGAAATCATTGATTATTATCAATCGGTTTATGAAGCTCACCCTTTTGTACGTGTCCGCTCAGAGGGAGTCATCCCTTCTACTAAAGATGTGTATACGAGTAACTTTTGCGATATCGGGCTTCATTACGATTCACGAACGGGAAGGTTAACGATCATTTCCGTGATTGATAATCTTGTAAAAGGCGCAGCTGGTCAGGCGATTCAAAACGTAAACTTGATGAATGGCTGGGATGAAAGAACCGGCCTTATGAATATACCGGTTTATCCATAGTGGATAGAGAAAGGCGGGCTTTTTAATGGAAATGATGGCAGGAGAAAAAGTACAAATGGACTTAGACGGAAATGTGACGTCACCGCAAGGGTTTTCAGCGGGAGGCATGCATTGCGGGATTCGAAAACGTAAGTTGGATCTTGGCTGGCTTATATCGGACGTTCCTGCGACTGCAGCGGGTGTTTATACGACAAATCAATTTCAAGCCCCGCCTATTCAAGTGACAAAAGAAAGTATTTTAGTAGATAACAAGATTCAAGGCGTTTTAGTAAATTCGGGAGTTGCTAATGCATGTACCGGAGAGCAGGGGATGCACGATGCTATTGAAATGAGGCGGATATTTGCTGAACAAATAAATGTTTCAGACGATCATATAGCCATTGCTTCAACAGGGCTCATTGGCGTTCCGCTTCCAGTGGATCGGATTAAAAACGGACTGACTCGGTTTGCTGAGCCTGAACACCAACAAACAGATCGATTTGAGAAAGCGATTTTAACAACTGATACGTGTGAAAAAAGCGCAGCTGTTCAAATCGAGATTGATGGAAAGACGGTCACGATCGGTGGTGCGGCAAAAGGGTCAGGAATGATTGAACCGAACATGGCAACGATGCTTGCGTTTATTACAACGGATGCAGAAATTGCCCCTGCTAGTTTATCCGTCGCGTTAAAACAGGCGGTAAACAAAACATTTAATATGATTACAGTCGATGGAGATTCGAGTACGAATGATATGGTCCTTGTCATGGCCAATGGTAAAGCCGAAAATGACATGCTGACCGAAAACCACCCTGATTGGGGGCGCTTTTTACACGGACTGGGCGCACTATGTGAACAATTAGCAAAAATGATTGCCAGAGATGGAGAAGGAGCAACAAAACTGATTGAAGTAATCGTATCAGGTGCTGAGTCGGATGAGGCAGCGAAAAAGGTAAGTAAAACAGTGATTTCATCTAATCTAGTCAAAACCGCCGTTTACGGCTCTGATCCGAACTGGGGAAGAATTGTCTGTGCGATTGGGTATAGTGGCCAACCCGTTAATCCAGAGAGAGTCAGTGTAACACTTGGAGAAATCAACGTTGTGGAAAATGGCTTACCGCTGCCGTTTAGTGAACAAGATGGGATTGACTACTTGAACCAAGACACAATTTCGATAAAGATTGATCTTCGACAAGGAGATGGATCTGCGACTGCTTGGGGATGCGATTTAACTTATGATTACGTCAAAATTAATGCGTCTTACCGCACGTGAGGTGAGCTGATGAACTATTTAGTGATTAAATGCGGCGGTAGTGTTTTAGAAAAATTGCCGGAGTCTTTTTATAAGAACCTGAACGACCTTCATCATTCTGGGAAATGGAAACCAGTTATCGTTCATGGCGGAGGTCCACTCATTTCTACTTTGCTAACAGAGCTGGGAGTGAAAACGACATTCGTTGATGGCTTAAGGGTAACAACGAAGGAAGTATTGGACGTTGTAGAAATGGTGTTAAGTGGCTCCGTCAATAAGCAGCTAGTAAACCGGATTCAAAAAGCAGGCGGTAGTGCTTGTGGCATTAGTGGAGTTGATGGGGCGCTTTTACAAGCAAAGGCCATGAAGAACGCAGATCGGTTAGGCTTTGTAGGGGAAGTAACTCATGTTAATACCGACTTCATCGACCAGATTTTAAAACAAGAACACATACCCGTCATCTCCCCTTTAGGTGTGGATGAAAAGGGTCAAAAATACAACATCAATGGAGATGTGGCCGCTTCTGCTGTTGCGAAAGCTCTATCAGCCGAGCTTTGCTTTATTAGTGATATTGAAGGCGTTTATCGAAAGGAAAATGGGATAACTCAAACCCTTCACCACATATCTAAAACAGAAATAGAACAATTAATCGAAGAAAAACAAATTACAGGTGGAATGATTCCAAAGGTTCAAGCCGGTATTGAAGGGTTATCAGGCAAAGTGGAACAAGTGGTCATTCTAAACGGATTGGCCGAAAACAGTCTTATTGATTTTTTAGCAGGAAAAGAAGTAGGAACAAAAATCTTTGCAGATGGGGAGAGGTACAGTGTCTGACAATAACTTAGCAAATCAAGAAGAATCACTCATGCAAACGTATCAGCGCTTCCCATTAACAGTTGAAAAAGGAAAAGGAAGTTACCTTTGGGATGACAGGGGTAAAAAGTATTTGGATTTCACATCTGGGATTGCTACCTGCAACTTAGGGCACGTTCCAGATGTTGTGAAAAGTCAAATAATAGCCCAAATTGAAGAGCTTTGGCATTGCTCGAATTTGTTTCACATCCCGGCGCAACAAAAGCTTGCTCAATTACTAACAACATACAGCTTTGGTGACCAGGTGTTCTTTTGTAACAGCGGAGCAGAGGCAAACGAAGCAGCGATCAAGCTTGCCAGGAAATACGCAAAAAAGGTAAAAGAGACCCACGCATATGAAGTGGTTACATTTAGTCAGTCATTTCACGGGCGTACGTTAGCAACCTTGTCTGCTACAGGGCAGAATCATGTAAAAGAAGATTATGCCCCATTAGCTTCCGGGTTTCGTCATTTACCGTATAACGACTTTGAAGCCTTAAACAACCTTGTCACTCCAGATACTTGTGCAGTGTTAGTCGAAGTTGTTCAAGGTGAAGGTGGCGTGATTCCAGCTGATCAAAGCTGGCTAAAACAACTAGCTGCTATTTGTAAAGAAAACAACCTTTTACTTATTTTTGATGAAGTCCAAACAGGGATGGGGAGAACAGGGACACTCTTCGCTTATGAGCAATACGGGGTTACCCCTGACGTGATGACACTGGCAAAAGGGCTCGGTTCCGGAATTCCTGTTGGCGCAGTCATTGCTACAGAAGAGGTTGCTAAAGCTTTTGGACCAGGAACACACGGAACGACTTTTGGTGGCAACCCAATTGCTTGTACAGCAGGAATTGCAACTTTGAACTATATGATTGAAAACGATGTTTGTTCCACTACGACTGAACTTGGTGAGTATTTGTCACAACAACTACAACAATTAAAAGAGCAGTGTCCAGTTATTGAAAAGGTCCAAGGAAAAGGATTGCTTCAAGGAATGGCCTTAAAAATACCAGCGAAGGATATCGTGAACAAAGCAAGAGGCCAAGGCGTTCTGTTGTTAACTGCGGGCTCTCATGTTTTGCGAGTCTTACCACCACTCACGACAACGTATGAGGAAATAGACGAATTTATTTCCAAACTATATTCAGTCCTTTTCCAAGTCGAAACAGAAAGGGGGACTCTTCGGTGAGTAAAGGCTATTTGATTCTTGAAACCGGAGAAATTTTTGAAGGGAAACTAATAGGTGAGTTAAACCATAAAGCTGGTGAAGTCGTGTTTAACACTGGTATGACCGGTTACCAAGAAATGATTACTGACCCGTCTTATGCAGGGCAAATCCTTACATTTTGTTATCCAATAATCGGTAACTATGGTGTGAATGATTATGACAATGAAAGTTTTCAAACCGCTGTTTCAGGAGTTATCGTCGGTGATCTGTGTGATGAACCGAGCCATTATCAGGCTACGAAACGTTTTTCAGATCAGCTCGAACAAGCTGGAGTTCCAGGGTTAGCTGAAGTGGATACGAGGGCATTAGTTCAAACGATTCGAAAGCACCACACCGTTAACGGTACGATCGCTCGTGAATCAGACTTATTGAACGTCCATGACAAATGGCAAGAAGTATCATCTGCTAAATTAGTCGATCACGTTTCCACAAAAGAAGTCAAGACGTATAAGGGTGGATATCCTCATATTGTCATCATGGATTATGGATATAAAAAATCGATCTTAGCTGCTTTGTTAAACGAAGGTTGTTCTGTCACGATCGTTCCGTATACGTACTCATTTGATCAAGTTAAATCACTTGAGCCAGATGGGGTTCTTCTTAGTAACGGACCTGGTGATCCGATGGCACTGGCTTCAACATTTTCTGAGATTAAAAAAATCACGCAGGAATTCCCGACTTTAGGAATTTGCCTGGGACATCAACTTATTGCCCTGACTTATGGAGGGAAAACGAAAAAACAAAGCAATGGGCATAGAGGTGGTAACCACCCTGTTAAGGAACTGCTCACGGGTAAAGTGCGGATCACTTCACAAAATCATGGCTATGTGGTGGTAGAAGATCGCGAGTTATTGACTAATTTTCAAATTTCATTTCGAAATGTCAATGACGGGACAGTCGAAGGGATCAAGCACCTCACTTTACCAGTCCAATCTGTTCAATTTCATCCAGAAGCCCACCCGGGACCAAGTGACACAGAGTATTTATTTGCTCAGTTTTTACAACAAGCCATTGTATCAGGAGGGAAAAGGTATGCCGAAGCATAATGGGATAAGCAAAATCCTCGTCATCGGGTCCGGTCCTATCGTCATCGGTCAGGCAGCTGAGTTTGACTACGCTGGCACACAGGCATGCCTTTCATTAAAAGAAGAAGGTATAGAAGTCGTCCTTGTGAATAATAATCCTGCGACAATTATGACTGACCAAACGATTGCCGACCACGTATATATCGAGCCATTAACGGTTGAATCAATTGAAAAAATAATCGAAATTGAAAAACCGGATGGGATGATCGGAACCCTAGGAGGGCAAACAGGTCTCAATTTAACCGTTCAACTCTTTGAAAATGAGATTCTGCAAAAGCACAATGTGAGGTTGTTAGGAACGTCTGTAGCCTCCATTCAAAAAGGGGAGGATCGAGAACAATTCCGAAATCTTATGCTTGAGATTGGTGAACCGACACCGGAATCTATGATCGTTGAAAGCTACGAAGCAGGCGTTCAATTTGTCCAAGAAGCGGGTTATCCAGTAATTATCCGACCCGCTTACACCTTAGGTGGAGCAGGGGGCGGATTTGCAGTAAACGATGAAGAGTTTGAGGCGGTATTAAAACAAGGGTTACGTTTAAGTCCGATCGATCAGGTTTTGGTAGAAAAAAGTATTAAAGGTTGGAAAGAAATCGAGTATGAAGTTATGCGTGACGAAAATGATACGTGTACGATTGTTTGTAACATGGAAAATATGGATCCGGTCGGTGTTCATACAGGAGATTCCATTGTTGTTGCGCCGTCGCAAACGTTATCAGATGTGCAATACCAGATCCTTCGAAATGCATCTTTAAAAGTAATTCGGGCTTTAGATGTCGTGGGCGGTTGTAATATTCAGTTTGCCATGAATCCAACTACCAATGAGTATTACATTATTGAAGTGAATCCAAGGGTTAGCCGTTCTTCCGCACTTGCTTCAAAGGCGACGGGCTATCCGATTGCACGAATCGCCACCAAATGTGCCATTGGCTATCATCTTGATGAAATTATCAACCCAATTACCGAAAATACGTTCGCTTCATTTGAACCGGCACTCGATTATCTTGTCGTTAAACTTCCGCGTTTTCCGTTCGATAAGTTTTTGGAAGCTGACAGGTCTTTAGGAACACAGATGAAAGCGACTGGAGAAGTTATGGCAATCGATCGGTCATTTGAAGGAGCCCTTAATAAAGCAATTCGTTCGTTGGAAATGAAGGCTGCAAGTTTATCTCACCCTTCAATAACGTCAGTAACACGTGACGAGCTGGAAACGTTCTTGAAAAAGCCGACTGATATGCGCTTGTTTGCGATATCAGAAGCGTATAAACGAGGGTTTACCACTGAAGAAGTCTTCACGTTGACAGAGATCGATCGTTGGTTTTTAACCAAAGTGAAGAAAATCGTTGATTGTGAAAATGACTTGGTCGCATTTCATTGGGATGGCCTGCCGCATGATCTGCTGAAACGAGCGAAAACAATGAATATAAGTGACCGACGCTTAGGTGATATCTTTCATATAGATGAAAAACAAGTAAGAAAAAGACTCAAAAGCCTCAACTTAACCCGAGGATATAAACTTGTCGATACGTGTGCAGGGGAGTTCGATGCTGTGACTCCTTACTATTATTCCACTTGGCAAGGTTCAGATGAAGTGGAGACTCGGACGGAGTCAGGTAAAAAGAAGATTCTCGTTGTCGGATCCGGCCCGATAAGAATTGGTCAAGGAGTGGAGTTTGATTACTGTTCAGTGCAGGCAGCTCTTGCTGTTCAAAAAATCGGTCATGAAGCGATTGTCATGAACAACAATCCCGAAACGGTAAGTACAGATTATACTGTTGCAGACCGCTTGTATTTTGAACCGCTTTCTGTTGAAGACATTTTAGCAGTAGTTGAAAAAGAGAACGTGGACGGGGTACTCGTTCAGTTCGGGGGTCAAACCGCGATTAATGTAGCAGAAGCATTAGTAGAGGAAGGCGTAAATGTTCTAGGAACAGAAAGTAAAGTGATCGATGAAATAGAAGACCGCAATAAATTTTACAAGCTGCTCGATGACATACAGATTCCTCATATATCAGGGAAAACAGTGTACCACGATGAGGATCTGCTGGAGGCTGCAGATGACCTCGGTTACCCTGTCTTGATTCGTCCGTCCTATGTGATCGGAGGTCAATCAATGTATGTTTGCCATAATCGGGTTGAGCTAAGCGAAAATATGAAAAGGTTGACGTCAGCGGGGAATGCTCAAGAGTGGCCGCTGCTTGTTGATCAATTCCTTCCTGGTATGGAATGTGAATTGGACGTGATCAGTGATGGGAAGACGATTGTCGTTCCAGGGATATTTGAACATCTGGAAAGAGCAGGCGTCCATTCTGGTGACAGTATTACTATTTTTCCACCCGTTTCAATTAGCGATGAAATAAAAGCAAAAATGATCGAATACGCAGAAAAAATCGCATTAGCAGCACCAGTCATCGGGATGATGAACATTCAATATGTGGTGAATGACAAAGAAGTATACGTGCTGGAGGTTAATCCACGGGCTTCGCGAACGGTACCGATTATGAGTAAAGTGACGGGTGTACCAATGGTCGAGTCAGCGACACACGTGCAACTCGGGAAATCATTGGATGTAAGTGATGAACATGGATTACTCCCTGAACCAAATTACTATTCAATTAAAGCACCGATTTTTTCAGCAAGTAAATTAAAGGGTGTCGATCACCTTTTAGGACCGGAAATGAAATCGACAGGGGAAACGTTAGGGTTAGGATTATCCTTGCAAGAAGCTTTTTCAAAAGCGCTTCAGGTTGAAGAGCGAACGTTACCGGAGAATGGAAATCGAGCTACACTGTTTTGTTCCATAACCGATCGCGCAAAAAAAGAGTGCATTTGGATGATTCAAGCATTTTCCGCGCAAGGGTATCAGATTTTAGCAACTCCTGGAACCGCAGATTATCTTGCTATCAATGGAATCTCAGCAACGAAAGTCCCAAAGGATAAAGAGATTTTACATGATATTTGGAAAAATGAAAAACCGAACCTTGTTCTAAATATTCCTACACAAGGACGTGAACACGAACGGTTTGGCTTTTACATCCGTGAATTATCTGTCAGATATCAAGTCCCGTTTTTTACAAGTATCGATACGGTTAAGCCATGGCTTGACACCATTTATATAAAGGATGAACTTTTAGTTATACCAAGAACACTAAACGATTATCATGAGCTAGCAGAAAATGATGTTGACGAGGTGAGAGGAAGATGATTATCGAAAAGAAAGCAGCCATTGAAGCACAAATGAGTGGCAGTGATTTCTTAACGCTTGCCGACCTTAATGAAGAAAAGCTTCTATTTTTACTAGAAGAAGCTTTGGACCTTAAGAAAAAGCAAAAAAAAGGCATTCCTCATCAAGCGTTAAAAGGAAAAACATTAGCGATGGTTTTTGAAAAGTCGTCTACTAGAACACGGATGTCATTTGAAGTAGGAATGCTACAACTTGGAGGCCACGCAATTTTCTTAAGCTCAAAGGATATTCAATTAGGCAGAGGAGAATCAATGGCAGATACAGCCCGCGTGATGTCGCGCTATGTGGATGGCATTATGATTCGTACATTTGCCCACGAATCCGTTGAGGAGCTAGCGAAACACGCAGAAGTTCCTATCATTAACGGATTGACGGATTTGCATCACCCCGCTCAAGTACTCGCCGATCTCATGACAATTGTTGAGCAAAAAGGACAATTGAAAGGATTGAAGCTTTGTTTCATTGGTGATGGAAATAACAACATGACCCACTCTTTGTTAGAAGGAGCAGCGCTTACTGGAATGGATATCGCTGTAGCAAGCCCTTCTGGATATGAACCGAATGCTCAAATTCTAAAGCATGCCCAAATGATTGCGGAGGAAAAACAGAGTATCGTTTCCTTTACGGATAACCCAGAAGACGCGATCAAAGGTGCTGATGTGGTTGTAACCGATGTGTGGGCGAGTATGGGTCATGAGGAAGAGCAAGCAAAACGACTGGACTCCTTCAAGCCATATCAGGTGACGAGTGAGCTTTGTCAACATGCACAAGATGATCATCTCTTTTTACACTGTTTACCTGCCCATAGAGGAGAAGAAGTAACATCCGATGTCATCGATGGAAAGCACTCGTTCGTTTTTGATGAAGCCGAAAACCGATTACATGCGCAAAAAGCATTGTTAAAAGTGTTAATGAAGGACTAAT
Organism: Alteribacter populi; assembly: GCF_002352765.1. Lineage (NCBI taxonomy): Bacteria > Bacillati > Bacillota > Bacilli > Caryophanales > Bacillaceae > Alteribacter > Alteribacter populi. The sequence goes on along the minus strand of NZ_KZ293963.1, from coordinate 1,368,803 downwards.
TTTTTTAATCTGAATGTATAAAAATACCGTATCATTGATATTCATACGCGAAAAAGTGAAGGATGATTATAAAAAAGGAGAGATGAAAATGAGTAAAGAAAAAGTTGTGCTAGCTTATTCTGGAGGACTTGATACGTCAGTTTCGATTAAATGGATCGAGGAAAAATACGGATATGATGTAATAGCATTAGGGATTGATGTAGGTGAAGGTAAGGATCTTGAAACGATTAAAATTAAAGCGCTTGAAACAGGTGCAGAAAAAGCAATTATGGTTGAGGGAAAAGAACTGCTCGCAAAGGATTATATTTTACCGGCATTAAAAGCGAATTGTTTATATGAAGGGAAATATCCACTCTCTTCGGCGTTATCACGACCGCTTATTTCAAAGCTTCTCGTTGAAGTCGCCGAACAAGAAGGAGCTGTTGCTGTAGCTCATGGCTGTACAGGAAAAGGGAATGATCAAGTCCGTTTCGATGTGTCGATTCAATCGTTAAACCCAGATTTGCAAGTCATTGCGCCGGTCCGTGAATGGGGAATGAACCGTGACGAAGAAATCGCCTATGCAGAGGAAAAAGGAATAGCTGTTCCGGTAAACGTAGAAAAACCGTATTCGATTGATGCGAATATATGGGGACGCGCATGTGAAGCAGGAGTACTGGAAGATACGTGGGCAGAGGCTCCTGAAGATGCCTTTGAATGGACAGCTCCGATTTCGATGGCACCAGATGAGCCGGAATACGTAGACATTGAATTTGTAAAAGGAGTGCCAGTTGCTTTAAACGGTGAAGAAATGACGCTCGTCCCGTTAATTGAAAAGTTGAACGAACTAGGCGGTAAGCATGGGGTAGGAAGAATTGATCACGTAGAGAACCGTCTTGTCGGGATCAAATCAAGAGAGGTTTATGAAAATACGGCAGCGCTCATTTTGATAAATGCTCATAAGGAGCTGGAATTGCTTACACTTCCTCGTGAAGTTACGCAATTTAAAACACAAGTAGACGAAAAAATGACAGAGCTTATTTATGAAGGCCTTTGGTTTTCACCTTTAAAAAAAGCACTTGATGCATTTATAGATGAAACGCAGCAAGTCGTTTCTGGTACGATTCGTGTCAAACTTCAAAAAGGAAATCATACAGTTGTCGCGCGTAAAAGTGACTATAGTCTATACAGCCCTGAGCTTGCTACGTATTCAAAAGGAGATGCGTTCGACCATGATTCAGCCGTTGGTTTTATAAAGCTATTCGGTCTCTCAACAAAGGTGTACACCCAGGTAAATAAAGATAAGAAACAGACAGTGACGAAATAAAGGAGGCTGATTCGATGTCGAAGTTATGGGGCGGACGTTTTACGAAGGATACAAATAAGCTTGTGGAGGAGTTAACAGCTTCGATCTCATTTGATCAAAAATTAGCGAATGAAGATATCCAAGGAAGTTTAGCTCATGTACAGATGCTTGGGGAATGCGGGATTATTTCACCTGATGATGCAAATAAAATTAAGGCAGGTCTTCATACGGTAAAAAGTAAGCTGGACAACGGAGAGCTTGAATACTCGGTTGCTCACGAAGATATTCATATGAACATTGAACAGTTTTTAATTGACGAAATCGGTCCTGTAGGTGGGAAGCTTCATACAGGGAGAAGCCGAAATGATCAGGTCGCAACAGATATGCACTTGTATTTGAAAAATAATACAAACGATATTATTCAGCTCATCGCAGACGTTCAAGCGGCTATTTTGGCACAAGCTGAAGCGAATATTGAGACGATGATTCCTGGGTACACGCATTTACAACGTGCTCAACCAGTTTCTTTTGCCCATCATGTAATGGCTTATTACTGGATGATGGAGCGTGATAAACAACGTCTCATCGATAGTTTGGACAGAGTGAATATCTTGCCTCTTGGAAGCGGAGCGATGGCAGGGACTACCTTTCCGATAGATCGTGAACGAGTGGCTGAACTGTTAGGTTTTGATGATATTTATCCGAATAGTATGGATGCGGTAAGTGACCGCGATTTCATTTTAGAGTTCTTATCTGCAGCTTCAATCATGATGATGCACATCTCAAGATTGTCAGAAGAGCTCGTCGTGTGGAGCAGTGAAGAATTTAGTTTTGTAGAACTTGATGATTCATTTTGTACAGGGTCTAGCATTATGCCTCAAAAGAAAAATCCTGACGTTCCAGAATTACTTAGGGCAAAAACAGGGCGAGTGTACGGAAATTTGCTGGGATTGCTTACCGTATTGAAGGGACTACCTTTAGCATACAATAAAGACATGCAAGAGGATAAAGAAGGCATGTTCGACACGGTGGAAACGCTCGTTGGTTCACTAAAAATGCTAGCACCAATGATTGAGACAATGACGGTAAACAAAGAGACGATGCGCAATGCAGTTACTCAAGATTACTCTAACGCTACCGACATTGCCGACTATCTTGTTACGAAAGGCATGCCTTTTCGTGACGCTCACGAAATGATCGGGAAAATTGTCCTTTATGCGATCGATAAAAAGAAATATTTACTCGAATTATCGTTAGAAGAATATCAAACGTTCAGCCCTTTGTTCCTTGAAGACATTTACACCGTCCTCACACCAGAACAAGTTGTCGGCCAACGAAACAGTTACGGTGGAACGTCACCTAACCAAGTCAAAAAACAAATTCAGCTCGCAAAAGAGAATAGTGCTCAGTCCACTGTTGAAAAATAACAGTGTCGGACACTAGGGAGAAAATAAAAACCCGACTTCATCATTTTAAGAAGTCGGGTTTTCCATTTATTACATGAATATTTCCTCTGTTTTAAAGGAATTTAAAGAATGAAGGTGTTTTTTTAATCAATTCACAGGTCTTTTACTTACAGTCATAAGGAACCTCCATTATATGGCTAGTCATGCAAACATGCGATTTTATCATTTAGCAGAAATAGCATATAATAGTAAGTAGAAAACCCCTGCATACGGAAATTGAACGGAAAAAATTGGAGGTAGCGAATATGAATTGGTATGAAAAACTAAATCAGTACTTTCCTGTAGAAGAGATGAAATCAAAAGAGCACATGGATCTTCTTTTAAAAGAAAAAGAAAACGTATACAAAAAGGATGAAGGGAAATACCATGTCTTGATGTATGCAGAAACCAATGATTTCATCTTCATTGACTACTTATTCGTTTCAAAAGATGCCCGGGGTAAGGGGATTGGTAAAAAGTTGATTAGCGACTTAAAAGAAAAGCAAAAGCCAATTATATTAGAAGTGGAACCGGTTGACTACGAAGATACTGATACAGAGAAGAGACAGCGCTTTTATAAGCGTGAAGGCTTTGAACACGCGAAGTCAATCGGATACCGCAGACGTTCATTAGATACTGGAAAAATTAATGAGATGGAAATTTTATATTGGTCTCCTTCGAACGAATCAGAAGAAAGTATCTATAATAAAATGAGACATACGTATGAAACGATTCACACGTATAAAGATGAGCAAATTTATGGTGAATCTTATGATGAAACAGATAAAGTCTTCACATTTGAAGAAGAAGATGATAAAGCTCAACCTTCTTTATAACTATTCTTATTGAACTCAACGCACAAAGACTCAATAGAAGGCATGAAAGGAGTGTGTGGAATGAAAGGAAGAGATAAAAAGCGTAAAAAGAAAAAGTTAGTATGGCAGGATCTGCTAAAGAAAAAATGGGATGAAGTCAACCGTATTCCGAGACGAGGTCCTGCATCACAATCAAAAACAATTGCATAAAATACTAAAAAACTGTCTTGCAGACGCAGGACAGTTTTTCTATATGGTATGATATTAAAATAAGGAAAGATCTTATTGATAATTAATAGCTTTAAATGATAATTGTTTTTTCACTATCGACATTTATTCTTTTTGGTACGTGTTCAAAAGGAGCATAAAAAGAGCTGAGTAGGTCGAGGCGGCGTAATCTTCGAGCACCGGAGCGTGTGATGTTGATACGTGAGGAGCGGAGAAGCGAGCCAACGAGCTTCCCCATGAGGTGACTCCTGTGTTTGCCACAGGACGTGGTGGTATGTAGCAGGAGTTCAAGCTATTTTAGCGGACTTTTTGAACAGCCTCTTTTATTATAGAGATCGTGAACAATGGTTAAAATTATCTTCCTTGTATTATGTTTAAGGTGGTTAAATAACGGGTAAAGGACTCAATAAATCTGTATTTTGTTTACTATATAATAAGTATTAATGCAGTTCAATTTTGATGAATACACTCTAGCCAAATTAAAATAATTATTGTATAATAAGGGTTGTAACATTGAATGTAAGTACAGATTATCATCTGTTGTTATAAATTGTGAAGTAATGGAAGGGAGAGTCGGTTAACATGGTAACGCTGTTCACTTCACCAAGTTGTACATCTTGCCGCAAAGCTAAAGCGTGGTTGCAAGAACATGATATTGAATTTGTGGAACGTAATATCTTTTCCGAACCCTTAACTGTGGATGAAGTCAAAGAGGTCGTTCGTATGACCGAGGATGGAACGGATGAAATTATTTCTACACGCTCTAAAGTTTTTCAAGAATTAGAAGTTGATCTTGATGATATGCCTTTACAAGAACTATTCCAATTGATCAGTGATCACCCGGGTCTTTTAAGAAGGCCAATAATAATGGATGAAAAACGAATTCAAGTTGGTTACAATGAAGCAGAAATTCGTCGCTTCTTACCTAGAAAAGTACGAACGTTCCAACTCCAAGAAGCAGCAAAGAAACTCGTAAATGAATAAAACTTACGCCTTCTGTCAAAAGCAGAAGGTTTTTTCATAGAATGAATTCCATATTTCTGAGCCCATGGCTCAAGGGTTCTTTAAGACATGAAAAAAGGAGCACCTCCCCAAATGTCGAATTTAGTAAGTGACTAACCAAACGGAAATGAAATGGGGGAAACCCCTCAGATCTATTGTACGACAAGAGAGTCTTTTAGCCCCTACGTAGTTGGCCGTAATCTGCGTCCTGCGGAAAAACGGGCTAGCCGAGACCCCCGAGGAGGCTTGGCGGTTCGTCCGCGGAAAGTGAGCAGATGCAGGCCTACGGAGCTGCATAAAGTCACTCTTATTTTAACCCCAAGCAAGCTGGAGACCGTAGCCAAGCTGAATTGTGTGTAAAAGGTCTCTTAATAAAAAAGATCTTCTGCGTAAAAGGTAAGAATTTAAAATCGGACAGCTGCCTTCACGCTAGCTTTTCTCAAGAGAAGAAGATCCTTGAGGCCTAAAAACATGCGGCGGAAGCAAACGCTCAAATGATGGATAAGGTTTTTCTTTACCATTTGTAAATGACGACATCTTGAATTTTATTTTGCATCCATCCCCCTAATATAACGATTAGAATGATAACAGCAGAAAATAGTAGTGTAGGGATGTTATTTTCAGTTAGAAAATAATAAACAATCGGTTCGTGGGATAGCATGTTGGAAGCCGTAAATGCTAAAACTGCTCCACCAAAATAAAGGATGATCGGAAACTTTTTCATAAGAAACAGAATGATCTTACTACCCCATATTAATATCGGAACAGAAATGAATAAGCCGATGAATACGAGTACCGTGTTTCCATGCGCCGCACCTGCAACAGCAAGGACATTGTCAAAACCCATGACTACATCAGCGATAACAATGGTTTTTATCGCAGTAAATACGCTAACCGATCCGGCAACATCTCTATTACCTTCATCTGAGGTTAATAATTTGTAAGCGATCCAGAGTAATAAAATTCCACCAACTCCCATTAAATATGGTATAGATAATAAATGAATTGCTATGATGGTTAGAAACCCTCTGGAAACAATAGCGAAAATAATACCAATAACAATAGCTTTATTTCTTAAAGAAGGAGGGAGTTTACGACAAGCCATTGCGACGACGATAGCGTTATCTCCACCCAAAATGAGGTCAATTCCAATAATCGTCAAAAGAGCAACAAAAAAATCAGAATCCAATGGTTGATTCCTCCTTACATTAACGATAAAATCATTTCAAAACAGTTTTTATATTATTTCTATCATTGTAGGTTAAAGCTGGTCCATTCTTTTTCATTTCATAATAATGTATACAAGTTTTCGTTAATTAAGAACTTATATTCTTTCATTTATTTGAGAAAAACAAGATAAAGAAGTGATCAGGACTATTTCTTTTCCGAGTCACATCTTTTAAAATAAAGGTAAGCCCTCATTCGGATTGAACCTTTATCTTATCGGGTAAAAGAACGACAAAAAGTAAAAAAGAGAGATTAATTGAAGTGCACCAATTTCTAATGGAAGGGTGAACGATTATGGATATTGAACGCGTAAATGATACGACTCTAAAGTTTTTTATCACATATAAAGATATAGAACGACGAGGTTTTGATAAAGATGAGATTTGGTACAGTCGCGAACGTGGAGAAGAGTTATTCTTTGAAATGATGAACGAAGCCAATGATCAAGAAAATTTTGAATTGGATGGTCCACTATGGGTGCAGGTCCATGCTTTAGACAGAGGACTTGAAGTCATTGTGACACGTGGTCAAGTAAATGATGGGAATGTGAAGTTAGAAATTCCTGTCGGAGATAACGATGAAAATCAAGTCGTGGATGATAACATTGCGGACATGTTGGATAACCGATTTAGAAAAGAAGATGTAGATGGAGAAAAGGATCTAACCTTGAGCATCGTCATTGGGTTTAGAGATTTTGAGGATATCATTTCTTTAAGTAAATGCTTTGACGAAGACGTTGAAACGAGTCTCCATCATTTTGAAGATCGTTATTATATCTACGTGACGCTTGATGAGAAGTTTACCGACGAGGAGCAAGATAACCATCTGAGTCGTATGCTTGAATTTGGTTATGAGTCCGACACGACCATTTACAGAATTAAAGAGTACGGAAAAGAAATTATTGCCGAAGAGGCTCTAAAAGTTATAAGCGGGAAATTTAATTAAAAGGAAGTCGACTCTGCTCGGCTTCTTTTTTTTTACTATAAGATAAAATGATTATCCCCTTTGCTCAGAATTATGAAGGCATCAGACATGTTTAATATTTCACTTTTAATTATGGCTCTTTTCGTATGTATTGTTGCTTTTAATCTTCGCAGCTGAAATAAACTGGACATCACCTACCGCTTCGGAAATACACTACGCTTTCCGCGGAAAGCGACTGTCCGGAGCGGAAATTAATCTACTTCTATTATGTTGCAGTTTATATATTTTGTGTCAAGAACAACAATCTTTTAGAAAACAGCCTTACTTATAAAGGCCCGAAGACACCACGACACTTCTGCGGAAGTATAATATGCTTCTCATATGAATGATTTCTGAGCTAATGACATACTCATATAAGATAATTAATAAGAGGACAGCTACCTTCACGCCGCTCGTATCAAGGGAAAAGCATCCTTGATACTTTAAAATATACGGCGGAAACTCCAGCGTTACCCGCGGCAGTGAAGACACAGTGAATCCTAACGAAGTGAAGGAAGAACGGATGTCGCACTTGTGCCCAGGGGTGAAAGCGTCCGCCTGTAGCGGATTCGAACGATATGTGGTTTTTCGAAAGGGTATTTTAACTTCTTTAAAGGAATAAGTATAAGTACAACTAAGGCTTGGAGTTAAGCCAAGTTTTCTATAGAGAAATTGTAATTGCACAGCTATGTTATGAATAGGCTGCAAGGTCATGTCCCCCTACGGAAGAAGCGAAGTTTTCTGAAATGTATATGGTATAAAATGTATCTTTTCGTTACAATGGAATAGCATGACCTATGTAAAATGATCTCCTTAAGTAGACATATAGAGAGAAGAGGGAGAAGAGCATGTTAAAACGGTTACAGATTATCGTATTTCTAGCTATTCTTATCGTAGGTTTATTTGTTACACGTGAATATTGGGAAGGCTGGCTCGTCGGGTGGGCTTCTATCTTTTTTTCACTTTCAGCGTTTTTTATCGCAGTTGTGATATTTTTGGAAAACCGTAATCCAACGAAAACACTTACATGGCTCATTGTCCTTGGTGTTTTTCCTTTGTTCGGCTTTCTTTTTTATCTAATGTTTGGGCAAAATCACCGTAAACGAAAATCGTTTACAAAAAAAGCGATTATGGATGAACAGGCGTTTTATAAAATTGAGGGTAACCGTCCTTTGGATGAAGGGCAGCTTGGATTAATGAGGGAAAATCAACAAAAGCTGTTTCGCCTTGCACACCAATTAGCTAATAATCCGATTTCATTTCATACGGATACGAGGGTTTTAACCGATGGAAAAGAAACGTTTACTCATATTAAACGAGCATTGAATGCAGCCACTAACCATATCCACTTGGAATATTACATCGTCCGTGATGATGAAATTGGCAAGGAAATCAAGGACATTCTTATTAACAAAGCGAAGCAAGGCGTGGAAGTTCGTTTTTTGTATGATGCGGTTGGATGCTGGAAGTTATCCAAAGGCTATATTCATGAACTTCGGGATGCCGGGGTGCAAATGGTCGCTTTCTCTCCTGTAAAACTTCCATTTTTCACTAATAAAATTAACTACCGGAACCACCGGAAAATTATCGTTGTCGACACGAAGGATGCGTTTATCGGAGGGTTGAATATCGGTGATGAGTACTTAGGCAAGAACCGCTATTTCGGTCACTGGCGAGATACTCACTTACTTGTTAGAGGTGAAGCAGTACGTAGTCTTCAGCTAATCTTTTTACGAGACTGGTATTACGCGACAGGAGAAGCTGCTTTAAAGCCTGGTTACTTATCTCCGTCTCTGCCTGAGAATTCATCAGAAGGCGGCGTTCAAATGATTGCTAGCGGTCCAGACAGTCGATGGGAAGTGATTAAAAAGCTATTTTTTACGATGATTACTTCTGCCAAACGCTCAGTGTGGATTTCAAGTCCTTACTTTATTCCGGATGAAGATATGCTATCTGCTATTAAAATTGCTGCATTAGGCGGGATCGATGTGAGAATTCTCGTCCCGAGCAGGCCAGACAAGCGAATTGTCTTCCATGCTTCACGGTCTTACTTTCCGGAGCTTCTAGAAGCAGGGGTGAAAATTTACGAATATCACCGAGGCTTTATGCATAGTAAGCTGATTATTGTTGATAATGAAATTGCTTCAATTGGCACAGCAAATATGGATATGAGAAGCTTCCATTTGAACTTCGAAGCAAATGCCTTTCTATATCGAACAAGAAGTGTAGAGTCTCTTGTTAGTGATTTCGTTTACGACATGGAGCATTCTACCATCATCCGCCAAGAAACCTTTCTGAAACGATCGTTCTTCTACCGCGTAGTAGAATCAACCTCCAGGCTGTTATCACCGTTACTATAGGGCAGCCCCATAAGATCACAATCGACCCTGGTGCTGATTCGGAATCAAAGAGTAAGTGAAGCTAATACAAATCTTATGATATCAGGCAAAGCTGTTCTTATAGAACGGCTTTTTCTTTTTTAAAGAATTTATAAGCGGGCAGCTACCTTCAAGAAGCGCTAGTATTTTCCTCTTTAGGAACCCTTTTGAAATGTTATAAATGATGGATTAAGGACATTTGATTGGAGAACTTAGTAATGAACCAATCTACATAATTTACAACTATTAAAAGTATTGAATCTATAAGGAGTAGACGATCAATGAAATTGGGGCATCTAGTACGTAATTTAACCTTTGAACCGCACTCCTCTAAAGAAATAGCTGACTTGGAAATTATAGGAATAGCCGACAACTCTCTAGACGTAAAAGAGGGGTTTCTTTTTTTAGCCATAAAAGGTTATAAAGTAGATGGCCATCATTATATAGAAGAAGCTATTAAACAAGGAGCAGTTATTATTGTTGGGGAAGAGGATATAGTTGACTTATCAGTACCCTATATAAAAGTCAAAAACAGTAGAAAGGCTTTAGGAATTATTGCAAAAAACTTTAACGGAAATCCTACTAAACAAAAAACGATGATTGGGATTACTGGTACGAACGGGAAGACAACGACAAGCTACCTCCTAAGACATATTTTAGAAGATAACGGTATTTCTTGTGCTCTTATAGGAACGATCCATAATATAATTAATGGTGACGTTATAAAAAGTAAAAATACTACGCCAAGCTCTTTAACTTTATATGAAATGCTGGCCAAAAGTAATGACACGGTAGTAATCATTGAAGCATCTTCCCATGGCTTATCTCAAAACCGGTTGGAGGGAGTAGCATTTGACTATTGTCTATTCACGAATTTGACCCAAGACCATCTTGACTATCATGGGACAATGGAAAATTATTTTACAACAAAACAACTTCTTTTTACAAAGTTAAAGAAACAGGGTCTGGCTATCATAAACAAAGATGATTTCTGGGGAGAAAAGTTGAACAGAATTTTACAAAAGCAAGGAATCAATACCTTTTCTGTTGGGCAGGAACACCATTGTGACTTACGGATGATTGAAGCAAGTACATTTGAACAGCCATGGGTTAAAGTTAGTGAAGCCACTGAGACTTTTATCATTAATTCTTCAATGGCAGGGATGCACAATTTGTATAACACAGTAATGGCATATGTTTTAGTCAAACAACTTTTAAATAATCAAGAACGAGTATTACAATCCATTCAATGCTTTTCGGGAGTTCCCGGGCGATTTGAATTGTTCGAACCCAAACACGGCTCAACGGTTATCGTTGATTATGCACATACAGCTGATGGTATTTTAAATTGTTTGAAGACTGCAAAAGCCTCTCGTGCTAAAAAAATCACTCATGTTTTTGGATTTAGAGGGGATAGGGACATTCTTAAGAGAAGAGAAATGATGGAAATTTCAATGGAATTAAGTGATGAATTCATACTAACGATCGATGACTTAAACTCTGTCCCCCTGCAAAACATGATGGAGGCACTCGACGCAATGAATGAAGATTTTGGAAACGGAAAAGGCTCAATAACCCCAGACCGAACTTTGGCAATCAAACAAGCTATAGACCAAAGTGAACCTGGTGACTGGATTGTTATAACGGGAAAAGGGCATGAGGATTATCAACAGGAATTTGCATTACCAACGCTATCCGACATGGAAACAGTAAAATATATCAATATGGAACATTCGTAAAGAGCTTGTGGCTTTTGAATTGGTTATTCCCGTTAATTAGGTGAAAAAAACAAAATTTTTCAAAAAAATACTTGAACATACGTTCGCATTTGTGTATGATTGGGTAAGAAAGGAGGCTAGCATTAGCATGCTTTCTGCTACTCGATCAGATGGAACCTTCCTCACTTTATGTGATGGATGGACGAAAAAGCAATTGGAAGACATGAGGAGAATAGATTCCTTTTTATGTCCGGATTGCAGAAATCCAGTTAAAATGAAACTTGGATCACAGAAAGTTTGGCACTTTGCACATGAAAAAGCCCGTTCATGCCAGGGATCTATAAAAAATGAAACGATTGATCATCTTCAAGGGAAATATTTTTTATTTGAATGGCTTTCAGATCAAAACATAAACGTAAAAGTAGAGCAGTTTTTACCTAGTCTCTCCCAACGCCCCGATCTCATGTTTGATTATCAAAACACTAAGTGGATCTTCGAGCTACAACACTCTTCTATTCCATATCATCAATTTACAAAACGCCAGCAAGGCTATGAGAATGCCGGCTACCAGGCAAGGTGGATTGGTTTAACGAAAGAGGACCATTTTCCGCTAGGTAATAAGATAGACTTTCATACTGTGGATGGATACTTCTTACACTTACCTGCAGAAGAACGTGCCTTTTCCTTAACCTCTTATTATCTCAACCCTTATAACACTACATTTTACCGCTATCACCCAATTCTTTACCTCTCACCGAAAACGTGTTTTATTAACATCACTCCTTTAAATCAACACTCTAGTATCTCTAAAGTATTTCAAGAACAAAAGAATAACCTTGAGACTTTAACGCGCTTTATAGATCGATATTTTTTGATATGGAAAAAACGTGTAGCAAAAGAAAGAGAGAAACTCTCGTTATACAAAAAGTCTCGAGCTGAATATGCGGTGGCCTCTCTCTTGATGGAAAAAGGGAAAAATACAACCTTTTTTCCGGCATTAGCGGGGGTCCCAATCCCATCTCAATTTTTTCTTATAACGCCTCCCTTTTGGTGGCAAACGTGGATCTTATTGGCGTTTATCAACAAAACCCCTACTGACCATCTCTTTTCCATTCATCAGCTATTTAACGCTTTTTACAAACTTTTTGTTCATAAACAATTTCAATTACGACTGCTTCGCTTTAGAGATCGAGGAATGATCAACCAATTATTAGAAGAATATTTAGAGATTCTGATTTATTTTGGTGTCATTAGGAAGGAGGGACCCATCATGTACCGTATCCTCAAACACGTCACGGTAAATAAGACAATGGGTACGCTAATAAAGGATGATGAATATATTCTTGAACTTGTAAAAAAATATTGGAAGAAGCATTGGCTATGAGATGATGCTCAAAAGTGCGGTCTCACACTCTCTATGATTTGCGCGCGCACACGACTGGAGAAACATAATGCTCATTGTGTCACTAAAATAATTTGGAATGAAAAAGGATTTTTGTTTTTCTTATCGAAAGGTAAAGATGGAGGTAATTTTAGGAAAACAAATTAGCTCTATTCTATTAAAGTTTGTGGTTAAACAGGCGGGGAAAAGTCGAAAAGTTCAAAGAAGTGACAGTTTCAGCAAAAAGTGATGAGGATGATTTCGTCAGTTTTACTGCGAGATATCTCAAAAGATACTTTTTGTTGGCTTCATATAGTAGAGGAAGAGACAAAAAGCTCCGTAGGCATTTATAAGTTTTTTCCCCGGAATTTTTGATTTTTTCTCTTATTAAAGTTATTAAATTTGGAGGTGTCGATATGGCAAAGCAAGCAACGGCTTTACCAAAGCGTGATGAAATTCCTAAAGAGAAGACGTGGGATTTAGAAGATATTTTTGAATCAGACGAAAAATGGGAAGAGCAATTCAAAGAAATTAAAAGCATGTTACCTAAATTAAAAGAATATAAAGGACATTTAGGTGACTCAGCTGAACAGCTTTTTTCTGCACTACAGTATCAAGATGAAATTTCTCAGAAGCTTGGTCGATTATATACATATGCTCATATGCGATATGATCAAGATACAACAAATTCATTTTACCAAGGCCTAAATGACCGTGCCTCTCAACTCGTTTCTCACGTCAGTAGTGAGTCATCCTTTCTCACTCCTGAAATCTTATCTATTTCAGAACAAACACTGGAATCCTTTATTCAAGAGCATAAAGATCTCGGACTTTATAGTCATATGCTTAAACAATTAAATGAAAAGAGACCACATGTCCTTAATGAAAGTGAAGAAGCGTTACTTGCTCAAGTAAGTGAAGTAACTAGCTCACCTTCGAATACATTTGGCATGCTTAATAATGCAGATATGAAGTTCCCTTCCGTGAAAGATGAAAAGGGGAAGGAAGTAGAAATTACACATGGTCGTTATTTGCGCTTCTTGGAGAGTGAAGACCGTTCTGTAAGGGAAGCTGCTTTCAAGGCTGTATACGAAACATATGGTAAATTTAAAAATACGTTTGCCAGTACATTGAGCGGGAACGTTAAAAAGAATTTGTTTAATGCAAAAGTGCGAAAATACGATTCTGCACGACAGGCAGCTTTGAGTAAAAATCATATCCCTGAAGTTGTTTACGATCAACTCGTTGATACAGTGAATGATAACTTGCATCTTTTGCATCGATATGTAGATCTTAGAAAGCGTGCACTCGGTGTAAATGAGCTTCACATGTATGACTTGTACACCCCACTTGTAAAAGAAGTAAAAATGGAAGTCTCCTATGAAGAAGCTAAAGAGCTTGTGAAAAAAGGTGTAGAACCTCTTGGTGATGAATATGTAGAAATCATTCAGGAAGGTTTTGATAAGCGGTGGGTTGATGTAGAAGAGAATGCCGGAAAGAGAAGCGGCGCGTATTCTTCTGGTACGTATGGTACAATGCCATATATTTTAATGAACTGGCAGGATAATGTGAATAATTTATTTACACTAACCCACGAGTTTGGACATTCGGTCCACAGTTATTACACGAGAAAGCATCAACCATTCCCATACGCAAACTATTCAATTTTTGTCGCAGAAGTGGCTTCAACGTGTAATGAAGCCCTGTTAAACGATCATTTATTGAGTGTCACAGAAGAGAAGCAAAAACGTTTATATTTATTAAATCATTTCCTCGAAGGCTTCAGAGGAACTGTTTTCAGACAAACAATGTTTGCTGAATTCGAAAAGATTATTCACGAAAAAGCGGCAAATGGTGAATCGCTAACCCCAGATTTACTTACAGAAGTCTATTACGAGTTAAATAAAAAATACTTCGGTGAAAACATCGTGGTGGATGAGGAAATTGGTCTTGAGTGGGCGAGAATTCCTCACTTCTATTACAATTTCTATGTATACCAATACGCGACGGGATATAGTGCAGCCACAACATTGGCAAAACAAATCCTTGAAGAGGAAGATCCTGCAGTAACCCGTTACTTGGAGTTTTTAAAGGCGGGAAGTTCGGACTACGCTATTGAGGTACTTAAGAAAGCAGGCGTAGATATGACCTCTTCACAGCCAATTGAAGAGGCTTTAAAGGTATTTGAAGAAACACTTGATGAACTCGAAGAATTACTTTTTGAAGGTCAATAAATAATAGTGGGAAGGCAGACTCAACCGTTCATCAGGAGTCTGCCTTCGTAATAATTCTCTTTCAAGCGTTAAAAGTATAAAAATCTACGCTTCAATGTCTAGCTCCAGCGTCTACGAGCTCGCGGTCATTTTAGTCCGTCAGAAGAAGCCAGAAAGCAGCTTCAATCTGCCGGTCGAAAATGCATGTCGCTCGTGACCAAGGCGCTTGCGCTTTCGTTCTTAAACAGACTCACCGTAACCCGTTAAACCGCTTAATTCCCTTGAAACGGTGGCGTTGATTAATTAGATTAACTGTAAACAAAATAGAACCTAATAAGGCAGGTATACTTAGCCATTTAGGAAATATATTCATTAAACTTAATACGAGAAAACAGAAGCTGACTAAAATGAGAATAATCCCGATGATAATAAATGTCTTTTGCAATATAAGACACTCCTTGTTCAAAGCGTGCTGCAACCTTTTCATCCATACAACATCTTCAGTTTCGCTGCGAGCTGTCTGCAACGAATTTTGTTGACTTTTTGAACAACCTCTATTAATCAATGATATGAAGAAGGGAAGGTTAGTAGTACAAGTAATTGTAAAAGGGTGTGTCAATCTTGTGAAAATCATCACAACAATATTGAGGTCTATTGTATGGAAGCATATACTTAATGTATGCAAGAAAGTGTTTCACAAGGTAACCCTTGACTTTGTGGTAAATATGAAACCTTAATTAGTTAACACTCATCAATCTGGATTTAAAATAACTTACAACAAGCAGTTCACAAGAAAAGTGGATAACGGCTCTTATGTAAAAGTTTGTCGCTAGTTGCTATAGCGTTAGACAAGCGAATGCTTGCCCTGACACGCATTGCCAGACAGTAAAAAAACTAAAAAAGCAACAAACTTTACGAAAACATCCCAAGAAAAAAAGCCAGGTTTCCCTAACCTAGCTTTCCTAACGCTTCACCCAGTGTATCTCCATAGATTGCCGAATTTTACTGGGACACGCTCTACCTTTTGCTGAATTTGAAGAGTTTTCATTTTCCGATCAACTTCTTCACAGGTCATATTAAAAACAACAGCAATTTCTTTTGATGCAACGAGAGTGTAAAAACTTAAAAAGCGTTCAATTGACATGGGAGGGCACTTTTCGGGTTCGTACCCAAGCATCTCTGTGAGGATATCTACATAGACAGAATAATCATACAAACCTGGGACTTTAAGGCCGGGTTCATCTACGTTGTCATTGAAAAAAACAAGTGTCGGGAGAGTGTGTACATCCATCTCCTTTGTTGTATTCGCATCACCTCGTAAAGCTTTGGCGGCACTTTCTGAATGGAGGTCATGCTGGAATTCACATAAGTCTAATCCCTTAATACTAGTTGCACAATCGATCAATACCTCTTCATTGGCAATGTTTTGTTTGTGTAAGAATAAAGACTCTCTCAATCTGCGCAAATATTTCATTCCAGCAGCCCCACCTTGAAGTTCTGCTGCTTTAATGGCTAAAGATGCTACATAAGGCATTGAAATCGAATGTTCGTACCAAACGTCACCATCACAAGGCATCCCCGTGCGTGTAGCTGTTTCATCAAATGATTGAGCCATCTTTTTAATCTGTTGTTTGTTATTAGGGTGGCAACATGGGTTCATCTTTTTTAATTCATGACCTAAAAATATCCTGATTTTAAAGTAAGAAGAATACTCCATTTGCAGCTTTTTCACAACCGGTTCCAATGCCCAGCACTCAGGACAGAGTGGGTCAATGAACATATATATTTCAATTGGCTTTTTTCCTTGATCTTGTAGATAAAACGAAGCCGGTTCCTCAGGACAACAGATCCCTAAGTCGTCATAACATACGAAGTTTCCTTCTCTAGTTTTCATTTGTCGTCCCTCCTTAAAAAGGAGTGTCTTACTCCATTGTATTTATCATATGTTTAGCTGTTTGAGTTAATCGCTCATAGAAAGCGCTTTTGAAAGGTTCTTCCAATTGAACTTCATCCATCGCTTCAGACATACATTCGAGCCATGCCTCTGCTCGCTTTGGGGTAATTTCAAACGGCATATGACGTGCTCGTAACATAGGATGCCCATGCTCTTCGGAGTATAGTTGCGGCCCGCCTAAAAATTGCGTTAAAAATTGCTTTTGTTTTCTTGCAGTTTCTGTAAAGTCATCTGGAAAAATCGGTGCTAAATCAGGATGCAAAGCAACGTTTGTGTAGAAAACATCCACTAGCTCTACCAATTTTTCTTCACCAATGTACTGATAAGGTGTATTGGCTTGTTCGTTCATTTATAATCCCCTTTATGTGAGTGTCTTTGAGTTATCTCCATAATCGTGTGTGTTTAAAAAGGATATCAGTAATTTATGCTTATTGTAGCAAGCATCCTCCTAATGGGCAACAAAAGTGATTGAAAGCGGTTACATATCTCTTGGTTGTCCCTTTTATATAAAATGTTCTTTTGAGCGTTAGGCTAGCGACCTATGTTTCTGTGTCTAGCTTCAGGCGCCATCGTCTCGTGTCAAATAACCTGCCGGAATAAAAGTAAAAAGCACTTTTTATCGTACAGAACATTTGCATGTCGTCGGGTAAGGGCGCCTTGCGTTTTTCTTGTAAAATAAAAGATCGCTATGCGGTTATTCTTAAAAAGTAAACAAACATAAATAACGCCTCTCCATCGAAAGAGAGGCGTTGTGATCTTAAGCGTATTGTAATGTATTCATTACTTTTGGAACATAAGATTCCGTTTCTTTAAAGGGGGGAATTCCCCCGTATTTATCGACATTCCCAGGTCCGGCATTATACGCTGCCAAGGCGAGCTGAATATTGCCATCATAACGATTTAACATCGACTTGATATAACGTGTTCCCGCTTCGATATTTTCAGCAGGATCGTAAATGTTTTGAACACCGAGGCCTTTTGCTGTTTGTGGCATTAACTGCATTAATCCTCTTGCTCCAGCATGGCTGGTAGCATCTGCTTGGAAGTTAGATTCGTGCTTGATGATCGAATAAACCAGTCGCGAATCCACCCCATGTTTACTCGCCATTTCTTCAATGAGAGGGAGTAGCTTTTTTTCCTTATCATTCAAAGGGAGAGGCTTGCTTTCAACTGGTTCGGCTTCATTTCGTGATACATGTGTAGATGTTGAAGGAGCAGGTTCGTCCTTTGAAGTGTGCAACTGTTGATTGAGAAGCGTTTGGAAGGCATCAACGTCACGTGGTATTTGAGACTTGGATGATGGTTCTTCTGCGTTTCCTAAACGAGCACCTAACGTTCTCATCGCCTGCCATTGGTAATAGTCCTTTGAAATCAAGTTATTCACTGGATTCGTCGCCTCTTTCATCTGTTTCATTTTCGTTAGTAATCATTCGTTTTCGTTCATAAAACCGTCTGATTTTATTTAATGTCTTTTTTTCTCGGATGTTGTATGTCGTGATGATGTTATCGAACGCGGCTTTTCCTCGTTTTTCATCACGACACTCAAACTCTAATTCATAATCGGTTATGTCAAGGTAAGTACTTTTATCGAGGACAAGTAGGCCCGCATTCACCTTTTTTTCCATACGTTCTGTTGTCAAGCTGCCTAAGAAAGTAAAAGACGTGCTTTGTACAGGTAAAAAAGAGCGAAGCTGTGTAAGGACATCCCCTGCTGGAATGATGCCAGTGGCGAGAGTCTCGATCGCTTCTTCTTCTTGTAATTGTTGGTGTGTTTCTAATAAACCAGCTTCATGGGGTTGCTTTAAAGTTAGCACAAAACCTGTCTGCTTTTGCCGGATGCGAAGTGCACTGCCGTTCTCTTTTAAAATAAAATCTTTTGTATCGAAATAGTGGTTTGTTTGGGTGAAGGGTTTAGCTTCCTCTAGAAAAAAAGCGTTGACTAATTGAGTATACTCCTTTTCAGTGAGTAGTTGTTTAAATTCAATTTCAATTTCCTGATGCACATTGTTCACCCTTCCAAATTTGTAAAGTAAAACATGATATTTTATTATTCCATAACGCTATCTTGAATTCAATGAGGCTTTGTTGTACTTTTAGAAAGCATTCCTGTATTTGCACATAAGTAAGGATCGATTTCTTTAGTGAAAAAAGGGAATGATTAACGTGAAGAGGGGAATTATGATAAACTTATGACGAATCGATTTATTCCACTACCAACCTGGTAGTAAGACGTCGACCTTAAAGTTTAGGGGGCAACTGCCAGGAGTAAAAAGCTTGGTCGATTCCACTCACGATCAACGGGGATGAACGAAGGCCCGATGATGGAAGTTTCACTTTATGTTTTGGAGGAATGATGATGAATACTTCATGGACGGTAGAAGAAATAACCAACAATGATGAAAAATTAATGGCAAAAGTAAAAACTGCAGAAACATACGAGAAACTGCAAACTTTTGAGGCAAGTGAGAGAATGCTATCTGATTCAGATGCACAAACCCTTATTTACATAATTGAAGATGCTGACTCTTTTACATATATTCGGTTTCCCATTACGACGTGGGGGACGCTTAAAGAAGGAATGGACGAAGATAAACCTCTTATCTTAATCCTTCATTCTTGGGATGGAAAGAAGCATACGCTTGAACTAGCCGGGTTTTGGACCGAGCTTAGGGGCTTAATTGAAAATATTGAAGGAAATGCCAACTACGGAGATGAAATGGTTGGAGCCGTCGAAAAAACGTTTGTAAACAGTTAGGGGATTTCTTCGGCACAGAAAGACAATTTCCGGACGTTGTGAACAGCTTCTAGAAATTGAAAAAAATCAAACCGACCGTGGTGGTGATTTGATTGAAAGAATGGGAAGTTCTGCTTGCCCCATACAAACAAGCTGTAGATGAATTGAAAATAAAGCTTAGAGGGATTCGAGAACAATACCAGTTTTCGCCGAAACATACTCCTATTGAATTTGTCACTGGCAGAGTGAAGCCTGTATCGAGTATACTGCAAAAGGCGAAACGGAAAAATATCGGTTTAGATGATCTCGAAGAAAAAATGCAAGACCTTGCTGGAGTTCGGATCATGTGCCAGTTTGTCGGAGATATCGATACGGTGGCAGAGCTTATTAAAATGAGAAAAGATTTTCAGATTGTCGAAGAACGGGACTACATAAAGCATAAAAAAGAAAGTGGGTATCGTTCATACCACATGGTGTTAAGGTATCCTGTACAAACCATTGATGGAGAAAAACCGGTACTTGTCGAGCTGCAAATCCGCACGCTCGCTATGAATTTTTGGGCAACAATTGAACATTCTCTCCAATATAAATATGCAGGGAAAATCCCGGGAGATATTGAAGAAAGGCTTCACCGCGCAGCCGAAGCGGCTTTTCGTCTTGATGAAGAAATGTCGCAAATTAGAGGAGAGGTCCGGGATGCGCAGAAAATCATATCATCGAAGAGAGACCCTATACGAAAACCACCGAATTCTTATCTTAATGGAAAGGATACGTGAGGATGAAATTTACTGTATCTTCAAGAGGGGATCGTAAATCTAACGCCATTGCTCAAAAAATAAAAACGTATTTGTATGAATTTGAACTATCCTATGATAAAGAGAACCCTGATATTGTCATATCAGTTGGGGGAGATGGTACTTTACTCGAAGCGTTTCATGAGTATAGTCACCGTCTGGATGATACAGCATTTGTCGGTGTTCATACAGGTCATTTAGGGTTTTACGCAGATTGGCAGCCGGATGAAGTTGAGAAGCTGGTGATCCATATTGCAAAAACGCCTTTTAAAATCGTCGAGTATCCTCTTCTCGAAGTGATTGTCCGACATAATGGAGACAGAAAATCAGAGCGTTTTTTAGCTTTGAATGAATGTTCTGTAAAGAGTATGGAAGGGTCACTCGTTATGGACATCGAGATAAAAGGAGAGCTTTTCGAAACGTTTCGTGGGGATGGACTTTGTTTATCGACGCCATCAGGTAGTACAGCCTATAATAAAGCATTAGGAGGGGCTATTCTGCACCCATCACTTGCGTCGATTCAACTAGCAGAAATGGCGTCGATTAATAATCGCGTGTATCGAACGGTCGGTTCTCCTCTTGTTTTACCGCAGCATCACACTTGCATTTTAAAGCCGAAAAATGACGTTGATTTTCAAGTGACCATTGACCATTTAACGTTATTGCAGCAGGATGTAAAATCTATTCAATGTCGCGTGGCTGAGGAAAAAGTCCGCTTTGCAAGATTCAGACCGTTTCCTTTTTGGAAGCGGGTAAAAGAATCGTTTATAGCTGATTAATGATGAGGAAAATAATGAAAAATCTTAGGAACCTTTCAATAACTTGGGAGATCCCGCCGTCACTTTCA
Organism: Alteribacter populi; assembly: GCF_002352765.1. Classification (NCBI taxonomy): domain Bacteria; kingdom Bacillati; phylum Bacillota; class Bacilli; order Caryophanales; family Bacillaceae; genus Alteribacter; species Alteribacter populi. Next base: position 1,347,819 of record NZ_KZ293963.1, on the reverse strand, counting down.
GGAAAAGTGCTGCGGGAATTTCTTCGCGATGAAAAACAGATGTCCAGAAAGACGTTAGCAGAAATCAAGTACAAAGGAGGGGCGTTACTTGTAAATGACAGGGAGGAAACGGTACGGGCACTCGTGAAACCAGGTGACAAAATCACGGTCGTTTTTCCCCCGGAACAAGTTAGCCCTCTGTTAACAGGAAAGACTTATCCGTTCTCGATTGTTGCTGAAGACGATCATATGATGGTGGTTCATAAACCAGCAGGGTTGCCAACTGTTCCTTCCAAGGAGCGACCGGGTTATTCATTAGCTCATGCTGTGATTGGTTATTATGAGTGCGAGGGAGTTCCTTCGACGTTTCACGCTGTCAATAGACTCGATAAAGACACCTCGGGTTTAATGATCGTCGCCAAACACCGCTATGCTCATGATTTATTTGTTAAGGCACAACAAAAGGGTAACCTCGTCCGTGAATACCAGGCACTTGTGTCGGGACAGCTAGAGAAAAAGGAAGGGACGATCGATGCAGCGATTGGTCGTAAAGAATCGAGTATTATTGAACGGATTGTCTCCCCAGGTGGCCAGCCTGCGATTACGCATTATCAGGCGTTAGCGGAAAGTCGAAACGCTAGCCTCGTTCATGTCCAGCTTGAAACGGGAAGGACACACCAAATTCGTGTCCATTTTGCTTCGATTAACCACCCGTTGTTAGGGGATACGCTTTACGGTGGAAACAGTTCTACGATCTCTCGTCATGCTCTTCATTCGTGGAAGCTAACTTTTGAGCATCCGCTTACTGGAAAAATGCATACGTATGTAGAAAAGCTGCCACAGGATATGGAAGCAGCTTGGTTAAGGGAATCCGAAGCGTAAAGCTTTAAGGGTTCCTTTTATTTTAAAATAAGAAATTATAAGTGAACAGTTACCTTCACGCCGCTCATCTCAAGGAAAAAGCATCCTTGAGACTTTAAAACATGCGAGCTGACGCGGTTTTTCTTATGTCGGTGAACGAAGGAATGTGAAGGCTGTTGAAAATAAGGTTTATTTGTCGACTGATCGATATATTTGAAAAGATAATGATAATATACAAGGGTTGATAATATATCTGCTAACGTTGATGGTTAAATTCTAAAGTCGAAAAGGCTCTTCCTACTCACCGATAGGTTTAAATTTTTCTTTTACGAATGGCTGATTTGAAGGGACAGACATGAGTTCCCGTTCCGGCCAGCGGTAGGCCGTTAGTTTGTTACCAAATACGCATCCTGTGTCTATGTTTATCGTATGGTTCATCTCACGTGCCTCTTTAACTGGCGTATGTCCATATACGACATAAGTCGAATGTGAATACTTGTTTGCCCAATCGCGTCTTATAGGGCGTCCATCGGGATGGGATTCACCTGTAATATCACCGTATAAGACAAAGGTTTTTACTTTTTTAGAGGTTTTACCTAAGTAATCAGCTTTGATCCCAGCATGCGCAACGGCGAGATGATCGCCATCTAATTGTAAGTATAATGGAGACTCTTCAATAAGACGTTTAAACCCTTCAGAGACAAACGTATAGGCCTTTGTTGGGAGTTGATTGAGTTCGGCAACTGTGGTTTCAAGGCCGTTATTAATTTTTACGTTTCTTCCTAAAAAGTAGCGATAAAGTTTATCACAGTGGTTTCCTGGACAATAGAGGATTCGTTTTTGTTTCCAGTTTTTGATTGTAAATGTTAATACGTCAACAGATTTTGGTCCGCGGTCTGTAAGGTCGCCTAAAAATACTGCTTGGCGGTCGGTAGGGTGAGAAAGAAGACTGCCTTCGTCCATTTCATATCCGAGTTTTTTTAATAATTCAAGCATTTCATCATAGCATCCGTGAATATCACCAATAATATCAAACATTTCTTTGCCTCCATATTATTCATTGATCTTTCTTGTCCATCGTTAAACATACCTAAAACTTGCGTTGATTGTCTAAAGGTATCATGATAACTCAAAGCATCCTACACTCATGAATAATCGACCGATTGACAAAATAAGAAGAGTTAGCTAAGATTGGTACGATTTTTTTGCGAGTTAAGAAAGTATAAAAATCTAGGTTTCGATGTCTAGCTCCAGGCGCCATCGGCTCGTGTCAAATAACCTGCCCGATCAAAAGTAAAAAGCACTTTTTATCGGACAGAACATTTGCATGTCGCCGGGTAAGGGCGCCTTGCGCTTTTGTTCCAGTTAGTAAAAGCAAGTACGATACGATTGGAAAAGGAGAATAAGATGGTAACTGAACCAACTGCTCACCCTGTATTTATTTTTGCGATGGCTATGCTTATTTTCCTCATTTCACCCCTTATTATGACACGACTCCGCGTTCCAGGTATCATTGGAGTTTTGATCGCAGGGATGGTTGTAGGGCCAAATGGGCTTGGCTTGTTAGAACGAAATGAAACTATTGTCCTTTTAGGAACGGTAGGTTTACTTTACATTATCTTTATTGCTGGTTTAGAAATTGATTTAGATGGCTTTAAAAAATATCGGAAACGAAGCATCGAATTCGGACTTCTCTCATTTTTTATTCCCTGTGTTTTAGGATTAGGACTAGGGCTTGTGTTAGGGTATAATATTTGGTCTTCTTTATTACTAGGCTCTTTACTTGGTTCACACACATTGCTTGCTTATCCGATTGCAAGCAGGATGGGAATTGCAAAAAACCGTGCAGTTACAACAACCGTCGGGGGCACAATTTTAACTGACACGTTGGCGATGCTTGTCCTTGCTATTGTGGCTGGTGCGATGCAAGGAGAACTAACCGTTGGATTTTGGGTTCAGATGCTCGTCTCATTGATGATCTTTTCTGCGATCATTATTTTCGGTGTGCCATATATATCAAAAAGGTTTTTCATAAAAATCAGTGGTGGAGGCTCATTAGACTATGTGTTTGTCATGACTGTCCTGTTTATCTGTTCATTTTTAGCAATTCTTGCTGGGGTGGAGCCGATTATCGGTGCCTTTCTAGCCGGGCTTGCGTTAAACCGTATGATATTAGAAAATGGACCGCTCATGAACCGGATTAAATTTGTTGGAAATGCGTTGTTCATTCCGTTTTTTCTTCTCTCAGTAGGAATGTTAATGGATTTTCGCATATTAATTGAGCATCCTTTATCAGTATTACTAGCTGTGTCCATTGTTGCGTTCGTCATAATAGGAAAGTGGCTCGCAGCAACGATTACGTCAAAAATGTACGATTATACGCCGTTTGAACGAAATGTCATGTTCGGTCTCTCGATACCGCAAGCAGCAGCGACATTAGCTGCAACACTAGTCGGGTACGACCTTGGTTTATTTGACGTAGCTGTTGTTAATGGTGTGATCATTATGATTTTAATTACATGTATTATTGGGCCGTCTATTACTGAACAAATCGGTCGGAAACTGGCCTACGTAGAAGAGAATGAACCGGTTAAAGAAGAACAAATGCCGGAGCGTATTCTCATCCCAATGGCAAACCCGGATACGATGGATAATTTGTTGGAACTGGCGATCATCTTAAAGAACCCATTATCGAACGAACCTCTTTATCCGATGACCGTGGTTCAGGGGGATAATGAAAGCCGGGAAATCAAGATTGCTCAAGCGGAAAAAATGCTCGGTCATGCGGTTGTATATGCAGCAGGAGCAGATATACCGGTCCGTCCATTAACACGTGTAGGGGATCACCCTGCTAAACGGATGGCTTACGCAATTACAGATAATCGCATTTCTACTGTTGTCGTGGGCTGGAACGGAGAAATGACCTCGAGTGGTCATATGTTCGGTTCTGTTCTTGACCAACTCATTGAATATACCGACCGCCAAGTTTTGGTAAGTAAACTTTCCCATCCTTTAAATATTACGAAAAGAATTGTAGTGGTCATTCCGAAAGGCTTCGACCATATGTCCGGAGCTCACGAAGCCTTTCGTACAGCAAAAGTGCTTGCAAGTCGAACTGGAGCTGAGCTACTATTGATTGTAGTTGATGATGAAAAAGAAAAATATGAACAGATCTTCGCTACAATAAAACCAGACCTGACAATGAAAGTAGAGCAAGTCGATGACTGGGGAGAATTAAAGGATTCGTATTACGAAACGTTTGAAGAAACGGATTTAATGTTGATCCTAAGTGCACGACGGGGGACGGTAAGCTGGCATTATCGTTTGGAAAGACTGCCATATTACATTCAAAAAACACGTCTGGTCAGTTTTATCGTCTACTTTACAAAAGAAGCACAAGTAGATGAACGAGGTACGAAAGCCACAGTATTAAGACAACCTTTCGGAACGTATAGACGAAATGAATCAAAATAGGCGTTTGAGACAATAGTAAAAAGGTAGTGCCACAGGCCGGTTTATGGCATGTGGCACTACCTTGGCTCAGAATTATGAAATTCATTCAGATATCTAAAAATCCGAAAAAAGGGGAACTTATCTGTGAATACGAAAGAACCGCTCGTTCAATGTCCTGAATGTAACGAACATTTTCCGATTCAAAATGTACTTACGGCTCAGTCGAATCAAAACGTCATCTTCGAGTGTAAAGTGTGTAACTATACGATGAAAAACATTAATACGAGTAAAGGGTAATAAGAACCACCGTGAGCCTGTCCTCATTGAAAAAGATCTGCTATAATAATGACAGACATGAATTAGTACCAACTATTAATACTAGCTATAATTTTTGAGGAGGCTCAATGATGAAAATTGATTTATCAGATCGTACTTATGTCGTGATGGGAGTAGCAAATAAACGAAGCATTGCTTGGGGAATTACGCAATCGTTAGCGAATGCAGGAGCAAGGATAATTTTTACATATGCAGGAGAAAGACTGGAAAGAAACGTAAGGCAACTTGCAGATTCGTTAGAACGAGACGACTCTCTCGTTCTTCCATGTGACGTCACTAACGACGATGAAGTGGAGAAAACGTTCCAGGAGATCGAAAAAGAAGTAGGCACGATTCATGGAATTGCTCACTGTATTGCATTTGCTAATCGTGAGGAGCTAGAAGGTGAATATTTAAACACAACGAGAGACGGATTTTTACTCGCACAAAACATTAGCGCCTATTCGTTAACAGCTGTTACGAAAGCGGCCCGTCCACTCATGAAGGAAGGCGGCAGTATCGTGACTCTTACGTATTTAGGTGGCGAGCGTGTTGTGAAAAACTACAATGTCATGGGTGTAGCAAAAGCGTCTCTCGATGCGAGTGTGAAGTATTTAGCGAATGACTTAGGAAAAGAAAACATCCGTGTGAACGCGATTTCCGCTGGTCCGATCCGTACACTTGCAGCTAAAGGAATTGGTGGATTTAATGAAGTGTTAAAAGAAATTGAAGAGAACGCACCGCTTAAGCGTACGGTTAAACAGGAGGAAGTCGGCGATACCGCTCTATTCTTATTAAGTGACATGTCCAGAGCGATGACGGGTGAACTTCTTCATGTTGATGGCGGTTACAACACGATTGGATTAATGTAATCTCAAGAATTTTAGTGAAGTCGTCTAATCCAATTTCATTCTCATGACATATGCTTATAAAGAGAGGGATCTCAATAGAGCAGGTGTCTGGGGGGTGGATAAAATGGGTCAATATGGCGGTTTTACGTTAATTGTGGTTCTATTCATTTTGTTAATAATCGTTGGTTCAGCTTACGTTTATTAATTTCATTTAAGGAAACGAGTGTCTCAAAAAGGTCTGCCTTTTGGGCACTCTTTTTTTAAAAGATTTATAAGCGGACAGCTACCTCCTTCACGCCGCTCGTCTCAAGGGGAAAGCATCCTTGAGACTTTAAAACATACGGCTGACCTGTTGCCCGATGCAAGAAGACACCGTGAATCAGGTTCACTTCAGAGCTGCTAACAAACGAAAGAGGTTGTACCAAAAAGTCATTTATTTCACCGATTGAGACAGACTCATATTACCTTTTATATCGTTTTACTCCACGTCTGCTTGTCTATCCCGTATAAAATCCAAGGTGAAGGTAGTTCAAATTTGTGAGCAGGGGGGAGAAATTGCACGGCTTCCTTCGTTAAATCCATCCATATGTAGGTGTCTCCATCTGTTTGCTTCGCTAGCTTGTGGTAAGCGTTTGATATGGTTTCCCACAACCCCTTTGGAGAAGTGATGTCATTCCAAGGATAGATCGTGTGTAAATAATGATGCTTTTTTTGATCGTGCTTGGTAATGAGTACACGTGTTTGCGTTTCATTTTCATAAAAGGACCATTCACGTAAGTCATTCTCCTGAAATAATTCATCAGATGCAGGGAAGGAGTAGTAGCATTCATAAGGGAAAACTGACGATGATTTTACATAAGCTTCTCTGAGCCAATCCTTCTTTCGTTCGATAGAATCAATCGGGTTCCATGGCTGTGCCCCGGATTCAAGTGCAGATGTATCGTTTGTAACTGCAGCTTGTAACGTCGTGTGGGGAGTTAACCCACACTTTTCGATTACACGGCATGCAGGTGTATTATCCTCTTGCGTATTTGCACCTACCCACTGAATGCCGTTCATTTGAAAGGCTTCGTTTTTAATATGGTTAAGTAGTTGTGTAGTAAAATTGTTCCCTCTAAAGCGGCGGTCGCTCCGTAGTCGCCCTAACATGGCATATTTTCGGGCAAAAAGGGAGTATCCGCCCATACTGACCAGTTGGTTATCTATGAATAATCCGTATAAACGATGGTTTTCCGTTGTAAGTCTTTCGAAAATACGTTTTATATAATCATTTTCTATTCCCGTATCCATCGCTTCCAAATAGGGGTAGTCTTCAATGTCTAACAATCTTATCTTTTTATTCATCTGTTTCCCTCCTTCGTTCATTCAGGTATTATTGAAAGATAATTGTGCATTTTCATTATAAACATTTTTGGTATTAATTTAAATCCATCCTATAGGTCTGGGTTATTTCTATTGTATAGTTTGTTGTGTGTTGACCTTTTTTTGTCTCGAATGATGTTACGGGCAAGTGAATTTGGCCTCCACTATTATTTTAAGAAAGTTTAACTTCTTTAAAGGAATAAAGTATAACGCAACTAAGGCTTCCGCCATTAAGGATTGGCGGTAAGCCAAGTTTTCTTTATGATTTACATTGTGAAATAGTCTGTGTTCTCGTGTTACACATCACAAGTTAACCCGTGACTTTGCAGAGGTTGTTTTCTATCTCTTCTTACGGTTTGTTTTTTAAGAAATACTCAATGAGTCGGTAATATTCCTCGTCCTTTCCTAAATCATAACGCTCGCCATCGATTTCAAGGGCGTTGTACTCAAAGTCCTTTACCATTTCCTTCATGGCATCTGTGAGCTGAACCTCGTCGCCTACACCGAGTGGCGCTTTTTTTAAGTATTGAAAAAGGTCTGGCTGAAAAACATAGCGTCCGCAAACGGCTAGGTTGGAAGGTGGCGAAGTTGATGGCTTCTCAACAATATCTGTTATTTTATGAAGAGACTTCGCATTAGCCTCTTTTTTAATGACACCATATAGATGAAGGTGATCAACGGGCATCGCCTGAACAGCAACGGTGCTTTTTGAACTCTTTGCAAATGATTCCAAAAGCTGCTGTAGTGCTCCTTTTTCACTTGCTACATAAAAATCATCTGGCAATAGCACAGCGAAAGGCTCATCATGGACAAAGCGTTCCCCTAATAACACCGCATCTCCTAATCCCCTTGCGTAAGGCTGTCTCATATATTGAATATGCACTTTTGGTAATCTCGTTTTTTCAAGTAAATGTTCTTTACTTTTTGAAGCTAAAAATGCTTCCAGCTCTATTGAACGATCAAAATAATCTAATATCATATTTTTATTTCGCGATACGATAATTAATACTTCTTCGATTCCCGCAGCTACGGCTTCTTCTACAATGTAGTGAATGGCAGGCTTTCCTGCAATCGGAAACATTTCTTTAGGTAACACCTTTGTAATTGGCAAGCTACGCGTCCCATATCCAGCTGCAGGAATGATCGCTTTTCTAACTTTCATCATCATTCCCCTTTCTATGTCTTACTATGGTGTATTCAATTTTTATATCGTATGAAGGTTGTCCAAAAGCAATCGGGCAATTCACTTATAGGTATTCATACATTTTTCTGAAACCTCGGAACGAACCATTTGCTTTGAAGTACGATATAAAAGCAACATGTTTGTCAAAACGTTCAAGGGAGGAGAAAAGTGTGAATGTTGGTGTAATCGGTGCCGGATACGTAGGACTAACGACATCATGTGTCTTGGCGGAATTCGGTCATCGTGTTCTTTGCGTAGATAAAAATCACCACAAGCTTAATCAACTTAAATCTTGTGAAGTTCCCTTTTACGAACCAGGATTACAGGAAATGTTAGAACGAAATGTTAAAAAAGGTCATCTATCGTTTACAAATAATACGAGGGAGGCTATTCAATCTTCTGAAGTTGTTTTTATTGCAGTTGGAACTCCGCCATTAAGTGATGGTTCACCAAACCTTACTTTCATTCAACAAGTCGTTGATGAGATTAGCCAAGCAATCGAGAAATACACGATAATTGTGACCAAAAGTACCGTTCCTTTAGGTACGAATGAGTGGATGGATCAGGCTTTAACAAAGAAAGTGAAGCCAGAATTGTTTGATGTTGTTTCCAATCCTGAGTTTTTAAAGGAAGGGACTGCAATTCAAGATACGATTTCCCCTGATCGCATGGTTATCGGGGCAAAAAACGAAGCACCTGTCCAGCTTTTAAAAACCCTTTTTTCATTTATTAAAGCACCTTATTATGTAACGACATTAACGGGAGCTGAAATGATAAAATATGCCTCCAATGTCTTTTTAGCGATGAAAATATCCTACATCAATGAAATTTCAACTATTTGTGAGGCTTACGGGGTCGATGTTAATGAAGTGGCTCAAGGAATCGGAGCTGATCAACGAATCGGACCGGCATTCTTAAAGTCCGGCCTTGGGTACGGAGGCTCTTGTTTACCAAAGGATTTACAAGGGCTAATATTTGCTGCAACGCGAAAAAACATAAATACAAAGCTGCTGCCATCCATAGCGGAAGTGAATGACCAGCAAGTGGATGTTTATATGAAAAAGCTTGAAGAAAAGCTCGGCAGTTTGAACAAAAAGCGAATCGCTGTGTGGGGGTTAAGTTTCAAACCAAATACAGATGATATCCGTCACTCTCCAGCAATAATGTTGATTGAAAGGTTAAAAGAAGAAGGTGCGGATGTCGTCGCTTATGATCCGATTGTAAAAAGAGTTAACGATACTCTCTTTTCTCATCGTGATAAGTATGATGTTTTAAAAGGTGCGGATGCCCTTGTCCTGGCAACCGACTGGCAGTCGTTTATCGATGCGGATTGGCGTAAAGTAAAAACCCGCTTAAAAGGTAATGTCGTAATGGACTGCCGTAACGCACTGCAACGTGAAAAAGTTACTCAAGCAGGGATGTGTTACGTTGCAAATGGACAACAGCGTTCGAATTAACGAAAGTAAGAGGGGAAAAGTGTTGAAAGTAGCCCTCATTTGTACTGAAAGTTTACCAGCACCTGCAATTAAAGGTGGGGCGATTCAAATGTTTATCGATGGAGTAGCACCTTTCTTGAAAGAAGAGTATCACCTCACCATTTATTCTATTAATGACACAGCGCTAAAGCGTTACGAGGTTAAGGGTGGAATCGAGTACATCCGTTTTCCAAAAGAGTCCTATGAACAAGACGTTGCCAACCACCTTAAAAGAAGAAGGTTTCAGCTTATTCATGTTTTTAATCGCCCTGAGTACCTATTAGAATACCAAAAAGCTTCACCTGAAAGCCGGTTCATTTTAGGACTGCACAATGACATGCTTTCAGAACGTAAAATAAACGACGAGGTAGGCGAGCAAGTTGTGCACGCTGCTTCCCATATTGTCACGATCAGTTATTTTATTAAGTGTAAAGTGATTGAACGATTTCCTGAAGCAGAAGAAAAAACGACAGTTGTTTATTCAGGTGTCGATTTAGCAAAGTTTCCTAAACGCGAGAGTGAAGAAGGAAGGTCCGTTCGTGAACGATACCGCGAACGCTTTGGAGTAAAGGATAAAAAGGTTATTTTGTTTGTTGGCCGACTTTCAAAAAACAAGGGACCTGACTTGTTAATCGATGCCATGCAAATGCTTATTAAAGACGATCCGAATGTGATTTTATTAGTCGTAGGTGGGAAATGGTTTAGTGATAACGGTATGAATCGATTTACGTGGCAACTTTATGATAGAGCAAAAGGGATAAAAAATAATATTGTCTTCACAAAGTTTATTCCAGCTGATGAAATTGGCAATATTTTTTTGTTAGGTGATATTTTTGTATGCCCTTCGCAATGGGAAGAACCACTAGCAAGAGTTCACTATGAGGCAATGGCTGCAGGAATCCCAGTGGTTACTACAAACCGGGGAGGGAACAGTGAAGTCATTCTCCATAAAATGAATGGCTATCTCATTGAGGATTATCAAAACGAGGTAGCGTTTGTTAGGGGCATACAGTTTTTCATAAACCATCCGGAAGTGTCGTCTTGGATAACAGAAAATGGCCGCAAATTTGTCGAAGCAAATTTTCAATTTAAACACGCGGCACGAAGGCTTTCGGATGTGTACAAAAAATATCTTGATCAATGAAAAGGTGTCCCACAAGGTCAAAGCTTACCTTGTGGGACACCCTCGTTACAAGCATCCTTTTCTTTTTTTACGACGGCTATGTGATGAAGCCATTATCAGCTATATTGCGTGTTAACCAGTGCGAAGCCTTTTCACCCATAATTTCGGTTTAGCAGGAGGGTTGTTTGTATATCGGTAAATTCTTTCAGGCTGCTTCTCTTCAATTTCCTCAACAGGTCGAACTGCTTCAACGGGTTCGAGCTCGTTTTCTTCTAATTCTACTCCATCTATCGCTTGATCAGTAGATAATCCAAGCGGAGCACTGGTCTTAATGTTTTGTTCCATTTCTTGCCAAACAGAAAGAATATCAGTGACGACGCGGGACCATTGAAAACGTTCTTCAGCCATACGGCGCCCATTTGCTCCGATCTCTTTTGCGAGTGAGGGATTAGCTAACAATTTTAAGATCGGTTCGACAAATGATTGCGGGTTCTCAGGTTCTTCAACAACAAACCCATTTTTCCCAATATCAATGACTTCAGGGTTTCCACCTCTGGCGGTCGTTACGATTGGGAGGGCAGCGGCCATCGCTTCGTAATGCACACGCGCGAGAGGCTCTTGCCATTGAGAAGGGCAAACAAAAATGTCTGCTGCAGCATACCATTTTTGAATATCTTCTGGGGACACGAATCCAGTTGCAATCACCGGAATTGGCATCCGTTGTGCGAGAGCCCTGACGTAAGCGCCATAATCATTGATAGAGTTATCACTAAACCACTTACTTCCTACGAGGACCAGGGCAATGTCCGAGTGTTTTTTCGCAAGCGCTGGCATGGCCTCGAGCAGGACATCGACTCCTTTATTTGCAGATAGACGCCCCGCAAACATAATTACTTTTTTTGACTCGAGGTTGTGCTCTTTACGAACTTGATTACGATACTTTTTACCTTGAGAAGTGGAAGCGGGAACAAATTGGTTTAAGTCTACGCCAGAATAGATCGTTTTTAGCTTTGGTGCAGATTCCGGATAATCTTGTTGGATCGATTGGCCAATATAATTACTAATCGTTATAATTTTATCTACCTGCTGAACCGCCTCATTCGCTTCTTCAGGAGAGATTTTCTCACGTTTAAACATATCATTATGCATGCTTAATATTAATCTTGACTGAGGAGCGACAGCACGAACGGGAGCAACTAAGAGCGGGCGGTTAAAAATATGAATCACATCAAACGTTTCGTTTCGAAGCGCGTCTACGACACCGTCCCGGTAAGTTTCGAGTAAACCGCCGGTCACTCTCACATAATGGATCCCCTCGTTCGTTTCACGATCGGGTAAATCTTTGTCTGAGCGACCAATGACAGTGATCGTATGATTCTTTTTTAAAGTGGGTAGAGCTCCTGCAATATAGGTTTGAATCGCTCCGCCTCGAATAGGAGGAACGGGGAGTTTTTCGGTACAAACAATGGCTATTTTCATTTTAGAATATCCCCTTTCATCTGGCGAAGTTCTTCTATAGCAGGCCACTTCGTTTGGTCGGTTTCCGCAATGCGTTTACAAAGTGCATCGAGTTCGCCATCCATAAATAACGTTGGTTCATACACCATTTCTTTAACATTTTTATAAAACTCATTTGGCAAAGACATATCGATGAGCAGCAGATCATAAACGTCAGGCTCAATCGGGTGTGTTTCGTGATAGGCTTCAATCATGGCCCTCATCCATGCCACATCCCAGGTTCCTAAGTCGTCCATCGTCCCGGTAATTAGTTTACGTAAATCACGAATTCCGATGTCATAAGCGACACCGTCCAGGTCTATGATCCACATCCCGTCAGCACCCATTTGGCCATTTGAAAATCCGTAGTCTTGGTGAACGAGGCCCCATTCTTTATTTCCACGGCTCACGAGGGAGTCATAAGCCGATTGGTTTAAGTGATCTAAGGATTGCTTTGCTTGTTCCTCAAAACGATCTAAAACAGATAAAATCGTCGGGCTTGCTGGCATCTCGTGATAGTACTGAGCAATATTTCGAAACCAACTCATTTTTTTAACGACTTTTTCGTACGTTCTTGGCCAACGATATAGCCTGCTGGCATTCTCAGCTCCTTTAGGAGGGGTGTACCCTTTTGAGAGCGTGTGAAATTCTCCGATGGCATGACAGAGTGCTTTCGATCCTTCAAGATCCTGGGCCACTTGGGTTAAGGGTTCAATCCATTCCGCTACAAACCACACTTTACCGCCCATTTCAACATACGGTAATCCATCTTTAGAATGAATAATCTCCGGGATTCGAGCTTTCTTTTCGTGGACTAAATATTCTTGTGCATAAATGCTAAATAGGCTTCTTGACGGGCGCCGGTGTAAAATTTTTAAACTTCTCGGCCCATGGTTCGTCTCGATTTTCCAGATGAGACCGCCTTTATCTTCTTTCGTTGTGATTACCTCCATCGATGTTACTTTCATATCGTAACGATCGATGACCTTTTGCGCCATCTCTTCTATATATGACGGTACAAAAAACTCACCTGTTGTTTCGTCAAGTTCCCAAGGAGTTATTTGCTGGTCGGACATAGTATCTCCTCCTGGTTGTATATCTCCCTCTCACTATATTCACCAGCCCTTTTATTTGCATGGATATATAACCTGCTTACCGGGAAAAAGAAAAAACCTTCCTTGGATCTTAAATGGAAGGCGTACCTTTTATCATGATTTCGTATCTTTATCAATAAGTAAGACAAACAACCAGGACGCATTATAAAATCGTACATAAACTGGTAAGAAAGAATGGTCAGGAAGGGGATCGGTATGGATTTCAGTTGGTTTCTTTTTCTATTACTTTCCTTTGCAACGTTCCGTCTTACACACCTCATTGTGTACGACCAGATTATGCAGAGGTTGAGAGACCATTTTCTTAACCTCGTAGACGATGAAAACGAACCTTACTACGAGCCTAAAGGAACGGGCTTACGATATTTAATTGGTGAGATTATCAGTTGTCATTGGTGTACAGCAGTATGGTCGGCGATTTTTTTAGTATTAGGACTTTGGCTAGTACCAACCGTGTTTTATTTCGTTATTGTCGTGCTGGCTGTCGCCGGATTAGGAGCTATTATTCAAGCAGTCGTCGTGAATTATCTTTATTGAGTTTTAGCAAAAGCTATCAACAAATTCTTCATACGCTGACGATACGTATGGCGGCAGATAACTTCATTATAGGCGGCTTCCGCCATTAATTTCCGTTTGTCGTGTTCATTCATATAATGGCTGGCGATCGCTAGACACTCCTCTTTTGAGTTGACTTGAACAATAGTTTTTGCAGAGTGGAATTGCTCATTTATTCCTTTTTTTCTCTCTGCAATTTGAAAAGCCTTACATCCTGCGATTTCAAAAAGCGACGGAGAGGGGCTATCGCATGGAATATTCGCCTCGTTTTCGGTTTTTCTTTTATTTGAATACGGAAGATTTAACACGATACGAGAGTTAGAGTAAAAAAGCCGGGCTACGCGAGCAGGAACCCAATAATTTACCCGCTGCATTCTAGGAGACGGTTTAACGTCCTTTAATGCTTCGGTCCACCCTCGCCCGACAACAGTTATTTTCCAATCGGAATGCTCGTATAAGTAGCGAATATAAGAGACTCTTTTTTCATCTGCATCTCCTACTAGACAAAGGTCACTTTGGTAGATTGATTTATCATGCTGTTCATAAAAATAAAGAGAAGGATCAAAAGCATGTGGGAGATAAAAAGTACTCTGATGACCGAGCTCTCGATAGAAAGGCACTGCATTTTTCTCTGATGAAAAGACGAAATGAAAATAATGAATGTGTCGTTTACTATAATCTATCGTGTGAGGGTCTTCATAGAACCAGGCGATGGTCGGAATAGAGACGTTATCAAAAAAAGAAAAAAAGCCGTCCCATTCGGCTTTCATAAACAGACAGAAAATAAAGTCGGGATCTTTTTCTTCTATTATATTAAAAAGTTCTGATTGACAATGAGGTAGTAAACGAAGAGAAAAGACTTCAATTCCTTCTTCTTGAAAAGCAGAAATAAGCCCTTGGTCGATACGGTGCGCATTCTTCAAAGAAGGAGATGCAACATAGATGATTTTCATGCTTTTCTCCCCCTTATAAATAAAGACTGATTGTGTTCGCCGCAGAAATTCCTTTTTGCATCTCTCTTGTATAGCAAAAGCCCTCAACTAAAAGATGTTCGTCTTCATCAATAGGAATGATCGTCATATCAAAATTAGAGAAAACGGCTTTCTCTCCCGGCTTAATCGTGTCAATATGAGTCGGTTTTAACCAATGTTCACCCCTTGTTTTTACCCATTCTCTCCAGTCATTTTGCACATAGATCCACTCTTCTTTAGGTGCCATCCACGTTTGATCTAGTGGTTGTCTTAAGCGAATTTTTCCACCAATATTAATGCGTTCTGCAGGCTTGGTACGAAAGCAAAAGACGGGATCGTGGAGGATTTGGTTCCCGGTATTTTCCAGAGTGAAATGGCCGACGACATGAATTTGTTCGTCCTCTTTGTCTTCTTTATCCGGCAAGAAAACAGAGTGGCTAAAGTAGGCATTAGCGGAAGTAATAGTCTCTTGCTTCTTCTCAATTATGTTGGACTTCCGTTGAGTCTCTATTGATTTCTGTACTTTTAAACGTTTCTCCAAATCTTCCACCTGTTGTTTATATTTGTTGACTTCTGAGCGGTAATGGAGGATCTTTTGTTCAAGCTGTAATTTGGAATCATCTTGTTTTCGCTGCTGATAGGTCTGTTTAGACTTCATTATTTCACCTCGATTAAGCCTTGATATCCAATATGTATGCAAGACTTGGATTTATGAGAAGTCAAAATAAAGAAAACTTAGCTTGCCTTGTCACTCATATGCAACAAAGCGCTATTTGGCGTCGTGCGACATAGCAAACTTGACTTATCGCCCAAAAAGGCGAAAGTCTTAGTTGACCTTGTAGCTGTCTCTTTTACTCATGCTCCTTTGTGTATCCGCCTGAGACAATCCGCAGCTTATTCACGAAGTAATACTTGTCGCTTGCGCTAGATATTGAAGCATCGATTTTAATATGTTTTAAACTAAAAATAAAATCAGATTGATGAGAGGTTCATCAATCTGATCTAACGTTTGCTTAGCAGTCTTTTTGTGCGTGCTTCGGAGGGAATATCTCCGGACATTGTGGCGGAAATGTAATCTCTGGGCATACACGTGTAATTGGTAGAATCATATCTTCGCGCGGCTTGCATTCAGTACCTTCAATTTCAAGAATTACATTCGCGAAAGCTTGCACTGACTGACAAATGTGAAGCGTTAATTGAAGGGAGCTGAATTCTCCGTTGATACAGCAAACGACGCCAGTACCTTCAAAGTCGAAAATATCGCAGTCTATCTCGGTACCTTCAGGGGCGCAAAGTAAGAATTTCTCGAATAGACAGAAGTCAATTTCACCGGATGTACAAACAGGATCCTCATCTTCTTCTAAGCGAAGCTCAACGATGAACGTTCCTTGCTTTCGGATTTTTACTTCCTGTAATTCAATGTCTAAATCGGGGATAAAGATATCTCTTCTTGTTCCCACTTCACTGCACTCTGGATCACCAACTGGTACGACAGTAACGATAAAGTCTTCTCCAGCTGGGAGAAACTCACACGGATCGTCTGCTCCTTCTTCGCCGTCACAGTCAAAGTCTAATTCGGCTAACCCTGCCTCACCAGAGAATGTTAACTCTTTATCAACTTGACGTGTTACCCAGTCATATAGTTTTTCTGCTCTTATACAGAGAGGCTCAAACTCTGCCATGCCTTGATCATCCTTTCATTCATGGTAGTTCCTTTGTCGGGGACTACTTCATAGTATGAAGAGGGCTTAAAATTGTGCATCCTCCCATAATGAAAAAAGATGTTGGGCTTGTTTTTACGCAAGATTATTAAAAGCCGTACATATGGTTATAAAGGAGACCAATCTGAACAATGAAGGGAGATGCTCATGCGTAAGGTCATGTCATTAGAAAAACTGTCCACCATGCAACTGAAACAACGGATCATTTATTTGCAGGCAGAACTCAAGCAATGCCGTGAGAAGATTCATCGTTATCAAGAAAACTACCATTACAGGCAGCTAGATGAATTAAAAGAAGCCAATGAAGTCCTTACATTAAAATATGAAGAATTAAAAGAAACGTACGACCAAATATCCATTGGAAAAAAAGAACTTCAACAAAAGGTCGATGTTTTACAATCACAGAAAGAAGAATGGGAAGAAAAGAAGAAAGAACAAAGTGAGAAACTGGAGGATTATTTAAAAGAAAAAACCCGGTGGGAAGAAGAGAAAAATGATTTGCTTCTTGCCAAAGTGAAAATTCAAGAATTAACGGATGATAATTCGTTATTAAAAGAGGAGTTAAAGAAAAATGGCGAAGAGATTACCCAGCTGAAAGAAGATGTCACAGCAGCTAAACGAGAGCTTTCAAACAAAGATCGTACCCAGCAAAACCCGTTCCTTCAATTTGATAAGAGTGTAGATGGTGGAAAGCAGCAAAGCCGCAAACCATTTCCAATCTCACCTCCAGAGCGGAAAACGATGCCATCAGGTCAACCTGCTTCACGAGAGGGAGAAAAAAAAGAAGATGATGAAAAAGATTGGTATCGGAAAAGAAGACAAAAATAATCCAGAAGAGGCGTGATCTCCGCTTTTGCATAGCACAGCCTGTGCCCCTTTTTCATAGCTTGTTAGTAGAAAGCTACGAAGGAAAGGGGTAAGTCAGCTTTGAAGTCGCAGCGCAAAAGAGCAATCTACAAAAAGAAATCGGCCATTCAAGGAGATAAAGTCACCTACCGTCAAAAACCTAAAACCAAAGCACTAACAAAAAAATCAGGTTGTGGATGTGGAGGGGGAAAAAGAAAAAAGTAACTGGAAAGAAGTCAAGTCACTTGCCCAAACCCCTCAAATGATAATGACATATGTTGTTATTAGCGAGACGGGAATGGGGGCTGGTTTATGAATAAAAAGGCCAAGAAAGTTTCTAAAGTTCAACCTGAAGAAGAAAATAAGAAGTCTAAATGGAGTTATTGGAATAAGTACATGTTCGGAAATAAAAACAAAGAATCGAACAAAGAAGAATCAAAAACACCAGAAGATCAACCACCCTTTTGGTGGATATAAAAAACATGCGGGTAATCTCGCATGTTTTTTATGTGATTATAAAGGACACTCTATGATGTCCTCAGTTGAACGGAATCTGTGAGACTACTGCGGAAAAACGGGCTAGCCGAGACCCCGCAAGGCGCTTTTCACCGAGGAGGCTCGGCAGTTCGTCCAACGGAGCTGCCAAAAGATACGCTTTTTACAATAAGTAAGAATCAAAAAAATGGGAGGAAATATTATTTTGAAGTTGTGTGTGCTTTATTAAACAAATGAATTATGAAAGTGATTCGTTTATGTCTTATTTAAAATAGGTTCATCTTTCTTTATGTTGAACTTAACATCACGAAGAAACCGTGAGCGGTACGCCTTTTTCCCGCGGCGCATGTCTGTAGCTGATAGGAAAAGCTCTCGTTTGGCTCGAGTCACACTGACGTACATTAGCCGGCGTTCTTCTTCTAGATAACTTTCATCGCCTTCCCTCAGTTTTTCAAGAGTATGCTCATGAGGCAATGTCCCTTCATTACAGCCAAGTATGTAAACAGTCGGGAATTCAAGTCCTTTAGCACGGTGGATCGTCATTAGCTGAATCCCTTTTTGCTGATTTTCTTTTTGCTGTACCTTTACTTTTGCGCGGATGTGATCGACATGCGAAAGAAACTCGGTAACCGTGGAATAATGAGACGCGATTGATAGAAGTTCTTGAAAGTCGTCTGAACCTCGGTCCATCTTGTTGCCTTCCTTGCCGTTTTTCTTAATGTAATCAGCGAGCCCCATTTTTTCGTGCGCAATGAGGAGAGCTTCACGAGGGCTCAGCTCCTTTAATTTTTTAAAGTGGGGGAGAGTATTGAGAAGCTTTTTCCGCTGAAAGCTTGTCATGCTCTCTTGAGAACGTTTTGTTGCTTCAAGGATCGTTTCATCAAACATAATCGAAGCTCTTTTTAACTCTAGCAAAATCGATTGCTTTAAAAACATAACCCTAAGCCAGTCCTGCATCGCTTCTGTATCATCCCCATTTAAAGATAACCGCAAATACGAGAGCGCTTTACGGACGACAGAACGATTGTAAAAGGAATCGCTTCCTTGTTCCATCGAAAATGGAAGGCCGCTTTCCAGTAACCGTTCAAAAATGGCTCGTGATTGCACGTGCGTTCGATAAAGAATAAGGATGTCTTCAGGTTTCGACGACATTTTTAATTGCTTTTTGATATTCTCAACAATATAGATCGCTTCTTCTTCTTCGTCATATGGAAAAAGCAGTGTCGGAGAAGACGTATTTTCAATCGTAGCAGCCATTTTTTTCTCGTAACGATCCTCGTTTTGAGCAATAAGTCCGTTCGCAAGTTCGACAATGTTTTGTTCTGAACGGTAATTGTTTTCAAGGTGAATTACCCGAGCATTAGGAAACGTATCTTTAAACGTCAAAATGTAAATAGGGTTGCTTCCACGAAATCGGTAAATCGATTGATCGTCATCACCAACGACACAAAGATTGTTTTGCGGAGTAACAAGAAGTTTCATAATGTCATATTGAACGCGGTTAATATCTTGAAACTCATCGATCATAAAATGGGAAAAACGTTGTTGGTACTTTGCGAGTAAATTCGGATTCTCCGTTAACATTGTATAGCAGCCAAGAAGCATATCATCGAAATCAAACATCCCAGCGGCGGCCTTTTCCTGCTCGTAAATTCTGAAGATGTCTTTTACTTGTTTTTCCCAATGGTCTGCTGTCTCTACGTTTTTAGGGTTTTTACCATCATTTTTCCAAGCTGAAATGGTAGATAAGGCGCCATCAATGGCAAAGTCTCGTTCATCAATGGATAGCTCCCGTAAAGCAAAGAAAATGATTTTTTCCTTTTGCCACTGGTGTTTAAGTAATTGGTCGGGCTTCCAGAGGTCGGGTGAATGGTGCATCAGCATTTTATAAAACAAGCTGTGAAACGTACCTGATACAAGGCGCTGGATGGTTCTGCGTTCTAACCCAAACTGAGTTTCTAGCCGGTCTTTCATCTCAGCTGCCGCTTTTTGGGTAAACGTGACGAGCATCATATTCTCAGGTTTTACATGCTTTGTTTTGAGTAAATAAGCAGCTCTAGAGGTAAGCACCCGTGTCTTCCCGCTCCCGGCACCAGCTAATAGCAGGAGTGGCCCGTCCAAAGTCGTCACTGCCTCTTGCTGATGTGGATTTAGCGGTGTTCCCTTTTGCTCAATCTTTAAAAGAACCGGATCTTTACTCTCAGAACGCGAATTTACAGTTTTCGTTGTAGCATGAAAGGGAAGTGAATTAGCAAAATAATGGCTCGGTTTCCAGCAAGCTTGCTTTTTTGTTTCAGGACGAGTAGAAGATGTAATGGTTTTTTTTACAGGAAGAGAGAAAGCGCCCACTTGGTTTTGAAGCGGAGTTTCTTCTTCCTTCATAGTTGGCTTTTCAGCTGATGAATGGAGAGCTTGTTCATCAGCTTCCTCACATTCCTGCTTCGGTTTTCGGTGGACAAAGGAAGGAGGCACGTGAAGGTTCACGTGTAATTGAACAGGCTCACGACAATAAGGACACAGAAGTTCTCCTTTTTTACTTTTTTGATATAGCGAATGTAAAGCTCCTCGCTCAAGAGAAGGCAGCTCATAGGTTGTGTGTTTATGTAAAGCACGTTGCATTGTTTCACCCCGTGTTTTGCTTGATTTAGATAACTTCCTTATCTTATCAAAAATACAGGCTGGATTATAGTGAACTTTCACGTATTTTATGTATTTTCATTTAAAACAGGGAAAACGTTAGGTGAGGTGATTAAGATGGGATATGTTCCACCAGTTCGAGACGAACAAGTCTTGATTTATGGCAACAGGCATCAATCTGCTGCACCGATGATTAACCGAGTCGCTGAAGTCCAGCGTGCCCAACTTTCAAAAACGTTAAAATACCCTCTAGGCAGCCGGGATTACTTCGAAAGACAACATCAAAATGCTAGAAAAAACAAACAAGTCCAGCACTACGAACGATCACTAACAGGCAAAGGAAAACGATTTGATCAATCGGTATAGTTGTAACGTTTGTCGCTTTTTTGATGGCACGCCTCCTTTTAGACTGAGATAACAAAAAATGGGTGCCCCAAACGTTGGTTCATCAACGTTCGGGGCACCCACTGCTGCTTACATGAAAAAGTGACCGATGACCGCAAACAAAAACACAACGCCTAGCCCGAGAAACGTTTTTTTCATCTTGCGACCTCCTAAATCTAATAAAATAAGGAAAACAGACATGAACAAAATGACGATTATAGCCTCTTATTAATGATATAGAGTGATTTAAAGCGATGATCATTATTTATCTCTCTATATCTCCAATTACCCTCATTTTAAAGCGCTTAAACTAAATTGAAAAGGGGTAAACATACAAAATCTTTCCCGAAATTTTGACATAAAAACATCCTGCCTGAACATGTCAGACAGGATGAGTGATGGTTAAGGAAGTATCTTGTAAGATTTGCGCTCTTCATGTTAAGAAGAAGAAGGTCGAGCTTGTTTTTCATCAATCGTTTTTGTGAAGAGAATAAGTGCCAGAGTTGCAATAATCGTTAAGGATAAGAAAAGATTAGCGTAAATAATATTGTCGCCTCTTTGTGAAAGAGGGTTCAGCAAAAAGCTCGTTGATTCCATATCTAAGATTCTACCATAAATCGCACTGCCGATCGCTGCTGACATGAAATTTAACAAATTGAAAAGGCCGATTCCGACACCGGTTTGCTTTCCGGGAATAACAGTGGAAAGCAGGTTGGCCGTGGAGCTTTGGATAAGCGGGAATCCTAAATAAGTGACCAATAAACAGCCTGCAATGAGCGCAGGGTGGTACCCGGAAAAAGTTGAGATTAATAGAGTTCCTACTGCCACTAATACTAAGGCTAATTTTACAATCGGCACGCTTCCTTTACTGTCAATTAGTCGGCCACCAGCTCGACCAATCAGCCCTGCAGCCATCGCACCAGGAAAAAGAACGAGACCGATTGCGAGGGTATTTATTCCATGTAAATCACGCATCATAATCGGAATGATAAAGATCATCCCAAACAAAACACTCGTACCGAGAAAGCTCGTTAGTACAGTAGCCGAATACTGTTTGTTTTTGAGTAATGATGGTTGGATAAACGGATGTGCATAAGTGATAGTCCGCCAAATGAATAGTCCGAGCGACACGAAAAACAAAATAATCGCCCACCACTGCCCGGTTGTTATGAAAATGAGTAAGCCTGCAACAGTAGCAGCAACAAAAAATGCGCCAAGAAAGTCAACGACGCCTTCTCGTTTTTCTTCATCAGGAATCCATTTTCTTAAAAACGGAATCGCAATCACTGAAGCCATTGAGATTAAGAATAGGAACCGCCAGCTTAATATACCCCCGATGATTCCACCCGCAATCGGGCCCACACCGGAAGCGAATGCGACAGTAGAAGAGATGATGCCAAAGACCTTTCCTCTTTCACCAGGTATAAAACGAGCTGGAATAATAAATGCGAGTGCAGGAATTGTAGCGCCTCCCATTGCTTGAATGATTCTTGCAATGAGAAGAGTAGGGTAGTTTGGCGCAAAGAGACCAAGGGTTGCGCCACTAGCAAATAGAATGATTCCAATTGTTAAAATGTTTTTGATCGGATAGATATCTGCAAGTTTTCCATACATTAACGAACCGATCGAGAAAACGAGAATATAACCGGTCATAACCCAGCTAACTTGGGAAGGCATAAGTTCGAAGTGTTCAGCAATATCGGGAATGGCGACATTAAACATCGTCCCATTCATTACGGTAAAAACTAGAATTGTACACAATAGCAAAATAAGTCTTGATCGAAGTTTAGGATCAATATTAGGTTGCGTTGTTGTTTTATTTTCCATAGGAAATCCTTCTTTCTTATAGAGGAAGTTCAAAAACTCGAACACTCAATTTTATAAAAATATGATGGCTAATATCAAAAAAGAAAGACGAAGCCCGATAATAGGCCCGTCATCTTTTTGGACAAATATTTCGCAACTAGAAATAATAATCCCTCTTTATCTTAAAGGAATGGAAGGATACCGTCAATTGATGTTACTTGGAAATGAAGGAAACAGCTAAAGGATTACCGAAGATGGGTAAAGAGGAGCAAAGTAAAGAGGAGGATATTATCGATGAAAAAAGTGATTGGATTTGCCGGAAGCTTGCGTAAAGAATCTTTAAATAAAAAAGTACTTGACCAGGTGAAAAGTCAGAGTGAGGGTGTCTTTGAATTTGAAATCGTGGTGCTAAGTGACATTCCACTTTTTAATGCAGATGACGAAGAAGGTGGCGATCCACTAGCAGTCCAAGCGTTTAAAGAGAAAATTATTGAAGCTGATGGGGTTTTTATCGTCACACCTGAGTATAGTCACGGCATACCCGGAGTATTAAAGAATGCGCTTGATTGGGCTGGAAGCATGACCAATAGAAATGCTTTAAACGGAAAACCAGCAGCTGTCATTGGCGCGTCCCCGAGCATTCTCGGAACCGCATTTGCCCAAGTACAAGTAAAGCAGACCCTTACTGCATGCGGTGCTCACGTCCTTAACCAACCAGAAGTTTATATCGGAAGCGCCCACAAGCTATTCGATAACGAAGGGAAGATCAGCGATGAAAGTACGCTTGACATCCTAGATGAGTGTCTTGAAGCTTTCCAGCAATGGATCGAGAGGCTTAAGAAAGAATAGGAGTCAGGAGAAACGCGCAAAGTTGGGACCACCTCCATAAGTCTAAGTGCAGCTCGATCAGGAAAAAGAAACCAAGAAGAAAAACGCTAGAAGCTGCACCTAGCGTTTTTCTCGAGAGTTCAGAAAGCATCAAAATATACGTATCGACGTCTAGCTCCTGGTGCCTTGAGCTTTTTTATAAAGGAAGAATGAACCGCTATGCGTTTTTTCTTATCTAGTAAAATTAGAATTCTATTGTTTGTTTTCTCTTAGTTTTAATTTGTTGATAATTTTTTTTCCTAAAAGTACAAGAAGTACAATAGATATGATTAAAATTATAAACCCAACAAAATTAAAATTATTAAAAGCCATAGAATTCACCACCTTAGTAATTAATCAGTAATTGTAAACGATCCACTAGACCAATTAATTGTAGCTCTAGCAATAGTACTTGAATATGCTACGGAAGCTGAATAACTTTCTTTCAAATTTGATTCACAGGTATTAGTAACGCATGTTGTACCTTTAGAGCCAGAAAAAACTTTTCCTATGCCTCCAGAACCAATAGCTCCATATGCTGAATGTGACACGCTATTTCTAATACTATTAACAAGATAACCACCGGTAGTAATACTTGTTGTGAAGTTAGCATAGTAAGAGTTATTTATAATCCCGTGAGAAGAGCCAACAGTTCCTGCTGCTCTAGCTCTAACACTACCACTATTATTTTGGCCAGTTCTAATAAAGGAATTTCCTCCTAGAGGTTGAATCTCTGTTGCTTCGTAAACTACATCCATTTTAGCATACTCTTTGATAAACTCTGCATCATCATCACTTAATCTATCTCCAACTTCATACTTTGTGTCAATTTCTTCTAGCTTTTCAATTATTTCCTCTGTGGTTAGGTCATCTTCATTATTAGTTTTTGCAAAAGATTCGCTTACTGTAATTGTAAAAAACAGAATTACTACCATAAAAATACCACATATTTTTTTAACATTCATCATAAAGAATATCCCCCCAATATTTATATGTGCAAGGTGAGAGAGAATAAATAATTAAAGTTATTACTATTAAACTTTGCTATATCCTTCCTAGCTTGCAGCATTGGATAATATTGCACAAAGTGGCGTCATCTGGAATGATATAACTTCTTTTTATGTAAAATAGTAATATATTACTATTAATTGTTAATTATTAGATTGTGGCAATAAGTAGTTAAAAGAGATGTGTTTTTGTTATAAATCCCCTGATTTTAAAAAGCACTAATGAGCACTGATTGATAAGATATACTAACAACTGCTACTTTTATAACTTTTATGTACAATTAAAACCAGACAAGGGAATGGATTCAGTTGCGAACGAAACTGTCTCCAGACTGTTACTCAATTCTTTTTTTAAAGACCAGAATTTATAGAACGAGGAGAATAAGACGTATCCTATAATGGGTTGAAAGGGTTAGACACTCACCCGTAATGAGTCTTGGAGGATTGGATTGTGTGTAACCATAACCTTTAAGCGTAGACAGTAAGACAGTGGGCCGTAAGCTAAGCGATTGAAGGGACCCGGCTCTGATATCTTATGACCTGGGAAAGCTGATGATCTTATAATTTCAGGAAGCAACCTCCCGCCAAACGGTAGGGCGAGTGAGGAGAGGTTTCCCCGGAGCCTGTGACCTCGGCACGCTGGGTATAGATAGGATAGGGCAACTCGGGAACCCTTGAATGATCTTTCGGACAGAAAGTATGGTGGACAAGTGACACAAAGTGAGAAAACCAAATGTCATTTAAAAAGTCGGATGGATGCGTAGTACCGATGGTATCGGGTAACTCCGGCTGAGGAAAAGACCTACCCTGTATTGGTCTTATCAGGGACACATGAACTTGAATAGTACTCGACAAAATCTACGTCTCGGTGTCTAGCGTAAGGTGCCATCGTCCCGTGTCAAATAACCCTGCCCGATTAAAAGTAAATATGAGTATGTCATTAGCTTAGAAATCATTCATATGAGAAGCATATTATACTTCTGTAGAAGTGTCGTGATGTCTTCGGGCCTTTATAAGTAAGGCTGTTTTCTAAAAGATTGTTGTTCTTGACACAAAATATATAAACTGCGACATAGAAGTAGATTGATTTCCGCTCCGGACAGTCGCTTTCCACGGAAAGCGTAGTGTATTTCCGAAGCGGTAATATATGTCGCAGTTTATTTCAGCTGCGAAGATTAAAAGCAACAATACATACGAAAAGAGCCATAATTAAAAGTGAAATAGTAAACATGGCTGATGCCTTCATAATTCTGAGCAAAGGGGATAATCATTAAAAGTAAAAAGCACTTTTTATCGGACAGAACATTTGCATGTCGCCGATTAGCGGGCACCTTGCGCTTTTCTTCTATTAATCTTGAAAAGCACTCTTCCCTCCAACAATCGGAAGCATTACTTTACTTCTCGTAGGAACAACCGAAATTTCCGTTCCTCCTGAAGGACGCAACGTGTAATCATAATCACTTGCGATTAAGACAACGCCGATTCGATTTCCGGCTTCGAATACATAATCATGAGGCTGCATGTCCCATTCAAATGTATAATCTCGATCTGGAACGATACTAATTGAGCGTTCATCTGAATGAATGTTTTGTGGATCCATCCAGCCGCGGGTAATAATGTTTGCATTACCAGATTCGTCGTACTCAACAAGTAATGCCGTTAAGTTTGCAACCGGCTCATCAATGCTAGCCCGGATACTGACTTCCGGTGTTCCGCTCATATGAGTATCTTCTGCCAGCACATCAGTTTGATAAACTAAGCGATTAGGATGGTCACTATCAGGATCTGCTACAAGATCATTGGCACGCGTTTGTGGATCATCAATGAGCTCCTGTGAGTGGTGCGGATCATTCGGAACCGGTCGACTTTCAAGGGAGCCTGTTCCATCACCAGCAGCCTCTAAATAAAGCTTCGTCGTCTCTGTATCGACATGCGGCCAGTTTTCTTGTTCTACCCAAGAGCGATCTTCACGTTGAATGTTGACCATATCTTCATCCATCATTCCGTTTTCTAAACCATATAACCAGTAGTCAAACCAGCGATGCTGTTCTTGTTGCCAGCCGCCACCTGGTGCTCCGTGTCCACCTTGATGCAGCCAAAGCTTGCGATCAACATTGTGCTGCTCTAAAGCTTCCCACCACTGGGCAAATTGCTTTGTTTTTACATTCCAATCGTTAAGCCCATGCGCAAGAAGGACACTCGCTTCAATATTTTTTACATCGTTTAGATAGTTACGGTCGTCCCAAAATTCATTATAATCACCTGTTACACGGTCTTCATCGATCACGAGTTGATCAAGAACGTCTTTACAAACTTCAGCATCATCACGCGTCGTTACGAACCCAGCTAAAACGCTCGCGTCCTCACCTTGATAACCGCCAGGCGCAACAACGGCACCGTTTGCTCTGAAGTAGTCATACCAGCTGCTGATCGCAACGATCGGTACAATCGTCTTTAAACCTTCAACACCAGTAGTTGCAAGACCGTTTGGCAATGTTCCGTTATACGATGCCCCGACCATTCCGACGTTTCCTGTTGTCCAATCAGCTGAGACTTCTTCACCATCTGAGTTAAATGCTCGTGCTTCGCCATTCAGCCAGTCAATAACGGCTTTTGTTCCGAGAATCTCTTGGTAGTCACCCGTCGTAGCACAACCAGTTGACTTTCCACTACCAATGCTTTCTCCTAAAATAACTGCATACCCGCGTGGAACATAGTAGTTTCCTAAATTACCAAGAGTGGCGGGCTCAGCATTCGGACCGCGTCCTCTGCCTTTTCCAGGATGAGGCACAGGGTTGAGCTCTACATCGACGTCAAAGAAAGGAACCGACCAGTCTAACCCAGCACGATAAGGGCTCATTTCAAAAATGACGGGTACTTCGATTCCTTCCTCCGTATTAGGTCGCATCACCTGAATCGAAACAAGATCTAGTTCACCAGAATCATCACTATCAACCGACGTTTCTACTAAAAGCTCCTCAACGATAGCATCTTCAGTGGAATAAATAGGTTGCGTTACACCGTCCTCAATCTCTATGTAGGTAGACTCTGTGGCTGTTTCTAGAATTGTCCCATTTAATTGCAATTCGTCCGATGCATCGGAAAAGGAAGGAACTGAAAAAAGCGAAAGAAACAAAAGGAAACTAAATGTAACTAGAATAAACTTATTTTTCATAGCAAAACCTCCCAATTTTTTTTCATGACTCTTTAAAATGACACCACCACCCTTTTTTTGACCCTCACCCCCTTAGATGAAGAAAATATAACATAAAAAGTCGAAATAGTTTGTCATTATTTGGAGCATGCAGAAAGATAGGTCTATTTTTCTAATAGAAAGTGTTTAATTAGTATGAAAATAGAATCGTATATAGGAAGAAGGTAGTGTTTTTGTTAAGGGGAGAGGTAAGATTTACACGCTAAAAATGACATTTCCTGACGCCTTCCATTAGAAATTGCGCAAAGTTTTCTTTATACTAGAATTTACATCTGCAGCATAAGGAGCGATTCGATGAAAGCAGTAATCCATGAAAAGATAAAAGGGTTTAATGGGCTATCCTTTTCAGATATGAAGGTGACAGAGCCAGAATCCGAACAAGTGCGTATCAAGGTAAAGGCAGCTGGTCTTAATCACCGGGACTTGTTCGTTCTTGATCGTCACAAAGAAACGGATCCACCGTTTATAATCGGATCTGACGGTGCTGGCGTCATTGATTCAATAGGAGAAAATGTGTCTAATGTAAAAATCGGCGATGAAGTGATGATTAATCCAGGATTACACTGGCCCAACACCAGTGATGCTCCGCCGCAAGGGTTTGAAGTACTCGGCTTCCCCAGTGACGGAACTTTTGCAGAGTATGTGATCGTACCAGCGGACAGTGTCGAAACTAAGCCGGATTATTTAACTTGGGAAGAAGCTGGTGTACTCTCGTTAGCTGCACTAACTGCTTATCGCGCTTTGTTTACAAGAGGCGAGGTTCAACCAGGTATGAAGGTTTTTATTCCGGGAATCGGCAGTGGTGTTGCAACATTTCTCTTACAATTTGCCAAAGCTGCTGGAGCTACTGTATATGTATCGTCGCGTTCAGAAGAAAAACGAACAAAAGCGCTTGAATTAGGCGCTGAAAAAGCTATTGACAGTCACGGAGATTGGGAGCAAGAGCTTGGTGGAGCAAAAATGGATCTCGTCATTGAATGTGTCGGAGCAGCAACGTTTAATAAATCGCTTGATACGTTGCGGCGTGGTGGAACGATTGTTACATTTGGCTCATCTACAGGTGATATGATTGATTTTGATTTGAGGAAGTTTTTCTACGGGCAGCTTAACCTGCTCGGCTCTACGATGGGGAGTTCGGAGGAGTATAAAGAAATGCTTTCATTTATTAAGACACATGAAATTAGACCGGTGTTGGATGAGGTATTTCCTCTTGAGCAATACGAAGAAGCATTCAATAAGCTGGAAAAAGCGAATCAGCTTGGGAAGGTTGGTTTTGCGATAAGTAAATAAATTCGAAAGGGATGTGCCATTTAGGGTGCATCCCTTCCTGTTGTTGGGAGAAATTTTTACATAGGGATTGCTGAATAACTCTAGAACCCAAATACAAAGGGTGCCGCTTCCATGGTTCGCTTTCCGCAGGCAACGCATCAGCCTCCTTGGCTCTCTCAAAATCAAGTGCAAGGCTTTTAGCAAAAGAAGAGTTATTTCCTTGCAGATTCTCTCCATGAGAAAGAGCATATCCTCTTGCCATGTAGGCGTATGCTACTTATTCAGCAACCTCTACATAAAACAGGCTTTTCTCTACACAAAAGTCCACTTATTCTAAACAAAATTGATTTTTTTCTACATTGTTTCATTAAGATTTGGCGGAAAGCATCATTGAGACTTTAAAACATACGGCGGAAGCTAACGTTGTTTTTAATAGGCTGTTTTCGTAAAGTTTGTTGCTTTTAGGCAAGCATGCGCTTGCCTAAAAGCTCAAAAAACAAATAGCAACAATCTTTTCGCGCATAGATTGTCGTTATTGATTTATAACGAAAGAGCGAAAGGCGGCGACTTCAGCGGGAAAAGTAACTACTGAAGACACCATGAATCCGAACGAAGTGAAGGAAGAACGTATGTCGCACTGGTGCCCAGGAATTCGAGTGAAGATCTAATCTTAATTATAAAGCAATTTTTATTAGATTAAAAAATTCCACACACATTACCTTGACACACACAGTAATATTTCATAAAGTGTATAGTAGGAGGTGAGGTAACGTGAGTGGAACAATATCAACGGACCTTATTCGAGGCAATACGGTGTCGATTATTTTAAATATTCTTCGGCAAGGTGATAGCTACGGCTACGAGATCTACAAAACGATTATCGAGTTAAGTAATAATCAGTATGAACTAAAGGAAGCGACTTTATATACAGCGTTTCGCCGTTTAGAGAAAGAAGGCTATATTCTTTCCTATTGGGGAGATGAAACGCAAGGAGGAAGACGTAAATATTATCGGATAACCCGGGAAGGCGAGAAACGTTACGAGCAAAATAGAGAAGAGTGGATGTTCGCTAAGGAAATATTAGACAAATTGATCAAAGGAGAGATCAAAGATGGGGAATAGTAAAAGATATGATGACCGTAAAGTGAAACGATATATTGATAACTTATTTACGGATATAGGAGAAAGCCAGCAGCTTTTTGATTTAAAAGAAGAGCTCACTACAAACATGAAAGAAAAAATTACAGATTACAAATCACGTGGGATGGAAGAAGATCAGGCGTTTAAGGAAGCTGTGGTTTCCATGGGTGATTTAAGCGGGTTAGTCGATGATATGAGGAAAGTAGGCCAGGATAAGGCGAAGCAGTCCGTGTATGCTGCGATGTCAAACCGGATCTCAACAGCCGGAATTGTTGTCGGCTCGCTATTGATCTTATTTGGAATATTAACGACCGCCATGTTGTTTTTCATGGATCTCCCTTCAGAAAGTGTAGTAGGTTCTGCTGTTTTCGTCGTTCCTGGTGGTGCGTTGATCACTTATTCTGGACTGACAAGGGAAACACAGAAAAAATACGGGATGAACAAAATACGCGCGGGGCTTTATGCTATATCGGTCGCTCTTCTATTATTTGCAGCATTTGTCGGAGCTATCTCAGGATTTGCTACGAATGAAGTCTTTATTGCCGTAAGTTCATCAATGCTTTTCTTATTAGTTGGTGTTGGATTATTTTTAGCACTGATCTTTACTGGAAGCGATCGTAGAAAAAAATAAAAGATAAAACGAAGTACTCCCTCCCTTAGTAAATAAAGAAGGGAGTATTTTTGTTGACTTAGCAATCGTTGTTATTGTTGTTGTTATTGTTATTGCGGTTGTTTAGGTTTTGTGCATCGTTTTCGTTTGCTAATTCAACGTTTTCATTTTCAAGGTTCAACTCTTGATTGTTGTTGTTATTATTATTGTTGTTGTTGTTATTGTTATTATTATTGTTGTTGCGGTTGTTGTTATTATTGTTATTTGCCATCTTTATCACCTCCCAGGATTAAAGTACCCGGGAAATTGGATTTCATACATAGGGATTGCTGAATAACTCTAGAACCCAAATACAAAGGATGCCGCTTCCATGGCTGCGCTGCCTCCTCATTCGCGAAAGGCGTGCTCACTGCGGGGTCTTCTGCTGCTCCTGCGGTTCCTCGTCGCAAGAAAACCATTGTTGCTTTTCCTGAGGGAGTCTCTGACATTGCAGCAGCACCCTTGGCTCCCACATGTGTATCTCAAAATCAAGTGCAAGGCTTTTAGCAAAAGAAGAGGTATTTCCTTGCAGATTCTCTCCATGAGAAAGAGCATATCCCCTTGCCATGTAGGCGTATGCTACTTATCAGCAGCCTCTACATAAAAAGGTAGCTTTATTGGTTAAAGTGACTCGTGTCCAAGAGAATGAAAAGCCACCAATTCATGGGTTACTAACGTTTCATGCCAAGCGAGGTGTTGTAGGATTTATTTTCCATTTCACTCCACCTAATGAGTTTTTTTGAGAAAAGTTGGGACTTTAATAACCTTTGGACTACTACGGCATATTCAGCCAATGGTCGGCGGGTGGTGCCGTATACTTCGTTTCTAATTCGGATAATTCTAATTGATATACACTGTCTAGTTTGTTCTTCAGTATTCCGTAATAATAAGCAATCGGCTTTTTTACCTTTTGCTGCTTTAGCTTAGCGATCATTTCTTTAAAAGCAAGACTCGCTTGTTTTT
Organism: Alteribacter populi; assembly: GCF_002352765.1. NCBI lineage: Bacteria > Bacillati > Bacillota > Bacilli > Caryophanales > Bacillaceae > Alteribacter > Alteribacter populi. Next base: position 1,316,084 of record NZ_KZ293963.1, on the reverse strand, counting down.
CCAATAGATCTCTATCATTTTCATAGTGGTATTCCCAGGCTGCTTTACGGGCCATCTCCCAAAATTCCACAATGGTGTCGGAACAGTCATAAAAGCAGCTTACAAGTTTTACAAAAGTCTTTGGAACTTTGTCATTTGTGTAAGAGGAGGGAAGGGTCATTTTACTTCTCGTAACGTTATTACGTTCTTTATATTCTTTATTATTTTTATTTTTAGTTTTAAAAGAACTTAGATTATGTTGGCTCAAAACTTTATTGGGGCATGGCTCAATTGTGGGTTTACTTTGTGCTGTACTCTCTTCTTTTGGAAAGCGGTTGAACACATATAAGTTACTTGAATAAGCACCATTTTCACGAATCAATCGATAAATGGTGAGGATTCCTGCAGCTTTTGCTTTTACAATCATTCGTTTAAACGTCGCACGTGATATTTCCTTTTGAGCCGCCTTTAAAACTGTGTCGATACCTGCATTTGACACACCAATAATCTTCACTGCAAAACATGAAAGCTTCCGAATTGCTTGGACTTCTTTTTTAGATAACTTCGTCTCTGGATCCTCAAGCCATTTTCTTAGATGATAATTAAACTCTCCCACGCTTTTAAACTGTGAATATGATTTGAATTCCTCAACTGAACTGTTGATTAATTTCATGAGCCATCTCTCCCTTCACCTAATAGGTATAGGTGAAAGGCGAAAAATGGGGAGGCTCATTTTAATTTTTTCAAATTACGACTTGATTCCTTCTTATTTTTCTACTCTGTTAGTACTTGGGTACCTACAGCTCAAAGAGGTGAGCCATGCCAAAACGTTAAAGATATCACAATGATATCAAGGTTCCATCAAGGATTGTAATTGTTTAAGAAAAGCTTCATTGTACGAGGTTATAATATGAACCCTCGCTCGATGTAGAGGGATCATTTCTTGGCATTTGCGTGCTTTACAAGGAGTTTCCTCTTGGTCAACGCCAACTAAATATTTATTACGTTTTTTACATGCAGGGCAGGTCGCACTGATTAAGTGAACACTTGCATTTCTTGAAAAAGCGCCTTTCGTTTCATCCTTTGTTTCTTTAGACAGCTCTTTAAAAAGGACAGCATTTGTCGCTGCTTGTGCGGTACGTTTAATGAGCGTATCCAGTTTGAGGACTGGTTTTGGATTGCGGGTGGGATTTTTTTTAACGATAATTTTATCGTAGTCATCGATTTCTAATAAGCCATACCCTTTTGGGATTTCTTCTGTTGAGATCATGCCCACAGGAGTCATGAGGTAGGCATAGTCTGCGATTGCGTGATATCCATAAGGAGCATGGAGGACGGCATCTCTAAGGAAATCACTGCGTGAAACTTTCACTTCAATAATACGGGATTCGTTTCTTTTTAAGTTAATCCCGACGGCATCCGCTTTTAACTTTTTTCTCCGAATAAAAAGTTTGACTTCGTTTGCACACAAGTCTGTCACTTTCCCTTTTAGCCAGTAAAGAGATTGGAGTTTTAAATGTTCATGAAGCGTGCTTTCCATTATGTAAGTTCCTTTCGTTTTTCCTCAATCATATCAGAGATACGAACGCCGCTTAAAGATGATTTTCATAACGCCATCAAGATTTCAGTAAAATAACGCCTTGAATACGTTGCTAAATTTAAGGTAACTACTACATTGAACAGTAAAAATACTTATTTAAGAGGTGTTAGATAATGAAACTTACACGTACTTGGTTAGCACTGCTTTCTTGTACATTATTTATAGTCGCAGCAGCTTGTAACGGAGGAGATCCACCACCTGAGGATACAGGAGATACAGGAGACACAGGGGACGAAGTCGATGAAGAAACAGCGGATAAAGGTGAGATTGTCATCGGACGAAACAACTGGGCTGAGAACATTGCTGTCTCGAACATGTGGAAAGTTTTATTAGAAGAGGAAGGGTATGAGGTTGACATTCAAGCAATGGATAAAGCGCCTGTTTGGGTTGGGATCACAAGAGGAGAACTTGATATTGCTCCTGAAGTATGGCTGCCCCACACAGATGAGCCGTTGATGGATCAATATGAAGATAATGTAGAAATGCATGACATTTGGTACGAAAATACTGGGCTCGGTTTAGTTGTCCCGGAATATATGGATATCGACAGCATTGAAGACTTAAATGATATACAAGATGAATTGGACGGTCGCATTGTTGGTATTGACCCAGGCGCCAGCTTAACGCAAATGTCTGAAGAAGCCGTAGATGAGTACGACTTAGAGTTAGACTTAGTGACAAGTTCTGACCCCGCGATGATCGCGGAAATGTCACAGGCTTATAACAATGAAGAGCCAGTTGTTGTTACTTTGTGGAGTCCACACTGGGTATTTTCAGAATACGACTTAAAATACTTAGACGATCCGCAAAATGTCTACGGGGATCCTGATGATATTTATTATATGACTAGAACGGGCTTTTCAGATGATCACCCAGAAATCATCGAGTGGATGAACAACTGGGAAATGGATGATGATTCTCTAGGTAGTCTAATGGCTGAAATTAACGATAACGGCGAGCAGGAAGGTGCAACAAATTGGATTGAGGAAAACCGTGAGCTTGTCGATGAGTGGCTGGAGTAAGTGATCCAAAAATACCCGATAAAAGAGCTTACGAATGCTGCCAAGGAAATGGCGAAAGGAAACTTCTCTGTTCGGTTAAAGAGTAAGAAGAAGGATGAGGTTGGTGAACTCATTACAAGTTTTAATCATATGGCAACTGAGCTAGAGCAAATTGATAACATGCGCGAAGACTTTGTCAGTAATGTGTCCCATGAAATTCAGTCACCGCTAACGTCGATTAGAGGCTTTACAAAAGCGATCAGAGATGATGTGATTCCTAAAAAGGATCAACACGAATATTTGGATATCATTTATCAAGAGACAGAAAGACTGTCTAGACTAAGCGAAAACCTACTAAGACTGGCATCCCTTGATTCAGAGCAGCATCCCTATCACCCTGTGACGTACAGGCTTGATGAACAACTAAGAAGGACGGTCGTTGCAACGGAGCCGCAATGGAAAAAGAAAAGTTTGCAAATCCACTTAGATCTCGAGTCAATAGAGGTTTTTGCCGATCAAGATTTATTAGACCAAGTGTGGTTAAACTTAATGACCAATGCGATTAAATACTCAAGCTTAAACGGGGAAATCGAAATATACTTAAGCCGAGACGCTGATGAGGTGAAGGTTACGATTAAAGACACCGGTAAAGGAATTCCTAAAGACGCTATCCCGCATCTTTTTGAACGGTTTTACAAAGTCGACAAAGCGCGAAGCCGTACCGTTCAGGGGAATGGCCTTGGTTTATCCATTGTTAAAAAGATCTTAACGATTCACGGTTGTTTAATTGATGTCGTAAGTGAAGAGGGCGTTGGATCGACTTTTATGATAAACATTTCGGTAAAAAAATAAGAAAAGGTGATGAAGACTGTGAACGTAAATGTTTGCAGTCTTTTTTCTTTAAATAAACGAAGTTCATATTCAGTTCACACGATTCATTTATAATTCAATTAGGGTTAGAGAACAACCTGATGTAAAGGGAGAGGTGGAGTATTTGCTGATTGAATCCAGTGTACAAAAAGACAATTGTATTAAATTCAAACGGAATCGAAAGTCGGTCAAGCAAATCATGGTTAAGCTGAAGCTCAAAGGTGTAGATGCCGAGCTGTGTAGGAGAGCCAAGCGCAAGTGTTAATGGTTACGAATTCAAGGTGCCAAAGCCAGCAACAACGATGCATGAACAGCACTAGAAAAATCACAAACTCATCTCATTTTAATAATATAGGAACTTGTGAAAAGGAAAACTTGATTATACTATGCTATTTCACCCTATGGATTTCTTAATTTTTTTCGCTTTAGGCCTAGCGTTATGGGCTCAGTCAAAGGTAAAAGGAAATTTTCAACAATGGTCGAACGTCCTGGCATCGTCCGGATTGACTGGTGCAAAGGCGGCACGTCAACTACTTGACCAGGAAGGTCTTGCACATGTGAAAGTAGAGCATTCACGAAATGGCGCACTTTCCGATCATTATGATCCAAGAGCCAAAACAGTTCGCTTATCAGATGCTGTTTATCAAGGGAATTCAATATCTTCTTTGGCAGTTGCGGCCCATGAAGAGAGGCCATGCGATCCAAGATGATTCGAATTACGCGATGCTTGTTTTACGTCATCGTTTATTTCCGCTTGCTAATATTGGCTCTCAGCTAGCGCCGATGCTGTTTATCGGAGGGTTCTTATTAGGGCTAACAAATTTAATCGGGGTGGGGATTGTTTTATTTGCTGGAGCTGTTTTATTTCAAGTCGTCACCCTTCCTGTTGAATTTGACGCGAGTAGAAGAGCGAAGAACAAGCTGTTAGATTTAGGGATGATTTCAAATCGTGAAGAAAAAGGAATTGGCAAAGTCTTAAACTCAGCTGCACTCACTTATGTGGCTAGTACATTGATGGCGATTTTGCAGCTAGTGAAATTCATTATTAAAGTTGGAGTGTCATCTAGCTTCAAGCGCTATTATCTCTTTTCAAACAACCTGCTCGATGAAAAAGTAAAAGCGTTTTTCTCTCGTGAACAATTTCGTAGGTAGTCGGGTGTTTCACTCTTTTATTATTATGTTAAACTAGCATTACTTACAAAAATGGATGTAGAGTATGTGGGAGAAGGGTAAACTGAAGTTGGATACAGCGATAAAGGAGTCTAATTTATGGAAACGTATAGCATCATCACATTTGTACTAGCTTTCGTAACGGTCATTAATATTCTCCTTGCAGCGGTTGTTGTCTTTATTGAAAGAAGAGATATCGGATCTACGTGGGCTTGGCTTTTGATCTTATTTTTTATACCGATCGTTGGTTTTATCGTTTATCTTTTCTTAGGTCGACAATTAAAGCAAAAAAATTTTTATAACTTGTCGGCTGAAGAAAGAGATCATCTTAAGTCAGCTGTAAATGAACAAATCAGTAAGTTAAAAGAAGGCGATGATTATCAAAAAAATGACGTGTTAAATAAGCATTCAAAATTACTCCTGATGAACTTAACCTCATCGAACTCCTTAATATCAACGGATAATAACATTGACATATTAAGTGATGGTCATAAAAAGTTTGCTACCCTATTTCGGGATATTAAAGAAGCGAAAAAGGAAATAAATATTCAGTATTATATTATACAACGCGATTCATTAGGAGAAAAGTTACGTGATGAGCTTACAAAAAAAGCAAAGGAAGGTGTCAAAGTTCGCATTCTTTATGATGAAATAGGTTCAAGAAGGATGTCGTCTTCTTTTTTTAAAGAGCTCATCTCCTACGGTGGGGAAGTCGAAGTTTTTTTTCCATCAACCCTTAAACTCGTTAACTTCCGAATAAACAATCGAAACCACCGGAAACTTTGCATCATTGATGGCGAGGTTGCGTTCATTGGTGGATTTAATTTTGGGGATGAATATTTGGGACTTAATAAAAAGTTTGGTTACTGGCGAGATACCCATTTTCGGATTATCGGGGGAGCTGTCGATGATATTCAAGCCCGGTTTATTTTAGACTGGCATCAAGCAACGAAGCAAAAAAGAGTTCAAATTGAGCAGTTTGAATATCGAGCAGAGAAGCATTCTGGGACGAGTCCAGTTCAAATCGTAGCCAGCGGCCCTAATTCTCAAACAGAGCACCTGAAAAATATGTATATTAAACTCATCATGTCTGCCAAAGAGAGTGTATTTATTCAAACACCCTATTTTATTCCTGATTCAAGCTTTATGGACGCTTGTAAAATTGCGTTATTATCAGGTGTGGATGTTCGAATTATGATTCCAAATAAACCCGATCACCCTTTTGTGTATTGGGCTACTTGGGCTTATGCCGGAGAGTTATTAAAATATGGTGCAAATATATTGCTCTATGAGAACGGTTTTATGCATGCGAAAATGATTGTCGTTGATCAAGAGGTGGCTTCTGTAGGTACAACGAACATTGATCCTCGGAGCTTTAGGTTAAATTTTGAAGTCAATGCGGTCGTGTACGATGAAAATACTGCTAAAGAGCTGCATGAATTGTTCATTCAAGATAGTCAATTGAGCTCGGAGTTAACAATTGAAACCTATCGGGATCGTTCATTTGTGATTAAGTTGAAAGAAGCAGTTTCACGACTTCTATCTCCAATATTATAGAAAATTTCTATCCTTACTGAAAATCCCCCTTTAGTAGAACATAGATTGTCTACTTAAGGGGGATTCTTTTTACATTAAGTTCCTAAGCTTTTTCGGTTACTAACGGATAAACACCGTTTTCATCGTGAATTTCTTGGCCCGTGATTGGTGGGTTAAAGACACAGACCATACGCATATCTGTTGTTGCACGTAATAAATGCTCATCGTGCTCATCTAATGCATACAGCGTGTTAGCAGAAATCGGGTGGATTTTTTCGTCTTTAAGCGTGACGACTTCACCTTCACCTTCAATACAATAAACCGCTTCCAAATGGTTTTGGTACCAAATGTGTGTTTCTGTTCCGGCTTTAATTACGGTATCATGTACAGAATAACCCATGCCTGTATCTTTTAGAATCAGACGGCGACTCGTCCAGTTCTTCCCTTTGATTTCTTGTTCTGTATTGATTACATCTTCTAATTTAACGACTTTCATATTGTATGCCTCCTAGATAAGTTATGTTTCAATAAGATAAGATCTGCGTTCGAATTCACGGTGTCTTCTTTAATCTGCTACTTGTTTTTGATTCGCGAGTACTGTCTTCACACTTTCATCAATAACGTCAAAGCCTTTTTCCAATTCTTCTTCATTAATATTGAGGGCTGGGAATAGCTTGAATACTTCGTCATTACCACCTGAAGTTTCCATAATTAAGCCTTTGTTAAACGCTTCTTCGGCAATTTTTGACGGGAGATCTTCAACAGGAGAGGCAATGCCTTGCATAAATCCGCGGCCTCGTACTTCGCCTTTTAATTCAGGGTATTTTTTAACTATTCCATTCAGGAATTCGGTAATTTTAGCTGACTTCTTTTGAATACTCTTTTCAAACGATTGGTCTTCCCAATAGCTGAGTGATTCAGTCGCCGTGACGAACGCGGGATTGTTTCCTCTGAATGTCCCGTTATGCTCACCCGGGCTCCATTTATCTAATTCAGGTTTAATAAGAGTGATCGCTAATGGTAAGCCGTATCCGCCGATCGACTTAGATAAGCAAACAATATCAGGGTTAATCCCCGCTGGTTCAAAAGAGAAGAAGGTACCTGTTCGTCCAACTCCCGCTTGTACGTCATCGATAATCAGTAAAATTCCCCACTTTTTACAGATCTCTTCGATGCGTTTGATCCATTCGAATCTGGCTGTGTTAATGCCACCTTCCCCTTGAACAGTTTCCAAAATCATTGCAGCAGGGATCGCGACACCGCTTCCGTTATCTTCTAAAAAGCGCTCAAGATAATCAAGGCTGTCGTCATCATCAACAAAGCTGTCAAATGGCATCGTAACTGTGTTTGTAAGCGGCACACCTGCACCTTTTCGTTTCGTTGAATTACCTGAAACCGCTAAAGAGCCGATGGTCATGCCATGAAACCCTCTAGTAAAACTGATCACATCAGTTCTGCCAGTTACTTTTCGGGCAATTTTTAATGCGCTTTCAACAGTGTTCGTACCTGTTGGGCCAGGAAACATAATTCTATATTCCATGTCGCGTGGTTTTAAAATGACGTCATTAAACTTTTTGAGAAAGTCGGCTTTTGCTTCAGTTGCCTTGTCAAGGGAATGCGTGATGCCGTCATTTAAAATATAATCGACCAGCTTTTCTTTCATTTTCGGTTCATTATGTCCATAGTTTAACGCTCCTGCGCCTGAGAAGAAGTCTAGATACTCTTTTCCATCAGCATCCCACAATTTAGAGCCTTTTGCTTTCGTAAATACTGCCGGAAAGCTTCTCACATAACTGCGTACACTTGATTCTAATTCTTCAAAAATGCTTAAGTTGTTATTTGTCATCTCTTAATCCCTCCACTGTTTTTTTAAAACTACTAAGTTGATACTAAATCCTAAAAAGGCCCGATTCGATACGTTAGCTCACTTTCATGGTCATCTTCTGGGAACGCTTCAGCCGGGAAGCATGTTGTTACCGTACAATCCGTTGAATGATCGCGAGCTAACCGCCTGAATAAGGACTCTGAAGCAACGTTTGATGGTGTAACTGTTGCCTCGAGGTATCTTACGTGTCTACACGCTTTTCTTGAAATCAGCTCATCTAGCATTTTGGATGCGACTCCTTTTCCGCGCTGGGAAGAATCAACACCGACCTGCCAAATGAAGACGACATCTTCTTGTTCAGGAGGGATAAATGCAGTGATAAAACCAACTAATTGATCCTGTTGTTTTGCCACCACACAAGTTTCTGAGAAAAACTCACACATCATTAAGTATTTGTAGGAAGAGTTTAAATCCAACGTGGAGTCATTCACTAAGTTCCACATATCAGCCCCGTCAGCCAGGGTAGGCTTTGTCAAAAATAACGTATCGTTTTCAACTGTTGGAATAGATTTTAATTTCATGAAAAGAAACCGCCTTTTTCATAAAGCGTTTTTTCATAGGTAATAAAAATCCTCTCCTTTAATTAGCGTTTTTTTTAAAGAACATAATTAAGCATAGTAATTGTGTTCTCTTTTATCAAACGTGGTTAAAGCCTAAATACGGCTATATATTCCAGTTGATGTAGCTTAGCTTCAATGAGTAGACAGATCTTTTATATAACTCTGAAAATTAAATGGATTTAAGGGTATTTAGATTTTTCGACAAATTCTATTAAAGATTGTGCAAGAGAAAATGATAAAAAACCCCTTGCCATGCAAGAGGTTAAAGACAGAGTAATGGATTTATAAAAGTTTTGAATATTTTATGGGCTATTTATTGATCGAGATCCTTATTTTTACCGTTCTAAAAACGCCAGTCAAATCCCATTTGTCTAAGATGGTCTAGTCGGAGCATTTTTGTATGGATCTTCCGTATCTTTATCTTTGTCATCATGTGTTTGGTGAGCGCCTGGGAACTTCCTCGGAAGGTTTTGGTGCAAGTTTCGGTTTTCATAAGTTAAATTACTATAATATTGCTGGCCAGGCTCCCAGGGTGAACTTTTATTTTCGACTGTGTCAGTTTTTCCTCGTGGAGAGCCATACGGACCTTCTGGATATTCTTCTGCTGTCAAAAAGTTTTTATATGTTTCGACATTGGAAAAGTCAGTATAGTTTTCTTTTTTGCGACTCACTTCAATACCTCCATACTTCATTTTCGCTTAGTGTAGCCTTGATGATGAAAATTATCATGACATGTAAAAGCGAACTATTGGAAATGCAAGTGTAACCGGATATCTCACGTAAATAATGTGAACAATGTACTTAGACATATTTTTAGCGTACTAGCCTTTCAACTACTCAAGTTGAAGATCACGCCAAAAAAAACAAACAAAGTATTGATTTGAGTAAAATATTAGCGCCAAATAGCTCGGATATCGACGATTCGACAAATAACGCGCAACAAACATTACCAAAACAGCCTTTAGTAAAGAAAGGTGATTTCTTTTGCTGCACTACTATCGTAAGGGCACTGGCGAATCTCTTGTTTTAATCCATGGATTTTTAAGCACAAACCGTGTTTATGATAAAGTGATCTCAAAATTAACAAAGCACTACGATGTGATCGCTGTTGATTTGCCAGGGCATGGGAAATCATCGTTTACAGGTGAAAAAACGGTATATGACTTTGCAGAGAAAATCATTGAACTGCTCGCATCTTTAAATGTTAAGAGCGGTACTTGGGTTGGTCATTCTATGGGAGGTTATATTACAATGGCCGCTTTAGAAAAATACCCAAAGTATGTTAAACGGGCTGCATTTGTTTATTCTTCACCTAGAGCTGATACTCCAAAAGAAAGGCAACAACGAGATCAACATGTTGAAACCATTAAATCAGAAGGGTTAGCTGCGTTGGTGCAAAAGCGTATCCCGCTTTATTTTGGCTTTGATTATGATCCTAAAAATCTAGAAGAAGCCTATAATCATGCAGACCAAACAACAGTTGAAGGAGCGATTGCCGCTACCTTTGCTATGAAGGAACGGCCTGATCAAGTGAACACAATCAATCACACACAAATCCCTCTATTATTCATAGAAGGAAAAAAAGACATGATGGAAAAGGCGTTTGTATCCTCTTCACCTCAAGTGACAAAGGTAAAAACAGATACCTCACATATGGGGATGCTTGAAAAACCAGTACAATATTTAAATGAACTACAAAATTGGCTTGCGAAAACACAATAAATGGGACAGAGGGACAGGAATGGGACAGAGGGACAGGTACCTCGTCCCACTTTTCCATTTCATATTATTGAAGGATTCTTCGTAGTTATGTGAAATATTAGGTGTAATACAGTTTTTATGGAACACTCCTGTCTTTTTGTCCCTCCGATTAAAAAAATTCCCGGTGATCTTTAAGTACGTTAAATATTTTAGGATTTGGCTTAGATTCTTATTCGACGTTTTGGAGACTAGTTTTTTGGGAACCTTGCTGTATGGTAGGGGGAGTTTTTTTTCTCCGTTAAAAAACATAGAACTTATTTTTCACTAACAGGTGTGCTAGCTGACAAAGAGCAAATAGAGCAATTCCACATTATTTTCCAATTACCTAATGTTTTCAAAAGTCACAATTAGTTGGAGTCCCACACCATTGAAGGTTTATTTAGAACACACACGCAGCAAATATAGTCAGAGGAAAGGAAGTCATCATCGGACCAGGCCGTGAAATTGACCTTGTAGGACAGATCTTCATATAGAAGATGGAGTCAGTGTAAAAAAGACAAAAAAATCGAGCTTACAAGAAAATAATATATGCTTATCAATAAAAGTGAATATACTTACTTTGAACAAATGACTTAGAGCCCCTAACCTTTTATAAAAAGGGTTAGGGGCATATTAACATAGAAGGGAGCTGTCACCCACAACATTTTATTCAATCTAATTGACTTTCTTCATTGAAACCATGCCTTTGCTAATAATCGTACAGCATTTTGAATTTCATCTTCAGATAAGCTAGCAAAGCCGAGTAATACCGTTTTGTTGTCGGTTTTTCCATATTCGGAAATGGCATAGACTTTTACACTATATGCTGCTGCCTCCTGAATAAGTTCCTGTTCTGACATACCATTATGGATCCGTATTAATAAATGTAAGCCTGAATCTTGGCCAATGATTTCGACAGATTTAGGAAAGTGTGATGTCATGGCCGAAACGAGGACATCTCGCTTCTTTTTATACACAACTCTCATTTTATTGATATGCTTCTCCCAATACCCTTCCTGGATAAATTTCCTGACAATATCTTGATCGAAACGTGAAACGCTCTGGGTATAAAAGAAATAATCTTTTTGAAAAGCTTTAATGAGTTGTTTTGGAAGAACCATGTAGCTTATGCGTAACGATGGAAGCAAAGCTTTTGAAAATGTACTCATATAGATAACCTTTTCGTTCGTATCTAGCCCTTGAAGTGCTGGAATCGGCTTTCCTGAATAACGAAACTCACTATCGTAGTCGTCTTCTTACCTTCCTTCTTCGCCGCCCACTTTAATAATTGCATTCGTCTAGAAATTGGCATAATCATCCCGCACGGAAATTGATGAGACGGGGAGACAAACACGACATTCGAATCACTTTCTTCTAACTCCTGAATAATGATGCCATCGCGATCAAGAGGAATCCTTTTTACTTCATCTATCTCTTTTTCAAATGAAACAAGCTTTTGGTGGTAGCCGGGGTTTTCCACAGCAAATATATTACCACTTAACAATTGGAATAATAGCTTGGTCAAAGATTGTGTCCCCGACCCGAGAATGATTTGACTAGGAGAGCATTGCACACCACGAGATTCATATAAATAGTTTGTTATTGTTTTTCGAAATTCATATTCACCTTGTGGGTGTCCGAGCATGAGTACTTGTTGGTTTTCAATTCGAAGTACTTCACTCGTTAATTTCCTAAAGGTCTCAAATGGAAACGAACGAGCATCGACTCCCGTAATCGTAAAATCGAAAGTGAAGTTATGATCGCGGTATTTCAGTTCATTAACACACTGAATGCTTTTTTTCGTATCAAATTCAAATTGTTCAACTTCACATACGTAGCGAAAAGAAACATCTTTGCAATATGGAAGTATCCGCGACACTGGATTCCATGGGACAGAGGGACAGGTACCTCGTCCCTCTTTTCCGCAGTTTTTATGGAACATTCCTGTCTTTTTGTCCCTCCGATTAAAAAGTCTCGATGATATTTTTTCTTTAAATTTATACGTCCCTTGTTTAAGTTTCCCTCTTCAACGTTCCGCCCTTTTCCTGAATCTTGGTATTTTTATGCAAAGAAATTGTTAGAATGTAAATTTCCACGATAATTCAGGTTGTGATTTTCAAATTAAGTCAGATGTATAACTGTATAATTAGCGTGCTAAGGATTGATATTTTCACGGTCTAATTTGAACAAAACATACTCATTTTTGCCGGAGCAATGTGCTACGTTACAACGTTATTGCTGGGACGGTGTACCTGTCCCCCCGTCCCACCTAAAGCAAACATGGGGACACTTTGACGAAAATATTGTAAGATTACTAGGTGATGTTGTTATCATTCGATGGTTTCGCTATATTAAAGGCTTCCGGGTTAGTGAACAATAATATAAAATTTAGGTGAAAATAATGAAACATGTAGAAAGTCGCAAAGAGAAAATGAGTTTATTTTTAAAGATTTTATGGCCAATCATGGTCACTCAAGTAAGTTTGTTCGCTATGAACTTGGTCGATACTTTGATGTCCGGGAGAGTGGGGACGAACGATTTAGCAGGTGTTGCCATCGGTTCGAGTCTATGGATGCCGGTCTTTACTGGGATCAACGGCATACTGTTAGCGGTGACAACCATTGTTGCTCAGTTGATAGGCAGTGGACGGAGGGATAAAATTTCTGAAGCTGTTACCCAATCTCTGTATTTAGCAATGGCCCTCGCTTTTACTGTTGTGATAAGTGGCGTATTTTTACTCGAGCCCATTCTCTCGTTTATGAATTTAACAGAGGCAGTGAATCATATTTCCTTTCATTATTTGATTGGCCTATCATTAGGAATCATTCCTTTGTTTTTGGCAAGTGTGTTAAGGAATTTCTTTGATGGACAGGGATTCACGCGAATAACGATGATTATTACTGTACTAGCCGTTCCGTTTAATGTTTTACTGAACTACGGCTTTATTTTCGGCAACTTTGGATTGCCCGCGCTAGGAGGAATTGGCGCTGGTTATGCAACCGCAGCGACGTATTGGATTATCCTCTTATTTAGCATTTATATGACCTTTAGGGTATCGACACTGAAACATTACCAAATTTTTGTAAAGTGGGTAAAGCCATCATGGAAAACATGGAAGGAGCAGCTTTCGATCGGCGTTCCAATTGGCCTTTCGATATTCTTTGAGTCGAGTATTTTTTCAGTCGTAACACTACTTATGGGGATGATGTTTACGACGATTACGATTGCAGCACACCAAGTTGCTCTAAGCTTTACAACGTTAATCTTTATGATCCCATTAAGCATCTCGATGGCGTTAACAATCGTCGTAGGGTTTTCCGTAGGAGGTGGAAAAATACAGGCCGCCAAGCAATACGGCCGTCTTGGCGTGTTTGGTGGTATCGGCATTTTAGCAGTTGGAGCCATTTTTCTTTACTTTTTCAGAGAGCAGATTGCCTACCTTTATACAGATGATAGGGAAGTCGTTTTGATGGCAGGGCAATTCATTATCATTGCGATTGTTTATCAACTATCCGATGCGGCACAATCGGGTTTGCAAGGTGTACTAAGAGGCTATAAAGATGTGAAAGTCCCGTTTATTACAGCGTTTACTTCCTATTGGTTAATTGGTATCCCTACAGGCTATTGCCTCGCTGCCTTTACATGGTTGGGGCCGTTCGGTCTTTGGATTGGAATTACATTAGGGCTGACATGTGCAGCAATTGGCTTTTTTGTGCGACTCCAAATTGTCCAACGCCGAGCAGAATTACAGCTTTGAGGGAGGGGGAAAAAGGTGGGACAGAGGGACAGGTACCCTGTCCCTCTTTTGAGTTTTCATTTTCTTGAAGGATTCTTCGGAGTTATGTGGAATATATTTTTTAGGAGTGATACAGTTTTTTATTGAACCTTCCTGCTTTTTTGTTCCCCTATTAGTCTCCATGACCTTTTCTTTTTAAAAAAACCTTCGTTTCATTTGCTTGATGTTCCCTTCTTATACTTCCCACCATTTTTTCTTAATTTTCCGTATTATTATGCAAAGAAATTGTTAGAGGTGATGGTTATTTGCCCAGAAAAGCAAGAAAGAAAAGCAGCACCGGAGTCTATCATATCGTGTTTCGCGGTATTAACCGCCAGACTATTTTTGAAGATGATGAGGATAAGATAAAGTTTTTACAGACACTTGCAATATACAAGAAGAAAAGCTGCATGGACCTTTATGGCTACTGTTTAATGGATAACCATGTACACTTGTTGGTGAAGGAAACAAAGGAGAGCATCTCGGATTTTATGAAGAGATTAAGCTCTAGTTATGTGTATTGGTACAACATGAAGTATGACCGATGCGGCCATTTGTTTCAGGAGCGGTTTAACAGTGAGAACGTGGAGAGTGAGAAATATTTCATAACGGTTCTGAGATATATTCACCAGAACCCTCTCAAGGCGGGTTTGGTAAGGAGGGTTTGGGATAGCAGGTGGACAAGTATTCATGAGTACGTGCGGAAAGCGGATATTACTGATATAGACAGGGGTTTAAATTTATTTTCTCGGGATAGAAAAATGGCCTTGAGTCGGTTTATCATTTATATGCAGGAAGAAAATGATGAGCAATGTTTGGATATAAACGAGAAAACAAGGCTTTCCGATGACCAGGTCAGGGAATATCTTCGTACGGTAGGAGTCATAAGCAACAGTATGCTCCAGCAGATGGAGAGGATAAACCGAAATGCTGTTTTGAGCAAGCTGAAAAAACTGAAGGGGGTATCCATCCGTCAAATTGCACGGGTTACCGGAATCTCGAAAAGTGTTATTGATCGAATTAAGTGATATGTGGCATGAGCTTGAATGCGAGCGGCGTTTTTGCCGTAATATTAAAATATCCTCGTTTATATATCTTTTGAAAAATCCTCGTTTTTTGCATCTTATCGAAAAAATTCGTTATTGTTTATCCCAATAAAAAAGAAGCTTTCCATTTGTCTTCGAAAATTACCAGTATCGGTCTGAAAGGGCGGAAGGCTTTAGATCAGGAGTATATATGGTAAAAAGTTGTATGAAATGAAAGAGAGATGACCGGCTTTTAAAACAGAGAAATTAAAGCAGCTTCGATTGATGGCGAGGGAACAGCCTTATGTAAAACCTCTTCCTGTATAGATCGCTTTTCAGTCTCCTTTCTGGTCAATACTCCCTTTATCTATTTCTGATTAAACTGAATGAATAAGATAAAAGAGTGCCAGTATACCCCTGTTAATGTAAGGGTGGGACAGGGTTTCAAGTCATACATTTGTTCCTCGCGTTGTTTCCGGGACGACGGACCTGTCCCCCTGTCCCGCGAAAATATCTCTTGAAAATTCTAATAACTTCAGCTAGAATTGAAAGCACTTACATAAGGTCATCTGATGACCGTATGATCATGATATGGTATAAAGGGGAGGGAACAGTATGGGATTAGGGTGGCTGTCTGTTTTTGCACTCATTCCGATTTTTACAGTCCTATTATTTTTAGTCATTTTTAGATGGCCAGCTAAACGAGCGATGCCGATTGCGTTTATTGTGACGGTTATATTGGCATTATTCATTTGGGAAGTGCCATTAAATCATGTGGCTGCCGCGAGTACGAAAGGTGTCGTAACGGCTCTTGAAGTGTTGTTCATCGTATTTGGTGCGGTGCTTATGCTGAATACGTTAAAAGAAAGTGGTGCGATTCAAACGATACGCCAAGGGTTCATTGATATTTCACCTGATCGACGTGTCCAAGCGATTATCATTTGTTGGTTGTTTGGTTCGTTTATTGAAGGGGCCTCTGGTTGGGGAACGCCAGCAGCGGTTTTGGCTCCGCTACTAGTGGCGATTGGTTTTCCGGCAATGGCAGCGGTTATGGTGGCATTAATTATCCAGTCGACACCAGTATCGTACGGGGCTGTGGGGACACCTATATTAATTGGCGTTCAGTCAGGATTAACGGGCTCGACAAATGTAACAGATGCAGCAACCTCACTGGGCTTAAGCTTTGAGTCGTATATTAACATGATCGGGGGCCAGGTGGCGATTTTTCATGGAATTATCGGGCTTTTCATCCCGCTCATTATGGTTACGATGCTAACGTATTTCTTTGGAAAAGAGAAGTCGATTAAGGCGGGGTGTGAAGTGTGGAAGTTTGCTTTATTTGCCGGTCTTGCCTTTACGATTCCGTTTGCTCTTGTTGCTAACATTCTTGGACCAGAGTTCCCTTCTTTATTTGGCGGGTTAATAGGCCTTGCCATTGTTGTACCTGCTGCAAAAAAAGGGTTATTTATGCCTAAGCGCACGTGGGATTTTGAACATTCATCAAAATGGGACCCAGAGTGGACAGGTACATTATCAGCTAACCAGTTAACACATTCGGTGATTCATCCATTTAAAGCGTGGTTTCCGTACATCATAATGGCCGTTTTACTCGTCATTACTCGATTAAATTCTCTTCCGTTTGGCGATTGGTTGCAAAAGGCGCATATTACCGTTGAAGAAGTGTTTGGTACCTCGATCTCGATTACAAGCACACCACTTTTTTTACCAGGCTTCATTATGGTGCTGATGTCGATCTTAGGGTATTTCTTATACAAAATGAATGTGACCAATTACGGTCAGGCCGCGAAAAATACTACAAGTATGATTATCAGAGCTGCCCCGGCTTTATTATTTGCAGTGCCAATGGTACAGGTGTTTATTAACTCAGGTGTAAATGAGACCGGGTATACGAGTATGCCATTAGTTCTCGCTGAGGGGATGTCAGCCATTATGGGAGAAAACTGGCCAGTAGTTGCCTCATCGGTTGGTGCTCTAGGCGCCTTTGTTGCAGGAAGTAACACGATTAGTAACATGATGTTCTCCATGTTCCAATTTGGTACGGCTGAAAATGTGGGAATCAACCCAGCAACAATTGTAGCCTTACAAGCGGTCGGTGGAGCAGCGGGAAATATGATCTGTGTTCATAATGTAGTTGCAGCTTCTGCTACAGCAGGTCTTGTTGGTCGAGAAGGGACGCTAATTAGAAAGATGTTAATTCCCACGTTTTATTATGTCTTTTTTGCAGGAGCCATAGGATATATCGCGATTAACGGAATCGGGTTGAATATCGGAACCTTGATGGCGGCAGTAGTGCTAGTCATCATCATATCAATCATTGTAAAAGGAATTCGTAAAGAGGAAACAACAATGGAGAGACAGAAAGAAGAGGAAGTAGGAGGGTGATTGAGGTGAAGGTTTCATTATTTATAACATGTCTAGCAGATGTATTTTATCCAGGAGTCGGCAAGGATACGGTTGAAGTACTAGAGAGATTAGGGTGTGAGGTAGACTTTCCAGAGAAACAAACATGTTGTGGTCAGCCAGCGTTTAATAGTGGCTATCACAAGGATACAAAAAAAGTAGCAAAGCATATGATTGAGACTTTTGAGCATTCTGATTACGTGGTGATGCCATCAGGGTCTTGTGCAGCAATGATTCATGAATATCCCAACCTTTTAAATGAAGAGCCGGAGTGGGAAAAGCGTGCCGAAGAACTTATGAATAAAACCTATGAGTTTACGCAGTTTCTCGTTCATGTTTTAAAAGTAGAGAAAGTCGATGCCACCTTAAACACCAATGCAACGTATCATACGTCTTGTCACATGAGTCGATTACTTAAAGAAACAGAAGCTCCTTTTAAACTATTAGGAAAAGTAGACGGATTAAATCTTGAGACATTGCCGAACTGCGAGGCCTGTTGTGGGTTTGGAGGAACGTTTGCAGTTAAAATGGCACCGATCTCTGAACAAATGGTTGATGAAAAAGTAAGGCATATTGAAGAAACGAAAGCAGAAGTATTGATCGGAGCGGATTGTGGTTGTTTGATGAACATTGGTGGTCGAATTGAGCGAAATGGGAAGCCGATTAAAATGATGCATATTGCACAAGTATTAAATAGCCAAGAAGTAGTCAAGAAGGGGTGAATGGACAATGCCAATGCAAATCGGAGACCGAAGCTTTGATAATCGGGTAGAAAAAGGATTGAAGGATACCTTTATGAGGCAAGCGGTCACATCTGCTCAGGAACGACTAAAAAAGGCGAAATCAAAAGCTGAAGACGAGCTTGGAAATTGGGAAGAGTGGCGTAATCTTTCAGAAGAAATTCGTACACACACACTTGAGAACATTGATTACTATTTGCATCAGCTAAGTGAAAATGTCAGCAAGAATGGGGGATCTGTTTTCTTTGCGGAAACAGCAGAAGAAGCGAACGCCTACATTAAGGAAGTCGCGAAAAAGAAGAACGCTAAAAAAGTGATCAAGTCAAAATCAATGGTAACCGAAGAAATCAGCATGAACCAAGCATTAGAGAGTGCTGGCTGTGAAGTGATTGAGTCCGATCTTGGCGAGTACATTCTTCAAATCGATGATCATGACCCACCCTCTCATATCGTAGCCCCTGCGCTTCATAAAAACAAAGAGCAAATTCGTGACACCTTTAAAGAGAGAAAAAACTATACGAAATCATCTAACCCTGAAGAACTCACTCATTTTGCGAGAGAGCAGCTGCGTAAGGAATTTCTAGAAGCAGATATTGGGGTAACAGGGTGTAACTTTGCTGTGGCTGAATCTGGGAGCATTTCTCTCGTTACGAATGAAGGCAATGCGAGGCTTGCAACGACTTTACCAAACACGCAGATCACAGTGATGGGAATGGAGCGTGTAGTTCCGACATGGGAAGAGCTTGACATTTTAGTCAGCATGCTCTGTCGGAGTGCAGTAGGTCAGAAGCTCACGAGCTATATTACAGGCCTGACCGGAGCAAAAGAAGAGGGGGACGTTGATGGTCCAGATGAATTTCACCTTGTTATTGTTGATAATGGACGTTCGAAGATTCTTGGCACCGAGTTTCAATCAGCCCTACATTGTATAAGGTGTGCGGCTTGCATCAACGTTTGTCCGGTGTATCGACATGTTGGTGGGCATTCGTACGGCTCCATTTATCCAGGTCCAATTGGGGCGGTTTTAACGCCGTTACTTGAAGGCTACGATGATCATAAGGAACTCTCCTATGCATCAAGCCTTTGTGCCGCATGTACCGACGCTTGTCCAGTAAAGATTCCGCTACATGAGCTGTTAGTAAAACACCGGCGAAACATTGCTGAACAAAAGAAAACAACGCTTTCTGAAACGCTTGCGATGAAAGGGTTTGGCCTTGTAGCAAGCTCACCTTCACTTTTTAATATGAGCACACGCACAGCTCCATTGATGCTGTCACCCTTTACAAAGGAGGGTTCAATTAAAAATGGACCAGGACCATTAAAGTCATGGACGGATACGCGAGATTTTCCGGAAAGTAAAAAAGAGAGATTCAGAGATTGGTTCAAATCTCGTAAAAGTGGAAAGGAGGGAACGAGTCATGATTCAACATCGCGAAACATTTCTCAATAATGTGGCAGAAAAACTTGGGCGGTCGCGTCGCACATCAGGAGTGGTTCGACCCAAATTTCGCCATATGCCTCACCTTGAAGTAATGAAAAACTATACATTTGATGAGCTCGTTTCCGTTTTGAAAAATCAATGTCAAGCGATTCACACTGATTTTATAGAGACGACCGGGGATGGACTTGAGGCGACTATTGATCAAGTACTTGAGGACTATCAAGCTCATTCTGTCGTCACGTGGGATGATCCGAGGTTTGCAGAATATGGGTTAAGTAATTTTCAACAACGTGAACAAGTCGATGTATGGGAGACGCATGAAGAAAACCATTCAATTGAGATTGCTGAGCGTGCAGATATTGGGATTACCTTTGCTGATTACACATTAGCCGAGTCCGGAACGGTTGTCTTATTAAGCGATAAAGGAAAAGGCCGTTCGGTTAGCTTGCTGCCTACGTATTACATTGCCATTATTCCAAAAAGCACCCTAGTTCCTAGAATGACGCAAGCGACAACAGCCATTCACAAAATGGCAGAAGCTGAGGGAAAGCGAGTTCCTTCTTGCATTAATTTCATCTCCGGTCCAAGTAATAGCGCCGATATTGAAATGAATTTAGTCGTTGGCGTCCATGGCCCAATCCGAGCTTGTTATATTTTAGTAGAGGATAAATAACATGAGACCGGCAGTGGATCACTGCTGGTCTTCGTATTGGGATTTGCTTTCGACTTTTACAGGTTTCCTCCGACTTCGGGGGGCTTATCGGGTTATGTTATAATTGAGCTAACTGATATGAACGAGGTGCAAGCGATGGCATTTAAACATGTGGAAACGAAAAAAATTTCGGAAGTGATTCGTGAACAACTTGAAGAAATGATTCGTAAAGGTGATGTGAAACCAGGTGAGAAGCTAGATTCCGTTGAAAAATTGGCGAAAGAATTTAACGTAAGCCGTTCAGCAGTAAGAGAAGCATTAAGTGCCTTGAAGGCGGTTGGATTAATCACAATTAGACAAGGCGAAGGAACCTTTGTTAACAAATATGATTTCTCAAACCTCATTGTTCCTGTTTCGGTTGAGCGAATTATTTCAAAAAAAGAGATGCTCGAGTTGTTTCAAGTTCGGAAGATTATCGAAGTAGGTGCCGCTAGTCTTGCGGCGGAGAACCGTACAGATGCTCATTTAAAAGAAATGAAAGAGGCACTTTTGGAAATGGAAAAGGCTGCAGGAAATGAAGATCTCGGTGAGAAATCAGATGTGCAATTCCACCTTGCGCTAGCTGATGCGACAGGGAATAATCTTTTAATCGATATGATGCAGCAATTATCGGATACACTTGGCAAAACGATGTTTGAAAGTAGAAGGATTAGTCTATTTTCACAAAAACAAGAATTCAAATGCCTCCAACTTGAACATGAACGTATTTATCGATCAATTGAATCTAAAGATCCTGTAAAAGCAAATCAAGCCATGCTTGATCATTTAATGAATGTCGAGAATACATTGATTACTTATCATAGTGAGAAATAAGGGAATGCACCGGTCATGTGAATGATGAAACCCGGTGCATTTTTTTGTTTTTCATACTCAAGTCGTAGTTTTCATTTTAAGTCATGTATGGTATCTTGTGTGTAATACGAATTTCATAGAAGTCCACTAGGGGTGCTTTTTAGGCTGAGAGAGACGTTGTCTTAACCCTATTTTTACCTGAACTAGATAATACTAGCGTAGGGAAGTGGTGTGAGCAATTGAAATCACTGGCGAGGTATATTATATGTACGCCACTAGTCGGTTCTTTGTTCTACATACACTGCCACTCTTAGCTAGAGTGGTTTTTTTATGTGTTAAGCAAAGCATAAAAACCTACGCTTCAATGTCTAGCTCCAGCGACAAGCATTACTACGTGAATAAGCTGCGGGTTGTCTCGACGGATACACATCGGAGCATTACTAGCAGAGGAAGAGCCAGCTACGAGGTCATTTTAGCCTGTCAGAAGAAGCCAGAAAGAGGCTTCAATCTGCCGGTCGAAAATGCTTGTCGCTCGTGACCAAGGCGCTTGCGCTTTTGTTCTGTCCAGATACGTAGTGGATTGAAAGGAGAATTGAAATGAATGAGCAGCTAAACCAACTGTTCGCGCAAATGGATGAAAGACAAGAGGAATTAATAGACTCAGTGAAACAATTGGTTCGTTTCCCAACTCCGAGTCCGCCTGCCCGAAACACGAAAGAAGCACAATTGTTTATCGCGGGGCAATTAAAAGAGCTCGGATTTGATATTGAGCAATGGGACGTTTTTCCCGATGACCCTAATGTTGTTGGAACGCTAAAAGGTAACGATTCTAAAAACTACAAAAGTTTGATCGTCAACGGGCATATCGATGTTGCCGAGGTTGAGAAACAAGAAGAAGGCTGGGAAAAAGATCCTTTTACTCCTCATGTAAAAAACGGAAGACTTTATGGACGGGGAACCGCTGATATGAAAGGGGGGCTTGCTGGTGCGTTGTTTGCAATCAAGCTTCTACGAGAGAGTGGAATCGACCTGCCCGGTGATCTCATTTTCCAATCGGTTATTGGGGAGGAGGTTGGTGAAGCAGGAACATTAGAATGTTGTGAAAAAGGCTATACCGCTGATGCAGCTGTCGTCGTGGATACGAGTGATTTACATATCCAAGGACAAGGGGGCGTAATCACGGGGTGGGTCACTGTGAAAAGCCCGAAAACTTATCATGATGCAACGCGCCGAAACATGATTCATGCAGGAGGCGGACTTAATGCAGCAAGTGCCATCGAAAAAATGGTAAAGCTCATTCAAGGTCTCAAGGAGTTAGAGCAGCATTGGGCTGTTACAAAATCGTATCCTGGCTTTCCAGCTGGGATGAATACGATCAATCCAGCAGTGATCGAAGGAGGAAGACATGCAGCTTTCGTTGCAGATGAATGCAGTCTTTGGATGACGGTTCATTTTTATCCCGATGAAAATCACGACGATATTGCTAAGGAGGTAGAAGATCACCTTTTAAATGTGGCTCAAGGCGATCCGTGGTTAAGAGAGCATCCACCGACTTTTAAGTGGGGCGGAAAGTCGATGATTGAAGACAAAGGAGAAATCTTTCCTTCACTAAGCATCGATTCTAAAGGTGACGCGGTAAAATCTTTAACTAACGCTCATTCCGAGGTGTTAAAGCAAAAGCCCGAAATAAGTATGTCGCCTACGGTTACGGATGGAGGCTGGCTCGGAGATGCAGGAATTCCGACGCTCATTTATGGGCCTGGTGATTTACATAATGCTCACGGCGTCAATGAATCTGTGTCAATTCAGCAGCTAGTTGATTTTACAAAAGTCATGATCACCTTTATTTATGAGTGGTGTCATACAAAAAGAGAGGATGAGAGAAATGAAGTTTAGTCAGCGTTTATATGAAAATGTGAAACCGATATGGCAAAAAAATCATGATCACCCATTTGTGCAAGGCATTGGAGATGGAACGTTAGATAAAGAGAAATTTCGTTTTTTTATGATTCAGGATTATTTGTATTTAATCGAATATGCCAAGCTCTTTGCGATCGGATCTATGAAGGCGAAAGACGTAAAGACGATGGGAGAGTTTGCTAAGCTTTTAGACTCAACATTAAACATGGAGATGGCACTTCACCGACAGTATGCTAAGGAATTTGGAATATCAGAGGAAGAGCTTGAATCAGCCGAACCTGCTCCAACCACGTTGGCCTATACTCACTATATGCTTCATGTTGGTAATAACGGTGGGTTAGCAGAGCTTGTTGCTAGCCTACTTCCTTGCATGTGGAGCTATGCTGAAATCGGGAAAGCACTAGATGAAAGACCAGGCGCAAGAGACCATGACTATTACGGGGAATGGATCAAAATGTATTCAGGGGAAGAGTTTCACGAGCTGACAGACTGGACGATTCATCTATTGGACCAGCTGGCAGAAGGGAAGCCAGAACATGAATTACAGCATCTAGAAGAAATCTTTTTAAATACGACCCGATTTGAATACATGTTTTGGGATATGTCCTATCACCAAAAAACATGGCCTGGAGAATAAGTGAAGGGGAAATGAAGTAATGGAAAATCAGTCTGTCTCTCACTTAACCTTTGAGAAGGTCACATTTGGTTATTCTCATGGAAAAAAACACGCTCCCATTTTTCAGGACATCAATCTCTCCATTTATGAAAAAGAATTTGTGTCAATTCTAGGTCCAAGCGGGGCGGGAAAGTCTACCTTTTTCCGCCTAGCAGCAGGGCTTGAACAGCCTCAAAGCGGAAGGATTACGATTCATAATGAGGAAGAAAAGGATCGTCTCGGAAAAATCGGATACATGCCCCAGCAAGGTTTACTGCTTCCTTGGCGAACGGTTTTAGAAAATGGACTCCTTCCACTAGAGATCAAAGGGATGGATAAAAAAGAAGGCGTGGTAAAAGTAAAAGAGCATATGAAGAAATTTGGGCTTGAGGGTACAGAAGACTTCTATCCTCATCAGCTTTCTGGTGGGATGAGGCAGCGTGTATCCTTTTTACGGGCGATCCTCGGGGGAAACGACATTCTCCTACTGGATGAACCGTTTAGCGCATTAGATTCGATGACGCGGTTTATGATGCAAGAATGGCTTTTAGAACAATGGCATACATGGCAAAAGACGATTATTTTTATTACGCATGACATAGAAGAAGCGATTTTTCTTTCCGATCGCATCTTAATGTTAACCGATTCACCTAGTCAAAAAGAGATTCATGAGAGAAAAGTGCCCATAAACCGTCCCCGAAAAGAAGTAGACCGCAGTCACCCTCTGTTTATGGAGCTAAAACAAGAGCTATTCAACAAGATGAAAACGAAGGATCGTTTACAATGAAAAAAATCATCAACGAAACGTTTCGCTATGGAAGCGCCGTTATGTTAGCCCTTGTCCTTCTCGTTGGTTGGGAAGTGGGGGCTAGGCTTTATGATAAGCCTTATGTACTTCCTTCACCGATCGGGATTATCCAAAAGCTTTGGGAGTTAAAAGAGGTTCTTCTATCGGTCCATTTGCCTGCTACGTTACAAGTGATTGTCATCGGGCTTGGCATATCTGTCATCGTCGGAGTAGGCTTAGCCGTATTAATGAGCCGTAGCCCTCTCGCGGAACGCACTTTTTTTCCGTTTGTCATTGCCTCGCAAACGATTCCAATTATCGCTCTAGCACCGATCTTTGTGCTTTGGTTTGGCTATTCAATATGGAGTAAGGTTGCGGTCACGGTGTTAATTACCTTTTTTCCGATTACAGTCAGTACCTTTGACGGCCTGCGTTCGACGAGCAAAGAATTGCAGGATTTATTACGAACGATGGGAGCTAATTCACGACAAATTTTTTTCAAGGTAAAAGTCCCATCTTCCCTCCCGTATTTTTATTCAGGCTTAAAAGTAGCCGTTACGCTGAGTGTGATTGGCGCAGCGATTGGAGAATGGCTCGGAGCGAGTGCAGGACTTGGCTACTTTAGTAGAAGAATGATGACGCAAATGGATGGCGCAGGTGTCTTTGCGCCAATTGTTCTCTTATCGATTTTAGGTATTTTGCTCTTTTTACTTATAAAAGTCATTGAAAAAATAACAACAAAATGGAGAGACCAGTCATGAAATTAGCGATGAAAGCGACCTTCCTGATGATGCTTGTTATGATGGCAGGCTGTAATAGTGGGGAAGAAAACAGTGCAGCAAAGGAATCTGAAGACTTACAAGAAGTAGAAATTATGCTCGATTGGTATCCTAATGCTGTTCATAGCTATTTATATGTAGCAGATGAAAAGGGTTATTTTGAAGAAGAAGGGCTGGATGTGGATATTATTTTTCCAACCAACCCGACAGATCCGATCAACTTAGCAGCGACAGGGGAAGTGACATTAGGCATTACCTACCAGCCAGATGTCATTACTGCTCGCAACGAGAACATTCCAGTAGTCTCGGTAGCAGCGATTGTCCGGTCCCCTCTTAATCATATTATTCATTTAGAAGGCGAGGACATTCAATCACCACGAGATTTAGAGGGAAAACAAGTTGGGTATCCGGGAATTCCGGTAAATGAGCCTCTATTACAAACGATGGTCACTGAAGATGGGGGAGACATTGATCAAGTCGAGTTGATTGATGTCGGTTTCGATCTTGGTTCCTCTATTGTCACTGAAAGAGTCGATGCGGTTATCGGGGCTTATATTAACCATGAAGTACCGGTACTAGAGCACCAGGAGCATCATGTCAATTCCTTTAATCCAACAGATTACGGAGTTCCAAGCTTTTATGAATTAGTGATGGTAACGAATGAAGATCACTTAGAAGAAAATAAACCTGTCATTCAATCCTTTTGGAGCGCCGCTCAAAAAGCTTATGAATTTATGAAAGAAAACCCAGATGAAAGCCTCGATATTCTCTTTAGTCATGAGGACCAGGAAAACTTCCCGCTCATTCGAGAAGTAGAAGAAAAAAGCCTCGACATTTTATTAGCAAAAATGGAAGATGAGGGCGAACCTTTCGGAAGCCAGTTTGAAGAATCATGGCAAGAGACGATCGAATGGTTACATGAAACAGGATATATTGAAGAAAAACCAGATGCTGATGGCATCTTTATCAATTTAGTAGAGTAATAAAAAGGTAAAACAGGGACTGATCGTTACTAGATCAGTCCCTTTTGTAATTTAAAAGTTTATGAGTATGTCATTATCTCAGAAATCATTCATATGAGAAGCATATTATACTTCCGCAGAAGTGTCGTGGTGTCTTCGGGCCTTTATAAGTAAGGCTGTTTTCTAAAAGATTGTTGTTCATGACACAAAATATATAAACTGCGACATAACCTACCGCTTCGGAAATACACTACGCTTTCCGCGGGCTCGCGCTGAGCCTCCTCGTTCGCAAAGTGCGCTCACTGTGGGGTCTCAACGTCTTCGCTTTCCCGCTGGAGTCTACGTGTATTTCCTTCGCTTGTATAGTGCTTTGTAAATTCATCACATTGATGAAGTATGAATCATTTCTGAGCTAATGACATACTCACAATATCTATTATTCGGAGTTCATCCCTTTTCACAGCTTCCACACGTCCTTTCTGGCTTTATTAGCCCACCTTTTTGGACGCACACTATTCATGATTTGCCCTCGACAATACGTGGCTCAATGTCGAACGCGGTTTTACCCCTACAAACAACCGCTTCCCATCTGTATAGCCCCCGTATTTGATCTACCATAATTAAAAATACATTAGGTTTCACTTTTAAACTCACTCCCATTCAAAGCTTTACTACCTTAAATATATTCAACTCAAGAGCAAATTACACGATAAAGCGCTCCATATAACCCCGATTCTCCCTTAATTTGACTGGTGTAAAGCCGTTCACTAGCTTCACTTTGAACCCTATTATGAAGGAGAGGCTTCAGCTGCGAAGATTAAAAGCAACAATACATACGAAAAGAGCCATAATTAAAAGTGAAACATTAAACATGGCTGATGCCTTCATAATTCTGAGCAAAGGGGATAATCATTTAAAAGTTTAGATCCCGGTCGCTCAGCACTTTAGTATAGCGATCTCCTATAGGAACTCGTGATAAGACTAAAAATTTGAGAGCAGGATTCGGTTTTCGAAGCGAATGAATGGTTAACAAGTTTACATAAAGTGGAACATTACATGAATGCCTAACATAACTAATTATGAGTGGGAAATCTGGCTTTTATGAAAAATGAGGAAAAGGAATGAGTTCTTTGAAAAATGTCCTTTTATTTGCAGACCCAGGTGTAGATGATGCTTTTGCAATTATGTATAGTGTCTTGCATCCAGACATTAATGTAGTCGGCATTGTAGCCGGTTACGGAAACATTGAAGTCGAAATAGCCACGAGGAATATTGCAACAATTTTAAATATATTAGACGTGGATATCCCTATTTATGGAGGGGCTAATCAACCGGTTTCTGATGTTTATGTCGAGTTTTATCCGGAAATCCACGGTGTCGAGGGTTTAGGCGATTTTGAGCCAGAAGGTTTAGGGTATCAGTTAACGAATTTTACGGATCTTTATGAAGTGTTTGATTTATATGATGATGTATCTGTAGTTGAAATTGGCAGAAATACAGGATTAATGGTGGCGTACATGCTTGGAAAACAGAAAATGGAGCAAGTGAAAGATTACTATATCATGGGTGGCGCTTTTCTTGTACCGGGCAATGTAACGCCAGCTGCGGAGGCTAATTTTTATGGAGATCCTGTTGCCTCAAAATTTGTATTTGAAAACATCGAAACGCATGTGTTTCCTTTAGATGTAACCGGAGAAGCACTTGTTTCACCAGAGATGATTGACTATATTATTGAGAACTCGCCAGTGGAATCGATTAAGGAGCCGATTCAGTTAATGTTTAGTTTCTACAATGAGGTTTATCAGGAGTTTATACCAGGGTTAAATGGAGCATTGATCCATGATATAGTACCGCTTATGTATTTAACAAACCCTGAGATGTTCACGATGATTGAGCGGGAAGTATATATTGAAACAAGCACTGGACCAGGCCGGGGGGAGAGCATTGCTGATTTCCGGCCAAACTATGGGTTAATCCCTGAGGAGGAAAAGCCTGAAGAGGCGGAAAAAAAACAATTAATTGCTTTAGAAATGGATTACAGTGAATTTTTCCGACTGTTTTTGGAAACATTCGTACGCGACCTGCCTGAAGAGTGATGCAAAAGGACGGGAGAAAAATCGCATCTAATTTCTTTTCGTAGTGAAAATCCATGCGATTTCTTCTGTGAATTACCTGTTTCTACATCTCGCTTTTTTCGACTATGCTTACTTTTAAGTTAGTTAATATCGGGTGGAGGACGTTATC
Source organism: Alteribacter populi (assembly GCF_002352765.1). Lineage (NCBI taxonomy): Bacteria > Bacillati > Bacillota > Bacilli > Caryophanales > Bacillaceae > Alteribacter > Alteribacter populi. The sequence goes on along the minus strand of NZ_KZ293963.1, from coordinate 1,287,490 downwards.
CCCCCACCCGACAAAGGTTGGTCATTAAATAGACCGTTACATACCTGTGCACTCACCAGTTGTAGGACCATCAACGACATTAGCAGCTTCGAAGTCGGTGACATCGGCACTATTACCGGCGCACGCTAATGGACCGTTGACTGAGTTACCTGACAGGATCGGTCCGTACTCGCCGAACTGCTCATTCGCAGAAATTTGAATGTTATCGGAAAGAGTGAGACCGCCATTAAATGAGTTCCCAGCTAAAGTCACATCGTTTGAAGTTCCAGTGATTTGTGATTTTCCATTTACGTCCGTTCCGAATATCTGTACTACACTTGCATTTTCGGAACGAAGGCCGCCATTGATCGAGCTATCTGATACCACTACCGCAGCTCCGTTCTCTACCGTGAGACCACCGCGTATTTGAGTGTCATCAAGGCAGGTCACTCCCTCGGTGACGGTTAGACCGCCGTTATGGTTGCCGGTGATCGTATCCGTGCAAGCAGGTGATTCTCCTGGTAGAACGGTCGCTTGGAACGCTTCGGCATCACCGATGTTACCTGCTGCATCGATGGCCCGGTGCTCAATGGAGTGTGTACCAAATCCAGGGACGAATGCGCCTCCTGGGTCGTCCTGACCAAAGGACTGCTCAAATGTTGCTTTCGACAGTCCTCCAGTGCCGAGGTTGCCGTATGTCAGTGCTTTCACATCGGTACCAGAGTGTGAGAGCTTGAACGGTGTACCTTCGGGTTCCTCAGGAAATCCGAAGTAGTTGTACCAGCCTTGACCATTAAGTCGAAGCTCACCCACAACAAACCCAGGCTGGTCGTCCTCAGGCTCAAGGAGCATGTTGAACTCGTTGAAGTACACGTTGTGTTCGCCATCACCTGACAGCGTAGTGATTGGATCAGACAGTGTCCTAGGTGCTGCTGGGAAACCATTATCTACCGTCCAGCTAATCGTGTCCGCATCAACGTCTGGATCATCTGGGTCGGTCACAGTTACGGCCAGCTCAGAGCTATCCTCGGGCAAATCCAATTCTCCGAGGTTAAGGAGACGGCTGTTGTGTGCGTCTACTATTTCCTCTCCGTTTAGTTTCCAAGTAACGTTAAGCACCCTATCGTTCGGATTGGCGGTTTGGACAAAGACTACCTCGTTGTATGCAAGGGCACGCTCCGTTGATGTATAGTTGGTGAATTTTACATCTACCTCCACCTCTGGAAGAGGCTCACCTACTGTCCACTCCCTAGTCTGGGTCATTCTCGGACCTTCGAGGTAGTACGGGTCGCGTACAAAATCTGTTTGGTCCTGCACCGTCGCTATGACAGTGTCACCGTTCTCCAGCTCTAGGCTTGCGAGCTCTAAGTGGCGACGATTGTGCGTATCTGATATTTCCTCGCCATTAATCTCCCAGGTCACATCTAGCACGTGGAACCTTGGCTGCATCGTCTCGATCCAGAGAACATCTTCGGTGCCAACCTCTCCCTCAGGTGTGGAGGACATTGGCATCTCACTGGCGTTACGCATTCCAGTAATACGTTGGGTCATGTGTTCTCGACTGACCTGATCGAAGTAGAAGCCAGTATGCCTCATCATCGAGTGTTCGCTAGGACGCCAAACGTTAGAGCTGTTATACAACCCGCTCTCGTAGCCATCGGGGTCAGCGGCACGAATGATACCGCCAGATTCGCTCTCTTCACCTAGCCAGCGCCACCACTTGGCTTCATTTTCGATCATCTCTTCTGACGTCATGCGAGTATGATGAATGGAGCTTGGCTCTTCATCCGGGTGGGCAGCACCAGGAACTCCACGATCCCAGTAGGGATACTCGTCTTGAAGGTTGCCTAAGGAGTGCCCTAGCTCGTGCAGAGAGACGAGTGGTCCTTGAGGGCTCCCGCCGGAAGTTGTGGCGTGGACGCCGCCGATGCCACCATATGTGAAAGTGTTGGCGAGCACTAACGTCTGGATGTTCTGTGCGTTGGCAGAAATGCCAAGCTCTGGTGCCACGTAATCCTCGATTATACTAGTGCGAGCTTGTGCTCCGCCGGATCCATACGTGATGCCGCGCGCGAGTTCGTCTGCAGGACAGTTATTTGCAAACTGTAGATTGAAGACTGTGTCACGCCTGATATTCCCATCGTCGGGATCACAGCTGATACCGGAATCATTTGAAGGACTTTCGATCATGTACACGTTGAAGTAGTTGCGGTAGCTGCGGAACGGTTCAACGCTCCACTGAACGTTTTGGTTTCTGTCGACATCTTCGTGGAACTTGTCCATCTCATCGGCGGTGTAGCCGTCGCCAAAAATTACCAGATTAAGCCGTTCCTCGGGAGGACCAGAAACCTGGAGTGGGATAATGTTTACATCACCTACCTCAAGGTGTTGTTCTTCTCCTTCTTGTGCAGCAGCGAAGTTCATACTCGGCAGGAGGAGTACAATGATAAGACCTATCATGGCAGGAAATGAATGTTTTTTCACATACATTTAATCACACTTTCATTTTATATTCACAAGGCCTTGTGTAATGTATATTTTGTCACAGAGTTATGTAGCGTTCAAATTTTTGTCTGATTATTTTAAAAATTCGTAAAATAGTACTATTTAAAAAGGGGGTTATAGCAATTTAAAAGTATAGGTTTCGTGTTGAATAAAAAAGTTTTGACGGTGTATCCAGGTACGAGGGTGACTATGTTATCTATTTGGCCGTATTCTTAATACGAAGGAAACAAATAGAAATGATCGTTAATTTGTATACAAAACTAAACACTGATTTATAAATTTTACTTTAGACCGATTACTCAATACCCTGCAATAACGATTACAGGGTGTGAAATCTTGGGAATGTTAGAATGGGTGAACTGTCGTACTTTTGAAGGAGTCAATCGACTATATATGGGAGGGTTTCTAATGTAGGGCGTTTTGTTATTAGCTCAAAGTAGTACCCTATGGGAATTAGAAAGCTGAGGCAAAAAATCAACAAACAGGATTAACATTTGCGTTAAATGGCTAAACCATCCCTTCAGGCTTTAATGCTTGTTCAATTTCTTTTGTTAGCAGACCTTTTTCTTGAAGGATTTGTATTAAGGTTTTGTCTTCTTCATCAGCTTGTTTTCCAACTTGCGAAGCGAGGTCGTATCCTAAAATTGGACTTAGTGCAGTAACCAATGAAAGACTGGAGTCCATCCAATTTTTGCAGATTTGTTCATTTGCTTGAATGCCTGTAATACATTTCGATACAAGCGTTGGAATCGCATTTGACAGTATTTCGATGGATTGTAGCAAAGTGTAAGCGATCACCGGCATCATCACATTAATTTCTAACTGACTTGCTATCCCCGCTGTAGCTATTGCTGCTTCATAACCGATAACTTGGCAGCACACCATATGCACCATTTCTAAAATAGCTGGATTTACTTTCCCAGGCATAATCGTGGAGCCAGGTTGAACAGAGGGGAGGGTGATTTCAGCTAACCCTGTTCTTGGGCCTGAGGTTAGTAATCGCAAATCACTTGTAATTTTAATTAAATGAATGGCCAACTCTTTTAGTGCCAGCATGGTCCGTATCGGGGCACTTGTATTTTGCATAAATGTAAAGAGGTTCGCTGGTTCTCGAAAAGGTAGTTTTGTACGATTACAAACGTTAGTAATAACTTTTGGAGTATAGGCCGGATGTGAGTTGATCTTCGTTCCAGTTGCATTGCCACCTAAGCCAATTTCATACAATGCTTGGGTAGTCTCTTCGATCTGATGGTAAATGGCATTAATAGTTCCCGCATATCCCGAGAATTCTTGTCCCAATCGCATGGGTACGGCATCGTGTAAATGAGTTCTTCCGGATTTCAATATGGGCATGAACGCTTCCGATTTTTTGTCAAGTTCCTGTTGTAGTTGCAATATGGCAGGGAGCAGCCTTTGAACGATATTTTCTGTAGCTGAGATATTGATCGCAGCATGAAAGGTATCGTTTGTTGATTGTGACATGTTTACGTGATCATTAGGATGAATGAGATGAGTATCTAAAGAACCGCCTACGATTTCTGATGCTCGATTCGCAATGATTTCATTGGCATTCATATTTTGTGCTGTCCCAGCTCCAGCTTGGTACACATCAACTACAAAATGGTCATCCCAACGACCTTGGATGACTTCTTCAGACGCCTCTAAAATGGCCTTTCCCATCTCGATAGGAAGCATACCTAATGCCATGTTTGCTTCTGCTGCCGAAGCTTTAATGATTCCTTGTGCTCTAATAAACGACCGAGGTAAGCGCATTCCGCTAACTTGAAAATTTCCAACAGCACGTTGGGTTTGGGCCCCATAATAAGCTGCTTGAGGAACCATTATTTCACCCAAAGTGTCTTTTTCTTTACGATAGTGGTCGGATGGTATCATATTTCTCTCCTTAAATTTTAATTCTTATCGGATTGTATCTTAGACGTTATGGTCTCCAATGGTGTTGTGTAATAACCAATGAATCCTCCAGATAAGGGGATTTTAGTTTTATCAATTCTGGATAGTGGACTTTTAAAATGATCTAAAGCAAGCCCTATACAATTAACTACCAACAGCCTGAATTAGTAAAAGAGAGCAAATACAAACTGACACCGTAATTAAATACATCGAAAGTGGAGCACACTATACTCAAGAAAATGTTTAAGGGAGGTTTTTTAAAATTAACCACGTAACAGCGCTTAGTATAAAGTTAATGATCATCGCCTCTGCTCTTTTCATTATCATGACAGGATTTTATGGTTACGACGGAGGGACTACATTTGGGTTAACTCTGATCATTGTAGGCTTGAGTTATGTTGTAGGGGATTTAGGAATTTTGCGGGTGTCAAACAACGTTGTCGCGACTATTGCTGATATAGGATTAATAACGGTAGCCATTTGGTTAATTGGCTCGATGATTTATAGCGGGGGTGTACCGTTTTTCATTGCTTTCATAACCTCTTTAGTCATTGGAGGCGGTGAATGGTTCTTCCACAGATTTGTGTTAAACTCCGTCCTTTCTTCTAAAGATCCTTCTCCTCAACGATAAGATCAGGGAAATGAACAATACGAAGGCGCTTGAGGGTTACTCCTCAAGCGTTTTTACTTTAATCAGGAAGAGTACGCTGTGCTAAACCGGGAGTTATTGACACATGTGCTTATACACGCACAATTAGCTTAAAAAAGGGGGGGGGGGAACAGCTTATCTAAGGTAAGCTGTTCTAAACTTTCGATGTGGTTAACGGCGAGAGTGGTTCCGTGATCGTTGGTTTCCGTTATTGCGCCGTCTCATTAAACCGACAGCAGCTGCCCCTACGCCAAGGCCTACGAGTGACCGCATTAGACCGTTACGATTACGGTTGTTTTGTCCCATACCAAACATGTAAACATCCCCTTATCGGTTGTAGTTGCTTGAATGGACGAATTCGTTAACCAATTCGCCATCGGAGTCATTTTGTTTGAAATAATCCTTACTTCAAACATTAATTAATATGAGGTTAAATTAGGGTGATTAAACAAGGTGGTTGTTTCCATTATTGTAGGTCGAATGCTAAAGTTTTTCACACCCACGACCCTACGTTTCCTCCATTTGTCTATATTTACATGGATAAACAGGAACTAAACTTTCAATGAAGAAAAGGTTCTGATAAATGATTAACGAGTTCTGTTAGGGAGAGAGAAACTAACTAAGGCTAACTCGCGCACGATTTGGTCATCTTCTATTGGTTGTAAAATCAATGTTTTTAGCTATTTTGAATAAGGAAATATGAGTATGTCATTAGCTCAGAAATTATTCATATTAGAAGCATATTATACTTCCGCAGAAGTGTCGTGGTGTCTTCGGGCCTTTATAAGTAAGGCTGTTTTCTAAAAGATTGTTGTTCTTGACACAAAATATAAACTGCGACATAGAAGTAGATTAATTTCTGCTCCGGACAGTCGCTTTCCGCGGAAAGCGTAGTGTATTTCCGAAGCGGTAGGTTATGTCGCAGTTTATTTCAGCTGCGAAGATTAAAAGCAACAATACATACGAAAAGAGCCATAATTAAAAGTGAAAAAGTAAACATGTCTCATGCCTTCATAATTCTGAGCAAAGGGGATAATCATTTAAGGAAATACCTTTAGCTTCGATTTAACGGACATTTATGTAATTTATCTCTAGGATAGGATAGAAGCAACGTAGTAAAAAATGGTATAATTTCAGTAGTGAATTTCCTTCGGTGGTTGGTGTAGAGGCAGCTTGGGAGTACCCTTTGAATTTGTATACTAGTAAAAAGAGAAAGGAGGGTGTTGTTTGATTTTAGCTATCATAATTGGAGTAGTATTATATATGGTAAGTGGGATGATATATTATTCAGTATTAGGAAATCGATGGGTAAAATTATTAAATATTAAGCCAGAACAACCCAATTACGGAATGCTCACTTTAGTTACATTATTAACCTCTATTATTTTGTACGCTGTACTTCAATTATCACACGCAGAAACATTAATGGATGGAGCATTAATGGGTGGGGGAGTAGGAATAATAGTAGCTCTTGCCTATGCAAAAGATTTTATATTTGGGTTAGGAACAAACAGTACAAAACCTGTATCTATCTATTTCATAGCTGTTGGGTATCACCTGATTGCCCTAACAATTATCGGAACTGTTATGATGTTTTTTATTTAGTGGAACTCAAATGAAGTATAGAGCGTGTATACGAGTAGGAGTAGATTAACTGTGGATACAAAAGAAAACCCTATGGGTAATTAGAGGCTACTGAATAAGTAGCATACGCCTACATGGCAAGAGGGTATACTCTTTCTCATGGAGAGAATCTGTAAGGAAATAACGCTCCTTTTGCCAACACCTGATTTTGAGATAAACATGGGAATAGCTACGGGGTGCTGCTGCAATGGCCAGCAGGAAAAGCAACAATGGCTTTTCTTGCGACGAAGAACCGCAGGAGCAGCAGAAAACCCCGCCATTAGCGAAGCCATGTTTATAAATTCAGCAATCCCTAATTAAGTTTATTGAAACGTCTAGTTCAACAAGCAAATAGAAAAGTAAGGGCATGAATATAGAACTCCATGCCCTTATTTATTGGTAAATAATAATGTGATTTGCTCTGCGATTTGCGGTTTTGCATCCCACAAGTGAACCCGTTAATTTAATATCCAAGCGTTTTCGCATGCTAATTGTAGTGTTATTTAGAATAATGTCTAACGTTTTCCCTCCAAAAACAGCCCCGTATCTGAATTATTAGACGTCTTTTAAATTAATTTATCGAGAGCTCTATTCTTACTTCTGGAGAGGCTTCTTACTAGCCGTAAAAGTATCTTTAGTACATGAGGTTTCTTCCTTGATTACTTTTATGTCAAGATTTGCATCTTGAAATGCTGAAATTGCTTTGTCAAAGTCGTCTTTTCTTTTATATAAAGCAATATGGACGGAGAGTCATACCATCGGAAAGTCCTTGCCATTAGAATAAGTAGTTCCGATGCTGTGGAGAGCCCGTTTGCTCAAGTAGCGGTATTTAACTTTTTCATTACGAGATGTGAGATTACCAATGAAATTGCCGGGACTAATGGCAATAGAACAAACCAATTTTTAACACCGCTAAAATAGAGGATTGGTATTATTAACGCTCCGCCACCAAAAGATAATAATATTTGAGATTTGTTCTTCAATCCATTAACAAACAGTAGGAATCCAATTACAATCAATAATACAAAAAATAACCAACTCATATGCTCACCACCCATTTTCTTGTTAAAAAAAACAGAGTAAGGTATAGGGGAAACGGGAATATGGATTCTCTGCCAGTTCAACCCTTCACCCTTATTTCTAATTTAATCATAAAATAAATTTCACTTATTTTAGTACTCCCCCGTTAGCATCCAAACAGCAACTGCTCTTTCCCTAATCGCACCCGAATGCTTAATTAGAAAAAGAGGGATCACAAAGACCCCCAACTCCACCTACTTCTTTTTCTTAACAGGAACCCAAATTTCTGTTTTTATATCGTTTCCTTTAACAAATTCAGGAGCTTCAGCTAATTCATAACCAGAAGTAGGGAACCACTCGGTATACACTCGTTCCCATGTCTTTAATAATGCGTCTGGCATTTCCCCAGTAGCTTGAAATACCGCCCATGTTTGGGGAGAGATCTCCAAATGCTCAAGTTCTTTTGGACATGGCTTGGTAGTCACTGTAGCAATATAGTAATCGATGTCTCCATTCTCTTTTGTCAATGAAACATGTAATATGCCTGAAAACGAGGTATTATCGTATGGTTTAACATTCTCTTCGATTTCTTCGATGTGCTCCCATATTTTCGGATTAAATTCGGTTCCACTAGACACTACTGTTTCTTTTTTTCCTACTATGGTAAAAGCTTCTTTCTCCACAAATCTGTAATTCATTTCAACATCTCCCTTAATCGAAATTTGGAAGGTCATTCGAGGATAAGCTTTTAATGGAACGTCAGAATTTTTGACTGAACTAGGAGCTACTTCGTGTAGCGTTTGAAATGCCCTTGAAAATGAATCAGGTGAATTGTAGCCATACTTAATAGCTACATCAATCACTCTCATGTCACTTTCTTTTAAAACAAAAGCAGCTAAGGTCAAACGTCTTCTACGAACATATTCCGTCAAGGATATACCTGCTATGAACGAAAACATTCGTTTAAAATGATGTTCAGAAAAGCATGTGATCTTTGCAACCTCTTCATAATTGATTTCTTCATCCAAATGGGCTTCAATATAGCTTACTGCTGCATTCATATTTTCAAACAAATCCATTTGAATAACCTCCCTTCGCTTTTAAGAATAACAAGATGTTTATTGAACGATCCGATAAAATCTGTTCAGATTTGTAGGATCTGTATATAAAAGCAAAATAACTTTATCAATAACATTGAGATAGATTTAGTACACCTGTTAACATATCACTTCACGGCCACTAAGTAGTCTGTCCGTATCGATTTAACATTCTTTCAGAAATTATCCTTACGATTTCAGATACTGATAATGTTCCATCAACAATGATGTCAGAATTCGGTTTAATCGATTTTAGCATCTCAAGATAACCTCGTCTTCCTTGTGAAACGTAGTTCTTCATATCAATCAAGATCATTTCACTAGAGCTATTTTTAAAATCTCTAGTTACTCGCCTTGCCAAAGCAATGTCCAGTGGAGTATCAACAAATACAGCTAAATCAATAAGTCTACTAGCTTGAGAATGCTTATAGGCAAAAGGAAAGTCTAATACAATGTAATTGAAGGATTGAGCAAGTAACTCTTCTAAATCCTTAATGATAGGAGTTAAATCCCACTCGTCATAATTAGCTCCATTGTCTACCCAATCCAAGATGTCATCAGGACCCTCGAAGTTGTAATCATCAAAAAAAAGTAATTTAGAATTATGTAATTTTTCGTTCAGGTGTGTTGCTATTGTTGTTTTTCCTCCCCCAGAGACAGCAGAAATTGAAATGACCAGTGGTCGCTTTTCTTTCTTCATATAAACCCTCCAAAGGTGCATTATCTTATTCAGCTCAACTCCCAGATTGTAAAAAACATCTTTCTAACTCTGAGTTAATTCTAAGGATAATTTTAACATAAATCACCAAATACCTTTTCTTTCTTTTGGTGTCTCTCAATGTTAGAAGTGGAGATGATTTTCGTTTCGTGTATACGCTCTGTTATACAAAGAATGCAAGTAGATTGTTTTGAAGAAGGGAATACACTGTACGCATTGAATATTTAAGGTAGGCGAATATACAAAATACATGGCGAAGGCTACTTAACTAGTAGGGCTTGTTATTGTAACAATGAGCTAACATCATTCAATTCGTGAACATGAGGAGTGAAAAAATATGTCGATTCAATCGCAAGTAAAAGTTCAAGGGGAGCGCTGGTTTCCATCCGAACAAACCTTTTCAGACGAAATGAAGGATTTATGGGGGGATTGGTACTGTGACTCAGAAGTGGGAAAACTTCATGCCGTACTCATCCATCGTCCCGGAAAAGAAATTGAGGGCATTACAGAAAAAAACTTTGCAGAATATCGTTTTCGCGCAGCAATAAATCCTGAGAGAGCAAGGCAGCAGCAAGATGCACTAGCCGATCTATACCGCGCACATGGCGTGGAGGTTTATTACGTCGAAGGTCAACGCAGTGACCGGCCTAACGCGATGTTTATGAGAGATCTCGTATTTATGACACCAGAAGGGGCAATCGTTTGCCGCCCGTCAATTCCAGCGCGCAGAGGGGAAGAAAAAGCAGTAGCAAGAACCTTAGCTGCACTAGGTGTACCGATCATAAAAACCATTAACGGTAACGGATATTTCGAAGGGGCAAGTGCCATGTGGGTAAACCGTGACACGGTCGTCATTGGGACTGGCAGCCGCACGAACGAAGCTGGGGCCAGACAAGTAGAATCCGAGCTTCATAATATTGGTGTGAAAAATATCATCCGCACCCAAATCTCATATGGATCGATTCATTTAGACGGCTACATGAACATGGTAGATAAAAACAAACTCCTCGTCTTCCCATGGCACATCACCTACGACTGTGCAAAGCAGCTTATAGACCAAGGAATCGAGATCATCGAAGTAACCAATATTGAAGAATTAAAACAAGGAATGAGCATGAACTTCGTTGCACTAGAACCCGGAAAAGTCATTTCCCCATCCGGTTGTCCAGAAACCAAGGCTCTCTTAGAAGACCATGGTGTAGAAGTGATCGAAACTGAAATGGATGAAGTCATGAATGGCTGGGGCTCGATCCATTGCATGACAGCGTTTTTAAAGCGGGATCCGATAGGGAAGGTTAAAACCCACTAATTCTCTTTATATGAGGTTAAGATAATTACGGGTTTAGTGACATACAAACCTCTTTGTTAGTCCATCCTATTTTTTGAACTGACCAACTTTTTACAGCTAGTTAACATGTTGTATTCAGCATTTGAAATCACTTTCATATGTGCAATCTTATTTCGGACCTCTGTGATTTGTATTAATTTCTTTCTTTGGGATTCCGTAAAAAAAGTGGTAAGCGGAGGATATTTGGCGAAGTAACCAACTAATTCATAATACCTGCAGTATTCTAGGTTTCTGTTCACTTGTAAAACAGCGGGCCATTCTAACCCATATTTTTTAGTAAGTGTTGTTTCTTTAATGATGTTTCAATTTCATATTAATCATTTTTACTGTTGTTGATAGAGCACTTTCTTATGTTTTGACACATAGTGCCTGACAGTATGGCCCGAACCCTTAATAACTATGAAACTTAATGAGCTGTTCGTACATTCTCATAGAGGTTGTATGATTCTTTTTTCTTTTTCAGACCTCATGGATCCACTTATCAAGTATTGGCTTCATAGGATCGATTGAAATTCTTCTGCCACTCCACAAAATCAAATTCTTTATAAAATTTACCATCTATCCTCCTTGTAGTCAAAAATGCATGGTACAATTAGATTATAAAATTCTAATCATTTCAATTTGAGGGGGTGGGAAAATGAGAAAGAAAGGTTTATATGGAGTTATGTTAGTTACGTTGCTGGGGTGTTCTTCAACGTCAGCAGAGGATGAAGTTATTTCGATGATTGATGGAGGAAATTATAATGTATCCTATCTAATCAATGAATATAATTTAACCGATCTTGAAGAAACATCCTACGATTATAATCAATTTTTACTATATGAAGAACTTGAAGGGCTATTTAATGATGATGAATACATAGCGTTAATTAAAAAAGTCCAAGAATCCTCAATAAGTGAAGAAGTTTTAATTGAACCTACAGTTACTTTGCTTGAAAATTCTTTTAGTGGCTTATTAGATGATGGGGATAGCGTAATCGCAAAGAATAGATATAATGATTTAAATGATGAATATAAATCTTTTTTATCACACATTGAAGATGAAATTAATTTAGTTGAACAGGAAAGAAAAGAAGCCAGTGAGAGAGAGAGAGAAGAAAAAGAAGAAGAAGCACGTAGTAAAATCGGTGATTATATAGAAATGATTCACAATCAAGACTATGAAACTTTAATATTTGAAACTTTATCAGGCACTACTGAAGTAGAAGAGAATTATTATAATCTAGCCAACGCTTATGACGAATTTTTTAATGACTCATCTGGACTAGATGAAACTTATATTCATGGTCTTCAATCAATGGCAGAGTTTTACTTAGGTGAAATTTCTAATCCTGATCCAGAAACAGAGGAATTAATAGAGTCATTATACACAATGATAGAAATGAGAAAAAATGAAGATGCAGGAGAACTTGGTGTAATTGTTGGAATGACGGTTGAACAAGTTCTTAGTTCACAATGGGGAGAGCCTAATAAAGTTAATACTAGAACAACAAATTATGGTGTGCGAGAACAATGGGTTTATGGTAACGGTCATTATTTATACTTTGAAGATGGTATTCTAGTTTCAATAACTACAAGGGATTATTAATTTAACCAACCACAACGCTTACTATTTTTCTAGTAGGCGTTTTCTTTGGCTCAAAATCTCATTTAAAGGTAATGACAACTATTCAATATGTACTGTGCAATCATAACTTCCCAGTCATCCAGGAAATCTTGATTAGCAAGTTTTAATATGCTCATTTCGCATAGATTGTTGCTACTTTTTGAGCGTCACGGTCTTTCAACTACTCAAATGAGTAATATATCGACGATGGTAGGTGCTTTATCCTCTGCTCAAGCATTATTTCGGCGCAAACAGGCAATATATCATCGGAAACTGTTCTATTATCGGCGAAAAATCAGCATCATATCAGCGTTACGGGGTTTTTATTATACGGGTTAACGTAATGCTACCGCAGGTTATTACGTAGAGTAGGGCGCAGATTACAGCGCTGGGTAACGTTATTAAAAAAATTTTACCGATCATGTGCGGTTTACTGGTCACGCCTTGTATAGTTACTAAAGCCCTTAAAAGATCTTAAAGATTTTAAAGGCTATCCAACTTTAAACAATTCATATAAACTTCCCTTTGTAACGGTTTTAATGATGGAGGGGGTGCCGTTAACCGGGGATTAGGTGCCGAAACTATGCATGATAAAGGGCGACAGGTTTACCGTAACTTAAAAGCTAACGGCGCTATACCTGAAAGCAGGGTTAGCGTTATAAAGCTTAGCCAGCCCGGTAAAAAGCCAGCTAATAGCAGTAGCCTTATTAACAGGTTTTTAGGGCGCTAAATAGCCCATATATCAGCCGTATCAAGCCGACATTAAACGACACGTATACGCCTTGTCCCTATTTACGGGGGTGATAGGCTGGATAAACTTGGAATGGGTGTATGTATATTGAAACGACCAACTAACAAAGGGTTACGGGAAAGTATTGCGGAACTTGATAAGCAGTTAGAAAGCTACGGGGTAGCGCCGTACGGGTACGATGTAAGAGCAGAGGATGGCTAAGAGAATGCTAGCGAACTTAACGAAAAGCTACGCCCGTTTATTGTGCAGTTTACGGCATTAGTGAATAAGGCACGTAAGCACGTTACGGTAGATAGCGGGAACGTAGAGGGCTACGTTAGTAAAGCGGACGAGCTTAGCAAGTGCCAAGACGTATTACTATCGACTATGGGGTTTGCGTATGCTTACGCGTTAAAGATGATTATTAACGGCTTTACTGACGCTGATGATGATATTTACTCGCTATTTATTGCTGTTAAACTTACTGAATTTACCGAGATTAAACGGTTACTAACTTTAAAGAGTGGCGATACGCCGGAACTAGGCGTAACCGTTACTGTACAAGAATAATAAAGGAGGAAATTGTATGCCACGCAAAACAATTAAAGACTACGAAAAGGTTTTAAAGCCTTTGCAAGTGCAGGTAGCTAACCCTATGGTACTGAACGAGTACAAACCACGTAAAGAAAGGCAGAGTGTTACGGCGATTTGCGAGGAACACGGTATTAGCCGTGCGTGCTATTACTTGTGGGCTAAACAGCCGTTATTTATTGCGTATAAAGCAAGGCTTAGCGAAAGGAACTTAAATTACCTTAAAACAAAGGTAGACGCTAGCCTTATGCGCTTAATTGATGATGGGACGGAACACCTGACAAGTGCAAAAGCAATCGAAATTTATTACAAGCTGGGCGGGCACTTAGTTGACCGTACGGTTACGGGTGAAACCGAGGAAGACGTTGTAACACAAGCATCAGCGCAGGAAATTGATGCGGAACTAGAAAAACTTAACCAACTATTAAACAAGTAATTAACGAAGGGGTTTATTTATGGCAGTTAAAGGAGTAGATATTTTAATCCTAGTTGAAGACGCTGGGGAACTAAAGGCGATCGGCGGGCAACGCTTAACGAAAGTAACGATACGCCTACGGGCGGTTATAAGGGGTTTGAATACAGCTTTGGCGAGTGGACTATTAGTTGTGATGGCGTTTATGTACGTGATGATGATGGCTACAATGCGCTAGTTAGTGCTATGCGTAATAAGGAGAAGGTAACGATACGCTGGACTGAACAGGGCGATAACACGTTTGAAGGTACTGCGCTGGTACTTAGCCGTGACCTAGAAGGACCTTACGATGGCGAAGCTACGTACTCTATGGAGTTGCAAGGTAGCGGGGAACCGCAGGCAGTTTAATAACGTAAGTACCTAAGTTAACCCAGCCAATATAAAATCTAATCCTATTTTAGTGGGTATGCCTAAACTGGTGTGCCCGCCTTTTTTTGTTCCCTAATCAGACTAAAGCGAAGTAAAGCATGTTAATCGTCAATTCTGTATTTATGTAATTCGTATATTATTTCCAATACATGCTCAATAATCGCAATACTTTTGCGGATGTTTTTACGGGGGGGCACTTCAATTTCGTGTACAGCTTTATTACCAATATCTCTAACACGCTGAAGTATATTCGCTTGTTCCCAAACTAAATAACCCTTTTCAAACAGACTATAAATCTTACCCTCTAAACTAGATGAAATAATAGGAGTGCCCTTTAAATTCCCTTTACTATGGTTTTTAACGCTACCATCATTATTGTATAGCTTTCCTTTTTCAATACCCAATTCAATACAAACTGCTTCAATTAAGGTTCTAATCCCAGCGGAGCAAAGTATTAGCAAATCCATATTTTGAGCGGTGATTACTTCATCGTAAAGTTCAAGTATATGTTTTGGAACATAGTTAAACTCTTTATTGACAACGACTTTAAAACCAGGAATAGGTTTAAGGTTTTTTGTTTCCTCGGGGAAGTGGTGGTACGCCTCAAAATGCATATAATCAGGTTTGTTTTCTGGACCATATATATGTAAAAAAGCAATCTCATCACACCCTAAACAACGGATAGTGTTATAAATATCTAGTAATTCACCTTTATCATGGTGGCTATACTTCTGTTTGTACTTCATTAAAACCTCATGATTTGTTTCGCTTTTACACCTAAAACAAAACACTTTATCTTCTAACTTTTCCATATAATACACCTCTTAATGTGTTCCTTTTTTGAACTAACTTTTACAATTAAAAAATCTATGAAGTTTTTAATATATTATGGATATATATGTTAAAATAAAATCCAAAGATATACAACTCCTTTTGCTAAACAATGTACTTTTATTGAATGAAGAATACTGTTAAATCCAATATAACATAGAAAGAAGGGGATTATATGACAATGGTTATAGCCGTTAAAAATGGTGATAGCGTTATTATGACGGCGGATAAAAGAGTTACTCAAACCAATATTAGTAACGGTACACCGACAAGTTACTCGGACGATTATAAAAAAATAAAGGTTATCGATAATAGGTATATTGTTTCTTTTGCAGGAAGGACCTTTGTTGCAGAACAAGCATTTGATTTTATTGATCATAATATTGAGAGACTAAGTGTTAATGAACCTTCCGTTTTTTTTAAAGATGCATTTAATTATGGAAAAGCTTGTTTTGAGTCTAGGCAGCTAGGGATTCCAGCAACCTCAACTTTCTTTTTAGGCTATATCCAATCAACCACTCCTATCTTACAAGGATTCTCTTCTGACGATGATTACAACCCTATTAACCTAGATGCCACCATTAAAGCAAGGGCAACTAGTCTAGAAGCAGAGAATATTGTAAGAGGTGAAGCAGTTGCCTATATTAATTCTGAATTAGAACGGCGTAATAATGAATTAGCCTCTACTATAGAACTTAGTAATATATACTTTCAAGCTATAAGAAGGGTAAATGATGTAATGATCGGTGATACCGCTAATACTGTAGTTTTATCACCTCGTGGAATTGAAGAAATAGAACATCCATAATATTACAATATACTTATATACATATATGGGTAGATACATTGAATGGGCAAGGACTACTGAGTTCTTGCTTTTTGTTTGTATAAATTTGGATTTGAGAGTTGATATCGAACAAATGTTCCTATATTATTTAAACAAGTATTATGATAATAAGTATTGGAGGCGATTTGTTTGAAAGAAGGAAACGGTAAAATTGAAGCGGTACTTGGATTAATTGAGCAGGAAGTATATGCGGTTAAAAACGGTAAACCGTTAAAGGGTAGCATAGGCACCGAGGACGGGCATTTATGGTACAACGTTAAGGGGATTAGCGTGCAGGCACGTATGCTTATGTACACATACTACCACGGGTTAGACGCAATTAACGGCAAAATGATTAAGCTAATTGACGATAGTAACCCCCGTAATCTTACGGCTGGTAACTTAATTGCGGTTGAGCGTAAGTTATTGACCCGGCGAGCGATTACGAACAAAGCTAACGGAAACCAACGCAGTACACCGAAAAAGAGTTACAAGCACGCCGTATATTGGAACTGATTAATGAGGGTAAAACGGTTAAGGAAGTAGCGCAGGAGTTGGGCGTTAAAAACCAGCGTGTATATGACGTTAAAAACGGCAAGGCACAAAAGAAGGCGACAGCAGATTTAAGGGTGCAGGCTTAACGCTTGCCCCCTTTTTTGTACAATTTTATTAACGCCAGTTCTTGCACTAACGCTTACCCGTTAGCTCAACAACATCTTTTATTTCCTTTAAAACCTTTTAACGCCATACAAATACAACTCCCTAACGTTTGTGTTAGTAACGTATTTAATAGCGTTTAAGTATCGGTTTAACGTTAGCTTTTACGCATAAACATACCGCTACCTTTTCGGAGTGTGTACCGCTACCTTGTATGAAAATACAAAAAAACAACGTAATAAAACGTTGATTTAATAGCGATTAATATGTATGGTGTCCCGTACTGGGCTCGAACCAGTGACCTCTACCCTGTCAAGGTAGCGCTCTCCCAACTGAGCTAACGGAACGTGGGAGTGTTTTATGTATGCGTCGCAAATGTGTTAGCGACAATTAATAATATATCGGAATAGGGCAGATAAGTCAATAGATTTTTTGCGATTTCTTTATCGGACAGAAAAATTCTATGAACTATTCATCATACGTATAGCGAACGACGTAGCGGTTGTCCTTTAGTTTGCGGATTTCTACCCATGGTGGGATTTCATAGCCGTTGTGCCAGTTTTCTTCGAGTTTGGCTTTTAGACAGCTTGCTTGGAATTTTGAATTGAAGATTTCTTTAAAATAAATCCATTTGGTTCGTGATATAGTTTCGGGTAGTTTTTTCTCGGCCATTAAGATCACCTCAAAGTTTCTCGTATTGAAGATTATTTTATGTAAAGTGGTGCATCTTGGTCACATTGATTTACAGCTTGAAATCGCGGAACGAAGCAATGTTGAGTAAATGCTTACTTTTATTTTATAATAAACTTTACGAAAGGATACCATTCATTGTTGGAAGAATCAAGAAAGCCCTCGCAGTTTGTGCGAGAGCAAGGTATTCGTTCATTAGCCAATCCGTTCTTCTTCATCACGTTTTTTAATTTCTTCTTCTCTAAGACGCTCTTGTCGGTCTCTTAGACGGTGGGCGAGGCGGCTTGAGGCATTGGCTGCGATGCTGCAAAGCAGGTCATCTAGAAAGGTATGGACGCGGTCGTCTTTCTTTTGATCAAGCTCGCGGATGATGCCGACTTTTTCTTTATCCAAATAACCAAAAGACGTAACAGCAATACTTCCATAACCGAAGACCGACCCTAACGCTATCGTTTCGTCTACACCAAACAACCCTTCATCCATTTCTACAATGGATTGGAGGGGTTCTGAGAGCTGTTTTTTTTCTGCTAATTTATCTAGTTCGATTCCGACTAGAACCGCATGTTGGATTTCACGTTTCTCTAGTACTTTATCGACGCTGTCCATGCAGTCTTCCAGTTGCAGGTCTGGATTATATTGCGCTTGCATGTCGTAAACGATCCTCGCGAGGTCTTCAATTTCTACGCCTCGTTCTTTTAGCAATGTTCTAGCTGCATTTTCTACTACGTGACAATGAACTGGACGTCTTTCTGACATGATCATACCTCCAAAATGTAGGGATAAGTTAGGATTAGTTTATCATAATGGTTAATTGAAAGATAACTTTGAGTTTTTCAACACGAATGATAGTGGAAAAAAAGGAGAATTCGTGGTATATGTTGAATAGACGATAAAGGCAGGTTTTCTTCGAGAGGTTGTCCATGGAACTCGTGCTAATTTCTTTATTTTGTTAATGCCCGTTTGTAACACGTGAATGGAAAACGCATGTAAAGATGATGTTATTGAATAAAACTGACCAATTTTAAGGAGGGTGCTCACCATGAAATATGGCATAACCATTTTTCCATCAAAAAAACTACAAGATATCGCAAACTCATATCGCAAACGATACGATACACACTATGCGCTTATTCCACCGCATCTTACGTTAAAGGAATCTTTTGAAGCGGAAGAAGAGGATCTTCCAGAGCTGCTTAATGAAATGCGTAATGCAGCAAAAGAGGTGGACCCGTTTACATTGGAAGTCTATAAATTCGGGTCTTTCCACCCGGTAACGAATACGATTTATATGAAAACTCGAGAAAACGAAACACTCCTTGCTTTGAGAAATCGCTTGAACAGCGGAAAGCTTGAGCATCATTATGATTACAAGTTCGTACCGCACATTACCATTGGACAGCAATTAGATAACGATGAGTGTTCTGATGTGTTTGGACGATTAAAAATGGAGTCCATTAATCACGAAGAGTTAGTCGATCGTTTTTCTCTTTTATATCAGTTGGATAACAATATGTGGACAGTTTATGAGACGTTTCGTCTTGGTAAAGGAGAATAAACATTGGAAGTAAGGGTCGTACAATCAGCAAAAGAAAAAGAAGATGCCTACTTTGTAAGACGAGTTGTTTTTGTCGACGAACAACAAGTTCCTGAAGAGGAAGAGATCGATCAATATGAACAAGATGCGATCCACTTTGTCGCCTATGACGAACAGAAACCTGTCGGTGCAGGTCGACTGCGGATTCTTGATGATATTGGGAAAGTAGAGCGTATTTGCGTTCTGAAAGAATACCGAAAACGAGGTGTCGGCGATCTTCTCATGAAAAAAATTGAGGAAGAAGTCACTCGCCATTCCATTGAGGAGCTTAAGCTGAACGCTCAAACGAGTGCAGAAACGTTTTACACAAAGCTCGGATATAAAGTTTTTTCCGGTGAATTCTTTGATGCCGGTATTCCGCATGTGGCGATGAAAAAGCAAGTGTAATTCAAGTAGAACAACCTAATCCATGGATTAGGTTGTTTTGTTGACTAGAAGTGTCCTTTACTATAGATATAATCAGCTTTTTGTCAAAGTTATTGTCATCATAGGCATAATCACCGATAAGTCCGGTATTTATTAGGAGGAAAGCATGTTTACAAAACTAAGACTTTTAGAATGGCTAGGTTTTATCATAGGCGTTGTTGGTATTTTAGGGTATAGCACGATAATCTCAGGAGCAAGTCCTAATACGGGAATGACGATCTTATTCATTGCATTAGCGATTGGAGGTTTTATTACGACGTTATCAGCTTTCTTAATGAGAAGGTCGCGCGAAACCAAAGGAAAGCAGTGATGGAGAGAGAGTCAATCTTATTTTAGGTAATATTGGTCGTTGCCTTCTATGTATAATTTCATCTATTACGGTATGATGTTCTCGACAACTATCTATTAGATCTATTGGGAACGCTTTATATTCTTTTAGTAGTATTAATCTCATCGTTAGTAACGACTAAAAAACGAACAAACCAATTCATTTCAAATTGATGATTGAAATTGTTAAAGAAGAGCTGATTGATATTAAATCGATCAGCTTTTTATAAGTTTTCGGGGCGAGTATAGATCTTATTGTAATGAATGAGAGGGATTTGTAAAATCATATCTTTCCCTTTAATGGAAAAGATAACTGAGGTGCAACTCAAACGTTAGGGGGAGATCATGATGCTCTTTATATTTGAGGTAATGAGGATTGCAGTAAGAATGAATAAATACACGTTGGTTATCCTCACAACAGTGTTTCTAGTGAGTAGTTCTTTTATCATTCACTGGATAGAACCCAACATGTTTAAAGATGCATTTATTGGTTTCTGGTACGTAATGACAACTGTAACAACGACTGGTTATGGGGATTTTGTACCTGAAACCGTGCTTGGAAAGGTTTTTGGATTGTTCTTATATTTTTTTGGTATCGGGTTGATCGGGATTGTGATAGGGAAGGTTGTTGAGGGATTCGGTATGTATCGTAAATACAAGGAGGAAGGAAAGTTGCGGTATAAAGGCAGTAACCATTATGTAATTATTGGCTGGTCAGATAAAGCGAGACATACATATAATCAATTAATGGAAATAGAGGATAACCCCGATATTCTGTTAATTGATACGCTTACAAGTGAACCGAGCGAATATGGAAAACTATTTTACATCCAAGGGGACGTAACAGATAAGGATACATTAGAAAGAGCGAATATTATTGAATCAGAAGCTGTCCTTATTTTCACTGAAAACTATGTGAAGGATACAACAGCAGCAGATGGAAAGTCACTCTTGATAGTTTCGGCAATTGAAAGCTATGCAAAAGAGAAGAAGAAGGACATTTATACAATCGTAGAGATTTTAGAAGAAAAGCACATTATCAACTTTAAGCATGCGAATGTTGACGAATTTGTCGTCGCTGGTGAAGCTCTTTCTGATCTTATGGCTAAGTCGGCAGTCCATAAGGGATCGAGTAAATTAGTGATGCACCTTCTAAGTCGAAAATCGGGTGTTGATATTTGGAAATTAAAGAAAAAAGCATCATGGGAAACCTACAATGATGCTTATGAAATGTTGAAGCAATTAGGAGCAAACTTAATTTCTGATAGACATGACTTTAACATATTAAGTAAATTAGATGATCCCATTCCAAACGATGCAGAACTTTTTATCATCTGTAATAAAGAAACCTATGAACGAGCTATGCATGCATAACATCATTCATCATTGTTCTTTAACAATACTCCATAACAAGTAATAATGGTATTTCTGATTAAAATATTCAAAAAATGTATTTGTTTTAACTGTGAAATTGAAATTCTTGATAAAATGTATTATATAGTGTGCGTTCAAAAAGTATCAAAGTTGGTCCGCTTAATATGAAGGGTAATTTTGGGGGATTCGGTTTTTACGATTTGAACGGCCATTTGCTGAGTGCAAGAAATGTTTTACATGAGGGCCAAGGGGAATTAAAACAGAAGAATTAATTCTTTCCTGCGCATTTGGTAATCAAAGGTAGGAAGGCCGGAGAAGGGGTTTTTTCAGAGTTTATCATTTGTAAGATTATAATTATCATGTGTAATTAGGGGGAGTCAACATGATGACAGCTAAGGTTGTGACACGGGAATCATTCACGATTGTTGGTTATCAGTATCAGGCAAACTTAAAGGAAATTGAAGAACAGAAATTAGGAAAAAAGACATTAACGCGTTTGAAAAAAAAAGTGGAATTGGTAAAAAATAAAGCTGGGGCTCAGGTTTATTTAATCCAGGCTTATGAGATGAAGCCTGACTTTAACCCAAACGTCGATCGTTTCACACAAGTCATCGGCTATAAAGTATCCAAGCCACACGAAATTCCTGAAGGGATGATTTCACATACCTTGCCAGAGAGCAGGTATGTGACTACCACACATAAAGGGTTAGAAACTGATCTAAATCAAACATATGATTACTTATACGGAAAATGGTTCACAGAGAATCCATATTACCCCGCAGGCTACGACTTTGAAATCTGGGATGAGCGATATAAGCCGGAAGAAGCGGGGAATGAAATAGACGTTTACATTGCGATGAAAAGCATGTAATTGTGGTAATGGGTTTATTCACAGGGTAACAAAATCGTATATTGTTTTATGTGGTTGGAACATGTTTTACCAAGTATTACAGATAGATTTTCAATCGCTAAACTAGAAGTGAATTAATTTTGGTTTGTGATAACGAGATTATCTTATTACACTACTTAGTAGCGTTTCTTCAAAATGAAGGAACGCTTTTTCCTATTTTCACCAATAATTAAATGATATTAATGTTAAAATTAAGAATAAAGGAAATATTGCAACTATAGAATGGGGAATTTATATGGATCTGTTCGATACCAATCGTAGAGCTTGGGATAAAAAAGTTGAAGACGGAGCTGTTTATACGAAACCTATAATTAAAGAATTAATTGAAAAAAGTAAAATAGGAGAATGGGAAACAACAGTAACATCGCTTAACAAGAGCAGGTGTGTTCTTTGAAGTTGATTCCGTAGGACATGCGAAACTTGTTCGGTCGGAAGTAATAGAAAGGTTTTGAAGGGATTACAGTAATTAATTTGAATTTAATGTAGCAAAGGGTAATCATAGGGAGGGAAAATGATGAGTAAAAACGATACAAACTATTTAACGATTGAAGAAGTGATATCCTTATCCCATTTTCATGATACTGCCATTAGTGAGGATGGTCAGCAAGTAGCTTATGTAAGAAAAACATCAGATTGGGATGACAATACGTATCGTCAACATGTTTGGGTTTATGATAGCAATATCGACAAGAGTCATCCAGTCACTGTTGGTAAAAACGAAAGTATACATCCCCGGTGGTCTCCAGACTCTCAAAGTCTTGCTTACCTAAGCCCAGTAGGGGAAGGCGATGAAAAGAAGAAACAGATTTTTATCCAACCTAGTCAGGAAACGGGAGTGTTACAAATTTCTCATACTGAGCATAGTGTTGAAAACTTTAAATGGGCTCCAGACGGGAAAGGCCTCTTCTTCACAGCCAAACGTCCAGAATCAGAAAAAATGAAGCAGCGCAGGGAAATGTTCGGTGACTTCACCTACATTGACCAAGATTTTCATTATCATTCATTATATTATCTGGATCTTGGAAAAGGAAAACAAAAGGCGAACATGCTTCACCAACTTCCGAAAGATTTACGTGTTAATGGAGAAGGCGAATTTGGTAATAAGAAGCATGAAGATGATGAGACAAGCTTGCCGTTAACCGAATGTATGGACATTCATATTTGTCACTATGATATTTCAGCAGACGGTCAAAAAGTCGTTTTTAACGCGACTCCAACTCCAAGAATTGTTGACTTTCATGAACAAGAAATTTACCTTTTGGATATGAAATCCAAGGAAATTACGAAACTGGATATTACTCCTCTACACGTAGGGAATGTCCTTTTTTCTGACGATGGTTCGAAGATTTGCTACAACCGTTATGTGCAGGAAAAAGCGATTTATAACAATATTACACTGGAAATTTATGATCTGGAAAAAAAAGAAACTAGCCAGCCTATAAAACATGTAGACGAGCATATTTTTCCGGTTCGCTGGGTAGAAGACGGGATTTTGGTTACCTGGCAAGAGCGGACGAATTATATAGTAGGTCTCGTCTCCGAGGAGGGCAAGTTAATTCCCCTTGTCAATAAAGAGGACATGGCAGCCTCATCTCCATCAATCACTTCAAATGGTAGAAACTTTGTTTGTATCAAAGCAACATCGCTAGAGGCTGCCGAGGTATACCTTAACGATAAACGAATAACCGAACAGTATAAGCTGTATGAAGGGAGACAAAAGAGTCAAAAAGAAGTCATCTGTTGGAAAACGAATGATGGATTGGAAATTGAGGGGGTATTGTCTAAACCAACCGATTACGATTCTTCTAAGGCGTATCCGCTGCTTCTTGCCGTTCATGGGGGGCCGGTTGCGGCTTCCATCGCAACCCCAACTACGAACAAATACCAACCAATCGAACAATTCGTACAAAAAGGCTTTCTTGTCTTGGAACCGAATTACCGAGGGAGCTCGGGATACGGTGAAGCCTTTCGTAAAGCCAACTATCGTCAATTAGGGCTGGGTGACTACGAGGACGTTATTTCAGGAGTCGATGACCTTATCGAAAAAGGGATAGTAGACCCAGAAAGAGTCGGCATTATGGGATGGAGCCAAGGGGGATATATATCCGCTTTTTGTGCCACATACAGCAATCGTTTTAAAGCGATATCCGTTGGAGCTGGGATTTCCAATTGGATGACCTATTATGTCAATACAGACATCACCACGTTTACACAGTTTTACCTTGGGGATACACCTTGGAACGACGAGGAAATATACCGAAAAACGTCACCCATGACGTACATCAATAATGCCTCTACGCCAACATTGATTCAACACGGTGAAAAAGATACACGCGTCCCCGTGCCAAACGCCTTTGAGTTGTATCGCGGATTAAAAGATGTTGGTGTTGAAACAGAATTGGTTATATACAAAGGAATGGAGCACGGATCAGATAAACCTGGACTCAATCGGGCTATTTTAAAACAAAATTTAGACTGGTTCTCTCATCATATATTGGGCGAAAAATTAATAGAGAACCGAAAGCACTAGCTACTTAATATAGGAAATCCGTATTGGGAAAAGAAATAGTGTCATTTATGATCACCAAGCTTTCTATAAAAGAAAAGGAGTGAATCTAATATGTACGAACAAAAAACAAAGGAAACCGATAAAAGTGTCATTGAGTTTATTGAAAACGTTGAAAGTCCTAAGAAATGCGAAGATGCTTATAAGTTATTAGCTATTTTTACTGAAACGACAGGCTATCAAGCGAAGATGTGGGGACCGAGCATTATTGGCTTTGGTTCATATCATTATAAATATGAATCTGGTCACGAAGGTGACGCTCCTTTAGTAGGCTTTTCACCTCGAAAATCCAACATAAGTTTGTATTTTGCAACGGGTGACACAACGCGAGACGAACTGTTAAAGGACTTCGGAAAACATAAGGCTGGAAAAGCATGTGTGTACATCAATAAAATAGCAGATATTGAAGTGGATGTTTTAAAAGCATTAATCGACTCCTCTATAAAGTTTTTACGAGAAACTTATCCGGATAATTAGCGGGTAATATATAAAGCACACCCATTTTAAAAAGGCTCATCTGCGCAGTTGGCCGTAATCTAGCGAGACTCTTGCGGAAAAACGGGCCAGCCGAGACCCCGCAGGGCGCATTTCCCGAGGAGGCTTGGCGGTTCGTCCGCGGAAAGCGAGCAGATGGAGGCCAACGGAGCTGCATAAAGTTACTCTTATTTTAACACCAAGCAAGTTAGACACCGTAGCCAAGTTGAAATGTGTTTAAAAGCTCCCTTAATAAAAATGATCTTCTGCGTAGTAGGCCGTAATCTGTGAGACTCCCTGCGGAAAAACGGACCAGCCGAGACCCCGCAGTGCGCATTTCCCGAGGAGGCTTGGCGGTTCGTCCGCGGAAAGCGAGCAGATGCAGGCCAACGGAGCTCCATAAAGTCCATCTTAATTTAACACCAAGCAACAACCCAAAAATTACGACAAAACATGTCATTAACAAGTAAAAAATTCGGCACCGTTACTGTGCAGTTATCGGGATTTTTGATAGTTAATAGGTTAGTTCTCAAAAGAGGGGATGAGGTAAATGGAAGTAGGAACAATTTTCATATTTTCAATTGCAATAGGTGCTTTGTCTGTTGCGATAATGTCACTATCAAAAATAGAAAAAATGGATAAAAGAATTAAAGACTTAGAAAATAAATAATTGATATACATAACACTCTGATGTCGTGACCATAAAAAACAGAAAGTAATGAAATTAAGCACGATGAACATCATCTAACGGGTTGTAGATCATAGACTAAACAACTGAAATCAACAGAATTATTCACAAGGCATGGAGAACATTCCCCATGCCTTTCAATAATTATTGCTTGAATAACCTCTCCTTTCGTTTTGCATAATACCCCAGTTACCGATGATACAAAACAAACGGCATGTTACTGCTCGCCCTTTACAAATAAACTGGTTACTTGATTTTAACAACCTAGCTTGTGGATTTTTCATAAATTTTAATATGTCCGCCGCTTACTCCGTAGGCAACGCCATTGTTTGTCCAGCCGTATTTTTCGTAGTAATTTTCAAGGTCAGAAGTCAAATAGAGCTTTTTGTAGCCTAAATCATTAGCAAGTTTTAGCCCGTAATTCAGAAGCTCTGAGCCTATTTGTTTTCCCCTGAACTCTTTGTCTACAAATAAACAGGCAAGCCACGGGCATAGATCCTGCCTGCTGTTGAGGTCGTTTCTAATGATAGCAGCTGTCCCAATAATCTTTTTATTCTTTAATGCCACATAAAATAATGGAATGTCATCAGAATTTATGCACGAATGAATCATGCAATCCTTGTAAAATTTATAATTGCTCTCGTTTCCCCATTCTTTCCAAAACACTTGAACTGCTTCTTCAAATATGTCATCTCCGTGTTGAAGAACGACCATCTCCATCTAACACCCTCCGTCCAATTCATGAGCTTACTCATTTGAAATCTCAAAAATAATCTTTCAGTCTCAATTTAATTAGTTTGTAACTTTTTTAGCATGACACCGTTTGCAACAAATCCAATTAATCCACTAATTACAAAGATATACGCTACAAACAAAGGTGTTGAAGAAGGTGATTCAGTAAGTATTCTAAATATGCCAACAGCAAAAATAAGCAAACTACATATAAGTGTAATAATTGTTCGAGCTTTATTTTTCATTATTTCAAACCTCCTAATAGTAAATGATCAATGTTAACAATACCTTAAACTATACTGTTGTTTATTGAAGAAGAAAAGATAAGCTTATAATATTACTCCTGCAAAGCTTCCTCTCAATACTTGTTTCTCATGCTGGTTTGTGCATAGGAAAGAGGCGAAAATAGAGGTGCGATTATTGTCTTGCTTTTCAAACTTCTCGATCGTTACTTCACATCTTATTGTATCTTCTGTAAAAACGGGTCTCAAAAACTCAAAATTCATAGTACGAGCCAGTACATTGTTATCTCCGCCAACTTTTGTTGGTAATGTAGCAGTTAACAACCCTTGAATGACAAGCTTCCCCTGTTCATCAGGAGTAATATGATGAGAACCTTCATCACATGAAACTTCTGTAAATAGTTCAACATCCCTTACTGTAAACGTCCGTTCAAACGTAATGACATCTCCTACTTTTAATGACATATGATCCCCCCTGAAGGTTGATTGAAATATGAATATTACAATAATTTAATGTATAGTTATATGAGAAAATCTTGAGGTTTCCAATCTTTCGGCTTTATGTTCTTATTCATCCACTTCTTTTGTGGTGCTTGGTATGGGGTGGTGGCGATTAATTGATTATTGTGCCAGCTTGCTGCTCCGGAACGAATCATTTCATCGAGCAGGATTTGAATAAATTCTTCTGGCTGAAGCTGGAAAGAGTAGCGTGCAAAATCTTGGAACCAACCACACTTTAGTAGGTAAGTATCAATTTCTTCGTTTGCCAATCCGTTTTTAATAATTAAAGTGAATGAAAAAATCCTCTTGCACGCATGCCATGAAATCTTTTCTGGCATCTTGAGCCACTTTTCAAGCCTATTCCTTGCTGCATCAATGGCAGCCAGGGGATTCTCCATTTGAGGTCCATGTCCTGAATATGCCTGCCTGATCTGGAGCGTGGACAACCGATCCAAACTTTCTATAGACCGTTGAATCGATGTGACACCCTCTCGAAAGATGTTTAACCATCCGATATCATTTTTGTGAAAGAGATCTCCACAAATTAATATTTCTTCTTCAGGTTCGTATAAAGATATATGTCCTAACGTATGTCCCGGTGTGTACAAGACTTTCAAGGTTCTACTTCCTGTGTTAATCTCATCGTTATCTGAGAGCTTTGTTTCGACTAGGTAAGGTTCGACAGGCTGATCTAACCATTCTGCACTACAGGCTTCAGAGTCACAAGAATTAATTATATCGGCTTCCCATTTATGAGCAGCAATTGTAACACCATAATTTTTTTGGAGATGAAAATTGCCTCCTACATGGTCACTATGATAGTGCGTATTCATAATAAGGTGTAAATCTTCTGGTGAAACGCCAACTTCTTTAATTAATTGCTCTGTATAGTTCGCATCACTCCCAAAACCTGTATCAACGAGAATCGGGAGTTGATCGTTAATAAGAATCATATTTGCACTTGGAAATGTTCTTTCAAAGAAGATAATACTGGATTTTTTAATAAGCTATTCCTCCTTGAATTGAATGACGAAACAATTATGATCGAACGTTCGCTCAATTATATTATACAAAATAAACAGAATATTTAAAATGAATCTGTTTATATTCTAAATGGTTATTTTAGAGATGGTGTAACTTAGATATTTACATACATACTGTATGTATGATAAAGTGAATGTAACATAATAATGGAAGAGGTGGTTTATTAATGAAATCAACCGGGTTTTATCCTGTTATTTTGACAGACCAAGTGACGTTAAGCTCGAAATTTTACATCGACTATTTTGGTTTTGAGCCAGTATTTGAAGCTGAATGGTACGTAAGTTTACGAATGTCACAAGAAAATAGCCTATTTGAATTAGCGATCTTAGATGCCACACACGCTACTTTACCTGATGCCAATAGGAAAAAGACAGAAGGGCTTATTCTTAATTTTGAAGTCGATGATGTGGATGCGGAATATGAAAGACTCATTGTGAAAGAGAAGCTCCCATTACACCTTGACATTCAAGATGAAGATTTTGGACAGCGACATTTTATCACCTCCGATCCTAACGGAATTTTGATTGATATTATAACAATAATTCCCCCTAAAGGTGCCTATCGTGACCAATACATGGAATCGGTTTGGTCAGATACTGAAATGGGTAGGAAATAGGAGGAAGTATCTTAATCGAACGACATTCCATAAAAAATGTTTAGTAAATGAAGGAAGAAACAGAACAGGACTAGGAGATAGAAGACGATCATGAAAAAGAATAAGGATGAAACAAAGGAAACCATTCACAAGCTAATAGAAGTAGCCAGAATGTATTTTACGGAAAAAGGATATGCAGAAACATCTCTAGAAGAAATCGTAAATCAAGCTAATTTAACACGCGGAGCACTGTATCATCATTTCGGGAATAAGATAGGGCTTTTTCAAGTAGTGTTAGAGTCCGTACAAAAAGGAATTGCAAATCGAATAGAAACAGAAGCAGCGCAAAGTGATGACGTTTGGGAGCAGCTTTTCCTTGGATGTCGTGCATTTGTAACTGCAGCGGTTGAACCTCAGAACAGACGAATATTCCTGATCGATGGTCCTTCAGTGTTAGGGTGGGAGTCTTGGCGCAGGATGGATGAACAATATTCTATGCGATTATTGCATGAACAACTTCAATCTATGCAAGACCAAGGCTTTTTAAAGCCGGTATCCATAAATGCTATGACACATGCTCTCTCTGGTGCTCTGAACGAATCGGCACTATGGATTGCACAAATGCCCGATTATCAACAGGCATTAGAGGAAACGATGACGGTTGTGTCTCATTTACTGGATGGGTTTAAATCTAGATAGAACAAGTCGATAGATCACTTTTAAGGTGTGTCAAAAGGTTTTTTAATCCTTTGGACGCACTTTTTTTATAGCAAAAGCAAAAAAATCTACGTTTCTATTGCTGAAGCGGGACGAGGGAAGCCTAGGCTCAAGCGGCACCCGTGGAAAGGGTCCGCCCCTGTAGCAAAATTCGAGCGATAATTTTATCAAAAAGCAACAACCTTTCAAAAAACAGCCTTTCAACTACTCAAATGATGGAAAAGGACGCAAATTTTTGCCTTCAACTCATCATTTGAATAAATTATCGGCGTGAGTAGGCGCTTTATCAGCTGTTCAAGCAATATATCGGCGAAAATTGGAAAGATATCAGCGGAAATACGCAACATATCAGCGCAAATTGATAAGATATCGGCGGAAATACGCAACATATCAGCGCAAATTGATAAGATATCGGCGGAAGTTAGCAATATATCAGCGGAAATAGCTCAAATATCAGCGATTCGACAAATGACACTCACTTTTCGATCATGAAGTATGGAATGATTCCGCCAATCCCACACTAAACTAATAGTAAAAGATCATAAAGTAGGTGGGAAGATGAAGGCGCGCGTTCTTTTATTAACGGCTTCTTTCGGTGGCAAAAATCATACGGTTAATGAAGTGTTAAAAGAAGAGTGGGAAGGAAAGGGGAGCGTATGTGAAAGCGTTGATCTCATTTCGTGCTTACCGTCTTGGTTTAAGCTTTATTTACATATAGTTGAGAAGGTTTCACGACTTTCTCATTTGATTTTTCATCAATCAAATAAGAGGGGCTACCGGTTCCCTTCAGTTGCGCTTGATTCGAGCTTCTTTTGGTCGCGGGCGATTGAGCGTATCCAGTTATCTAGACCGTCGATCATCATTAGCGTGCATCCGTTGGCAACGGCCGTTGCAAGCTTAGCGATTCGCTGTGATGCGTTTAAAACGAAGCCGTCGTTATTTTCTCTTGTGACGGATTATTCGAGTTATGGCATGTCATTAACAAAAGAGACAACAGCGGTATTTTTGCCCGATAAGAATGAAGTAATCGAACAACAAAAAGCGTTTCCGTTTACCAAGTTTGTCCAAGGCTGCGTTCCAATCGAGAAGAAATGGTATAACCGAGCGGATAAAGACAAGCTGCGAGAACGATTAGGTCTGCCTTCAAACATGCGGATCGCAACGTTGAGAGGTGAGCTTCCTTATAAAAAAATGATTCATTACTTTAAGCGGTGTGAGGAGCCGTGGATGCTTCTATGTTTTCCTAGAGAAAATAAACGAGAACAGAAGGTGTTGAGTAAGGTGAAGTCACGACACGATGTACGTGTTTTTTCAAATACTCAGTCTATCTCTGGTTATGTAAAAGCGTCAGACGTCCTCATCTCAAAGCCAGAATCGACTGCGATGGCAGAGGCGAATGTAGCCCAAGTTCCGACGATCATGACTAAACCTTCACCAGGAGTAGAAGAAGCTAATGTAAGGCGTTTGATTCACTACCCGTTGTTTTCTTCAGTAACTGACTTGAAGATGATAGGAAAACGTGCTGAAGAGGTTGTTCAAAAGCAAACCTCATTCGATCAGGCTGACCGTTTTCCAATGGTTAAAACTGAAGAAATGATCGAGAACATGATTCGTTTACGTGAAGTGGACCGGAAAAAAGTCGTTACACCAGGTGAGAAAGGCCATTTGTATCGGTTTCATCATGAGCTAATGATGCGGAGAAAACGAGAAGAAGAACGAGAGTTTCATTCTTGAACCTTTTCAGGAAGAAATTCTCACGCTGGTAATCTTGATTTACAGAACATTTGTTCGTATAATTGGAACGGTAACACTGGAGGAGGGATGCAGGTGGAAGGATTGTTTCGACGTAGTAAATTAGAACGGCGCCCAGTCGAAATGATTTACATGTCTGAAAAGGGGATCGTCACAAAACGTATCGTATCGATTCATCAATTTAATGATGAGACGGTTATAGGTTATTGCCATTTAAGAAAGGCAGTGAGGACATTTAAGCGAAGCAACATCCTTTCAGCTTTACCAGTGAAACGGTCAGGACAAAAGGACGATCAAAGTGGATAGAACGTAAAGGAGCTAAGTAGTTCCTTTATTGTGGACGAAAATTCCCATTGAAAATCACATAGGAATTGCCAACTAAAACGCTCAGAGGTATCTCTTTGAGCGTTTAATATTGAATAATGTATAACATTAGAAAAAATATTAATTTTTCCCATTAAATAGAAAAGTATGATAATATTGATGAGCAAGTATATAATACATTTTTTAGAAAGAAGGAATTAAATGATTTATGAGGCAGATCATAATGTAAGAAAAAAGTTAATCTCAATGTTCGAAAATATGGATAGCACTATTATTCTTTCATACCTTCAAGGGCATATGGGAACAGCTTGGGTAGACAATCTTGAAAATCCAACAGTTGCTCAAATAACAGTGGGAATTTTTGTGTTTTATGCAGGAAACCCTAATACAAAGGAAGCGGAGGAATTACTATACAATCTCCCCGAATTTACTCTTGCAATTGTTGATTCTGATGAATGGAAAAGACGTATTGAAACAGTACATAAAGGTTCCATAGAGAAGTTTCAACGTTATAGGTTTAAAAAGAATCCAGAACATCTTGATAGAAAACATTTAAAGAACTTATTAACTAAACTACCAAAAGGATATGAAATCAAGAGAATAGATGAGAATGTAGCAAAAGAACCTTCTTTGCATGAACTTTCAGAGGATTTTATAAGTCAGTTTAATTCTATAGATGATTTTATTAATAGAGGAGTAGGTTTTGCTATTTTGAATGAGGGACAAGTTGTATGTGCTGCTACATCATTTAGTATTTACGATGATGGAATTGAAATTGAAATTGCTACCCATCCTAATTATAGAAGGAAAGGTTTAGCAACAATAACAGCCTCTACATTGATAGTAGATTGTCTGGATAGAGGACTGTACCCGAGTTGGGATGGTGCTAATAACGAATCTGTTAACTTAGCTCAAAAACTTGGATACATTTTTAAAGAGTCTTATGAAACGTACTTTATTGAAGTAAGCCCATGATTTATTTTCGGGCGTATCTTTTAAAGTAGATTCCGCTTCTCGTTGACTAGATCTTCACGCTGGTTGACCAGATGGTGGACTTAAGTGGCGATAACCTTGTGAAGCGATGTCGTTACCGCAATCCTGGGAGCATTATCAATCAGATAAAATGTTAGAGGGATACTCATTGCAAAAAATAAAGGGAATATGAAAATAAGTGGTTTTAATTTTGCGGTAAAAACGTTAGAAATAGAGGGGAAGAAATGAACGATTCTGTACAAAGTAAAAAAATAAAATCTTGCTTTAAGGTATTCTTATTGGTTCTGACTATATTATCTACAAGCTTTGTGATTTGGGCAGGTTTTACTAATAGAGAATCTATCTTCTCGTTTCTACTATGCCTAACACTGCTTTTATCTATAAGTCATTTACACCTTGATAATAAAAAACCAGAAAGAAGGAAGTTCTATAGGATTGCATTTATTGTCTCATTCCTTTCAGTTGCATTAGGAGCTGTAAACTTATTTGTTGGAATATAGCTAAGCGAAAGGGAAGAATTACTTATTAAGTAAAGGGGCAATAGTTAAACATAAAGTTTAATAAGTAACAAGGCATAGAGAATAGTTCTCTATGCCTTGTTTAATGCGAATTGAGAAAACCGGGTGATTTCACCTGGTATTTACTGCGCAAGTAATCCTGTGAGAATGCGTTTTTGTTTAGCTATCAAGTGCTTGCTCTAAATCAGCAATTAAATCCTCCGCATCTTCAATCCCGATGGACACGCGGATTAGCCCGTCGGTAATGCCGAGCTCTAACCTGCGCTCTCTTGGGATCGAGGCGTGCGTCATTTTTGCAGGTAAGCTAATGAGACTTTCAACGGCACCGAGGCTTTCAGCTAGGGTGAAGTACCGGGTTTTCGCTAATACGTGTTCAGCTCTTTCACCGCTGCCTACATCAAAGGAAATCATCCCCCCGAAACCTGTAGCCTGAATCTTGTGTGTTTCATGGCCTGGATGGTCTGGACGTCCTGGGTAGTAGATGGTAGATACGTCGTCGCGGTTTTCGAGAAACTCGACGATTTTTGCTGTATTCTTTTCTGTTTGCTCCATGCGAAGACCGAGTGTTTTAATGCCGCGAATGAGGAGCCAGGAATCTTGAGGTCCAAGAATACCACCAACTGAATTTTGCACAAAATGAAGCTCTTCTCCTAGTTCTTCGCTTTTTACTACGGCAAGCCCGGCTACGACGTCGCTATGACCTCCGAGGTACTTGGTCGCACTATGAAGGACAATGTCAGCGTCAAGTGCAATCGGAGTTTGGAAGTAGGGTGTACTAAACGTATTGTCGACGATAAGGTGAAGGTTGTGTGCGTCGGCAATGTTTTTCATTTCTTTAATGTCTGTTACTTTGAGGAGTGGATTGGTTGGTGTTTCAACGTAAATGGCCACAGTGTTGTCTTTGACAGCTGCCGCTACTTTCTCAGGATCGCTCGTATCGACAAAGGTAATGTCTAGGTTGAAGCGGTTGAGAACCTTCGTCATCAACCGATATGATCCTCCGTAAACGTCGTCGGTAAACACGATGTGATCACCGCTTTTATACATGTTCATCACTGCTGCGATTGCTGCCATACCTGAACCAAAGGCAAATCCACGGTGACCCCCTTCTAAATCGGCAATCAATGATTCAAGTGCTTCTCGAGTCGGATTGCCGGTACGAGAGTATTCGTAAGCAAAATTACCGACACCGTTTTGTTTATACGTACTCACTTGATAAATCGGGGTGCTTACGGCTCCGGTATGTTCGTCGCCAAAAACCCCTCCATGAATGAGTTGTGTTTTTTTCTTCATTAAGATTCATTCCCTTCGTATATGCCTGTACTTAAATAACGCTCGCTACTGTCTGGAAAAACAGTGACAATGTGGGCGCCTTCGTTTGCTTGATGGGATTCACGAAGAGCTGCGGCAAACGCAGCACCTGAACTGCTACCAACGAGAAGGCCTTCCTTTTTTGTCAGCTCTTCAACACGCTGGAACGCCTCATCGTCAGTAATAGTATGAATGGCGTCAAAATAGCTCGGATCCATATAGGAAGGGAGAAATTCCATGCCAATCCCTTCTGTACGGTGGGGTCCGGCTTCTCCGCCGTTTAAAATCGAGCCTTCTGGTTCGACAATGGCTGTTTTTACCTGAGTTAGATGATCTTTCAAATAGCGAGCGCATCCCATAAACGTTCCTCCTGTACCTGCACCTGCGAGGAAAACGTCAATTTTACCATCCAGCTCTGAGACAATCTCAGGGCCGAGTGATTTGTAATAGGTCAGCGGATTCGCTGCATTTGAAAATTGAGCAGGGGAGTAAGAGTCGGGAATATCAGCGAGGAGTTTCTCAGTCTTAGCAATCGCTCCCTTGATGCCGTCTTCAGTTGGTGTGTTCACGACTGTAGCCCCTAGTGATCGCATCAGTGTTTGTTTTTCAATACTGAATTTCTCAGGAACAACAAAGATGACATTTACTTTTTTTCCAACAGCCGCGAGCGCAAGACCAATCCCAGTGTTGCCTGCTGTCGGTTCAATAAGTGTGCCGGTCTCAGAAATATGACCGCCGTCAATGGCTTCGTGGATGAGCTCCTGGCCTAAGCGGTCTTTTACACTTCCGCCTGGATTGAAGTATTCGAGTTTTGCAAAGATCCGTGTTTTATTCGGTAACGGTATATTCGTAATTTCAAATAGAGGCGTATGCCCAATGAGTGATTGAATTCCTTGATAAATGGTCATGATGTGTCCCCTCGTTTATTTGCCGTTTTCAGCAAAAACAGTCGTCCACGCATCTTTTTTGGAAAGCATGGTTTCGGCAATGTTTTTTGCGCCTTCAAGGGAGTGAGAAGCAGCCCAACCACATTGGACTTCGTTGCATGCAGGTACTTCGTTTGCGACTAAGACGTCTTTTAACGTCTTTTCAACGAGTTCTAAAATCGCTTCATAGCTTTCGTCATTAATGACAGAAAGGTAAAAGCCTGTTTGGCATCCCATTGGGGAAATATCAACGATTTGCTGATGGTGGTTACGGCTGAACTCTGCCATCATATGCTCCAGGGAGTGTAGGCCTGGCATATCCATATGCTCTTTATTTGGCTGAGAAAAACGGATGTCGTATTTGTAAATCGTGTCACCGTTTGCGCCTTCGGTAGTGCCGGCTAGGCGAATGTATGGGGCAGCGACTTTCGTATGGTCAAGGTTAAAGCTTTCTACGTTCATTTTCTTTGTCATAATAATAGCCTCCTAGAATAAATAATAGTTTACTATTCTTTCACCGCAGTCATAAGCCAAACATAGCTGTTCATCGAGACAAATCCCACTTCAAAGCCTGCTTCTTTAAAAATTTCGCTTAAAACAGGAATGGTTGAATAATATTCTGTCTTTAAATCTTCAGCTAAGTTCACGTATTGATTTTTCAATGCTTGGTTAATCATTCGTTGTTTTGCGGTTTCATCTATAAACATTGTATCAGCGAATACGACTTTCCCGCTAGGATTCAATGCGGTAAAAAAGTGTCCGGCAGCAGTTTTCTTTTCTTCATCTGTTAGATGGTGAAAAGCATAAGTGGAAACAAAGGTATCCACACCGGTTTCGATAGGTGGATGATCGAGAAAATCTCCTTCGATGATCGACACATCCGGGTGTTTTTCCCTCGCGATCTCCCGCATTTTGGCTGAAGGCTCTACCCCAGTAACATGGAGGCCCTTCGCCTTTAGTTCTTGTGTTAAATTACCCGTACCAACACCAAATTCAACAACATTACCGCTCGCACCATTCGCAACAGCCTGCAAAATGGCATCATAACTTGAAAATACTTCTCTATACTCATCATCAACCCCATGAACCGTATCATCATATGAATCAGCCCACCGATCAAATAAATCTACAAACTCACGTCCCACCACAATCACCTTTCTTCTTATGGGGACAGTCCCCACACAATTTTGTGTAAATTTTCAATATCATATAATTCGCATTGAAAAGGTCGGATTTAATTTTATCTTATCATATGCGGGTTGTGCTGGCAATGATAATGGATTTTAGGAATTGAGGATGGGTGGGGGAATTCTTTCTATTTTGGATAGAATTATTGCTGCTTTTGGTAGAAAAGTCGGCTTTTTAGGTAGAATCAAGTTTCCTCATTGGTCTTAAACTGAGAGGAGAAATTTCTTCAATCGTTTAAACACAAAAAAACGCTTGGGTGTATGTGCTCCCAAGCATTTCTTAATTAACGCTTTAAAAACCCTTTCTCCTCCAAATAACCTTTCATATGCAGACGCTTCGGTTCAGCTAACATGCCGGCTATCTGTTCGGTCCAGCGGTCTTTTCGCTTTCCGGATGTCCGTTTTTCATAATAAGCAGAGATCGTTTCGTTATACTCATCAAGATCCTTTTTAAATGCCGTCTCATCACGGTTATACTCTTCTTCATGGTAGACGTGGGAGAGGGGAAGACGTGGTTTTGGGCTTGACTCGTGTGCGGGTTCCCCTACAGCGAGGCCAAATATAGGCACGACATATTCAGGGAGGTTTAACAGCTCGCCCACCTCTTTAACATTATTTCGGATGCCACCAATATAGCAGATGCCTAGGCCCATAGATTCGGCGGCAATGACAGCGTTTTGAGCAGCGAGGGAGGCGTCCACAGCAGCTACGAGAAATTTTTCAGTACTTTCAATTGATTCTCCTACATCAGTGTTCTCCATCGCACCTGCCACTTGATGTCTGTGAAGATCGGCGCAAAAGACGAAGAAATGCCCGTTTTTTTCAACGTAGGATTGATTCCCGGCAAGTGCCGCAAGCTTTGTTTTTTTCGAAGGATCTTTCACACCAATAATAGTATAGGCTTGAATAAAACTCGATGTCGATGCCATTTGCGCACTTTGGACAATGGTTTCAATTTGTTCTTGTGATAGTGGTTTTTCAGTGAATTTCCGAATGGATCGGTGATTGAGCAAAGTTTCAATTGTAGCGTTCATCTGATTCAGCTCCATCTTTCATTTTTATAATCACTAGTCTATCACAACTGGTTTTTAGAACTCTAATAATGGATGCTCGAGTGCTGGCATAAGATGATGCTTTATATCATTGAAATTGGTTTTATTCCCGATATTGTGCGATTTCCACCCTTCTTTACCCATCGCTGCGCTCCATGGAAAAGAAAGCCACATAAAGAAAGACCAGCCTGGATAAAGCTGGCTGGTCACATTACTAAGGTGTAAATTGAGTAAATAAGCTTCCGACTTGTTTCATTAATGGGCTAATTTGATTGGCTGTTTTCATGACTTGGTCGACTGTCGTAAATGCTTTGTTAAAGTCAAATTTTCCATCCTTTGTTTGAAAATTTGCTAACATGCCACTCATCGGAGGAGAATACGGCTGGTTGTAGCCTCCGCCGCCGTATGGGGGAAACCCTCCATAGTTATAGTGACCGTGAACAGCCCCCATTTGTTGTCCATTCCCCCAAGGATAAGGGTTGTGTTGAGGAGGTGGATACCCTGGGAATTGTTGTTGGGATGTTGGAAAAGCTGGATGATAATAGGGGTGCTGGTAGCCACTCATTTGTTGTGGAGGCCATTGCTGCTGAGCTGGAGGCCAGTGAAATTGTCGAAAATACATGTATATGCCTCCTTATTCTACGTCGATTCGTTTTCGCCGGTTTGGAATTCGAATGACTAACAACCCGTCTTTGAAAGTAGCTTTGACTTCTTTTTCATTTACGTAAAAGGGGAGAGCTACAACCCTCTCCGCACGCTGGAACTTCCGAGTTTGAGAAACATAATCTTTCCTCTTGTTTTTTGCTTCGTTATATTCATAATCCTCAACAGAAATTTGAATGTAATTGTGGTAAATATCAATAGATAATTGATTTTTTTTAACCCCTGGGAGCTCTGCTTCGATAATGTACTCTCTTTTTGTTTCGTATTCAAAGACCTGAATGGACCGTGGTAAGCTTATTTGTCGAACAGTTTCTTGAAAAAAGCCGTCGATCGTATTTAAAATATCTCCAAAAGGCTGCTCATGAATTGGTTTTCGTTGCTTTTGATTTTTTTTAAAATCCTCCATGGTGCTCACCTCATCTAGTATTCCGTTATTAATGTATGTAAAGGTAGGCGGAATGGTTTAGGCATCGGCCCGGAATTTCAGAAAAATTCAAGTGATGAGAAACGTTTTTGGTTTTGAATCGTAAATCTAGAAGAGCAAACCTTTTTTGTACAGCGTGCTTGAAAATATATTAAATAGGAAGGAATAAAAATGGACGCTCAACTACTGACACTTTTGATTTCGTTGTTCTTCTTACTCATGAATATAGGACGAAAATAGTACATACGATCCAATACCGCGAGATTATTCGGGAATCTGAATCCAAATATACGAACGCATTGCTATTTGTAGCTTTAGTCGTTGCGTTTTCGTATCAGTTTCCAGCCCTATACGACGGGCATTCAACGATAGGCGGGCTACTCATTATTTTCGTTTGTTTTATCGGAATCATTGTCGTACCGTTTTTTCAAGCAAGGAAGTACTTGATCACAAATGGTCCTGAACAAGAAACAATGGATTTACTTGATGCAAAAATTAAAGAGTACGAGCTTCCTTTTGATATGAAAAAAACCGATTTTGATATGAGGAATACCGTCTATCAAGTACCTGACACGAATATTAAAATTGTGGCTTCTTGGAATCAGAGTTCCTTTAATAACGACTATGAAACAAACGTCCGACTGAAATTAAAAAACGTTAACCAGTTGGACCGGGCAAAAGAGGCTCTGGACGATTGTTTTGATGAGTTGATTGAAATTAGAAGAGACTGTTCGTTTAAAAAGCGCCTCACTAGCTATCTTTTCCTTTACGTCTTATTAATCGGTGTTGGTTTTTCGTTAATCATGATGAGTTAAATAACCACTTGAAAGGAAGTGGGTCTTATGCGATTTGAGATTCAGAAAAACCACTGGGCTTTTTTGTCGTTGATTGCCTGTACGCTTATCGCTCCAATGTTTTTCTTTTTTGCAGAGACGTTCACAGACAAAATGGTTTTAGCTGTTGTGTTTTTAGGATTGGATCTGCCTTTTTTTATACTTTTTGTTTGGGTTTATGCTAGAACTTACTTGCTTATTAATAACCAAAATCTAACCGCTTATTTTGGCCCTTTTGTCTACCGGGTTCCTTTAGCTGATATTCGCTCTCTAGAAGTAGTGCGGAAGAAGTGGTGGAAGACGAATATTCAGCCCCCAGCTATTTCGTTTCGACAAATTCATCTTACGTACGGTCGGTACGGGGTAATAAAGGTCTCGGCACCTAAAGACGAAGAGGCGTTTATTCAGGAACTAAAGCGACGCACGCCCCTGAGTTGATATCACTACTAATGTGTTAGTATAATGAAGCAAAAGAGCTTACATATAAGTGGTGTAAGGAGATTGGTTTCAATGGAGAAATTTCATAAATTCTTAATTGCTTTCTTTCTGCTGGGAACAGGCGCAGTGATGATGATCTATATAGTCTATGTGATTTTCGGAATCGTCTTTGGAGTGGAAAATAAAGAAGCTTCTCTTCCTAATTAAAGGAAGGGAAGCTTTTTTAAGAATAATTTATAAGAGGACTATCGCAAACATTAATGTATTACCATTGACGGTTAAAGAGTGCTCTAACTCTATATGTTAAAATATGTGTATAGATTGCTAACTTTTAGTACGATTCGTGATTTAGACACCGATATGGATTTGTAATGGTTAAAGAGGGTGGGTGGAAAATAAAAGAAATAAAATTACATTAATTTCGCTCCTAAATAATAATCAACTTGGCGAGGAGTCTCTGTGGGCATTATTGTTCTTGAAAGCCAGAATCCAACTGTTTCATCAGGCAGCCAAGTCGATATTAATATTGAATTTGTTATACTTTGATTGATAAACTGGGGAAAATGGTGAGGTAAAGCATCTTTATAAACTTGTAAAAGGAGTGTGTTCATTATGGTTGGAGTAGAAATTGATATGGTTGTGAAGGATAGCTTAAAAGCATTGGAATTATATGAAAGTATATTTGATATCGAGCGTGTGGAGGTTTCAAACTTTCCTCGTGGTGAAAATGAGGTAGTTTTTACCCTATACGACGTTCACTTTCATATGTTAGATGAAAACCCAGAATTCCATTTGATCGCACCAAGTCCTGACGACCCTAAAACTAGTTGGGTTAATGTTACTGTCCCAGACATTAAGGAGACCTATGCAAAGGCGATGGATTTAGGTTGTACAGAGGTGCAACCGGTGACTGAGATTACTGACTACGGAGTATCGAACGCCATATTCATGGACCCCTTTGGTTATATATGGATGCTGCATCAAGTACATAAAGAGGTTAGTCATGAAGAACGTATACAGCTTTGGGAGGAAAAAAGGGAGAAGTAACAATCGGTGCATTATAAGTTCGTGTTCAAAAGGAGCATAAAAAGAGCTGAGTAGGTCGAGGCGGAGACTCCAGAGGAAAAGCAACAATGGTGTTCTCGCGACGAGGACCCGCAGGAGCAGCAGAAGACCCCACAGTGAGCACACCTTTCGTGAATGAGGAGGCTGAAGCGTTGCCTGAGTGCGGTCCTTTGTATTTGAGTTCCAAAGTTATTCAGCAATCCCTATGTAACTAAAGGCTGATTTCGTAAAGTTTGTTACTTTTTGAGCTTTTTTTCAAAGCTGTCACGCTATGCGTGACAGGGCAAGCATGCCCTTGCCTAACGCTCTAAAAACAAATAACAACAATCTTTTAGAAAAGAGCCTAACTAAAAGAAAGCGTTTGTGCAACAAGCAAAAGTAAAAAATGGCTCGGTTCAAAAGAACTGAGCCATTTTTATTATGTTTAAATAGCCGTAAATTAGGGTGCAAATTTATCTACATTTTTAATTGTAATTTGCGATTTTGCGATAGAATATGGAACCCGTTAGGAAGATAACGCTGTCTTTAATAATTGAGCGCTTTTTAATGTGTTATTGCACAGGTTCTGGTGGTTCGAGAGTGACGATTTTACCGTTTTCTACTTTCATAGTCCGATCAGCGTGGTCAATTAATTGTTGATCATTACTGACGATAATCACCGTAGTACCACTGTTTTTGGCAAAGTGAATCAGTCGCTCTAGTACCTCCATTCCTTGGTAACCATCTAGAGCCTTCGTCGGTTCATCAGCTAAAACGAGTTTAGGTTTTGTCATGAAGATGCGTCCAATCGTCGCAAGTATCTGTTCTTTGACGTCCAAGCCTTCAACGTTTTCATTCATCGTTTCATAACATAACCCTAAATTTATAAGGAGTGCTTCTGTTTGTTTCTCGATCTCTTCATATTTGGGGCTGTCGGTTGGAATGCCGAGTAAAAGGTTTTGCTTTGGGGTTAAATAGGGCATTAAACAACAATCATCCGTAATAAATCCGATGTTTTCCATTCGCCATTCCGGTCTTTTTCGTAGAGTCAGAAGGTTTTGGCCGAACACTTTAACGGACCCTTTGTTTGGTGGTGTCATTGCTGCGATCATATTCAAGAGCGTGGATTTTCCAGACCCCCTTGTCCCTCTGACAATGACGAGTTCACCTTCAGATACACGAAAGTTTAAATCCTCAAAAATGACATTCATACCTGAGCCATTTGCAAATCGTTTTAACACATCACTCACTTCAACTGCGTACATACGATTTCACCCCCTATTACGTTGTGAAAACCAATAAAATGAATACCTCTATAAACCATGTCTACGCAACCAATGAAACCGCTAACACTAAAAACGAAAAAATTAAGAAATATACCCAAAAAAATTCGGGGACAGTCCCCGTACAATTTGGTGAAGAATAGAAAGGGATCTCCAAAGCTCATATACCGACCTTTGGAGATCCCTTTTTTCATAGCGCTTCATTCTGAAAGCGGCGCAAGTCATTTTTGTGACCGATGACGACGAGTAAGTCACCTTTGTTTAGCGTATCTTCTGGGTGGGGAGTCACGTCCACTTTGTTTTTTTGCTTGATGGCCATAATGGTACAGCCGTATTTCGCACGTATATCGAGGTCAGCTAATGATCTTCCTTCAACCTTTTTTGTAGCCAAAGTCTCAACGATACTGTATTCATCTGACAGGTCGATGTAGTCAATCACTTTTTCTGATGTTAAAAACTCAGCAATGCGTAGACCCATATCTTGTTCGGGGTGGAAAATTTTATCGGCACCGATCTTATCTAACACTTTATGGTGGTATTCATTTTGTGCTTTCACCCACACTTGTTTTATCTCAAAATCCTTTAATATTAAAGTACAAAGAATACTTGCTTGGATATCTTCACCAATGGCGACTATCACGTTATCAAAATTACGAATGCCAGTGTTGGTTAACATTTTTTCATCTGTAGCATCAGCGACAATCGTATGCGTGGAAAAATCTTTTAGGTCTTTGATTCGGTCTTCGTCACGATCGATGGCAAGAACGTCGTGATTCATACGAAACAGTTCTTTACAAACACTAGTACCGAATCGCCCGAGTCCAATAACAGCAAATTGTTTTTTCATAGCACGGTCCCTCTAATCTTGTTATCATTGAGCCATAGTATACCACTGGAATTGAAGTGTAATCAAGACTAGTTAAAGCCTTGCTACAGAGGTACTATAGACAATGGTTTGATGTGTTGTAAAATAAGAACGTAAATGACTAACAAAAGGGATGAGCAAGATGAATGAAGAAAATGAACCAATAATTGAAACTGAGGTGGTCGTGGATACTGTCACGGGCATTTCACTTCAAGATTACGGCATAGCCCTCGCTATTTTTGTATTGTTTTTAGTATTCCGCAAACTGTTTACGAGGTATTTATTTAAGCTTATTGTTCGATTAGTGAATAAATCGCCTACAGATCTTTTTTATAATATCCTACTAGCTTATGAAAAGCCATTACGTGCATTCTTTGCTTTTATAGGAATTTTCGCTTCTCTCACTTATTTACCGCTTCCAGAAGAGTTTAATGAGGTGATGATGGACGTCTTCCGGACGATTATTATTGTCCTCATCGCTTGGGGACTTTACAACATGTCGGCAGCATCGTCTAAGCTTTTTACAAGAATCGGGCGGAAAATGGATATTGAATTAGACGAGATTCTCCTCCCTTTTTTATCGAAACTTCTTCGCTTTGCTATTGTTGCAATGACAATCAGTATTATCGCAAGTGAGTGGGGTTATGACGTCAGTGGTTTTGTTGCAGGTCTTGGGTTAGGCGGACTCGCCTTTGCCTTAGCTGCTCAAAATACGATTAGCAACTTTTTTGGTGGCGTTGTGATTATAACGGAAAAGCCGTTCACTATTGGTGATTGGATTAGTTCACCGAGTGTGGAAGGCGTCGTAGAAGATATTACCTTTAGAAGTACAAAGATACGGACGTTCGCACACTCCCTTGTAACTGTGCCGAACTCTACGCTTGCTAATGAGCCGATCCAGAACTGGTCGCAAATGGGGAAACGGCAAATTACCTTCAAGCTGGGAGTTACCTATTCTACATCGAGACAGCAGCTTGAAACGTGTGTAAAACGAATTAAGCACTTGCTGCACAATCATGAAGAAGTCGACCAAGAACTTATTATGGTCCGTTTCGATGAATTTTCTGATAGCAGCTTAAATATTTTTCTTTATTTCTTTACAAAAACGACAGATTGGGAAGAGCATCTTGAGGCGAAAGAAAATATT
The DNA here is from genome assembly GCF_002352765.1 of Alteribacter populi. NCBI lineage: Bacteria > Bacillati > Bacillota > Bacilli > Caryophanales > Bacillaceae > Alteribacter > Alteribacter populi. The sequence goes on along the minus strand of NZ_KZ293963.1, from coordinate 1,242,918 downwards.
AATTTAGAAATCATGAAAATTCTTGAAGAAGAAGGGGTTCAGGTCGCCTTTCCATCGCGAAGTCTTTATTTCGAAAACGACGAGGGAAAAAGTAAAGGTGAAAAAATCGATTATACAGATGATTAATGTACCGATCATGTAAAAAAGAGAGGGGTTCTCACTAGGTCAAAAGCAGCCTAACGAGAACCCCTTTTTAGCTTCGGTTGTCTGAGGCCTCAAACGTCCAAGCTGTGTGTGGGGACATAATCATAAAACCCACACATTAAAAGTGGAGGGATGGCCAGGGGTTACACCTGAGAAAAAACCGTTTTGTATAAAAACGATTATCCCGCTTTTGAGAGCTTCATCCCATGTAATTTTATTATCTCCGGTTTTTTTATGATTTATGAAAAAAGAAGGTTATATGGATGGAAAACGGGAAATAGAAAAATAGAGAGGAGGATGTACATAATGAAACTAAAACATTTAACACTAGCTCTCATTCCAGCAATCATCATCGCAACAACAATAGTATTCACAGGGACACCACAATCTGAACTAGAGGTTACAACTGATTATCATAGTGAACGCCATGCAGTAGGGACTCATTTGCAACAAGCCGTCCAGCCATTAGTGAAAGGTGTATCTACTGAGACAAGTGAGGAAGTAGCATCTTCGTACATGATTCTTTTTAATGACACACAAGCAAATATCGGCCATTCAGTGGAATCACTTCAAGATCAAGACCGTGACGTGATAGAAGAAGGGATGTATAACGGAGGTCAATATTATGATTACGGTGACTACACTTATTTCGTCAACCCCGAAACAGAGCTCATAAATGCGATTGTGATTCGTGGTGATGAGTATGATGAAGATTGGGAGACGTTCGACAAAGAATTAGCAGATAAACAAGTCGAAAGTTTTCACAATGAAATGGACAATCTTTGGATAGACATTTATGAAGCTGGTGAAGGTGAAATCGTCGTTGAACGGATAGAGCCAAATGGAGAACCGCTTTATGTTTGGTATACAGAGGAAGGGTTGTTTTATGATTGAGGCAAAAGTCGGCATTTGCCGGCTTTTTCTGTTTTTAGCAATTAGCTTGCTCCAGATCAAATCTACTTCTGCCTTTTCTTCTCTTTTAGTCAGTATTTGAATCGAAATAATTCGCACGTTTACAACAAGCAAAGAAAACATTCTCCATTGCATTTTTTAAAATTACTGACTATCATTAGGATGTGTATTTTACATTTACCCAATATTATTAGGAGGAATTTAGCCATGAAAATGATGGATGCAAATGAGATTATCCAATTTATCTCAAATAGTGAAAAATCAACGCCGGTAAAGGTACATATTAAAGGGAGTGACCTTGAAGCGGTGGATTTCGGTGAAAATACTAAGACGTTTATTCAAGGAAACACTGGCGTTCTTTTCGGAGAATGGAAAGACATCGAGAACGCGTTAAATGAAAACAAAGACCAGATAGAGGATTATGTGGTGGAAAACGACCGTCGTAACTCTGCGATTCCTATGCTCGATATGAAAAATATTAAAGCACGTATTGAGCCAGGCGCGATCATTCGTGACCAAGTTGAAATCGGTGAAGGCGCGGTTATTATGATGGGAGCATCTATCAACATCGGTTCTGTTGTCGGTGAAGGAACGATGATCGATATGAACGTTGTAATGGGTGGTCGTGCAACTGTCGGGAAAAACTGCCACATTGGTGCAGGTACTGTCCTCGCGGGTGTTATTGAGCCGCCATCTGCTAAGCCCGTCGTAGTAGAAGACGGCGTCGTTGTAGGCGCAAACGCAGTTATTCTCGAAGGTGTAACAGTTGGGGAAGGTTCCGTCGTTGCGGCTGGCGCGATTGTAACTGAAGACGTGCCTCCAAACACAGTTGTTGCAGGTACTCCAGCTCGAGTGATTAAAAAAATTGACGAGCAAACAAAAGGAAAAACGGAAATCAAGCAAGAGCTTCGTAAATTAAACGACGAGTAAGACTTGTGATCAGATAAAAGGAGTAATTCCATGAGTATTGATTCTGGGCGTCTTATTGAAGTGAGACGTGAGCTTCATCAAATTCCTGAGAGTGGCTTTCAAGAGATAAAGACGCAAGCATTTTTGCTCGAATTTATTAACCGATTGCCGCATGAACATTTAGAAATTAAAAAATGGCGTACCGGGTTGTTGGTTCGTCTTAACGGAAGCCAACCAGAAAAAACATATGGCTACCGAGCAGATATTGATGGTCTGCCGATTAAAGAAGAAACAAACTTGGCCTTTTCATCAAATCATGAAGGGTACATGCATGCGTGCGGCCATGATTTTCATATGACGATCGGGCTTGGAGTCCTCTCTCATTTTGCAGAAAACCAGCCAAAAGACAACCTCGTTTTTGTCTTTCAACCAGCAGAAGAAGGCCCTGGCGGCGCAAAACCTTTACTTGAATCGAATGAGTTTCTAGAGTGGAAGCCAGATGAAATGCTAGCTCTTCACATCGCTCCTGAGTATCCAGTAGGAACTGTCGCCACAAAGCCAGGATTACTGTTTGCTAACACGAGTGAGCTGTTTATCGATTTGAAAGGACAGGGAGGACACGCAGCCCTTCCTCATATGGCAAATGATATGGTTGTCGCTGCAAGTCATCTCGTCACTCAGTTTCAATCGATCGTTTCTCGAAATGTAGCCCCACTCGATTCTGCTGTTTTGACAGTCGGGAAAATCAGTGGAGGCACGAAGCAAAACATCATTGCAGAAGACGCTCGTGTTGAAGGGACGATCCGCACATTATCGATCGATTCCATGAGTGTTGTTAAAAAACGAATTGAAGCTCAGGTTAAAGGAATCGAAGCAAGCTTTAACTGTCAGGCGAGTATTGATTACGGGGCAAACTACTGTCAAGTATACAATGACCATGAAATAAGTAAACGGTTTATGAATTTTACTGAGAATCGGTCTTCGGCAAATTTAATCGAATGTGAAAAAGCAATGACCGGAGAAGACTTTGGTTACTTTTTAGAATCAATACCGGGAATGATGTTTTGGCTAGGCGTAGATAGTGTAAGCGGATTGCACTCGTCTACCCTAAATGCGAAAGAAGAAGCCATTCCGTTTGCAGTTGACCTTCTCGTAGATTTTTTCACAGAAATTCAATCGAACTAATTGTAAAGACTGCCTTAGAGGTTCTTAACTTCTTTAAGGCAGTCTTTTTAATGGAAGTGACTTAAAAAATGAAGCAAGGACAATACAAATCTGAAGCTATTCTGCACAAAAGTGACTTATTTCCTAAACAGAGCATTGTTGTTATCAAAGAAGTTAACAATGAGTTTTTGTATTGTGGTAAGCGAAGGTGGCGACTCCAGCGGGAACAGCACGATTCTTGAGACCCCGCAGGAAGCGTATTTCTTCCGAGGAGCCTTGAGCTGTACCTGCGAAAAGAGTCCACCGAAAGCGAATCAAAATACTAACAATAGGCTTTAACAGAGCCTTTGAAAAATACATTTCCGGTATATTTTAACCGTTATATGAAAGGGAGGAAAAGGATGAAAAGGATGAAATATTGCGCAGCTTTGTTCGTACTGCTTGGGGTCACTAGCTGTTCAGTTGGTGAGGATTCTGCCTCGGAAACAGAGCAAACGGTTTATACCTATCAAGAAGAAACAAACATATCCTATGAAGGTGACGAAATTGTCCCATCCTCATACCAGCTTTCTATCCCTCAATCTTTTACTAGAGTAAAGAACATTGAGGTGCTGATGCCGGAACAAATGTTTTTTTTACGAGAGCATGAAGACATACCTTTTGCTTATCATGGTCAAAACTTCCGAACGATTCGAGAAGATCAGGCGTCGTTGGTCATGGAGCCACAGAAGAAGTTCTTTTATCATCTCTTTTATCATCCAGATCTAGATATTTTTTCTGAAGAACCCTCAGAAGAAGAACAAGATGCTATGTACAAAGAGGCTAGACAAGCTGCTGATAGTGATTCAGAAGAACAGGTAAAGAAATTTAAAAAAGAAAGCATAACAGGAGGTCCTGGGGTACCACTACTAGGGGAAGATGAGTGGAACAGTGAAGAGTTCGAGTCAGATAAAGACATTGGACCTTATGAATATATCGTTAAATTTGAAAATGATGGAGGGTTTGACGTTTATGAGCTCTTCGGCGAAAGTGAGGATGACTACTTAAAGGCGACAGTAACCATTCCAACGGCAACAGATGAATACGAACGGATCTTGGAAGAAATGCTAGATGTGCTGCATACTCAGACATATGAATTGGATGAGGATCTTGTTGAAGAACCAACAGGGCAGGAGGAGAGAAAACAAACGTTTAGTTATACACCGTTAGAAAAAAGTGACGTTCCCATTCCAGAAACAAGCTTTTCGTTTGAGTTAGAAAACTATGGATATGATAAAAGGAGCGTATCACCTTTTCTCCTTAATAGTTATTTTCAATTTTCCACGCTGATTGAACGAGATAACGGTCCTGGGATTTCAGATAACGGAAAATTCCTTTCTAAATTAACAATTAAAGCAGAAGCGATTGAAGACGCTGTACAACGAGAATCAGACATTCGTGAACTTAAACCAGAAGACCTGATTATTGCACAAGACGATCCAGTTTTTGAGGTAAAAGAGCTTCACGAAGACGAAACAAGTGACATAGGAATATTTACGACCGGCCGTCACGTCACTTTTGTAGATTACGAGGAATACTATTTTTCAACAGAAACAGAAGACACGGTCTTCCACATTGATTTCAACCTTCCAAAAGATTTTGATGATTACGATAAGCTTCGACGTATTTATATTGAAGTGATGAGGTCGTTTGTTAAGAGTTAAGAAAAATCGACGCAGGCGCCTTGCGATTTTGTTCAAGGATAGGGATTTATAAGAGCCGCAAGTCTCAAGGGAAAAGCATCCTTGAGACTTTAAAACATGCAAGCTGACGCTGTTTTTAATAAAAAACACAAAATGGGTAAGATTAGAATTTTTGGGTACAGTATAGGTGAAAGGTCATTCCTAAATTTTCATAAGGAGGAAACGTTATGGCTAGAGTTGGTGTAGAACAATCCCTATCTGATATTCAAGAAGCGCTGCAGCAAAGAGGTTATGATATTGTCCAGCTTAAACAAGAACAGGATGCTTCAGGGTGTGATTGCTGTGTTATTAGTGGGCAGGATCAAAATATGATGGGTATGCAGGACGCGCAAACGCAAGGCTCCGTCATCAATGCTCACGGAATGAGCGCAGATGAAGTGTGTCAGCAAGTAGATCAAAGAATTCAACAATAGAAGAGTTGGTAGACAGAGGAAAACGAATGCTTCGTTTTCCTCTGTCTTTTTATGTTGTTGTGGAGTACGGCAGTTGTCGATATTTTTGTTTATTTGTCGAATTCTCGACATCACAAGCATTTCCGCTGATAAATAACTAATTTCCGCTGATATCTCACACATTTCCGCCGATATATGGCTAATTTCCGCTGATATCTCACTATTTTCCGCTGATATATGCATAGACAAGCGGATCAAAAACATAAAAAGCAATTAAATAACTGCTTTTCACTCTAAATCATAAAGAAAAGAGTAAAATTTACAGAAAAAAAGCGCCTCTATGAAAAGAGACGCGTGAAACAAACAACATTATTCTTTTTTCTCAATATAAACTTGGTGCGGGAACGGAATTTCAATCCCATTGGCATCCAATGCTTCTTTGATTCCTTTACGCAATTTTCGTTCTAAGCCCCATTGTTCCATGTTTTTCGTTTTGGCAATTACGCGGATGACGACGTCGCTATCACCTAAACTTTGAACGCCGATAACGTCAGGACCTTCTACGACCGTTTCATCATCAGCAGCTACGCGGTCACAAACGTCTTGAATGACAGTGATCGCTTTGTCAATATTATCATTATACGATATGCCAATATCAACGAGTGCTTGCATGTTAGAGCGTGAATGGTTGCTGAGTGAACCGATTTCCCGGTTAGGTATGTAGTGAACCGTTCCATCAAAACTGCGTAGTCGGGTCGTTCTTAAACCTACTTCTTCAACTACGCCATCAATTCCGGCGACGGTCACGTATTCCTCAACTTCAAGTTGCTTCTCCAGAAGAAGGAAAAATCCAGTAACCACATCACTGACTAACCCTTGTGCACCAAATCCGATCGCTAATCCGACAAGACCAGCGCCAGCAATAAGTGCTGTTACGTCATAATCAAATAACCCGATCACAATGGTGACAACGATAAACAATAACACATACGAAAAAATATTGATTGATAACTTCTCCAGCGTCTTTGTCCGCCCGGGAGACATGTTACGTTGGGTACTCATTCGCTCAAAGCTAGAGGAAATCACCCTTTTCCCAATGGCTCGTACAATAAAGTAAACAATAAGAATTCCGATGACCTGTAAAGCTAAAAGAGCTGCTGCGAGTAAAAATCCTTCCCAATTTATTGAGGTAAGCCAATCGTTCATAATCTCACTCTCCTTATCTGACTATTTTCACTAAAATTGTTGAACGATGTCATTCATTTTAATATACCCAGGTTATAAAGACAATGAAACGTTAAGAGTATAAAAAAGTTTCTCGCAATATCTTTGGACGCTATAAGGCGTATTATTTTCATTAAGTCGAATCCTTCGTTATAATAGATTCTGTTGGTGCTTTTTCGATTAAATTTCTCTAAAATGGGAATAATGACGAAATGTGTACTGCAGTGTAAAATAGAAAAGAAAATCAGCAGATGTTGACTGATTAGAATTCTTTTCTTATAATAATCATTGTAATTAATAAGACCACTACTCAGGAGGGATTACATATGTCAGAAAAACGTATGGTAGCAAAACAAGCTCCACGATTTGAAATGGATGCTGTATTGGCGGATAAGGAATTTGGAAAAGTAAGCCTAGAGGAGAACATGAAGCAAGACAAGTGGACAGTTCTTTACTTTTATCCAATGGACTTCACATTCGTATGTCCTACAGAAATCACTGCTTTAAGTGACCGTTACGATGAGTTTGAAGACCTTGATGCAGAAGTAATCGGGGTTTCTACAGATACGGTCCACACTCACCTAGCTTGGATCAACACGCACCGTGACGATAATGGTCTCGGTGAACTTAAATACCCATTAGCGGCTGATACTAACCACCAAGTATCTCGCGAGTACGGTGTACTTATCGAAGACGAAGGTGTTGCACTTCGCGGCTTGTTCATCATCAGCCCTGAAGGCGAGCTAATGTACTCTGTTGTTAACCATAACAACATTGGTCGTGACGTAGATGAAACGCTACGTGTTCTTCAAGCACTTCAAACTGGCGGACTTTGCCCTGCAAACTGGAAGCCAGGTCAAGAAACGTTAAAAGTGTAATTCACTTTTAAACGGGTAAAATAAAATCAACGAGAAAAGGTCTAGCAAAATGATTTTTGTTAGGCCTTTTCTATCATACATAATAAACTAAATCGGAGGGACTTAAGATATGAAGCTACGTTCACTAATGCCGGAACTAGAAGGTGCTACAGAATGGTTAAATGGTCAAGTAAATAAAACTGACTTAGTCGGGGAAAAACCAACACTGATCCATTTTTGGTCCATCAGCTGTCACCTTTGTAAAGAAGCGATGCCTGACGTCAATGAATTTAGAGATAAATATAAAGATCAGTTAAATGTGATGTCTGTTCACATGCCTCGCTCTGAAAAAGATTTAGATTTAGAAGAAATTAAAAAAGTCGCTGCAGAGCATGATATTACGCAACCGACATTTGTAGATAGTGAACATAAACTAACAGACGCCTTTGAAAATCAATACGTCCCAAGCTATTATGTGTTTGATGCTGAAGGACAGCTGCGTCACTTTCAAGCAGGTGGCGGTGGCATGAAAATGCTCACCAAACGCGTCAATCGTGTTCTTGGGATTAAAGAGTAAATAATGCAAAAGGAGGTCGAGTGTCGCTGAGGCGACAAACTCGGTCTTTTTTTTGGTGTTTTTAGCATTCTGAGCATAAGGCAGAGAATGCATGCACGCTCAAAAAGCAACAAACTTTACAGAAACAGCGTTAAGAAAAGATCACAACGTGATATTTATAATACAAACTGAGAGGTTATTAATTTTTTTTTGATAATTTCTTCAAATATCTCCCCAATTTTCATTTCAATCACCTACCTATTAAATGAGGTGATGTAAAGATGAAAATAAAAGATCTAAGAAACCAGTTGGTAACCCATGCAACAAAACGTTATACCAAAAGGAAGCGAAGAAGTATTCAAACAATAGCCATTCACCACAGTGCCACAGTAAATGGGAGCGCACAGGCTTTTGCGAGATATCACGTAGAGGAGCTCGGGTGGCCGGGTATTGGTTATCATTATGTGATCGATAAGGTGGGGCAAATTGCACAAACGAATGCCCTCGAAACTGTCAGCTATCACGTAGGGAATGCAAACAGACAAGCATTAGGTATTTGTCTTGTTGGTGATTTTACGAAAGAGAGGCTAAACGATGAACAAGAAAAATCCCTTCATGTTCTGTTAGAATCATTAATGAAATCATTTAGGCTTTCTACCGAAGACATTCTAGGTCATAACGAGTTTCCTGGTTACAATACAACCCAGTGTCCGGGGTTCGATATGGTTGAATTAAGACATTCACTAGAGGAAGCACTAACAGGCGTGCAAAAGGTAAATAAACCGACTGAAAGCAAATTGCTACGACGAGGCCAACAAGGGGCGGACGTAAAAGAGCTGCAACGAGACTTAACTAAACAAGGGTATATACTTGGACAGGTAGATGGTATTTTCGGTCCACTAACTGAAAAAGCGCTCAGAGAGTTCCAAAAGGATCATTCTCTTTTAGTAGATGGTATTTATGGACCTGAATCTACGCGAGCGTTAAAGGGTTCTTCAAAAACACGAGAGCGGAATTTGAGCTTGCGGGACCCATGGATGAGAGGGGAAGATGTAAAAGCTGTGCAAAGGGCTGTTGGAGCTGCGGTTGACGGCATTTTTGGACCGGAAACAGAGCGAGCAGTCAGACGGTTCCAGCAGCGTAATAACCTCATTGTTGATGGAATTGTCGGGCCACAAACGTATAAAGCTATCGAAAAACGAGAGTGAACAGTTGCCAAATCGTAAAAGCTACTGCTATGATAAAGAAAACTTGGCTTACCGCCCTTATTCTTTAAAAGAAGTTAAAGTATAAAGAAAAAACGAGTAGCTAAAAAGACATTGTATAAAATCATTTTCAGATTAAACTGGGGGAACAATATGAAAAAGCAATTTGCAGTTATTGGCCTCGGACGTTTCGGGGGAAGTATTTGCCAAGCTTTGAATAAGCAAGGAATGGAAGTCCTCGCCATCGATATGGATGAAGATAAAGTCAACAAATTTGCCAACATCGCGACTCATTCCGTTGTTGCAGACTCAACGGATGACAATACACTCAAAAGCTTGGGCATTCGTAATTTTGATCATGTTATCGTTGCCATTGGGGATAATATTCAGTCTAGCATCTTAACGACGCTGATGCTTGTTGAACAAGGTGTAAGGCATATTACCGTGAAAGCGCAAAACGACTATCATGAAAAGGTCTTGAATAAAATTGGTGCTCATAAAGTTGTGCACCCTGAACGGGATATGGGGATTCGTATTGCCCACAACATTGTTTCAAAGAATGTCCTTGATTATCTGGAGCTTTCAGATGAATATAGTATTGTAGAGCTTATGGCTGGAGGTCTTGTTCATGGTAAAACGATTGTTGACCTTGATATCCGTGCTAAGTATGGCTGTAACATCATGGCGATCAAACGTGGCGGCGACATTAACGTGTCACCTCAGGCCGATGAATATTTAGCACGGGGAGATATTCTTATTGTTATTGGAGCAGACAGTGATATTAACCGATTAGAACAGTCGTTGTTCGATGATGATGATTAGAAGACTGCTTTAACATTACGCTTATCTTTCAAAAAAAAGTGCCTGAGAACGAGTTGTTCTCAGGCACTTTCGTTTTTCTTGAGAGTGAAGAAAGGATAAAAATCTACGTTTCTTTAAAAGATACAAATTTATAGAGCGGACTGCTACCTTCACGCCGTTCGTCTCGTGGGTAAAGCATCCTTGAGACTTAAAACATGCGGCGGAAGCTGACGCTGTTCTTAATAAAAGACCGCTTTGCGGTTTTTCTTATTACACTTCCATTATAATCGGAAGGATCATTGGTTTACGTTTTGTTTTTTCATAAAGGAATGGTCCTAATACGTCACTTATTTCATTTTTAATTTCAGACCATTGTGTGGTTTTTCGTTCCATCATGCCATCTAAATGAGACGAGAGCATCTTTTGAGCTTCATTAATAAGGTCGCTCGATTCACGCATGTACACAAATCCTCGGGAAATAAGGTCAGGTCCTGCGGTCACTTTAAACTCTTTCATATTTAAGCTGACGACGACAACAACGAGTCCTTCTTCGGACAAAATTCGGCGGTCGCGTAACACGATATTCCCAATATCACCAATGCCGCTTCCGTCAACGTAAATTGATCCGGATGGTACTTTTCCGGCTAGGCGAGCATCGTCTTTTTCAAGAGCAAGAACGTCGCCATTGTCCATTAAAAAGCAATTTTCTTCAGGTATACCGCAACTTTCGGCAATATTAGCGTGCATTTTTTGCATTCTGAATTCACCGTGAATCGGCATAAAGTATTTTGGTTTGACTAAACGAAGCATTAACTTCATTTCTTCTTGTCCACCATGACCCGACGTATGAATATCGTTTAGGGAACCATGAATTACATTGGCTCCGGCACGATAAAGCTGGTTGATGGTTTTACTTACACTTAACGTATTCCCTGGAATTGGTGACGATGAAAAGACAACCGTGTCGCCAGGGATGATTTGAATTTGACGGTGTGTTCCAAAAGCGATTCGTGAAAGTGCTGCCATGGGTTCACCTTGGCTTCCTGTACAAAGAATCGCAACTTGATCGTTTGGAATTTTGTTTAATTGAGACGCGTCAATAAATGTATTTTTAGGCGCTTTAATATAGCCTAATTCCAAGCCAATGTTAATGGCTGATTCCATACTTCGACCAAATACGGCAATTTTTCTGCGATATTTTACTGCTGCTTCAACGGCTTGTTGCAACCGGTAAATATTTGAGGCAAACGTAGCAAAAATAATTCTGCCTTCCACACTGCGGAAAATGCTATCAATACTTTCGCCAACCTTGCGCTCACTCATCGTAAATCCAGGCACTTCACTGTTTGTACTATCTGATAACAGGCATAACACGCCTTCCTCACCGATTTTTGCCATTCGAGTCAAGTTGGCAGGTTCACCTACTGGAGTGAAATCGAATTTGAAATCACCGGTATGAACAATGTTGCCGGCAGGTGTTTTGACAACCATACCGAATGAATCAGGAATGCTGTGGGTTGTTCGGAAGAAAGAGACAGATGTTTTTTGGAACTTGATCACATCATCTTCTTGGATTTCAATCATTTTCGTGTTCCTTAACAACCCGTGTTCTTCCAATTTATTCCGAAGAAGGCCTAAGGCTAGCTTTCCGCCGTAAATTGGAATGTTGACTTGGCGAAGAAGGTAGGGAACGCCTCCGATGTGGTCTTCGTGCCCGTGTGTAATAAACAATCCTTTAATCTTATCTTCATTTTTAGCTAAATACGTATAGTCAGGAATCACGTAGTCAATTCCTAATAACTCATCTTCAGGGAACTTAATACCAGCATCAATTAAAATGATTTCGTCTTGAAACTGGACAGCGTACGTGTTTTTGCCGATCTCACCCAACCCCCCGAGGGCAAAGACCGCAGCTTGATGGTTTTTCGCTTTCATGGTTACGCTTTCTCCACTTTAAAGTCTTCGTCTTGTTGTTCGTAATTTAAATAGTCTTCGCTCAAGGGGGTCACGAATTCAATGTTATAGTCTTTTTCAGTTAACTTTTTACGAACCTCTTCTTCTGAAGTACCTTCAATATAGAGTGAATGGGTGTTTTCACGTACAGGAACTTCCTTAATTGTTTCTTGATAAAAAACTTTAAAAATCATAAAATCCTCTCCTTTTATATTTAAGTAAAATAATGACCGATAGAAATGAGTTTGTTATACGTATGTATGTCTTTAGTTTTATACTTGATCTACTAACTATGTATTCCCCTACGAGTATAATGAAGCTTTCAAGTTATTTTATGTCAGTGCTCAAATTGAAATATTCGGACGTTTGAACAACCTCGTTATTGAACATTCTTCATTTTAAACGAGAACCCTTCTTTCTCCAACGAGAAAGAAGGGTCATCTCGATGATTACGCGTATATGTTTTTAGGAAATAGATCGCGACATCGTTTTAATAACCGTTCTCTCCACCTTTTCAACATTTTAAACCCTCCTCGCTATATATTCAAGACTGGCATTTTGATTTAATTTTTAGTATGTAGCTTTAGGTGCGGAAAGTTGCGAGGAAAACGTTCCCATTCACTAATTAACGAGTAAAGTGTTTTTATTTTGGGTAGACAATAGTAACACTCGCTGCGGAGGGGTGCTGATGGATAAGCATACTTATTACGTCTCGATTAACCAAAGAAGTAAAATTGAGCTTTTTCCTGAGCAGACAGATTCAAATCTAATTCAATACGAAGTGAGCGTGAATGATAAGGAATTAGAGGAGTTGAACAAGGTCATTTCCCGATTTGAAGGCAAAGATATAGAATCAGAACATATTTTTGCAAGACCGTTTAACGAATCGGCAGCTGACGGCGATAAACAAACGTTAAAACGAGACACGAAAGCATTATTTAACCTAATCGAACGGTACGGAACCGAAGATAAAAAGATAAACTTGAGGAGCTTTGAAAATAAGCATAAAGATTAGCAACCAAGTTTACTCCATTGAAAAAAGAAGTCCTCTAGAGTGAGGACTTCTTTTTTTGTTTGGGAACTTTTATAAAAGGTTGTTGCTAATTGTTTTATAATGAGCTTTTAACGGATTTCACGTATCTCGTCTCAAGGGAAAAACATCCTATTAGACGGATATAAGGAAAAATGGTACATTATCAATGGTAATGACGCCATAGCTATGGAGGGGAAGAAACGTTTTGAGCGAAAATAAAGTAGTATTTTTAGATATTGACGGCACGATCTTAAACGACGAAAAAGAAATTCCGGAATCAACAAGGGAAGCTGTGAAAAAACTGCAAGACAACGGTATTAACGTAGCGATCGCTACAGGGCGGGCTCCCTTTATGTTTCAATATTTATTAGAAGAGTTGGCTATCGATTCATTCGTAAGTTTTAATGGTTCTTATGTTGTTTATAAAGGAGAGACAATTTTTGATACTCCATTAGAAACAAACCGCCTTCTACATTTAGAAAATGATGCTCTGGAAAAAGGCCACCCGATGGTTTTTCTCGACAGTGAAACAGGGAGAGCCAACCATTCAGATCACCCATTTATTCATAATAGCATGGGGAGCTTAAAAATGGACCATCCTCCTCATGACCCACAGTTTCATCTCTCAAAGAATATTTATCAAGCATTGCTGTTTTGCGAATCAGAAACTGAAAAACATTATTACACGAATCACCTTGACTTTGACTATGTGAGATGGCATGAGAAAGCCATTGATGTCCTGCCACCAGGTGGATCAAAAGCAAAAGGCATTGAAGAAATGTTGAAAAAGTTAGGTATTCCTGTTGAAAATACGTATGCATTTGGAGACGGATTGAACGACCTGGAAATGTTAAAGTATGTTGGGTGCGGTGTAGCAATGGGCAACGCGGTGCCTGAAGCGAAAAAAGTAGCCGACCATGAAACGGATCACGTAGGTGATGACGGGATTCATAAAGGGCTCGTTTCTTTAGGACTTATTGAAGAATAAATTATATGTAGTGATTGTTAATGGTGAAAGTCCCGTCTTTTATGAGACGGGACTTTCATTGCCACTGCGGTTTATTACTTCTTTTGGTGGCAATGGTTTTTTGTAAGGGTCATTTTCCACTGTTCGGTCATAAAACATAATGCCGTTCAAATGGTCGATCTCGTGTTGAAACACAACTGCTGCAAATCCTTTTAACCTTAGAGAAATCTCTTTACCTTCAAGGGTCGTTGCTTTTACTTTAATTCTCGAATAGCGAGGAACGACTCCTTTCACTTCCCGGTCAACCGATAAACAGCCTTCTCCTGATTCGAGAAATGTGGTTTCAACCGAGCGGCTGACGATTTTAGGGTTAAATAGCCCCAATTCGATGAGCTCATCTCTGTGGTCAGTCGTTCTAACGGCAATCATTCGTTTGCTTACATTGATTTGAGGAGCTGCTAGACCAACTCCAGGTCTAAGTCCGTATTTTTCAGCAGTTTCTTCATCTTGGCTATGTATAAGGAAATCGACCATCTTTTGTAATGTTTCTTTTTCTTCTTGGGAGGGGGGCATTGACACTTCTTCAGCGATTTTTCGCAAAGTTGGATGACCTTCCCGAACGATATCTTTCATTGTAAGCATGAGTTACCTAACACTCCTTTATTGGATGAATCATTTTTTCTTGCTCATTTTCCATCATATAATATTCTATAATAAAAGAGAAGAAACGAGAGTAAAATACTCCCGTTCCCCATAATCATTGATTAGCATCCAAATTTAGATGCACCAACGATGATTAACAAGATGAAGAGGACAACGATTAACGCGAAACCTCTTCCTGCTCCAGGATGGTGGCCAACACCTGCTACCTGTTGCCCATAGCCATATCCACAAGGATCCCAACATCCGCTGCCAGTTCCATATCCGTACATAAGCAATTGCCTCCTTTGTATATTCACCGCTGTAGGTCAGCGATTTACTTACATGCTATGCAAATGTTGAGAGAGTGAATGGATGAATACCTAGTTTTTGTTTAAGTTATTAAATGAAGCGTGTATTGGCCATTAAAAAATCCTTGTAAAAAATCATGAATTAAGATAGGTTGATAATGGTAGAACAAACAGAGTTATTTGAAGGAGGCTCACGTTCGTGAAGAAAGGGATAAAAATGCTGGGTGTGATCTCGATAGCGACCGTTCTAACTGGTTGTTTCGGAGACGACACAGCAATGCAAATGCACGAGCATCTAGAAAGTGCGGTAGAAAAAGAGCAAGTATTTCAAGAGCAGCAAACACCACTAACAGAAGCTGAACAAAGAGAGCATGAGCTTTATGATGAGATGCTAACGCTAACAGAAGTTGAAGAGATCACCCCACTAGCTGATGAAGCAATCGAATCAGCAGAAGAACGAAGGAGTTTACTTAATAATGAAAAAGACAGCATTGACGAGGCTTATCAAGAGTTCCAACTTGTGAGTGATTACGTTGATGACATACCTGAAGAACTTCAAGAAAAGGCTGACGCGATGATTAATGAGATGGACGAGCGTTATAGTGCATATGAAGAACTATTCGATGAGTATATGGATACCATTGATATGGATGTGGAATTGTATGAAATGATGAAGCAAGAAGACCTAACGATAGAAGAACTTCAAGAGCAGCACGACCAGGTAAATGAAGCCTACAACCGTATCAATGAGTTAAATACGGAATTTAATGAACGAACCGCAGACTACAATGATGCCAAAAGAGATTTTTATGAGACAGCGGATTTAAATGTAGAAGAACCTGCGTAAGGCACTCAATCGTGAGTGTCTTTTTTTATAGTTGAATCACTTTCATAATTCATTTGTTTAAAAAAGCACACACTTCAAAAAAGCGTATCTTTATGGAGCTCCGTAGGCCTGCATCTGCTCGCTTTCCGCGGACGAACCGCCAAGCCTCCTGTAAACGATCTTGCTTTTAAAAAGCTCTTAAAATGCATGATTAGCTGCTGTGTGTAACAGAAGATTATTTTATATATAACAGATACCTTGAGGTGTTCAGCGTAACGAAAGAGAAAAAACTAGAAATTCAAATGCAAAAGGATTGACTAGGGTTAAAACGATCATGTAAACTAAATGTCGAATGATAAGTTGTATCACTCATTTTGGATTACGATTAATACAGTAACTCCTGAGCAGAGCATTTTCTTTCTGTTTGGATTAACAAGAATTTAGATTGGGTATACAACCATTAAAGGTTTTAGAGATTTTTGTCAGAAGAGCTTGTTTTCTAAAAAAAGATGGGCATTCTAACAATGGCGCACATGATCTAGAAAACATTAGCTTTTTAATGTGTTGTTTAGGCAACTTTAAATGTGAGTAGAAAGGAAGAGGTGAAAGGATTCATGGAAAAAACGAAAGAATTAAAAGACATTGAGAGTCAGTTTGAAACCTTCCAAATATTAAATGAAGACGGTGAAATCGTTAATAAAGATGCGGTGCCGGACCTTTCAGATGAGGAATTAAAGGAACTTATGACACGTATGGTTTATACCCGAATTTGGGACCAACGTGCTATTTCTTTGAACCGTCAAGGTCGACTTGGTTTCTATGCACCTGTTGCAGGGCAAGAGGCTTCAATGATTGGTTCACAATTTGCGTTAGATAAGCAAGACTGGATTTTACCGGGTTACCGTGACATTCCTCAGATTGTTTACCATGGTGTACCGTTAGATCAAGCGTTTTTATGGTCTCGTGGACATTTCCATGGTGGCCAAATGCCAGATGGTGTTAACGTCATGATGCCACAAATCATTATCGGTGCTCAAATTACTCAAACTGCTGGAGTCGCGATGGGACTTAAGCGTAAAAATACTGAAACAGTAGCGATTACTTATACAGGTGACGGTGGATCTTCGCAAGGAGATTTCTATGAAGGGATTAACTTTGCAGGTGCATACAACGTGCCAGGAATTTTTGTTGTTCAAAACAACCGATTTGCCATTTCTGTTCCTGTTGAAGAACAATCAGCAGCAAAAACGATTGCACAAAAAGCAGTTGCAGCGGGTATTCACGGAGTACAAGTAGATGGTATGGATATTCTTGCTGTTTATGCCGTAACGAAGGAAGCGCGTAAACGTGGTCTTGACGGCAACGGTCCTACTTTAATTGAAACGTTAACGTACCGTTACGGTCCTCACACAATGGCAGGGGATGACCCAACTCGTTACCGTTCATCTGAATTAGATGACAAATGGGAACAAAAAGATCCAATTGTTCGTTTCCGTAAATTCTTAGAATCTAAAGATCTATGGACAGAAGACGAAGAAAATAAGATCGTTGAACAAGCGAAAGAAGACATTAAAGAAGCAATTAAAAAAGCAGATAATGCTCCTAAGCAGAAAGTAACGGATCTCATCGGCATTATGGGTGAAGAACTTCCGCAAAACCTAAAGGAGCAAATGGAAGAATATAAAGAAAAGGAGTCGAAGTAAGCTATGGCGCAAATGACAATGATTCAAGCGATTACGGATGCGATGCGCAATGAACTTAAGAACGACGAAAGCGTACTTGTATTCGGTGAAGACGTCGGTCAAAACGGCGGGGTTTTCCGTGCTACGGAAGGACTTCAAAAAGAATTTGGTGAAGACCGTGTATTCGATACACCACTGGCTGAGTCCGGAATCGGCGGTTTAGCTGCTGGCCTAGGTGTAACAGGCTTCCGTCCTGTTATGGAAATCCAGTTCTTCGGATTCGTTTTCGAAACGTTCGACGCTGTCGCAGCACAAATGGCTCGTATGCGTTATCGTTCCGGCGGCGTATATCACTCACCAGTAACCATTCGTGCGCCATTCGGAGGCGGCGTTAAGACACCTGAACTTCACGCAGATAGCTTAGAAGGACTTATGGCGCAATCCCCTGGGTTGAAAGTCGTGATCCCTTCCACTCCTTACGATGCAAAAGGATTATTAATCTCTGCGATCCGTGACAACGATCCGGTCGTTTACTTAGAGCACATGAAGCTGTACCGTTCTTTCCGTGATGAAGTTCCTGAAGAAGAATACACAGTAGAAATCGGTAAAGCGGATGTGAAACGTGAAGGGAAAGACGTAACAATCGTTACATACGGTGCAATGGTTCATTCTTCTCTAAAAGCTGCAGAAGAGCTTGAAAAAGACGGCATCGATGCTGAAGTTATCGACCTTCGTACAGTAAGTCCAATCGACATTGACACGATTCTCGAGTCTGTTGAAAAAACGAACCGTGCTATCGTCGTTCAAGAAGCTCAAAAGCAAGCGGGTATTGCTGCCAATGTTGTGGCGGAAATTACGGAACGTGCAATCTTAAGTCTAGAAGCACCTGTGTTACGGGTAACTTCTCCTGATACTGTTTACCCATTTGGTGCAGCAGAGGATACTTGGTTACCAAGCTACAAAGACATTGTTGAAAAATCAAAACAAGTCATCGAATTTTAATCGATCGAAACGATAAAGTTGAACTGGAGACCGTTCGCGCGTTAGACGGTCTTCAGCTATCCCTAAGCGATAAGAAATGGAGGCGTTATTTGTGGCATACGAGTTTAAAATGCCGGATATAGGTGAAGGAATTCACGAAGGTGAAATCGTAAAATGGGAAGTTAAAGAAGGCGATGAAATAAAAGAAGATGATGTGCTTTGTGAAGTTCAAAATGACAAAGCTGTCGTTGAAATCCCTTCCCCTGTTGATGGAACTGTAAAAAAACTTCACATCGATGAAGGAACCGTAACAACGGTTGGAACAGTCATCATTACATTCGAAACAGAAGCTGAACCACCAGCGGATGAAGGAGGCGAAGAAGAAACACCAGAAGCGCCTAAAGAAGAACCAAAAGAAGAGAAAACAAAAGACAAGAGCGAAGAAAAAGCGGAACCAGCTGCTCAAGACAAAGAAGTCGACGAGAACCGCCGCGTTATTGCGATGCCTTCAGTTCGTAAATATGCACGTGAAAAAGACGTAAACATCCGTAAAGTGAACGGAAGCGGAAAAAATGGCCGTGTGTTAAAAGAGGATGTTGACAACTTCTTAACAAAAGGTGATGAAGCTGCACAAGTACCAACGCAAGATGCTGCACCTGCTAAAGATCATCAACAAGAGAAGAAATCCGTACCTTCATACTCACCTGCTAATGAAGAAATGGAAACGCGTGAGAAAATGTCCGGAATTCGTAAAGCGATCTCAAAAGCGATGGTTAATTCCAAGCACACTGCTCCTCACGTCACTTTAATGGATGAAATCGACGTTTCCGCACTCGTCGCTCACCGTAAAACGTTCAAGCCAGTGGCGCAAGAGAAAGGAATTAAGTTAACTTACTTGCCTTACGTTGTAAAAGCATTAACTTCTGCTTTACGTGAATACCCAATGCTTAACACGTCAGTTGACGATTCTACTGATGAGATCGTTCATAAGCACTACTACAACATTGGAATTGCAGCCGACACAGAAAAAGGACTTCTCGTTCCTGTTGTAAAAGATACCGACCGTAAGTCAATCTTCAAAATTTCTGATCAAATTAACGAGCTTGCAACAAAAGCACGTGAAGGGTCACTCGCCTCTGATGAAATGAAAGGTGCTTCTTGCACGATTACGAACATCGGATCTGCAGGCGGACAATGGTTTACGCCGGTCATTAACCATCCAGAAGTTGCGATCCTTGGTCTAGGAAGAATTCAAGAAAAAGCTGTTGTTCGTGATGGTGAAGTTGTCGTAGCTCCAGTTATTGCCTTGTCATTAAGCTTCGATCATCGTATCATTGATGGTGCGACAGCTCAGCATGCATTGAACCACATTAAGCGCTTGTTGAATGATCCACAATTACTTGTAATGGAGGGCTAATTTATGGTAGTAGGAGATTTTCCGGTTGAAGTAGACACGCTTGTCGTAGGCTCCGGTCCCGGGGGATATGTAGCTGCAATTCGTGCAGCTCAACTCGGGCAAAAAGTTACGATCGTAGAGAAAGGGACCCTAGGCGGCGTTTGTTTAAACGTTGGTTGTATTCCTTCTAAAGCATTAATCGAAGCGGGACACCGTTTCCACAGTGCCGGTCATTCCGATGACATGGGAATTACAGTCGATAAAGTCAACCTTGACTTTACAAAGGTGCAAAAATGGAAGCAGTCCGTTGTAGAAAAATTAACGGGCGGCGTTGAAGGACTTTTAAAAGGAAACAGTGTTGACATTGTAAAAGGTGAAGCTTACTTCGTTGATGATTCAACGGTTCGAATTATGGATGAAAAGAATTCACAAACATATAAGTTCAAAGATTGTATCGTAGCAACAGGGTCTAGTCCTGTTGAACTACCTGCATTTAAATACACTGACCGTGTTGTTTCTTCCACAGGGGCATTGAGCCTTACAGAAGTACCTGAGAAACTCATTGTAATCGGTGGCGGATATATCGGAATTGAACTTGGTTCTGCTTATGCTGACCTTGGGTCAGAAGTAACGATCCTAGAAGGTACAAAAGCAATCCTTCCTGGCTTCGAAAAACAAATGAGCCAGCTAGTTGCAAAACGTCTTAAGAAAAATGGCGTAACGATTAAAACAGAAGCTTTCGCACAAAGCGTTGAAGAAACAGACAGCGGTGTTAAAGTTAAAGCGGAGGTAAAAGGAAAAGAAGAAGAGTTTGAAGGAAGCTATCTTCTTGTTACTGTTGGCCGTAAACCAAATACAGAAGAGCTTGGTTTAGAACAAGCAGGTGTTGAGCTTGATGACAAAGGTCTTATTAAAATTGACAAGCAGTGCCGTACTTCTGTAAAAAATATTTACGCAATTGGTGATATCGTAGACGGACCACAGCTCGCACATAAAGCGTCTTATGAAGCGAAAGTAGCTGCAGAGGCTATTTCAGGAGAGCCTGCTGAAATTGATTACACAGCGATTCCGGCCGTCGTATTTTCAAATCCTGAGCTTGCAACAGTTGGCTTGGATGAAAAACAAGCTAAAGAAGAAGGTTTTGAAGTAGAGGTCGCGAAGTTCCCATTTGCAGCAAATGGACGAGCGCTGTCCTTAAATGCTACTGACGGCTTTGTGAAAATGGTGACACGAAAAGAAGACGGTTTAGTTCTTGGTGTTCAAATTGCAGGCACAAGTGCATCAGATATGATTGCAGAAGCATCTGTAGCAATTGAAGCTGGCATGACAGCAGAAGACTTAGCACTAACCATTCACGCTCACCCATCACTTGGTGAGATTACAATGGAAACAGCAGAAGTTGCACTCGGTATGCCGGTACACATTGTAAAATAACAGTATTGAATGGAAAAGGTCGCACATTATCGTGCGACCTTTTTTACTTTGTCGATTAATTTAAAGTTGGCAAGGCTCTAGCTAATGTAACGGGTGCAGTTTAGATTAAGAAAAACTCATGTTATAATTTTCTATTATTAAATTCATTCAATCTTTAAATTTAAAGACGCATTGCTAAAATTAAGGGTACAGTCTACATAAATAAAACCCTAGGAGTATGATCCCAGAGTTCTTATCTAGTAAATATTAAGAAATTTGATCTTGTTCGTCGATATTTAATTCGCTTACTAAGTGATTGAAAATCTGTGCTCGAGTGAGATTACCTTCAATCCTTGTTGTCATGTCATTATCAATCAATACGATAAGAGTAGGAAAAGATTCAATATGGTACGCTTCTACTAAGTCCTCTTCATTAGGCGAAACAACAGTTATAGATTGAATATAATCAGGATGGATTCGCTGAAAATCTAATATGGCATCATAATAATCCGACTCGTTTTCAATTTGTTCCTCATCAGAAAACAACACGGTCACAATCTCACCAGGTATACCCAATATTGAATAATCAGCACTCGTCCTATCTGATTGACATCCCATACAGCTTATGATGATTGCTAAGAAAAAGGTAAGGAGAACC
This sequence comes from Alteribacter populi, assembly GCF_002352765.1. Taxonomy (NCBI): domain Bacteria; kingdom Bacillati; phylum Bacillota; class Bacilli; order Caryophanales; family Bacillaceae; genus Alteribacter; species Alteribacter populi. The sequence continues at coordinate 1,221,153 of NZ_KZ293963.1, read as the reverse complement.
GCTTTTTCTGTTCGCACCATAACCATTCCTCTCTTTTATACAAAGGTCAGCGAGCGATCGTTAATATCCCAAGAATAAATTTTCCAAAACATGACTTGCCAAAAGTGTAGCATGGAAGAGACAGAAATAAACGATCGTAACTGAAATGTTATCTAAATGAAAGCTTTGTTACTTATGTCATGGGAATAGGGATAAAATCAAAAGAAGAGTATCACAAAAGGTCAAAAAACGACCTTTTGTGATACTCTTTACTCGTTACTTCCCTTTATTTTCGTGGAGGAATTTTTTCTGTTCGTAAAGCTTTCATTAAACTAATAATCATAAAGATCATAATAATCGCAAATGGAAATGCGGCTATGATCGATGCGGTCTGTAATGCTGCTAGACCCCCAGATAATAATAAAACAGCGGCAGTGGAAGATTGAACAAGGCCCCAAATAAATTTCACTTTGTTTGGAGGATTTAAGCTCCCGTTTGTTGTCTGCATGCCTAAAACGAAAGTTGCTGAGTCTGCAGATGTAATGAAGAAAGAAGCAATTAATAAAATCGCTACGATCGACATAACTGTTCCGAAGTTAAACTGACTAAGTACGGCAAACAGTGCGGATTCTTCTCCTGAATCAGCAATGGTTTGGTAAATATCGATGCCTTGCTCTAATTGAAGATTCATCGCAGTTCCACCGAAAACGGAAAACCATAAAGCACCGAAGATGGTTGGGACTGCAATGACACCAAGAACAAATTCACGGATCGTTCGACCTCGGGAGACTCTTGCGATAAAGGTTCCTACGAATGGAGCCCACGCAATCCACCATGCCCAGTAAAAGATCGTCCAATCCTCGACCCAGGTGCTTTCTGGATTAAACGTATCAATCCGAAAACTCATGCCGATAAAGTTTTGTAGGTAGCTTCCAAATGTCTGTGTGAAAGCATTCATAATGTAATTTGTCGGGCCGGCAAATAAAAGGAAGAGCATTAACAGGAATGCTAAAACGATATTTGCTCGACTTAAGTATTTAATTCCCACGTCCAGACCCGTTTGGGACGAGATCATGTATAAAACTGTGACGACTGCAATGATTCCCAGTTGAAGGCCGATGTTATTAGAGATACCTTCAGAAATATCGGCAATTCCTCCACCAATTTGTGCTGTACCAAACCCTAAAGAAGTGGCTACACCAAAAATTGTGGCAAATACCACGATTACATTAATCGTGGTTCCAATGGGACCATTAACCCGATCCCCTAGTAATGGTTCAAACGCTGCACTCATAACAGCAGGAGATTTTTTTCGAAATTTAAAATACGCAAGCGCCAGAGCGACTACTGAATAGATAGCCCATGGGTGTACGCCCCAATGGAAAAATGAATATCGTAATGCGATACCAGCAGCAGTAGCGTCATCAGAAATATTCTCAGCTGGCGGCGGTGTAAATAAATGATACATCGGTTCTGCTGCACCCCAAAATACAAGTCCGATCCCCATACCTGCTGTAAATAGAAATGCGAACCACGTAGGGTAATTGTATTCAGGCTCTTCATCTTCATCGCCTAATTTTATCCGTCCAATAGGGCTAAAGATAAGGTAAATGGCAAACGCAACAAATCCAGTCGCTGCTAATAAATAAAACCAACCGAATTGTCCGGTAATAAATGCTTGAATATCTGTTGTCACGCTTTCCATATTTTCTGAAGCGATGACACCCCACAATATAAAAGCAACGGCAATAACGAGAGATATAATGAATACTGGCGTTAGTTTTTTCACTAAATATTCCACCTTTCTTATGCTGTTGTATAAATATGGCAGCCAGAAATGAAGACAACATTATTTAAGCTACCATAATTCAGTTAAGAGTACAATGATAAGCTCTTATCAGGTTTATTTGTATCCTATTTATTAAGTTTGCTACCGTTTAACTATTACCCAATAAAAGAGAGAGTGAAACAATGAAATAGGAATTAAGTCATGCTTTTTAGCAAGCTTTATTGAAGTAAGGCATATAGATAAGGGTACGATTGTAGTATTTGAAAATTCTTCACATCTTATGCCTTATTTGGATCGTAGAGGCTTATCCCCTACTAGTGTTTTATGGTAGAATGCAAAAGAGAATAATGATTGAGAGGTCGATTATTGTGAAAAAAATCATGGCGATATTTGCTTTGTCACTCGTGGTAGCGTGCAGTTCTGAAAATCCTGAGAGTGAAGTGGCAGGCGAAGATGAAGACAATCAATATGAAAGCGCAGAAGCTGAAGATATAGATAAAAATGATCAAGACAAAACCGAGGATCCAGTAGATTCTGAGGAAAGGGAGGATGAGGGCGAGTTATCTGAGGAATCAGAAGAAGTGGAAGTCACCCATTATATAGCAGAAGACTATACTGTTCGCCCTTTGGAAGAAGACGGGGACGAGCAAGTTGTTCTTTTAACCATTGATGATGCTCCAGAGGACCATGGAGTGGAAATGGCAGAAACATTAAAAGAACTTGACGCAGGAGCTATTTTCTTTGTTAATGGCCATTTTCTTCAGTCAGATGAGGGGAAAGATCAATTAACAGAAATATATGAACTTGGCTTTGAAATTGGCAACCATACGATGAATCACCCTAATTTAAACGATCTCTCAGAAGAAGAACAATATAATGAAATTGTCGAATTAAATGACTTAGTCGAAGAAATTATCGGTGAAAGGCCGAATTTCTTCCGAGCGCCATTCGGTGCAAACACAGATTACTCTAACCAAGTCTTAGAAGACGAGGGGATGGTAGCCATGAACTGGTCTTATGGCTATGACTTTGAACCGGAGTATATGGAGGCAGATCCGCTTGCTGATATTATGGTTGAAACAGACCTCTTAAGAAATGGCGCTAATTTGCTCATGCACGACCGTTCGTTTACAAGTGAAGCTTTAGAAGACATTGTCATTGGATTAAGAGAAAAAGGCTATGAACCATTAGATCCCGCTCGCATTGAAACCAATTACAACTAGAAAGATCAGCGATAGGAAAGGGTTTGACGATGAAAAAACTTATTGTACTTTTATTAATAACGACGCTATTAGTCGCTTGTACGCAAGAAGGGGAACCAGAAGATTCCCAAGAGAATGCTAATAATGATGGAGAAACTGAGCGTGAAAACGGAGATCAGACAGAAGAAGGTAATGAAGAGCCCGAGGCAGACTTTTATCTCGACACGGTTACTATAGATGATCAAGAAGTCATTGAAGTCGAGCACCTCATCGATCAAGTAGACGGTGAATATGAATATGACGAAACCCACAGAACGTTAAGCATGAACATTCACGAACAAGAATATTACCTTATTTATGGCGTACCGGTGTTAGAACGAAACGGTTTGTATTTAGCTAACGAAGAAATCACGATCATTCTTGATGACGATGAAATCCCTCATTTACCGCTATCCTTTTTAACAGAAGGTTTAGAAGCTGATGTCATGGAGTCTGATGAAGAACAACTAGCTTTTGTTTATAACGATGAAGCAGTTGAAGCAATCGCAACAAACGAAGACCCAGTTGATATCCACTCTATGGAAGTAGAAGAGATGATTGAGTACCTTTCATTTTTAGATTATCCGATTGAAGACGCCACTGTCAGTACGGTAGAAAGCCATTTGCCGGGTGCTCCAAGAGACTATCGTAATGGATATCATGAAGGCATCGATTGGTATGATTACGCCTCAGGTGTTGAAATTACCACGGACACGCCGATTTACGGAATGGCAGAAGGGACTGTAGTAAGAGTTGATCATGGTTATGAAGAATTCTCCTCCCCAGAAGCGCGAGATGAGCAGTTAGCACATACGGCTGAATTAGGATTCACACCTGAATATTTATTGGACAGGCTAAGAGGCCAACAAGTCTGGGTTCAATATGATAACGGTGTAATGAATCGATTTGCCCATCTTGATGATATCCCAGAAGGCTTGAAATTAGGTGATCAAATTGATTCAGAAACTGTTATCGGTTATGTAGGCAATTCCGGTACAAGTGGCGCTGTAAATCAAGACGATAGCGGTCTACACCTCCATCATGACCTATTAATTTATGGAGAGTATTTTTGGGAGCCATTTTCATTACCAGAAGTAAAGGACGTTTTATTAGAAATATGGGGTTAAATGGAAAAAGTGACCCACAAAAAATAATACGTAAACTAAAAATATCAATAACTCCGCCCGCTATGAATCTCATAGCGGGCTTTATAATAACAAGAGCTTGCTGAAGTAGAGCAACCTCAGAAGGTGGGAGATTGCCCACTAAGTACTGAGCACCCCAGAATTACAAGGAAAAACCGAGGACTCAATAAATGCCACCCTTTCAGAAATATGGAAAAAGATGATAAAAACTAAAAAAATTTGAGTGAAATGAATCGATCAGACAAAAGACGACATGTTTTTTTATGATCCTGTGATATGCTCTAACAACCATGAAGATATCGGATCAAGGATAAAACGGCAGGTGGTATTAGCGATGAACAAATCTGATCTTCTCGATGAACTGCGATTAGAGGTCGGTCGAGCTTATGATTATGCTGTAAGTCAACAAGACTTTATTGGTAAAGTAGGTCAGGCTATTTTCGATGGGACAAAGCGAATCCTCACTATTGTTATTTATCGTGTAGACTGTCAGAAAGTCAAACCTCTTCATTTTTATGGCAATTCCTTCGTTTTAGGAGGGGATGGCCATTTTGGGGATGGGGCTTTAAACATTTGTTTGGCAAACCGTTCCGTTATATTAAGACAGGATAATAAACAAACACTTCACATTCCCATATGTGATGATGGAAAAATCCGTTACATTTTTTCTTTAAAAATTTCAGCGGCATATTATACGGTCACAGAGCAGGACTTGCTATTTTTAGAAGAACTATCACGTTTTGTAGAAGTAAAAAGAAAGCTATTATAAAAAAGTTCCCAAGTTTCTTTTTAAGATTTAAGAAAACATAAAAATCCACGTTTCTGTGTCTAGCGCAAGACGTCATCGACTCGTGTCAAATAACCCGCCCGATCAAAAATAAAAAGTTTTATCGGACAGGAATTTTCATGGGGTAACGGGCGCCTTGCGCTTTTCTTACAGGGTATCTTAAAAGGATTTTCTTAACCTTTGAGATAGCCTCTTATTTTTGTTTGATTAGTATGACACATTGGTTATAAATAACATACAATAAAGTGATATAAGTAATTGACAGTGTTAATATGTCATACTATAATAAATATCAGAAAGCGCTTACAGGATTTAAAGTAAACTTAAAAGGAGTGGAGCTACATGGGTGTCATTGTTTGTCAAAGCTGCGAGAAGGTAATTGAACATTATGATAGTGAAAAGGTTTCTACATTATATGGAAACTGCTGTGAGCATTGTACCGATGAAGTATCCCTGTCTAATACTGAACAAGAAGGCTAAAAAGAGGAACATTGTTTGTCTTCATTAAAATAAAAGCTGCTTCTCAAACACGTTTTGAGAAGCAGCTTTTTTTGTACTCTCTAAATTAGGGATTACTGAATAACTCTAGAACTCAAATACAAAGGGTGCCGCTTCCAAGGCTTCGCTTTCCGCAGGCAACGCTTCAGCTTCCTCTTGCTACGCAGGCGTATGCTCCTTATTCAGCAGCCTCTAAATTATCGGTTTGCGTTCGGTGATTACGCGAATATAGGTGAGTGTTGCATCTTCGGGTCCTTGTACTGGAAGTCCAGCTTCGATATTTTTTTCAATGTACTGCAGGTTTTCTTCTTCAATAATTTCACCAGGGATAAGGATCGGGATTCCTGGAGGATAAACCATCACAAATTCGGCACTAATTCTACCCGGTGATTCATCAAGGGGAATCGTCTCAGTTTCCGAATAAAAGGCATCCCGCGGCGATAAAGCAAGTATTGGAATGTTTGGGACAGATACAGAAAGTTCACTTTTCTGTTCAATTTTATGACTTTGCAGCTGTTCCTCGGATAATTTCGTTAAGGCATCAATCAGTTTTTGTACTGTTTTAGCGTCATCTCCAAATGAAATAATACAAAGAATATTGTACAAATCAGAAAGCTCAACTTCGATTTGATAGTGATCACGAAGCCAAACTTCAACTTCATAACCACTGATTCCTAATTCTTTAACTGAAATCGTGATTTTAGTTGGGTCGATGTCATAAATTGCTTGGTCATCGAGCATTTCCGAGCCGTAACAATTAAATCCAGGGATCTCACTAATTACTTTTCGTGTATGATTAGCGAGTGTAATCGCTTCTGCAATGAATGTTTTGCCATTCATTGCTAAGTGTCTTCGTGCAGCATCCAATGAAGCGAGAAGTAAGTAAGATGTTGACGTGGTTGTAAGCATACTAATAATGCTTTGAATACGGTCTGGATTGACTAACCCCTTTTTCACATTTAGGACAGAGCTTTGCGTTAAAGATCCTCCTAATTTGTGCACACTTGTTGCTGCCATATCCGCCCCTGCTTGCATAGCTGATAATGGAAGCGCGTCATGAAAGTGAATGTGGACACCGTGCGCTTCATCGACAAGCACAGGGATATTATAGCTGTGAGCCATATTGACGATTTCTCTTAAATTAGCAGACACTCCGAAATACGTCGGGTTTATGACAAGAAGACCTTTCGCATCTGGATGAGTTTTTAACGCTTTCTTAACAGAGTCCGTCGTTATCCCATGGGAAATCCCTAAAACATCATCAATTTCCGGGTGGATAAAAATGGGCGTTGCTCCAGAAAAGACAATCGCACTCATAATGGATTTGTGAACATTTCGTGGAACAATAATTTTATCTCCAGGTCCACACACACTCATGATCATCGTCATAATCGCACCGCTTGTCCCTTGAACGGAGAAAAAGGTGTAGTCAGCGCCAAAGGCTTCTGCTGCTAGTTCCTGTGCCTTTTTAATCATCCCTTGAGGGTGGTGTAAATCATCGAGAGGAGCGATGTTGATTAAGTCAATCGACAAGGCATTCATACCAATAAAATCACGGAACTGTGGGTCCATTCCTGTACCTTTTTTGTGCCCTGGAATGTGAAACTGGGTTGGATTTGTTTTGGCATGCTCCAACAGTCCGTCAAATAATGGTGTTACACTTTGCTCAGTTTTGTTCAATTTATTTTCACCTCTTGTTGTTTCAAAAAGAGGACAAAAGGCATAAGCTCATGATATGGTTGCTACCGCGCCTTTGTTCTTCCTCTCTAAGTTCTTTCAATGTGATGTTGGGAAGTTTCAAAGAGGTGTACTCTTTGTTATCCTTAGTATAAAACAAACAGAGTATATCAAATTACTATCCACAGGGGAAGTTTTTTCACACATTTTGTAAAAAAATGCTGTGGTCGTATTAGCTCTATAATTGAATTTTGATTTGAGGTGTTACGTTATGAAAGGTGAAGTAAATATTCCGATTTCTGTAGAGTGGTCAAAAGAAGAGGTTGTTGATGTGGTGAATTTCTTTGAGGCCATCGATCAAGCTTATAACAAAGGGGTGGACCGCGATTTACTAGCGGCTCTTTACAAAAGCTACAAAAAGGTTGTTCCTTCGAAGGCCGAAGAAAAGCAATCCTTTAAAGAGTATGAAAAACAAACTGGACAGTCTCCCTATCACGTCGTGAAAAAGGCGAAAGATTTAGAAGAGTCGATTATTAAAATGAAGGAATAGCAATATCATTCCTTAAAGCGAAGGGCAAGCATTTGCTTGCCTACGCTCAAATTTGGATACAATGTTAGGAGTGAAAGTGATTGGAATCATCAGTATCAGAAGAAGTCGAATCACTCTTCCAACAATGAATAAATGCCTGGAACAATCGTAATGCTTCAGGAATGGCTGACCAGTTCATAGGTGAGGGTGAGCTCATTGGGTTTGATGGAAGCCAAGTGATTGGACGAGCGTACATTTTTTATTTACAGAATACCTTCACTACATAAACAGATATAGAAAACAGTGGGGAGGTGCTGCTCGTTTAGCACCTCCCCTATCTAGTGGGTCTTGATACTTTTCCTGTGAGTTAATAAATTTAATAATCTACGTTTCATTGTTAGCTCTAGGCGATGCGCTTTTCTTGCACGTATAAGAACAACTAACGCTTGGCGGAGCGTCCGTCCGTAGCTGATGTGGAGAAAAAGAACAAGACCTACACTTTGATGCCAAAAAAACAGCTGAGTCTTTACTCAATCATGATTATATAGCTGCCTAAACTCGCGTGCAGCTTGATAAGGAGAAGCTGCCTTAGAAATTGCAGAAATTACCGCTAGGCCATTCGCACCTGCACGAAGAACCTCACCACCATTTTCTGCTGTAATCCCGCCGATACCTACAATAGGGAGGTCAATTCCATTTGCCCTTAATTCTCGTACCCAATTCGGGCCTGTCACTTCATTTGCATCCTCTTTAGACGAAGTTTCAAAGAGCGGTCCGATCCCTAAATAGTCGGCACCGTGGTTAACGGCTTCATAAGCTTCTTCTATGGAATGAATGGAAACACCGAGAATTTTGTTCTTTCCAATTCGTTTTCTCGCTGTTTTTACATCAACATCCTCCTGACCTATATGAAGCCCGTCGGCGTCAATCGAAACAGCGAGATCGATATGGTCGTTAATGATAAACGGAATGCCGGCTTGTTGGCATTGAGTATATAATTGCAGCGCCAATGCTTCTTTCATTTCCCCTGTTAATGAACCGGCTCCTTTTTCACGAAACTGGAAGATCGTCATTCCTCCTTGAATCGCTTCATGTAAAACAAGAGGGAGAGGGGACGCACAATCCTTACTCCCAGCAATGAAGTACACTTGGAGCTGCTTAGCAAGATTTTCTTTCGTTACTCTTCCCATTGTTTGACCTCTTCTGTTAGTCGAAACGCTTCTTGTGGAAATTGCTTAACAGCTCCGTGATGTGTTGGACCATGTCCAGTGCCAATTGGAACGGTGTAAGCTATTGCCATTTGGATATAGGTTTTCGCTTTTTTCACAGCTTCGACAACCGAAGTGCCAAGAGCCAATTCTGATGCAATCGCAGCTGCAAATGTACAACCCGTACCGTGCGTGTTTTTGGATTCGATCCGTGGTAGCTCAAAATAGGTAAATGTTGACCCGTCGTATAAGAGGTCAATAGCATTTTTACCAGACCGATCATGCCCTCCTTTAATGACAACGTTTTTAACACCAAGCTCAAAGAGTTGGTAGGCAGCTTGCTTTCGATCTGCCAACGTTTGAATGGATTTACCAGTGAGAACTTCAGCTTCAGGAATGTTCGGAGTAACGACGTGAGAAAGGGGGAGAAGCTGATCGATGATCGTTTGATGTGCTTGTTCACTAAGCAGGCTGTCGCCCCCTTTAGCGATCATGACAGGGTCTACGACAATGTTGTTCCATTTGTACTTTTTGATAGCGTCGACAATGACTTCTATTCGATTTTCATCAAATAGCATCCCGGTTTTTACTGCGTGAACAGGAAAGTCTTCACCAATGGCGTCAAGTTGCTTTACAAGACCGTCAATTTCAACCGGGTAGACTCCTTGAACTCCTTGCGTATTTTGAGCTGTTATTGCTGTTAATGCACTCGTTCCAAATACGTTATGCTCCTGGAATGTTTTTAGGTCAGCTTGAATCCCGGCACCACCGCCTGAATCTGACCCTGCAATCGTTAATGCTGTTTTGTTCAATTATTTCTCCTCCCATACTTCAATTGATAATCTCTTGGCTATTTCTTTTTGTGAAACGTCTGCTAATTGATCGATAAAGTGAACTTGAAAATGTCCGAAGCTTTCCCCTTGAGCGGTTACTTTATCAGCTGCTATTTCAGCTGCAATAGCGTAATATGAAACGGCACCCGCTGCCGCTTCGAGAGGGTCTTGCCCAACTGCGACAAAGGCTGACATAACAGAAGTAAGGAGGCAGCCGGTTCCGGTTACTTTTGTTAGCATAGGTGTTCCGTTGTGGACAAAGTATGTTTTGGCCCCATCGGTAATAATGTCCGTTTTTCCAGTCAAAACCACATTGGTCCGATATTGTCTAGCCGCTTTCTGAGCGATCAAGAGAGCATTGTCATGTTGTTTTTTAGAATCAACGCCTTTCATCTCAATCTTTTCATCTACAAGGTTACTGACTTCTCCTAAGTTCCCGCGAATAAAAGAGATCTCGAGCTCTGACAAAAGGTTTTTGGCTGTCTTTGTTCGATACGCTGTTGCTCCTACACCGACTGGGTCCAAAAAGGTGGAGACCTCATGCTCATTAGCCGACCGACCAGCAATATGCATCGCTTCTACTTGGGTAGGTGTTAACGTACCGATATTTAATACGAGACCTTGGGCAATCGCAGCCATATCAGCTACTTCCTCTTTTGCATAAGACATAACCGGGGATGCACCGATGGCATATAGCCCATTTGCTGTGAAATTTGTGACAACCACATTCGTCATGTTATGAATGAGAGGAGATTCGCTTTCGATTTTCTGTTTTAATGCGATGATTTTTTTATCCATCTAATCATCCTTTCATCGTGTTACGTTTTAGAAGGAAAAAAAATAAAATAGCGCCGCTTCACATGAGTGAAACGACGCTACACGAAAGACATTCAATGTCCTTAAATGTAATCATCATTCCACTTTCCTACGCTAGTTTTAACTAGATCAGGTTCGAAGGGATTAAAGGAACTCCTTTGTCTCAGCCTATTTTGGCACCCCTAGTGGTATTTAGATAGTACTATAATTTACGGTTCGGTAGTTATTGAAAACGCAGTATGCAACTTACTCACTTACTCGTTGAGCGATTTGGTAAAGTGGCATGAGCTGTTCAAATGCTTGTTCCACCGTTTTAATAAACGCTTCACCATCTTGAGTCGTTTCGCTCGTTCGTGGAACATGAATTCCGCATAATAGCTCTGATTTCTTCACATTTTCTAAGCGGGAGAACATTTCATCAAAATCCTCACTCGCTAAAGTACCGTGTGACTGTGCTTCTGGTTTCATGTGATCCACTGACCATACGAAAGTATCAGGAATATGATTGATCATTTCAGTTTTTTGTTCGTGCAACGCTTGTCCGAATTCTTTTTTAATCGGAGACTCATAAATCACGGCAAACCATACGAATACGTGAGATTCAAAGAGTCCGATCTGGAAATGTGGCAATTTTTTATAGCCCCGCTTACTGTTTGCCACAGCTACCCATGTATCATTGGGGGGATTCACCTTTCTACGTGCATGTTTAGCAACGTGCGGGTACATATCTTCACCTGTTCGCTTAGTTAACCAGTCTGAAAAGTGTTCCCCTAGTTCTTCAAGTTTTGGTCGAACATGCTTTATGATTGCGTCCATTCTCGGTTCAAGACCTTCTATGGTAAACACATCAAAATCCTTTTGAGTAAAGCCAGAAAAACCCATCCTTATAAAACTCCTTCCCGTAAGAGGTTGTTCAAAAATTCGGGAATCTGTTTGTCTTGTTTCCTACTTTTTGAACCATTACTTTATGTGGATAGTGTATCACAAAGAGGAATCTAATATAAAAAATCTTGCACCAAGTACAAGAAGAAGGTTTACAGAAGCGGAAATAGTGGAATGAAAAAATAATAAAAGAATTTGTTGCAACATTAAGATGATTCTCATAATCTATAGTAATCCAAAGGGGTGTGGACATAAATCGTAGGCCACGACAATTTAAAATGGTATAACAAGTCCAGGAACCTAAGCATGCGAATTGTTAGTTCAACTTCAAGACCTTCTTGGCTTTGATTGTCTACCTTTTGAATATCTGATTAATAACGCAAAGGGGTGTGGAGAACTTGGAAAAAGTCATTCAAACACTAAAAAGACGAGACGGTGAACAACGAATCCCTGTTTTAAAATTGGAAATTGACTATGAGCTCCAGACACTTTTTGACGCAATGCAAGTCAACGATCACAAACAAGTAGAAAAAAGTAAGCGAATATTGGAGCTACTTCGAAATGAATGGATTCGGTTGGAAGCATAATACAGTAGAAAGTAAGAGCTTGATCTGAAAGAAAGTTTCCTTCAGAGGTGCAAACAAGTAAATCAAAAGGTTAACGCATGGGTTTTTAACGAAAATCACATGCGTTTCTTTATTGTTAAGCTTAACTTTAAAATACAAATAGCAACAATCATCTAAAAGCCTATTGTTTTTAGACGATCATGCAGCAGTGATGTCTCGTACATTCACAATATAAACGAGCTTATTTGCAACTGTACTGAACTTTATGATATATGTGTAATAAACCAATTGCTCACTATTGAGGAGGAACTATTTTGGCACATCAGGATTGGCAGCGTTTATTCTTACAAGCGAAACAATGGACAAAGGAAGCCGGAGAAAGTATCCGGAAATCGATGGGGGACACCTTTGAAGTACATACAAAAGCCCACCAGCATGACCTTGTGACCGATGTAGACCGGCAAACAGAGGCCTTTTATAAAGACAAAATTAGAGAATCCTATCCTAATCACCGGATTATGGGTGAAGAAGGACTTGGAGACGATGTGAAAGACTTAGTTGGAACGGTGTGGATAATAGATCCGATTGACGGGACGGTCAACTTTGTCCACCAACAGTGCTACTTTGCGATTTCTTTAGGAATATTTCATGAAGGAATCGGAATGGTCGGCATTGTTTATGACGTCATGGCTGATGAAATGTTTACAGCAGTAAAAGGTCAAGGAGCTTTTTTAAATGAAGAAGCTTTGCCGGTCCTGCCGAAAGTGTCCTTAGAGGAGTCGATCCTAAGTTTTAATGTTGGGTGGGTGTTAAAAGACAGAAGGCTAGAGACTTTAGTGGAAAAATCAAGAGCCGTCCGGTCCTATGGCGCTGCAGCATTGGAAATTGCTTATGTTGCCTGTGGACGGTTGGATGCCTATATTAGCTTCAATCTTGCCCCATGGGATATCGCTGGAGGATCAGTCATTCTCCAAGAGGTCCAAGGTCAAGCAACAAACTATAAAGGAAAAGAATTGACCTTCCTAGGAAAAGACACTTTATTAGCTGCGAATCCTCATATTTATAAGGAAGTTATTCGTGAAATTCACGAATAAAAATAAAGCGGGAGTCTCAGGACAGTACTGGCCTTTTGAGACTCCCTTGATGCAATGAGTGAAGCCATTGCTTTGTTAACCTTATATAATGAATCGTTAATTTCCGTACATTTTATTGCGGATCGAAAAGCCGCCGCGAACACAAATCCCGGTAACAAGAATCGCTCCGAGTATAATCCACAGACTTCCTTCAGCTAGGCCGATACCGATTCCAGCGATTCCAAATGCTGATAGTGCAGCCATGATAAATAATGGCCAATGAAAAGGTTTCATGTGACGTCACTCCTCTCTGCTTCTTTAAGTTTACCGAAAAAACGCTTTCTTGAAAAGTTAAGATCTTTTTTTTGTATCAAGGACACAGCTATTGTAATGAAGGGAGACCTAAAAGAGAAAAGTGTGGTATAATGACGTTGTTTTGAAAGTTTTCAACGAGTTTTTATATTGGAGGACTGACGTACATGCTTTTGTCAACTCAAGAGACGCCAGAGGAATTCAACTTATCGCCATTAGCTGAGTTGTTAGGTGGACAAGACCCTGAGTCATTTTTGTTTGTTTTTGGGATGCTTTATCTCTTTGTAAATATACTAACGGTTCTCGTATTTAATTTAGGCTTCTCAAGGAAGTTGCCTGTATTAAAAGCGGTTGTTGTATATGTGATGATGTTGTTTGGTAACATTTTCATTACCTTTTTGGCTTTTTCCTTACCGATCATTGAATCACTGTTTGTAGCAGCGATAGTGTTGGGTGTATATCGTTTACAGCTAAAGCGTCATAAAAAATCAGATAATGAAGAACAGCAAACAGCTGAATAATGTTAAGACTCTTTATAACAGAACATTTGCATGTCGTCGGGTACACGTGGGCCTTGCGCTTTTCTTGTCAAAAAGTAAAGAGTTTGAATAACTAAAAGACGAATGGCGTTTTAAATAAGCCATTCGTCTTCGTCTTTCTTTTCTTCATATGTCCGGAAATTCCCGGTTGCTTTTCGTTCGTTTGTTCGTTCAGTGATTCTTTCTTCACACTTTTTACACATATACGTATGAATCGGCCGGTTTCTTAACCGTTTTGCTAATGGAGAATAGTCATCGATATTTTCAACGGTATTACATAAAACGCATTGGACTCTCATAACACACCTCAACTTACTTTTCCATATTTAACTATATAACTAACTAGAAATGCGTGTTCAATAGAAGCAAAAAAATCAATTTTTAAAATAATGGTATTTATAGTATAACAGAAAGCATCGATTTTCACGATATCTACTCAGGATACATTACGGTGAGGGCCTGTCCTCATGGTCAACATAATCCAACAAAGTGCTAATCCAATCCCCGATTAATGGAAAATCTACAAATTGTCTTAAGAGAAGCCCGAGAAGGGATAATACAATTACGGTACCGATCGTGAGTCCCAGTCCTCGCCCAATGCCAACGAGGACGTTAGTAAAAAACACTCGTCTTGGATTTGTATAATTCAAGAGGATATCTGAAACTTTTGACCTTTCCAAGGCATAGCTGATTTTATGTAATTGGTGATCCAACCTTTCAAATTTTTCTAATCGTCGCGTATAATGCTCAAGTTGTTTGACTAAACGTTCGATTTCTTCGGTTTCATTTTGCTTTTTTGTCAAGGAAATCCCCCCAGGGAAAATAGTATCAAGTGTTTACATTCAGCGGTTTTAAGTTCATGAAAAACTAGGTATAGTAGTATTATAAAAGATAAAGGAGGCTATTTCATGGCAAATCAAGTGGAAACATCTTTAACTGATGACTTACTCCCTCTTTTACAGCAAGAGCGGTATGTAACACTAGCTACCGTTGACTATGAAACGGGAGGTCCGAATGTAAATGCGATCTCTTGGGTTTTTGCTCAGAATAAAGACACGATCCGCTTTGCAATTGACAACCGTTCGCGCATTGTCCAAAATATTCGAAATCAGCCTGTAGTGACGTTGACATTGATTGGTAGCTGCTCTACATATTCCATTACTGGAACTGCCAATGTAGCAGCTGAAAAAATCGAAGACGTACCCTTAAAGTTAGCACTTATCGAAGTTACTGTTTCTGAAGTTCGTGATGTCATGTTTTACGGGGCAAGAATTTCTCAGGAACCGAAATATGAAAAAACATATGATAAGGAAGCCGCGGAAAGGCTGGACCGTCAAGTGTTAGCTGCCATGAAAAATTTACAATCAAGATAATAAAAAACATGCCACCTCCTTGGAAACAGGAATGGCATGTTTTTTTGTACTTTAAGAAATTTCAACTTCTCCAAAGGAGTAAAGTATAAGTGTAACTAAGGCTTGGCGCCAACGCGAGAATGAATTAATCATTCCCTTTGTTCATTCGACCTTTACTTTGCTTGTTTTGAATGTCATCGATTTCGTTTTCTTCCTCTTGATCCATACGCTGATCGTTTACATCTGATGGATCTCCACCTGATTCTTTTCGGTGTTCAGGTCCTGGTGCAATAGGCATTAATCTACCTACAATCGCTGCCAGCTCTTCCATAATCCCTGAAACAGGTTGTCCATCGGCAATTTCTCTTTGCATCTCTTGAAGACGTGCTGTAATGTCTGGGTCTGCAGTGACTACAGCTTGAGCACCATATGGGTCCTCAGCTAAGGCTTCAGTCGCAGAATGTTTAACCGTTCCCACGTCTGATTGATCAATCTCAGGTTCAACGTCTAATCCAACAACGGCATAAGGTCCCAAAACGACAGCAGTAGCATGTCTAATATCCGGGAGCTCTGTGCACAAATTCGCTAAATGGTTAGCAACTTCATTACCTGAATGCCCTTCCCACTGGTTGTATTGATGTTCAGTCGGTTCGCCTCGAGTTTGACCTTCAAGGGTGTCATCTGTGTCTGTGTTCCCATTACCATCTGGCTGACAGCCCGTTATGACAAGTGTAAGTAAAAGAAAGGCGGCTATTGATTTTTTCAATGAAGATCCCTCATTTCAAAAGGTGTTTTTCGTATTGTTTGTTTTAGCGTCTATCTTTATTCTCTAACACATACATTAGTAGTAAAAGAAGCAGAGAAAGAAAGGAACCGCTTCTATAAAAGGTAGTTAAAAGCAAAAGGTAGCCAAACATCCATTTTATTTGGAACCAGGAGGCGAGAAGTTGAAAAACGTTTACGTCCTCGATACAAACGTCCTGCTTCAAGATCCACTTGCGATTTATTCATTTCATGAACATGATGTTATTATTCCGGCGGTTGTGTTAGAAGAAGTTGATTCAAAAAAACGATATATGGATGAAATAGGAAGAAATGCTCGTCAAGTTGCTAGGCTCTTAGATGAATTCAGGGAAAACGGCAAGCTGCATGAAGGAGTGAATTTACCGAGCGGAGGTACATTAAGAGTTGAATTAAACCATCGGTCTTTTGAAAAAATGAAGCAAACTTTTCTGGAAGTAACGAATGATAATCGAATTTTAGCAGTAGCATTAAATATAAAAATTGAAGAAGAAAATACGCTAGTGAAAAAGGTCGTTCTTGTTAGTAAAGATGCACTCATGCGCGTAAAAGCAGATGCTTTAGGGTTGTTTACCGAAGACTTTTTAAGCGATCGCGTTGTTCAATTTGACCGGATGTATAAGGGGTATGAAGAAAAATTTTTACCTCCAAAAAAAATGGATGAGCTTTTTGAAAAAAGAAGGCTTGTTAAACCAGACTTTACCCGAACCATTACCCAGCCACATCAGTTTTATATTTTTCGAGATGAAGCAGCACCTTCGCGTTCAGCGTTAGGGAAAGTGGACAAAGACAATGAATGTGTAGAGCTGTTTATTGCCGCTGATGACCCAGTATGGGGGATCCGAGCGCGAAATGTTCAGCAAAGAATGGCGTTGGATATCCTCACGCGAGACGATATCCCGCTTGTCACATTAGCTGGAAAAGCCGGCACAGGAAAGACGCTGCTTTCCTTGGCAGCAGGTCTTTATCAGACTGAAGACTTGCAAAAATATAAGAAGCTCCTTGTGGCAAGGCCTGTTGTTCCAGTGGGGAAGGATATCGGCTATTTACCTGGAGAAAAAGAAGAAAAATTGCGACCTTGGATGCAGCCGATTTACGATAATCTGGAGTATTTATTTAATGCTAAAAAGCCAGGGGAATTGGATAAAATTTTAGATGGGATGGGTTCACTCCAAGTGGAAGCCTTAACGTATATTCGCGGGAGAAGTATCCCTGATCAATTTATCATTATTGATGAAGCACAAAATTTAACGAAGCATGAAGTGAAGACGATTTTAACTCGTGTCGGGGAAGGAAGCAAAATTGTCCTGATGGGTGACCCGAAACAAATCGATCATCCGTATTTAGATGAATACACAAACGGCTTAACGTATGTAGCTGAACGGTTGAAATCCCAAGGAGAAACAGCCCATGTAAAGCTAGAAAAAGGAGAACGCTCAGGTCTGGCACAAATGGCCGCTGACTTACTTTAAATCATAAGCTTTGAACGTGAATTCTCACTCTGGGATTCACGTTTTTTTATATTTTTTTCAAACAAACTAAATGAAATGGAAGGAACAAGAGAGTCTTTTTAGCCCCTTACGTAATAGGCCGTAATCTGTGAGACTCCTGCGGAAAAATGGGCCAGCCGAGACCCCGCAGGGCGCCTTTCCCGAGGAGGCTTGGCAGTTCGTCCGCGGAAAGCGAGCAGATGCAGGCCAACGAAGCTGTAAAGAGATACGCATTTTACAATAAAGTTGTGTTTTTTTTAACAAGTGAATTATGAAAGACTCGTTTGTAGAAATAATCATTGTTATTTTTAATGACAATTTCCAAACGGCATCTAGAAAAATGTCATACTCAAGTGAAAGTAGAAAAAGAGCCGTTATATTTGTTACAGACTTTATTGATTCCATATAAAACTGTCTCTAATAAAATAAGTGTAGAAAGAATTTTCTAATAATTGTTGCTTTTTGTATTGCAATAAAATATACTAACGTTAAGAAAACGTTATATTAGGAGGTCAGGTTATGGTACTGGAATTAACGCAAGACCTCTCCTATGAGGAAAAGTACCAGCGTTTCATGGAGAGAATCGAAGCTGGTGACAGAATTGAAGCTGACGATTGGATGCCAGATGATTACCGAGAAGCATTGATAAGGCTAATCTCTATGCATGCAGTGAGTGAAATTATGGGAGCGCTTCCAGAAAAGGAATGGGTTCCTAAAGCGCCAACCCTTCATCGTAAGCTAGCGATTATGGCAAAAGTACAAGATGAAATGGGCCACGGGCAGTTACTTTTAAGGGTGGCAGAAGATTTAATGAAGCCGCTTGGGAAAACGAGAGAAGATATTTTGAAAGACTTATTTACTGGTCGGTTAAAATTTCACAATGTTTTTCATATGAAAGCTCCAACGTGGGGAGACGCCGGTATTATTGCCTGGCTCGTGGACGGAGCGGCAATCATTACGCAAAGCATGTCATTAAATAGCTCCTACGGTCCGTATGCACGAGCACTTCAACGCATTTGTGCAGAAGAGGTTTTCCACGCTCAACACGGGGAGAGCATTATTTTAGCATTAACAGAAGGTACAAAAGAACAACGGGTGCTCATTCAAAAGTCACTCGACGAATGGTGGCCAGCACTGTTAATGTTCTTCGGTCCAAAGTCAAAAGAGAATGTAGGGTCATCAAACGTAAATAAAAACATTAAATATAAAATCCGTACGAAAACAAACGAAGACTTACGCCAGGAATTTTTCAACAAATACATTCCCAGAATCCAATCGATCGGCTTAAAAGTTCCGGATGAAACCCTTCATTATGATGAGGAAAAAGAAGAATGGGTGTACCAACAGCCGGATTGGAATGAGTTTAAAAAAATTGTGACAGGACACGGTCCAATGTCAGAACAGCGATTAGATTTGCGACGTAACTCATACGAAAACACACAGTGGGTACGGGATGCCCTTTCTAATACGTCGGCAAAGGAGGCTTAGTCCACATGAGTAAAGAAAGTCAATTTTACGAAGAATACGAAGTTTTTAGTAAACGAAACCCAATGGCGCCTTTTCAGCATCAGTTCAGCTTACTCGCGCCGAATAAGGAAATGGCGATTATGATGGCAAAAGAGAACTTTATGAGACGGGAACCTTGCGTCAATATTTGGGTTGTCAAACGAAGTGAGGTTTTAGGGTTAAATGAAGATGAACGTCAAGTTCTCACAAGGTTAGATAATAAAAAATACCGCGAAACCTCCGGGTACGGCTATTTGAAGAAAAAGTGGCGGCAATACGAACAAGAACAGTTTACAGAAAAAAACTTACTTTAGGAGGTGTTCGTCGTGACATTTGAAAGCATAGACGACCTCAAGTCCAACCCAGAAGCCCTTAAAGCATGTAAGGCTCTCTTATATCAACTAGCTGATGATGATTTTTTGATCGCCTACCGTGGATCAGAGTGGCTAGGGCTAGCTCCGCACATTGAAGAAGATGTAGCATTTTCATCGATCAACCAGGATACGATGGGGCATGCTGTGATGTACTATCAACTTCTCGAAGATCTCGGTGAGGGAAAGGCAGATGATTTGTCGCATTTACGTACCCCTCAGGAGTTTCGTAATGCGATTATCCTTGAATGTAAAAATGGTGAAGGAAGCTATTTGGAAAAACCAGACTATGACTGGGCATTTGCCGTTGTTCGAAATTTATTTTACGACCACGCGAAGACTATTCGGCTTCAATCATTGAAAGATTCAAGCTATTCGCCGCTCTCTCATATTGCCAGAAAAGTCATTGGTGAAGAGTACTATCACTTGATGCATTGGGAAATGTGGTTTAAGCAGCTCATGAATAGCACGCCGGAAGCTCGCGTGAAAATGGAGCAGGCGATCGAAAAAGTGTGGGACGATTTTGGAGGAGTACTGACGCTCGGACCTGAGGGTGAAAAAATGAGTGAATTCGGTCTTATTTCTGAAGAGGACGTTTTAACAAATCGTTGGATGGAAAAGATTGAGCCGTTATTTAAAGAAGTAGATTATCAGATCGATAGAAATCCAGAATTAAAACAAGGAAATGGCAGAAAAGGAGAACATACTGAAGATTTAAGCCAAGCGCTAGACATTCTTTCTGAAGTATACCGTACGGACCCTGCTGCCGCCTGGTAAGGAAACAACGAGAGAGGGGGGACGAGATGGTTATTGAAAAAACGCAAGTAAAGAAACGGATCATGGAGACCCTTCAAAGCGTCAAAGACCCGGAAATTCCATCGATCAGTGTTGTTGAACTGGGCATGATTCATGACGTTCACATTGAAGAAAACGAAGCAAAAGTGATGGCGAAACCTACGTTTCTTGGTTGTCCTGCTTTAGACATTATTCAGCGTTCAATTGAAAACGCTGTCATGAAAGTTGAAGGAGTTGACCAAGTGACCGTGACTTATATTTACGACCCTCCGTGGACGACAGATCTCATAAGTGCTGAAGGAAAAGAAAAGCTCAAGGAATATGGCATTGCACCACCACCTGCTAACCATGTTCCAGGGGAGCCATGGAAAATCGACTGTCCTTATTGTGGGTCGACTTACACGACGATGGAAAACATTTTTGGACCAACAGCATGCAGAAGTATTGTGTATTGCCGGAGCTGCAAGAATCCATTTGAAGCGATGAAGCCGGTAGCGAATCTTTAAAAAACGCTGTTTGATAAGTAACAAGAAAAGGCGGCGACTCCAGCGGGAAAAGCAACAATGGTTTTCTTTCGACGAGGCACCGTAGGAGCAGCTGAAGACCCCGTGAACCCGAACGAAGTGAAGGAAGAACGGATGTCGCACTTGTGTCCTGGGGTGAAATCATCCACCTGTTGCGACTTCTAACTGATAAAAGCAAACAATCTTTTTAGAATTGAGCCTTAATATAACAATAAATATGATTTGAAAGGATGATATGAATAATGGTAAAACTTATTGCACTGTACAAAAAACCAGAAGATAAAGAGGCATTTGATGAGCATTACTTTAATACACACGCACCAATCACGGAAAAAATTCCAGGACTTCGTAAAATGAAAGTGACAAAAGTTGTTGGATCTCCAATGGGTGAAAGCGATTATCACCTATTATGTGAAATGTATTATGACGATCATGAATCATTCAAAAAAGCGATGAAAACAGACGAAGCAAAAGCGAGTGGAAAGGATTTAATGGGGTTTGCCGGCGAGCTCGTAACGCTAATGATCGGTGAAGAAGTCGATGAGTCCTAAAGAAATGATTAAGCATTACACAGACGGTAATGTCGGTGTGATTCAACTCGATCGTCCTAAAGTCTACAATGCACTAAATCGAAAAATGGTGGATGAAATTGTAGATCAACTTTTTGAGTACGATCAAGCAGATGATATTCGCGTCATTGTGATTACCGGATCCGACCGGGCATTTGCCGCGGGTGCTGATATTGAGGAAATGGCAGAAGATGATGCGGTTTCACTTGAACTTTTAAACCAATTCGCTCAGTGGGACCGAATTTCCACCATCAAAAAACCGATATTAGGTGCTGCAAGTGGCTTCGTCTTTGGAGGAGGTTTTGAACTGGCACTCAACTGTGACATGCTATTTGCTTCAGAGACCGCTCAATTTCGTTTTCCGGAAGTGACCCTGGCTGTAATGCCTGGGGCTGGTGGCACACAGCGGCTTACAAAAGCGATGGGAAAAACAAAAGCACTAGAATATCTTTGGACGGGAGATACGATTCCAGCAAAAGAAGCGCTCCAATATGGCTTAGTTAATCGCCTCATTGCCCCAGAGCTCGTGATGGAAGAAACGATGAAGTTTGCCCATCGTCTCGCAAAACAACCACCGCTTTCGTTGAGGTTGATTAAAGAAGCAGTTAACAAGGCGGTTGATCATCCATTACAAGAAGGGATGGAATTAGAAAGAAAGAACTTTTATCTTCTCTTTTCTTCTCAAGATCAAAAAGAGGGGATGCAAGCATTCTTAGAAAAACGAAATCCTCGATTTACCGGGAAGTAGAGAGGAGAAGGTATCTGTTATGTATGAAACGATTATGTACGAAGTGGAAAATAACGTAGCGTGGCTCACCCTCAATCGACCGGATAAGCTTAATGCCTTTACAGAGCAAATGAACAAAGAAGTGAGTAAAGCGCTGCGAGGTGCCGGTAAAGATGATGAGGTTCGAGCGATTGTCGTTACCGGAAGCGGCCGAGCGTTTTGTTCGGGGGAAGATCTGGCAGGGGTGGATGAAGACACAGATCACGCTGAATTTTTACGGAAGCGATACAATCCGATGATACGAGAGCTCGCTTCACTTGAAAAGCCGATTATTGCAGCGGTAAACGGAGTAGCTGCTGGTGCTGGAATGAGTTTTGCGCTAGCGGCCGATTTTAGAGTAGCCTCAGAAAAAGCGAAGTTTGTAGAAGCTTTCATTCATATCGGACTTGTACCGGATTCAGGAAGCCTGTACTATTTGCCGCGACTTGTTGGGCACGCCAAAGCGATGGAACTGGCCGTTATGGGTGAAAAAGTAGATGCCCATGATGCGAAATCTTTTGGGTTAGTAAATGAGGTTTTTACAGAAGCGAACTGGGATGAAGAAGTGAAGAAGTATGCTGAAAAATTGGCTTCAATGCCGACAAAAGCAGTCGGTTTGATTAAGCGATACTTATATAAAAGCTGGGATCATGATTTACATGACATGCTCGAGTATGAAGCCTATGCTCAGCGAACAGCAGGAAAAACACACGATCACCGTGAAGGAATGAACGCCTTTTTCGAAAAAAGATCACCTAATTATTTAGGGCAATAACGTAATGGAGGTTTTTTACAATGAAAAGTGTTGAAGAAAAAAAGCTAGACAATGAAGTGCTAAAAAGAGATTACTATAAAATGGTCATTAATGGTGAATCAGTTGATAGTGCGTCTGGGGAAACGTTTGTTACGTACAATCCGGCAACAGGAAAACCTTTAGCTGAAATTGCAAAAGCAGGTGTAGAAGATGTTGATCGTGCTGTACAAGCTGCACGAAATGCATTTGATAACGGGAAGTGGAAACGTTATCCGGTAGGGAAGCGTTCACGAGTTTTAAATAAAATCGCATCCATTATGCGCTCTCGTTTTAACGAGTTAGTAGAATTAGAGGTTTTAAATAGCGGAAAGTCAGTAGGTGCTGCTCAAGGACAAGTCATGCAGTCCATCGAAGACTTTGAATTTTATGCAGGAGCGATTGTCGGGCATACAGGATCTGTAAACAATGTACCAGGTGGCTTTTTCAACTACACACAAAAAGAACCGATGGGTGTAGCAGCACAAATCATTCCGTGGAACTACCCAATGATGATGGCGGCTTGGAAAATCGCACCGGCGATTGCAACGGGGTGCTCGATTGTTCTTAAACCAGCAAGCTTAACGCCGGTGACAGCGATCGTATTAACAGAAATTTGTCATGAAGCAGGTGTTCCAGAAGGCGTTGTAAACGTCGTAACAGGACCAGGCTCCACGGTTGGTTCAGCGCTAACTGAACATGACGGTGTCGACAAAGTGGCCTTCACAGGTGAAACAGGTACAGGAAAAGACATTATGGCAAAAGCGTCTGAAACATTGAAGCGTGTCACACTTGAGCTCGGAGGTAAATCACCAAGCCTTGTCTTTGATGACGCGGACATCGACGCAGCAGTAGACGGATCATTGTTTGGCATCTTCTATAACACAGGTCAATCATGTGAAGCACGTTCCCGCCTGTTCGTCCACGAAGAAATTTATGATGAATTTATGGAGAAATTTGTGGCAAAAACAAAGCAACTTAAATCAAGCGATCCGATGGACAAAGGAACGCACCTTGGTTCGATTGTTAGTCAAAGTCAGGTTGATGTGATCGATGGATACGTAAAACAAGCGGTCAAAGATGGCGCTACTGTCGTAACCGGTGGTGAGCAGATTTACCCTGAAGGCTTTGAAGAGGGGTATTGGTATGCTCCGACGGTTATTACTGATGTGACCAACGACATGCAAGTAGCCCAAGAAGAAATTTTCGGTCCTGTTGTCGTCGTGATGAAATTTAAAGATGAAAAAGAAGCGGTTAAATTAGCCAATGATACGATTTACGGCCTTGGATCTGCTGTTTGGACGAAAGACAACGGCCGTGCCAACCGTGTCGCAAGTGGTATTAAAGCAGGAATTGTCATGGTCAACTGCCCATTTTCAGCTTTCCCAGGAACGCCATTTGGAGGATATAAGCAGTCTGGATATGGCCGTGAGTTATGTGTGGAAACACTCGACCTATACACCGAAACAAAAAGCGTGCTTTCCTACGTTGGCAACCGTCCACTTAATCCATTAGGACTTTAAAAAACACCAATGCGAGCGCGTTTTAGAAACGCCGCTCGCATTCTTTTTTATCCTTTAAGAAAGGTCGACCCCTCTAAAAGAATAAAATATCAGCGCACCAAGGCTCAAAAAAACTTGGTGTCAAGTCAAGTTTTCTATAAATCGTTGAAGGAGGCTACATAGATGAAAACAATTGCCATTGTAGGTTCAGGTGTTATGGGCAGAGGTATTGCTTATGTTAGTGCGGTTGCGGGTTTTAATACAGCACTCATTGATATTAATGACGAAGCATTAGCACTTGCCAAAACAGATATTAGTTCGATTTTTATAAAAGGAATGGAGCGGAATAAGCTCACCGAAGCAGTGGCTGACCGTGCAAAAACAAGATTGACGTATGAGACGAATATGGAGTCTGCTGTCGCAAATGCAGATTTGGTTATTGAAGCGGTGCCAGAAAAGCTTGCGATTAAAAAGCAAGTGTTTGAAACGTTGGATCGTGCTACACCGGTCCACTGTATTTTAGCGACAAATACGTCAACGATGAGTCCAACTGAGATCGGCTCATTTACAAACCGTCCAGAACAAGTGATTGCGATGCACTTTTTTAACCCGGTTCATAAAATGCCGTTAATTGAAATCATTCGCGGACTTGAAACGAATGATAAAACGGTTGAACTGGTTGAAAAAGTTTCTGCACAGCTAGGGAAAGAAACGGTTGTCGTAAACGAGTTTCCAGGCTTTGTGACAAGTAGAATCAGCGCGCTCGTTGGCAATGAAGCTTTTTACATGCTTCAAGAAGGTGTCGGATCACCTGAAGAAATCGACCGGGCAATAAAACTTGGGCTCAACTATCCAATGGGACCGTTTGAGCTCGGAGATTTAGTCGGTCTTGATACACGACTCAACAATTTAACCTATCTTCACGAAAACCTCGGGGAAAAATATCGACCTTGTCCTTTGCTTGTAAAATACGTAAAAGCAGGCAGGTTAGGACGGAAAACAGGCAAAGGGGTATATGATTATTCTCCAAGAAAGGAAGAAGTGCGATGAGAAATGTAGTGATCGTCGACGCAGTACGTACTCCGATTGGCAAATATAAAGGAGCGCTTAAATCCGTCCGCCCTGATGACTTAGGGGCGATTGTTATTAAAGCGATCACCGAACGAAATCCAGATTTACCTGTAGAAGAAATTGAAGAAGTCATCTTAGGTAATGCCAACGGGGCAGGAGAGGATAACCGAAATGTTGCGCGGATGTCAGCACTTTTAGCAGGACTTCCTGTAGAGGCGGCCGGAACGACGATTAACCGTTTATGCGGATCGGGACTCGATGCCGTCAACTATGCTGCACGTGCTGTCATGGCTGGAGAAGGAGACATATTTATTGCCGGTGGGACGGAAAGCATGACGCGGGCACCACTTGTGATGGCAAAACCTACGAGTGATTTTCCGCGCGGGGACATGACGATGCATGACACGACAATCGGCTGGCGGTTCGTCAACCAAAAAATGGAAAAAGAATACGGCGCCGATTCAATGCCGCAAACGGCTGAAAATGTCGCTGAGCGTTATCAGGTATCGCGTGAAGATCAAGATGCATTTGCATTTGAAAGTCAAAACCGGGCAAAGGCTGCAATGGAAGCAGGACATTTTGCAGATGAAATCGTGCCTGTTGAATATAAGGATCGCAAAGGGAATCCGGTTGTAATTGAAAAAGATGAACATCCAAGACCAGGTGTTACGTTAGAAAAGCTCGGTTCTTTGCGCTCGTTGTTTGAAGGCGGAACCATTACCGCAGGAAATGCATCAGGAGTAAATGACGGAGCCTCAGCACTCTTAGTGATGAGTAAAGAAAAAGCAGAAACATTGGGACTAGAACCACTAGCTGAATATGTGACCTCAGCTGTAGCTGGATTAGAACCATCTATTATGGGGTTAGGGCCGATCTACTCGACACGGAAGGCGCTTGAGCGCGCGCGACTTTCAATAAACGACATTAGTCTTGTGGAATTAAACGAAGCTTTTGCCGCTCAGTCGGTAGAGTGTATGCGACAGCTTGAGTTATCAGCGGATATTGTCAATGTAAATGGCGGAGCGATCGCTTTTGGACATCCGTTAGGTGCAAGTGGAGCGAGAATCCTTACGACACTAGTGCACGAAATGAAAAGACGAAAGACGAAGTACGGACTTGCCACGATGTGTGTTGGCGTCGGACAAGGGATTAGTACCGTTGTGAAAGGAATCGATTCTTGATTAAAAGGTTTTAGGGTGGAGCTTTAGGGAAGTGAATCCGTAGCACCTACGATATCCTTCTCGTATAACACGGACAAGGATGTGCGTAAAATTTACATCGTATTTGTTTTCATTTATAATATGGGAACGTGACTAAAAATGAGAAGGTATCAATAGACTTGCTTACTGCTTACGGAAGAGAGAAGGGTTTTGAATGATGGAAGAAAACTTAAATACGAGATCGATGATTTTTACGTTATACGGTGATTATATTCGTCATTACGGTAATGAAATTTGGATCGGTAGTTTAATTCAGCTCTTAAAAGAGTTCGGGCATAACGAGCAGTCGATTCGTGCTGCCATTTCGAGAATGAATAAACAAGGCTGGGTTCAATCAAGGAAGGTCGGCAATAAAAGCTACTATTTTCTAACGGTACGGGGAAAAAATCGTATAGAAGAAGCGGCTGACCGTATTTTCAAATTAAAAAATGAAAAATGGGATGGGAAATGGCGCATGCTTATGTATACGATTCCAGAAACGAAACGTAGCATTCGTGATGAACTGCGAAAAGAGCTAGTCTGGAGCGGTTTTGGCACATTGTCTAATAGTTGCTGGATATCACCTATTCCTTTAGAAAAGCAAGTGGAAGATTTAATTGCAAAATACGATATTCAGGAGTACGTTCACTTTTTCGTCTCCGAATACAAAGGTCCGCGAAAAAACCAGCAAGTCGTTGAGGAATGCTGGAACTTAGATGAAATTAACGAGCGGTATGAAACATTTATATCGACCTATAGCCAGAAATACATCATCGATAAAAACAAGATCGAAAAAGGGAATATGAGTGACGGAGAATGTTTTGTAGAAAGAACCAAACTCGTCCACGAATACCGGAAGTTTTTGTTCGTCGATCCGGGTTTACCCGAAGAACTGTTACCGGATAAATGGCTCGGTGACTACGCAGCGTCTCTTTTCGCGGATTATTACCGCGCATTAGCACAGCCCGCTAGCCGTTTCTTTGAATCTGTTTTTAAAGAAGGCAACGAAATAACAAAACGAAACAAAGAATACAACGCGTTCTCCCATCCGTTGATGGTGAATGAGAAACAGTAATTGTTATTGTTAAAACGCTTGAGGGAGGATCCTCAAGCGTTTTTGGCGACTATTTTTACAGCTCGGTAGGCCTGCATCTGCTCGCTTTCCGCGGACGAACCGCCAAGCCTCCTCACGCTTTGCGGGGTTTCCTCCCATTTCATTTCGTTTTTGGTCACTTACTAAATGCGACATTTGGGGAGGAGCTTCTCGGTAGAGTCGGATTTTAGCGCTTTATGTCGAATCGCTAATATAATGTCAAATTCCGCTGATATAATGCAAATTCGCACTGATATAATTCGATTTGCGCAGGTAAAACGCAATATCCACAGAGATAATACTCAAAGTCAGCCATCGAATGTTCATATTATGAATTTTTTCATGAATGAAAGGGTCCTTGGAGGAAAAGTGGCTAGAAAAAATCGAAAATGCTATCTCGCCGGTTTATTTCATATAATTCTGTATTGAGAATAAAGTGGAAGGCGGGATGAATATGGACATGGATTATTTCAGAAATGCGATACGTTATTATTACACAAAAATCCAAGAAACGAACGAACCGTATTTTTGGTACTACTTGGCTGATGCGCAATTAAGGGCCGGGTTAACAGAAGAAGCATTACAAACGATTAATAATGCCTTGTTGCTACCAAATCCTTATCCTTCAAGGAAAGAGTTATTGGAAGTGCAGGCGAAACTTCAGTCTGTTTCACTAAGAGAAATAAATTTAAACGGTCCTTCAATAGTGACTGCAAAGCAGGGTGATATTGACGGTGACGGGATTATTGACAATGTCTTTCTTACAGCAAATAGTACACCTGATAGTCCATTTTGGGAAAATATTACCTTGATCGTCCAAAATGGAAAAACAAATCATGATCAGCAAATTCCTTTAAAAAATAACGCTGGCTACAATCCAACACTTTTCCTTGGTGATGTTACAGGTAACCACGTGGATGATATTTTAGTAATCATTGATACGGGAGGTAGTGGTGGGACCATTTATGCGTATTTATTTTCTTGTATAAATGGCCAAGTGAGGCAGATTTTCGATTCTGATGTTTTCAATGAAGACTATAAGTACAGTGTAACTTATCTGGATCAATACAAAGCGTCTGTTATCAGCTATAAACGTAAGGAAAAGTACATTCTTGATTTGACTTATAAGGGGCAAGAATATTTATCGGATATTTATGATGGGAATGGAGTTCTAGTGGCACCGATTGAAGGTTGGGTCAATCCTTTGTCTGGTCTGTATCCTGTTGATTTTAACAGAGATGGCACGTATGATCTTAAAGCGTATCAAAGGATTGCAGGGCAGTACAATGCTGACTCACTCGGCTTTGTACAAACCGTTCTCAAGTGGAACGGGCAAGAATTTGTTCCTGACCGGCAGAATGTAGCTATTTTTGGTGGTGACTATCGTTGACAAAAAAAGTGGCGCAACCTTTCCGGTGGTTGCGCCACTATCCTAAACTATAGGTCCCACACGAAGTTTTCACCTGAAAACGGACATGGCTATTCATTTGCCATGTCGTTTTTCTATTCGTTTTCCAATATAATTGAATATAGGAGACGCTTCAGTGGAGAAGGGGAGTTGTTATGAATTTTTCTCAAGCAGATTATTCGCTAACCTGTGAAGGGGATAAGGTTGTGTTACTTAGAAAAGAATTTTTCTTACTCTCATTTTTACATAAGAACCACGGAAGGGCTTTTTCACGTGAGGAAATTTTAGATGCTGTCTGGCCGTTAGAGGAGCCGACGGATCGTACTGTGGATGACCATATTTACCGGCTCAGAAAAAAATTAGCCCCCTTTAAAGGTGTCGTGTCCATTAAAACAGTAAAAGGATTCGGTTATCGCTTAGAGGTCAAAGAGAAAAAACAGTGCGCACCAGACCAGATACCTGAAGAGCTTTTCCAACAGGCGAATCAATTGTTTAATATGTACTATAAGTACGGGCAGGGGAAAGCGCTCAAGGCATTAATGACAAATCAAGATCTGGGCTTTCCTTTGAAAGAAAAGCATGAGAGTGTTCTTCTTTTATTAAAAAGCGACTTCACCTCATTACTTAATAAGGGGGGAAGGGCAATGAACAACAAATTCTTCCCTTTACATCTTTTTGGGTATGTTGAAAATGATACAAAGCGAGTCATCTCAATGTATGAGAAAGTGATCAACATGCAGGTGTTGCGTGAAGAAGAACATATGGACCTCGCTTACTTTAGCTTGCCGATGTTGTATTTGAAGGTGGACCAGGCAAACGCTGCGATGAAGTTGGTTAAACAAGGGCTTGAAGAGATACAATCGGCTGATCACGGCTTTTATCCACTGTTAAAAATAATGAAGACGATCGTGTTGTTTTATGAGAACAAATTGGTGGCGGTTAATGGAGAACTTGTTGCTATTGATCAGCTTCTTAAGCTCCGTCCTTATTTAAGGGAACAGGGAGCTCTTCAGGTCCTAAAAGGGTTAGCTTTATTAGCCGGAGGAGAAAAGATAAAAGGAAGAGATGCGATTAATGAAGGCATTCTCATTATCAATCAGTCAGGACACTCTTATTACTTTTTGTTTATTTACCAGGTACTCGATTTTTTGCTGTCTAAAGCCGGTGCTGATAAAAGGATGATCAGATATTATCAAAGCGAAAAAGGCAAGTACTACAAAACGACGAATTTACTGAATTTAAAAGCAGTTATTCACCAACACATTCGTACGTTCCTCTGATATTCCTCTGACATTCATCATCTACACTTCTATTAAAGGATAGGTGATGGATGTGGATAAACAAACAGCCGAAATCGATTCTATTTGGAAAAATCGTACGTATTTGAAGTTATTCAGCTCATATGCCATCTCCACGATGGGGAAGTTTTTTGACATGTTGGCTGTCATTTTGTTATTTAGCTATGTTTGGCAAACAGAGCCTTGGATGGTTGCTTTAGTGCCTGTCGTTTATGCCCTGCCTCATGCCTTGTTTAGTCAGTTTGCTGGGATCTACGTTGATAAAAATAAAAAGGTTTTCATTATGTTACTAGCAGATGTCGCAACGGCCTGTTTAACGATAATGTTAATTTTTATTTCAAGTCCTTGGGTGGCTTTGGTTATTCTCCTTGTACGGTCGACTTTCACCATTGTTCACTTTCCGGCTCAGCAGGCACTTATTCAACAGGTCGTTCAACCAGACTTCGTGTTAAAAGCGGTTACTTTAAACGGAACGGTGAATCAATTATCTAAAATCATTGGTCCATTTCTTGGAGCGTCAATCGCAGCTGCATTTTCACCAAAAATGAGCTTTGTTATTTATGCCGTGGCTCTAGTGATTTCCGCGTGTATACTGCTTTTTGTCCGGCATGTGGATACCGACCGTTCCAAAGGAACTTCGGACGAAGAAAAGACAGTTTCCTTTTGGCACACATGGCGAAATGGGTGGCATTTATTGTTTCGGTCAAAAGTGCTCTTTATCAGTTTTTGCTTCGCTCTGTTAGCGTTTACGTCTATTCAATTAGTTGACGCTCAATATGCCGTGTTATTCCGGGAAGTGTATCCTGACAACCCTTCCGTATTAGGGTGGGCGATGTCTACTTCAGGTGCGGGAGCTGTAGGGATCCTCCTTTATTTAAATCGGTTAAAGGAATTGAGGAAGTATGGCTGGTACCTAGGGGGTTCGATTTTTTTCATTGGCTTCGGATTTACAACCATTGGTTTTACCCAACCTGGCGTAACTGTTTTGTGGCCAATTGCGGCTTCACTCTTCGTTGGCATAGGCGTTGGCATATTTAGTGTCATCTATAGCTATATCTTGCAAAAGGAAAGCCCCCAAGGAAAAGTCGGGCAAATGTCAGGGATGTTTAACTCGTTAACAGGGATGATTCTACTTGTTGCCCCTGTAACTGGTGGACTTCTTGTTCAGTGGTTTGGTGTATTTACTCTCTATCAGGTTGGCGGATTTACAACATTGTTGATCGGGTTAACCGGTATTATCATGCAAAAGATTTTATGGGGTGGGAAAAGAGAATCCGTTAAAAAAGAAGAGGAGATTCTTAATGAAAAACAAGGGGTTGGCTGATTAGTGATCTCATGTTGTTATTTTATTATGGATCTGTAAAATTCAAACTCAATTGTAGAACGAATGCTTATGACATTGGGAATAAGTTAACTTGCAAAAACTTTCATAAATATAAAGGTATTCTGGGAAAAACAGCCAACTCTAAATTAAACGAGGAAAAAATGGAGGGGTTCGGGTTGAAAACGTTCTTTGAGTATAACTGGCAGGTTCGTGATGAATGGTTTGACTGGTGCAGGCAATTACCTGCTGATGAATGGCTAAAAAGACGAGTCGGCGGT
This sequence comes from Alteribacter populi, assembly GCF_002352765.1. NCBI lineage: Bacteria > Bacillati > Bacillota > Bacilli > Caryophanales > Bacillaceae > Alteribacter > Alteribacter populi. Next base: position 1,189,142 of record NZ_KZ293963.1, on the reverse strand, counting down.
ACAGGAAGTATCTTATTTACGCTTTTTCACATTGTCGATGCGGAGTATAGTTGGCTTCGCGCTATCTGTGGAAAAAAAGATATTGAATTACAGTTTAGTGATTACAACACGGTCGAAAAAGTTCAACTGCTCTCAGACACCTGTCGAATGGAGGTAGAAGATCTTTTATCTGCGTGCTTGGAGGAAGCGAATGAAGACGAACTCATCACTGCGCCATGGATTCAAGGTCAATTTGAAAAAAGTGAAATTATTCATCATGTCATTGCCCATGAAATTCATCATGTGGGGCAGCTTTCCATTTGGGCGAGGGAATTAAAGTTACAGCCAGTATCTGCAAATTTTATCGGTAGGGGATTGAAGCCGGTGAAAAACAGTTAAGAATTCGGAAAAAGGAAATTGACATCATTTATACCACAAGATATACTTTGATTATACTTATAAATTAAAGGAGGATTATTAAAAATGTTACCATCCAGAATCCGTTTCCGCACTTTGAACTCGTAATTTAATACGTTCAAAGGCTCTGTTTGTGATTGCAGAGTAAACGGGAGCAGTCTGTCCTTTTTTAATAATCTTCATTTTGCATAGAGATATGTTTTATGTAGAAAGGCGGATCGTTCTGTCTTTCTATTTTTATGTTATAACCTTCCTTTTTTCCAGGATTACTTGGTGAAGTGTTTGACGTTTTACCTTCACTGTAAGGATAGGTTTCTTTTCGTTTACTCTGAATCATAGGCAGATTGCCTATGATTTTTTTAGTAATGGGAGGAAACAGGTAATGGAACAATTATGTTTAGAACTATCAAATATTGAAATATCTTATCTAGATGAAGTGGTGTTAGACATTCCTAAGTTGTCGGTGTATCAGTTTGATCGGATCGGAATTGTTGGAAAGAACGGTGGAGGAAAAAGTACGTTATTAAAGGTGATGAACGGTATTATCACACCGCATCGGGGGCAAGTGAACCGGCTTGTGGACTTTGGGTACTTCGAGCAAACATCAAAGCCCGTGGAGGAGAACGTTGATTATGAGTTGCTTGGAAAACTATTGGTTCCGCAAAACGACCTCGATCAGTTAAGTGGGGGAGAGCAAACGCGGATGAAGTTAGCCCGGTTGTTTTCCACGTATTATGAAGGTTTGTTCATTGACGAACCTACCACACATTTGGATGCTTCAGGAACTGACTTTTTAGTCGAGGAACTTCGGTATTACTACGGTGCTCTTGTTCTCGTCAGCCATGACCGCTACGTGCTGGACCAGCTCGTTACAAAAATATGGGAAGTGGAAGATAGGAAAGTAACCGAGTATACAGGCAACTATTCAGATTATGTGGAGCAGAAAGAATTAGAAAAAAAACAGCAGCAGGAGCAACATGAAAAATACGTGAAAGATAAAAGCCGACTATTAAAAGCTGCTGACGAGAAAATGAAAAAGGCAGACAAGATTACACAGGCGAGTGGACAAATGTCCAAAACAGAGACGAAGGCCACTGCAAACCGAATGTTCATGACAAAATCAAAAGATACTAGCCAAAAATCGGTTCAGCGAGCTGCAAAAGCGATGGAAAAACGGGCAGAGCAGCTGGAAGTGGTTAAAGCGCCTGAAAAAGAAACGGAACTTCATTTTCATCAGCCAGATGCTCTTCAAGTACACAATAAGTTTCCGGTAATGGCTGACCGCCTGACACTGAAGGCTGGGGAGAAGGTTCTGTTAAAAGAAGCGAGCTTTCAATTTGCACTAGGTAAAACGATTGCCATTACTGGAAATAATGGTTCAGGTAAAACAGCGCTTCTTAAGCACATTTTAAGTGCTGGTAAGAGTATCGATCTTTCGCCAAAGGTTGTTTTTGGAGCGTATGAACAAATGGACTACCAGTTTGAGAAAACAGAAGGCGTTCTCGCTTATATGAAAAGAAACACGGATGAAGGTGAAAGCAAGATTCGAGCTGTGCTTCATATGATGAACTTTAGAGGAAGTGACATGAAAAAAGATGTTCGTGAACTGAGCGGCGGAGAAGCTATTCGCCTCGTTTTGTGTCAGCTTTTCCTCGGCAAATACAACGTTCTCGTATTGGATGAACCTACAAACTTTTTGGATGTGGACTGCATCGAAGCTTTAGAAAAATTTCTGAAAGCCTATAAAGGCACCGTTCTTCTCGTTTCACATGACCGGACGTTTATTGAGCTTGTAACAGACAACGTTTATCACATTGAAAATCAACAACTAACATTAAGGAAGTAAGGTGGTTTCATTGACGATGAATAAAAAAGGAAAAGAAATAACAGAGATTGCAAGGAAAAATGGGATTAACGTTCAAGAAGATTCCATCAAAATAAATGATTCAGGGCTAGATTTCCAGGTTGTCCATGCAATTGACAACCGTAATGAAAAATGGATCCTAAGAATTCCGCGAAGGAAAGACGTAATGGCAAAAACCGATCTTGAAAAAAGTGTGTTGGATACTGTAAACAAACATGTTTCGTTTGAAGTTCCGGTCTGGTCTGTTTATACAGACGATCTCATCGCTTATAAGCAGTTATCAGGCGTTCCAGCTGGAACCATTGACCCGGAAATTCAAAACTACGTTTGGGAGTTTGATATAAATAATGTTCCCGAAAGCTACCACGCCTCAATAGGAAAAGTGTTAGCTAAGTTACACCACGTACCTAAAGAGAAATTGAGCCTGCCGGGCTTAACGTTGAATGGTGCCGAAGAAGCAAAAGCGTCGATGATAAAGCGAATGAACGAGGTAAAAGAAACGTATGGCGTTAGGGAGGATCTATGGGCAAGGTGGCAAACATGGCTTGCAAATGATGAAATGTGGCCAGAACACACAGGGTTAATCCATGGCGACGTTCATGCAGGTCATACGCTGATTAACGAGCAGGCAGAGGTGACGGGTTTAATCGACTGGACCGAAGCTGCTGTCACGGATGTATCAAGAGACTTTATAGGTCATTTAAGAACATTTGGCGAACCAGGTTTAGAGAAGGCGATTGCAGCATACAGTAAAGCCGGAGGGGTCACGTGGCCGCTTATGAAAGAACATATTATCGAGCTAACTGCGACTTATGCCATTGATATCGCTGAGTTTGCAAAAGTTTCTGGTGAAAAAGAGTATGAAAGGATGGCCAAAGAAGCTTTGGGAGTGCTGGAGGAAGATTAGAAGGTTACCTTATAGGAAAAACTAGCTCTATTAAAGTGAAGAAAAAATAATAGCAAGTTATTATAGACAGCAATACCATAATGGTTTTTGCTGTTTTTTCAACCTGCTTACTCTTTTTTATGCTTAAATTACCCTGCAATGGTTCAATCACTTGTAATTAGAGGCTGCTGAATAAGTAGCATACGCCTGCGTGGCAAGGGGATATGCTCTTTCTCATGGAGAGAATCTGCAAGGAAATAACTCTTCTTTTGCTAAAAGCCTTGCACTTGATTTTGAGATACACATGGGGGAGCCAAGGGTGCTGCTGCAATGGCGAAGACTCCAGGAAAAGCAACAATGGTCTTCTTGCGACGAGGGACCGCAGGAGCAGCAGAAGACCCCGTAGTGAGCAGCCTTTCGCGAATGAGGATGGTGAAGCGTTGCCTGCGGAAAGCGAGCAGGTGCAGGCCAACGGAGCTACATAGAGTCGTACGTATAATTAACAACATGATACAATTAAAAAATACGATGAAAATATAATTCTGAAATTGTATTGATTTTATAAGGAATCAATTATGAAAAGGGTTCATGCAGTAGGAAATTAATGTTGAGGTAAAATAGAAAAACTAGCAACCTTCTTCAAGTGTTGTATTCTAAACCTGCTTACAATTAGGGGGAAATAATTCCGTTTCATTCAGGGTACAATGGTGATGCAGCTTATTTTCTTTTTGGGGAGGGCTAATAATGAACGTCAGGTTAGAACTCACATACAAAACGCCTAAAGGAGCAGAAACAACATTCAGCTCGGATGACATGCGTGCAGACAAAGCTTTGCTTATTGCAAACGACCTAGAAAGAACAGGACGCTTGAAGAATATAACGTTTGTTGACACTCGTGAACGTAACTGGAGCTTGAAGGAATTAAAGAAGTTCATGGAGGAAGTTGAAACGGAACCTCACAACGTTACCGTTTATTTTGATGGTGGCTTTGATAAACAAACAAAATCATCTGGCTTAGGCTGTGCCATTTATTATGAGCAAAATGGCAAATCATTTCGCCTTCGTAAAAACCGGTTAATCGGGGAGCTTGATACTAATAATGAGGCCGAATACGCTGCGCTTGAACTTAGTTTACAAGAATTAGAGCAATTAGGAGTCCATCACTTGCCCGTTACGTTTGCAGGAGACTCTCAGGTTGTGATAAATCAGCTAACTGGTGAGTGGCCGGTTATGGAAAAGGCGCTTAATAATTGGGCTGACCGAATTGAAGACAGATTTAAGCAGTTAGGAATTGAACCAGAATACACATTACTCTCAAGGAAAAACAACCGTGAAGCAGACCAATTAGCTTCGCAAGCGTTAAAAGAAATTGAAATCACTAGTAAAATTGAGCATAAGAATGAGAAGAGTCCTCTTCAAGACGAACTGCCGAGGTAGTTCGTTTTTAAATAGAGCAAATTGGGGCGAGTCGTATTTTGGCTTATTTTGTCGAATCGCCGATATCTATGCTAATTCCGCTGATAAGACGCCTAAAGTAAGCGATCGTTTAAAAAAGGCGTATTTTAGATCTTAACTAGAAATGGACAGATAAAAAGCTAGTGCTGTGGGACAGAAACGCATAACTATTCTATGAGAAAAGAGGTTTTATTCATAAACATGAAGAAGCTGCGTATGAAAATAAGGTATAGCCGTTTAATCTAAGTGGTAATTATCTTTAATTCATTGAAAAAAGAAGGGGGGATATTGTTGAATAAAAAACTGTTACATGTAGAAGGATTTGCAGTGTTAACTCTGAGTCTTTATTTCTACTCTATTAATGACTTTAGTTGGCTGCTGTTTTTAATATTTATATTAGCGCCAGATCTATCAATGCTAGGATATTTACATAATAATAAAGTAGGTGCGGTACTTTATAATATATTCCATACCTACAGCTTCCCAATCCTAGTTGTGATATGTGGATTATGGTTGTCAAGTCAAACTACCTTAGCAATAGGTATAATCCTAGCTGCTCATATTGGGATGGATAGGATGGTTGGCTATGGTTTGAAGTATCCGACAAACTTTAAAGACACACATTTAAATCGTGTATGAATTAAGGATGGGGAGGGTGCAAATGAATTAAGCGAGTCATGTACAACTCGATTTTTATAAACCTACCAATAAGCAAGCATTAGATGACTTTCGTTTACCTGAAGGTCAAGGAAAATTTACTGCCTTACTCTGATATCATTTCATATTTACATTTTAGCTGTTTCATCATTCTTTCTAATGTTCTATTTCAAAGCGTGTCCGAAAATTGATCTACCTTTTTATTTGATAATTCTGTTAGGATTGATTTTCGTTGGTTTAGCGCGTGTGTATACGTGAACCTGTGTAAATAATGAATGCGTAACGAGACAACGCACCTGTATACTCCACAGGTGCGTTGTCCCTTCCGTAACATATATAATATAAGGGTGTGCCCCGGAACACTGTCTCTTTTCTATCCCTCATTCGCTTCTGAAAACTGCTTCTTAAACTCTCTTCCCTTCTTGTGATATGTATCGATTGTTAATTGAATGAGTTCGAAGTCGTCATCTGTCAATTCACGGACGACTTTACCTGGAGATCCTAAAACGAGCGAGCATGGCGGTATTTTTTTACCGGAAGGAATGAATGTATTTGCCCCTACTAACGACCATTCGCCGATTTCTGTTCCATCTAAAATGGTCGCACCCATGCCGATCAAAGCGCCCTTTCGGATTGTACAGCCGTGCAAAATCACATTGTGGCCAATTGACACTTCGTCTTCTAATACAAGAGGATATTCATCATAAAGGTGTAAAGTAGAATTATCTTGGACGTTGCACCGCTCACCGATTGTAATTGGGGCTTCATCGCCTCTAAGAACGGCGTTAAACCAAACGCTGGATTCTTTTCCGATCGTTACGTCGCCAATAATTCTCGATCCAGGTGCTAAAAAAACACTCTCATGGACTTGTGGATTTTTGTTTCCGAATGGATAAATCATATGAACGCCTCCTGTTTTTATGTTATCTTAAGTATAACATTTTTTTAACGAGGGGAGAAAAAAGATGAATAAAGTGACGCGTTTATTACATATTCAGTATCCGATCATCCAAGGAGGCATGGGAAATATTAGTCATGCTAACCTTGCAGCAGCGATTTCTGAAGCGGGCGGATTGGGAACATTAGGGGTTGGAACGATGACCCTGTCACAAGTAGAGAAAGAACTAGTCAACATTAAAGCGCTGACGAATCAGCCTTTTTGTGTCAACATTCCTATTCGCGTTCAACCAAACGTAAAAGAAGTTGTTCAGTTAATCCTCGACTACAACGTTCCTATCGTCTCCCTATCAGCAGGAAACCCGAAGCCTCTCATCCCTGTTCTTAAAGAAGCGGGAGTGACGATTATTGTCGTCGCAGCTTCTGTCAAACAAGCAAAAAAAGCAGAGGAAGCTGGAGCAGATATCATTGTCGCTGAAGGGTATGAAGCAGCAGGCATCAATTCTGCGTTTGAAACGACAACGATGACGCTCATTCCCCAAGTAGCTGACGCTGTTGATATACCAGTTGTAGCAGCAGGCGGGATCGGTGACGGAAGAGGCGTAGCTGCTGCCTTTTGTCTTGGTGCAGAAGGAGTTCAGATGGGGACCCGGTTTATTGCAACAAAAGAAGCACTCGTTCATGAACATTATAAACAAAAGCTGATGGAATCTACTGACGTGGATACACTCGTTGTCGGAAGGTCTTTAGGTAAGATTCGCAGACTATTAAAAACCTCTTATGCAGAGGAGCTATTGGAGCTTGAGAAGCAAGGAACAAGCTTGGAGGAATTTGATAGAAGAACGGATGAAACCCATCATATTGCGGGTGCGATCTACGGGAACATTGATAAAGGTCATTTAAATGGAGGGCAAATCGCTGGATTAATTCGTGATGTTCCCACCGTAAAAGAACTAATCGAATCCATGATCGCCGACGTTTCCCAGCTCTCAGAGAGATTAAAAACGACAGTAAAATAAATGGATGATAAAAGACACTTTACTTTGAGAGTGTCTTTTTGTCTGAGAAAAGGAAGTAGAGAGCGACAGCTAACGCTTTGCCTCCAATGATAGAGGAAGAGGTAATGTGTAATTTTAATCATCTGAAAATTAAGAAATAAATTTGACGTTTGTATGACGTGATGTTATTCTATCGTTATATAAACGTTATTTAAAATGGGGGGGTACATAAATGAAGCCAGGTATGGAAGTTGGGCAAAAAGCAACCATTTCAGTTTCCGTTACACCTGATATGTATGCGCAATTTGAAGGAAATGTCGTCCATCCTGCCTATTCAACGGTTTCCATGGTCTACCACATGGAATGGGCTGCGAGGCAAATTATTCTTCCTTACATAGAAGAAGGAGAGGAAGGGATTGGAGCTGCGGTCACAGTGAAGCATCTTTCACCGACACCAGCGGGAGAAGAGTTAGCTGTAACGGCTACATTAACAGAGTTAGTAGCAAATAAAATTGTCTGCGCTCTACAGGTTATACATGGTGATCATGTTGTAGGGAAAGGCGAGGTCACACAATTTATATTGCCGCGAAAAGACTTAGACGAAAAAATAGAACAAGCGAAGACCGTTTTTTAAGTGAAAATGAAAGCGTTTTCTAAGTGGGTCAAACGCAAATAGGGGGATGAATGATGCTATCATTCGAACGCATTAGCGATCATGAACAAGTCGTCTTCTGTAACGATGAAGATACGGGATTAAAGGCTATCATTGCGATACATAACACAACCTTAGGCCCGGCATTAGGCGGCTGTCGAATGAGACCTTATGTGACTGTTGATGATGCACTGGAAGATGTCCTTCGCCTTTCAAAGGGGATGACATATAAATGTGCAGCAGCAGATGTTGATTTTGGGGGAGGAAAAGCAGTTATTATCGGTGATCCCGAACAGGATCGATCACCGGAACTTTTTCGCGCTTTTGGGCAATTTGTGGAGTCTTTGAATGGGCGTTTTTACACTGGAACAGACATGGGGACCACCCCTGATGACTTTGTTCATGCTCGTAAAGAAACACATTGTATCGTCGGTGTTCCGGAAGCTTACGGCGGGAGTGGTGATTCTTCGGTACCAACATCTCTTGGCGTTATTTATGGCCTTAAAGCGACCAATAAGATGCTCTTTGGCTCTGATTCGTTGTTTGGTAAACGTTACGCGATACAAGGACTTGGAAAAGTGGGCTACAAAGTGGCAGAGACGCTCCTAGAAGAAGGGGCTGAGCTTTATGTGTCTGATATTAATCACGAAGCTCTTCTTAACATTTCCAGCCGAGCAGAGCAGCTTAGCGGCTCTGTAAAGATTGTCTCAGGAGATGATATCTATTCAACCGATGCTGATATTTTTGTTCCCTGTGCTTTAGGAGGGATTATTAATGACCAGACAATTAATCGGTTTAAATGTCGAGCGATTGTTGGTTCGGCAAATAATCAGCTCCTGGACTTGAAACACGCGGAACTCCTTAAAAATCGCGGGATTCTTTATGGTCCCGATTATATCGTGAATAGCGGCGGTCTTATCCAAGTAGCTGATGAGCTTTACGGGCCGAATAAAGAGCGCGTCCTTCGCGGAACAAAAGCGATCTATGAAACACTCACGGAAATTTATTTGCAATCCAATATTCAAGGAATTTCTACGGAAGCGGCAGCGAATGACTTTTGTGAATCAAGAATCGAAAGCCGTAAAAAGCGTAACAGCTTCTTTTCACATAAAAAGCGGTTAAAGTGGGAAGTTCGCTGCTAACTATACGAGTTCAAGATGAAGGGTGCCTAGAGCCGAGGAACTATTTTTACCGGACTGTTGAACGTCCTTTATCATTTCAAATCCTGGAGGGATAATAAATGACAGCAATGGAGAAGGAATTTCCGATCAAACAAATCATTGACGGTAATGGTAATCTCATTGATTCAACATTTGGTTCTGAGATTACTGAAGAGCTGTTAAAAGAGCTGTATACAAAGATGCTTCGTGCCAGAACGTTAGATCGTAAGAGTGCGAACCTGCAACGGCAAGGTCGAATTGGGACCTATGCACCCTTCGAAGGTCAAGAAGCAGCTCAAGTGGGCAGTGCGTCAGCTTTAGAAAAAGGAGACTGGATGTTTCCAACGTACCGTGACCATGCAGCTACGTTAACGTTTGGTCATTCACTTTCTACGATTTTGCTTTATTGGAAAGGTAGAGTTGAAGGGTGTGTACCTCCTGAAGGAAAAAACATTTTCCCGCCGGCGGTTCCGATTGCTACCCAGCTTCCTCATGCAACTGGAGCAGCACTTGCCGAGAAAAGAAAAGGATCAGACCGGGTTTCGATTGCCTATTTCGGTGACGGAGCGACGTCAGAAGGCGATTTTCATGAAGGGTTGAACTTTGCAAGTGTGTTCAAAGCGCCTGTCGTATTTTTTAATCAAAACAATGGGTATGCGATTAGCGTACCCATTGAAAAACAAATGAATTCAAAGACGATTGCGCAAAAGTCAGTGTCTTATGATATCGATGGCGTGCGAGTGGACGGAAATGATGTTTTTGCTGTCTATTTTGAAACGAAAAAGGCGATTGAAAAGGCAAGAAAAGGCGAAGGCCCAACTCTGATAGAAGCTGTCACTTGGCGTTATGGTGCTCATACGACAGCGGATGACCCAACAAAATACCGTGACCAGGAGCTTAGCGCTGAAAAACGGAAATTAACAGATCCGTTATTACGAATAGAGCGGTATATGGAAAAACAAGGTGTGTGGGAGGAAGGTTGGAAAGCGCAAGTGCAAAAACAGTGCGAAGAGGAAATCGAAAAAGCCGTGGTTGAAATGGAGGCTTATCCAGAAGCAGACGTGAACGATATTTTTGATCATGTATTTGAAGAACCAACGTGGACGATTAAACAGCAAAAGGAAGCTTTTTTATCCATGAAGCGAGGTGAAACCGTATGAAAACGATGGCTGATGTAAAAACAAATAAGCTTACACTCGTTCAAGCGGTGACTGATGGTTTACGAACAATGATGAAAGAACATGATGACGTGCTTGTTTTAGGAGAAGACGTTGGGAAAAACGGCGGGGTGTTCCGGGCAACAGACGGCCTGGTCGACGAGTTTGGAGAGGATCGAATCGTTGACACACCTCTTGCGGAAGCGGGCATCATCGGAACGTCAATTGGGCTCGCCATTAACGGATTTCGACCGGTCGCGGAAATGCAATTTTTAGGCTTTATTTATCCAGCTTATGAGCAAATCATGACCCATGCTTCACGAATCCGAACAAGAACGATGAGCCGTTTTAACGTACCGATGGTCATCCGTGCTCCGTATGGTGCTGGTATTCGTGCACCGGAAATTCATTCTGATAGTGTAGAAGCGCTCTTTACGCATATGCCAGGTATTAAAGTGGTCGTACCATCGAATCCGTATGATGCAAAAGGGCTGCTGATTGCAAGCATTGAAGATCCAGACCCTGTATTGTTTATGGAGCCGATGAGGAGCTATCGTTCGATTAAATCTGATGTGCCTGAAGAAAAATACACCGTCGAGCTCGGGAAAGGTGCAAAAGTGACGGAAGGGGACGATGTGACTGTTATTGCATGGGGCAATATGGTAGCTGTCGCACAAAAAGCCGTTGAGAAAATCGAGAAAGAACAGGGTGTGTCCTGTGAGCTGCTCGACTTAAGAACGTTGTATCCTCTTGATAAAGACATCATTGCAGAGTCTGTTATGAAAACCGGAAGAGCCGTCATCGTACATGAAGCACCTTCGACAGGTGGCGTAGGGAATGATGTGTTATCGATCATTAACGACAATGCGTTTTTATACTTACGTGCACCTGTAGAAAAAGTAGCTGGATTTGATACACCAATACCGTTCTTTTCACTAGAGGAAGACTACTTGCCAACACCAGATCGCGTTCTAAAATCAATTGAAAATGTGGTTACGTTTTAGGAGGGGAAATCTATGGTCGAAGTTAAGCTTCATGATGTGGGAGAAGGGATGACAGAAGGTGAAATTAGTGAATTTCTCGTTCAAGTTGGTGATCAGGTAAAGATCGACCAACCGCTCGTTGAGGTGCAAACAGATAAAGTGTCTGCAGAGCTTCCTTCTCCAGTAGCAGGAACTGTTAAAGAAATTCGCGCTGAAATCGGAGAGGTCGTTACAGTAGGAACTACGGTACTTGTTCTTGAAAAAGAAGGAGCTAGTGTAGATAATGACGAACAACCAGAGGGACAGCCAAAAGAGAAGTCTGCTTTAGGGCAAACGAAAGTTCAAATGAAGATTTCACGACATCAACCCACGAAAAATACCCACCGTGTTCTCGCAACTCCTTATACACGACGGATCGCCTTAGAAAACCGCGTGGATATTGAGAAGATTACAGGGACGGGTCCCGCGGGAAGAGTGATGGATGATGATGTTTATCGGTTTGTAAAAGGTGAGCAAGAAGCACCGGCGGCTTCTGTAGCCGCAGAGCCTGTGGTAGAGAAGGATACTGCATCTAAAGAAAGCACATTACCGCAGACACCTGCAAAAACGATTCCTTATCGCGGTCGCCGCAAGCAAATTGGCACGAAGATGACACATTCTCTTCAAACCATTCCTCACGTGACACATTTTGATGAAGTGGATGTAACAAATGTACTTGCTCTAAGAGAAGAACTAAAAGCGGAGCAAGGAGAAAGTGGATCGACGGTTAGTGTAGCCGCTTTTTTCATTAAAGCTCTTGCGATCACGTTAAAAGACTTCCCGATCTTTAATGCGATTTTAAACGAAGAAAAGCAAGAGATTCAACTGCAGGACGCATACAATATTGGCCTTGCAGCTGATACCGATGAGGGGCTTATTGTCCCAGTCGTAAAGAGTGCGGATCAAAAATCGATTACAGAGATTCATACAGAAATGAAGCGAGTAATGAAGCTGGCAAAAGAAAACAAGTTGTCCAAAGCAGATCTCACTGGTGGTACATTTACCGTAAGCAACGTAGGTCCTCTTGGCAGTGTAGGAGCAACACCGATTATCAACCACCCAGAAGTAGCATTAATAGCGTTTCATAAAACGAAAAAAATGCCAGTCGTTAGAAATGATGAAATTGTCATTCGCTCGGTAATGAATCTCTCGATGTCGTTTGACCACCGTGTGGCTGATGGTGCGGCGGCTGTAGCGTTTACGAATCGATTTGCAGAACTTATTGAAAACCCTACTAAGATGATGCTGGAGATGGTGTAGATGGTAGTTGGAGAAATTGTCCAGGATAAAGATCTCATTGTCATAGGAGGCGGACCAGGAGGGTACTCAGCAGCCATTCGCGCGGCTCAGATTGGTCTGGATACGGTTTTAATCGAGAAAGAAAATATGGGGGGGGTTTGTCTGAATGAAGGCTGTATCCCATCCAAAGTGTTCACACATAGTGCATCCACCTTCTCCATAACAAAAAGCGTTTCGCAATTTGGTATTCAGACAGGTGAAGTCACATTTGAACTGGAGCGGATGCATGAATGGAAAGACAAAGTCGTTTCTGGTTTAAAAGGTGGCGTTGAGGCGTTATGCAAAGCGAATAAAATTGAGGTTATTAAAGGTGAAGCTTCTTTTTTGTCAGACGATCGTATCGGTGTCGAAAGTGGTCATCAATTTGACACGTATCGTTTTAAACAAGCTATCATAGCAACAGGAAGCACGTTAATTCATCCGAAACACATTGCTATTGATCATGAAAGAATCTTAGATACACGGTCGATTTTTAAAATAAACACGGTCCCAGAGCACCTCGTTGTCCTAGGGTCGGATTATATTTCACTAGAAGCTGCATTCGGTTATATGCAGTTAGGCGCTAGCGTCTCGATTATTTTAGATGAGGAAACAGATGGTTTTGGCTTTGATTTAAGCATTGAAAAAGAATTGCAACGAGTGTTGAAAAAAAGAAAAATTCGCGTCTATAAAAAAAGTCGTGTTACGCAAGTTACAGAGATTGAAAAGGGTGTCAAGATAGAAATTGAATCACAAAAAGGCAAAGAAGAACTGACGTGTTCTCATTTCTTTGCCGCATCGAAACAAGAGCCGAATACAGCGGACCTTGGCCTTGATCGTGCGGGTGTCACGTTATCGCCTGACGGTTATATTGATGTGAACCAATTTGCTCAAACTAATGTCGCTTCGATTTATGCTGTAGGAGATGTGACGCCTGGACCAGCCTTGGCTGTTAAAGCTTTGAAGCAAGGAAAAGTAGCAGCAGAGAATTGCAGTGGTCACCTAGCAACCTTTGATTTGCACTTTATCCCTCGGGTGGCACATACAAACCCACCGATCGCCTCTGTTGGGTTAACAGAAGCTGAAGCAGTCACAGCCGGATATGATGTGAAGGTGAGTGAATTTGCTGCCGCTGGAAACGGATTTGCAAGTATCCTCGGTGAAAAAGAAGGGAAAACGAAAATCGTAGTGGACCAAAACACCGATATGCTTCTGGGCTTTCATACGATTGGACAAGGTGCTGTCGAACTCATTTCTCACGGTGTAACCGCGCTTGAGATGGTGGCGAGAGATGAAGATTTATCATATCCGTTTTATCCACACCCAAGTTTGAATGAAAATTGGCTAGAAGCAGTGGAAGGGATAAAGGGGCGTGCGATTCATATGGCACCAGAAAAGAAAAAGCCTGTTACGAATGCTTCAAAGTAATCGGAAAAACGGCACTTAAAGATTAATGTCGTTACTTAATTAAAACAGGAACCTCCTAAATCAAGGAGGTTCCTGTTTTTTCCGTGGGGTGGCGAAGATTACCTCGAATAGTAAATGTCTAGTTATTTAACTTAATGAAAAAGACACCGAAAGCTGTTTCGGTGTCCATGTTTACTTACATGTAAAAAAGGAAATGATAAAACATTGACTCTTGTTTGGAAATGTTATTCGACAATAATTTTTACGATGTGGGTTAACGGGTTTTCTTGATTCGACCCATCCTTTTCATAAGCGTGAACGGGACCGGTTTCTTTTAACGGTTTTCCTTTATGAGAAAACGCCAAAATTAAGTCTTTCCCCTCATCAAAGCTCATTTTTGTCTGTTCACCCTTTGCGGTCTCAAAAATAAGCGATTGTACGTCTTCTCTTGGGGAAGCGTTTTCTAAAAACGGCGCTAAAGGAATACCGAAGCTTTCTGTTTGAATCGCTTTGCGGTCTACTTTAACATCATTTTCGTTTTTTACCTTCATCCCTTGTGATCGGTGACTGTCCCATGCTTTTGCTAGGCTTTGATCTTCGAAAAGGTCCTCTGATGTGTATTCATTAGAAAAGAACGCCTCGAGGTTTACCTTGCGGGAGTCGAAGATAAAAGAGCCCGGGTCTAAAGTAATCGTATGTTCGGTGTTTCCAGTAATAGTTACAATCATCTCTTGTTGGTTCATCAGTTTCACTCCTCTAATTGAAAGTATAAAAGCTATAACCACATTTGTCACATGTCGATTTACTTCAGGAGGTTCTTAAATGATTTGTGAAGATAAAGAAGTTCTAGCATCAATGATTGAAGAAGCCCGGACTTACACGGGTTATGGCCAGCTAGCAGATTATATCCCTGCACTAAGGGAAGCGGATCCATCGGTTTTGTCTTTGGCAATTTATGATGGTGGAGAAACTTGTGCTGCAGTCGGAAACGTTGACGAAACGTTTACACTACAGAGCATTTCAAAAGTATTGTCACTAGCGTTAGCATTAATGGACCAAGGCGAGGAGGAAGTATTCTCACGCGTTGGTATGGAACCGACAGGAGATCCGTTTAATTCGATCATTAAACTGGAGACAAATCAACCGAATAAGCCTCTTAATCCGATGATCAATGCCGGAGCATTAGCAGTGACTTCGATGATTAGTGGTGAAACACCAGACCATAAACTCGGTAGGTTACTTACGTTTATCCATGAATTAACTGGGAATCCGGAAATTCGTTATGATGAGAAGGTGGCTGAATCTGAACTAAAAACGGCTCATTTAAACCGTTCACTCAGTTATTTTATGAAGCAGCACGGTGTATTTGACGACGATGTGGAAGACCTATTAGACCTATATACGAAGCAATGCGCTATTGAAGTAAGCTGTCAGGACCTTGCTAAAATTGGTTACGTAATCGCAAATGAAGGAAAGCATGTTTTTTCCAAGCGGCCGATTATCCCTCTGCATATTGCACGAATTTTAAAAACGTTCATGGTCACTTGCGGGATGTACAATGCTTCGGGGGAGTTCGCGATTCGAGTAGGGATCCCGGCTAAAAGTGGTGTCTCGGGTGGTATTATGGCTTCTATCCCTCATGGTCTCGGAATCGGTATTTATGGTCCTGCACTTGATGATCGTGGAAATAGTATTGCCGGTATGAAGCTTTTAGAGTCTTTGTCACATCGCTATGATTTAAGTATCTTTTAAGTTAAGGCTCGTTACTGTAAATGTGCACTTTTGGGCGGCTTTCAATTTTTCCAATAATCAGGAACTTGGTTTCGCTTTTCTGACTATATCTATTGCATTTTATGGGTTGAAAAGATAATATAAATAAGTAGGGATAGTTTCTTTTGGATAATAGGAGGGATGACAATGTCAATTGAGACGTTATCCGGACAGAGTGAAAAAGCGTATGCCCTTCTAAAAGAAGATGCTCAAAAAATTTTGAATCTCATTGAAGTGCAGATGACGAACTTGACTATGCCTCAATGTCCTCTGTATGAGGAAGTATTAGATACACAAATGTTCGGACTTTCTAGGGAGATCGATTTTGCTATTCGTTTAAGCCTTATTCAAGAAGAGGAAGGTAAACAGTTGCTCGATCAGCTGGAAAAGCAGTTATCAGCCTTACATGAAGCCTGTTTAAGAGAAAATAAAAAGGCTTAGTATTTCAGAAAAACCAAGCTTGTTGCCATACAAGCTTGGTTTTATTTAACTTTAATAGAGTTTAACTTCTCTAAAAGGGGTAAAGTGTAAGCACAACTAAAGCTTTCTTTATAAAACGGATAGCTACCTGCACGCCGCCGTCTCAAGGATTAGAGAAGATGCTTGCCCTGTCACACATAGCATGACAGTTTTTTAGCTCAAATGATGCCATTTTTTGATTATTTCTTCTTGTAAAAAGCGGATCATTTTGTAGCTCCGTTGTCCTGCATCTGCTCGCTTTCCGCGGACGAACCGCCAAGCCTCCTCGGGAAAAGCGCCCTGCGGGGTCTCGACTGGTCCGTTTTTCCGCAGGAGCATTCCTGTCGGATAGGTTTTACCCCTATTGATAAAAAAAGGATCCTCCGATATGATGCAAGGTGCAAAAACAAACCAGCAATCACAAAGGAGGAACCCTTCATGAATCGTAGTAGAAATGAACGAATTAATCAAGTCAACGAAAACACTCTAGTTATTGGAATCGATATTGCAAAAAAGAATCACTATGCCTGTGCCGTCGATTTGCGCGGACGCGAATTAACGAAAGTATGGCGCATCCACCAGTCAAAAGATGGTTTCATCCATTTTGAGCAGGCTGTTAGACAACTGATGGAGACACACAACAAATCAAATGTGCTCATCGGTTTTGAAGCAACCGGCCACTACTGGATGAACCTTGCGGCTATGCTGGAGGCTTTCGAATTCCCTTTTGTCATCGTCAATCCAATGCATGTAAAACAATCCAAGGAAATGGACGATAATTCTCAAACGAAGAACGACGCTAAAGATGCACGCGTTATAGCGAAACTTCTTCCTAACGGCTATTTTAGTATACCGCGGAAGATGACAACCGCTGAACATCACATGAGGCATGGATCCGCAATCCGGGAACGATTACGAAAAGATATCTCTTCCGTAAAAAACAGGATACAGCGATGGAAGGATCTTTACTTTCCGGAATTCAATCAAGTCTTCAGTGAATTGGGCCAACAAGCTCTTGCCGTTTTAAAGCTGACACCTCTTCCCCAGGATGTTCCACATTTGTCTGTCGAAGAGATGGTCAGGCAACAGAAGAAAGCTGGCGCCAAGTATGCTGGGAAACCCAAAATGGTGACCCTGATTGAAGTGGCTCGTCACTCTATTGGCGTAACACGCAGTCAGGAAATGTCACGGCTGGAGATTCGCAGCCTTGTTCAACAGCTGGAACTATTGGAATCACAACTTGAAGAGGTGACTTCCCAGATGGTTGAGCAGGCCCAGTCATTAGAAGAGTTTCAGTACCTCGTCTCCATTCCGGGAATCAGCGAGAACACTGTAAGCGAGTTATTGGCTGAAACAGGCTCTATGCGCAATTACAGGCATCCACGCCAACTCATTAAGCTAGCGGGACTTACGTTGCGTGAGAACAGTTCAGGTCAGCATAAAGGCACAAAGAAGATCTCTAAACGCGGAAGAAAACGACTACGAGCCTTACTTTATAAAGCGATCCTTCCGCTCATTCAGAACAATGCAAGCTTTCGTCAACTGTACATGCATTATCACTCACGGGAACAAAATCCACTGACCAAGAAAGAAGCAATGGTTGTGCTATGCAGAAAGCTGCTTCAGGTGTTCCATGGACTTAGCAAGAAACAGGCAATGTTTGACCCTGAGAGAATGTTGATAGACTCTTCCAACTATCCTCAGAACAAGGCAGCGTAAGGCTTCACAGTGCTTTAATGTACCTTTGACAACACAGGCACAGAGATTCGGCAAGACGGAGACTTTAGACGCCCAGTAAAGGGCAGTCCATGCAGGAGTAAGAGTCCGAGATCTGCGTCAGGCAAGACCCAACGAAGGAATGTAGGCACTTGATGCCAGGAGACATGGGAGGGTAAGTCACCTGATTGTAGCAGAGTTTTTCTCGTGTGAATTACACCTATATATGGAAATGTATCCCACATTCCCAACGCAACGCGTAATCTCTAAATACAGTAAATGTATTTACAAGAATTATGTGGACCTTGGCAGTCGGAGGCGAGTACAAAAAAATTTTTTAGGGCCTCAAAATCCGGGCGGACCCCCGCCATATCAACTTTTCCTGAGGGAGTCTCGCAGATTCCGGCCAACTGCGTAGAAGATCTTTTTTTATTAGGCTCTTTTCTAAAAGATTGTTGCTATTTGTTTTTTGAGGCTTTTTCAAGTCAAATGATAGTGGAGGACAAATTCATTCATTTAATATGGTTTTGCGGCAAAAAACAACAATATTTACGAAAACAATTATATTAAACGGAAGGGAAATAGCATTTTTTGTAGAATGAACTTATTTAGAGCTTTTTTTGTGTATACAAAAAGGGCAACGGTTTTAGCGTTCGTTAACAGCTGGTATCGATTCTAAACCGTGAATTAAATCAGGATAGGTTATGAATCCTTGTTTTTTCACACACTACATACAAATCGACCACCGGTTAATCAAGATGACATTTAGAGGAGGTTACATAGTATGGACCGATTACAAAACATAAAAAAGGTGTTAGTCGCAAACCGCGGGGAAATAGCGATTCGAATTTTCCGTGCATGTACTGAATTAAATATCCGCACAGTGGCGATTTATTCAAAAGAGGATACAGGCTCTTTTCATCGTTACAAAGCCGACGAAGCTTATCTCGTAGGGGAAGGTAAAAAGCCGATTGATGCTTATCTTGATATTGAAGGGATTATTGAGATCGCTAAACGAAATGACATCGATGCGATTCATCCGGGCTATGGATTCTTATCTGAAAACATACACTTCGCCCAGCGGTGTAAGGATGAAGGCATTATTTTTATTGGACCGGACACGGAACATTTAAGAATGTTTGGGGACAAAGTACAAGCAAGACAAACAGCTATTGATGCAAAGATTCCTGTTATCCCCGGGACTGACGGACCTGTTAGTGGGCTGAGTGAAGTGGAGACATTTGCTGAAAACCACGGATTTCCGCTAATGATTAAAGCTTCTCTTGGAGGCGGTGGTCGTGGAATGCGGATCGTTCGTTCGATTGAAGATTTGCAGGAAGCTTATGAACGTGCCCGCTCAGAAGCAAAAGCTGCTTTTGGCAGTGATGAAATGTATGTTGAAAAATTTGTTGAAAAACCAAAGCATATTGAAGTACAAATATTTGGAGATCACGAAGGGAACTTGGTTCATTTGTATGAGCGGGATTGCTCTGTACAAAGACGTCATCAAAAAGTAGTAGAGGTTGCCCCAAGCGTGGCTTTAAGCACTGAGCTCCGAGAACGCATATGTGAATCAGCTCTCCAGCTGATGAAAAATATTAACTATTTAAATGCAGGAACAGTAGAATTTCTCGTTACTGATGACGGTGAGTTTTTCTTTATTGAAGTCAACCCACGTGTCCAAGTAGAACATACAATTACTGAAATGATTACAGGCATCGATATTGTTCAGTCTCAAATCCTTATTGCAGACGGAAAATCACTGCATTCAAAAGAAGTAGGAATTCCTAAGCAGGAAGATATTTATACTCATGGCTTTGCGATTCAATCTCGTGTTACAACAGAAGATCCGACTAATGACTTTATGCCGGATACAGGTAAGATTATGGCTTACCGTACCGGAGGCGGGTTTGGTGTCCGTCTTGATGCAGGCAACGGATTCCAAGGCGCTGTGATTTCACCACACTACGACTCTCTTTTAGTTAAGCTTTCGACATGGGCGTTAAGCTTTGAGGATGCGGCGCATAAAATGGTGCGTAACTTAAAAGAATTCCGGATTCGTGGAATTAAAACGAATATTGCTTTTCTTGAAAATGTTGTTCTTCATTCGAAATTTGTAAATGGTAAATATGATACGTCGTTTATCGATCAAACGCCTGAGTTGTTTGTATTTCCGAAACGAAAAGACCGTGGTACGAAAATGCTTAGCTACATCGGGTATACAACTGTGAATGGGTATCCAGGAATAGGGAAGAAGAAAAAGCCTATTTTTGATCGTCCACGGATTCCAAAAGTAGACTTACTCGAGCCGATACCGAATGGAACAAGACAGATTTTAGAAGAAAAAGGAGCAGAAGGTGTTGCAGAGTGGGTAAAAGAAAACCGTGAAGTGCTGCTTACGGACACGACATTCCGTGATGCCCATCAATCCCTTCTAGCTACACGTTTACGGACGAATGACTTAAAACATATAGCTGAACCAACGGCGCGATTATTACCGAACTTATTTTCAATGGAAATGTGGGGCGGCGCCACGTTTGATGTTTCGATGCGCTTTTTACATGAAGATCCATGGAAGAGATTGCTCTTACTACGTGAAAAAGCCCCTAATGTATTGTTTCAAATGCTATTACGTGCTTCGAACGCGGTCGGGTATAAAAATTATCCCGATAATGTTATTGACGAATTCGTTGAAACGTCAGCCCATGCCGGGATCGATGTGTTCCGAATTTTTGATAGCTTAAATTGGGTTGAAGGAATGCGTCCGGCCATTCAGGCAGTGCGTGACTCAGGAAAAATTGCTGAAGCAAGTATGTGTTATACAGGTGACATTCTCGATCGTAACCGTCAAAAATATGACTTAAACTATTACGTGAATTTAGCAAAAGAGCTTGAAGCATCAGGTGCTCATATTTTAGGTATTAAAGATATGGCAGGACTTCTTAAGCCAAATGCAGCGTATGATCTGATTTCGGCGTTGAAAGAAAACATTGATATTCCAATCCACCTTCATACTCACGATACGAGTGGAAACGGTATTTTTACTTATTCTAAAGCAATTGATGCCGGAGTGGATATCGTTGACACGGCCGTGAGTTCTATGGCTGGACTTACTAGTCAACCAAGCATGAATAGCTTATACCATGCGCTGTCTGGTCATGAACGTAAACCTCATGTGGAAATTAAAAAAGCAGAAGCATTGAATGGCTATTGGGAAGACATTCGCCATTATTATCAAGACTTTGAAAGTGGAATGATATCGCCGCACTCGGAGATTTACGCTCATGAAATGCCAGGTGGACAATACAGTAATTTACAACAGCAAGCTAAGGCGGTTGGTCTTGGGGATCGCTGGGATGAAGTAAAAGAAATGTATAGACGTGTAAATGATATGTTTGGTGATATTGTAAAGGTGACACCTTCGTCCAAAGTTGTTGGTGATATGGCTTTATTTATGGTTCAAAATGATCTTTCAGAGACAGATGTTTATGAGAAAGGCGAGAACATTGATTTTCCGGATTCCGTTATTGAACTGTTTGAGGGTTATTTAGGACAGCCTTATCAAGGATTCCCTGAGGATCTGCAAAAAGTCATTCTTAAAAACCGTAAATCGATAACTGTTCGCCCAGGAGAGTTGCTCGAGCCGGTGAATTTTGAAGAACTGCGTGATTCGCTTTATCATAAACTTGGTCGCCAAGTTACGAGTCATGACACTATTTCTTACGCTTTGTATCCAAAAGTATATATGGATAATGAAACGTTCATGGAGCAATATGGAGATATATCAGTCCTTGATACACCGACCTTTTTCTATGGCTTGCGGATGGGAGAAGAAATTGAAATTGAAATCGAGCATGGGAAAACGTTGATCGTCAAGCTTGTTTCAATTGGGGAGCCACAAAAAGACGGAACCCGCGTCATTTATTTCGAACTGAACGGACAGCCTCGTGAAGTTTATGTGAAAGATGAAAGCATTGAATCTGAAGTTAAGCTAAAACTGAAAGCTGATAAAAATAACGACCGTCATATCGGAGCCTCAATGCCCGGTACCGTCATAAAAGCGCTTGTAGAACAAGGCGACAAGGTGAAGAAAGGTGACCACCTCATCATTACAGAATCGATGAAAATGGAAACCACTGTCCAAGCTCCTTACGACGGAACCGTTGCCAGTATCCATGTGACGAATGAAGAATCCATCCAAGCAGGAGACTTACTCATTGAATTTGAATAAAGGTCAACGCCAAAGGGCGGTCTTTGCCCTTTGGCGTTGACCTGAAGCAATGAGCGAAGCCATTGCAAATAAATTCCGGTTTAATATTTCTATACGCAGGGAATTATCTATGTAGATACTTAAAAAGGGAGATGATCTTTGCGATGGCACATGAAAAACAAACAGAAATTTTGAACCGTCATGTATCAAACTTTAACGTCCTTTTTGTCAAACTACATAATTACCACTGGTTTGTAAAAGGACCGAACTTCTTTAGCTTACATGAAAAATTTGAAGAGCTATACAATGAAATGGCAGAGCACATTGATGAATTAGCTGAACGTCTGATCGGACTAAAAGGAGTCCCTTTGGCAACCCTGAAAGAATACCTTGAGACTACAACCCTACAAGAAGCGCAGGGCGAAAAGTCAGCAGGCGAGATGGTGCAAGTGACTGCAAATGACTTCAGTACAGTGATCGAAGAGTTAAAAGCGGATATAGAAACTTTAGAAGAAGAAGTAGGAGACGAAGCGACAGCTGACATGCTTATTGCAATAAGACAGTCTTTTGAAAAGCACAACTGGATGTTTCAATCCTATCTTGAACAATAAAAGAGATTAGTAAAGGGTCTGTCTCGACATCGAGACAGACCCTTTGTTTTATATTTTATTATTTTTTGCGGGATGAAATGATAGCACCATAGCTTAATACAGCGAACAAAAGACTGACAAATAAAGCGTGGAAAAGAGTTGCCCAAAGTGTGAATCCTGTAAAAATGACCACAGCACCGCTTAGCACTTGGATCGTAACCAATATCAGGGATAATGCACCGATTGTCACTAACACTTTTTCGTTCCGGTAATTTCTGAAGAGTTGAATAAACAAAATCACAATAACGAAAAATAAGAGACCAGCAACAACGCGGTGGCCAAATTGAATGGCTACCGTCCCTTCCAGTGGCGGGATGAGTTGTCCATTACAAAGCGGCCACCCCGTACAAGCTCCACTGGCACCAGTGTGCTTTACAAAGGCTCCGGTATAGACAACTGCGTATAAATAAGCGAGCGTAAAGTATAAATATTTCCTCATTCTAGAGCTAATATTAGGAACGAATACTCCGCCCTTGTTATCAGCTTCAAAAGCAAGTACAGCAATTAATACTACACTGGCAAACGATACAAGTGAAAAACCAAAATGAAGAGCCATGACTGCATCTGATTGACCCCAAGCTACAGCTGCTGCTCCTAATAAACCTTGGAAAATAATAGCGAAAATAGCAAGAACCGCAAGAAATTTCGTTTCCCTTACATGCCCGATTTTCCGCCAAGCCCAAATGGATAAAATAATAACGACAATTCCCATTAAGCCTGAAACGATACGGTGGGTATATTCAATGAGCGTTGCGATCGTAGGTGTTTCTGGAAGTACTTGACCATAACAAAGAGGCCAAGATGTGCCACATGCATCCCCAGACCCCGTTTGAGTAACTAACGCTCCTTGAAGTAACACGACAAGCATGCCTAGCGAAGCGAAGATACTAAAAACTTTTAAACCTTTATTCAACGTGTTCACCGGCTTTCTAAAAAGATAAGAATTTATAAGAGGACAGCTACCTTCACGCCGCTCGTCTCAAGGGTAAAGCATCCTTGAGACTTTAATACATGCGGCGGAAGCTAACGCTGTTTTTAATAAAAGACCGCTATGCGGTTTTTCTTATTAATAAAGGGTTATGATAATATGAAATTCTAAACGTACTGTTTTAATATATGTGTCGCCCTTCATTCTATGGAGAAACAAGGCAGTTGTCAATTTCTCAACAATTATCTCATAGTTTACAGCGGTACGATTTAATTTGTACATTTGTTCATTGATTTGTAACAAATTCAAAGAAAACACTCCTCCATAGTGAAATAGTTATCTTATTAAGCTTTGAATGTGATAGAATATGGTTTGGAACTTATGCGTAATCCCTATAATGAGATGAAAAAGACTTCGTCATCATATATAATGTGAGATGTAGGTCTGATTTTGTTTGTATTTGAAATTTGGTGTCTTAATTTTATACTTGAAAAAGTTCAAGAAATTAATCTTTTTTAAATTTAGGACTTCCATGTTCGTAAACAAACGATTAGACTTGTATGGGGATAAAATTCGACATATGTATATTCATTCGACATAGGGGGGTGAAAGAGATGAACAAATCAAATGCCATTTCATCAACAGAAGTGATACGTAATGAAGAAAATCAGGCTGGTGTAAATAAGCAAGCTACATGGCGGTCGTATATGGCCCTTACGAAAACTGGAATTGTAAAGTCCAACATGATCACGATGTTTGCCGGCCTATTTCTAGCAGCTCACTATACACAGACATCCCTTGCCACACAGCCACTTATTGTTATTTTAGCACTGTTAGGTTCTGCCCTGACCATCGCTGGTGGATGTGCATTAAACAACTATGTTGATAGAGATATTGACTATAAAATGATTAGGACGGAAGAAAGACCATCTGTAACCGGAGAATTAGGGGGATCCCAAGTTCTGTGGTTTGGGTTAATTCTATCTGCTCTTGGAACAGGTATGCTTGCTGCTGTTAATATGACAGCTGCTGTAATTGGCTTATCTGGTCTCATTATTTATGTAGTGTTCTATTCGATGTGGACAAAGCGAACGACAACGTTAAATACGATTGTGGGTAGTTTTTCTGGAGCTGTTCCGCCACTGATTGGCTGGGCTGCGATAGATCCAGGGCTTCACCCTTACGCTTGGTCACTATTTTTAATTATGTTTGTCTGGCAAACACCTCACTTCCTTGCTTTGGCAATGAGGAGATGTGAGGAGTACCGAGCAGCAGGAATCCCGATGCTGCCAGTTGTAGCAGGATTTGAAGTAACAAAAAGACAAATTCTCGTTTATACTGCAGCGTTAATTCCCGTGTCCTTGACACTATATGGCTTTGGTGTCATTTATACGACAGTAGCCTTAGTTCTTGGAATTGGCTGGCTTGCACTTGGTTTTGCTGGTTATAAAAAGTATGATGATGACATCAAATGGGCAAAACACATGTTTATTTACTCATTGTATTATCTCATGATTTTGTTTGCCGTGATGGTCATTGTTCATATATTCTAAAAAGATGTTGTTCAAAAGGTACGGAAAAAAGTTGTCGATCTTCTTGGCACTTTTTATCCACCTTCTTGAACACGAACTAAAGAATTAAAAGACTCTAAGAAAAGACAGAAAGAGGGGTTTGTGACGCGATGAAGAATTTGTGGCGAGTGCTTCCATTTTCTTTTATTCTGCTATTTTTAGCCGGATGTGGTAAGCAAAACTTGTCTGCTTTGGATCCACAAGGACCTGTTGCAGACATGCAGTATTCCTTAATCAATCTCAGCTTATTGATTATGATTTTTGTCATCGTGGTTGTTGCGGCGATTTACATCTTTGTACTCGTACGTTTCAGAGAAAAACCAGGTGACAATCATATCCCTAAGCAGGTTGAAGGGAACAAAAATCTTGAAATAATTTGGACTGTCATTCCTGTATTACTGCTTCTTATCCTTGCTGTTCCGAACGTAATGGATACGTTTACACTAGCGGACACCGAACCGGAAGAGGATTCCATAGTGGTTAATGTAACTGGACACCAGTTCTGGTGGGAGTTTGAATATCCTGATTTAGAGATTAGTGCAGGGCAGGATATGTATATTCCAACAGATACAAAGGTTATCATTAACTTAGAAGCTTCTGATGTTATTCACTCATTTTGGGTTCCAGCGCTTGCAGGTAAGCAAGATAATGTACCTGGTATTGTAAATGACATGTGGTTCTTGGCAGAAGAAGAAGGGGTTTACCAAGGAAAGTGTACTGAGCTTTGTGGTGAAGGTCACTGGTTAATGGACTTTAAAGTCGTTGCAGTGGATCGCGATACTTTCGATACTTGGGCTGAAAATATGGCAGAACCTTCAAGTGAGCTTGTTGAGCCTACTTCTGCAGTTGCTACAGAAGGTCGTGAAGTATACGAACAAAACTGTTTAGCTTGTCACGCCGTTGGTGGTGAAGGTGGTAATCCACAAGGTGGACCTGACCTAACAAACTTTGGTGAACGTACAGTTATCGCAGGCTACTTGGATTACAATGATGAAAATCTTGAAGACTGGATTCGTCAGCCTGAAGAACTTAAACCAGGAAATGTCATGCCTGCATTTGATCATGACGATATAAATGACGATGAAATGGCTGCACTTATTGAATATTTGAACACATTAAAAGTATTAGATGATGAATAATGTCCACAAGGGGGTAAACAACGTGTCAAATGCGAAAGCACAAAAAAGCGTGCTTTGGGATTGGCTGACAACCGTTGACCATAAAAAAATCGGTATTCTTTACTTAGTTGCCGGCGGTTTCTTCTTCGCCCTTGGTGGGCTTGAAGCCGTTCTTATGCGGATTCAGCTAATGTTTCCTGAAGCTTCATTCGTACCTGCACAGACGTTTAATGAATTATTAACGATGCACGGTACAACGATGATTTTCCTTGCGGCTATGCCGTTATTGTTCGGTTTTATGAACTTTATCGTCCCACTACAAATAGGTGCCCGGGACGTTGCCTTTCCATTTTTAAATTCACTTGGTTTTTGGCTTTTCGCCTTCGGGGGGATTTTACTTAACTTGAGCTGGTTCTTTGGAGGAGCACCTGATGCTGGTTGGACAGCTTATGTACCACTATCATCCAGTGAATATGCGGGAACCGGTATAGATTACTATGTGTTAGGTCTGCAAATTAGTGGTGCTGGTACACTGATTGCCGGGATAAATTTCTTGGTTACGGTTATTAACATGCGTGCACCAGGGATGAGTATGATGCGTATGCCACTCTTTACATGGAGCAGTTTCGTGGCGTCAGCACTAATTCTCTTCGCTTTCCCAGCACTAACAATCGGTTTATTGCTACTTATGCTTGAACGTTTGTTTGGCGGTAATTTCTTTGTTGTAGAACTTGGCGGGAACGTCGTTATCTGGCAGCATTTATTCTGGATATTCGGACATCCGGAAGTTTATATTTTAATTTTACCGGCATTCGGTATTTTCTCTGAAATTCTAGCAACATTCTCTAAGAAACGCCTTTTCGGTTACTCAGCAATGGTATTTGCAACGCTGATTATTGGTTTCTTAGGGTTCATGGTATGGGCTCACCACATGTTTACAGTAGGTATGGGTCCTGTTGCGAATGCGATTTTCGCTGTTGCAACGATGGCCATTGCCGTACCAACAGGTATTAAAATCTTTAACTGGCTCTTCACACTTTGGGGTGGACGGATTCAGTTTACGACCGCAAACTTATTTGCCTTAGGTTTCATTCCATCGTTCGTAATGGGTGGGGTGACAGGCATTATGCTTGCAACAAGTGCAGCGAACTACCAGTTCCATGATACGTACTTTGTTGTTGCTCACTTCCACTACGTTATTATCGGTGGGGTAGTACTCGGTTTGTTTGGTGGTGCTTTCTACTGGTGGCCAAAAATGTTTGGTTACAAATTAAACGAACCGTTAGGAAAATGGTTCTTTTGGTTATTCCTATTTGGTTTCCATTTAACCTTCTTTGTACAACACTTTGTTGGCTTAATGGGAATGCCACGACGTGTAGCATCTTTCCTTCCGGGTCAAGGTTTAGACAGTTTAAACTTTGTAAGTTCATTAGGTGCATTTCTTATGTCGATTGCGTTTATCCTGTTCTTAGTCAACGTCGTCGTTTCTGTTAAAAACAAAGCAGAAGCTGACCCTTGGGATGGACGTACGCTTGAGTGGGCTATTCCAACTCCGGTACCTGAGTATAACTTTGCTCAAACACCACTTGTACGCGAATTGGACCCGCTATGGTATGAAAAGCAACACGGTAACGGCAAGCTAAAAGCAGCAGAGCCGTTAGATGATATTCACATGCCAAATGGATCGATCTTACCGGTCGTAATGTCAATCGGATTGTTTGTCGCTTCATTCGGATTGATTTATCACACACACGTGATTACGATTCTCGGGTTAGCGATTACATTTGGAGCGATGTTCGTGCGTTCTATTAAAGAAGACCATGGATATCATATTCATAAAGAAGATATTAAAAAAGATGAGGAGGTCGGGTAAGATGGCACATGCAGAAGAAGTGAAACATGATCAAACCCTTCCTCCAAACCCGGAAACAGCCACACTAGAAGGGAAAAATAAATTTCTAGGATTCTGGTTTTTCTTAGGAGGAGAAACAGTATTATTCGGAAGCCTGTTCGGGACCTATTTAGGTCTTCGAAACGGGGTTGCGGATGGACCTACACCTGCTGAATTGTTCCACCTTGATCTCGTTTTCATTATGACCATGCTTCTTTTAACGAGTTCATTAACGAGTGTATTTGCGATGATTGCCATGAAAAAAGGTAATTTTAAAGGGTTAATGCTCTGGATGTGGGTAACAGTAATACTAGGTCTAGGATTCTTAGGTTTTGAAATTTACGAATTTGTGATCTATGTTAATCAGTATGAACTAGGATTTACGACGAGCGCCTTTTCTTCTGCATTCTACACACTTGTAGGAACACACGGGGCTCACGTAACGTTCGGTATTTTGTGGATCATTACCCTGCTTATTCGCTATAGAAAAGCAGGAATTACCCTAACGAACGCGCCTAAGTTTTATGTAGCATCTCTATACTGGCATTTTATCGATGTTGTTTGGGTATTCATCTTTACCGTAGTTTACTTGATGGGAATAGGAGGTTAAGTTAATGGGACAACATGCTGATCCAAGTGCTCCATTACAGGGGGAGCCTTCGAAAAATACTCGTAGAAAGTTAGCAAAAGAAATGAGATATCAAACGATCTCATTTGTGTTTATGATCTTTTTAACTTCTCTTGCCTTTCTTACAATTGCAAGTGATACGATTCCGTCTGGTTTTGCTATACCTTTCATTTTGATTATCGCAACAGTACAAGTCGTTATGCAGCTGTATTATTTCATGCATTTGAATGAAAAAGGTACAGGTTGGGCAAACGTCATGCTGTGGACAGGAGTGTTTGTTGCAGCTTTAACTATAGCTACGTTAATGCTATTGATTGGTGTTATAAAATTCTAGAGAAAAGAAGTTAATTGCGTGTCTAGAAATTTAGAGGCCCCTGCAGATGCAGGGGCCTTTCATAAGCGCAAGAATTCAACAAATTGTCAAAAACTATGACCATTTTCTAAGAAAACTTGGTTAAAATGGAGTAGAGACATGTTTGAAAATAGGAAGGTGGTTCGACAGTGGCAACCTTTTTGCCTTTCATTAGCACAATCTTTATTGCTGCTAGTGGTGTGTTTGTCGCCATAGGGTGGTATTTAATTGCGAAGCGTAAAATCGAAGCGCATAAAAAAGCTATGTTTTGGGCGGCTGTATTAGCAAGTGTATTTTTCATTACTTACCTTTCAAAAACATTTTTTATCGGAAGCACAGCTTTTGGTGGTCCTGATGAAATACGGGTCTATTATACAATCTTTTTGTTATTTCATATTGTATTAGCGACTATAGCTGCCGTTCTTGGAATTTGGTCTTTGATTACGGGGTATAAAAATAAACTATCAGTTCATCGTCGGCTCGGGCCGATAACGTCTGTAATATGGTTTATCTCCGCAAGTTCAGGAGTTGTTGTCTATCTTTTGCTTTATGTTATTTATCCACCAGGAGAGACGACAAACATTTGGCGGGCGATTTTAGGATTATAAAAAATGCAAGAGGGTTTCTCAAGGTTCGTTCTTTAACCTTGAGAAACCCTCTTTTTTAGAGTTAAGTATAATGCCTTGCGCTTTCTTGAAAGTTAGGGTTTATAAGCGGACAGTTATCTTAACGCCGCTTTTCTTATACTTTAAAATTCATTTTAATAATGCCTGCTTCTTTTGCGCTCGTAAACAGGATGACAACGAGTGGTCCGAGAATAAAGCCAAGAATACCGATGAGCTGTAGACCAATATAAAGCGAGATCAATGTAGCTAAAGGTGACAGCCCGATATGATGTCCCATCACTTTAGGTTCAACAACACGGCGGATCGTAAGGAGTACCGCTGCTAAGATCAGTAGTTTTACAGCCAGAACGGTGTCTCCGGCCACCAAGTGATAGCCTGCCCATGGAGCAAGTACGGCGATCGAACCGATAATTGGAATAAAATCGATAACCCAGATGATAATTGACATAATAAGCGCAACCTCAGGGGCTATGAATAATAATCCGATAAAGGTAACAACAAAAATAATGATACTTACTAAAAATTGTGCTTTAAAAAATCCAAAAATGACGTATGACAATCTTGAACTCATAAATCGAACTTTTTCAGCTGTTTTTTCCGTCATATATGAAAACATTTTAGCTTTAAGTCTAGGTAGCTCCATAAGGAACAAATAGAGCGCAATTAAATAAACAAGTAATGAAACGAGATATGACGGAATTTGGATGACAAAACCTGTGACGTGATTAATTAAATTCAATTGTTCAAAATAGCTTCTAAAGTTATCAAGACTGCCCGTAACTTGGCGGTCAAGTTCAGAGACTAATTCGGGTGAAAGTTCACCAAGCTGTGCATTCATATTATCTTGAAAATTCATCCATGCAAAATTTATTTCGTTAATGGTTCTAGGTAAGCTTTCAACAAATTGATTGACTTGTGTGATCGCTTTTGTAGTAAGGATGTATGTGGACAAACTGATGATACATAAAAATGTCATAAAGACAACAAACACTGCAAGATTACGCTTAAGCTTTGCACGTTTTTGCAGCGCTGATACTGCCGGAGTCAAGAATAACGCTGTGATCAGGGCGACGATTAATGGAACTGAAACCGGCAAAATGAAGTAGAAAGTAAGCGCTGCAACGAGTATGCCAATGCCGATATATAAATATTTTCTATAGTTTTTTGTTGTCAACGTCAAACCCCTTTCTGACTGCAAACGCTCTACCTATTGATGTTAGTAAAACGGGTTGGTGGCAGTCAAAAATGAACCGTGTTTTACGAGATGAATTAAAGGAGTGAAGCTAATGAGAAAGAATGTGTATGTTCAAATTGAAAAAGAAAATACAGGTCACCTGTCGATTTCGTTACAAGCTTTCCGAGAATGTATTTATTACATTTTTGAAAGCTTTCGTTTAAATAATTCAAACATACGATTAGCATCAGAAGATCAAAGCTGGAAAGATCCTTTAACCTCTATTAAACTTCACATTTGTAAAGAAGAAAGAGAAAAGCTTTCGATCACAATGGCGGTCACGATAAGTAGTGGCATTCCCATCCATTCTTTGTGCCGAAAGCTGCAATTGTATATCGCTGAGCAATTAAGCGAACAAACCTCAGTTAACCTAAAAGAGATTAATATTCGAGTCATGTCCTATAAAGTTTCTGAGTTAAATGATTGAGCGCTTTTTAAAACGATCCGTTATGTATTGATTAGCGTGATTCGTTCGGTAGCTGCTCTTTTAAACTCTCTAGCTTTTTCTTTGACTTATCGACGATATGTTTTGGAAATTCTTCACCTTCGTACTCAACACCGTGTGGATAATAGTGTTTGCCCAATAGTGCCGTCATTATTTTTATTACGCTATGAGGCATTGGGACTTCTCCTTCTACTGCATATCCTTGAACTCGAAAATAGTACACATCATCACGTACTTGATCGACAAACTTATAGTCAAAGGTTACACGTTCATAATCATAGACATGAGTAAACCCTAATCCGTCCATAACTTCTTCTAATGCTTGAAATTCGACTTCCATGCCTTCAAGTTCTGTAGCTTCAAATTTCATCTTCCTTTACCTCCTACCAAATCTAATGTTCACTCCTTTTTATCATATTACGAATTGTATTCAGATGCAACGAAACGCTTGTTTTTTCCTGCTAAGATTCGTAACTTTGTAAAACTTGTTATGAATGAGGATGAATCTATATAAATTGGGTAGATTACCGTTTGAATAAAAATTCTGTGTGGGAGGAAAATCAGTGAAAAGATTAAAAGAGGTCATGACGACAAATGTAGAATACTGCACACCCGATGATAACCTTTTTGAAGCAGCAATAAAAATGAAGAGATTAAATGTTGGGGCCATTCCTGTTTGTGAGGATGAACATTTATTGGGCATGCTTACCGATCGGGATATTGTTCTTAGAGGTGTTGCTGAAAAACGCCCGAATTCTTCTTCTGTAAAAAAGGTTATGAGTGATCACCTCGTAACAGGTGACCCGGGGATGGATGTGGACCGAGCTGCACAATTAATGGCTGAAAAGCAGATTCGCAGGCTGCCGATCGTGGATAACGGCAAGTTAGTCGGAATTGTTTCTCTTGGAGACTTAGCTGTCCATACATCCACTGAAGATGAGGCAGGGTTTGCTCTTTCAGAGATCTCAGAACAACCCGAAATTCACCATTAAAGAAATGGGAACAGGGTATTCAAAAGGGACGCCCTTTTGAATGCTCTTTTTTTATACTTTAAGAAATTTTTACTTCTCTAAAGGAATAAAATATAAGATTAGTTTTTTTTAGTAGGCTGTTTGCGTAAAGTTTGTTGCTTTTTGATCGTTTTTTCAAAGCTGTCCCTTATTGTCAAATGATTAAAAGTTTTGTAACGTTAGGGCAAGAAACAGGGATTGTGAACGAAAAGAGAGAAGAAAGCTTCAGAAAAGCGAGAGGAGAAGCTATGCGTATAATCATAAAAGCTCTAATTATAGGATTTTGTTTTTCAATAATTGCCTTTATTTTTCTATTAGACGAGCATGAACAAGAAGAATTATTAGAAGAAATACCGATAGTCGGTGAAGGAAATCACTCGGTAGATGAGTACGAGCACCACGAAGCGAACGAGGAGGATGAAACAGAACGGGAAAACGAGCAGGCGGAACCGGAAGAAGTCGTTTCAAATATTGAAGAAGAAACAGACGAGCAAAAAAATAGCTATCACTATTTTCTTGGAAAAGGTGAGAGTGAGCTTTTAGCTGCTTATGGAGACCCCGTTCGCAAAGATCAGACTCCATATGGCTATGAATGGTATGTGTGGAATGAAGGTGACTTGCATTTTCAGGCCGGCATTGAAGATGGAAAAGTAGTTACTTTATACACGAATGAGCCAGCCTCTGAGACGAGCCCTTTTGAAATTGGGTCCCCTTTTGAAAAAGTAGCTGAAGAATGGGAATTAGCTGAAAGTGTTTCTTTTACGAACGGCTATAACTCTTATGAATTTAATTTATCGAAGGATGAAGTGGAGACTCGTCCGTTAGTGGAGTTAGAGGAAGGTTGGGCACAATTATACTTTGATACCTTTGATGAGACGCTATCTTCCGTACGTTATCTCGACAAGGAAACGTTATTAAAACATCAGCCCTACAACCTTGTTTATCGTGGGAGCTTACCTGAGCAAAGCGAACTTTCACCAGAGGAATGGGAAGAGGTTGAACGTGGGATGGCAAGGCAAGTTTTTGATTTGACGAATACGATAAGGGAAAGGCATAACCTTCCTTTGTTGGAGTGGGACGATGAAACGGCACACGTAGCGTTTTTTCATAGTAAGGATATGCAGGAAAACAACTATTTTTCCCATACTTCGCCAAGCCAGGGTGAATTAAGAGATCGTTTGCAAGCCGAGGAGATTCAGTTTCGAATGGCCGCTGAGAACATAGCAGCCAAATACTCCGATGC
Source organism: Alteribacter populi (assembly GCF_002352765.1). Lineage (NCBI taxonomy): Bacteria > Bacillati > Bacillota > Bacilli > Caryophanales > Bacillaceae > Alteribacter > Alteribacter populi. The sequence goes on along the minus strand of NZ_KZ293963.1, from coordinate 1,155,462 downwards.
AGCAGCAGCTGTTGAAGGCTGGTTAAATAGTGAAGGGCATCGGGTAAATTTGTTAAACGATGAATTTACTCACATCGGTGTCGGCGTTTATCGGGACTTTTATACGCAAAACTTTCTAATTCCGTGGTAGAAAGGTTGTCCCAAAAGGCTTTTGAGTGGTTATCTCATGTGGGCGTTAATCTTTTGAAACACCTTATGAAAATGGGCGCACACCTCCTTGGGCTATTCATTAAATAGTAATAAGGAAATAGGTTATGTTCTAGTTAATCACTTAGGTTTTTTATTAGGGGGGTGAGTGCGTTGGGAGGTTTACATCCTAACGTTCAAAGGTTTAAAGCTTTTGTTAAGGAGAATCCTTATGTCTTAAGAGAAGTGAAATCAAGTGACAAAACGTTGCAGGACCTTTATGAGGAATGGGTGTTATTTGGTGAAGATGATCCAATTTGGCAGTCGTACAGAGAAGGGGGGGCATCAGAAAATCAACAAGAAGCGCCTCAAGAAGAGGCCCAATCGTCCACAGCTAAAGCTGATACCGATTCATCAAATATTATAAACATGATAAAATCAATGAATTTTAATGATTTACAGCAACAGCTGGCACAATTCAATGGTGCACTTACATCGATTCAAGATTTACTAGGTACCTTCCGGCAAGGGTCAGGGAGCTCTTCATCTTCTCCACCTACATCATCCTCCCCATTTTCTTATAGAGAAGACTAGCATCGTAAGGAGGAGCCAGTGTGAGAGTTGAAGTGATGCAACAAGTCCGTTCTCAACCGGAACTATGGAGGTACTTAAGGCTCCATCCAAAGTGGTATCGGACGCTGTCTCGAAACCCTGGGGCTTTAGTGGAAATGGAAAAAGAGGCGAAAGTTTTTTATGGGAAGACCTTTCCCCAGCGTATGGACCGCTTGCAAAATAATATGAACCTTGCCGTCATGTTAGTTGACATGGTGAGGCAAATGGGACAGCAGCCTTAACGGTCAAATAGCCGTTAAGGCTTTTTAAGTATAAAGAGTCTTTTTAGAGGCTGCTGAATAAGTAGCATACGCCTGCGTGGCAAGAGGATATGCTCTTTCTCATGGAGAGAATCTGCAAAGAAATAACTCTCCTTTTGCCAAGGCTCTTTTCTAAAAGATTGTTGCTATTTGCTTTTTGAGCTTTGAAAAAGCGCTCAAAAAGCAACAAACTTTACGAAAAAAACCATGCACCTGATTTTGAGATACACATGAGATAGCCAAGGGGTGCTGCTGCAATGGCGGAGACGCCAGCAGGAAAAGCAACATGTCTGCGACGAGGTTTTGAGTTCTAGAGTTAGAGTTAAATCCCTATTTACGCTCAGGATAAAGAGTGCATAATTTCCTGTCATTGGCAAAAAATTAGAGTGAGATGTGTGGTCATTCAGCCCAAGAATTTATTTGAAAAATACGATGTGTAGGATGTGTTTATTTGTGATGCAGCGACGCCCTCTTCTCATTCAGCAAGATCGATTTATATACGCGGACACGACTCATGAAGAATATGGGATCGTGCGTCCAATTTTACAAGATATTGCCGATTTAATAAAAACACCTTCCACGACGCACATTTATCAAGTGTCCGAGCAGTCAATTTGGTATGCCTGTGAACAAGGGATTGAATTTCATCAAATTAAAACCTTCTTTGAACAATTTGGGAAATTGAGTCCTCCAAAACCGTTGTTAGATTGGATGGAACAGCAATTTTACCGCTTTGGATTAGTAGAGATCATCCAAGATAATTCAGGACAGTTTTGCTTACGCTCAAAAGAAAAAGGTCTGATCGGTCAAATTTTAAAAAACCACGATTATCGCCAGTGCCCAGTGGAAGAGGGAGAAGGGGTATTCATTGATGAATCGGAACGAGGATGGATCAAAGCTCAATTTATGGCATTCGATTATCCAGTTAGAGATCAAGGCGGATATGAAGAAGGTACACCTCTTCCTATTGAAACACTCCCGGCAATGAAGCTGAGATCTTATCAAAAAGAAGCTGTTGAAGCACTTTTAAAAAGAAAGCAAACAGATGGAGGAAATGGCGTGATTATTCTGCCATGCGGCGCGGGCAAAACGATTGTCGGTCTTGCATTAATGGCAGAGCTGAAACAAGAAGTTTTAATATTGACCCCTAATGATACCTCTCTCCGCCAGTGGGCGCGGGAGCTAATGGATAAAACAACGATCGACAGCTCAAAGGTTGGTTTTTATTCGTCGACGAAAAAAGAACTTGCGCCAGTTACGATTGCCACCTATCAAATGTTGACGCACCGAAACGCTAAGACGAAGAAATTTTCACACCTTCCAACCTTCCAAAGTCGGAAGTGGGGGCTGGTGATCTATGATGAAGTTCATCTTCTTCCTGCACCATTGTTTCGGTTTGCAGCGAGCTTGCAAAGTGTAAGGCGCGTGGGGCTAACAGCCACGTGTGTAAGGGAAGATAAAAAGGAAAAAGAAATTTTTAGTCTGATTGGACCAAAACGATATGAAATTGGAATCCAAAGTCTCGAAAGACATGGCTGGCTCGCGCATCCAGTTTGTAAGGAAATTAAAGTTCCCTTTGATGAACACAAGGCTCGTCATTACTGGGAAAGTTCGAAACGGGATCAGTTCCGAATAGCAAGTGAAAACCCGAAAAAGCTTGATGTTGTTGAAGAACTGTTAAAAAAGCATAAACGTGAAAAAATTCTCATCATCGGACAGTACATAGACCAGCTTGAACAGGTGGCGAAGAGATTTTCCTACCCGCTTATAACGGGACAAACGCCAAAGGAACAAAGAGAAGTCTTATTTGAGCAATTTCGCAACTCAAAAATTTCAACGTTAATTTTAAGCAGAGTGGCGAATCTTGCTCTTGATTTACCGGATGCGCAAGTAGGAATTCAACTTTCAGGTACATTCGGCTCCAGACAAGAAGAGGCGCAGCGAATTGGTCGGTTGTTACGTCCATCGCAACAAGCTTCGGTTCATTTTTACTCTCTCGTAACACCTTTTACGAAAGAACAAGAACGGGCAATGAATCGACAGCTTTTCATGGTGGAGCAAGGGTATGAGTACGAATCAGAGGAGTGGAGTTCATGAATTTACAAGCATTACGTGGATTGCTGACAAGTGAACAAGAACGTCATGTAAATGAAACGCGTCTGGAGAAGGGGTTGCCAGCTTTGTTTATTGACGAAGAAGCAGACCGTCATAATGGGGCAAGGGAGATTTTAAAAAAGATCGGACGAAGGCAGCAAAAAATGCTCGACGAGATCATGATGAGGCCGGTTGATTCAAGAGATTCTTTTCCTCCATTACAAACGTCACTTTTCGATCAACAAGCTCTTCAACGTTTAAGAGATACAGGCGTTGTATTTTCGTTATCAGATGGTGAGAAAGAAACATGGTTCATACCACGAGAATGGGAAACGGCTTTTTATCAAGTCCGTGAAAAAAAAGCAGTAACTCATTGTTCGGAACAATCAGGGCTATTTTTTTGGACAAGTTTGGCGGCATTGCAGCAGTACTTTATAGGAAACAAAAACCTTTCCAAAGAGGATCGATTTATTGTAAACGTCCTTCGCAGAACGGGTTGGGTAATAGATGGAAATTGGCAAGTGAGGCAGTTTGAAAAGTGGCTCTCCTATCGATTTGATGATTTTTTAGAAATGATGATCGAAGCTTTGTTTGAATCAGAACGAGCTGACGTGCGAGGCTGCATCAAAGACCTCATTCACGGATGTTATGTGCCGATGAAGACATTGACTGAAAAAGGAGTAACATCAGCCGCTCTTGAGAGTTTCGTAGACCGCGGCGTACTAATCAAGGAAGGTGGAAAAATCAGATTGTCGTTTGCTCTCGATCGTCTTTACTATGACCGGGCATCTACCATTATCGACTTGGGGAATTTTGAATGGATCATCCCGCAATCAATAGATGTCCGATTAATCTGGGAAGTTTTAAAATGGGGAGATCTCGACTGGAATAAAGATTCCTTTGAAACGGGAGTCGCCCATGTCATTTTTACAAAAGAATCTGTTCAACGAGCGGTTGATTCAGGGGAGTCTCTTGATGATTTTTTTGAGACGTTTTATTCTGTTTTTATTGATCTCGACCGTTACCGCTCGCAATTTGAACAATGGCAATTAGAAAATGAGCCGATAAAGGAAAACGAGACCTATACGTACTTCAGTATTCTGGACTCGGCTGTAGAACCTATTTGCTTGAAGACGTTGTCTCGGGAAAACATTCCATACATATCGGCAGCAGGTGGCGTTTTTGTCAAGGAACAAGAAGTGAACCGGGCGAGAAAAGTTTTTGAAAGTAGCGGATTTTTAAAGAAACAACTTGCTGAGAAGAGCAGCGAAGAGAAGATTCCGATCAAAAAATGGAAGATTGAAGATGGAGCAAACCGATCCCATCCGTACTCGGCGGAAATAGATTTGTTACCGCGACAATGGTTTTCCATGTTAGGTTATTCAGAAAAAATGGTGCTTAAAATCATTCGTCAAGCGCTTTCGTTACATCTCCCGCTCCGGTTTAAAGTAGCGGGCGAAGAAAAGTCAATTTTTGCAGAAATAGAGCGCCTTTGTGTAACGGGAGAAGCTTGTCCTTATTTTCTAACAAAGGATAACCAAAGCTATTACGTTGAAAGACTCGTTGCCATCAGTATCGTACACCCTGATGAAATAGAATTATATCTAAGAGAAGAGGGGCTTTCATGATCGTTCGATTTGGCTACGTAGCGATGAGTACTATGCTCGAAAACGCTTCTCCATCACATACGATGACGGCCACCCAATTTGAAAAACTGGAAGACCGTGAAGCGGGTCTAAGAAAGCTATTACGCATTGGCGAACAAAACCTCGGAAACTGTATGAGGTTACTTAAACATAACTTAGCCTATGATATCTCCTTTTTCAGACTCTCATCAAAACTCGTCCCACTGGTGAACCATCCGCTTACTGAAGGTTGGAGATGGGATCGCGAACTTCTGCCTGTTTTACGTGAAGCGGGAGAATTGATCAACGTACATGGTATGAGAGTTGATTTTCATCCTGACCACTTTGTTGTATTAAATACTGGTGATCATGCTATCTTTAAACGGTCTTTAAACACACTCCTATATCACTATAAGCTTTTAAAAGGTATGGGTCAGTCAACTAGACACAGGTGTGTGCTTCATATCGGCGGAAAAAAACAAGGGGTTGAAACAGGGCTTGAAACGTTCATTGAAAGATTTCAGGAGATTCCAACATCATTAAGTCAGATGCTTATGGTCGAAAATGACGACAAAAATTATACAATAAACGATGCGTTGTACTTAGGAGAAAAACTTGAAATTCCTATCGTTTTTGACTTGCACCACCATGATGTCCACGGTCAAACAGAAATTGCTGACTTTTGGGGTCGTGTTGTTCAGACGTGGGAAACGAGTGCTTTGCCCATGAAAATGCATATTTCCAGTCCGAAAGCAGCGCCCTTAGATAGGAATCACGCTGATTATATTGATGCCAACCGTTTTTTGCGATTTCTAAAAGAAGTGAACGGAAGTGTCAAACAGCTTGATGTAATGATTGAAGCGAAGCAAAAGGATGCTGCTTTAGTTCAATTAATGACCGATCTGGAAAAAGACATGGGCATTAAAAGGCACAATCAATCAACCATTGAACTTCCCTAGCTTGTTCATGTTATAATGATTGCGGAGGTGTTCATTTTGATTACAACTGCAACAGGGTCGGGTGTCCTCCATTCTGCTTATGAGCTCGGAGACTTTGTCACTTCCTCAGAAGTGTACGTTGATTATATAGAAGCAAAAAAAACGGTGGACAATGATGAAGAAGCGCAGCAATTAATCTCAACATTTACGCGCTTAAAGGATCAATATGATGAAGTTCAACGTTTTGGAAAGTATCACCCTGACTTTAAACGGGTGACGAAGGAAGTTCGGGAAACAAAGCGGATGGTTGACACTCATGAATCGATCGCACAATATAAAAAAGCTGAAAAGGCCTTAGAAGAGCTGCTAAGAGATGTAAGTTTGATCATTGCTGATACAGTATCGAAAAGTATTAAAGTCCCTACAGGGAACCCTTTCTTTGATCAAGATGGCTGTTCTGGAGGCTGTGGTTCTGGTGGCAGCTGCGGATGTTCGTAGTCATTATTTTCGAGGGTTAAGAAAGTAAAGAAATCTACGTTTCGATGTCTAGCCCGGCCGCCTTGCGCTTTTCTTTAGTATTGCAACTAGTCAGGAGTAATGCTAGACTATCGATAAAGAATTGACGAAAAAGGGGACAGGGAGCACGATGATCGGAAATCGCGTCGGACTGGCTGTTTGGGTACAGTCGTTAAAGCATGTTAAACAGCTTAGACGATTTGGCAACATTCATTACGTATCACGCAAAATGAAATACATCGTAATCTACTGTGATGGTGAAAAGGTGGACCAAACAAAAGAGAAGCTCGAGTCCTTTCATTTTGTAAAACGTGTATCGTTGTCGATGCGACCTTGGCTAAATACTGAATTTCAAAACTCAAAACCAGATAAAGCAAAAGAATACGACTATAAAATGGGATTATAGCCTTCGCTTTTTAGCGAAGGCTTTTTCTTATGTATTTGAAAACCCCCGGCATAGCCAGTGGTTTTCAAATACATAAGAAAAAAACTCGCAGAATATTTTTCTGCGAGCTGCCCTATTGTATTCCGCTCCGATTAAAGGAAATGGACTACAAAGGCTATGGGAGAGGAGAAACCGGAGGAAGAACTTATGGGGAAACGTAAGCCTTCTCCGCGGTTGTCAGCAACATTGGTATCATGTTGCTATCCTTATTATGGACAAGAGACCAATCTTTATACACAACTAAGTGTAGTTTTGAATTTTCGAACTTCGGATATTTTTGCTACGCTCCCGTTTATGCTACGATAAAATAGATTTAGAAGTAGTGTAGATGAAGGACAAAGGGGATACAATACTATGCGAGTGATTAGTGGTGACAAAAAAGGAATACCGATTAAAGCTGTAGCTGGACAATCTACAAGACCGACTACAGACAAAGTAAAAGAATCGATTTTTAATATGATCGGTCCATACTTTCAAGGTGGTACAGCCCTCGATTTATATGGAGGAGCTGGTGGACTTGGAATTGAAGCGTTGAGCAGAGGAGTCGATACGGCCGTATTCGTAGACCGGGAATATAAAGCGATTCAAACGATCAAAGCCAACCTTAAATCATGCAAGCTTGAGTCCAAAGCTGAAGTTTATAAAAATGATGCCAAACGAGCGTTACAGGCTCTCGTCAAGCGCGAACGAACGTTTACATATATTTTTCTCGATCCTCCGTATGCTAGGGAACGTCTAGCTGATGAACTCACCTTTATTTCAGATCATCAACTTCTTGAGAACGAAGGGCAGGTCGTCGTAGAGCATGGGATAAAAACAGTCCTTAAACATCAATATGGGAGACTCAGCCTCGTTCGTACTGAACGATATGGAGACACGGTAATTTCGATTTACGTGATGAGCAATTAAATTTTATTAAGGAGGCAACATCATGGGAAGTGTGGCAGTTTGTCCAGGTAGTTTTGATCCGGTTACATTGGGTCATTTAGATATTGTAACGAGAGGAGCCAAAGTTTTCGATCGTGTCATTGTGTCCGTGTTAAATAATCGAAGCAAAAATCCTTTGTTTTCGATAGACGAGCGGGTAGCATTATTAAAAGAGACGACAGCTCATTTACCTAATGTAGAAGTCGATAGCTTTGATGGCTTGTTAATTGAGTACGTTAAAAATAAACAAGCAAATGCGATTATTAAAGGGTTGCGTGCGGTATCTGACTTTGAATACGAGCTGCAAATGGCTTCGATAAACCGAAAGCTTGATGAAGATATCGAAACGTTTTTTATGATGACTAATAACCAGTATTCTTATTTGAGCTCAAGCATCGTTAAAGAGCTGGCCAAGTATCAAGCTTCTGTTACAGATCTTGTTCCAGCGCAGGTTGAGACGGCATTACTTGAAAAATTTAAATAAAGAAAAGATACAAATTCAAAGCTCAGCGAAACCGTCTCGGACCTTTTGGCGCTCCTTTGGAACAAGTATTTTATGCTGATTTTTGTAAGAATTGTTTCATCTTAATAAGGATAAAGAAACAAAGTACGAATAGCGTAATTAAGCCTCCAAAGCGGATGAGCCATTCATAAATGGCTACAAATAGAGCTTGCCCACCGGCAGAAGACAATGGAGAAAAGGCTTCCTGAGTTGTACTCTCCAACCGGGAAGCATAAAGTGGTTCATAGAGTAGTGCAGCTAACACAGCAGCCGATAATCCGTGAAGTAAGCGGGCAAAGAAAAAAGGTTTAAAGCGAATATCTGTCTCAGCTAAAATACTGGCTACTTGAGCCTGAACACTAAACCCGTTAAAGCCAAGAATAAAGCTCGTAATAATAACTTGTTGTAAAAGGGTTGTTTGATTTGTCACACTTGCCATTTGGCTACCGAGTGTGATTTCAAATAATCCTGAAATAAGAGCAGGACTTAGTTCGTTAGGAATATGGAGCGCTGTAAGAATGACGGTAGTCAAAACAGCAAAAAAATCAGAAATGTGAATGACTGTAAGTAACCGGTTTAATACTGAAAAGAGAATGATAAATCCACCGATCATCATTAACGTTGTAATTGCCGATTGTACAGCATCGCCCATCATTTTTCCAAGAGGTCTATTATCTTTTAAACGTTCTTCGTGCATAAGTCTAAAGGCTTGACGAATAGAGAAGGAAGAATGGTAGCGAGTGTTTTTAGGTTCGTTTATTTCATGTTTTCGTCCGTAAAATCCCATAACAATTCCGACGATGAAATTCCCTAAATAGTGGCAAGCTGCAAGTAAAATACCTAACTGTGCGTTATGAAAAAAACCTACAGCAACAGCCCCGAATATAAAAACAGGGTTAGAGGAATTGGTGAAAGATACGAGACGTTCAGCTTGTATAGCTGTTAGTTTTTTATCTTTTCGTAAACGGGCCGTTAATTTTGCGCCAGCGGGAAAGCCAGAAGCCATCCCCATCGCCCATACAAAGCCTCCAACACCTGGAACACGGAACAACGGTCGCATTACAGGTTCGAAAAATGCACCTACAAAGCTGACAACACCGAAGCTGATTAAAAATTCAGCCATGATAAAAAAAGGCAATAATGAAGGGAATACGACATCCCACCACATTTCCAACCCTCGGACAGAAGCTTCATAGGCATCTTTTGGGAATAATATAAAAGTGACAGCTAAAAAAGTAGCTGTACTTCCAAAGGTAATTGTTTTAAATACTGAGGCTGTCAACGCCAAGCCTCCTCTCAGGCAGCATTCATAAACTTGTCCTTAATTCAATATACGTAACAATAAAGAGTTTAGACCTGTAACGTGTAACGGATGAACAGTTCAGTTAGGGGGCGATAAGGTGGACCCAAAGATTGGTTTAGCTCTTGGCTCTGGAGGGTCTAGGGGGTTTGCTCATATCGGCGTATTAAAGGTATTAGTCCGAGAAGGGATCCCCATTGACTTTATAGCAGGCAGCAGTATGGGAGCCCTTATTGGTGCTCTTTATGGCGCAGGCCACTCTCCTGAATTGATGGAGAAGATGGCATTCCAATTCAGGCGGAAGTACTTTGTAGATATTACCGTGCCTAAGATGGGGTTTGTTAAGGGAGAAAAAGCGAAGAATGTGATCCGGATGCTAGTGAAACAAAAAATGCTTGAGGAGCTTCAACCGAGCGTATCTGTGGTGGCGACTGATTTGAAAAAAGGAGAAAAAGTCATTTTTACAAAAGGTGATATTGCTCAAGCTGTACGAGCGAGTATTGCGATTCCCGGTATTTTAGTGCCAGAAAAAATCGGAGGGCGTTTGTTTGTTGATGGCGGGGTTGTTGACCGAGTACCTGTTAGTGTTGTTAAAGATATGGGTGCTGAGATTGTCGTTGCGGTCGATGTTTCTTACTTTAATGCAGAGCCTGACATTACGTCGATTTATGATGTGATTATCCAAAGTATGGACATAATGGAAAAAGAAATGGTAAGATATCGGGAAATAGAATCTGATTTAATGATAAGACCGATCTTTAAACATATTAAAGCGACACAATTCACAGAAGTTGAAGAAATTATTAGGCAAGGCGAAAAAGAAATGGAAAAACACCTTTCCTTATTAAAAGAGATAATAGCGGCATGGAAGGAGAAACATCATGAACGAAACGAAAGAGAAGAAGAGTAAAGCATCGGTTATCCGTTGGACTGTTTTTATTTTAATCCTTGTGTTTGTGAACTTCTATCAATTGCCTTATTACTTTAGTATTCCAGGTGATGCCAAAGTTTTAAGTGAAGTGATTGAGGTGGAGGAAGGAAACGAATATGAAGGATCCTTAAGTCTGACAACAGTCAGAATGGGAAAAGCGAATACAGTGAATTATATATGGTCGCTATTAAGTAATGAAAGGGATATCATCCCAGAGAATTTAGTCCGGCCTGAGGGGGAAACAGACGAAGAATATCATCACCGGCAGCTAATGATGATGTCGAGCTCCCAGGATGTCTCTGTTCTTGTTGCTTATAATGCTGCAGGAAAAGAGGCGTATTTTGAAAACTACGGAGTCTTAGTCACCAGTTTTGTTGATGGCATGGATGCAAAAGGGAAACTTGAAGTCAGCGATCGGATCATTGAGGTTAATGATGAGGAAACATTAACAGCAGAAGCGCTTCTCGATGTCCTTAGTATAGTAACGATCGGTGATGAAGTTGACTTGGTAGCAGAACGGGACGAAGAGACGCTTGAGGTTACGATAAATGTAGAACCATTTCCAGAGGAACTCGATCCTACCGGCGAGCGAGGAGGTATCGGGATTGCCCATCCAATTACCGACCGTGAACTCATAAAAAGTCCGGAGGTTACAATAAATACTGCTGAAATTGGCGGCCCTTCTGCTGGACTCATGTTTGCGCTCGAAATTTATAATCAGCTTGTTGAAGAAGATATTACGAAAGGGCACCACATTGCTGGTACGGGTTCATTAAGTGAAGAAGGGCTCGTCGGCAGGATAGGCGGCGTGAAACAAAAAATAATTGCATCTGATAAGGCAGGCGCTTCTGTTTTCTTTGCTCCAAACGAAGAAGGGGTAGAAGGGTCGAATTATGAAGTCGCAATGGAAACCGCCGCATCGATTGATACTGACATGGAAGTTGTCGCTGTTGACACGTTTGAAGAGGCGCTGGCTTATTTAGAAACCCTTTAGAGGAAGTATCCCCGTAGGTTAAGTGTTATCGCCTATTTACTCGCGTACAATAGATCATGAAAGGCGCTTTCCGTTATAGGAAAGTGCCTTTTTCGCGGTGATAGCGAATCGGTTTTTCGGTAAATTCCCTTGTAAGACAGTGGTTCGTATGATTAATGAGTGGCAAATGATGAACGGTCGCTGCTTCGATATCTTTTTGGAGAAGAGGGTCTTTTCCTTTACTTGCATTTGTGATCATCCTCGCACCTATCTGCTTTTTGATTGAAGAAAGATATTCTTGACCGACTGTACTCATTCCAAGCAGACGAATGTAGGACGGGGAGAGAGCGTTTGCGTGTGTTTTCATCCATGATTTTTTTGTATTCATTAATAAGTGGACCATCGACCGCTGTAACCTGGTCCTTGTATATCGTTTCGTTTTTAGGTAATCAATAAAGGAACTGAAACATTCACTATGTTTGATGCCTTTCTTGTAGCGATACTCCATGCCTTCTTCCATTTCGTACAATTCATGTAGCTCTGCGGGTGATGAGGTGATTACTTTTTGCCTAACGTATGGAAAATAATGTTCCCACGTATGCCACTGTCCGTATGTTTTTTTGTATTGAACGAGGTTTTCAAAGGTGGTCTCCGGTACATAGGCTTGAATATCTTCTAGAGTGAAGTTTTCAGAAACAAGCCGGTTTCGGATCATTGTTGCACTGGCGATCGCTTCATCCGAAGGTTTAAGGTCATGATAGCCTGCTTTTTCGCGGAGGATCGTTAATGGCTTAATTGAACTGTTCAGGTCATGTACAGCTTTAATATACTGTAATCCCAGAATGTTATTTGGTTTTGCAAGGTCAACACCAGTGGAGGGCAAAATGGCTTCATATGCTAATGAGCATGCTTTAGGAAAACTATAACCTTCTGACAAAAAGCTGCGAACCGCTTGGTCAATTTCTTCGCGATGCTCTGTCATTGTATGAAGTGTCCGAACAAAGTGGTCTATATCGCCATCTTCACTGCCAAAGGATATATAATCGACGTTTAATTGATCAAGAACAGCGACAGCTCCTTGGGCAAAAAGGTTTGCGTGTTGGACAGCATAAGCGAAAGGGAGCTCAACAACGATATCACACCCACCTTGTAGTGCCATTTTTGTTCTCGTCCATTTATCGGTTAACGCAGGTTCCCCTCTCTGCAGGAAAGACCCACTCATTACTGCAACTGCAAGGTCCGCTCCGGCTGCTTTTTTTGATTCGGTTAAGTGATATAAATGTCCGTTATGAAAAGGGTTATACTCTACAACAAGGCCTACTGATTTCACGTGAGTTCCTCCTCTGATTGCTCTACTACAAGGATAAGCAATTATTGTCTCTGTTTAAACTGTTTTTTTCGCGGGAACGGGTTAAAATAAAGCTATTATCGTAATTTTTGTTGCTATTTGCGCGTTTTTTAACGCTCAAAAGCTAAGAGCTATATTCTTTTGAAATTGTTTTTTCAACTGTCACTCTTTGCGTGACAGGGCAAGCATTCGCTTGCCAAACGCTCAAAAGCTAGAGGAACAATCAATCAATCAATAAACGTTCGGGTTTGAATTTGCTGATTACTTTGCTATGATTGATGCTGGCAATGAAAAATTAAATTTTGTATGTAAAGAAGTTACCTTGACAAAACAACTTGCCAAGGATATAATAACATTTGTTGTCTTGAGGTGAAATAGAATGAAATGGTCGGTTCAACAGTTGTTATCCTATAAGCAAAAAGGATTGCACGTTAACGAATCGGTAGATGTATCAGATTTAGTAAAGAAAGACCGTGAAATCCGCCATATCAGTCCTGTACATGTAACAGGAGACACATTATTTTCGAACGATGCAATCACATTTAGATTGCACATTGAAGGAAAGATGACACTCCCTTGTGCGAGGACGTTAAATGATGTAGAATATCCTTTCTCCATCGAAGCCAACGAAATATTTAAGTTGGATGAATGGGCCACCTTCGAAGAGGAAGAAGACGTTCATGAGTTGGAAGATAACACGGTAGATTTATTACCTTATGTTAAAGAACGTATTTTGTTAGAAAAACCGATGCAAGTGTTCAGTGATGAGGAGGAAGGACCTGCTCCTGTTTCTGGTAAAGACTGGGAATTAGTCCCGGAAGAAGAACAGGGGAAAAAAGTCGACCCCCGACTCAAGGACCTTGAGAAGTTTTTCGAAAAAGAAGAGTAACTATATTCAAAAAAAGCGGACAATCAGAATCGAAACCTTCACGTCATGTTCGTATGTCGTAACGATGAAGTTTGACGACTTGGGTTTTCCGGGAATTTTTGAATATCCCTTCTTCATTTTGAATTTTTCAAGGAGGTGTCAATCATGGCAGTACCTTTTCGTAGAACTAGTAAAACGCGTAAGAACAAGCGACGTACTCACATCAAATTGAATGTACCTGGCATGGTAAATTGTCCGGAGTGCGGTGAAGCTAAGCTATCTCACCGTGTATGTAAAGCTTGCGGATCTTACAAAGGTAAAGACGTTGTAAACAAATAATGTTTGACTCGAAACAGGAAGGGGTAACCCTTCCTGTTTTTTTATACTTTAATAAAGTATAAGCACAGCCGCTCGTCTAAAGGGAAAAGCATTCCTGAGACTTTAAATTTTCGCATAGATTGTCTTGTCTTATCTTATCAAAAAGCAATAATCTTTTTAGGGAACGGCTTTAACAAAAGACCGCTGTGCGTTTTTTCTCATGTTGTAGCAGGGATGGAAAATACCTAAAGGATTTTGAACTAGGTTCAAAGAATAAATAATCAGATGTCGAATAATAACGAAAAGGAGTGGTCGTGATGACAGAAAAGCAAAAAGTAATTCTTACTGCTCTCGGAGAAGGGGTAGTGAAAATTACACTTAATCGCCCGGAGGTTAGAAATGCCATCGACGAAGACGTTATTGACCAATTAAATACAATACTAGACAAACTTGAAACGAATTCTACGGTTCGCCTTGCTATCATTACTGGAGAAGGTGAGGCTTTTTGTTCAGGAGGGGATTTGAGTAAATTCCATTCGCTTAAAACTGCAGAAGATGCATTAAAAATGCTAGTTCCAATGAGTGAAATATTAAAAAGATTCGCCTCTCTTCCATTCATTACAGTTGCTTATATGAATGGTCATGCAGTAGGTGGAGGCTGTGAAATAGCGGCAAGCTGCGATTTTCGTGTTGCTAAACCGTATGTGAAAACTGGATTTATTCAAGGACAACTACAAATTACAACGGGGTGGGGTGGAGCATCCCTTTTAAAGGAAAAAATCGGTTTTACTAATGCATTGATCATGCTGAGTACAGCTCGCACGTTTACAGTTGAAGAAGGAGTAAGCTTAGGTTGGATTCAAGCTGTTGTAGAAGATGAAGACGAATTGAGGGTGTGGTGCGAGCAATGGAAGCTGGTATCACATGGAGTATTATCTACTTACAAACATTCGCTTAGAAATAAACAAGTTACTAGAGAGTTGTTTAAGAATATAGATACAGAGGTAAAAGAATGCGCGACTCTTTGGGAGAAAGAAGAGCACCACCAAGCGGTAAATGCTTTCCTTTCAAAGTAGTATTGAAGGTTGTTCCCCTTCGATAATTGAATAGGCTCTTGAAAAAAGTGAATACTGAAAATAAGAGAAAAGAGTCTATCTTTTCTATCATCCGCATACATATGGGTTGAAGGTAACTGATGAGAGAAGGAGGGATGACACCACGTGGTTCGACAGGATGCTTGGAATAATGATGAGGATCTTACATTGGCAGAAGTTGTATTAAGACATATTAGAGAAGGCAGCACACAATTATCGGCTTTTGAGGAAGTAGGTCAAAAGCTCTCTAGGACTCCTGCTGCTTGTGGCTTTCGGTGGAATTCAGCGATAAGGAAAAAGTATGACACAGCGATACAGCTAGCGAAAAAGCAAAGGAAAAGTGTGAAATCTCATCTAAACCGTTTGCCTGACATGCCAAAAGGTGATGAGAGTTATCAAGAAAAAGTCGGTCAACTTAATGGGAGTAATGAAGATGTTGTCAAAGCGTTTAATGAAGTGATCGAGTTTCTAACCAAACAGAAAAAGGTACTGCAAACCGTATCGGAGTACATGTCTCCTGAAGAGTTCACCCAGAAGTGTGAATCATTAAAGCAGGAAAATGAAGCGTTGAATGAAGAGTTATCAAAAGTAAAAGATGATTATGAATTAATAAAAAACGATTATCAGCTTATGATCAATGTCGTAGAACGTGCAGCAAAACGGAACAAAACGGCAGCTTCTTCTCCATCATAGTTGCCGGGAGAACGAAAAACGAGGAAGGGAGCCTGTGATGGGCTTCCTTCCTCATTTTTGTATAGGAGTTAGCGGACGGTTTCCGTCATTATGGTTTGGCGGCAAGCCAAGTTTTCTTTATACTTTTTACGTTCAATAATCTTTATTTTTCGTTTTCTGTCTTTTGTTCTTTTACTCCTTCCGGAAACCAAACGTATGGGTTTTCCCCACGATCTCGTTGGGTGTCGTACGTTAAAGGTTCAAAACCCATCTTGTTCCAAAACTCATCTGAACGCTGCCGGGCATTTGTCTTTAATGGTAGCTCTAATGATTTGGCATAATCAACAAGAGACTTACCAAAGCCTTTTCCTTTGTAAGGTTCTAAAACTTCAAGTTTCCAAAGTTCATAGTAATCTTGAGGAGGTTCGAAATAGCGATCGTATTTTTCGTCTACTTTGTATAAACTCATGCGAGCGACTAATTTGTCACCGTAATAAATGCCATAGAATGGAGATTCACTGTCGTTATCAATCATGTTTCCTTGCAAGTCTTCTTTCATGGACAATTCTTGCAATCCATACTCACGAAAGTTTTCAAACTCTTCAAGTGTTTTAAAGTTTATACGTAAGCGCTTAACTTCTTTGTAATCAACCATGGCTGTCCCTCCAACTTATCAGTTAATTTTATTTTACTATAACAACGGCGGAATTATCTATATATTTTTATAATTTGAAAAGAGAAAGTTTGAAATGAAAGGGAAAAAGGTGCATGGATGGAAAATATGATAAAATGAGTAATATCAAAGTCTTGTTTTATTTCTTTTTTAGTGGTTTCTGTGAGTGTGAAGACAATGATAGAGTAGTTTTTTTATTCCTGAGACTTTAAAATATACGGCGGAAACTAATGCTATTTTTAATAAAGGCCTTTTCGCTCAGATTGACGTTATTGATTTAAATGATTATCCCCTTTGCTCAGAATTATGAAGGCATCAGACATGTTTAATATTTCACTTTTAATTAAGGCTCTTTTCGTATGTATTGCTGCTTTTAATCTTCGCAGCTGAAATAAACTGCGACATCACCTACCGCTTCGGAAATACACTACGCTTTCGCGGGCTCGCGCTGAGCCTCCTCGTTCGCAAAGTGCGCTCACTGTGGGGTCTCAACGTCTTCGCTTTCCCGCTGGAATCTACGTGTATTTCCTTCGCTGGTATAGTGCTTTGTAAATTCATCACATTTATATATTGCTTGATGAAGTCAAACAATGGCTATTCATTTTTATAATGGATGATTGGAGCGAAGGGCAGTCGACTCCTGCGGGAAAAGCAAAAGCTGAAAACACCGTGAATCCGAACGAAGATCTTATCTTATTAAAAAGCAATAATCATTTAGGAAACTGCTTTAATAAAAGACCGCTATGCAGTTTTTCTAAATCCAGGAGGGATGAATGTGACAATTGGTATTATTGGCAGCGGGTCAATAGGTCTGTTGCTAGCAAGTTATTTACAATTGGCTGACCATGAAGTGAAACTGTTTACACAAAGAAAACAACAAGCTGATGTCATTCAAAAGGAAGGCATTCATCTCCTTCAAGATCAGCGCTCGATTCATTTGCATACGCGAATACAAGCAAACTCGTTCTTAGAATGGAATCCAGGTAAATGGGACTGTGTATTTATAGCTGTTAAGCAATATCAGCTTGACCATGTCCTTAGCGTACTTTCAAGAACGGTTCTTAGCTGTCCGGTTATTCTCGTTTTAAATGGAATGGGGCACGTGGAGAAAGCTGAGAGATATTTAGGGAACACGCCGCTTTATGCTAGTGTAGTTACGCATGGTGCAAAAAGAATAACTGATAATCAAGTGCGTCACACAGGCGTTGGTGAATGCAAAATTGGCTCATTGAAAGGGATGAATGGTGAGCTGGACTCTGTCATTTACAGACTGGATCAAGCTGGTTTTACTGCAAAGTCTGAGGTCGATATTACTCGCTGGATGCGTGAAAAATTGGTAGTGAATGCGGTAATTAATCCATTGACAGCTTTATATAGGGTGGAGAATGGCGCACTTTTATCCAATGAATTTTACTATGAAAATGCAAAAGCAGTATATATCGAAATCAAAAATGTCATAACCCCTGTTCCGAGGTGGGAGCAGGTGGAGGATATCATCCGAAAAACCTCGAAAAACCATTCTTCGATGTATGAAGATATTCGCTTGAAAAGAAGAACGGAAATAGATGCGATAACAGGGTACATACTGGACAAAGGGGAAGAGCAGGGACACAAGCTGCCAATTGTGTCATTTTTGCATGAATCAGTCAAAGGTTTGGAAAGGGGGAGTGCTAATGTTAGGTGATGTGATGGCTTATGTCGTGGCGACACTTGTTACCGCACCCATCATTGGTCTTTATTTGGTCTATATCATTACTGTGAAAATGACGAAGAAAAAAGTTTACGCGTTAAAGTTAGCTGTAGATTGGTCATTGTTGCTGTTTATGTTTGCCGTTCATTTTATCATAATGGAAATTTGGAACGTTTCATTGATTGGAATGATGATTGCTCTTATCTTGCTAACTGCTATTGTTTTTACTTTTATCCATTGGAGAATGTATGAGGAAATCAAGATTTTGCGAATTATCAAAGGGGTCTGGCGGTTTCAGTTTGTCGTCTTTTTAGTTTTATATTTCGTGTTAATGTTCTATGGGTTTGCTTCAGAAATGTTTATGTTTACTTTCGGGGGGACGCAAGTTTAATCAATTGGTCATAAGCAGAAGTTTTGCTATAATGTACGAGTAAAATATCGGCACTCGAAATGAATCGAAGGCGAAAGGTTGTTACACATATGCACATCCAGTATGAACCATTGTCAGGGCATAATCCCTTTCTAGATAGATACATAGAAGAAGACCCCGCTTTAATGACCTTTTACGATTACAGCTACCAAGTAACGGATTTGCAAGAGAGGGCAAAAGAGTTAAAAGCCCGGAACTTTCAAAGAGCTAAATTGAAATCTGTCTTAAAAACATATAATGAGAGCCTCACATCGAATCAAGCCACCTTCGAACAAATTGACAAGCTCGGTGATGATCGCTCTCTCATGATTGTAGGTGGGCAGCAGGCGGGGCTTTTTACAGGTCCTATGTATACAATTAACAAAGTGATCTCCATTTTGGCCCATGCTAAAGAAACCGAAGAAAACCTTGGCGTGCCCGTCGTCCCTTTGTTTTGGATAGCAGGTGAGGATCATGATATCGATGAAATTAACCACGCTTTTATTCACTATAAAGGTGAATTAAAAAGAGTAGCTATGCGTGAACGGAACGATCTCAAAATTCCAGCTTCAAAGCGGAGTCTCGATCAATCTCAAGTGATGAAGCAGTTAAAGGAATCTCTTCTTTATTTAAGGGAAACTGTACATACAAAAGATCTTTACGAAGAGTGGGAACAGCTGATTTTTAGTTCCACCACTTATGTTGAATTTTTCGCTAAACTCATCCATCGACTATTCGAAGGGACAGGACTCGTGTTAATGGATGCAGCTGATGAACAGATTCGAAAATTGGAGCGTCCATTTTTCAAAGACCTTATTGAAGAGAATGAATCCGTTCGAGATGCATTTACTGAACAAGCAAAAGCCTTTCAAGAAGCGGGCAATGGAAGTCCGGTTCAGGTCGACATGAACCTGAGTCACTTGTTTATCCATGATAATGACGAACGAATTCTTTTGTATTTTGATGAAGAACGAGAAGCTTTCGTTGATAAAGAAGGTCACCGATCATGGACAAAAAATGAATTATTAAAAGTGGCTGAAGAAGAACCGGAGAGGTTAAGCAACAACGTCATTTCCAGGCCACTTATGCAAGAATGGCTACTTCCAGTTCTTGGTTTTATTTCCGGTCCTGGGGAGATTCGATATTGGGGAACATTGAAAAAGCTGTTTCATTTTTTTAATTTTCAAATCCCCCCACTTCTCCCCCGGATGCAGTTCAGCATAGTAGAAAGAGGCGCTGAAAAGTACTTGAAAGCCCTCGACCTTAATCTTTGGCAGGTAGCCTCAGCGGGGGTGGAAGAGTCGAGAGAAGAGTGGTATGAAAAAAATAAACCTATCGATTACGACCCTATCTTTGAAACGGCTGAAGCTGAGATGAGAAAGGTGATGGAAAAAGTAGCGGAGGGACTTAATTCGACTGATGCAACAAAAATGGACTACGAGCGGTTTACTGAGAGAAGTTTGCAAGGGCTGGAGCAATATAAACGGACAGTAGGCAAACAAGTTGATCATCTCTTACGCCCCACTTTAAACCACTTCGATCATGTACGGACTGTTTTACACCCTAACGGAGGGCTACAGGAAAGAACAGTCAATGTTTTACCATTTTTAAATGAATACGGCTCAGACCTTATTCAGAGACTTTCGGTAGAAATTATAAATCGTGGATCTAAGCATCACTATCACACATTTGTATTTTTATAAGACGATAACTGTCTAATTCCTGATATAGACGGTGTGGCGGTTGTCCTCTCTTTTAACAGCAAAAAACCTTGTGCCTTGCGCAAGGTTTTTTGTTGTTTCAAGGCTTTTCATAGCTTTTAGAGTGTTTTTCCGGGGGCGAATCATTTAAGGTGAAAAACTGTCGCACTATACGTGACAGGGGAAGCAGCTGCTTGCACTTTTTTTGGCTTTTCTAAACAAAAGTGTTGGTTTCACCTTTTTGAACACGCACTAGTGAACACATCTGTAAAAAAATAGTCCATTTTCCTCTAATATTGATGTTTTCATTACAATTTAAATACTTTTTTTAAAAGGAAGTGGAGGAAAGTGGGGGGATGTGGTAAATTAGTGATAAGAAGTGGGGGAAGGAGGTGAGCCGAGATGTTTATGGGAGAGTTTCGCCATAATATCGACGAAAAAGGCAGGATGATTATTCCAGCTAAATTCCGTGACGATCTCGGCTCCTCCTTCGTAGTAACAAGAGGTTTGGACCAATGTTTGTTTGTGTATCCTGAAGAAGAATGGAGACACTTAGAACAGAAACTAAAAACCTTGCCGTTTACAAAAAAAGATGCAAGGGCCTTTACAAGGTTTTTCTTTTCTGGAGCTACTGAATGTGAACTTGATAAGCAAGGAAGAGTCAATGTTGCTTCCGTTCTTCGTTCATATGCAAAGCTGGAAAAGGAATGTGTAATTATTGGTGTCTCAAACCGCGTGGAAATTTGGAGTAAAGAGATTTGGGAAGAGTATTTTGCTGAATCTGAAGACTCGTTTACTGAAATTGCTGAAGGAATTGTAGATTTTGATTTGTAACGCAGGTGAATTTGAAGGATAGGTGTAGAAAATGTTTGAACACGAAACAGTGCTAAAGGAAGAAACCGTAGAAGGGCTTAATGTTCATCCGGATGGGATTTATGTGGACTGTACACTAGGTGGTGGAGGTCATAGTGAGCGGATATTAAAGGAACTCGGTGAAAAAGGAAAGCTGTATGCTTTTGATCAAGATGATCAAGCCTTAGCGTTTGCCAAAGAACGTTTAGAATCTTACAGGGAGAACGTAATATTTGTACGTTCGAATTTTCGCCACTTAAAAGATGAACTTCACGAAAGAGGCATTACAGAGGTTGATGGTTTTGTATTTGATCTAGGTGTGTCCTCTCCTCAGTTTGATGAACCAGAGAGAGGGTTTAGCTATCGTTATGATGCCCCGTTGGACATGAGAATGGATCAAACGCAACAGCTTACTGCTTACGATGTGGTGAATACGTGGTCGTTCCATGAATTAATGAAAGTCATTAGTCAATATGGTGAAGAGCGATTTGCAAAAAATATTGCTCGGAAAATTGAGGCGAAAAGGGAAGAAGCTCCGATTGAAACGACAGGAGAACTTGTGGACATTATTAAAGATGCCATTCCTGCACCTGCAAGAAGAAAAGGTGGACATCCAGCAAAACGAACATTTCAGGCGATCCGAATCGCTGTAAATGACGAACTCAATGTTTTCGAATCAGCATTAGAAGATGCGATCGCGTTAATTAAACCTGCTGGAAGAATTGCGGTTATTACTTTCCATTCATTAGAAGACCGGATTTGTAAAAAAGTGTTTAAACAAAAAAGTTCCACACCGGAATTGCCAAAAGGATTACCTGTGATACCAAAAGAGTATGAACCAGAGCTTACACTCGTATCTCGTAAGCCGATTTTAGCGAATGATTTAGAATTAGAGAAAAATCCAAGAGCGAAATCCGCAAAGTTGAGGATTGCTGAGAAAAATTAAGGGAGGGGTTCACCGTGAGTTTGGCAGATAAACAAGTACAACATCAACAGCACTCGATGCCTCAGCACGAAACGAAAACGTTAAAGCAACGTGTATTTAAAGGCGGTCTTACAAAAGGGGAGAGAATCATTTATCCATTGGCTTTGCTTGGAGTGATCGTTGTAGCCTATATGATGGTTTCTAACTACGCTTCGATCTACATAGCAAACCATCACATCCAGCAAACTGAACAAGTAATTGCAGAGCAGACGACTGTTAATGATGGCCTTACCTTACAGGTGAAAGAATTATCAGACCCAGATCGTATTCTCCAGATTGCTCAAAATGAACTTGGGATGGAATTGGATGATCAAAATGTAAGAGTAATCCAAAATCAGGATTAATGAGCAGGTGTTGAGAAATGGAACAATTAAAAAGTAGGAAGATTACCGTACGCGCCATTATCATTCTCGGAATCTTCCTTTTCTTTATTGGATTGATTTTTTTCAGGTTTGTATACATTCAAGCTGCAAAAGAAGTGCAGGGACAAGACTTAAACTCTCTAATTGAAGAGCGGTGGTCCCAGACGCATGTTATTGACGGGAAAAGAGGGACCATTTTTGATCGTGAAGGAGAAGCGATTGCAGAAGAAGTACCTTCCTATACACTCATTGCTATTTTAGATGATACGTATGATAACCATATAAAAGACCCGAAAGAAGCGGCACAGAAATTAACAACGGTTTTAGATCTTCCAGTCGATGCTGTAGAAGAAAGGTTTTCTCAAGATCTTGTTCAGGTAGAGGTGTCAGGAGCGAGATATTTGAGCACCGAAGTTCGACAAGAAATCGAAGACCTTGAAATTGACGGGATTACATTCCGTGAGGATCCGAAACGTTATTACCCAAACCAAACGTTTGCTTCTCATTTAATTGGTTATACCGAAAGAGATATGAGTGTTGCACGAATGGGGTTGGAACAAAGTCTTGACGAGTATTTATCCGATGAAAGTGGGGAAATTACCTACCAAAAAGACGGAAGGGGGCGTCGCCTTGCTGATGCGGAAAATACTATTTCCCCTCCCGACAACGGAAATGATGTATATTTGACCATTGATACAAAGATTCAAATGGTATTAGAGCAAGCGATGACACAGGTTAACGATGAATATTCACCTGAAAGAATGATCGCCATTGTCGCAGATCCGAAAACCGGAGAGATCCTCGGAATGTCGAATCGTCCGAGCTTTAACCCGAATCATTATGAAGACATAAGCAACTATACGAATTATGCCGTTTCATCACGTTTTGAGCCGGGTTCTACAATTAAAGCTTTTACGTTAGCTGCAGCTATAGAAGAAGGGGTATACGATGGAGAAGGAAAGTTTCGATCTGGAACATACCAAATTGGACCAGACACGATCCCTGACCACAATGCTGGGGAAGGTTGGGGAGAAATTACCTTTAACGAAGGAGTTCAACGATCATCCAACGTTGCTTTCTCTAAACTAGCTTTGGAAAATCTAAAGCCCGAGCGATTTTTCGACTACGTCGAGGCATTTGGCTTCCGTGAAACAACCGGAATCGATCTTCCTCAAGAAGCAAACAGTGCAATAGCTGACTACAGACCGATTGATGCTGCAACAACTGCCTTTGGTCAAGGGTCTGCGATTACACCGATTCAACAAATTCAAGCGGCTACTGCTATCGCTAATGGTGGAAAGATGATGAAGCCTTATGTAATTGATCGAATTTATGATAAAGACAGCGAGGATATCGTTCATCAGAGTGAACCAGAAGTGGCGGGGGAACCCATTTCTGAAAGCACATCAAAGCAAGTGCTGGAAATTTTAGAATCCGTTGTTACCTCGTCAGCGGGAACTGGTCAGCCTTATGCGATTGAAGGCTTTGATATTGCCGGAAAAACAGGGACAGCTCAAATCAATGACCCTGATGGACCTGGTAGATTATCGGGTCACGGTAACCATATTTATTCCTTTTTAGGGATGGCACCTGCTGATGATCCGGAAGTCATTGTTTATGTTGCGGTGGACCGACCGGATATTGACCTCCACGAAAGCGGGTCAATCCCAGTTTCTAAAGTGTTTAAGCCCGTCATGCAACAAAGTCTTCAATATATGAATATTACCCCTCAAACGATTGAAGAAGAACATGTAGAGGAGGCAGGTTTAGAAGTTGAAGACTATACGGAGCTTTCAGTAACAGATGTCAGTGATCAACTTGAAAGTGCCGCTTTGAACCCAATAGTAATTGGGGAAAACGACGAAGTGATTTCCCAGTTTCCGTCACAAGGAGCATCGGTCTTACCGAATGAGAAAGTTTTCTTGTTAACAGAAGGTGATTCGTTTGCCATCCCCGATTTTACAGGGTGGTCGGCCCGACATGTGTATGCCTGGATGAAATTGTCAGATCTCGACGTGACGATTGAAGGTAGCGGTTATGTAAGTACACAAAGCATTTCCCCTGGAACTGAGGTTGATCCTGGTACCCAGGTGAAAATTGAATTAGATACAGAGAGGACAGAAGAAACGACCGAGGAGCATTCAGAACCAGAAGATGAAGACGATGATTATCAGGAAAATCCTGAAGAAACCGAAGATGATGAAGACTCGTTCTTTATGGATTAAGCCAATAAGTTAAGCTAATCCGCTATATATCCCCCGATAAAACCGAAAGGACAGGTTCTAACCTGTCCTTTCTTTACATAAAAGTGAACCAAGCCAGTCTTTGAAGAGAGTGGGAGGTTCAGGGTAATGAAAATAAAGCGGGTTTCTAATGTTACCGTACGCAAGCGTTTAATTTTATCGTTGTTTGTTGGGTTGGTTGTTTTTTCGGTTATTGCAATACGACTAGGTTATGTTCAGCTTGTACTAGGGGATGACCTTTCTGAAAAAGCATCCGATTTATGGAGCAGAAACATCCCTTTTGAAGCGAACCGTGGGGAAATTCTTGACCGAAACGGGGTGCCACTGGCTACTAATGTGAGTGCTCCTTCGGTATTAGTTGTCCCGAGACAAGTGGAAGACCCAAACGAGACGGCAGCTAAATTAGCGGAAACACTAAATATGGATACGCAAAAAGCCTATGAATTAGTGACAAAAAAGGAGTCCATCGTTCGAATCAATCCAGAGGGTCGAAAAATCGCGAATGAACTGGCAAATGAAGTGAGACTTTTACAGCTAGATGGCGTCTATATTGCCGAAGATAATAGGCGCCATTATCCTTTTGGACAATACCTGTCCCACGTATTAGGGTTTGCCGGCATTGATAATCAAGGTCTGACTGGTTTAGAGTTATATTATGATGAGTATCTTAAAGGTCAAGAAGGGCATGTATCTTTTTATTCAGATGCGAAAGGGAGGAGAATGCCGAACCTTGCCGATGAGTATACCCCCCCTGTAGACGGGGTGAATTTGTCTTTAACGGTCGATTCAAATATTCAAACGATCATCGAACGTGAACTTGATAATGCTGAAGCGACTTACAATCCCGATGGTGCGATGGCGATTGCGATGAATCCGAATACAGGTGAAATTCTAGGAATGTCTTCACGTCCTGATTATGATCCGGAGCGTTTTAAAGAAGTGCCTCCGGAAATTTTTAATCAAAACAAACCGGTTTGGAGTCAGTATGAACCCGGCTCCACATTTAAAATTATTACACTTGCAGCAGCTTTAGAGGAAGGAAAGGTTGATTTAAAAGAGGACCAATTCCATGACCCGGGCTATATTGAAGTATCAGGACATCGTCTACGCTGTTGGAAAAAGGGTGGTCATGGGTCCCAAACCTTTTTAGAAGTTGTCCAGAACTCCTGTAACCCTGGGTTTGTAGCTTTAGGCGAAAGATTAGGAAAAGAAACCCTGTTCGATTATATACACGATTTTGGTTTTGGTGAAAAAACGGGAATTGACTTACAAGGTGAAGGAAAAGGGATTTTGTTTGACCTTGAAAATGTAGGTCCCCTAGAATTAGCGACGACCTCGTTTGGGCAAGGGGTATCCGTCACGCCGCTACAGCAAGTTGTTGCCGTTGCTGCTGCGGTGAACGGCGGGTATTTGTATCAGCCCTATTTGGCAAAGGAATGGACTGACCCTGACACGAGTGAAATCGTCTCACGCACTTCTCCAACGATGAAAAGACATGTTATTTCTGAAGATACATCCGCTCAAATCCGTGATGCTCTTGAGCACGTCGTAGCTAAAGGGACGGGTAGAAATGCCTTTGTTGACGGCTACCGAGTCGGTGGGAAAACGGGTACAGCCCAAAAAGCACAAGACGGGCGCTACCTTGAAAATAATCATATCGTATCTTTTATTGGTTTTGCGCCTGCTGACGATCCGCAAATCGTAGTCTACGTTGCTGTGGACAACCCGAAAGAAATTACCCAGTTTGGTGGTACTGTAGCAGCTCCTATTGTCGGGAACATTATCGAGGATAGTCTCCAAGCGATGGGGGTTGAAAAACGAGAAGACCAGATTGAAAAGGAACGTACCTGGACTGATGAACCGATCGTTGAGGTTCCGGATTTAATCGGAAGAACGGTCCGGGACATCAACCAATCCTATTATGAACTTAGGTTGGATGTATCAGGAGAAGGCAATGAAGTAGCGATGCAGTCACCTGATCCTGGTACTAGAGTTAAAGCAGGCTCTGCCGTTCGTGTATATATGGATGACAAAACGACTGAAGACCAGTAAAATAGAAATGCTATGCTTCTTTGAGAAGGAAGACGACCTTTCCTTCTCAAAGATGTAACGAATGATAGAAAAGCGAGGGATTTACATATGAAGAAGTCTCTTCAATCACTAATAGACACGTTACCTTATTATCAGTATATAGGGGAAGCAAACCCGGAAATATCCTCCGTTCACATGGACTCACGTGACGTATCTGAACACAGTTTGTTTATATGTGTAAGAGGTTTCACAGTAGATGGGCACGCGTATGCTCACGAGGCAGTGAAAAGAGGAGCTGTCGCTTTAGTTGCTGAAGAAAAACTAGAAGTAGATGTTCCTGTTATTCTTGTCAAAGATTCAAAGCGTGCGATGGCGTTAATTGCGAATCGTTTTTTCGATTACCCGACTTTGGACATGAACCTTATTGGGGTGACCGGCACGAACGGAAAAACAACGACCACCCACCTCATTGAAAAGATTTTAAATGATGCGAACCAGCGTACAGGAATCATCGGCACGATGTATGTGCGCTACGGCGGAGAGGAAAAAAAAGTTCAAAATACGACGCCTGAATCACTTCCGCTGCAACATACGTTTAATGAAATGAAAAAAGAATCCGTAGATACTGCTGTGATGGAAGTCTCTTCTCATGCACTGGAAATGGGACGTGTTCACGGGTGTCATTATGACGTGGCTGTTTTTACGAACCTATCTCAAGATCATTTGGACTATCATGAAACAATGGAGAAGTATTTACACGCTAAAGGCTTATTGTTTGCTCAACTAGGAAATGGGTACTCTCCTAAAAAAAATCCATTGGCTGTTCTAAATAGTGATGATCCTGCTTCAACTGAACTATTGAAAATGACAGCAGCTCCTGTCATTCAATATGGGATCGACAACGATAGTGAAATTCGAGCCGTAAATGTCAAGTTTGATGAAGGCGGCTCACGCTTTACAGTAACAACACCAGAAGAATCTATCCCGGTCCGTTTAAATATGGTTGGGAAATTTTCTGTCTATAATGCGTTAGCTGCAATTGCAGCTGTCCGTCCATCGGGTATTCCTTTAAAAGAAGTGATTAAAAGTCTAGAGGAAATTAACGGCGTATCCGGGCGTGTTGAAAAAGTAACAGACGACGACTCACCTTTTACTGTCCTCGTTGATTATGCCCACACTCCAGATAGTCTTGAAAATGTGTTGGAAACAATTAATGAATTTGCAACTGGCCGTGTGATCACTGTCGTTGGCTGTGGCGGGGATCGCGATCGTACGAAGCGCCCGCAAATGGCGCGTGTAGCTGAGGAGCATTCTGATTATGTATTACTAACCTCTGATAATCCGCGCTCAGAAAACCCGCGTCAAATCATTACAGACATGGAAGAAGGCATGCAAGGAGATCAATACACAGTCATCGTTGACCGCAAAGACGCGATTTTTAAAGCGGTGAACATGGCGAGTGAAAAGGACGTTATTCTTATTGCCGGAAAAGGCCATGAGACATACCAGACGATAGGAAATCAGACGTTTGATTTTGATGACCGAGTGATTGCAAAACAAGCGATGGAGGCGTTGTCTGATGAAAAAGCTTAACCTTAGTTCTTCCCTGGTACAAAAGGTTTCTCTAAATCAAACAGGATCAAACATTGATACTTTTAACGGTGTCAGCATCGATACCCGTACAATTGAAGCAGGATCTTTGTTTGTCCCAATTATTGGTGACAGATTTGATGGTCATCAGTTTTTAGAAGCTGCGATTGAAGGCGGAGCAAGCGGAACGTTCTGGCAAAAAGGTGTCCCATTACCGGATATGCTACCAAATGACTTCCCTGTCTACTTTGTAGAAGACACGTTAGAAGCGTTGCAGCAATTAGCGGAAGCATACAAAAAACAAGTAGGGCCTACTGTTATTGCGGTTACCGGTTCAAATGGAAAAACAACGACGAAGGACATGATCGCATCTGTATTGGGCGAACGACTCAATGTCCATAAAACAGAAGGGAATTATAATAACCATATTGGCCTTCCGTTAACCGTCTTACGAATGCAAGAAGATACAGATGTCCTTATTTGTGAAATGGGAATGAATCATAAAGGAGAAATTTCATTTTTAAGTGAGCTCGTTGAACCCCATTATGGTGTGATCACAAACATAGGAGAATCTCATATGGAGCAACTTGGTTCAAGAGAAGGGATAGCCGAGGCTAAAGGTGAGATCACTGACGGTATGAAAGCGAGTGGTGTTCTCATTCTTGATGGAGATGAAATGTTATTAAACCGCGAATGGAAAACATCTGTCATCGAGTGCGGGTTTCATGAAGAGGCTCTTTTCTATGCTCACTCGATTCAAAACACGCCACAAGGTGTAACTTTTACTGTCAAGGGCATTCCCGAAGCGTTTGAGCTTCCTGTTTTAGGTGCTCACAATGTGAAAAATGCCCTCTACGCGATTGCTTTAGGAGCGCACCTTGGTTTAACGGATGAAGATGCCAGGAACGGTTTGAAAAATTTAACCGTTACAAGCATGAGAATGGAGCAACTCACAGCAGAAACAGGGGCGCTACTAATTAATGATGCTTACAATGCAAGTCCTACTTCGATGAAAGCCGCGATCGAAACCGTTAAGGTAATGGAAGATTACTCTCGCAAAGTAGTCGTGCTAGGAGATATGTTAGAGTTGGGAGTTCATGAAAAAACGTTACATGAGTCTGTTGCGAGTGCTTGTGTCGGTACAGCTATGAATGTAGTCACGATTGGTGAAAAAGCATTTTGGATTGCAGAGGCATTAAAGAGCCGAAAAGACGATACACTGAATATTGAACACTACGAAAATAAAAAACAAGCAATGAAACGATTACAACACTTCAATGCACCCGATACTGTATTTTTATTTAAAGCTTCGCGGGGCATGGAGTTTGAACAATTGATTGAACAATTAATTCACAGCTAGAAAAGGTAGTTTGACACGTACTAGAAAGGGGTTCCTTAAATGCTGGAACAAGGTTTATTATTTGCACTAATCATGTCATTTCTCGTAACGGTGGTGCTTTCCCCGATATTCATTCCATTTTTAAGGCGTTTGAAGTTTGGGCAAAGCATTCGAGATGAGGGACCAGAATCTCACAAGAAAAAAACAGGAACACCTACGATGGGTGGAATTATGATTATTTTAGCGATCATTTTGACCACACTGGTAATGGGTGGGAAATTTCATTCTTTAAATGTAGAAATTTTCCTCGTTATACTTGTGACGTTTGGCTTTGGTTTGTTAGGATTTCTAGATGATTTTATTAAAGTAGCGAAAAAGCGTAACCTAGGACTAACGTCCAAGCAGAAATTTTTAGGTCAGCTTATTATTGCTGGAATTTTTTATGTCGTTCTTCTCCAGAGCGGACTGTCAACAGACATTCACATACCTGGTACGGCATTCTCTGTAGATATCGGTTGGTTTTATTTTCCTCTTATTATCATCATGTTAGTGGGAGCGTCTAATGCGGTCAATTTAACAGATGGATTGGATGGACTTGTTGCAGGAACAGCCGCAGTTGCATTTGGGGCGTTTGCGATTGTCGCTTATTCAGCTTCTATGTTTACAGTTTCTTTATTTAGTGCTGCCGTTGTCGGCGCAGTGCTTGGGTTTTTAGTGTTCAACGCCCACCCTGCTCGTGTATTTATGGGTGATACGGGATCACTAGCTCTCGGTGGAGCTTTGGCATCGATCGCGATATTAACGAAAACGGAACTGCTGCTTGTCATTATTGGTGGTGTTTTCGTTATTGAAACGCTGAGTGTTATTATTCAAGTTATCTCTTTTAAAACGACTGGAAAGCGAATCTTTAAGATGAGTCCACTTCACCATCATTATGAACTGTCAGGGTGGAGTGAATGGCGCGTGGTCGTTACATTTTGGCTTGTCGGTATCTTATTCGCTGTTGCGGGAATATATTTAGAGGTGTGGTTGTAAATGAAAGATGTGCGAGACTTTGTTAATCAAGAGGTACTCGTGTTAGGGCTTGCTAAAAGCGGGACAGCAGCAGCCAGGTTACTCCTTAAATTAGGGGCTCGGGTGACAGTGAATGACCAAAAGCAGCTAGAAGAAAACGAAGCGGCTCAAATGTTAGAAAAAGAGGGGTGTCGCGTAGTATGCGGTGACCACCCTTTATCTCTCGTTCATGATCAAGTGGCTTTTGTCATTAAAAATCCCGGTATTCGCTATGACAATCCCCTTGTTGCAAAAGCTCTGCAAAAGGACATCCCTGTGATTACCGAAGTGGAGCTAGCCTACCGGATAAGTGAAGCGCCTATCGTAGGTATTACTGGCTCGAACGGTAAAACAACCACGACAACTCTGATTGATCACATGCTTCAGTTTAGTTCTTATGATCCTCTTATTGCAGGTAACATTGGAAAGGTAAGCTGTGAAGTCGCTCAA
This sequence comes from Alteribacter populi, assembly GCF_002352765.1. Classification (NCBI taxonomy): domain Bacteria; kingdom Bacillati; phylum Bacillota; class Bacilli; order Caryophanales; family Bacillaceae; genus Alteribacter; species Alteribacter populi. The sequence goes on along the minus strand of NZ_KZ293963.1, from coordinate 1,124,536 downwards.
GAAGCTTCCGAAAAAAACGTCATGGTCACTGAACTTTCCAGCTTTCAATTAATGGGAGTTGATACGTTCAAGCCAGAGATAGCGGTGCTCTTAAATTTGATCGATGCTCACCTCGATTATCACGGCAGCAGGGAAGCGTACGCTAATGCAAAAGGACAGTTATTTAAGAACCTGAATGAACAAAGTGTTATCGTTTATAATTATGACGATTTGCAAGTTCGAGAGATGGCTGAACGAGTCCAAGCTAAGCTCTTGCCATTTTCCGTGAAAGAAAAGCTAACGGAAGGGGCTTGGATTGAAAATGACGATTTAATTGTCAATGGAGAACCGATTCTTCATAGAGATGAGATGTCACTGCCAGGTGAGCATAACATCGAGAATGCAATGGCAGCAGCACTTGTCGCTCGTCATTACCAGACAGAGGTTGATCGCATCGCTTTTGTTTTAAAGAATTTCAGTGGCGTCAAGCACAGATTGCAATATTTGAAGAGTATTAAAGGCCGGAAGTTTTATAACAACTCAAAAGCGACAAATATCCCTGCTACGATCACAGCCTTAAAAGCATTTACGCAACCCGTTGTGTTAATTGCCGGCGGACTCGATCGCGGAAATGAATTTGATGAACTGATTCCTTGGCTGAAAGGGAAAGTTCGTGCTGTAGTAACCTACGGAGAAACATCTGAAAAGATTGCCCGTGTTACAAAGGAAGCAGGGATACCCGTTTACCAAGCAGACTTTTTAGAACAAGCGGTACCTAAAGCTTACTCCGAATCTAGTGAAGGGGATATCGTACTTTTATCTCCGGCATGCGCTAGCTGGGACCAATTTAAGACATTTGAAGTTAGAGGCGATTGTTTTATAGAAGCTGTTGAAAAATTGGACAGCTAATAGTCATGTTTGTCCAATAACCACATACAATCGGTAATAGAGAGGTAGTTGGAAAAGTTCGCGATTAAAAGCTGAACTTTTTCGCTCTTTTTCCTCCTTTATGAATCCACTCTATTAGATAGATGGAAGAAAAGACTGGGGTGTCTCTATTGCCAAAAACGAAAACAACACCTGATTTTATTTTAATTGCCGCAACGCTTGCCTTATTAGCGGTCGGAATGATCATGGTTTATAGTGCGAGTGCTGTATGGGCGGATTTTAAATTTGCTGACTCGTTTTTCTTTTTAAAAAGACAGTTGTTTTTTGCTGCGCTAGGCATTATAGCTATGGTATTTTTAATGCAGATTGACTATTGGGCATGGCGGTCGTGGGCAAAGCTTTTGCTTGTCGTTTGTTTTGGGTTATTGGTCATTGTGTTAATTCCTGGAGTCGGACTTGTTCGCGGAGGTGCCCAAAGCTGGCTCGGAGTCGGTGCATTTTCAATCCAGCCTTCGGAATTTATGAAAATCGCAATGATCGTGTTCCTGGCTAAATACTTATCTGAAAAACAAAAATACATCACGACTTGGAAGAAAGGCTTATTCCCTACGTTAGGTCTCGTTCTAACCGCATTCGCGTTAATCATGCTGCAGCCAGACCTAGGTACGGGTATGGTAATGGTACTAACTTGTGTGGTCATGGTCTTTATCGCTGGAGCTAAAACCTCTCACTTTTTGGTGTTAGCCATGATAGGACTAGGTGGACTAGTTGGGCTGGTTTTGTCTGCACCTTATCGTCTGATGCGAATTGTTTCATTTTTGGATCCATGGCAAGACCCGCTAGGAAGCGGCTTTCAAATCATTCAATCTCTTTATGCTATCGGCCCAGGCGGCTTGCTAGGACTGGGATTAGGAGAAAGCAGACAAAAATACTTTTATTTACCCGAGCCGCAAACGGACTTTATTTATGCAATATTAGCAGAAGAGTTGGGCTTTATCGGAGGAGTGTTTGTTTTAATTTTGTTTGCCATATTGTTATGGCGGGGGTTGCGTATTGCCTTGCATGCACCTGACTTGTTCGGCACGTTTTTAGCTACTGGAATTATTGGAATGATTGCGATTCAAGTGATGATTAACATCGGCGTCGTTACAGGACTGATGCCAGTTACGGGGATTACGTTGCCATTACTCAGCTACGGAGGTTCCTCATTAACATTAATGCTTTCATCGATCGGTATTCTACTCAGTGTTAGTCGTTTTGCTAGGGCATAACAGGTAACAAAACCCGCGCAACAAACATTACGAAAACAGCCGATTAAAACCAGGGTCCTTGCTATTTTCAAGCAGGGCTTTTTTCATTTTCATTGGTTAAAAGGTCGCATAGACTGTCGTTATTGATTTATGAAACGAAAGAGCGGAAGGCTGTGCAAAATAGCAGTCGTAGAATAGGATCTCCTGTTAAATACCGCCACGTCCTGTGGCGAACGCAGGAGTCAGCCCATCCTAGGGAAGAACTCTCGCTTCCCCGCTCCTCGTGTATTAACATCAGAGTCTTTGCTTGTCGCTCTGGTGCTCGAAGACTTCCTCGACCTACTCGGCTCTTTTTATGCTCCTTTTGAACACGCACTTATAGAAAAACATTGTAAAAATAAAAGCTGGTTTTCAAGCTCAAAAAAAGTTCAAAAAAATATCCACATTTTTCATATCTCATATCAAGATTTTCGCATTTAAGCTATAATAAGAAGGAAGAACCATTTTGGAGGTAGTTTATGAAAGTACTTATATCTGGCGGAGGAACAGGCGGACATATTTATCCTGCTCTCGCGTTAATTGAACAAATAAAAAAAGAAATACCGAATGCGGAATTTTTATATATCGGATCAGATAACGGTCTTGAATCAAGAATTGTTCCTGATAATCAAATTCCCTTTAAAACGGTAACAATTTCGGGATTTAGAAGAAAATTGTCCGTTGAAAATGTAAAAACAGTACTCAGATTTTTAAAAGCAGTATCTACAGCTAAAAGGTACATTCGTGATTTTCACCCTGATGTCGTTATTGGTACAGGAGGCTATGTTTGTGGTCCGGTCGTTTTTGCAGCTGCTAAACAACGAATTCCAACACTCATACATGAACAAAATAGCGTTCCCGGTTTAACTAATAAGTTTTTAAGTAAATACGTGGACCGTGTCGCTATTTCTTTTGAAGCCTCTAAAACCTTTTTCCCTAAAGAAAAAGTGGCACTTACTGGAAACCCGCGCGCTCAACAAGTGTATGAAGCGTCCCTAGAAAAAAGCGGCGGGCGCCTAACAGAGCTTGGGCTTGATCCGAACCAAAAAACAGTGTTAATTGTTGGAGGGAGCCGCGGTGCAAAGCCAATTAATGAAGCATTTTTACAAGCAGTACCTGCATTGAAGGATAAACCTTTTCAATGTCTTTATGTGACAGGAGACGTTCATTACGAGTCAATTAAATCCGAATTAACAACATTTGGAGAGCTAACCAATATCGTCTGTGTTCCGTTTATTCACGATATGCCTCAAGTGTTAAAGCACGTCGATCTTTTAGTAGCCAGAGCTGGTGCAACTACGCTGTCAGAAACGACGGCTCTCGGACTGCCTTCATTGCTAGTTCCGAGCCCGTATGTAACAAATAATCATCAGGAAAAAAATGCTCGGGCTCTTGAAAACAACGGGGCAGCCAAAGTGATCGTGGAAAAAGAATTGTCTGCCGATCGCCTCGTTCAAGAAATGGATGCGAGTCTTGAAAAAGAAAACTGGCAAGTCATGCACGAAGCAGCAAAGGCCATGGGAACTCCAGAAGCAGCAACTACTTTGAGGAAGCTAATGGAAGAAGTTATAGCTGAAAAACAATAGCTGGAACGGGGTGGCGAAAGGTGAAGGCATTAAAAGAAAAACTGGAACGGCTTCAAGATGGAGAAATCAAAGAAAATGAACCACTAAAAAACCATACTACCTGGAAGATTGGCGGACCAGCTTCATTATTCTTTGTTCCGGGTCACGTGGAAGCATTAAAAAAAGCTGTCGAGTTTATCAAAAAGTCTCAGGTCGAATGGTTTGTAATTGGCAAGGGTTCGAACCTCCTCGTATCAGACGAAGGGTTTCATGGAGTGATAATTAAATTGACCGAAGAATTAGCAGATATAAAGCTGGAAGGGTCAAGAGTTCGAGCGGGCGGTGGGGTTTCGCTTATTAAACTTGCTACGCTAATGAGTAAGGAGGGCTTTAGCGGATTAGAGTTTGCAGGTGGGATTCCGGGAACGGTCGGGGGCGCTGTCTTTATGAATGCCGGGGCCCATGGATCAGATATCTCAAACATCTTTATCCGTGCTCATATTTTATATCCTGATGGTACATTTAAATGGATTGATCGTGAAGAAATGGCATTTTCGTATCGAACAACTAAGTTACAAAGTGAGCGCGGTATATGTATCGAAGCAGAATTTGGCTTGTCAAAAGGAGATAAAGAGCAGGTCAGAGCAACTTTGCAGAAAAATAAAGACTACCGACGCCAATCACAACCTTGGAATTACCCATGCTGCGGCAGTGTTTTCCGTAACCCACTCCCTCATTATGCTGGGCAGCTTATCGAGCAATCTGGTCTAAAAGGCTATTCGATAGGTGGAGCACAAATTTCCACGATGCACGCCAACTTCATCGTAAACAAAGGGGATGCGACGGCAAAAGATGTTCTTAAGCTCATCAATCATATAAAGGATACTATCTCTAGAGAATACGATATTAAGATGGCGACAGAAGTCGAATGGGTGGGGGAAGTTCAATAACGAACCCGCTAGCCTGTTAATTAACGGTTGTGGTACAAGCCATTAAACGATGGTGAAGTAACCGTGTTTAAAACACATTCCTTTGACCAAAACCGTGAAGATTTTTAGTTAATGCCTGCTTAATAATGGAGGAAGACGAATATGGAGAAGAAAAAAGTTGTTGAAATTGAAGAGAGAATTCCTACATTAAAAGAGCGTCGCAAGCAACGGGCAAACCGACGTTTAATTTTATATGTTTCTGTATTCTTTCTTTTAATGACAATGGTAATCTATTTCCAATCGTCTTTCAGTCACGTGAAAGAAGTAGAGGTGATTGGAAATCAACATGTTACGGAGGAAGAAGTTACTTCTCTATCAAATTTATTAGAGGATGTAAGTATTTGGCGCTATGATAAAGACGGGATTGAAGAACGGTTAGAAGCTCACCCTGAGATAGGCACTGTTACTTTATCAAGAAGGCTACCGAATACAATCGTCATTCAAATGGATGAACTGAGCCGTATTGCCTATGTGGTAGAAGACGATTCCTACCTTCCTGTTTTGGAGACTGGTGATATATTAAGAGAAACGGACAGGCGTGAACAACCGTATGATGCACCTGTTATTTATGGTTTCTCACAAGAAGGGGAACTGAGGGAAATAGCTTCAGAACTTACTATTCTTTCTGGTAGTCTACATCAACGTATCTCAGAAATCCACTTATCCCCAGCAGATAATGATCCGTTACAGCTGAAAGTTTTTATGAATGATGGGTTTGAAGTTCATTCAACTTTAAGGAATTTTTCAGAGAGAATTACACCCTACCCTTCAATTGTTGAAGAGTTAGAAGCAGATCAAGAAGGTGTAATCCATATGAGAATGAGTCCTTATTTTGAAAGTTATACCGGGGAGGAAGATGAAGGTGAAACTGAAGAGTAATGTTGTCATTTTGTCTTTCGTGCTATTGGTTGCCGGTTTTATTCTTGCTTTTTCATTTCAGCTAACAAATGACAATGGCTCTTCAGAAACGATGACCAATTCCCAGTGGGAAGTGGAAGATGAATTAAGGAATGAGATTTTAATTCAACAATCTCTTAATCGAAACTTAACGGAAGAGCTACGGATCATTCAGACTGAAATGAATCGTGTAGAAGAAGACGTGGCAAACCATGAAAGACGGAATTTTAATTTGGTTGAAGACATGGATAAATTGAGAATGATCACAGGAGCAGTCGCGGTGAAAGGCGAAGGGATTGAAGTTCGACTCGATGATGCCGAATATATACCTGAAGATCAACACGCTAATAATTTTATCGTACATGAGCAGCATGTCCAGCAAGTGATTGACGAATTGATTGTCACAGGGGCAGAAGCCATTGCAGTAAATGGGCACCGTGTGAATCACCAATCCTATATTCAGTGTATCGGGCCTGTGATTGAAATTGATGGTCAGCGTTCATTTGCCCCGTTTGTCATTACAGCCATTGGGGATAGTGAACAATTAGAATTGGCGTTGAATTTATCAGGTGGAGTTCGGGACCAACTTGTCAATGAGAATGTCGAAGTCCGGATGGAAAAGAAAAATGAAATCGTTCTTGACCCTTACTTTGAAGAAGGTGAGAGTCTTTCATGAAAGATAGGATGATCGTTTTTACAATCATTACTACCATTGTCGGTTTTATGGTAGCGATACAATTTCAAACTACGAAGGAGCCGAATGTACGTGACACACGTTCTGTAATGGAACTGCGTCAAGAACTTACGGCTGAGAAAGAACGCCAGCAGGAGTTAATAGAAGAGCTTGGAAATCAAGAAGAGTTGCTCGGACAATTGCAAGAAACTGAAAATGTTGAGACCGTCATCGAAGAAGCGATTGAAGATTTGCGTAAAAGTGCAGGTTTAACTGAAGCTACAGGTTCAGGTGTTATTATTGAGGTCAACCCGGTTTTTGATGAGGATTACCAAGGAGGAGCGATTAGGTCAGTCCCACCACATTTATTAAGAATGTTGATAAATGAATTAAATATTTACGGTGCGAAGGACATTGCCGTGGGTTCTCAGCGAATAGTATCAACGACTCCTATTCGGGAAGTTCAAGGTGTAACTCACGTAAACAGCCGTAGAATGACAACATTTCCATTACAAGTTAGAGTGCTGACTGAAGATCCGGAACAATTACACCATTACATGATGACCTCGGAAATAAAGGAGTATCTTCATTATGAAAACCTGGAGCTCACATCTACCACGGTAAGTGAACTTACTTTACCGGCATATGACCAAACGCTTCGTGTTCGGTACATGTCTCCAATAAAGGAGGAATCATAAGGTGTGGCTTCCGATTATTGGTTTGTTAGTCGGTATTTTATTAGGTCTATCAACGGGGATTCGCGTGCCTGATGCGTATACGAGCTACCTTTCAATTGCAGTACTGGCAGCTTTAGATACGCTTTTTGGGGGAATAAGGGCATATTTAGAAAATACGTTTGAAGAAAAGGTATTTATTACAGGATTTTTCTCAAATATTATTTTAGCTGCGGGTTTGGCTTTCCTAGGCGTTCATCTTGGTGTAGACTTATACTTAGCTGCTGTTTTTGCTTTTGGTGTACGCTTATTTAATAACATTGCTCAAATCAGACGCTTACTGTTGGAAAGCTGGTCTAAGAAACGAAAAAAAGGTACACCAATTCCTTAACCTTCTTAACTTTTTACGGTAAAATTACGTAAAAAAAGAGGGAATGTAAAAAAGATGTGGAATACATTGTGTACTTACAAATCTATCGGTTATAGTTCTAAATGTGTGTAATAGGACAACTGCTATGATGAAGTAATGAAACATTGGAATCATTACCTATGTTACATAGATGGAGGAATCGAAGGAGGTGCCAAAGTATGAACAACCATGACACGTACGTGACGTTGGACATCGGCACATCTGCTGTCCGAGTCATTATTGGTGAAATCGCCAATGGTACGTTGAATATTATTGGAGTTGGAGAAGCAGAATCAGAAGGAATAAGAAAAGGTTCGATCGTGGACATTGATGAGACTGTCCGTTCGATTAAAGCAGCAGTAGAAAAGGCAGAACGAATGGTCGGGCTCAAAATAGAAAATATCATTGTAGGCGTCTCAGGCAACCATGTTCAACTTCAGTCCTGCCACGGAGTCGTTGCAGTCTCGAGTGAAGATCGGGAAATAGGTGACGAAGATATTATCCGAGTCATTGATGCCGCACAAGTCGTCTCAATCCCTCCAGAAAGAGAGATTGTAAATGTTCACCCAAAGCAATTTATTGTTGACGGACTCGATGAAATTAATGACCCACGCGGTATGATCGGTGTCAGACTGGAAATGGAAGGTACGATCATTACAGCCTCGAAAACGATGCTACATAATTTACTAAGATGTGTAGAAAAAGCAGGCCTCAATATTGCTGACATTGCACTTCAGCCCTTAGCTGCAGGATCATTTGCATTGCTAAAAGACGAAAGAAGTCTCGGTTGCATTCTTGTAGATATCGGAGGAGGATCGATTACTATTTCGGTCTTTAGAAACGACACACTGCAAGGAACAACGGTTATCCCATTAGGTGGTGTTCATATTACAAATGACATCTCAGTAGTCTTAAGAACATCGACTGATGAGGCGGAAAAAGTTAAAAAAGAATATGGTTGTGCGTATATTGATCATGCGTCGGACGAAGAGCTTTTCGAAGTTTCGGAGATCGGTAGTGATGAGTTACAAGAATATTCGCAAAGTGATTTAGCAGAAATTATTGAACCCCGAATGGCAGAAATGTTAGGGTTAGTTCATAAAGAAGTGCAAAAACTCGGCTTTGGCGAAGTATCTGGTGGCTACGTCCTCACTGGAGGGACAGTTAAAATACCAGGTGTACTTGAATTAGCTCGTGAAATTTTGCAAAAGAATGTTCGTGTCGCAATTCCCGATTATATCGGTGTTCGAGAACCACAATACACAAATGGTGTCGGTCTCATCCAATACGCTCATCGCAGTGCGAGAATTCAAGGTAAAGAAATTGCTGCAGGGATAGCATCGGTACCACAAGAACGAACCGAAGAACTACAGGAACGACCAACGAAAAAATCAAAACAATCAACTCCACAAAAGAAACAGAATGACGCGGGTGTAAAAAAACGTGTCTCTAACTGGTTTAAAGTATTTTTTGAATAAGTTTAAAGTGAATATCATGTGTATCATGATGGATTGGAGGACCGGAAATGCTAGAGTTTGAAATGGATATGGAACAATTAGCTACGATAAAGGTCATCGGTGTCGGTGGCGGAGGAAGTAACGCTGTGAACCGAATGATTGAAAATGGACTACAAGGTGTTGAGTTTATCGCTGTCAATACCGATGCTCAAGCATTGCACTTATCAAAAGCGGAAAAGAAACTTCAGCTTGGCGGCAAGCTTACAAGAGGTCTTGGTGCAGGTGCCAACCCTGATATCGGAAAAAAAGCAGCAGAAGAGAGCCGCGAGCATTTAGAAGAAGTTCTTCAAGGTGCAGATATGGTTTTTATTACAGCTGGCATGGGCGGAGGTACTGGTACAGGAGCTGCTCCTGTTATTGCTGAAATTGCCAAAGACCTCGGCGCATTAACTGTAGGTGTAGTTACTCGCCCATTTACTTTTGAAGGGCGTAAGAGAATGACACAAGCAGGAAGCGGAATTGGTGCATTAAAAGAGAAAGTAGATACGCTCATTGTCATTCCAAATGATCGTCTACTTGAAATCGTTGATAAAAATACACCGATGCTTGAAGCGTTCAGAGAAGCAGATAACGTTCTCCGTCAAGGTGTACAAGGGATCTCCGATTTAATTGCTGTACCTGGACTCATTAACTTGGACTTCGCTGATGTGAAGACGATCATGAGTGAAAAAGGTTCTGCATTGATGGGAATCGGGATTGCAACTGGGGAAAGCCGTGCTGCTGAAGCGGCGAAAAAGGCGATTTCCTCACCACTACTCGAAACGTCGATCGATGGAGCGCAAGGTGTGCTCATGAACATTACAGGTGGGTCCAACTTAAGCTTATTTGAAGTTCATGAAGCAGCTGAAATCGTATCTTCATCATCTGATAGTGAAGTAAACATGATTTTCGGTTCCGTAATTAATGAAAATTTAAAAGATGAAATTGTTGTTACGGTTATTGCTACAGGTTTTGAAGACGTAGCAGATGCTCCTGCGATGCAACGCCAGCAAATGAATGCGAGCCGTCGTGAAGCACCAGTACAACAAAAACCTGAACCGACGAATAACCAGCAGTCAGCTTCTCCTTCCTATCAGGAACCAAGCAGCCAGCCTGCTACTAACAACAAAACATACACCCAACCTCCGGAAAACGAAGGCGATTCTTTAGATATTCCTACGTTCCTACGTAACCGTCGTCGTCGATAGTCGGATGAATCAGAACGCAGCCCATTGTGGCTGCGTTTTTAGTAGATAGAACTCCCCTCTACCCAAAAGAAAATCTATCATTTCTTCACGAAATTCTCTAGCCTCTAAGTAGACTTTCAAGTATTGTTTCCTCATAGACAACATTCAAAGAAATATAATATGACAAATTAGCATAAAAAAATTCAAAATAACAGGCTTGTGACATTCAAAAAGTGACAGACTTACAGAGTTGGTTAAGCTATACTAATCTCAAAATCCATATTAAAAGAGGTTTTCGATACGATGACGCTCTATTTAGATGTGATTTGGCTGTTGAACTTTTTCATTGACTGGATGCTTCTCGCACTTACGGCTATTACGGTTAAGCGGTCTGTGAGTAAATGGCGGCTCGTTTTAGGAGCATTGGTTGCTTCATCGTACTTATTTATTTTATTCTCACCTTTAACTACTTATGTTGCCCATCCTTTAATTAAAGTGCTTTACTCCGTTGGGATCGTGTTAACTACCTTTGGTTTCAAAGGATTTAAACCGTTTTTCAAAGTTTGGATGATGTTTTATTTCGTAAGTTTTGTCACTGGTGGAGGTTTAATTGCTGCTCACTCCTTTTTTTCAACAGAAGTCTTTTTAGTAAACGATACCTTTGCCACGAGATTAAGCGGATTTGGTAGTCCGATAAGTTGGTTGTTTGTAGTGATTGGGTTTCCAGTCGTCTACTATTTTTCGAAAAAGTCGATTCATGGTGTGGAAACAGCCAAGATTCGTTTTGACCAGATTGTGCACGTTGATGTAAATGTGAGTGGTATCCAGCTGAGTCTCAAGGGGTTTGTAGACAGTGGAAACCAATTAAAAGACCCAATCTCCAATCGCCCAGTCATGATTATAGATATGACACAACTTGAAAAGGAATTCCCTTCTGAGTTTATTGAATTTACTCGAAAAGGAACAGAGAGTGTTGTTGATTTTGAGACAGTCCAAGAGTACACGATGACACTGATCCCTTATCGAACGGTTGGGAAAAATCATCAATTTTTATGGGCTTTGCGTCCTGAATCCGTGGTGATTCACCCAGGAGAAATCGGAGAAAGCTTCTCTTGTAACCAAGTGCTCATTGGGCTTAGCTATACACCATTATCTTCACTTGATGACTACGAATGTATTCTACATCCGGGGATGTTTCAAAACCAAAAGCAATCACCGGCTTGAACTTATTTGGGGGGATAACAATGCGGATTTTGAAGATGAAGGTTAAATTATGGTGGTATAAACTTCTGATGAAGTTTGGTATCAAGTCTGACGAAGTTTTTTATATTGGAGGAAGTGAAGCGCTACCTCCGCCATTGTCAAAAGAGGAAGAAGCACATTTACTTAAAAAGCTCCCTAAAGGGGATGAAGCCGTTCGTTCAATGTTGATTGAACGAAATTTAAGACTAGTCGTTTATATTGCAAGAAAGTTTGAAAACACTGGCATAAATATCGAGGACCTCATAAGCATTGGGACGATCGGCCTTATTAAGGCTGTAAATACGTTTGATCCTGAAAAGAAAATTAAACTTGCTACCTATGCTTCGCGGTGTATAGAAAATGAAATATTAATGTATTTGCGAAGAAATAATAAGATTCGATCAGAAGTGTCGTTTGATGAACCATTAAACATCGATTGGGACGGTAATGAATTGTTGCTGTCGGATGTTTTAGGAACCGAGGAAAACATTATTACGAAGGGTATTGAAGATAAAGTAGATCGTAAATTGTTAGTTAAAGCACTAGAAACGCTGTCTGCTCGTGAAAAGCAAATTATGGAGCTTCGCTTTGGCTTAGCAGGAGATGAAGAGAAAACACAGAAAGATGTAGCCGATTTATTAGGCATTTCTCAATCCTATATTTCTAGATTGGAAAAGCGAATCATTAAACGCTTAAGAAAAGAATTTAATAAAATGGTATAGCAGCAACATCAAGGCCTGAAGCTTTTCGTGATAAAGTGTAAATTTTCAGAGTAGTAATTTCTGCATAATTTTCCCTCTCAAGGAGATACTGATTCTTGTACATCAGCTCCTGTTGGGAGGGAAGGCATTGACACGAAACAAAGTTGAAATCTGTGGTGTAGATACATCAAAATTACCAGTACTCAAGAACAAGGAAATGCGAGTGTTGTTCGAAGAGATGCAAAATGGTGAGACTACAGCCAGAGAAAAGCTTGTAAATGGAAACTTGCGCCTCGTTTTAAGTGTGATTCAACGCTTTAACAATAGGGGAGAGTATGTAGACGACTTATTTCAGGTCGGCTGCATTGGACTTATGAAATCCATTGACAATTTTGATTTAGGACAAAATGTCAAATTTTCCACCTACGCTGTACCGATGATTATTGGTGAAATCCGCCGTTATCTTCGTGATAACAATCCGATTCGTGTTTCCCGTTCGTTACGAGACATTGCCTATAAGGCATTACAGATTAGAGACACGATCATGAATGAAAAACGGCGAGACCGTGAACCTACAATTCAGGAAATTGCAAAGGTGCTAGATGTACCTAAAGAAGACATTGTGTTTGCTTTAGATGCGATTCAAGATCCGGTATCGTTATTTGAACCGATTTATAACGACGGCGGAGACCCTATTTTTGTAATGGACCAAATAAGTGATGACAAGCAAAAGGACACGCAGTGGATCGAGGAAATCGCTTTAAAAGAAGCGATGATCCGGTTAAATGACAGGGAGAAGCTTATATTAGATATGCGATTTTTCCAAGGAAAGACCCAAATGGAAGTAGCAGATGAAATTGGAATTTCTCAAGCACAAGTTTCTCGTTTAGAAAAAGCGGCAATCCAACAAATGAATAAACATGCAAAAGAATAATACCCTAAACCTGCCATTGTGCAGGTTTTTTTACTGTGAAGTGCGGAAAGCGAGCAGATGCAAGCCAACGAAGCTACATAAAGCTACTCTTAATTTAACACCAAGCAAGCTGGAGACCGTAGCCAAGCTGAAACGTGTTTAAAAGCTCCCTTAATATAAATGATCTTCTGCGTAGTACTGTAATCTGCGAAACTCCTGCGGAAAAACAGACCAGACGAGACCCCGCAGGGCGCTTTTCCCGAGGAGGCTTGGCGGTACGTCCTCGGAAAGCGAGCAGATGGAGGCCAACGGAGCTGCATAAAGTCACTCTTAATTTAACACCAAGCAATAACCCAAAAATTACGACAACATAGCATTTTGAACTTGTATTCATTTCTAAACAAATGAATGATGAAGTTGATTCAAATGCAAGGTTTATTTCTTAAAATGAGACGGGCATTCCTTATATGAGTGGCAACATATCCGCTCGTTCTCCTGCATATAATGGACCAAGACAGGAGGGGACAGAATGCTCAAAATTTCAGATATTCAGGCAAAAGACATCGTAAACTTGGCTGACGGACGATTACTTGGTCATATTTCTGATTTAGATATTAATTTAGAGACAGGTCGAGTGGAAGCATTTATTATTGGCGGAGGAAAAGTGATGAACTTTTTTGGGAAAGAGCAGGAAGTTGTTGTTCCTTGGAATAATGTCGTCAAGATCGGTTCGGATGTCATTCTCGTACGATACAATGAAGGAAGCTATGCTACCGGGCAATTTCTACCTCCCAGCCAAGAAGGCCCGACATAAAAGTGCGAGTTCAACTACCATTCCCAGACTTTACGAGCAACTTCAAACGAAGATCCGACATAAAAACAGCCAGCTTTGTTCCTCATTAGTGAAAAAAATGGTAGAATAGAGAGAAACGATGAAATGGGGGTACGATTATGACGAGAGACGAACCTTTTATTCAATCAAACTCCCCCCTTCATTTACAATTATCCCCTTTTTTAGACTTGAATCCGTCTATTACAGTCGGGTTTTCGACGAGAAAGGGAGGGACAAGCATCTCTCCATATGACTCATTAAATTTAGGCTTACATACAGCTGATGCTGATAACCTTGTAACAAAAAACAGGGAAAAACTAGGGGAGTCCTTGCGCTTTCCTTTGAAAAATTGGGTCGTAGGTGAACAAATTCATTCTAATCACGTTCGAAAAATAGCTGAACGCGATAAAGGTGGCGGCGCAATCGACCTTACTACAGCCATACCTGAAACCGATGGGATTTATACTAAAGAGCGTGGGATTTTGCTCACTAGTATGTACGCCGATTGCGTTCCCCTCTATTTCTATGCTCCTGATCACGACTTGATCGGTTTAGCGCATGCTGGCTGGAAAGGGACGACAGGAAATATTGTTCAAAATATGATTGATGCTTTTGTAAAAGAAGGTGCAGACAAAAGTGGGATTTATGCAGCTATTGGTCCAGCTATATCAAAGCGTTGTTATGAAGTTGATGACCGAGTGGTTTCAGAAATTAAAAAATTATCTTGTTCGGATATGCAAAGTGTCATTGAACCCCGACAAAATCAACGTTACTTTTTAAATTTAAAAGAAGTAAACCGCCAGCTTTTACTAAATAGCGGGGTTGATGAAAGCCATATTTTTGTTTCTCGATATTGTACATATAAAGAGGAGCAACTATTTTATTCCTATCGTCGAGACAGTGGAAAAACAGGAAGAATGATGAGCTTCATAGGACTTCCGACATAACTGTCCTTATGAGGAGGCACATCGATGAGTGTAAAAGATCATTATTTTGATATTCAACAGCGAATCGGACAAGCATGTAAGAAAAATGACAGAAACCCGCATGCTGTCCACGTAGTAGCAGTAACGAAATACGTAAGTGAAGAACGAACGCAGGAAGCCCTTCACGCGGGCATTCGTCACATCGGTGAAAACCGAGTTGAAGGCGGTGTGAAAAAGTGGGATGCCTTAGGTGACTCCGGTACATGGCATTTCATTGGAAGCCTTCAATCAAAAAAAGTGAAGCACATAGTCGGAAAGTTTGATTACCTTCACTCTCTTGACCGTCTTTCTTTAGCTAAGGAAATCCAAAAAAGAATGCCAGAAGGAAAACAATTGAAATGCTTTGTTCAAGTGAACGTATCTGGTGAAGAAACAAAATCAGGACTGAACCCTGAAAATACGATTGCATTTATTGAGGAACTACGGCAATACCCAGCCATTGAAGTAGTCGGATTGATGACCATGGCCCCATACATTGAAGCTGAAGAAGTGCGTCCTTATTTTCAGCGGCTTCGCAAATTAAAACAGGAAGTGGAAAAGCAAAATTATTCACATGCCCCGTGCCGGGAGCTGTCAATGGGAATGTCAAATGATTTTGAAGTGGCTGTGGAAGAGGGAGCTACCTTTATTCGAATCGGTTCAGCCCTGGTAGGCTCTCGCGACTAAAAAAGTAACTGAGTAAAGGAGAGGTTAGCAATGGGTATTAAAACGAAATTTAAACGTTTTTTTGAACTCGATGATGAGTATTCTGAAGAAGAATATCAGCAAGAAAACTACGAAAACTCTACTAATTCTTTTTCAGAACAAACTGCTGCTGCATCTGAAGAAAAGAAAGACAAAGGAAATGTTGTATCGTTATCAAGCGTGCAGCAACAAAGTAATGCAAAGGTAATGCTCATTGAACCTCACAGTTATGATGAGGTGCAGGATATTGCCGATCACTTGAAAAATCGCAAAGCTGTTGTGATTAATCTGCAGCGTATTCATCATGATCAGGCAAAAAGAGTCGTCGATTTTTTGAGTGGAACAGTGTATGCTATTGGAGGAGACATTCAAAAGCTAGGGGTTAATATTTTCTTGTGTACACCAGATAATGTCGATGTGACCGGATCAATCTCGGAAATATTTGCAGATGAAAGACAGAAGAATTTTTAGGTAGGTGATAGAATTGGGTATGGTAATAGGTTTACTTTATCAATTAATGTTTTTCTATATGATTTTAGTGTTTATTTATATTTTTATGTCCTGGGTACCAAATGCTAGAGAGTCTTCATTTGGACAAATGATCGGCCGGTTAGTGGAGCCGTATTTAACACCATTTCGAAATATCATTCCCCCTTTAGGTATGATTGATATTTCTCCGATTGTTGCGATCTTAGTTCTGAACTTTGCACGTCAGGGCTTACTTTATATCGGACAACTGTTCTAAGAGTGCATGTTCAAATAGGGGAATAAAAAGGCCGAGAAGTCCATGGAAGCGCCCGCTTCTAAGTTGTCTCAATGGATACTCTACCCGGGCTTTTTGAACAACCTCTAAAAGAAAGCAGGGTAACTGATGTCGATTTATCAACATTTTCGTAAAGAAGAGCATGCGTTTGTTGACCAGGTGCTGGAATGGAAACAAGCAGTCCTAGATCAGTACAGTCCTCGTCTTTCTGATTTTCTTGATCCACGGCAACAAACGATCGTAAAAAGCCTGGTAGGGACAGATCATGATGTCATTGTCCAATTTTTTGGAGGTCACACAGACACAGAACGAAAACGAGCATTTTTATATCCTGATTACTATCAAGTGTCAGAAAGCGACTATCAGCTCGTACTTTTCCAGATCCATTACCCGAGTAAATTTGTTACACTTGAGCATCCCCAATTGTTAGGGGCATTGATGAACCTCGGAGTAAAGCGGGAAAAGTTTGGTGATATCGTTCAAAAAAAAGATCAGCTCCAATTTGTGGCAGCCGAAGAGATTGCTGATTTTGTAGAAATGAATGTTTCTCAAGTAGGTAAAGCAACAGTGAAGATTGAACGACTACCTCTAGATCAAATTCTTCCACCGACAGAAGATTGGAGAACTTCTATGGTTACTGTTTCGTCATTGAGACTGGATACGGTAGCAGCAGAAGTTTTCCGCGTTTCAAGATCAAAAATGAAAGCTTTGATTGAAGGTGAACATGTAAAAGTGAACTGGAAAATCGTCTCCGATCCAAGCACGCAATTGTGGTCAGGAGACATGCTTTCTGTTAGGGGAAAGGGTCGGGCGAAACTCATAGAAGAAGAGGGGCGTACGAAAAAAGACCGCTGGAAGCTAACGATGGGTTATCCGGTGACAAAATAACTAGAAAAAAAGGATATCCCATTTCTTTGTCGAAATGATTAACGGTACATAGGTAACAGGGTACCACTTGTTAAAATGGTCAAGGTGATAATAGAGGACAGTTGTTTTGAACGGCTTACAAGTGAAGGTGAAAGATTATTTGGAGGTGTTAAGTAATGCCATTAACCCCATTAGATATTCATAATAAGGAGTTTACACGGGGATTTCGCGGTTATGATGAAGATGAAGTGAATGAATTTCTTGATCAGGTGATTAAAGATTATGAAATGGTCATTCGTGAAAAGAAAGAGCTTTATGATCGTGTCAATGAATTAGAAGAGAAACTTGATCACTTCTCTAATCTTGAAACGACATTAAATAAATCGATCTTTGTCGCACAAGAAACGGCTGAAGAAGTAAAGCGCAGTGCGGACAAAGAAGCAAAATTAATCATTAAAGAATCGGAAAAAAATGCCGATCGTATTATTAACGAAGCGTTGGCAAAATCAAGGAAAATTGCCCTTGAGATTGAAGAACTAAAGAAACAATCCAAAGTGTACCGTACTCGGTTTAAAATGTTGCTACAAGCTCAACTTGAAATGCTATCCGGCGATGAGTGGGACGATTTAAGCAAGGGATTGGAAGAAGAAACCGAAGAGTCCTACGAAAGTGTTAATCCTTAAGCTTGACGGCCAATTTGTATTTGACTTATAATTCATTTCATAAATGCCAATAATGTTATTCATAAAACCAAAACGAAGATAGGGAGAGTACGTTAATCTTTTGTACACTAGCGAGTCAGGGACGGTGTGAGCCTGATGTACTGGATGAACGGAAAATCACCCTTGAGTTGCGCACTGAAACATACGGAGTAAGCTGTGTCGGGTCATTCTCGTTACGAATGCTTAAGTGAATAGTGATGTCTATTCATTAGGGTGGTACCGCGGGTAAAACTTCTCGTCCCTATTTTGGGATGAGAAGTTTTTTTGAATTAAGAAAATATAACAATCTACGTTTCAATGCGAAACCCAATTTCCAATTGTAATGCGATATGTATAAGGAGGAAGACACATGAGCTACAAAGATACACTTTTAATGCCTAAGACAGACTTTCCAATGCGTGGAAATTTACCGAACAAAGAACCGGGCATGCAAGAAAAATGGGAATCAGAAAAGATCTATGAACAAGTTCAAACAAGAACAGAAGGCAGACCGCTTTTTGTTTTGCATGATGGTCCGCCATATGCCAATGGTGATATTCATATGGGTCACGCTTTAAATAAAGTGTTAAAGGATTTCATCGTTCGTTATAAATCAATGGCGGGCTTTCAAGCCCCTTATGTTCCAGGTTGGGATACGCACGGGTTGCCGGTTGAAACAGCCTTAACCAAAAAAGGCAAAGTGAACCGGAAAAAAATGAGTGTAGCAGAATTTCGAAAAAAGTGTGAAGAATATGCTCTCGGCCAAGTGGATAGTCAGCGGGAACAGTTTAAACGATTAGGTGTGCGTGGAGATTGGGATAACCCGTACGTGACACTTACACACGAATACGAAGCTCAACAGATTAAAGTTTTTGGAGAAATGGCGAAAAAAGGCTATATCTACAAAGGGAAAAAACCGGTTTACTGGTCACCTTCTTCAGAGTCTGCACTGGCAGAAGCCGAAATCGAATACGAAGATAAGCGCTCACCTTCAATTTATGTTGCTTTTGATGTTAAGAATGGAAATGGTGTTCTCCAAGGCGATGAAAAGTTCGTAATCTGGACGACAACTCCTTGGACGATTCCAGCAAACCTAGGGATTGCCGTTCACGCTGACCTCGATTATGTCATTGTAAATGTAAATGAAACGAAATACATCCTCGCACAAGGACTATTAGAAACCGTTTCTGAAGCGATCGGCTGGGAAAGCTATACAATCGAGCGCACAGTAAAAGGTGCTACACTTGAACATACAGTTGCTCAACATCCACTTTATAATCGTGACAGCTTAGTTATGCTCGGTGATCACGTAACGTTAGATGCAGGTACAGGTTGTGTTCATACAGCACCGGGACATGGGGAAGATGACTACATCATCGGTCAAAAGTATGGGTTGGATGTCCTTTGTCCAGTAGATGATAAAGGCGTGATGACTGAAGAAGCACCAGGCTTTGAAGGTTTGTTTTACGACACTGCGAATAAGCCGATTACAGAGAAGCTTGATGAAGCCGGTGCGCTC
Organism: Alteribacter populi; assembly: GCF_002352765.1. Lineage (NCBI taxonomy): Bacteria > Bacillati > Bacillota > Bacilli > Caryophanales > Bacillaceae > Alteribacter > Alteribacter populi. Next base: position 1,105,282 of record NZ_KZ293963.1, on the reverse strand, counting down.
GTAAACTTATCGTTTATGACACATTCTTATCCGCATGACTGGCGTACTAAGAAGCCTGTTATTTTCCGTGCAACCGCGCAATGGTTCGCTTCCATTAAAGATTTCCGGGACGACCTTTTAAGAGAAGTAAACAATGTAGAGTGGCTGCCAAAATGGGGAGAAACTCGCCTTTACAATATGGTTCGGGATCGTGGCGATTGGTGTATTTCCCGGCAGCGTGCCTGGGGTGTACCGATTCCGATTTTCTACGGAGAAAATGGAGAACCGATTATTAATGATGAAACGATTAATCACGTATCTGGTCTCTTCCGTGAGCACGGGTCGAACATCTGGTTTGAGTGGGAAACGAAAGAACTTCTTCCAGAAGGCTTCACGTCAGAGCACAGTCCTAATGGTCATTTCACTAGAGAGATGGATATTATGGATGTTTGGTTTGATTCAGGCTCTTCTCACCAAGCAGTTCTTGAAGAAAGAAACGAATTGCAGCGCCCAGCTGATGTATATTTAGAGGGATCAGACCAATATCGTGGCTGGTTCAACTCTTCCTTATCGACAGCTGTAGCGGTTACAGGAAAGGCACCTTATAAAACTGTCGTAAGCCATGGATTTACACTCGATGGACAAGGGCGAAAAATGAGTAAAAGTATTGGTAATGTTATGGTGCCTAACAAAGTAATGAAGCAACTCGGCGCTGATATTTTACGTCTTTGGGTAGCTTCTGTTGACTACCAAGCTGATGTTCGTGTATCCGACGACATTTTAAAGCAGGTTGCAGAAGTATATCGTAAAATCCGTAATACGTTCCGCTTCCTTCTCGGCAATCTTCATGACTTTAACCCTGAAGAACACGGAGTTGATTATGATCAACTGCCCGAACTTGACCGCTACATGCTAGTGAAGTTAAATGACCTTACAGGCGACGTGAAAACGGCTTACGACAATTATCAATTTGCACAGGTTTATCATAAAGTACACAATTTCTGTACCATTGATCTAAGTTCATTTTATATGGATATTGCAAAAGATACGTTATACATTCAACATGCTGATGATCCAACTAGAAGAGGAATTCAAACGGTCATGCATGAAGTTCTCGTAACTTTGCTGAAACTGCTTTCCCCAATTTTGTCTCACACTGCCGACGAAGCCTGGGAGCAGTTACCGACTAAGGAAGCAAAAAGCGTTCAGCTTACGGATATGCCGAAGGCGACTCAGTATCTGGAAGCTGCTGAATTGAAAGCGAAATGGGATACGTTTATGGCGCTTCGTGACGATGTCCTAAAAGCATTAGAGGAAGCAAGAAGTGAAAAAGTGATCGGAAAATCTTTAACTGCTCACGTGTCAGTTTTTGCTGATAAAGAACAATTTGAATTGTTAAACGGATTGAACAATCTTGACAAACTTCTTATTGTCTCTGATGTCTCGTTAAAAGAAGGGCGCAATGAAGCACCCTCTGAAGCAAAAAAGTATGAACATTTGAGCGTCGTTGTTGAACCTGCAGCAGGCGAAACATGTGAACGTTGCTGGGTTGTAAGTAAAACGGTAGGGTCGAATGAAAACCATCCTGGACTTTGCTCCAGCTGTGCTGAGATTGTAGAAAATCACTATTCTTAATGCTAAAAAGAGCCGCAATTTGCGGTTCTTTTTTTATTCTTTTATAAACGATGTCCAGCGTTGCCCGCAGAAAGAGTCCGCCTGTAGCGGAATAGAACGACAATCTTAACTTTTCAACTCACGATGACCAACTTTTATGAGCCGATTTGATTTAATCACGAGCCATTTCGAATAGAACAATACTTGAAAACCCATTCCCTTACTTAGCAAAAGTTGTCCAGTCTAAGGCAGATTGTTGCGGAGAAAATAAAGATGAGTCAAATACACCACCAATCCTGAAGGGAGGGAAAATGGATGGGGAAGTTTGACAAGTTTAAAAAACAATTGCTAGCAGAAAAAGCCGAAGTGTTAGAACGATTAGCTCACGACGAAGAGTTCGGATTGGAACAGTCCCTGTCTGATCAAACTGGTGATTTATCACAATATGATAACCATCCTGCCGATGGAGGTACGGAATTATTTGAACGAGGAAAAGATTTAGCTTTGCACGAACAAGTAAAAAATCATTTACGAGATATCGATGAAGCGTTAACTAAAATGGAAAATGGTACGTATGGCATTTGTGAAAAAACAGGGGAACCTATTCCTAAGGAAAGGCTAAAAGCCAATCCGTTAGCGAAAACCATCGTTTTTAAAGACCAGGGTGAAGCTAACCAAGGTGCGACTTACTCGGATCGATCAGTTGAAGAGGAAGTATTGGGTGGATTTGATCGTTATAATTACGACAGGGATGACAGAGAAACAGAATTTGATGCAGAAGACAGCATTCAGTCCGTCAGCAAATTTAATGACATTGATGCGATGCACGATGAGCTTGGGGTAGAGACAGCTACTGAACTGATTGGCTATGTTGAAGAACTTGAAGGTTTTTTATCCACAGGTCTTGATGGCTACCGCGGAACAGAAAGTGTTCATTTTGAGAGAAATGAACATTATAACCACTATGTTAATCAAGTGATGGAGAATGTTTTTCAGCCTGAAGGGGAAAGTGAAGAAGAAGAAGAATAAAATCGAGCATTTTTTACATTAGGCGTATCGGTATCCCCGATACGTCTTGTTAAACTGATACAGTGCGATAAAGATTGTCTCCCTCATGTGTCTTGTGCTAAAATGCAAAAGGATACAAATGTTGAACGGAGGAAAAAATTTGAAAGCACTTATCTATTATGGGATAGCACTCGTTATCATTCTTCTTGATCAAGTAACGAAATGGCTCGTCGTGCAGCGTATGGAAATTGGGCAATCGATTCCAATTATTGAAAATATCTTTCACCTCACATCTCATCGCAATGCAGGAGCAGCATTTGGTATTTTGCAAGGACAGATGTGGTTGTTTTTTATTGCCACGCTTATTGTACTCGTTGTTGTGGCGTACTATATCCAAACCCAAGGGAAAAACCATCCATGGTTTGGTGTATGCTTAGGTCTTGTTTTAGGTGGTGCGATCGGGAACTTCATTGATCGCCTACTGTTTGGAGAAGTCGTCGATTTTCTCGACGTTTATATTGGTACATACAATTTCCCGATATTTAACGTAGCAGACTCGGCTCTTGTTGTTGGTGTCATAATGTTAATCATTTACGTATTCAAAGAGGATGCTCAAAAAGCGAACTCGAATTCAAAGAAATAGGCAGGAGAAAAAACCATGAATCAATTTCAATCCACGATTACAAATGACTTAAAGGGGAAACGTATAGATAAAGTATTGGCTGATCTTTACGAGCAATTTTCCCGTTCACAAATTCAACAAATGATTCAAGATGGACACATAAAAGTAAATGATGACACTGTTAAAAGTAATTATAAAGTAGCTGAAGGCGATAACATTACCATTGAGGAAAAGGATCCAGAAGTATTGGATGTTGTTGCTGAAGACCTGAACTTGGATATTGTATATGAAGATGAGGACGTTCTTGTCGTTAACAAGCCACGGGGAATGGTTGTTCATCCAGCACCTGGACATACAAGTGGTACGTTAGTAAATGGGCTGATGGCTCATTGTAGCGACCTTTCTGGGATTAATGGCGTCATTCGTCCTGGAATCGTTCACCGGATCGATAAGGATACGTCTGGGCTATTAATGGTCGCAAAAAATGATCGTGCCCATGAATCACTTGTCGAGCAGTTAAAAGCGAAAACGACGAAACGTGTGTATCATGCTATCGTCCATGGCGTGATTAGCCACGACACTGGGACAATTGATGCTCCAATTGGACGAGATACAGATGACAGACAAAGCATGACTGTAACAGAGAAAAACAGCCGTGATGCTGTCACACATTTTCAAGTTCTCAGCCGTTATAAAAACCATACACACGTAGCTTGTGAATTGGAAACAGGAAGAACTCATCAAATTCGTGTCCATATGAAATACATCGGCTTTCCGATTGTGGCCGACCCGAAATACGGCCCACGGAAAAAATCAACGTTTCCAATTGAGGGGCAAGCGCTTCACGCTGCGCTACTCGGATTTGTTCACCCTAAAACAGGAGAAGAGCTTACGTTTGAAGCACCGCTCCCTGAAGATATGGTAGCCTGTCTTGAGCAGTTAAAGCGCGAAAACAGTTGACTTCTTAATTTAACCGTGCCATAATAACATAAGAATTGAATAGTTAACCTTTAAGACAGTCCCGTGAGGCTGAGAAGGAATCGACGCAACGACATCACTCTATCTGTAGTATAGGGTAGGTGTAATCATGTGTATGAAATAATTCCTCTCATCTGGACCGGGTGAGAGGTTTTTTATGTAGTTTTAAGGAAGGGGGAGAGGCGAGTGAGTAAAGCAATTTTGGACGAACAAGCAATAAACCGGGCCTTAACCCGAATTGCTCACGAAATTATTGAACGAAATAAAGGAATTGAGAACTGCATCCTCGTAGGCATCAAAACAAGAGGCATTCACATCGCGCAGAGGTTAGCAGAGAGAATTGAAAAAATCGAAGGCCAAGCCATTGAAGTTGGCGAAGTAGATATTACTCTTTACCGAGATGATCTTACGACAAAAACGAAGGATGATGAGCCTGAGATAAAAGGGACGGCAATTAAAAGCAGCATTACGAATAAAAAAGTTATCCTAATTGACGACGTCCTTTACACAGGAAGAACGGTGCGGGCAGCACTAGATGCCTTGATTGATCATGGCAGGCCTGCCCATATTCAGCTGGCAGTGTTAATTGACCGAGGTCATCGGGAATTGCCGATCCGTCCTGACTTTATCGGAAAAAATGTTCCCACTTCAAAGTCAGAAGTGGTAGAAGCAAAACTTAAAGAAGTCGACGAGATCGACGAAGTGATCATACAACAAAAAACCTCCATATAAGTGTGTGTTCGAAAAGTTAAGTAGTTTTCTCGGACTTTTTGAACAACTTCCCTTTAAGACAGTCCCGTGAGGCTGAGAAGGGGTACACTCCTCTGGTACACACCATTCGTGTATACTCAGGGCTGATGATACCTCTTTGGACACAAAGAGGTTTTTTGTTAGACAAAAATCAGAGGAGGAAATACATCATGAAAAAACAACAACCTACAATTGAAATTAATGAAATTCCCCGTTTAGATAAATGGCTTGTATTAAGCATTCAACATCTGTTCGCTATGTTTGGCGCGACTATTTTAGTGCCGATGCTAGTCGGGTTAAGCCCAGCAGTGGCTCTTGTCTCCAGCGGATTAGGAACTCTTGCGTACCTTCTAGTCACAAAAGGACAAATTCCTGCTTTTTTAGGCTCTTCCTTCGCTTTCATCATGCCGCTCATTGCAGCGATTAGCATCGGCGGGCCCGAGGGAGCGATGATCGGGAGCTTTTTCGCAGGTTTGATTTACGGCATTGTCGCACTCATCATCAAAGGCATCGGTGTAAACTGGCTCATGAATCTCCTGCCACCAATTGTCGTCGGTCCGGTTATCATGGTCATCGGATTAGGTCTTGCAGGTGTAGCCATTGACATGGCGATGAACGACCCAATAACAGAAGTCTACAGCGGTATACATTTTACCGTAGCATTAGTTACGCTCCTAATTACGATCGTAGCAACAGCTTTCTTTAAAGGTTTTTTCGGACTGATACCAATTCTCATCGGGATCGTGGGTGGATATACGTTTGCTTACACTCAAGGGCTTGTTGATTTTACAGCGGTCAGGGAAGCAAGCTGGATCGAAGTACCAAACTTCCTCATACCGTTTGTTACTTACACACCGCAATTGCACTGGGAAATTGTCCTTATCCTCGTGCCGATTGCAGTTGTGACACTATCTGAACATATCGGCGATCAAATGGTTCTTAGTAAAGTAACGGAGAAAAATTTTATTAGAAAACCAGGTCTGCACCGCTCGATTATGGGAGATGGGGTCGCTACTTTGCTCTCCTCTTTCCTCGGCGGACCACCGAATACAACGTACGGCGAAAACATTGGTGTCGTTGCTCTTACTCGCGTATTCAGTGTCTTCGTCATCGGAGGAGCAGCGGTGGTTGCAATCATTTTCGGGTTCATCGGTAAAGTTTCAGCACTCATTACGACGATTCCGACTGCGGTTATGGGGGGCGTCTCGATCCTTCTATTCGGAATAATCGCATCAAGCGGTCTAAGGATGATGATCGAAAATAAAGTGGAGCTAGGAAGTAAGCGGAACTTGATTATTTCATCCGTTATCCTTGTCATCGGGATTGGCGGCGCCTTTATACAGGTAACTGAAACAATTCAAATCGCAGGTATGGCGCTTGCAACAGTGATTGGCATTGTGCTGAACCTTGTGTTACCAGGTCGAGAAAAACAATCCATTTCTGAAGATGAAATGTTTCTAAGTGAAGATAAAAAAGAAAAGTCAGCTTAATACTTTGACAATTACATCCTTTAATCCGAGTCCAGAGAGGCTCAAAAGGGTATCACATGGTAGTCGAAATTCAGGACCTGCGTCTGTCCTTCATCGAAAATGAAGCGGCGTCTCTCCTACTCATTCGATTATACGATTGTGCGCCCTTATAGCTGGGCGCACTTTTTTATACTTTAAGAAAAACCAGACGTGCAGCGGTAAGCTAAGTTTTCCTTGTACATTAAAAAGACCTAGCAAAGGGGTTGAACAGATTGTTTCAATTGCGAACAATGGAGGACCTGACTTTATCTGAATGTGATGAATTACTCAAGGATGCACAACAGTTCTTAAACGGAAAACAACCGATAAGGGAGCCAAAAAAAACAGTGGCCAATCTCTTTTTTGAACCGAGTACGCGGACAAAATGCAGCTTTGAGATGGCACAGCACGAATTAGGGCTAAAAGTTTTATCTTTTAACGTAGATTCCTCAAGCGTGCAAAAAGGAGAAAGTCTGTATGACACGGTGAAAACCTTAGAAGCGATTGGTTGTGATACTGTCGTCATTCGGCACCCAGAACAAGCTTATTATAAGCAACTTGAAAACATGAATTTATCAATCATTAACGCAGGTGATGGTGCAGGGGATCATCCGACACAGTCTTTACTCGATTTACTAACGATCCAACAGGAGTTTTTAGTTTTCCAAGGACTGAATGTCGTTATCTGTGGAGATGTTCGCCATAGTCGTGTAGCAAGAACGAACGCTACCATGTTAAGAAAAATGGGCGCTAACGTTTACTTCTCGGGACCCGATAAGTGGCTGAATGAAGAAATAACAAACGGAAACGTTGTTAATCTTGATGACGCAGTAAAATTCGCTGATGTTGTCATGTTGTTACGAATCCAGCTCGAACGTCACGATCACAATTCCACATGGTCAAAAGACGAATATCATCAACGTTTCGGGATAACTAAAGCGCGCGAAAGACGAATGAAATCTGATGCGATTATTATGCATCCAGCCCCTTTTAACCGAGGAGTGGAAATTGCAGACGATGTCGTTGAGTGTGAACGATCGCGAATATTTAAACAAGTAACCAATGGTGTAGCGGTAAGAAAAGCCGTACTCATGAGGGCATTATCACTAAAGGAGGATAAGGTTTATGAAAACACTTTATAAGCACGCAAGAGGACTAAAAGAAGACGGGACGTTTACAGAAATGCACCTGCTTGTTAATGAAGATACAGGAATTCTAGAAAAAAAAGCAGCAGAGGTAAGTGAGCATTGGACATTCGACAACGAAGTAGATCTAGGTGGAAAACTTGTTGTACCAGGTTTCGTTGACTTGCACATTCACCTTCGTGAACCAGGCGGGGAAGCTAAAGAGACGATTAAAACAGGGACACACGCCGCAGCTAAAGGTGGATTCACAACAGTAGCAGCGATGCCGAATACTCGTCCAGTTCCTGATTCTAGAGACCATGTCGATCTTCTACTTGAAAAAATTCAACAAGACGCGCTCATCCGTGTTCTGCCGTACGGATCGATTACAGTACGTGAAGCTGGTAAAGCACTCGTAAACATGGAATCCATCGCTGATGACGTCCTTGCTTTTACTGATGACGGAGTCGGTGTTCAAGAAGCGCAAATGATGTATGAGGCCATGAAAAGAGCCGCTAAAATCAAGAAACCGGTGGTGGCTCACTGTGAAGACAATTCATTAATCTACGGTGGCGCTGTTCACGAAGGGACATTCTCGCAATCGGCGAATATCCCCGGCATCCCTTCAATCTGTGAATCTGTTCATATCGCAAGAGACGTTCTCCTCGCTGAAGCAGCAAACGCTCACTATCACGTTTGCCACGTCAGTACGAAAGAATCTGTCAGAGTCATACGCGATGCAAAAAAAGCAGGCATTCATGTAACGGCGGAAGTTACGCCTCATCATCTCCTTTTAAGTGAAGAAGCCATTCCAGGGAACGATGCAAATTACAAAATGAATCCGCCGCTACGTGGAAAAGCCGATCGTGACGCGTTGGTTGAAGGGTTAAAAGACGGCACACTCGATTTTATTGCAACTGACCACGCCCCCCATACAAAAGAAGAAAAAGAGCTACCAATGGAGGAGGCACCATTTGGAATCATCGGATTAGAGCTTGCTTTCCCATTACTCTATACAAAACTCGTTGAAACCGGCGAATTCACGTTAAAAGAAATCATCGACTGGCTTACTGCTAAGCCTTCTGACGCTTTTTCGTTACCATATGGCCTTCTAGAGGCAGGAAATTCAGCTGATTTCACCGTTCTCGATTTAAAAGAAGAAAAAGTCGTTCGACCTGAAGATATCGTGTCAAAAGGAAAGAATACCCCTTTCTACAAAGAATCATTAAAAGGCTGGCCGAAAATGACGGTATATAGTGGAAAACAAGTATGGACGGAGGATGCAAAATGAATAAAAAACGTAAATTAGTTTTAGAAAACGGGGCAGTTTTTACTGGTAAGGCGTTTGGAAGTGATGATGCTAGCTCAGGGGAAGTCGTATTTAATACAGCGATGACCGGGTATCAAGAAATGATGTCAGATCCGTCTTATTGCGGTCAAATTTTAACGTTAACCTACCCGCTTGTCGGTAACTATGGAATTAATCGTGATGACTTTGAATCGATTACCCCTTTCATAAAAGGCCTCATTGTAAAATCTGCTTCTGTTCATCCAAGTCATTTTCGCAGCCGCTTTTCCTTAGACGAATGGCTGAAAGCAAATCGTATCCCAGGTCTGTATGGCATTGACACGCGAATGCTCACGAGAATGATTCGTGAACACGGCACGATGAAAGGGATGTTTGCTGAAGTGGATGAGGAAACAGAAAGTGTCCTTGAACGATTAAAACAAATACGTTTCCCGCAAAATCAGGTATCGCAAGTCTCCACGAAAAATCGATACGTGAATCCTGCTTCAGGCGAGAGAATTGTACTCATTGATTATGGTGCGAAAAAAGGGATTGTCAAAGATTTAATTTCATTAGGCTTTGAAGTGATCGTTGTTCCTTATCAAACTTCTTCTAATGAGATTTTAGCGTTAAGCCCTGATGGTGTCATGCTCAGTAATGGTCCGGGAGATCCACAAGATATCCCAGAAGCTGTTAGAACGGTGAAGCAACTACTCGGTCAAGTTCCAATCTTTGGCATATGTCTTGGGCATCAACTTCTCGCACTGGCTGGAGGTGCAAAAACAGAAAAAATGCGGTTTGGTCATCGAGGAGCAAACCATCCGGTCAAGGATGTAAGAACAGGAAAAGTCGCAATTACTTCCCAAAATCATGGCTATACCGTAAGTCCGGCTTCAATAGCTAACTCTGACCTAGAAATTACCCATATTAACGTTAACGACCAATCTGTTGAAGGATTACGTCATAAACAAGTTCCGGCATTTAGTGTTCAATATCATCCTGAAGCATCACCAGGCCCTGAAGACGCGAAGGAATTGTTCTTGGAATTTCAGCAAATGGTCCACGCAAAGCAAACGAAAATCGAAATTTCAAAGAAAGAGGGGATTGTTCATGCCTAAAATTCAAGGAGTTAAGAAAATATTAGTGATCGGTTCAGGACCGATCGTCATTGGTCAAGCAGCAGAGTTTGATTACGCAGGAACCCAAGCGTGTCAGGCACTTAGAGAAGATGGGTTTGAAGTGGTGTTAATTAACTCCAACCCAGCAACCATTATGACGGATGAGGCAGTAGCAGACCGGGTCTACATTGAACCGATTACCCTTGAATTTGTGAGTCGGATTATCCGCCAAGAACAGCCAGACGGACTACTTGCGACACTTGGTGGCCAAACGGGCTTAAACATGGCGATCGAACTAGATGAAAGTGGAATATTAGAAGAGTACGGAGTGAAGCTTCTCGGCACAAATTTAAAAGCGATTCAACAAGCCGAGGACCGCGATCAATTTCGAACTCTCATGCGTAAACTAGGTGAGCCGGTACCGCCAAGTGATATTGTAAATACTGTTGAAGGAGCGGTTCAGTTCGCTGACAGCATTGGCTACCCAGTAATCGTTCGCCCGGCCTATACATTAGGAGGAACGGGAGGCGGAATTGCAAATAACGAAGAAAAATTAAGAGAAATTACAGCAGCTGGTTTGTCTTACAGTCCTGTAAATCAATGTTTAATTGAAAAGAGTATCGCGGGCTTCAAAGAAGTGGAATACGAAGTGATGCGTGACGCCAATGACCAGGCGATTGTCGTCTGTAATATGGAAAATATTGATCCTGTTGGGATTCATACAGGCGACTCGATCGTTGTTGCACCAAGTCAAACGTTAACAGACCGTGAATACCAGCTTCTTAGAAATTCATCATTAAAAATAATTCGCGCACTAGGAATTGAAGGTGGCTGTAACGTTCAGATGGCGCTTGATCCGATGAGTGAAAACTATTACATCATCGAAGTAAACCCGCGGGTTAGCCGCTCGTCAGCACTAGCTTCAAAAGCGACGGGGTACCCAATTGCGAAACTTTCAGCGAAAATTGCAGCTGGTTTTACGTTAGATGAGTGTGAAAATCCAATTACGAAAACAACATTTGCAAGTTTTGAACCAGCTCTCGACTATGTGGTTACGAAGATTCCTCGCTGGCCATTTGATAAGTTCGACTCAGCTAACCGCTCTTTAGGGACACAAATGAAAGCAACAGGTGAGGTTATGGCAATCGGGCGTACGCTTGAAGAAAGTTTGCTCAAAGCTGTTCGCTCCACAGAAAATGGGATTGACCATCTGATGGTGCCTTATCGCGAGCAGCTTTCCCATGAATGGCTGAGAACAAGATTAGAAAATGCAGATGATGAGCGTCTGTTTTTACTTGCTGAAGCGATTCGCCTTGGCTATTCCACAGACGAACTTCATAAAATGACACGTGTAGATGTGTTTTACTTGGAAACACTCCGCACGATTACCGATATGGAGCAAATGTTGGAACGCTCACCTTTTGACATGGAAACCTTACGAGAAGCAAAAGAATTGGGGTTCTCCGACCAAACAATTGCAAGCTTATGGGGAGTAGAAGAACAAGAGGTCGAACAATATCGAAAAGAGGCGCACATTACACCAGTGTTTAAGATGGTCGACACGTGTGCGGCAGAGTTTGCTTCTTACACTCCTTACTATTATGGAACATACGAGCAAGAAAATGAATCTGAAGTAACGATGAAACCTTCCGTTCTCGTTCTCGGATCAGGTCCGATTCGTATTGGGCAAGGAATCGAATTTGATTATGCGACAGTCCATACTGTACAAGCGATCCAAGAAGCGGGATATGAAGCGATTATCATTAACAACAATCCGGAGACAGTTTCAACGGACTTCAGTATTTCTGACAAACTCTATTTTGAACCACTCACAGTAGAAGATGTGATGAACGTCGTTGATTTAGAGCAGCCAGAAGGCGTCATCGTTCAATTCGGCGGGCAAACGGCAATTAACTTAGCAGATGGACTCGTTCAAAGAGGTGTTAAAGTACTTGGAACGTCGTTAGAAGATATGGACACTGCAGAGGACCGGGACCGCTTTGAGCAGCTTATGCTTGCCCTTGACATTCCTCAACCTGAAGGAAAAACGGCAACATCGGTAAATGAAGCATTAACGATTGCAAAAAATATCGGTTTCCCTGTTCTAGTACGTCCGTCGTATGTTCTAGGCGGCCGGGCAATGGAAATTGTATATCACGAACAAGACCTTCTAAAATATATGGATAGAGCAGTGAAAATCAATGAAAAGCATCCAGTGCTCATTGACCGCTATCTTCAAGGAAAAGAACTTGAAGTAGATGCGATTTCAGACGGAGAGACGGTTGTCATTCCTGGAATTATGGAGCACATCGAACGCGCGGGGGTTCACTCAGGAGATTCGATCGCCGTTTACCCACCGCAACAGCTTTCTGCAAAATTAAAGAAAAAATTAACGGACTACACGATGAGAATAGCGAAAGGGTTAAACATCGTTGGACTTCTAAACATTCAATTCGTTTTATGTGACAACGATATTTATGTGCTCGAAGTGAACCCACGCTCAAGTCGAACGGTACCTTTTTTAAGTAAAATAACAGGTGTGAACATGGCAAACCTTGCGACAAAAGCGATTCTCGGTGAGCAATTAGCTGCACTTGGATTTAAGAGTGGATGTCTGCCGGAAGCTGACCAAGTTTGTGTAAAGGTACCGGTGTTTAGTTTTGCAAAGTTACGCAGTGTAGATATCACACTCGGACCGGAAATGAAATCAACAGGTGAAGTCATGGGTAAAGATGACACATTAGAAAAAGCCCTTTATAAAGGCCTTATCGCATCGGGGATGAAGATTCCAACCTTTGGGTCGGTATTGTTTACTGTCGCGGATAAAGATAAACCCGAGATGATGAACCTTGTGCGTCGCTTCCATAGAATCGGCTACCGGATATTAGCAACTGAAGGAACGGCAGATAAGATTCAAGAAGAACAAATACCAGTCACTGTGATTTCTAAAATTGGCGGCGAAAGTCCAACGCTGCTTGATACTATCCGAGATGGAAAAACGCAATTTGTTATTAATACGCTCACGAAAGGAAAACAGCCAGCGAGAGACGGGTTTAGAATTCGTCGCGAAGCTGTAGAAAATGGCATTGTTTGTCTAACATCCATGGATACAGCAGAAGCGCTCCTTTCCGTTTTAGAAACGATTAGCTTTTCAACAGAAGCGTTAGGAACGAATCGCAAGGAGGCGGTCGTGCAATGAAAAAAGTTGAGAATATGACAGTTCTCTCCAATGAATTAATCGCCCGCAAGATCTATAAATGTGTTCTATCAGGTCAATTAGTCAACGAGATTACAGAACCAGGACAGTTTGTTCATGTGAAAGTTTCAGGAGGTACTGAGCCAACATTAAGGCGGCCAATCAGTATTTGTGAGATTGACCGCGCTCAGGAGAGCCTCACAATGATTTATCGTGTTGAAGGAAAAGGAACGAAGCTGTTAAGTGAAAAGCGTGATGGCGAGACTGTAGACGTCCTCGGGCCCCTTGGAAACGGGTTTCCGATCGAAGGGCTGAAGCCAAACGCACATTGCTTATTAGTAGGTGGGGGCATTGGTGTGCCCCCTCTCTATGAATTGGCCAAGCAGCTCGTAAGTAAGGGTCACAACGTAACGACGGTAATCGGATTTAGAAGCACAGACGATGTGTTTTTAGAAAAAGAGTTTGCAATATTAGGAGATACGTATGTCGTGACAGAAGACGGTACGAGCGGCGAACAAGGATTTGTCACCGATATCATTAAAAAGTATCAACTTTCCTGTGATCGTTATTATGCATGTGGACCACGAATGATGCTAAGAGCACTTGAAACGATGATGCCTGAAAATGGTTATCTTTCATTAGAAGAGCGGATGGGGTGCGGCATTGGAGCATGTCTTGCCTGTGTTTGTGATACTCAAGATAAAGTGAGTTACCGAAAAGTTTGCACAGATGGGCCGGTTTTTCCGGTAGGGGAGGTTGTTGTATGACAAAGTGCCACGTATCATTACCCGGACTCGATATGAAAAATCCAATCATGCCTGCATCAGGCTGCTTTGGTTTCGGAAAAGAGTACAGTGAATTTTACGATCTATCCACACTGGGTGCTATTTGTGTGAAAGCGGTGACCCCTTCTGTTAGAAAAGGAAACCCAACACCAAGGGTGGCCGAAACAGACGGTGGAATGCTCAACGCGATCGGTTTACAAAACCCGGGGCTTGATCGCGTTATGGAACATGAACTCCGTTGGCTAGAATCATTTGATGTACCGGTGATCGTGAACATTGCAGGAAATACCGTAGAGGAGTATATGCACGTCGCAAAAACGGTTTCAAAGGCAAAAAGTGTGAATGCAGTTGAACTTAACATTTCGTGCCCGAATGTAAAAGAAGGAGGCATCACATTTGGTACAGATCCACATGTCGCAAAAGAACTGACTTCGAGAGTAAAAGACGTATGTGAAGTCCCCGTTTATGTCAAGCTCTCACCGAACGTAACCGATATTGTTAGCATTGCCAAAGCTGTAGAAAAAGGCGGGGCTGACGGGTTGAGTATGATTAATACGCTCCTAGGCATGCGACTAGATTTAAAAACAGGAAAACCGATTATCGCCAATGAAACGGGTGGATTATCAGGTGCAGCGATTAAGCCTGTAGCGGTTAGAATGATTCACGGAGTGAGTCAAGAAGTGTCCATTCCGATTATCGGAATGGGGGGTGTCACTTCAGCGGATGATGCATTGGAATTGATTTTGGCTGGGGCAAGTGCTGTCGCAGTCGGGACGCAAAATTTTGTTGACCCATATGCTTGTCCAACGATTATTAATGATCTCGAAAAGAAACTTGAAGAATATGACGTAGAGCATATTACAGAACTCGTCGGAAGGAGCTGGAAGCCATCCTTACACTTAACAAACCGTTAATTGTTGCTCTTGACTTTCCTGAAAAACTAGAAACCATGAACTTTTTAACATCGTTTGATGAACCTCTGTTTGTAAAGGTTGGCATGGAGCTGTTTTACCGTGAAGGACCGGTTCTTGTTGAAGAACTTAAAGCAGAAGGCCATCAGGTTTTTTTAGACTTAAAGCTTCATGATATCCCGACTACAGTAGAACGGGCGATGACGAATCTAGCAAAGCTTGAAGTTGATCTTGTAAACGTCCATGCGTTAGGTGGTCAAAAAATGATGAGTCGAGCAAGAGAAGGTTTAGAAAAGGGCACAGCTGCCGGGAAGCGCCGTCCTTCATGTATCGCTGTTACTCATTTAACGAGTACCGATGAAACGATGCTTCAAAGGGAATGGCATATTCATGAAAGTTTACAAGAGCATGTGTTACATTTAGCTTCACTATCGAATGAGAGTGGAATGGACGGCGTTGTTTGTTCAGCACTGGAAGCAAAAGCGATTACTGAAAGATTAGGAAAGGCGTTCCTGACAGTGACTCCCGGAATCCGTCTTGCTAGTGATGATAAACAAGATCAACAACGTGTCGTAACACCAGCCGAGGCACGGAAAATGAACTGCAGTGCCATCGTCGTTGGACGTGGAATTACACGAGCTGACGCCCCTAAAGCAGCGTACACCGAGTATTTAACAGAATGGAGAGGTAGTCATGAATAAACAGATTGCAAATCATTTATTATCGATTGAGGCGGTCTCTTTGAAGCCCGAAGCGCCTTTTACGTGGAGTTCTGGTTTGAAAGCGCCGATTTATTGCGATAACCGCGTCACGATGTCCTACCCTGATGTCCGACGTGATTTGATTTTGGGATTTGTCAAGCTAATTAACACCCATTATCCTGAAGTGACGGCTATTGCTGGAACGGCGACGGCAGGGATTCCTCACGCGGCCTGGGTTGCAGAGGAGCTTGGTCTTCCTATGGTTTATGTCCGCTCAAAACCAAAGGAACATGGAAAAAAGAGTTTGATCGAAGGCCGGTTGAAAAAAGGAGATCGTGTTGTTGTTATCGAAGATTTAATATCAACAGGGGGCTCTTCGATTCATGCAGCCAAAGCGGTTAAAGAAGCTGGTGCTCATGTATTAGGAGTTGCTGCGATTTTTACTTACGGACTAGCGAAAGGGAAGGAAGCTTTTGATGCTTGTGAGCTCGATTACCAAACGATCACCGACTTTAAAGCCCTTGTAACAGAAGCGGTCAATAGAGGAGAAATTACCGCAAATGAGCAAAACCTTCTTTTGTCTTGGCAGCAGGATCCAATCGGCTGGTCACAACAACAATAAGGGTTGGGATTCAATCATGAGAAAATTTACAAGCAGCGAGTTTGATGATAGAGTCGAGTTTTTTGATCGAATGGCACAAACTAAATGGCTTTCAGCTTTACATGCACAGTTGCTGTCTGCACTTGGTTCGTGGGAGGGAAAAAACATTCTCGATATCGGCTGCGGAACGGGGCGTATTTTAGCCAAAGGAGCGATAGATAACGCCAATTTAACTGGCATTGATTTATCAAAAGCGATGGTGACGCGGAGCGAACAACTTTTAAAAGATACACATCCTCGTACCAAAACGCAATTTGTTGTCGCAGATGCAGAACGCTTGCCTTTTCAAAACGATCATTTTAATGTCAGTCTCGCTGCATGCGTATTGTTTCTCATGCCAGAACCGCTAAACGTTCTCAAAGAGGTTCATCGAGTTTCAACAAGTAAAGGTAAGATCGGGCTGCTAAACCCTTCGAAAAATATTTCACTTGATACGGTTTCAGCGTATATTGAAAAGCACCGTTTAACCGGAGATGAGCGGAATACGCTGATGCAGTGGGGGCGTGTATCAGAAAAGCGCCATCGTTTCTCATCAGAGAGGATCGAAGCACTATTAACTGAAGCCGGCTGGTGTAACGTATCACATTATTCGGGACTTGAAGAAATGGCATTAATAACGGTCGCAACAAAAGCATAGAAATGGATGGGAGTGTCTTCTTAATAAAAATAAGGAGGCACTTATTTATATTTTAAGACGAGCTGAGAGGGAGTGGGGGAATCACGTTGCATTATCTGCCGAACCCTCAAAATATGCTTCATTTCCACCGATATACTTTAGAATTAAGCTGATATATGCTACAAAAATACTTTTACGAGCCAAAACGCCGATTTTACAAGCGAGTACTAACTCTTATAGGAGGTCGAGCACTTAGAAACTTTATGAAAATGCGTGTAATAGTACTTAAATCCAAGAAATAACAAGAAAAGTTTTGAAAAATCCCCCATTATGAACGAATATAACTAAATAATGGAATAGCCATTTATTTCGGAATTCGGTAAATTAGTAATGTTACTTTTTTAAAATTATTCTGAAAATAAGGCTGTACATACGATTTAGGAGGTGACGAATTGTGAATACATTTAAACGCTTAAAAGAGTTTTACTGGCCTTTTAAAGGATACTTTTTCTGGTCTATTCTATTTTTACTATTAGTTACGGGCATCACTGTTGTCTATCCAATTATCTTGCAAATTACGATTGATAACGTCGTCATTGCTGGCAATTATGACTTGGTTCCATACGTAGCACTTGGGTTTATGGTCCTTATGACATTAAAAGGAGTTGCAACCTACTTCCACCAATATTTAGGTGACCTTTTTGGGATTAAGGCTGTCTATCAATTACGAGACGCCTTATACCGAAAGCTGCAATTTCTACCCTTTCGATATTACGATAACGCAAGGACGGGGGACCTGATGTCACGTTTGACGGCGGATGTTGAGGGATTCCGTTTCTTTTTGTCATTCGGCTTTGCTCAGTTAATAAACTTAACGATGCTTGTCGGATTAAGTTTAAGCATTATGTTTTATTACAGCCCGTCACTCGCCTTTGTTACATTGGCGTCAATGCCATTTCTCGTCATTACGGTTTACCGGTTTGATAAGAAAGTCCATCCGGCATTTACGAGTATTCGGAAATCCTTTGCGGGAATGACAACGAAGGTACAAGAAAATATAAGTGGGATGAATACAGTAAAATCGCTTTCGAAAGAAGACTATGAAATGGGGCGATTCCAAGATAAAAACACCGATTATAAAGACAAATATGTGTACACAGCAAACATTTGGGCGAAGTTTTTCCCGTTAATGGAATTGATCGGTCACATTTCGGTTGTGGCGTTACTAGGCTACGGTGGCTGGCTTGTCATTACAGGTGCCCTTCAGCCAGGTGCCCTCGTCGCCTTTTTCAGCTTGATTTGGTACATTATCGGACCATTAATGAACTTAGGCTTTATCGTCAATACGTTCT
Organism: Alteribacter populi; assembly: GCF_002352765.1. Taxonomy (NCBI): domain Bacteria; kingdom Bacillati; phylum Bacillota; class Bacilli; order Caryophanales; family Bacillaceae; genus Alteribacter; species Alteribacter populi. Next base: position 1,087,071 of record NZ_KZ293963.1, on the reverse strand, counting down.
CTCAATCTAAAGCATCAGGAGAGCGACTCCTGCAAGTGTTAGATGAAGATGAAGATATTCTTGATAAACCAGGAGCTATTGAAAAAACACGTTTAGATGGGGATGTTACCTTTGAAAATGTGAGTCATCGTTATGATGAGGAAGAGCAACTGGCATTAAAGAATATTAATTTTAATGCTCCTAGAGGGAAAACAGTTGGTTTAATCGGTGCGACAGGATCTGGAAAAACGTCGATCACGCAACTGATTTCTCGTTTTTATGAACCGGATCGCGGAACAATATATGTGGACGGGAGACCGATTGATGATTATACGTTAAAGTCACTACGTCATAATATTGGTGTTGTGCTTCAAGAATCATTTCTGTTTTCGTCAACAATAAAAGATAATATTTCCTACGGGTCTCCTGATGCGACGATGGTACAAATCATCGATGCAGCAAAACGGGCCCAAGCACACGATTTTATTGAAGATCTTCCGGACGGTTATGACACGATTTTAGGAGAAAGAGGAATGGGTCTGTCAGGCGGACAAAAGCAGCGGATCGCAATTGCCAGAGCAATTTGCATAGACCCAAGCATACTGATCCTTGATGACGCAACGAGTGCGGTGGACATGGAAACAGAAGCGAAAATTCAAGCGGCATTCCATGAAGTAATGAAAGGCAGAACAACCTTTATTATTGCTCACCGTATTTCATCACTAATGCATGCAGATGAAATCATCGTGTTAGATAACGGGGAAGTGGTGGAACGCGGCACACACGAAGAGTTGTTAACGAGTGACAACGGTCATTACCGCCGTATTTACGATATTCAATTTAAGGACCGCCACGCCGTTTTACAAGAAGCGAAGTAATGAGGGGGTGATTAAATGGCGCAGGAAAATATCCATGACAAACAAACTGAAGATCGAACATTAAAGAGGTTTCATTATTCTACAGACCAGGCGATTGAAAAACCATTCAACTGGCTGCAAATGGTGAGATTGCTGCGGTATATGAAACCCTATTCGAAAACACTTTTGCCGATGGCTATAATCGCGATGATCATCTCCACAGCCGTTCGGCTCATCGCACCGCTGCTCATTGGTAGCTACGCGTTAGATAACATTATTGAACACGGGGATCTTAACTATCTTTGGTTAATGGTCGCGATCATAGCCGGCCTTTATGTCCTTTCCTGGATCGGAAATAATTTACGGATCCGCTACATGAATAAACTTGGACAATATGTAATTTTTGATTTGCGAAAAAGCTTATTTGATCACATTCAGCGCCTGTCTCACCGTTTTTTTGACCAGCGTTCTGCCGGATCGATACTCGTCCGTATTACAAATGACGTGAATTCGTTACAAGAGCTGTTCACAAATGGTGTTATTAATCTGTTAATGGATTTACTCATGCTCTTCGGAATCATTTTCCTATTGTTTATGATCAGCCCGGAGTTAACGCTGGCGATCATGGTTGTCTTACCGATTATGTTCTTTATTTCCACGAAACTTCGGAGAAATATCCGACGTTCATGGCAGGATGTGCGAATTAAGCAAGCACAAATCAATTCGCATCTAAATGAAAGTATCCAAGGCATTCGCGTCACTCAATCCTATACGCAGGAAAAAGAAAACATCGGATTCTTTCACAACATGAACTCAGAAAACTATGAGGCTTGGCGCAATGCTTCACAAAAGAATGCGATGTTTCGTCCTTTTGTAGAAATGAGCGGAGCAATCGGAACAGCAGTCCTTTTATGGTACGGAGTTTTCTTAATTCAAGGCGGCTCAATCTCCATCGGTGATTTCTTTGCTTTTGCATTATACATCGGAATGTTCTGGGAGCCGATTTCCCGACTTGGTCAAGTGTATAACCAGTTATTAATGGGGATGGCTTCATCCGAACGAATTTTCGAATTTTTAGACGAACAGCCATCAGTACCGGAACGAGCTAATGCGAAAAAGCTTAAGTATATAGGTGGTGATATCGAGTTTAAGGATGTCGCGTTTTCTTATGATGATGCGCGTAAAGCATTAAACGGCATTAACCTTTCGATTAAAAGTGGCGATACAGTTGCACTTGTTGGTCATACCGGGAGCGGGAAGACGACGGTCGTCAACTTGATCAGCCGGTTTTACGACCCGACAGGAGGAAAGGTCACAATCGACGGTCATGATTTAAGAGACGTAACACTCAACAGCCTACGTCAAAAAGTAAGTATTGTATTACAAGACACGTTTATTTTTTCAGGTACGATTATGGAGAATATCCGTTTTGGTAAGCCTGATGCAACAGATGAAGAAGTCATGGAAGCAGCCCGAACGGTTGGGGCTGAAAAGTTCATTCAACAGTTAAAAAACGGCTATGAAACCGAGGTTGAAGAGCGAGGAAACGTATTATCTGTTGGGGAACGCCAATTGATTTCTTTTGCCCGTGCCTTGTTAGCTGATCCGCAAATTTTAATTTTAGATGAAGCAACAGCTTCAATTGATACCGAAACGGAACAACTCATTCAAAGAGCACTTAAGCGATTATTAGATGGTCGTACCGCTATTATGATTGCGCATAGACTATCAACGATTCGTGAAGCAGACAATATTATCGTGCTCGAACACGGTAACATTTTGGAACAAGGTAATCACAGTGAGCTTATGGAGCAAAAAGGCGAATACTACGATCTCGTCAAAGCGCAGTTTAAAGTGTTGAATGATGCATCTGGGCAGTAAATAAGCTTTATTTATATCCTTAATAAGAAAACGACCTCTGGCCGATGTTGGCTGAGGTCGTTTTTGTGATTGATTAGTCACGAAACGTAATTAGGGATTGCTGAATAACTCTAGAACTCAAATACAAAGGGTGCCGCTTCCATGGCTTCGCTTTCCGCAGGCAACGCATCAGCCTCCTCATTCGCGAAAGGCGTGCTCACTGCGGGGTCTTCTGCTGCTCCTGCGGTTCCTCGTCGCAAGGAAACCATTGTTGCTTTTCCTGCAGGAGTCTCCGCCATTGCAGCAGCCCCCTTGGCTCTCTCAAAATCAAGTGCAAGGCTTTTAGCAAAAGAAGAGTTATTTCCTTGCAGATTCTCTCCATGAGAAAGAGCATATCCTCTTGCCATGTAGGCGTATGTTACTTATTGAGTAGCCTCTAATTATCAAGAGCCATTTTCTTCAAATCCACCGGCCTCGCTTACTTCGCTCTTAATTCTCGGACTAATTCTTCATTTGGTGTTACAAACAGCGTTGTTTGCTGATCGTAAATGACATAACCAGGCTTAGCACCACTCGGTTTTTTTACATGTCGAACGAGCGTAAAGTCCACAGGTACTTGTCCTGAACTTCTTGCTTTACTAAAGTAGGCAGCTAAGTTAGCGGCTTCATGTAATGTTACTTCCGTAAAGTCTTGACTGCGAATAACGACGTGAGAACCGGGAATATCTTTCGTATGGAGCCACGTATCATCTTGTCGTGCCATCCGGTTAGTTACAAATTCGTTTTGTTTATTATTTTTCCCAACAAAAATGTCAATACCTTCGCTTGAACGGTATTTTTCAGGTTGGGGTTTGTCTGTCTTTTTCTTTTTTTTCGCAACGCGACGTTTTTTAATATAGCCTTCGTCTGCCAACTCTTCGCGGATATCCTCTAAATCACTTGGAGCGGCTGCTTCCACTTGCTGAATAAGCTGATCCAAATACGCCATTTCCTCAGTTGCTTTAACAATCTGTTCTTCGACTACAGCTACGGAGTTCTTTAGCTTATTGTATTTTTTATAAAAGTGCTGAGCGTTAGCAGAAGGGCTTTTTTGCGGATCGAGGGGAATGGTGACCATTTTCTGATCAAGATCGTAATAATCCATCACTTCTACATATGCATCTCCTTCGTTCACGAGGTGCATATGAGCTGTAAGCAGTTCCCCGAATCGCTGAAAACGATTAGCTTTCTCTGAATCCTGTAACGTTCTTTCCAGCTTTTTAATTTTCTTTTTATTTTTATTGTATTCATTCTTTAATAATTTCTCTAAGTCATGAGCCTGTTGCCTAACCCGGTCCCGCTGTGCTTTGCCGTAATAATAACGATCGAGCATGTCGTGGACGGAATTAAAGGAATGCTTTTCTCCTTGGATATGTGTCAAATTCAAGACAGAGAAGAACTCCTGCTTTTTGCCGAATAGAATTTGAGGTGTATAGTTTTTTTGCTTCACCGGTTCCAATACTTTAAAAAAAGCAGACGGTAGTGTCGTTTGATTGACGAGTCCTGCTTGATGGATAATTTCTTGAATAATCATCGGAGAGAAGCCACTGAATTTTTCAAGAATTTGTTTATCCATCTTTCCTTTTTGAAACTGGAGCTTACGTAGGAGTAAACGTTCGTCAGCATCCAGTGGATTGAGTTTATCTAGGTGTGGAGGCTCTTTGTAAGGTTGACCGGGAAGAACTGTCCGGTAGCTTGATAAAGAAGGTGGGATATGCTTGATACTATCTAAAATCATTCCTTCGTCATCATCGACTAAAATGAGGTTGCTATGACGTCCCATAAGCTCTAAAACGAGTTTTTTAGCGGATACGTCCCCCAACTCATTTCGGCCTTTAACATAGACCGTAACGATCCGCTCCAGTCCATCCTGGTCAATTCTTTCAATGATGCCACCCTCTAAATGCTTTCTTAAAAGCATACAAAACATAGGTGGTTCTTTAGGATTATCATATTTTTCTTTTGTAAGGTGAAAACGGGCAAAGTTTGAGTTTACGGAAATAAATAATGTGTGATTTCTTCCGCGCGCCCGAACCGTAATCACTAAGTCAGATTTATAAGGTTGGTGAACTTTTGTAATTCGTCCACTTACAAGCGTTTCTTGCAGGCTTTCCGTGACAGCCTTCGTTACAATTCCATCAAATGCCATTTCTAATCACCGCCAATTGAATTCCACATTACTTTCATTATAGCAAAGAGACCGCTAACCAAAAAGGAATTCGGACAACCACCCACATTCTAGCATGTTTCCCTCACTCTCTGAATAAAGATAGCTTGTAAAGGTTGTCTTACTGAAAAATAGGATGGTCAAACACAAAACAATCAAACACTTATTTATTCATGAGATAAAAGAGGTGGAGCGATGAAGTGGTATCAGATGGATGTCGACCAAGTAGAACAAGAGATTGAGACGGATTTAACTAACGGACTCCAAGATGAAGAAGCGCAAATACGCCTAAAGCAGCACGGACTGAACAAGCTCGATGATGGGAAAAGAACTCCGCTCTTCTTTTTATTCATCTCACAGTTCAAAGACTTTATGGTGCTCGTATTATTAGCGGCTACACTCATTTCAGGTTTACTTGGTGAGTACATTGATGCAATGACGATCATGTTCATCGTTTTGTTGAACGGCTTTCTCGGTTTCTTCCAAGAGCGCAAAGCTGAAAAGTCTCTTGCATCATTAAAAGCATTATCCGCACCACAAATGCTAGTACTTAGAGGAGGACAGTGGAAACGGATTCCGTCCCATGAAGCTGTCGTCGGTGATATTGTGAAGATGTCGGCAGGTGATCGTATAGGCGCAGATTTACGCCTCCTCCAAAGTGAGAGTATGTACGTTGAGGAATCGGCGTTAACCGGAGAATCGCTCTCAGTTAGAAAGTCTTCAGAAGCTCTTCATACACATGAGTCACTGTCTTTGGGTGATCAGGAAAATATGGCCTTTATGGGGACACTCGTTACCCAGGGAAACGGTGTCGGGATGATTGTTGCTGCAGGAATGAAGACGGAAATGGGGAAAATCGCACACCTGCTGAAAACGACCGAGACGATGGAGACTCCGCTGCAAAGACGATTGGAACAGTTAGGAAAGGTGCTTATTGCAGCAGCCCTTTTATTAACTTCTTTAGTCGTATTATTCGGGATTATTCAAGGGCATGACGTGTATACGATGTTCCTTGCAGGTGTATCGTTAGCTGTCGCTGCTATTCCTGAAGGGCTACCAGCAATCGTAACTGTTGCACTTGCATTAGGTGTCCAAAGAATGATTAGGCGTCATGCCATTGTAAGAAAGCTCCCAGCAGTAGAAACATTAGGCTGTGCCACTGTCATTTGCTCAGACAAAACGGGAACTTTAACACAAAACGAAATGACAGTGACAACTCTTTATTCCGATCAAACACTTTGGGAAGTAACAGGAAGTGGGTTTCAACCGGACGGCGAGTTTTATTTGGGAAAAAAGAAAATAGATCCGGTAAAAGAAAAGCCGTTATGGCAGCTATTAACATTCGGGGTACTATGCAATAATGCTCAACTTCAACGGAAAGAGGCGGAGCGGTATGTTCTTGATGGGGATCCGACAGAAGGAGCTCTTTTAGCTGCAGCATTAAAAGCCGGTGTCTCGCAAAGCTCATTAATGCAGTCCTATGAAATTGAAAAAGAATTTCCTTTTGATTCGAGTCGGAAAATGATGAGTGTCATTGTGAAAAACAAGAAAGACGGTTCGCGTTTTATTGTCACGAAAGGCGCACCGGATGTCGTGCTAGAGAACACAGATATGCTATTGCAAAACGGGCGAAAAGCGAAGATGGGGTCATACGAAAAGGAAAAACAGTTTGCACTCGTAGAAGAATTGGCTTCAAGGGCGCTCAGAACGATTGCTATTGCTTTTCGAGAGCTCAAAGCAGGAGAGCTACCAGAAACGGAAGGGGAAGCTGAGAAAAATCTGACGTTCATCGGAATCCAAGGAATGATCGATCCGCCAAGGGAGGAAGTTTATGGCGCCATTGAAGAATGTAAAAAGGCCGGAATCAAAACGGTGATGATTACAGGAGATCACGCATTAACTGCTCAAGCCATTGCTCAAAAGCTCGGAATGCTGCCTTCTGGAGGAAAAGTGATGACCGGTTCTCAACTTGCGGCTTGCACCGTTGAACAACTCAGTCGTGTTGTCGATGATGTTTACGTATTTGCACGCGTAACGCCCGAGGACAAGTTAAAAATTGTGAAGGCATTTCAAGCCCGCGACCATATTGTTGCAATGACCGGGGACGGGGTTAATGATGCCCCGGCAATTAAGGCAGCAAACATCGGTATCGCGATGGGGACAACAGGAACAGATGTAGCAAAAGAAGCGTCCTCCCTCGTATTAAGTGATGATAACTTTAAAACGATAAAAGCAGCGATTCAAGAGGGACGTAACATTTACGATAACATTCGCAAGTTTATTCGTTACATGCTAGCGTCCAATGTAGGTGAAATTCTCGTTATGTTGTTTGCGATGATGTTAGGGATGCCGCTGCCTTTAGTTGCGATTCAAATTTTATGGATTAACCTTGTTACAGATGGCTTACCGGCAATGGCTCTTGGTATGGACCAAGCAGAAAGTGATGTGATGAAACGGTCCCCTCGTGCATCAAACGAAAGTATTTTTGCCCGAAAGCTCGGTTGGAAAGTCATTAGCCGTGGATTTATGATCGGTGCAGTTACTCTTTTTGCCTTTTGGCAGACATATCAGTCAAGTGGGGAAAATCTCGTGTTAGCTCAAACGGTAGCCTTTGCTACTCTCGTTATGGCTCAGCTCATCCATGTGTTTGACTGCAGAAGCGAGCATTCCGTGTTTCACCGGAATCCTTTTGAAAACAAGTACCTTGTAGGGGCTGTTTTATCGTCAATTGCGTTAATGTTGGTCGTCATTTATTATCCGCCGCTACAGTCCGTTTTCCACACCGTCAACCTAAGCATTGACCACTGGCTGTTAATTTTAGCTTCTGCTTCAGTTCCGACAGTTGCGTTAGCTGGATTTCAACTGTTTCATCATAAGGAAAGACTTGGCAGAAAACGCTCTTTCATGATTAAATAAAAAAAGAGAGGAAATCAACTGAACAGTGCTTCGTGCAATTTTCGAGTTGTCTCGATGTTGACCACGAAGCACTTGCTATTTTCACTTAGAGGGTGATCAAAAAGTCCGCTCACGTCCTGTGGCGAACACAGGAGCCCCCCCATCCTGGGGAACTCGTTGGCTCGCTTCTCCGCCTCGACCTACCCGGCTCTTTTTGAGCTCGCACTTTTACGCTAGCGATTGCTGAATAACTCTAGAACTCAAATACAACTCTCAAATTCAAGTGCAAAGATTTTAGCAAAAGAAGAGTTATGTCCTTGCAGATTCTCTCCATGAGAAAGAGCCTATCCTCTTGCTATGTAGGCGTATGCTACTTATTCAGCAGCCTCTACGCTAAGGCACGAAAGCTTTAAAACACACGAATATTTGAAAAGGTGTTTAAGATATTTTAGAATAGAAATAGAGTGGATGTGATAGAAATGTTAGTAAGTATGACAGGATATGGACGATCCTTTGAGGAGAACGAATCTTTTAGCGTTACAGTAGAGATGAGGAGTGTTAATCATCGATTTTGCGAAATTAATGTACGCATGCCTCGTCAATTTCTAATGGTTGAAGACCGGTTGAAAAAAATCATCGGGCGTTACGTCCACCGTGGAAAAGTTGATGTATTTGTCACTGTAAGCGGAGACAGCTTAGTCAAACGAAAACTGTCTGTAGATTGGCACCTTCTCTTAGAATATCGTCAAGCCTTTGAGAAAATGAAGCATACCTTAGAGGAGGAAAGTGCACTATTTCCTTTTGATCACATGTTAACTCATGAAGATGTCGTTTCAGTTGAAGAAGCAGAAGATGTGACTGAAGAGATTCAGAATCTTTTGTTTAACACAATCGAACAAGCAGCCAATAGGCTTCATGAAATGAGAAAGCGAGAAGGCGAAACACTTTTTCATGATTTAACAGAACGAGCTTCGTTAATGCAAAAGTGGACGGATGAATTACGCAGCTATGCACCAGCTGTTCATCAGCAATACCAGGAAAAATTAACGAAAAAAGTGAATGACTTTCTATCGGGTAAGCTGGAAGCAGACGAATCTCGTATTTTAACAGAGGTTGCTGTTTTTAGTGAAAAATCTGATATTCAAGAGGAATTAACCCGAATCGATAGTCACTTAAAACAGTTTTTTACAATCATTAAAGGTGATGGCGTTGTTGGCAGGAAGTTGGACTTTCTCGTTCAGGAATTAAATCGAGAATTTAATACGATTGGATCAAAAGCCAACGATATTGAAATAAGTCAGCGCGTTGTAGATTTAAAGGCCGAATTAGAAAAAGTCCGTGAACAAGTTCAAAATATTGAATAACAAAAAAGAATTTGCTAAAGAAAGATAACCGCTTTAAAGATTTAAAATGTAAGATAGCTAAAACAATACTATGAATAGGTTAGGGGAAAACACCATGGATATTAAGTTAATAAATATAGGATTTGGAAATATTGTTTCGGCAAACCGAATCATTTCGATCGTAAGTCCAGAATCTGCGCCGATCAAACGAATTATTACCGATGCGAGAGACCGGAATATGCTCATTGATGCTACATATGGACGACGCACAAGAGCGGTGATCATTGCAGATAGTGACCACGTAATCCTTTCTGCAGTACAGCCAGAAACCGTGGCTCAACGAGTATTTAATAAAGATGACGTAACAGACGAATAATTATTATTAGAGGTTGTTCAAGCGGTCCTTCGTAGTAGATGCTTTCAATACCTTAGGTTTCTGAGCTTATAAGAATATTCTCTTATAAGTGCGTGCGAGGACAAATAAGCCTGCGAAGATCGAGGCAGCGCAGCTTGAAGCAACGGAACGTATGGTATTATTACATGAGTGGCGCAGAAGCAAGCTAACGAGCTTTCCCAGGATGGGGGTGATTCCTGCGTTGTCACAGGACGTGGCTGTATTTAGCAGGAGATCCTATTCTCCGACAGCTATTTTTCCCGGACTTTTTGAACATCCTCTATAAAGGTTGCCCTTTTTCATTTTTTTTTGTACATTAGAAACACACTTGACAATGCCATCGGTTTATCCGGTGGCTTCGTGTTTTGTCAAATACAGATAATTAAAATTAAGTGAGTGTAGCCTCTCTATGTAAGAAACACTAAGAAATATTAAGTAAAGTTGGAGGGAACTATGAAAAAAGATAAAGGGTTGCTTATCGTTCTTTCAGGACCATCAGGCGTTGGGAAAGGTACGGTCTGCGGTGCGTTAAGAAATCACGACACAGATATTCAATATTCTGTATCAGCAACGACAAGAAATCCTCGTGAAGGAGAAGTCGACGGCGTGAACTACTTCTTTAAACAAAAAGAAGAGTTCGAAAGTATGATAAAAAATAGTCAGCTTTTAGAATGGGCGAAGTACGTCGATAATTATTATGGTACCCCACGCGCCTATGTGGAAGACACGTTGGCACAGGGGAAAGATGTTATTTTAGAAATCGAAGTGCAAGGAGCGCTTCAAGTGAGAGAGTCTTTTTCAGAAGGTGTATTTATCTTCCTAATGCCTCCAAGCTTGAAGGAATTGCGAAGCAGAATTGAAGGACGAGGTACAGAAACGAAGGATTTAATTGACAGCCGGATGACGGTTGCTAAAGATGAGATTGAGATGATGGACAAGTATGACTACGTTGTTGAAAACGATGAAGTAGAAGCAGCAGTTGAAAGGATTAAGGCCATTGTCACTGCAGAGCATTGTAAAAAGGAACGTTTGATTGAAAAATACAAAGAATTAGCGGAGGTTGAGTAATGTTAAACCCATCCATTGACAGCTTAATGACAAAAATTAATTCAAAGTACACGTTAGTGACAGTTTCTGCAAAGCGTGCGCGTTACTTAAGAGATAACACTGAGCAAAAATTAAAAGTTAAAAATACAAGATCAGTTAATCTCGTTGGAATGGCTCTAGAAGAGGTTGAAGCAGAGCAGCTTACTTATGTCCGACAACAATTAAAAGAGGGCGATGAATAATCGTGATGCAACCTATTTTCGAATAGGTTGTTTTTATTTTGCGAGATATGAAAGTTTAGAGCGACAGCTAATCTCGTCAGAGCAAAAGTATAAGCATTTTTCCTTTGTTTTCTCAGTGATTTTTCGATAAAGTGAAAGAAGGTAAACGTGAAATTCATGGTGACAAAACTAGGGAGGACCTACTGTGAGTGCAAAGAAACGAATTCTTTTATGTGTAACAGGTGGTATTGCTGTTTTTAAAGCAGCAGCCTTAACGAGTAAATTATCACAAAGCGGCTATGAGGTGAAAGTAGTGATGACAGAATCGGCCGCGGAGTTTGTCACGCCATTAACTTTTCAGGCATTATCTAGAAATCCGGTATATATCAATACTTTTAATGAAAAAGATCCTTCTAAAATTGCCCATATTGACATTGCAGACTGGGCCGATGTCGTCGTTATTGCTCCTGCAACGGCAAACGTTTTAGGGAAAGTAGCCAATGGAATTGCAGATGATATGGTGACAACGACGCTGCTTGCAACGACTGCCCCTATTATGATTGCGCCTGCTATGAATGTACATATGTATGCTCACCCTGCAGTACAAAAAAACATGGAAACGTTAAAAACGTTTGGCTACACGTTTATTGAGCCTGGTGAAGGATTTTTAGCGTGTGGTTATGAAGGTAAAGGCAGAATGGAAGAACCTGAAGTGATCCAAAAGGAAGTGGATGCTTTTTTTGCGAGAAAGGATTATCCTGAATGGCATGGGCGGAAAGTCCTTATTACTGCAGGCCCGACTCAGGAAACGATTGATCCGGTTCGCTTTTTATCCAACCGATCTTCTGGCAAGATGGGCTATGCTGTAGCAGAGGAGGCGGCGAAGAGGGGGGCTCAAGTAACGCTTGTCTCAGGGCCGGTGTCTCTCCCAGTTCCTCCTGGTGTTACATTTGTTCCGGTTACGAGCGCAGAAGAGATGTTTCAAGAAGTGACAGCACGCTTCGCTGACACAGAGCTCGTTGTCAAATCAGCTGCTGTCGCGGACTACCGGCCTCAAGAAGTGTTCGACGAAAAGGTGAAAAAATCAAGTGAACCGATGAGTATAGAGATGGAACGAACGAAGGACGTATTAAAGGAGTTAGGGAAGCGCAAAGAAAACCAAGTGTTAATTGGCTTTGCAGCTGAGTCAGAAAATGTAGAAGCCTATGCTGAGAAAAAACTGCATTCAAAAAACTTGGACCTTGTCGTTGCGAATTCCATTGTAGATCCAGGCTCTGGGTTTCAAGGAGATACGAATGTCGTGACGTTTATTAAAAAAGGCCACTCTCCTGAAAAGCTACCGATGCTATCTAAGAGTGACGTAGCGAAACGATTATTGAGTGAAGCAGCAATTCTTCTTGAACAAAGAGGAATACAATGATTGCAAGCGTCGTAGTGGATGTGGCAGCTAGTCAAACGAACCGGGCATTTGATTATCTAGTACCTTCTGTATTTGAAAGTCAAATCGAACCAGGTATGCGTGTTATTATTCCATTCGGTCCTCGGAAGGTACAAGGGTTTGTCGTTCACGTAAAAACACATACTGAACACGACAGCCAGAAGCTTAAAGCAATTGAAGACCTCGTTGATATTAAACCTGCTCTCACCGGTGAGTTGCTTTCTTTAGCGAGCTGGTTGTCTGAAAAAACACTCTGTCTACAAATCACCGCACTTAAATCGATGCTTCCTGCAGCGATGCGGGCTTCTTACCACAAAAAAATTGAACTTAAAGATGAAAAAAATTTGGAGTTGCTTCCGGAACACCTCCAGCCTTTCTTTAAGGAAAGCAAGGTAGTGTGGTGGGAACAACTAATGAAACAGTCGGAACAGCTAATTGTTGATGTTCAAAAAGAAGTAAAAAGTGGGCTTCTCGTCATTGAACCCGTCGTAAAGTCGAAGGAAACAAGGAAGAAAACCAATGTGATCAGCCCCCTATTATCGGGGGAAGACCTGCTCAAGAAAGCAGACCAGGTGGAACGGCGTGCACCAAAGCAAGGGGAGGTTCTTCGGCACCTCGTCGATATAAAACAACCAGTTGCCCTCCCGAGGGTGTTAGAATTGTTGGACGTGTCCAGGGAATCTGTAAAGGCGCTCATTAAAAAAGGCTGGATTGAACAAAATGAAGTCGAGCAGTACCGCGATCCTTACGTTGATCGGGAATTTGCCTCTTCAGAGCCGCTACCTTTGATGGAGCAGCAAGCACTAGCCTTACATGACCTAGTGGAAACACTTGAAAAAGGGATTCATGAAACCTTTTTGGTTCATGGAATTACCGGGAGCGGTAAAACTGAGGTATATCTCCAAGCGATTGACTATGCACTTAAGCAAGGGAAGGAAGCGATCGTCCTCGTTCCTGAAATTTCATTAACACCGCAAATGGTCACACGGTTTAAAGAACGATTCGGGTCTGATGTTGCGGTTCTCCACAGTGCATTATCCAAAGGAGAAAAATATGATGAATGGCGAAAAATCCGTGATAAAGAAGTTACAGTAGCAGTAGGTGCACGCTCGGCCATTTTTGCTCCTTTTGAAAACTTAGGCATGATTATCATTGATGAGGAGCATGAAGCAAGCTATAAGCAGGAAGAAACGCCACGTTATCATGCGAGAGATGTGGCAATCGAACGGGGAAAGACGTATCAATGCCCTGTAGTTCTTGGAAGTGCCACGCCGTCACTCGAGAGTTTTGCCAGAGCAAAAAAAAAGGTTTACCGATTGATTACGATGGACCGTCGGGTGAATGATGTAACACTGCCAACGGTAGAAATTGTTGATATGCGAAACGAACTACGAAGTGGTAATCGAAGTATGTTCTCTACAGCATTGACTGAAGCGATGAAAGAACGATTGGAGAAAAACGAACAGATCGTGTTATTTCTAAACCGCAGAGGGTATTCCACTTTTATAATGTGTCGAGACTGTGGGTATGTATCGCAATGTCCTCATTGCGATATATCGTTAACGTATCACCGTTCAAACCAAACGTGCCAATGTCATTATTGCGGCTATCAGGAAACGAAGCCGAATCGGTGCCCGGAATGTGAAAGTGAGCATATCCGATTTTTCGGCTCAGGGACACAGCGTGTTGAAGAAGAGCTCGTTAAGCTCTTACCCGAAGCAAAGGTCATTCGGATGGATGTCGATACGACGAGAAGGAAAGGGGCTCACGAAAAGCTGCTATCGGCCTTTGAAAAAGGGGAGGGCGATATTTTGCTAGGTACGCAAATGATTGCTAAAGGACTTGACTTTCCAAATATTACGTTGGTTGGTGTCCTAGCAGCAGATACGATGCTTCATATACCGGATTTCCGTTCGTCAGAAAAAACATTTCAGCTGTTAACGCAAGTAAGTGGAAGAGCTGGAAGGCATGAGAAGCCAGGAGAGGTGGTCGTACAAAGTTATACGCCAGATCACTTTAGTATCCAGCTTGTAAAAGAACACGATTTCCACTCTTTCTTCCAAAGGGAAATGTATTTCAGAAAACAAAGTGAGTATCCTCCATACTATTTTGTCGCGCTAGTAAATGTAAGTGCTACGGAATTAACGAAAGTCGTTTCCAACACAGAAAAAATTGCGCGTTTTTTAAGGGAAAGTCTTTCAGAGGAAACCGTTGTTCATGGACCTACGACGTCTGCTATCCCTAGAATCAAAGATAGATATCGCTATCAATGCATGATAAAATACAAAAATGAACCGAAGCTTACCCATGTATTACAAGAAATCTTAAAAACGTACCAAACTGAAATGACACGTACAGACTTGAATATAATAATCGATACAAATCCCTACATGTTAATGTAAACTGTTATCGCGCGTGTTCATATATAGGAGAATGAAAGCAGGGAAAATGTCTAGAGCGAACAGCCCCCTTCACGTCGCTCGTTTTAAAGGAAAAGCACCCTTGAGACTTTAAAACATGCGAGCTAACGCTGTTTTTAATAAAACTAAAACAATCTCTTATAAATAAAGGAGAGACGAATATGAAACTAGTCTTTATGGGGACGCCTGATTTTTCAGTGCCAGTCCTCCGTATGCTTTTAGAGGAAGGATACGAAGTTGCCGCTGTTGTTACGCAGCCAGACCGTCCTAAAGGCAGGAAGCGGGAACTCACCCCCCCTCCAGTTAAAGTAGAAGCTCTAAAACATGACTTACCCGTATTGCAGCCCGAGAAGATTCGAGTGGAAGACGAGTGGAGAAAAATTGCAGATTTAGAGCCTGATGTAATCGTAACGGCTGCTTTTGGTCAAATATTACCGAAGGGCTTATTGGATGTCCCACCACTTGGGTGTGTCAATGTTCATGCGTCCTTACTTCCGAAATATCGTGGCGGTGCACCGATTCACCAGGCGGTCATTGACGGTGAAAAAGAATCGGGAATTTCGATTATGTATATGGTAGAAGCACTTGATGCAGGTGACGTCCTTTCTCAAAGAGCCATCTCGATTGGCGATGAAGATACAACCGGTACGATGCACGATAAGCTAAGCCAGCTCGGTTCAGAACTTTTAAAGGAAACCCTCCCTCTTCTTGAAAATGGTCGAATTGAAGCTTTCCCACAAGACGAAGATTATGTTACATATGCTCCAAACATTACGAAGGAAAAAGAACGGATTGACTGGACAATGCCCGCGAAAGCTGTCTATAACCAGATACGTGGACTGCACCCTTGGCCAGTCGCGTATACGACCATTGATGGGAAACGCTTGAAAGTATGGCAGGCTGAGAAAGTAACTGGACCTTATTCGGGGAAGCCAGGTATGATCACAGCATTTGATGAAACAGGGCTTACAGTCATTACAGGGGATAACAAAGCGGTTAAAATTGTTGATTTGCAGCCTGCAGGTAAAAAGCGCATGGATGCTGCAACCTTTTATCGTGGAGCAGGAAATAAACTTCAAGTAGGTGCGAAGGTAGGTCTTGATGATGAGTAAAGGAAATGTACGGGAAGCAGCTTTGGAAGTCCTTTTGAAAGTAGAAAAAAATCAAGCCTATAGTCACCTTTTACTGAATGACACCATTAATAAGCAAAAACTAAACCCGAAAGATACTGGTTTATTTACAGAAATCGTATATGGCACAATCCAGCATCAAAAGACGCTGGACTTTTATTTGAGCCCGTTTGTAAAGAAACCCTTGAATAAGCTTGACGATTGGGTTCGGATTTTACTTCGGCTGACGGTTTATCAGACGGTCTATTTAGATCGTGTTCCCGAACGAGCTGCGTTTTATGAAGCAGTACAAATCGCTAAAAAGCGTGGACATAAAGGAATTTCGGGTATGGTTAACGGTGTCCTGCGTTCGTTACAACGAGAGGGGTTACCGTCTTTTAACACACTTAAAGATCCGATTGAACGAATTGCGGTGAAAACGAGTCACCCAGAATGGCTAGTGAAAAGGTGGGCCAACCAATACGGAGAAAAAAAAGCAGAAGCTATATGTACAGCTAATTTAACTCACCCAAAACAAACTGCTCGTGTGAATATACACCGGACGACGGTTGCAGAGGTTCTTTCATCTTTACGAGAAGAAGGACTCGAAGCCGAGCAAAGTGAATGGATTCCAGAAGCGATTGTCGTAAATAAAGGTGTGATTTCCAAAACAAAAGCCTTTGCGGCAGGTAATTTAACGATTCAAGATGAAAGTTCTATGCTTGTGGCCTATGCACTAGATCCTCAATGTCATGACACTGTACTTGATGCATGTGCAGCCCCAGGTGGAAAAACGACACACATTGCTGAAAAGCTGACCGGTACAGGAGCTGTTCATTCTCTTGATATTCATAAACACAAAGTATCGCTCATTGAAGATCAAGCCAAGCGCCTTCAGTTACATAATGTGAATGCAAATGAAATAGATGCTAGAAAAGCGAGCGAATATTTTGCTAAAGAGTCTTTTGACCGGATATTAGTGGATGCTCCATGTTCGGGTTTAGGTGTCATAAAAAGAAAACCTGACCTGAAATGGACAAAGAGTGAAAACGATGTTACAAGGTTAGCTGAGATCCAAGGGGATATCTTAAAAGGTGTTTGGCCGTTGTTAAAACCTGGCGGCATTCTCGTCTATAGCACATGTACCATTGATAAGGAAGAAAACGACCATGTTGTCGATACGTTTTTAACAAATGAACGACGGGCAATACTAGATGAAACAATGCAAGAACGGCTGCCGGAAAAGATGAAACGACTTGAATCAGAACGCGGAACATTGCAAGTATTTCCGGATGACAGGGAGACTGACGGTTTTTTTATTGCTGCCATTAAAAAAACATAAGAGGCAGAAGGAATTAAGGCATTTTTTATCGAATGACTACACGTTGACCACTATAAATGGATGATCTTCGAAGGCTTCATTGTCCTTCTCTTTGAACATGGATGGTGAATATTGTAATAGAGAGTACACCCGCACTCCGCGTGACCAAGACTATGTGATTAAGCTGCATAGGAACAGCTAATAGCGAAGGAGTGGGATGAAGAAACGAGGGGTTAATGAATGGATGCTGTTTTTAAAACAGATGTAGGTCAAACCAGAGCTCATAATGAAGACGATGGGGCATTTGCAGTCAATTCACATGGTCAGGTGCTCGTGCTAGTTGCTGATGGTATGGGGGGACATCAAGCTGGTGATGTAGCGAGCCAGATGACAAAAGAGTCATTATTAAAAAAATGGTTAGATACCGATAATTTTGAAACACCAAAAGAAGCAGAACAATGGTTATCAGAAAGTGTACAACGAATTAACGGTGAATTGTATGACCATGCCCAGCACCATACAGACTGTCAAGGAATGGGAACGACGATTGTTGCAGCTTTGTGTACGCATGATTTTATCACAATTGCTCATGTAGGTGACTCAAGAGTCTATCTAAGCAGTGCCCAAGGTTTTAGACAGTTGACTGGCGATCATTCCCTCGTTGGGGAGTTGGTTCGTTCAGGACAAATCAGTGAAGATGAGGCGATGAATCATCCGCGAAGAAATGTGGTGCTTAGAGCATTAGGCACAGAAGCCGAAGTGAAAATTGATTTGGAAACGATAGATTGGGACGAGGGTTCTTATTTACTTTTATGTACTGACGGCCTAACTGATAAAGTGTCCAATAAAGAAATTGAGAAAGAACTCTTAGAAGGTAGAGGTTTAACAGAAACAGTAGATTCGCTTATTCAAATAGCCAATGACCGCGGCGGAGAGGATAACGTGACGATTGCGATTGTCCGTCTGGAAACAGAAAATGAGGGCGGGGAACAATCATGATAGGAAAAAGAATTAATGATCGGTATAAAATAATAAAGTCTGTTGGTGGGGGCGGCATGGCCGATGTCTATTTGGCACATGACATGATCTTAAACCGAGATGTTGCAGTGAAGGTGTTAAAAGAGCAATTTTCTCAAGACGAAGATTTTATCCGCCGGTTTAGAAGAGAAGCACAAGCAGCCACTAGTTTATCCCATCCGAATGTCGTGAATATTTATGATGTAGGCGAAGAGGATCGTCTATACTACCTAGTGATGGAATACATCGAAGGTCCAACATTAAAAGAATATATCCAGCAAAAAGGTAGTCTCGAGGTAGATGAAGCTGTAGGCATTACGGCTCATTTAACGTCTGCTATTGCACACGCTCATGATAACCAGATTATTCATCGTGATATTAAGCCTCATAACATTTTAATTGGACATGATGGAACTGCGAAAGTAACTGATTTTGGGATAGCAAGGGCAATTAGTGAAGCGACGATTACGCACACGAATTCAATCCTAGGTTCAGTCCACTATTTATCTCCTGAGCAGGCGAGAGGGGGACATGTAACCTACAAATCAGATATTTATTCGTTAGGAATTGTCATGTATGAAATGCTGGCAGGTGAAGTGCCTTTTAGCGGGGATACAGCTGTTTCTGTAGCGATTAAACATTTACAGACACCATTGCCTTCAATTCGGCAAAAGTATCCAGATATTCCCCAAAGCGTAGAAAATGTCATCATGAAAGCGACAGCTAAAGATTCATTTAATCGGTATTCTACAGCATTTAGTATGGGAGAAGATTTAGATACAGTGTTAAGCCCGTTAAGAGCAGATGAGGAAAAGCTGGATTTACGGGATGCTATTGACCACGATCAAACAAAGGCGATTCCGATTGTGGGACATGACTCAACGGATAAAACCAATGAAGAAGAAACGATGGTAGTAGGCACCCCTACACAAAGTAATGCAAATCAATCTCAATCTGCGACACCACCTCAGGGAAATAAAAAGAAAAAAGGCTGGAAAAAATGGCTGACAACTGCTGTACTGCTCTTGTTGCTCTTATTTGGAGCTACGGCTATAGCATTTACGTGGCTGCCACAGTGGCTTCACGTAGACGAAGTAACGATTCCTGATGATCTCGTTGGAAAGAGTTATGAGGAAGCACTTCAAGAACTTATCGATATGAATTTGCGTGTAGAAAGAGAACTCGATTATGATGAAGAAGCTGAAGAAGGTACAGTAATTGGTCATACACCAGCTGCCGGCAGAACTGTGAAAGTCGAAACACAGGTGACACTAAGAGTAAGTGAAGGAGCAGAGCCGGTTTCTATGAGCGACTTTACTGGACGTTCTCTTAGTGCGATAGAAAATGAATTAGAGGATTTTAAAGAGGTAGAAATTAGTACAGAGGAAAATGCGGATGAAGATGATGAAACGGTCCTAGAGCAATCCCCAGCACCTGAAGATCAGGTGATTCCCAAAGATACGGTTGTTAAGCTCACTGTGAGTGAGAAACCCGTTATGACAATGGCCAATTTAATGGGAGGGACTCGTGATGAGGTGAGCGAATATATTTCTGAGCATCAGATGATATCAGCTGCGTATGAAGAAGATTTTCATCCATCGATTGAAGAAGGAAAGGTCATCTCTCAGAACCCTGAATGGGGAAGTGAAATTGATGAGCAAACAGAAGTCACTGTCGTTTTTTCAAAAGGACCTGAACCTGAACCAGAATCTGATGAGAATAATGAAGAAGAAATAGAACCTACATTCGCAGAAGTCCCGTTTCGTGTAACTGTGCCTGAAGAATCCGGAAATGAAGGGCACGGTGTTCTTATTGCTGTCATTGATTCGACAACGGAAGAACAGGAAACGGTCGTGGATACAGAAATTACTGAAACCGAAGTTTTTAACATTCCTATGCAGCTGGACGAACAAGAAGACAAAGGATACATCATTTTATATCACAATGATGAAGAGCACGCAGAGAGTCCGTTTGAATATACCTATGACGAAGTAAAGCAGTATGAAACGGATGAATAAACTACACAATCAAGGAGGCTTGCATGGCGGAAGGGCGAATTATTAAAGCATTGAGTGGCTTTTATTACGTTGAAAATGAAGAAGGCATCTTTCAATGTCGAGGCAGAGGAAACTTCAGAAAGAAAAAAATTACCCCTTTAGTTGGGGACTGGGTTGGGTTCGATGCTGCCAACCCTACAGATGGCTATGTACTCGAAGTTTTTGCGAGAGAAAATGAATTGATTCGTCCCCCGATCGCAAATGTTGAGCAAGCAGTACTTGTTTTCTCCACGCAGGAGCCAGATTTTAGTCCGTTGTTACTTGATAAATTTCTTGTTCATGTTGAAGCTAACGACATAGAGCCTATCATTTGTCTGTCAAAGGTTGATCTACTCAATGAACAAATGGAGGTTTCTATGGGTGAGGCTGAAGCGCTCTATCGAAAACTCGGCTACACTGTGATAAGTACATCGATTTATGTAGATGAAACCATTGAATTGCTCAGACCTTATTTAAGAGAAAAAGTTTCTGTCTTTGCTGGGCAGTCGGGCGTAGGAAAATCATCGTTATTAAATGCATTAAAGCCTGAGCTTGATTTGGAGACGAATACGATCTCCAAAAGCTTAGGGCGAGGAAAACATACGACGCGACATGTGGAACTGATTCCTGTTGAAGACGGCTATGTAGCTGATACGCCCGGCTTTAGTTCGTTAGACTTTGACGGAATATCAGTTGAAAATATCAGCCATTGTTTTCCGGAAATGCGGGAGCGAATAAACGATTGTAAATTTAGAGGTTGTACACATATTAACGAGCCTAAATGCGCGGTAAAAGATAGTTTAGAAGTAGGAGAAATCTCCACTACAAGATATAAGCATTACGTTCAATTCGTAGAAGAAATAAAAAACCAAAAGCGGAGGTACTAGCAGTATGACAAAAATTGCGCCATCCATCCTATCAGCAGATTTTGCGCGACTAGGTGAAGAAGTGGAAGATGTAGAAAAGGGAGGAGCGGATTATATCCATGTAGATGTGATGGACGGTCATTTCGTCCCGAATATTACGATAGGTCCGCTTCTTGTTGATGCTATTCGCCCGGTAACGAAGCTACCTTTGGATGTCCATCTTATGATTGAAAATCCCGATCAGTATATTCCTGCTTTTGCGAAGAGTGGTGCCGATATTCTTTCTGTTCATGTGGAAGCGTGTCCTCACCTCCACCGGACGATTCACTTAATTAAAAGTGAGGGAGTCAAGGCTGGTGTCGTTCTAAATCCAGCGACACCAGTCGAGAGTATTCGCCACATTGTAAAAGATGTCGATTTGATCTTGCTTATGACGGTAAACCCTGGTTTCGGAGGACAATCTTTTATCGAGGAAGTTCTTCCGAAAATCACCCAAGTCAAAGAGATGTGTGTCCAAGCTGGCAATGAAGATGTCGATATTCAAGTTGACGGTGGTGTAAATGAAAAGACAGCACGCCTATGTGTTGAAGCAGGAGCGAATGTTCTCGTTGCCGGTTCTGCAATTTACAATAAACAAGACCGTAAAAAAGCGATTGAAGATATCAGAGGCTAACGTAATAATTAGCATACTTTATTGTATTTTAAACTTTAAATAGCCACCAGGGGAGTCTTTAGAAAGACTGAGAGGAAGCTGGGCGCTTCGACCCTTTGAACCTGTGAGTTTAGACTTGCGTAGGGATGTGGCGGTTTGCTTTCCTAAGACTTAAAGCAGCTGCATATCCTTGCAGCTGCTTTATTGTTTGGCTCTTTTATAAAAGATTGTTGCTATTAGTTAATCGTATGGTGCTTTTTGTCAAAATGAAACAAAGCTTATTGTAATAGCACCTTAAAAGGGGAGGATATAAAATGAAGAAAGATACAAAAGTTGTTGTCATGGCTGAAATAGCAATAATGGGAGCCATTGGATTTCTATTGGATTTTGTTAGTTTCGGGTTTGCGTGGCTGCAAGGGGGCTCGATTTCTTTAATGATGCTGCCGATTTTTATCATGGCATTTAGAAGAGGGTTAAAGGCAGGGCTTGCAACGGGTTTAATTGTAGGGCTACTAAATTTAAGCTTTGGCGCATACATTGTTCATCCAGCCCAAGCAATCCTCGATTACCCGTTAGCCTTTTTTGTTGTCGGGTTTGCCGGATTATTTTTTGTTTCGAAAGAGCGCTCTGTTAAACATCGCATCAGCATGATTGTGCTGGGCGTTTTCTTAGGGACGTTACTTCGTTTTGCGGCTCATTTTGCATCAGGCGTAATTTGGATCGATGTGTTTGCACCAGACGAAGCAAATGCATACCTTTATTCGTTCGTATACAACATTACGTATATCCTGCCTTCGTTTATCGTATGTTTAATCGTGATGATCTTGCTCACGAATGCAAATAAACGTATTATCCATGCTGAAGGTTAGGAAGATCTTATGGATTATATTATTTTAGCAGGAGGGCCTCGCTCTCTCCTTCCATCGTTAGAAAAAATAAAACAGGAACACCCTGATGCACTATGGATTGGTGTCGATAGGGGCGTATATGACCTTGTTCAACACCATATTATTCCTCACCAGGCTTTCGGGGATTTTGATTCATTGACTGAAACGGAGTTAGATTGGATCAACGAGCAAAGTATCTCCCTTTCTGTTTATCCTGAGGAAAAAGACGAAACTGATATGGAATTGGCCCTTAATTGGGTATTAAATCAAGACCCCCGACATATCTATCTTTATGGGGCTACAGGAGGAAGGCTTGACCATCTTTTTGCCAATGTCCAGCTGTTGCTTAAGGGTATTAAACAGAAAGTGCCAATTACTATGGTGGATTGTTTTAACCGGGTTCAGTTACGTGAACCTGGGAGCTATACAGTCACCGGGTCACCGTTATCTTACTATTCGTTTATTCCATTCACCCCCAAAGTCGAAGAGATAACGATTGAAGGCTTTAAATATGAACTCCACAATGATACTCTCTGGCAAGGCACGAGTTTAAGCGTAAGTAACCGACTGGTGCAAAAGTCAGGAAAAGTTTCCTTTACTACAGGGCTGCTGTTATTTTTTGAAAGTATGGACCAATAAAATAGGTACTATTTTTGCTCTAATGAATATACTTGTAATAACGAAGCGCGTTATTTTACATTTATTTTTTAGAAGGTGCTGGTTTCTTTAGGCGGGAGCTCACTCAAGGAGGGGGAAAAATGAAATTTTATACGATCAAATTGCCCAGGTTTTTAGGTGGAGTCATCCGGGCGATGCTGGGGACATTTAAGAAAAGCTAGTACTCTAATAGCGGATGTTCAAAAAGACCGGGAGAAATAGCTGTCGAGATGCACAGGAAGATGTTCCTGTGTCACTTCGGTTACTCGTCGCAGCTTGAAGTAAACCTAGGTGAAGTTACATTTCGTGTCGGTGTAGCCGGCCGCACTTCGACCTTCTCGGCTCTTTTTGTCCTCCTTTTAAACACACTAAGGCACAACCATTTTTAAGTTAACCACATCGTTTGGAATCTGTATGAATAATGAACATACAAAAAACGGCGCATATTCTGCGCCGTTTTTGCATTTTACTGTTGAAAGCATCATTCTATTCATTTAGCTTATATTAAACGCGTTCAACTTTTCCTGACTTTAACGCTCTAGCAGATACGTAAACACGTTTTGGTTTTCCATCAACTAAGATGCGTACTTTTTGGACATTAGCTCCCCAGCGACGCTTGTTTGCGTTCAGGGCGTGAGAGCGTTTGTTACCGGAACTAGGTCCGCGACCTGTTACTACACATTTTCGTGCCATGACTATCCCTCCTTCTTAGAAATAAAGCATTGCACATAACGTACATTTTCATTTTAATAGCTGCTCAAAAATTTCAGAAGCACGCTGTCCATTTTGAGCACGCTTTTTAATTGGCTCTTTTATAAAAGATTGTTGGGCGTAAGGCAAGTGGATGCTTACCATGTCACACGTAGAGTGATAAAACGCTCAAGAAGCAACACATTTTACGAAACAGCCTATATAAATACTTGTAAATCTTAGCATAGCCGTATGTATATTTCAAGAGGCAGTGAATAGTTTATCAAGGGAAAATTCTTGACACACCATCAAAGAGAGCTCGTATAAACAGAGGAACGACTCATAAAAGTTGTGTCGCTCGATATTTGCAAGCTTTATTGTCTTTATTATTAAATACGTACTAAAAGTAGGTCAATGGATGCAAGGTTTTCTTTCAAAATAGGGAAGATTATAGTAAAATGACGATAGCCAATGAGGCAAAACCAAAAGGAGGCTTTTGGCATGACTATTGAAATGAAAACGAACTATGGAAAAATTGACGTATCGAGAGAAGTTGTTTCCGTGATCGCAGGTGGAGCAGCTATCGACTGCTACGGTATTGTTGGCATGGCTTCTCAAAAACAATTGAAAGACGGCATTACAGACCTTTTGGGAAAAGAAAACTTAAGCCGCGGTGTCGTTATAAGAGAAGAGGAAAATGACGAAATTCATATTGATATGTACATCATTGTCAGCTACGGAACGAAAATTTCAGAAGTGGCACATAATGTTCAATCTAAAGTTAAGTATCAATTGGAGCAAATGCTTGGGTTGATTATTGATTCGGTCAATATATTCGTACAAGGTGTACGGGTGACAAATCCATAGTTATCGGTTAGGAGGAGCAATTAGTGACTATCAAGAAGATCGAAGGTGAAAAGTTTGCTCATATGCTCATTGAAGGAGCAAACAATTTATCGGATAACTCTATAGCGATTGACGCCTTGAACGTCTTTCCTGTTCCTGATGGAGACACAGGAACAAATATGAACCTTACCATTACTTCAGGTGTAAAAGAGATAAAACATAATGCAACAGAGCATGTCGGTCAAGTAGCTGGATCTTTTGCAAAAGGATTATTAATGGGAGCAAGAGGGAACTCCGGAGTGATTTTATCTCAATTATTCCGTGGGTTCTCCAAGTCAGTTGAAGGAAAAAAAGCGATCACTGCAGCTGATTTGAGTGCAGCTTTCGAATTTGGTGTTGACATGGCGTATAAGGCTGTCATGAAACCAGTTGAAGGTACGATCCTGACGGTGGCAAAGGACGCTGCCCGTAAAAGTGTAGAAGTTGCAAAAGACAATGATGATATCATTTTGTTAATGCAAGAAGTTTTGACTGAAGCAAAAGCTTCGTTAAAACGTACACCAGATTTACTGCCTGTCTTAAAGGAAGTGGGTGTAGTAGACTCTGGGGGGCAAGGTCTTGTTACGATTTATGAAGGGTTCCTAGCTGTCTTAAAAGGTGAAAAGGTTGCAAGTTCCATTCAGCAAACGCCTTCAATGGACGAGCTCGTAAAGGTCGAACATCATTCAGCTCAAAGCCATATGGCAACAGAAGATATCGAATTCGGTTATTGTACTGAAGTTATGATTAAATTTGAAGATGAAAAAACAAAAGAAAATCCATATGCTGAAGACGATTTCCGCAGCAAGTTAAGCGAGTATGGTGATTCATTACTCGTCGTTTCTGATGAAGATTTGTTAAAAATTCACATCCATGCAGAATACCCAGGCCATGTCATTTCTGAGGCACAAAAATACGGCGCATTATCGCATGTGAAAATTGAAAATATGCGAGAACAGCATACAACCCTGCTTGAAAATGACATGAAAGAACAGCTTGATGAGTCTGTACATAATGTTCCTGTCAAAGAAGGAAAGAAAGAATATGCGATTATTACTGTAGCGATGGGTGATGGGATTGCTGCTTTATTCGAAGGACTTGGTGCGACTGGCATTATTCAAGGCGGACAAACAATGAACCCTTCTACTGAAGATTTCGTAAAAGCGATTGGCGAAGCGAATGCGGAAAAAGTGATCTTATTGCCAAACAACTCAAATATTGTCATGGCAGCTGAGCAAGCAAACTCAGTTGTAGAAGAAGAAGTCGTTGTTGTTCCATCTAAATCTGTTCCCCAAGGTCTTGCTGCATTACTTGCTTTTAACCCTATGGCTGGCCTTGATGAAAACAAAGAAGGTATGGTTGAAGCCATTGGAGAAGTGAAAACAGGAGAAGTCACATATGCTGTACGTGATACGAGCTTAAATGGTGTCGCTATTAAAAAAGGTGACTTCATGGGAATTGAAGGCAAGGAAATTGTGTCGACCGGGCCTTCTGTTCAAGGTGTTGCAAAAGAACTTCTTGATAAAATGACAGACCGTGATTCAGAAATTGTTACGATTATTCGCGGGGAAGATCGCAATGAATCAGAAACAGATGAACTTGTAGAGTATTTGGAAAACAACTTTGGTGATGTTGAAGTAGAGGTTCACGACGGAAAACAGCCATTGTATTCCTATATTATTTCCGTTGAATAAAACGAACTATTTTGCAAAGGGGTTGTTATCGTGGGGAACGTTAAAATAGTAACAGATTCAACAGCTGATATTCCGGCAGCATTAGTTGAGGAGCTTGGCATTACGGTTGTGCCACTTAAAGTTCATTTCGGTGAGGAAATGTACGAAGATGGAGTTGACTTAACACCAAAGGAATTCTATCACAAGCTACACGAGTCAGACTTGATGCCGAGCACCTCACAGCCAACCCCGCACCAGTTTGAGGAGCAGTATCGACATTTAGCGGAGTCTGAGGGAGATTCGCCGATTCTTTCAATTCACCTCTCATCTAAATTAAGCGGGACGTACCAATCAGCAAATATCGCGGCTCAAGAGCTTGAAGGGGAAGTAGATGTTACTGTCGTCGATTCAAAGCGAGCTTCTTATGCGATTGGTATTATTGTTACAGAGGTTGCCCGGTTTGCCAAAGAAGGGGCAGATAAAGAAGCTTGCCTGAAACGATTAGATAAATTGTTAACTGACACAACGGTCTTTTTTATGGTTGATACTCTTGAGTATCTAGAAAGAAATGGACGTATTGGTAAAGCCTCAGCGGTTCTCGGTTCTTTACTAAAAATTAAACCGATCTTATCCTTAAATTCTGATGGCGAAGTATATCCCTTTGAAAAAGCAAGAGGACAGAAAAAAGCTGTGGCACGTATTCTAAAGGAATTCGAAGGAAGGTACGGTTCAGATTCTGTTCATCTAGGAATTTCGCACGCAGAGGCGCAAGGGGAAGCAGAAGCCTTTTTAAATCAAGCGAAAGATCGTTTAAACGTAACTTCTTCTGTCACTACCTCTATTGGTCCTGTAATTGGCGCTCACGTAGGTCCGGGGACGATTTCAGTAACGATTACTCGATCTTAAAGAATAATAGAGGATGTTCATAACGCCCGCTAAAAATAGCTGTCGGCCATGTCCTGTGGCGAACGCAGGAGCTCGTTGGCTTGTTTATACTCGGCTCCTTTTTGAACGCGCAATAATAGTGTAAAAATCCTGCCCAAAACGTAATGGGGAGGATTTTTTTCTGCAGTTGTTTTTGTGAAGTTTGCACTTAGAGGTGTAAAAATTATTGCATTTATCTTTTTGATAGCCCTTTCATTGATCATTTGTTACCATAGAATTATAAAGACGTGTTACACGAATGCTTAATTACTAGCACTGGCTGGCTTGTTAAAGCAAATGGAGGAGGAGAGGCACATGAAGTTTCGCAGTGTCTTTGATATTATCGGTCCCGTTATGGTAGGACCTTCTAGTTCACATACTGCAGGTGCAGCGCGGATTGGTCTCGTTGCTCGGCAATTATTTCAACAAGAACCAGAATGGGCAAATATTCATTTGTATGGTTCTTTTGCAAAAACCTATCAAGGCCACGGTACAGACGTTGCTCTTGTAGGTGGGCTATTAGGATTTGATACGTTTGACGAACGAATTCCTGAATCAATTAAGATGGCAGAAGGGAAAAATATAAAGATTCAGTTTATCGAAGAAGATGATGACCTGGATCACCCGAATACCGTTAAAATAAAACTCGGTAAAGGAAACGAAACGATGGATTTAGTTGGCGTTTCCATAGGAGGCGGGAAAGTAGAAGTAAAAGAATTAAACGGCTTTAAGCTCCGGCTGAGCGGGAATCACCCTGCCATACTTGTCGTTCATAATGACCGGTACGGAGCGATTGCATCAGTATCAGCTGTTCTTGCTCAGCATGAGATCAATATCGGTCACATGGAAGTTTCCCGTAAAGACAAAGGCGAAGAGGCATTAATGGTCATTGAAGTCGATCAAAATGTAAACGAGGAATTGTTATCGGAAATCGGTGCCTTATCATCGATTGATAAAGTAACGAAAATCCACGACTAAAGGTGTAATGGAGGGACGCAGATGTTTCGTAACGTAGAAGAGCTAATTAAAATCACAGAAGAAAGAAACATCCCCATTTCAGAAGTGATGATTGAGCAAGAAATGGAGATCCATAACCGTACACGCGATGAAATCATCGAGCAAATGGATCGCAACTTAACGGTGATGGAACAGGCGGTAAAACGAGGAATAGAAGAAGAAGTAGAGTCCGTTTCCGGTTTAACAGGTGGAGACGGAAAAAAATTACATGAATATATGCAAAAAAATGATACCCTTTCAGGCACGTTACTACTTGATGGCGTTAGTAAAGCGATGGCGACAAATGAAGTCAATGCTGCTATGGGAACGATTTGTGCAACACCAACGGCAGGATCCGCTGGCGTCGTTCCAGGTGTGTTATTTTCGGTAAACGAGAAGCTCAACCCCACGCGCGAAGACATGGTTCGCTTTTTATTTACGAGTGGAGCATTTGG
This sequence comes from Alteribacter populi, assembly GCF_002352765.1. Classification (NCBI taxonomy): domain Bacteria; kingdom Bacillati; phylum Bacillota; class Bacilli; order Caryophanales; family Bacillaceae; genus Alteribacter; species Alteribacter populi. The sequence continues at coordinate 1,058,243 of NZ_KZ293963.1, read as the reverse complement.
CTATGTCGTCGCCAATAACGCATCGATATCAGGAGCAGCAGGCGGGTGCCAAGCTGAAGTAGGTTCGGCTACCGGAATGGCAGCTGCTGCCGTTGTCGAAATGGCAGGCGGTACCCCAAAGCAATCAGCACAAGCAATGGCAATTGCCTTAAAGAACATGCTTGGTCTTGTATGCGATCCTGTTGCAGGACTCGTTGAAGTGCCATGTGTAAAACGTAATGCCTTCGGTGCTTCCAATGCCATTGTCGCGGCTGATTTATCAATGGCTGGCATAGAAAGCCGCATCCCTACTGATGAAGTGATTGATGCTATGTATCGTATTGGCGAAACCATGCCGTCAGCCTTAAGAGAAACAGCAGAAGGGGGGCTAGCGGCGACACCGACCGGTCGACGTTTGCAGCAGGAAATATTCGGTAAATCGTCGCGTTCATAGTGAGCCAAACGTTAGAACTTCCAGTTTCTCACGTGAAAGGAATCGGAGAGCATACACAAGAGATGCTCTCTACTCTACATATTTTTACTGTTCGTGACTTGCTTGAATATTACCCGTTCCGTCACGAGGATTACGCGGTACGACGGTTAGGAGAAGTGAATCATGAAGAAAGAGTAACCGTTCGGGGGCAAGTACAAAGTGAGCCATCCGTTCGGTTTTATGGAAAAAAGAAATCACGGCTAACCGTTCGCGTACTCGTGGACGGTCTTCTTATTCAAGCGGTTTTTTTCAATCAGCCTTATTTAAAAAAGCAGCTTTCACTAGGACAAGAAATTGTTATTAACGGAAAGTGGGATCAGCATCGAGCGAGTATATCTCCGGCAATGATGAAGCCGAAAAAACAGACGAATGAACAAGGATTAGAACCCGTTTACTCTGTGAAAGGTGATTTGAAAATAGCAACATTGCGGAAATTTATTCATGAAGCGATGGGTACATATGGAAATGAACTTGAAGAGATCTTACCTGAACAACTCATACAATCCTATAGATTAATGCCGCGAAAAGAAGCGATACATCAGCTCCACTTTCCTAACTCGCCAAATGATTTAAAACAAGCAAAAAGGCGAATGATCTACGAAGAGCTTCTATTGTTTCAACTAAAAATGCAGACGTATCGTAAACAGGAGAGAGACCAGCAAAAAGGAGAAACGAAAAAAATCCCAGTGCATGAAGTGGAAGCATTCATTGAGTCCCTCCCATTTCCGTTAACAGGAGCTCAAAGACGAGTAAAAGACGAAATTTTAGTAGATATTACGTCTAATTACCGTATGAATCGCTTACTGCAAGGAGATGTTGGTTCGGGGAAAACGGTGATCGCAGCTGTCGCATTATTTGCTGTTGTTAAAGCCGGGTTTCAGGGGGCACTTATGGTTCCTACTGAAATTTTAGCAGAACAGCATCTAGAGTCACTGATTGACTTGCTCGCTCCATATAACGTAAATGTTCGTCTACTTTCAGGCGGTGCAAAGATTAAAGAGCGCAGGGAAATATTAGCCCAACTCGAAGCTGGAGACATTGATATTCTTGTCGGGACGCACGCCCTTATTCAAGAAGGTGTAGATTTTCAAAATTTGGGCCTCGTCATTACCGATGAACAGCACCGATTCGGAGTCGAGCAAAGAAGAATTTTACGGAAAAAAGGACTGCACCCAGACGTTTTATTTATGACAGCCACGCCAATTCCAAGGACGCTCGCCATATCTGCATTTGGCGATATGGACGTTTCGGTGATTGACGAGATGCCAAAAGGACGAAAGCCTATTGAAACGTACTGGGCAAAACCTGCGATGTTCGAACGAGTGCTTACATTTATGCAAAAAGAGCTCAAACAAGGAAGGCAGGCTTATGTTATTTGTCCACTCATTGAAGAATCCGACAAGCTGGATGTTCAAAATGCGATTGATGTCCATGCTCAGCTTAGTCAAGGCCTTCCTGATGTAAATGTCGGTCTAATGCATGGCAGGCTTACTCCAGATGAAAAAGAAGAAGTAATGGGTCAATTTGCAGATAATGACATTCAAGCTCTTGTGTCTACAACTGTTGTTGAAGTAGGGGTTAACGTTCCGAACGCTACGGTTATGATTATTTATGACGCCGAGCGTTTCGGGCTATCCCAACTCCACCAATTACGTGGACGCGTCGGACGAGGCAGTGAGCAATCCTATTGCATCTTACTAGCCGACCCTAAATCAGACACGGGAAAAGAGCGGATGAAAATTATGACCGAGACGAATGACGGCTTTGAACTGTCAGAACGAGACTTGGAACTAAGGGGGCCAGGAGACTTTTTTGGGCGCAAACAAAGCGGTTTACCTGAATTTAAAGTCGCAGACCTCGTTCAAGATTACCGTGTTTTAGAAATTGCCAGACAAGACGCAGCTAAGCTCGTTCAATCAGAAGCTTTTTGGAAGTCTCAGGATTATTTTCATTTGCGGGGATGGCTTGAAAAACAGGGCATTCTAAGCCTGGGACGACTTGATTAACAAGAGAAGATGATTTTTGATTGAAATATAAAGGCTGCAATTATATACTACTATTAGTACCTAGTCATAGAAGCGTGGAAGTGATTCGTAGTGAAGCTATCAAAAAAACAACGTCAGCCTCAGCTTAAAGAAAAAATCGACGACAATCCGTTTATTACGGATGAAGCGCTCGCCGGTTTTTTCCAAGTGAGCGTTCAAACGATACGGCTTGATCGATTAGAGATGAACATTCCTGAAGTGCGAGAACGCATTAAGCACGTGGCCAAGAAGCAATATGATACGGTAAAAGCACTGCAGCTTGAAGAAGTCATTGGCGAAATGGTCGACTTGGAATTAGACAAGCATGCCATCTCGATACTCGATATTGCTGAAGAGCATGTTTTTTCAAGGACCGGTATTGCCAGAGGTCATCATTTGTTTGCCCAGGCGAACTCATTAGCGGTCGCGATCATTGACGATGAACTGGCATTAACGGCAAAAGCAAATGTCTCTTTTAAACGGCAGGTGAAAATAGGAGAAAGAGTCATTGCGAAAGCCTCGGTGTCTGACATACAAAATGACCGCACCTATGTCAAAGTCAACAGCTATGTGGAGCAAGAGCTTGTATTCACAGGTGAATTTGCAATGTTCAGGCAAGACCATGTAGAGAAAGAAGGTTGAAATTATGAAACTTGCCATTGATGCGATGGGTGGAGATCATGCACCTCAAGCAGTCGTGGAAGGTGCTGAGAAAGCCTTAACCCAATATCAAGATTTAGAAATTGTATTGTTTGGTAATGAGGACCAAATCAAGCAATATTCAAAAGGAATGAATCGTCTAACGGTTATACATACAGACGAAGTTATTTCAAGTGACGACTCTCCCGTCCGTGCAGTTAGAAGAAAGAAAAACTCTTCGATGGTAAGAGCAGTTCAAGAAGTGAAGAATGGAAATGCGGATGCTTGTATTTCTGCAGGGAATACAGGGGCTTACATGACAGCTGGCTTGTTAGTGGTCGGGCGGATTAAAGGGATTGAACGCCCGGCTTTGTCTCCGATGCTTCCAACCTTGGGAGGAGAGGGCTTCTTATTATTAGATGTCGGAGCAAACATGGATGCTAAACCCACTCACCTTGTACAATATGCGGTAATGGGGAGCATTTATATGCAAAAAGTCCGCAACATTTCTACTCCTCGCGTCGGGCTTTTAAACGTGGGAACGGAAGCTGGGAAAGGAAATGATTTGACGAAGCAAGTTTACCAGCAGCTCCAAGATCAAGATCTTCCCGTTGATTTTGTTGGAAATGTAGAAGCAAGAGACCTTTTAAATGGCGCTGCTGATGTTGTCGTTTGTGATGGTTTTTCAGGGAATCTCGTTTTAAAATCGATCGAAGGAACCGCACTTTCGATGTTTTCTTTGTTAAAAGACGAACTCACCTCTTCATTTAAAAATAAGCTGGCAGCCGGAGTACTTAAACCATCCTTTAAACAAATAAAGCAAAAGCTGGATTACGCTGAATATGGTGGGGCTGGCTTGTTTGGTCTTCGTTCTCCTGTTATTAAAGCACATGGATCTTCAGATTCTCAGGGGATTTTCAGTGCTATTCGCCAGGCAAAAACGATGCACGAAGAAAAAGTTGTTGATCTTATTACGTCAGAAATCAAATAGATAGGAGTGGAATTATCATGAGTAAAGTTGCTCTTCTATTTCCAGGACAAGGTTCCCAGCAAATCGGAATGGGAAAACAGTTGGCTGATAAATATCCAGAAGCAATGGATGTATTTAAACAAGCAGATGAGGCTTTGAATTTTTCATTAGCGAATCTCATATTTGAAGGAACAGAAGAAGAATTAAAACGGACCGAAAATACACAGCCTGCTCTATTAACAGCAAGCACCGCCATTTGGCAAGTGTTAAAAGCACAAGGAGTGGAAGCACACTTTGCAGCTGGACACAGTCTTGGAGAATATTCGGCATTAGTAGCAGCTGAAGCACTACGTTTTAAGGAAGCTTGCGTCGCAGTTAGAAAGCGCGGACAATTGATGGAAGAAGCGGTACCACAAGGGCAAGGGACAATGGCTGCTGTCCTCGGGATTCAAAGAGAGGAGCTGGATCGTTTAACAAAAGACATTTCCCATTCAACAGGTGTCGTGGAACCGGCAAACTATAACTGCCCAGGTCAAATTGTTATTTCAGGCTCTGCAGAAGGTGTGAAGGCTGCATCCGAACAGTTAAAGGAAGCAGGTGCTAAACGTGTGCTGCCACTAAACGTCAGTGGACCGTTTCATTCGAGCTTAATGAAACCTGCAGCAGAAAAAATGCAGGAAACGCTACATAACTTATCTGTTAGAGAACCGAACATGAATGTCGTTGCGAATGTAACAGCAAAACCTGTTTATGATAAAGCAGACATTCAAACACTTCTTTATGAGCAAATTTACTCTCCGGTTCTATGGGAAGACACGATTAAAACGCTCGTAGAAAAAGGTGTTGATACATTCATCGAAGTAGGTCCGGGGAAAGTCTTGAGTGGACTCGTAAAAAAAGTTCATCGTCGTGCGAAGGTACTCCCGGTTTTTGATGAAGAGACATTAGATCAAGCGTTGGTGAAATTAAAGGAGGATAACTAAATGTTATTTGAAGGACAATCCGCACTCGTAACGGGGGCGTCACGTGGCATCGGTAGGGAAATTGCTATCCATTTAGCTAAAAACGGAGCGAACGTAGCGATCAACTACGCTGGAAATGAACAGCGAGCTCTTGATGTCGCAAGAGAATGTGAATCTTATGGTGTTAAAGCCATCACTGTTCAGGCAAATGTTGCAGATGGAAAAGATGTCCAGGATATGGTGAAAGTCGTATTAGCTGAATTCGGTTCCTTGGAAATCCTCGTGAATAACGCAGGTATTACAAAGGACGGGCTTGTTATGAGAATGAAAGAGGAAGATTTTGATGCTGTCATTGACACGAACTTAAAAGGAGTGTTCAATTGCTCTAAAGCGGTTACTCGTCAAATGATGAAGCAGCGTTATGGCAGAATAATTAATATTTCCTCTGTCGTTGGTGTGCTCGGGAATGCCGGTCAAGCAAATTATGTAGCAAGCAAAGCTGGGGTTATTGGATTAACAAAATCACTGGCACGTGAGCTGGCAAACCGTAACATTAACGTAAACGCTGTAGCTCCAGGATTTATTGAAACCGATATGACAGATGCTCTATCGGCGGAAATGAAAGAAACGATGCTGCAACAGATCCCATTAGGTAAATTAGGTTCTGCTTCTCAAGTCGCTGGAGTGGTAAACTTTCTAGCAAGTGATGCTGCTTCCTATATGACTGGTCAGACACTTCATGTCGATGGTGGCATGGTAATGTAATCTGTGCTAGTTTTTTTAACCGGATTATCCTATAATAACTGAGAGGAGGTGAAACATATGGCAGCTACAATTGATCGAATCGCCAAAATCGTTTCTGAGCGTCTAGGAGTAGACGAATCAGAAGTAAAGCCTGAGGCTACGTTTAAAGAAGACTTAGGTGCAGACTCCTTGGATGTTGTTGAACTCGTTATGGAACTTGAAGACGAATTCGACTTGGAAATTTCCGATGAAGATGCTGAAAAAATCGCTACTGTTGGTGATGTTATTAATTACATAGATAATCAACAATAGTGCATAAACTTTGAAAGCCTGAGCCTTCTTACTTATTAAGAGCTTGGGCTTTCGTAAATTGAAATGGTAGGAAGACAAATTCCAACATGCACTTAGAAATGATGGGGGTTCTCATGCAACAGTCGTCACGAAAGGTCCGTAGAAAAGGATTAAAACGACAACAAAAGAAAATACAAATAACAAAAGCACAAAAGACGAAATACAAGGAATTTCTACGCTCGTTAGGCTTTGACTTTAATAACGAGGACTTATTCATCCAAGCATTTACTCATTCATCATATGTAAACGAACATCGTATTCGTCCTTACGATGACAACGAGCGACTTGAATTTCTTGGCGATGCAGTTTTGGAATTGGCCATCTCACAATTCTTATATAAGACCTTTGACGCAATGAGCGAAGGAGAGATGACCAAACTCAGAGCTGCTATCGTTTGTGAGCCTTCTCTAGCAAAGTTCGCAGGAGAGCTTTCGTTTGGGGAGTATGTTCTCCTCGGTAAAGGAGAAGAAATGACGGGAGGCAGAACTCGCTCAGCTCTTTTAGCGGATGTGTTTGAATCCTTTGTAGGCGCACTATATTTAGATCAGGGTTTAGAAGCGGTTTATCAATTTTTAGAAGCGAATGTCTATCCAAAAGTGAAAGAAGGCGCCTTCTCACACATGATGGATTTTAAAAGCCAGCTTCAAGAATACATCCAGAGAGAAGACCATGGACAAGTGCAATATCGGATTGTTCAAGAACGGGGTCCTGCCCATTGTCGTGAATTTGTAAGTGAAGTATGGCTGGAAGAAGAAAAATTAGGTAATGGCACTGGCCGCTCAAAAAAAGAAGCCGAACAGCATGCGGCACAAAAAGCATTAGAGAAACTTACGAAAGAAAATAAGTAGAAACAATCGAAGTCGGCTCAAATAGGGTCGGCTTTTTCGTTTACCAGTCTTAAGAGTGTGAATAATTTTTTTAAGAGTTAAAGTATAAAAGTCTACGTTTCTGTGTCTAGCTCCAGGTGCAAAAAATAAAAAAACGCCCCTCGCTTTTGAAAGGGCGTTTTGTCTGGCTTATTATTTTCTCATTTGACCAAGCTCGGATACAATTGCATCCATTTCATTCACGCTAAAGTTGTCCTTTTTCATCACGTGAGCGTGGATGTCCTGCAAATCATCATATTTATTGAGATCAAAGTCTTTCGCTTTAATCGCGCTAGCATTAACGATTTGTAACTTATCTTTAATTTCATCTAGCATAAAGTTAATGTTTTCTTCGGTCTTCTGATCTAAATTCATTGTGTCATCCTTTCCTATTCCATCGTCTTATTTCTTTATTTTAACACGGTTCATAAATTTGACCACCCATCTTTATGATTGTTGCTTTTTGATAAGATAAGATTACCGTTCAATTCCACTGGAGTTGCCGCTTTTCGCTCCTCGGACTCATCAATAAAAAGCAACAAACTTTAAAAAGAAAGCCTTATCGTTCATTCCAAATTATAAAGTCTTTATGGTAGAATAGATGGGTTCAGACGAAAAAAACCCCTCGTCGATGATGGAATAAATAAATGAGGTGGATGGCATTGTTCCTTAAACGTCTCGATCTAGTCGGCTTTAAGTCATTTGCTGACCAGTTATCGATTGATTTTGTTTCTGGTGTGACCGCAGTGGTCGGTCCAAACGGAAGCGGTAAAAGTAATATATCAGATGGGATTCGCTGGGTACTGGGTGAGCAATCAGCCAAAAACCTTCGTGGAGGAAAAATGGAAGATATCATTTTTTCTGGAAGCGAATCACGAAAACCATTAAATATGGCAGAAATAACACTAACCTTAAATAATGAAAATCAGCATTTAGCGATTGATTACAGTGAAGTAAGTGTCACAAGGCGAGTTTATCGATCAGGAGAAAGTGAATACTTGATTAATAACCAACCATGCCGGTTAAAAGATATAGTCGACTTGTTTATGGATTCGGGTCTTGGAAAAGAAGCCTTTTCCATAATAGGACAAGGAAAGGTCGAAGAAATTCTAAGCAGTAAAGCTGAAGAAAGGCGAAAAATTTTCGAAGAAGCTGCGGGCGTTCTCAAATATAAAAACCGTAAACTTAAATCAGAGAAAAAACTCACTGAAACCCAGGACAACTTGAATCGAGTTGATGATATCCTCCATGAGCTCCATGACCAGATTGAGCCACTTAGAGAACAGGCTTCTGTAGCAACAGAGTTTCTTGAAAAAAAAGCAGAGCTGAAAGATTTTGAAGTTGGATTGATTGTTAAGGAAATCGAACAACTTCATGAAAAATGGACGGGCGAAAAAGAAAACCTAGAAGTGTACCGCGAAAAAAAACACGTATTGTCTAGTAAAGTGGGCGAACAAGAAAAAGCTATAGAGCAGTTTCGAAGTGATATGCACGCCATTGACGAATCGATTCAGGAATTACAAGATATGCTCTTATCAACAAGTGAAGAACTCGAAAAGCAAGAAGGACAAAAGCAAGTCTGGAAAGAACGAAAGAAAAACTTCTTGAAAAATCGTGAACAGTTTGTCGAAGAGATGGAAGAATTAAAAGAAAAAAAAGCGCAGTTAGAGCATGAATTACAAACTCAAAAACAAACGGTTAACGACTCAAGGCAACGTCTAAAACAGACGAGAGAGGCTTTGGAACAGCAAGAAGAAGTGTTTCAATCTTTATCAGAAAGCACAGAAGACCGTATCGAGTCCCTTAAAAGTGAATACATAGAATTTTTAAATGAAGCTGCTTCCTTTAAAAATGAAAAACGTTATCTCGCTGAGCAGCTAGAAAAGCAGCAGTTTAAAGAAGAGCGCCTTGAGCGAGAGAACAGTGGCCTGTTAGAAAAGAGGCATGAACTTACAAAAGCACAAGCGGATCATGAAAAAACATACGTCAATGTGAAAGATGACATTGATCAATGTGTGGCTGCCTATCGTAAAAAGAGCACACAGGCTCAACAAGCGGAACAGGAATATAGGAAGAAGGAAACTTTTCTATATGAAGCTTATCGGCATGTGGAGCAACTTCGCTCCAAAAAAGAGTTTATTGAAGACATGCAAAACGACTATTCAGGTTTTTTTCAAGGCGTCAAGGAAATTTTAAAAGAACGCGACCGGCAATTCCCTGGTATTAAAGGAGCGGTTGCAGAACTTATTGATGTGAAAAAAGAGCATGAAATCGCTCTTGATATTGCATTAGGAGCTGTGCAACAGCACGTTGTTGTAGAAGATGAATCAACCGGACGAAAAGCGATTTCTTTTTTAAAGCAGCGCCGGTTAGGGCGGGCGACATTTTTACCGATTGATGTAATCAAAGGCCGTTTTTTAGCACCCTCGGACTTAAATAGCCTTAAGACTTTACCTGGATTTGTCGGAGTAGCGAAAGACCTCGTATCGTTTGACAGGAAATACGAGAACGTCGTAGCTCAAATTCTTGGTCAAGTGATTATTGCTGAAGATTTAAAGCATGCCAATACAATCGCGAAACATATTCGTTATCGCTACCGGATTGTCACACTAGAAGGAGATGTGATTAATCCTGGGGGCGCGATGACTGGTGGGAGTATGAAGCAAAAGAAATCACAGCTTCTCGGAAGACAACAGGAACTAGCTCGCATTGCTGAAAAACTCGAACGTTTGGAAAATGATGCCGAAAAAGTTAAACAAGAGGTTAAAGCGAAAAAACAACTCCTCACCCAATTAGAACAAGAAAGAGAAGACCTTCGTAAAAAAGGGGAATCTCTTAGAGAACAAGAACAAGAAGAAAAAGGCAACACAAAAGAGCTGCAGCTTGCCATCGGGAACTTAAATGATCGGCTACGTATCTATGACCAGGAAAAAGAAGAATTTGATCGTGAGCGAAAAGAAAAAGAGTCACGTCTAGAAGAATTAGAAGAGCAAATTAAGCAATCGTCAATGAAAACGGATCAGTTAAACAATGACATTGAGAGATTGACACAGCAAAAAGCGGAGCAAGCTATTTCGAAAGACAGTCTTTCACAAGAAATTACAGAAAAGAGAATTAAGGAAACGAAAGAAAAAGAGCAGCTCCACTATATGGAGCAGACGCTGGAACAACTGCAAACGTCCTATAATTCTGTAGTAAAGGATTTAACCTATCGCGAAGAAGAATACAGTCAGTTAAAACGGGAGATCGATTCGCAAGCGGATGACGGTGAAACATTGGAGGAAGTCATAGCTAAACGAAAAGTGGAAAAAGAACGGACGATCCAGCTTATTTCTAAGAGAAAATCAGCTCGCTTATCGCTTCAGCAAGATCATGACGACACCGAAACCGAACTAAAGGAGCAAAAACGTCTATTAACGCAAATGTCAAATGCCGTTCATGAAACTGAAGTGCTTGTGAACCGAACCGATGTGGAGCTGGAAAATCGGCTTAATAAACTTGAAGGGGAGTATGAACTGACCTTTGAGGGAGCAAAGACAAATTACCCGCTCAGCTTGACAATCGATGAGGCGAGAACGAGAGTAAAGCTAATTAAACTAGCCATTGATGAATTAGGAACTGTAAATGTTGGGGCCATTGAGGAGTATGAGCGCGTAAAAGAACGCTATGACTTCTTGAATGAGCAGAAGGAAGATCTCGAAATGGCCAAATCGACCCTTCTTCAAGTGATTGAAGAAATGGATGAAGAAATGGTCCGGCGTTTTAAAGAGACGTTTGAACAGATTCAGACTCATTTCAGGCACGTCTTTGTAGAATTATTTGGAGGAGGAAAAGCCGATCTCGTTTTAACTAATCCAGAAGACTTGTTGATGACAGGAGTAGAGATCGTCGCGCAACCACCTGGGAAAAAACTGCAAAACCTTGGTCTGTTATCTGGTGGCGAACGCGCTCTTACAGCAATTGCTTTACTATTTTCCATCTTGCAAGTTCGTCCGGTCCCTTTCTGTGTATTAGATGAAGTTGAAGCAGCATTGGATGATGCGAATGTGGCTCGCTTTGCCCAATATTTAAAAGAGTTCAGTAAAAAGACACAATTTATCGTAGTTACTCACCGTAAAGGGACGATGGAAGAAGCTGATGTATTGTACGGCGTTACAATGCAGGAGTCAGGGGTGTCAAAACTGGTTTCTGTCAGATTAGAAGAAACGGAAGCCTTGGTCGGAAGCAACTAAGCCGACCTCAGCAATAAGGATGGGGGTATTAAAATGAGCTTCTTTAAAAAGTTAAAAGAAAAAATCACGACACAAACCGATTCAGTTACAACGAAGTTCAAAGACGGTTTATCGAAAACGAGAGATTCTTTTGTCGGTCAAATGAATGAGCTCGTAAAAAACTACCGGAAAGTCGATGAAGAGTTTTTTGAAGAGCTGGAGGATATTTTAATTTCAGCTGATGTAGGGGTCCATACCGTAATGGTGTTGATCGACGAATTGAAAGAGGAAGCAAAAAGGCAAAACATTAAAGATGCTAAAGATATTCAACCCGTTATTTCAGAAAAACTCGCGGAGCTTCTGCAAAAGTCAGAGGATGAAACTGAGTTGAATATGCAAGACGAAATGACGGTTATTTTATTTGTAGGAGTTAACGGTGTCGGGAAAACGACGACAATCGGAAAACTAGCCCATAAATTTAAGCAAGAAGGTAAAAAAGTCGTCCTTGCTGCAGGTGATACGTTTCGTGCTGGAGCCATTGAACAGTTGGAAGTCTGGGGTGAAAGAGTCGGCGTAAATGTAATCAAACAACAGGCCGGATCAGACCCAGCAGCCGTTATGTATGATGCCATTCAATCTGCTAAATCCCGAAAAGCGGACGTGCTGTTGTGTGATACCGCTGGAAGACTGCAAAATAAAGTGAATTTAATGAATGAGCTAGAGAAAGTAAAGCGTGTCATCCAGCGTGAAATTCCCGATGCTCCTCATGAAGTATTGCTCGTCCTCGATGCAACAACAGGTCAAAATGCGATGAGCCAGGCAAAAACGTTCGGGAAGGCTACGGATGTATCAGGCATTGTACTAACGAAACTAGATGGAACCGCGAAAGGCGGCATCGTTCTCGCGATCCGTCATGAGCTTGATATCCCTGTCAAATTAGTCGGTCTCGGTGAAGGAATGGACGACTTGCAGGAGTTCGATGCTGAACAATACGTCCACGGCCTCTTTGCTGAAGTGCTCGAGCAGGCAGAAGCGCCTACTGAAGATAACAGTGAATCTTAACGTTTTTTCTTGGAAAAGGAAGAGTGTCACTTCGGTGGCGCTCTTTTTGCATTTGCTCAACGTTATTTGAGCCTAAAAAAACTACATACGTCACTCGCTGACTAGATCGGATTCCCATTTGACCAGATCTACGGCAATTGACTAGATCTTACTTGGCTGACTAGATCCCCGCTCCATGTGACCAGATCCCACCCACTCCCCGCCTTCAAATTCTCGTCAAGAAATAATCTTGACAGATTGTCACTACTCCTGTATTATAATTCAATGTAAAGGATATTCACTTAACAAGGCGGTGCGTTCAGTGATTGAAAAAACCATACGAATCAATTACCTGTATGATTTTTATCAATCTCTATTGACTGATAAACAAAACAAATACATGAGAATGTATTATTTGGACGATTGGTCATTAGGGGAAATTGCTGAACACTTTGAAGTGAGTCGGCAAGCAGTGTATGATAATATACGACGCACAGAGGCTTTGTTGGAAGAATACGAAGAGAAACTCTCGCTATTAGGGCGGTATCAAGAACGAAATCGCTTATTGAAACAGCTTCGAACCCTAATTGAAGATGGAAAAGAGAGTGCAGAAGTCCTTCGTGTCCTCCACACCCTGGAGAAACTTGAATAGGGGGCGACCTAATGGCATTTGAAGGTTTAGCGGAGCGACTCCAAGGAACTTTAAATAAAATCCGCGGGAAAGGGAAGGTCTCAGAAGCAGACGTCAAAACGATGATGCGAGAAGTGAGGCTGGCACTTTTAGAGGCGGATGTAAATTTTAAAGTTGTAAAGGATTTTATCGCTCGCGTAAAAGAACGGGCAGTCGGACAAGAAGTCCTACAAAGTTTAACTCCCGGACAGCAAGTCATTAAAGTTGTAAATGAAGAACTGACTGCACTTATGGGTGGCGAGCAAAGTAAAATTGCCGTTGCTCAAAAGTCACCAACCGTTGTCATGATGGTAGGACTGCAAGGTGCAGGTAAGACGACGACAACTGGAAAACTTGCTAATCATTTACGTAAAAAACATAATCGTAATCCACTCATGGTTGCGGCAGATATTTATCGCCCAGCCGCGATTAAACAATTAGAAACGCTTGGTAAGCAATTGAATATGCCGGTTTTCTCTATGGGCGATCAAGTCAGTCCTGTGGAAATCGCGCAAAAAGCACTAGAGAAAGCAAAAGAAGATCATCACGATTACGTGTTGATCGATACGGCTGGACGTCTTCATATTGATGAAGAGTTAATGGGCGAGCTCGATCAAATTAAAGATTTGGCCAAACCTGATGAGATCTTACTCGTTGTCGACGCCATGACCGGTCAGGATGCCGTAAACGTAGCCGAAAACTTTAATGAACGCCTTGGTATAACTGGTGTTGTATTAACAAAGCTTGACGGCGATACACGTGGTGGTGCGGCAATCAGTGTCAAAGCAGTTACCGACACACCGATTAAATTTGCGGGGATGGGTGAAAAGATCGATGCACTAGAGCCTTTCCATCCAGAACGAATGGCTTCACGAATTCTCGGTATGGGCGATGTTCTTACTCTCATCGAGAAAGCACAAACGAATGTAGACGAAGAGCGTGCCAAAGAACTTGAGCGAAAAATGCGCACCAATGATCTTACTTTTGATGATTTTTTGGAACAGCTCAGTCAAGTTCGCAGCATGGGTCCTTTAGATGAACTGTTGGATATGATGCCAGGAGCAGGGAAAATGAAGGGCTTAAAAAACGTTCAAGTCGATGAAAAGCAAATCGGTCAAATTGAAGCAATCGTTCGTTCCATGACGAAAGCTGAAAAAGAAGACCCTTCCATTTTAAATGCGAGTCGACGTAAACGGATTGCAAAAGGAAGCGGAACGACAATTCAAGATGTGAACCGTCTCATCAAACAATTTGGCGAAATGAAAAAAATGATGAAACAAATGTCGGGTATGCAAAAAGGAAAAAAGAAAAAAGGTGGCTTAGGCGGAATGAAGTTTCCGTTTATGTAAACCATTAATGTGGTGAATATCCTGTTAAGTTTTTTTACTTTACGGGGGTTGCCACTAAGGTGGAATTATGATACCATCTGTAATTGTGTTAATTTGATTTGGAGGTGAAACACATGGCAGTTAAAATTCGTCTTAAGCGTATGGGAGCTAAAAAATCTCCATTCTATCGTGTCGTTGTAGCGGACTCTCGTTCTCCGCGTGACGGTCGCTTGATCGAGGAGTTAGGAACATATAATCCTTTAGAAAACCCAGTTAAGTTTAACGTTGATGAAGAAAAAGCGTTGAAATGGATGAAAGATGGCGCGAAGCCTTCGGACACAGTTCGCAACCTTTTCTCTAACGTTGGTTTGATGGAAAAGTTTCATAATGCGAAGAACGAAAAATAAGGTTTTCGTATTATAATTGTTACAACATCAATAAATGTGATAGAAGGTGAGTGACTTGAAAGAATTAGTGGAGTCCATTGCAAAAGCACTTGTAGATCATCCCGAAGATGTCCATGTCACTGAAGAAGACGAAGGTCGTTCACTCACACTTAAACTTTCAGTCCACAGAGACGACATGGGTAAGGTAATCGGTAAACAAGGTCGCATTGCAAAAGCGATTCGCTCTGTAGTTTATGCTGCAGGAGCAAATCAAAACAAACGCATTAATTTAGAAATTGGTTAAAGGGTGGGGTCTGTCCTCTCCCTTTTTCCGTATATCCGGACATTGTTTGCGGGATAACAAAGATTAGTAGCGCGACTTTCGCGGAGGTGATGAGCTTGCAAATAATTAAAAAAGTAGTTGTAAAACAAATATTAACCGAAGACAGTAAAACGCAGCTGAAAGAGCAATTTTTATCGAAGCAATATCAACTCAACAAAGAACTTCAACAACTGGAATTTGTGCTTCACAAAAAGCTCAAGGCGAATAAAAATAACGTAAACTATCAAAATTCTTTAAAAGAAAGCTTTCGTCGTGAATTGCAACGTCGAAAAGAAAAGCTTCGCCAACTTGAACTTAAGTTAAGTCAACTCGATGAATTAGAATTAGGGTCAGAAATTCGTGAAGGTTCAATTCAAATGATCGAAGAGGTTGAAGAAGGTGATAATTGGGAAGGGATAATGAAGGGTACAGAGATCGTCGTAAAGAACGGTGTCGTAGATGAAATTCGAAAAGGCGGCATGGAAGATGACTAATTGGTTAAATGTGGGTAAGATCGTCAATACCCATGGAATACGCGGCGAGGTTCGCGTCATTTCAAGAACTGACTTCCCGGAAGAACGTTATCAGCCGGGAGCAAATTTGTATATTCAACTTGAAGGTGGGCAGCGTGAGCCGGTAACAGTTGCGAGCCATCGTACACATAAGCAATTTGATCTACTGTCATTTGATGGGCTTGCTAACGTAAATGACGTAGAAAAATATAAAGGGTCATTACTCCAAGTTTCAGGAGAGGACACCCCTTCTCTTGAAGAAGGAGAATACTTATATAACGAAATCATCGGCTGTAACGTAAAGACGACGGAAGGTGAAGCAGTGGGAGTGATTAAAGAAATTCTCTCCCCAGGAGCAAATGATGTCTGGGTTATACAACGCAAAGGTGCCAAGGATGCCCTTATTCCGTATATTGATTCAGTCGTTAAACAGATTGATCTTGAGCAAAACGTTGTCACGATTGAATTGATGGAAGGTTTGATTGACGAATGAAAATGACGGTTTTGACACTTTTTCCTGAGATGTTTACAGGAGTTTTTAATACATCAATATTAGGACAGGCTCAGCGAAAAGGGGCCGTCTCTTTTGATGTTGTAAATTTTAGGGATTATAGCACGAACAAACATTCCCGGGTTGATGATTATCCATATGGCGGTGGTGGCGGCATGGTACTTACACCCCAGCCGCTTTTTGATGCAGTCGAGGCGCATCGCATAGATGAAGATGGAGCAAGCAAACCTCGAGTCATTCTTCTTTGTCCACAAGGTGAACCCTTTAATCAAAGAAAAGCAGAGGAATTGGCTGATGAAGAGCACCTGATTTTTTTATGTGGTCATTATGAAGGATATGATGAACGCGTCCGTGAGCACCTTGTAACCGATGAAATCTCCCTCGGCGACTTTGTGTTAACCGGCGGAGAACTAGGGGCAATGGTCATAGCGGATAGTGTGACAAGGCTTCTTCCCGGCGCATTAGGGAATGAAATGTCTGCTGTTACCGATTCTCATAGTACCGGATTGTTAGAACATCCTCACTATACCCGTCCTGCTGAGTACAGAGGAATGGGAGTACCTCAAGTCCTTCTCTCAGGACATCACGAGCGAATTGAACGATGGCGCCGTGAAGAGTCATTAAGACGCACATATGAACGAAGGCCTGATCTATTGGATAAACTGGATCTCAATGAAGATGACAGGATCTACTTAGACAAATTGAGGGAAGAACAGCGTTAAAAATAATCTTGTACTCGCACGTCACGTGTGCTATTATATAATTTGTGGTTTCAGCCACATTATCAAGATGCTCCGCTGTCGCAAGTCGGACATGAACATCTGTAGGGAAGGAGGCGAACAGCCATGGAACAAATCATTCGCGATATTACAAAAGATCAGTTGAAAGGTGACCTTCCAACATTCCGTGCCGGAGATACTCTTCGTGTACACGTAAAAGTTGTTGAGGGCACACGCGAGCGTATCCAGGTATTCCAAGGTGTTGTTATTAAACGCCGTGGTACTGGAATCAGCGAAACGTTCACTGTTCGTAAAGTATCCAACGGTGTTGGAGTCGAGCGTACATTTCCAGTACATTCACCTCGTCTAGCTACGATCGAAGTGACTCGTCGCGGTAAAGTACGTCAAGCTAAACTTTACTACTTGCGTGCACTGCGCGGTAAAGCAGCACGAATTAAAGAACGCTAAATGTCTGAAGAGGAGCTTGGGTGATCCAGGCTCCTTTTTGCATATAAGCGAACGTTGATTTGCCAGAAAACAGCCCTGATTACTTATGGAAAATAACGGAGTTTTCCTTTACAATATTAAGAGAATGATCAGAAAGTCCAGGGGAAATAACGGTTAAATCTCTTTTTCTTTCTTTTTGAACACATCCAATAACTATGAGCAGATTATTTCGTTTGGAGGCTAGGCCATATGGCAAAATCAGAGTCTTGGGAATGGTTAAAAGCCGTTGCCGTCGCATTAATTTTAGCTGTCGTTATCCGTTATTTTTTCTTTGCACCGATTGTTGTAGATGGACAATCGATGATGCCAACACTAGAACATAATGATCGCATGATTGTAAATAAAATCGGGTATACCATTTCAGAGCCCGATCGTTTTGATATTGTGGTTTTTCATGCAACAGAAAGTAAAGACTATATAAAACGAGTCATCGGCTTGCCGGGCGATACTGTTTCTTATCAAGAGGATACACTTTATATCAATGGTGAACCCGTTGAGGAGCCGCATTTGGATGACTTCAAGGCTGCTACAAACGAAAGTCCGTTTACACATGATTTTACTTTGGAGGACTTAACGGGACTTGACGAGATTCCTGAAGGCCATGTCTTCGTTCTTGGTGACAATCGCCAACATAGTAAGGACAGCCGGCACATCGGTGTCATTCCATATGATGAAGTTGTCGGAAAAGCTAACTTTGTATTTTGGCCGTTTAACGACGTTCGAATTGTAAACTAGGAGGTAAATCGAGCAATGTCAATCCAATGGTTCCCAGGTCATATGGCAAAAGCCAAGCGGGAAGCGCAAGAAAAAATGAAGCTCATCGATGTCGTGATTGAACTGGTAGATGCCCGCATCCCCCTTTCTTCACGTAACCCAGTCATTGACGAGATTACAAAAAATAAGCCAAGAGTTATGATCCTCAATAAAGCTGATTTAGCAGATCGAAATGTAAACCAGTTATGGCGTGAGTTTTTCGAAGCTAAAGGCTATCTCGTTCTTGAAGTAGATTCCCAAAAAGGAAAAGGGATTAAAGATATTTCATTAGCTGTAAAAAAGCAAGCGTCAGCGATGATTGAGAAAATGAAACGAAAAGGGATGAATCCCCGAGCAGTTCGTGCGCTCATTCTAGGGATTCCTAACGTAGGGAAGTCGACACTTATCAACCGTCTAGCGAATAAGAAAATTGCTAAAATCGGAGACCGGCCAGGGGTGACGAAAAGTCAGCAGTGGATTAAAGTTGGTAAGGAAATGGAGCTGTTAGATACTCCAGGGATACTTTGGCCGAAGTTTGATGATGATGCGGTTGGGTTTCGCTTAGCATTAACCGGAGCGATTAAAGAAGACATTTTTGATTTTCAAGAATCAGCTGTATTTCTTTTGAATTACATAAAAGAGGTTTATCCTGATACGTTAAAACAACGCTACCAGCTTCAAGAAATTTCTGAAGAAGTTAGTGAGTTGTTTGACGAAATTGGTAAAAAGCGAGGCTGTCTTGTCAGCGGTGGTATGGTAGACTACGACCGCACATCAGAATTAATCTTAAGAGATTTTCGTGGAGGTAAGCTTGGTCGTCTAAGTTTGGAACGTCCGGATAAGTCATTCATATAAGACACGCCTTGAGCGTGTCTTTCCTATTTAAAATGATCTGCTTTTCAATTTCTGGCAAGCTCTCATGTTAGATTGGGTTATTAACGTGTAAAAGTAGCCGGTTTTCCATATTGCACGAAGCAAATTAAAAAAGAGAACATTCCCTTTAAGATAGAGGCTGGTGAATAAGTAGCATACGCCTGCGTGGCAAGAGGATATGCTCTTTCTCATGGAGAGAATCTGCAATGAAATAACTCTTCTTTTGCCAAAAAACTTGCACCTGATTTTGAGATACACATGGGATAGCTAAGGGGTGCTGCTGCAATGGCGGAGACTCCCTCAGGAAAAGTTGATATGGCGGGGGTCCGCCCGGATTTTGAGGCCCTAAAAAATTTTTTTGTACTCGCCTCCGACTGCCAAGGTCCACATAATTCTTGTAAATACATTTACTGTATTTAGAGATTACGCGTTGCGTTGGGAATGTGGGATACATTTCCATATATAGGTGTAATTCACACGAGAAAAACTCTGCTACAATCAGGTGACTTACCCTCCCATGTCTCCTGGCATCAAGTGCCTACATTCCTTCGTTGGGTCTTGCCTGACGCAGATCTCGGACTCTTACTCCTGCATGGACTGCCCTTTACTGGGCGTCTAAAGTCTCCGTCTTGCCGAATCTCTGTGCCTGTGTTGTCAAAGGTACATTAAAGCACTGTGAAGCCTTACGCTGCCTTGTTCTGAGGATAGTTGGAAGAGTCTATCAACATTCTCTCAGGGTCAAACATTGCCTGTTTCTTGCTAAGTCCATGGAACACCTGAAGCAGCTTTCTGCATAGCACAACCATTGCTTCTTTCTTGGTCAGTGGATTTTGTTCCCGTGAGTGATAATGCATGTACAGTTGACGAAAGCTTGCATTGTTCTGAATGAGCGGAAGGATCGCTTTATAAAGTAAGGCTCGTAGTCGTTTTCTTCCGCGTTTAGAGATCTTCTTTGTGCCTTTATGCTGACCTGAACTGTTCTCACGCAACGTAAGTCCCGCTAGCTTAATGAGTTGGCGTGGATGCCTGTAATTGCGCATAGAGCCTGTTTCAGCCAATAACTCGCTTACAGTGTTCTCGCTGATTCCCGGAATGGAGACGAGGTACTGAAACTCTTCTAATGACTGGGCCTGCTCAACCATCTGGGAAGTCACCTCTTCAAGTTGTGATTCCAATAGTTCCAGCTGTTGAACAAGGCTGCGAATCTCCAGCCGTGACATTTCCTGACTGCGTGTTACGCCAATAGAGTGACGAGCCACTTCAATCAGGGTCACCATTTTGGGTTTCCCAGCATACTTGGCGCCAGCTTTCTTCTGTTGCCTGACCATCTCTTCGACAGACAAATGTGGAACATCCTGGGGAAGAGGTGTCAGCTTTAAAACGGCAAGAGCTTGTTGGCCCAATTCACTGAAGACTTGATTGAATTCCGGAAAGTAAAGATCCTTCCATCGCTGTATCCTGTTTTTTACGGAAGAGATATCTTTTCGTAATCGTTCCCGGATTGCGGATCCATGCCTCATGTGATGTTCAGCGGTTGTCATCTTCCGCGGTATACTAAAATAGCCGTTAGGAAGAAGTTTCGCTATAACGCGTGCATCTTTAGCGTCGTTCTTCGTTTGAGAATTATCGTCCATTTCCTTGGATTGTTTTACATGCATTGGATTGACGATGACAAAAGGGAATTCGAAAGCCTCCAGCATAGCCGCAAGGTTCATCCAGTAGTGGCCGGTTGCTTCAAAACCGATGAGCACATTTGATTTGTTGTGTGTCTCCATCAGTTGTCTAACAGCCTGCTCAAAATGGATGAAACCATCTTTTGACTGGTGGATGCGCCATACTTTCGTTAATTCGCGTCCGCGCAAATCGACGGCACAGGCATAGTGATTCTTTTTTGCAATATCGATTCCAATAACTAGAGTGTTTTCGTTGACTTGATTAATTCGTTCATTTCTACTACGATTCATGAAGGGTTCCTCCTTTGTGATTGCTGGTTTGTTTTTGCACCTTGCATCATATCGGAGGATCCTTTTTTTATCAATAGGGGTAAAACCTATCCGACAGGAATGCTCCAGCAGGAAAAGCAACAATGGTCCCGAAGCGTTACCTGCAAAAAGCGAAGCCATGGAAGCGGCATCCTTTGTATTTGAGTTCTAGAGTTATTCAGCAATCCATGAGATAGGCGGGTTTGGTAAAAGTTGTATTGATGTTACGGACAATGCTTTCTGCGGTCTATGCTTCAGCCTGTTGCTTTTCATTGCTGGAGTCGCCCTTTAAAAAAGAGCCTCTTTCTAAGGCTTGCTGTTAAAAACTGATGGAGCTACCGATATAAAAATAGAAGGTGATAAAATGAAGAAATTAACGATAAACCAAATTAAAAAGCGCCTCACAGAAAAACCGGAAGACACTTTTTTTCTGAAAGAGCTTGAGAGCGATACACGCCGAGGAGTTCAACAACTGTTACGTTCTCAGCAAAAACAACGAGAGTATGATCAAGAACTCAAACAGCAATTTACTAATATGAATACATATGAAAACAGCTTAAAAAAAGAAGGGTATTTACGTATTGCTGGTATTGATGAAGTAGGGCGCGGTCCATTGGCAGGTCCTGTAGTCGCAGCTAGTGTCGTTTTGCCGGATGATTTTTATTTGTTAGGGCTAACAGACTCAAAAAAGCTTTCAAAGCAAAAGCGGGAAAACTATGCTGCATATATCCATGAAAACGCATTGGCTGTAGGTATTGGTATCGCGACTGCTTCAGAGATTGATCAGCACAATATTTATGAAGCGACAAAAATTGCGATGTCCAGGGCGCTTGACAATATAAATTACCCTTGTGAGTATTTACTCTTAGACGCGATGAAGTTACCGGTAGATTTACCTCAAACTTCTCTCATTCAAGGGGATTCAAAAAGTATCAGTATTGCTGCGGCATCAGTTGTAGCGAAAGTAACGCGAGATGAAATGATGGAAGACTTAGCGGAAGTGTACCCTGCCTATCGTTTTGATAACCATATGGGTTACGGTACAAAAGATCACCTGGAAGCTCTTAACAAACACGGAGCTACAAAGGAGCATCGGAAATCATTTGCCCCAGTAAAAGCTATCCTTTAGCACGAGTTAATAAACCAATTTGAAAAAGGGGGGGCGGATATGGTTGAGTTAGGGAGTAGCAAATGGCTTGATCAACTTACGGCAACTCCAAAGAGAAACATTAGTCTTCGAGCGGGTCAACTTATACAAGGAAAGATCAAACAGCTCTACCCCGGCCAGGTTGCTCAGTTAAATTACGGTGGAACGAATCTCGCAGCCAAACTGGAGGTTCCTTTAGAGCGCGATCGTCATTATTGGTTCCGAGTCGTTTCTAGTGAAGGGATGCCGTTATTAAAAGTACTCGACAACACTCAACCCCTGCATACTGCTACAGACGGAGGTAAAGAAGGTGCGAGGGTTCTTGCTCAATCACTCAATATGCCGCTCGGCGGGACAGAAGAACGGATGATTCGCTTTTTTAGCGAACAAAAGCTCCCTTTTTCAAATCAGGAACTCGTTGACAGTGTTCGGCTTGCGCAAGCTTCTTCTTTATCGGAACAAAAAGCATTTCAACTTCTTTCAGTTATGATCGAGCGAGGTTTACCATTAACTAGGGAGACCTTTTTAAGTGTTGCATCTTTACAATCAGCAGAAAGCTTAGCTATCTTGATCGACAGTCTGGCGAAAAACATTGAAGGTGACGGGAGATTTGCTCGCCTTTATAACCTGCTCACATCGATGATGCAAGGAGGAGGGGCAAAGGAGAAAGCAGGAGGAAATACGCCGTTTCCTCCTCAACTCACTGCTTTCTTGCAACAACTAGGTCTTGATTATGAGTCACAGTTGAAACGACATGTAGTTGATGAACGCCCTTTGGAAACGAGATCATTAAAACAGGAACTACTGCATTTTCTTTCATCACAAAATGTTTCAGGTGAGCTAAAAGATTCTGCCAACGCGATCATTTATCGAATCACAGGGACGCAGCTGCTTGCTACAGAGCAACACCCATATTTGCATCAGCAGATCGTTCACCTTCCGTATAAAAATCATTCGCTCTTACAGGATGTCACTGTTCAATGGGAAGGACGAAAAAAGCGGAATGGGGATTGGGATAGTGATTTTTGTCGAATTCTTTTTTATTTAGATTTAGAGGCTCTAAAATCAACCGTAGTAGATGTACATATCCAAAACCGCGTCGTGTCATTGACGGTTTATAATGAAAATGCTATGTCTGAACAAGCCATTAATAGCTTAAGACCTCACTTGGAAAACGAGCTTTTTCGTCTTGATTACCAGCTCTCTTCTGTAAACTGGAAACAACCAGAAACTGTAAAGGAAATGATAAGTCAGTCGAAGTCGGCATACGAACTAGGCAGCGCCCCTTCAGGAGTTGATATTCGTATATGAAAAAATACAGCAAAGAGGTAACTGTAAAAGATTCACGGGCGGTCGCATTAAATTATGATCGTTCTAATAATAAAAGCCCGATCGTTAAAGCAAAAGGGAGAGGTTACGTAGCAAAAAAAATTATTGAGCGTGCGGTTGAACAGCAATTGCCGATCCAGAGGGATCCTTCACTTGTAGCGGTTTTAAGTGAACTAGAAATGAACGAAAAAATACCGGAAGATCTTTATCAGGCAGTCGCTGAAATTTTCGCGTTTGTTTATCGGCTCGATAAAAGCAAATAATTCCCAGTTTGAAACACTCGCCTCCGGAAAAAATAAAAGGGATTGCGATCATTCTTATAGGAGGTCAGTCTTTATGGTGGAAAAAAACCAGCAGTTTCGAAACGGTTTACTTGTAGATGGTGTGGAAGAATACATGAACTCTTATCGTGAAGAAATTGCACAAGAGTTCGGGGTTTACAGAGCAGCGGGCGAATCTGATCAGATTACGCAAAATGCTACCCGCAAAGTCATCGACCAAATGAAGAAGAAAGACCGCTAAAAAAGTAGGCAGAAAGAGAGGGCAGACTCTGGACCACTGTTCAGTATCTGGCCTTTCTTTTTGTTTGGTTCTCTTATAAAAGCTTGTTGCTAGAGCATTGATTTAGCGGGCATTAAATTTAAAATATTTTTTTTGAGCGTTTATACACAAAATTGTCGAAAAGTATAGTAAAATAAAAACTGTGTGACGAAACAAGAAACAATCGAGTGCGAAATCTTGATTCACACACGAATAATAGACAAATTTTTATTTACTGAAAAAGGATTTGTGAAAAATGTATCGAATCCTGTAGTAGTCCGTGTTCAAAAAGGAGAACTTTTTGAACAGTCTTTAGTGTAGCAAGTTAACTGAAATGGACAATTAAGTTAGGAGGATGGCAATGAATATCCATGAGTATCAAGGTAAGGAATTATTAAGAAACTACGGTGTCGCAGTTCCTAACGGAAAAGTTGCTTATTCAGTAGATGAAGCTGTAGAAGCAGCCCAGTCGTTAAGCACAGATGTAACCGTTGTCAAAGCGCAAATCCACGCAGGTGGCCGAGGAAAGGCCGGTGGAGTTAAAGTAGCGAAAAATCTAGATGAAGTTCGTACATATGCCGATGAAATTCTCGGTAAAACATTAGTCACACACCAAACAGGACCAGAAGGTAAGGAAGTTAAGCGCTTACTCATCGAAGAAGGCTGTGACATTAAAAGTGAGTATTACATCGGTCTAGTCGTCGATCGTGATACGTCACGTATTGTTATGATGGCATCCGAAGAAGGCGGAACTGAAATTGAAGAAGTCGCCGCGGAAACACCTGAAAAAATCTTTAAAGAAGTGATTGATCCTGTCGTAGGATTAATGCCTTATCAAGCGCGTCGTTTGGCGTTTAATATTAATATCCCGAAAGAATTAGTTCGTGATGCAGTAAAGTTCATGATGGGACTATATAAAGTTTTTGAAGAAAAGGACTGCTCAATTGCTGAAATTAACCCGCTAGTAACTACCGGAGACGGAAAAGTGATGGCATTAGATGCGAAGCTTAATTTCGATTCCAATGCACTTTACCGTCAAAAGGATATTTTAGAATTCCGTGATCTAGATGAAGAAGACCCAAAAGAAATCGAAGCTTCAAAATATGACTTAAGCTATATCTCGTTAGATGGAAACATCGGCTGCATGGTTAATGGTGCTGGACTTGCGATGTCAACGATGGACATTATTAAGCATTACAGTGGCGATCCTGCGAACTTCCTTGATGTTGGCGGCGGTGCGACGAAGGAAAAAGTAACGGAAGCATTCAAAATTATTCTTTCCGATAAAAGTGTAAAAGGAATTTATGTCAACATTTTCGGTGGCATTATGAAGTGTGACGTTATTGCTGAAGGTGTTGTTGCAGCAACGAAGCAAGTAGGATTGGAAATTCCACTCGTCGTTCGTTTAGAGGGAACAAATGTAGAATTAGGAAAGCAAATTCTTGAGGATTCCGGGTTGAACATTACAGCAGCTGGTTCTATGGCTGATGGTGCAGAAAAAATCGTTTCTCTTGTTAAAGAGTAAGAAAGGACGTGTAGCAGATGAGTATCCTGATTAATAAAGACACAAAAGTAATTGTACAAGGTATTACTGGAGCGACTGGCTTATTCCATACGAAACAAGCCATTGAATATGGAACGAACGTTGTTGGCGGGGTAACACCAGGTAAAGGCGGTACTGAAGTAGAAGGTATTCCAGTTTTTGATACGGTTTCTGACGCAGTAGAAAAAACGGGTGCTAATGCTTCTGTCGTCTATGTTCCACCTGCATTCGCCGCAGATGCGATTTTGGAAGCAACTGATGCAGAAATCGATCTCGTTATTACGATTACAGAAGGTATTCCTGTAACGGATATGATCAAAGTAAAGCGTTATATGGAAGGGAAACATACACGTTTAATCGGACCAAACTGTCCTGGTGTCATCACGCCTGAAGAATGTAAAATTGGAATCATGCCTGGTTACATTCACAAAAAAGGACATGTGGGTGTTGTGTCCCGCTCTGGTACATTAACTTATGAAGCGGTTCACCAGCTTTCAACTGAGGGCATTGGTCAGTCCACTGCTGTAGGTATTGGCGGTGACCCAGTAAACGGTACGGACTTTATCGATGTATTGAAACACTTCAATGAAGATGAAGATACACATGCTGTTATTATGATCGGTGAAATCGGCGGTACAGCAGAAGAAGAAGCAGCAGAGTGGATCAAAGAAAACATGAACAAACCTGTTGTAGGCTTTATTGGCGGTCAAACAGCACCTCCAGGGAAACGTATGGGACACGCAGGTGCAATTATTTCCGGTGGTAAAGGTACGGCATCGGAAAAAATTAAAACTCTTGAAAGCTGTGGTGTGAAAGTTGCTCAAACGCCTGCAGTTATGGGAGAAACTTTAATTTCATCATTAAAAGAAAACGATATTTATGAGCAATGTGTAACGCATAAAGTTTAAATTTACCATCTCCCTCGGACTAATGTCCGGGGGAGCCTCTTCTTATTTCCCGCACATTCGTTTTCCGCGTATTCTGAACATCTCCGAATAATTATCAACTTTTCCCCCAATCAAACCTCTGAAAAGGCAGGTGCCCCAATGGAAGCACTCCGGTTAAGAATTTTCCACCTTCATCATGCCACAAATGTTGATGCTATTCTCCTGAGTAAAATGTACCAGATTGATCCAACTTTAAAAGCGCCTTATTTTATGAGCGCATCTGATTTAGCCCAAACCTTCCTTATTTCCCTAAAAAGAGCTACTAAGATCTCAACCTTCCTTCAGCAACAATCAATCGAACAATTAACAGAAGAATATGCGCGCAGAGAAATTCAATGGATCACTCGTTTGGACGCTGACTTTCCTCCGCTTTTACAAACGATTTATGATCCTCCGTGGATCTTATTTTACTGTGGAAATATTCACTTAATAGCCAATCAAAATCCATTAGCCGTTATTGGTGCAAGAAAGCCTTCTAGTGAGGCGGAGCCATTGATGAAAGCGATTATATCTCCTTTAATAAAAAAAGGCTTGATCATCGTTTCAGGACTGGCAGAAGGTGTTGATGGGATGGCCCATAAGCTTGCGATCCACCATCAAGGGGATACAGTAGGTATTCTAGGGTCGGGATTTGACCATATCTATCCAAGGTCGCATACTTCCCTTGCCAAATATATGATGAAAAAACAGTTAATTATAAGTGAGTATCCTCCAGCAATACGACCGCAAAAGTGGCATTTTCCTCAACGTAATCGCTTGATCAGCGGCTTAAGCAAAGCTGTACTGATCGTAGAGGCGCGCGAAAAAAGCGGTTCTATGAATACAGCGAACTTTGCATTAGAACAAGGAAGGGAAGTATTCGCTATACCTGGATCACCGTTAAAAAAAGAAGCACGAGGCTGTTTACGCCTTATTCAAGAAGGAGCGAAACCCATTATCACAGCAGACGATATTTTAGAAGAATACTAAAGGCTGATTTTTAAAAGTCTCTAGTATTTTGAGTATTTTTTAAGCTCAAAAGATGAAGCAGGGAAAATTTATTTACCCTGCTTCATCTTTAGAATTGGCTCTTTTCTAAAAGGTTGTTGCTAGTTGTTTTTTTGAGCGTTAGGCAAGCGCATGCTTGTACTGTCACGAATAGATGAATAGGGCTCAAAAAACAAATAGGTATACCCCTTTAAAAGAAGAATATTAAAAAAAGAGGTATGGAATATAAAAAAAGGTGAATAAATATCAAACAAACACATTTCTTTCTAAAAATTCTAACAGAAAATGGCTCGAATTCAGGAAGTAGAAAAGGAAATGAAACATGGAATATCCGTATTTTTCCGTTTTCGGGTTTGACAAACAGTAAAAGTGTAGTTAATAATAGGGAGGATTTTAATTTTACATTTTATGATGATGTTCAACTACGATGGAATGGTCTTCGTTGCATCGCTCTTCGTTCTAACTTGCGCTGACGTCTTTCGTTTTGAACACGTATTTTATTCGTGAATGTAGTAGACACTTTACCTCTGAAGGGGAGGAACAACGTTATGTCCGATTACTTAGTGATCGTCGAATCCCCAGCAAAAGCGAAAACGATCGGAAAATATTTAGGAAAGAAATATGCTGTGAAAGCCTCAATGGGTCATGTCATTGACTTACCAAAAAGTCAAATGGGTGTAAATGTAGAAGAAAACTTTACACCGAAATACATTACCATTCGCGGCAAGGGTCCGGTTTTAAAAGAATTAAAAACAGCAGCGAAAAAAGCAAAAAAAGTATACCTTGCTGCCGACCCCGACCGTGAAGGGGAAGCCATTGCCTGGCACCTCGCCCATAGCCTGAATATAGAGGAAACATCAAAATGCCGTGTCGTTTTTAATGAAATTACAAAACAAGCCATTAAAGATTCGTTTAAAACACCGCGAACAATTAATACAGATTTAGTGGATGCTCAACAAGCCAGACGTGTATTGGATCGACTTGTAGGATACAATATTAGTCCTTTATTATGGAAGAAAGTAAAAAAGGGGCTGAGTGCAGGGCGTGTTCAATCTGTTGCAGTGAAAATGATTATTGATCGTGAACAAGAGATCAACGCATTTCAACCGGAGGAATATTGGTCTATTGAAGCGAAGCTAAACAAAAGCGGAGAAACGTTTGATGCGAAGTTCTATGGAGTTAACGGGGAAAAGACGGATTTAAAAACAAAAGAAAATGTAGATGGCGTTCTCGGTCAAATGTCTGGAGATGAATTTACAGTCGACCGTGTAACGAAAAAAGAACGTAAACGAAACCCGGTCGTACCTTTTACGACATCCTCATTACAGCAGGAAGCTGCTCGGAAACTTAATTTTCGGGCGAAAAAGACAATGATGCTCGCCCAACAGTTGTATGAAGGTATTGATATAGGAAAAGAAGGTACAGTCGGTCTTATCACTTATATGCGTACGGATTCGACTCGTATTTCAGAAACCGCACAAAAAGAAACGAAAGAATATATAGAGCAAACCTATGGAAAAGAATACATTTCTTCGTCACAAAAAAAAGTGAAGCAAAATACGAAAGCACAAGATGCTCACGAAGCGATACGTCCTACATCTGTTATGAAAGATCCAAAGACAGTGAAGTCATATCTTTCGAGGGACCAGAACCGTTTGTACAAATTGATTTGGGAACGCCTCGTAGCAAGTCAGATGGCTCCTGCAATCATGGATACAATGTCCGTTGATTTAACAAATAACGGAGTTGTGTTTAGAGCAACGGGTTCTAAGTTGAAATTTCCTGGATTTATGAAAGTGTATATAGAAGGAAATGACGAAGGTAAAAAAGAAGAAGACCGTTTGTTACCTGATTTACATGAAGGACAGCAAGTGAGTATTGAAGACATTGACCCTAACCAACATTTCACCCAGCCCCCGCCACGGTACACCGAAGCGAGGCTTGTAAAAACGATGGAGGAATTAGGGATTGGCAGACCTTCTACGTATGCACCAACGTTGGATACAATTCAAAGAAGGGGCTATGTAGCACTCGAAGATCGCCGGTTTGTCCCTACTGAATTAGGTCAAATTGTTCTCGAATTAATCTTGGAATTCTTCCCGGAAATCTTAAATGTAGAATTTACAGCAAAAATGGAAACGGATCTCGACTCCATTGAAGACGGGAAAGAAAACTGGGTTAAAGTCATTGATCATTTTTATCATGACTTTGAAAAACGCTTGAAAAAAGCGGAAGAAGAAATGAAGGAAGTTGAAATACGTGATGAACCTGCAGGGGAAAACTGCGAAAAATGTGAAAACGAAATGGTCTTTAAAATGGGCCGTTACGGAAAATTTATGGCGTGCTCCAATTTTCCGGATTGCCGTAATACAAAACCGATAGTTAAGGAAGTCGGTGTGAACTGTCCAAATTGTAAAGAAGGCAATATCGTTGAACGAAAAAGTAAGAAGAAGCGGATTTTTTACGGTTGTGATCGCTATCCGGAATGTGAATTCATCTCTTGGGATAAACCGATTGCAAGAACGTGTCCGAAATGTGAAAAAATGCTTGTAGAAAAGAAAAGTAAAAAAGGAATCCACGTTCAGTGTTCTTCCTGTGATTATAAGGAAGAAATTAATTAACGGTGGATCTAATACTAGGAGGAGTCTCAAAAATTTCGTTTTAACTTTTTTGGGCATCCTCTTTCTTTATGGCTTTTTAACTTCAGTTGTTGCTTTTCCCGCAGGAGTCGACTGCCCTTCGCTCCAATCATTCATTATAAAAATGAATAGCCATTGTTTGACTTCATCAAGCAATATATAAATGTGATGAATCTACAAAGCACTATACCAGCGAAGGAAATACACATAGACTCCAGCGTGAGCCCACGGAAAGCGTAGTGTATTTCCGAAGCGGTGAAATATTAGACATGTCTGATTCCTTCGTAATTCTGAGCAAAGGAGATAATCATTTTGTTTTATTGTTTTTGAGTTGAAAAAACGCTCAAAACGCAACAAACTATACGAAAACAGCCTTCAAAAGCAACCTTTATTGAATGTTTAACCTTATAGTTGCATTTGCAAGCCCAATAAGGTATATTAGCCATCGGAACATGTACATACCACATGACAAGATTACTATTCTGTTTAAAATAAATGTGATGAGTTAACGGTTCATATTTTCTGAATCCGGGAGATATTGATCTCCGGTGTTTTTGTTTTTACAAGGAGGAAAAAAGATGACACAACATGTAAACGTAATAGGTGCAGGGCTTGCAGGAAGTGAAGCCGCTTGGCAACTGGCAAAAAGGGGAATTCAGGTTCATCTTTATGAAATGCGACCAACTAAGCAGACGCCTGCGCATCATACAGATAAATTTGCAGAACTCGTGTGCAGCAATTCTTTAAGAGCCAATGGGCTGGCAAACGCTGTTGGAATCTTGAAGGAGGAAATGAGAGTACTTGATTCTGTTATTATTCAATCCGCAGATGATTGCTCTGTTCCTGCGGGCGGCGCATTAGCCGTGGATCGGCATGAATTCGCACAACTTGTCACTGAACGGGTAAAAGGGCACGAAAATGTAACGGTTTATAATGAAGAAATCACTTCAATCCCAGAAGGACCGACAATCATTGCTACGGGCCCACTCACTTCGGAAAGTTTATCAAATGAATTAAAGGCTTTGACTGGTGAAGAGTATTTGTATTTTTATGATGCAGCGGCACCAATCTTGGAAACAGATTCTATTGATATGGAAAAAGTGTACTTGAAATCTCGCTACGACAAAGGGGAAGCCGCTTATTTGAATTGTCCGATGACAGAAGAAGAATTTGACCGTTTTTATGACTCCCTTATCTCTGCTGAAACAGTACCTGTTAAGGATTTTGAAAAAGAGATGTTTTTTGAAGGATGTATGCCGATTGAAGTGATGGCCAGACGAGGTAAGAAAACACTTTTATTTGGTCCAATGAAACCAGTTGGTTTAGAAGACCCTAAAACCGGCGAACGCCCTTATGCTGTTGTTCAATTACGACAAGATAACAGTTCGGGTACATTGTATAATATTGTAGGTTTTCAAACGCACATGAAATGGGGCCCGCAAAAGGAAGTATTTTCACTTATCCCTGGATTGGAAAATGCAGAAATCGTCCGCTATGGTGTTATGCATCGAAACACATTCGTTAATTCCCCAAACCTATTACGCCCGACATACCAATACAAGGAAAGGGACTCCTTGTTCTTTGCTGGTCAAATGACAGGGGTAGAGGGATATGTCGAATCAGCAGCCGCAGGACTTATTTCCGGTATCAATGCCGCGAAGCTAGTATGCGGGGAAGACCCTATCGTCTTTCCTGAGGAAACAATGATGGGGGCAATGGCAAATTACATTACGACCGCGAATCCGGATAACTTCCAACCGATTAACGCCAACTTTGGTCTGCTGCCACCTTTTGAAAAGCGAATTCGAAACAAAAAAGAGCGTAATGAAGCCCATGGTGAACGGGCAGTGACAACAATTCAGAATTTTGTGAAAAAAATGTAAAGTTTATTGAATAGGCTACTAAATTGTGTTACGATTTAGTAGCTTTCGTGATGATTGTACGATTATAGTTGGTCATTAAGCTTGATTCCACGGACAATGATTCTTAGAAAATAAGCTAAGGTGAAGGTATAAATGATGGAAGAATGGATAAAAAAGTTTATACAATACTTACAAATTGAAAAACAAGCTTCGGTACATACTGTGGAAAATTACCGAATCGACATCGATGATTTTACCCGCTATATTAAACAACAATCGCTTAGCCATTTCTCTGATGTTTCATATGAGGTCGTTCGCCTTTATTTATCCGACCTACATTCACATGAATATGCAAGAAAAACCGTAGCAAGAAAGCTTTCCTCACTGAGATCTTTTTATCGATTTCTGTTAAGGGAGGAAGCTGTTAGCGAGAATTCGTTTCTCTTAAGCTCTACGCCTAAAGGGGGATTCCGCCTACCGACGTTTTTGTATAATGAGGAGATGCAGGCTCTCTTTGATACAATAGAGGTTAAGGATTCTCTTGGACAACGAAATCTGGCTATACTTGAATTGCTGTATGCTACAGGGATTAGGATCAGTGAATGTGCAGGGGTGAACGTACTTGATCTTGACCGTGATCTAGGGACCTTGCTTGTCAGAGGGAAAGGGAAAAAAGAGCGATATGTACCTGTGGGTAGTTTTGCGATAGAGGCGATTGAAACTTATTTGAATGACGGCCGTAAAGAAATTATCGGAAGAAAAGAGTCACCTGATGCGTTGTTTTTAAACTATAGGGGTGGAAGGTTATCAGTGCGCAGTATGAGGACATTACTTAATAAAATGGTTGAGGACGCTTCTCTTACAGCGAGAATCAGTCCTCACGTATTAAGACATACCTTCGCCACACATATGTTAAACGCAGGTGCAGATCTTCGAACCGTTCAAGAACTTCTAGGGCATAGTCATTTATCCTCTACCCAAATATACACTCACGTTACAAAAGATCGATTACAAGAAGTCTATCGTCACTCTCATCCGCGAGCGTAAAAAAGTCGCTCGCTTTAGTTAAGGAGGTACACATGGAACAAATTCGCGGTACTACGATATTTGCTGTTAAACATAATGGAGCTTGCGCTATGGCAGGAGACGGACAGGTAACCTTTGGCAATGCTGTTGTAATGAAACATACAGCGCGAAAAGTACGTAAACTCTATCGAGGTAAAGTAGTTGCAGGATTTGCAGGATCCGTAGCTGACGCATTCACATTATACGAGAAATTTGAAAACAAATTGGAAGAGTATAATGGGAGCCTTCAACGGGCTGCGGTTGAATTAGCAAAAGAATGGCGTAGTGACCGGGTGCTACGAAAGCTCGAAGCTATGCTTATTGTTATGGATCAGAAGGACCTTTACTTAATCGCTGGTACAGGTGAGGTTATCGAACCTGATGATGGAATTGTCGCCATTGGCTCCGGCGGTAACTATGCACTTGCTGCAGGAAGAGCTTTGAAAGCACATGGTAAAGATCTATCTGCTAGTGAGTTGGCAAGTTCAGCGCTTCAAGTGGCTGCCGATATTTGTGTTTATACGAATAATGAAATTATTGTTGAAGAGCTTTCATGAAAATCCCTGAAAAACGAAGGAGGATGAGTGATGAGTGAAGCGTATACTCCTAGGCAAATCGTCGAAAAACTCGATCAGTATATTGTTGGTCAAACCCAAGCGAAAAGATCTGTCGCTGTAGCATTACGGAACCGACACAGACGAGGGAAGCTAGATGAATCGATTCGTGATGAGATTACTCCGAAGAACATATTAATGATTGGTCCTACCGGTGTAGGTAAGACGGAAATTGCCCGAAGACTTGCGAAAATGGTAGGGGCTCCGTTTGTAAAAATAGAAGCGACGAAGTTTACTGAAGTGGGATATGTCGGCAGAGATGTTGAATCGATGGTGAGAGATTTAGTAGAAACTTCCATCCGTCTTGTGAAAGAGCAAAAAGTTATTGACGTGAAAGATCAGGCAGAAAAAAATGCCAACCAGCGGCTTGTGGAATTACTCGTACCTTCAAAAAAGAAAGAAAACAATTATAAAAATCCGTTTGAAATGATTTTCGGCGGAAATCAAGAAAATCAGCAAGAAGTATCTCAGGAGCAACAAGAAGAAGAAACCCTCCACGACCGCAGGAGACGTATGGCTCATAAGCTCGCTCTTGGTGAATTAGAAGATCATATCGTTACGGTAGAAGTAGAAGAGCAACAAGGAAATTTCATGGATATGTTCCAAGGATCCGGTATGGAGCAAATGGGCATGAACATGCAGGAAATGCTCGGTGGAATGGTACCTAAAAAGAAGAAAAAACGAAAACTGCCGGTTTCAGACGCAAGAAAAGTATTAACTGAAGATGAAGCACAGAAGCTGATCGATATGGATGAGGTCACACAAGAAGCCGTTTCAAGAGCGGAGCAAGTGGGAATTATCTTTATTGATGAAATAGATAAAGTGGCAGGGAAAAATCAGCAGCAATCGGCTGATGTTTCCAGAGAGGGTGTACAAAGGGACATCCTACCGATTGTCGAAGGCTCAACGGTAATGACGAAGTACGGGCCGGTTAAAACGGATCACATTTTATTTGTAGCAGCAGGTGCCTTCCATTTTTCGAAACCGTCAGACTTAATTCCGGAACTTCAGGGACGTTTCCCGATCCGGGTTGAGTTGTCTAGCTTGACTGTCGATGATTTTGTTCGTATTCTGGTAGAGCCCGATAATGCATTAATCAAGCAATATCAAGCATTAATGGAAACAGAAGGTATATCTTTAAAATTTTCTGACGAAACTGTTTATAAGATTGCAACAATTGCAACGAAAGTAAACGAGGAAACAGAAAATATCGGAGCTCGTCGCCTTCATACGATTTTAGAAAGATTATTAGAAGACTTATCTTTTGAAGCTTCTGACATTAATTTAGAAGAAGTTGTCATAACACCAAAGTATGTCGAAGAAAAATTGCAAAACGTCGTTGAAAACCGCGACTTAAGCCAATATATTTTATAACGGGAGGATCAGTAATGGATTTACTATCAAAAACAAGAAGGATTAATGAACTATTACAAAAAAGCGGGGGGCAATCCGTCAATTTTAAAGACGTAGCTGTTACACTCCGGGATGTTATTGAAGCTAATATTTTTATAGTGAGCCGCAGAGGAAAACTTTTAGGGTATGCAATTAAACAGGAAATTGAAAATGAGCGTATGAAGCAAATGCTTGAAGACCGCCAATTTCCTGAAGAGTATACGTCAGGCTTATTTAAAGTTGAAGATACTTCTTCTAACCTTGATATTACGAGCCAATTTACGGCTTTTCCTGTTGAAAACAAAGATTTATTCTCACAAGGTCTAACAACCATCGTTCCTATTCAAGGTGGAGGCCAGCGATTAGGAACACTTATTTTAGCACGTTTAACAGACTCTTTTAATGATGATGACTTGCTATTAGCCGAATATGGATCTACTGTAGTCGGTATGGAAATCCTTCACGAGAAAACTGAAGAAATCGAGCAAGAAGCACGGTCAAAAGCGGTAGTGCAAATGGCCATTAGTTCTCTATCCTACAGTGAGCTTGAAGCTGTCGAGCATATCTTCGAAGAGCTTGAAGGAAATGAAGGTTTACTCGTTGCGAGTAAAATTGCTGACCGAGTAGGAATAACGCGCTCGGTTATCGTAAATGCTCTAAGAAAGCTAGAAAGCGCTGGTGTGATCGAATCCCGTTCTCTAGGAATGAAAGGAACCTACATTAAAGTTTTAAACGATAAGTTTCTAGTAGAACTAGACAAGCTTAAAAATTAGTCAAATGTTAGTATGAAATCTTAGCAGTCACAGTTAAACTTAAGATTTCCTAAAAAACAAAGCAATGGCGTAGCTCGCTGCTCATTAAGAAGCCCGCTGTGAGATTCATAGCGGGCGCGCAGCGAGCAAATCCATTGCTTCTTTTTATATACTTTAAGAAATTTATCTTCTCTAAAGGGAAAAAGTATAAGTCAATGAAAGTGTAGTTTTTTTATCAAATGACGGTAAGCTGAATTTGCTTTAGGTCGTTTATAGGAAAACACTTGATCGATTCGGAATTATCGCAATTTTTCGACGTGATTCGAGAAGATGCAATTCAACATGTTAGATTCGAATCCACTCCCCTCCCTTCCGAACCTCTCTATTTAATCCTAATATCCCACTTTATTAACAGTATCAAGTCACAATCAATTATCAAATGATTCTGACTGAAAACTAAAAAGTCGCACAATAGTCCGCATAGTGAAAGTGAAAGGTTCTAGATATATATACCTATACAAATCGCCGGTTTAGCTCTTTTGCATGCTACAGATGGTCTGAAAAACTATAGTGGCACTGGCTTTATAGTGGCGTGACGATTATCATGAAGGCGGATAGGACTATTTAATTGAACTAATACCATTTTTCATCATAGTTAGACAATCGACTTATTATTATATAAAATACGACTAGGATAGAAGCGATTGTCGTTTTTAGTAATTTTCTTTCGAAGTGAGGTGCGGTTGCATGGAATTGTTCAATAATTCGACAAATCAATTGTTGGAAACAGCGTTGAATGCATCGATGACACGACAAAATACGATATCTAATAATATCGCTAACGTTGATACACCAAATTACAAGGCAAAAAAGACGGTTTTTTCACATGAATTAGAAAGGGCAGTAGACCGGGCTAAACTAAAAGCCCAGCAAACTGATGCGAGACACATTCCATTTGGAGGGATAGGCCAAATGAGTGATGGGACTCAAGTGAAAACGAGAACGAATACGATGTATAACCATAATGGAAACAACGTAGACGTAGATCACGAAATGTCAGAAATGGCTAAAAATCAAATCTATTATAATACATTAGTGGATCGAATGAACGGAAGGTTTAATAGTATTAAAACGGTTCTTGGGCAAGGGGGAGGTTAAATGACGATGTTTAATGGCATAAATACTTCTGCTTCTGCACTAACCTCTCAGCGTTTGCGTATGGATGTTGTTTCTTCTAATATCGCGAACGCAGATTCGACTCGAGGAAGAATGGTTGATGGGGAATGGGAGCCATATCGAAGAAAAATGGTCGCTATGGAACCGAAGCAAGATTTTAAGTCGCATTTAAACCGGGCGGCAATAACTAGTGAAAACACTGGAAATGGTGTGCAAGTGAGCCGAATCGTTGATGACCAGACACCGTTTAAGCAAGTCTTTCAACCAGAACACCCTGATGCCAATGAGGAAGGCTATGTAGAACTACCGAATGTTGATCCGTTAAAGGAAATGGTAGATATGATGAGTGCGACCCGTTCCTATGAAGCGAATGTCACAGCACTTGATGCACATAAAAATTTATTGTTGAAAGCGCTGGAAATTGGTCGATAAACATATTTTGAGGTGAATGAAATGGAATCCATCGGTACGCTCAACAATCAAGTTGCTTCAGTTATGAAGCCTAATGAAGGCAAAATGAGTACGAAACAAGGGTCTGAAGCACAACAGTCATTTGCCACATGGTTAAATGATGCTATTAAAGATGTAAACAATAAACAGGTAGAATCGACGATCGCAACAGAAAGGATGGCAAGAGGCGAAGACATCGATTTGCATGATGTGATGATCACGTCACAAAAAGCGAGTGTTGCTTTACAAACAACAGTGGAAGTTAGAAATAAAGCTATGGAATCATATAAAGAAATTATGAGAATGCAAGTATAAAAATCTGTTATTTTCTATTCAACATATCATTCGCCACCTCATTAAAATTTTTGGGTGTGGTTTTGATATAAATTATATCGACATTTGCATAAAGAGTTTTAAGAGTGTTCACTCATTTTAAAAAATACCTCACTTTTTTAAGGAACCAAGACTTTGGCGACTCCCGCCATTAAGACTTAGAGGCAGTTCTTTCTTGAAAGATCAGAAAGTAAAAGCTGCGAGTTGTCTCGGGCGGATACATACCGGAGCATTACTAGCAGAGGAAGGGACAGCTACCAGGTAGAAAAGCATTCTGATGATATGAGGAAGTAGGATTTAGGAGGAACCATGAACGACACATTAACCACCTACAAAAATAAATCGATTGAGTTTTGGCAATCACGAACAACAAAGCAGAAGGGGTTATTCATTGGTTCCGTCATTTTCGTTGTTATTCTGCTATTCATGCTAATGTGGTTAGGATCGAGGACACATTATGTGCCACTGTATACGAACCTAACAGCTCAAGAAACTGGAGAAATTAAAGCGACACTCGATGCAAGAGGGATTGATTCGGAAGTAAACCAAGATGGTTCAACGATTAGAGTTCCTGAGGTGATGGTCGATGACTTAAAGGTTGAACTCGCTGCAGAAGGGTTACCCCGTACAGGAAGCATCGATTACAGCTCTTTTCAGGAGAATATGGGTTTTGGTACAACGGATAAAGAATTCAATGTCATCGAACGTGCAGCAATGCAGACGGAACTAGAAAAACTCATTCGGAATGTCGATGGGGTTCAAGGGTCACAGGTAATGATCACGTTACCAGAGGAATCGGTTTGGCTAAGTGATGAAGAGCAGACTGCTTCAGCCTCAATCGTATTAAATTTATCCCCAGGTTACGCAATGGAACAAGAACAAGTACGTGCCCTTTATCATTTAGTATCGAAAAGTATTCCGAATTTACCGATTGAAAACATTGTTTTAATGGATCAAATGTCCCGACATTTTGAATATGAAGATGAAATGCAAATCGATTCAACTCTTTCAGCTTATGAGCAGCACCGTCGTATTCAAAAAGAAATTGAATCAGATATTCAACGCCAATTACAGCAGATGTTAGGCACGATGATGGGACCTGATAAAGTACTGGTGACCGTTTCAACTGATATTGACTTCACTAAAGAGAACAGAGAAGAGCAATTAGTTACTCCTGTAGATGAAGAGAATATGGAAGGGCTCGCAGTCAGTGTAGAGAGAGTAACGGAAACCTTTACCGGAGATGAATTTGAAGAAGGCGGAATTGCCGGCACGGGAGAAGAGGACATTCCAGGCTTCCCGGGCGCGGGAAGTGCAGGAAGCGGAGATTATGAGCGCATTGAAGAACGGATTAATAATGATGTAAACCGGATTCATAGAGAAATTGTAGAAAGCCCCTATCAGGTGATGGACCTCGGTATTCAAGTGATGGTAGAACCTCCGAATCCAGAAGATCCTTTGTCATTACCTCAAGAAAGAATCGATGACATCCAACAAATTTTAGGGCAGATTGTTCGAACGTCAGTATCGAATGACGTACTTGCACAATGGGACGATGCGGACATAAATGACCGCGTATTTGTCTCCTCTCAAACATTTAACGGCAAACCGGAACTAGACCAAGCGCAGCCAGCTTCTACGTGGTGGTACTGGTTAGTTGGTTTACTTGGATTGACTATCCTGTTACTCATTTTCCTTCTTTTAAGAAAGTCGAAATCTAAAAAAGAAGAAGAGGAAACGGTAATAAGTGACGAACCACCTATGTTCGATATACCGGATGTTAATAAAGAACGAGATACAGAAGAAAAAGCGCGTCGCCGTCAGCTTGAAAAGATGGCAAAAGAAAAACCTGAAGAGTTTTCGAAGCTCGTACGGTCCTGGTTGTCAGAAGATTAAGGAGGAATGAGAAGTGGCAAAGCGTAAAACATTATCAGGCAAAGAGAAAGCCGCAATCTTACTCATTTCTCTTGGTCCCGATGTATCAGCACAAGTGTATAAACATTTAACGGAAGAAGAGATTGAAAAGCTTACTCTTGAAATTGCCGGAGTAAGAAAAGTTGAATCGGATATGAAAGAGGCAGTCCTTGAACAGTTTCATCAGTTAGCGATGGCTCAGGACTACATATCCCAAGGCGGGATATCATATGCAAAAGATGTACTGGAGAAGGCGCTTGGTGAAAGTGAGGCGATGTCGATTATTAACAGGTTAACATCAACTCTCCAAGTACGGCCTTTTGATTTTGCCAGGAAAGCTGAAGCATCGCAAATACTAAATTTCATTCAAAACGAACATCCGCAAACAATCGCACTCATTCTTTCCTACCTAGATAGTGAGCAATCAGGTCAAATTTTGTCCGCGCTTCCTCAAGAGGTTCAGGCAGATGTAGCGAGACGGATTGCTACGATGGAAGGAACAACACCTGAAATTATTAATGAAGTAGAAACGATACTAGAAAAGAAATTGTCTGCTACTGTAACTCAAGATTACACCCAAGCTGGTGGAATTGAATCAGTAGTGGAAGTATTAAATGGTGTAGACCGCTCAACCGAGCGTACAATCCTTGATAGTTTAGAGATCCAAGATCCTGAACTTGCCGAAGAAATTAAGAAACGAATGTTCGTATTCGAGGATATTGTTACATTAGACAACCGCTCGATTCAGCGTGTGATTCGTGATGTAGAGAACGAAGATTTACAGCTGTCATTAAAAGTAGCTTCTGAAGAGGTGAAAGAAGTACTGTTTACGAATATGTCCCAACGCATGGCTGAAACGTTCAAAGAAGAAATGGAATATATGGGGCCTGTGCGCTTAAAGGATGTTGAAGAGGCACAAACCCGCATTGTATCGATTATTCGCCGCCTTGAAGAATCGGGTGAAATCGTGATTGCCCGTGGAGGAGGAGATGATGTGATTGTCTAACATTATTAAGTCTTCAAGAGTCGTTACAAACACGCCATCCAAAGTAATTACGATTAATAATACATGGGTGAACCCTAATGAAGAAACTCCAATTGAAAAGGATCGTTCAGACCACGCAAATGACCTTGAAGTAACGGCCTTAAAGCAAAATCTGCTTCATGAAGCGTACATAGAGGCAGACGAGATCATAAAAGAAGCAGAAGAAAAAGCACGACTTTTTGATAAACGCATGGAGGAACGAGAAAAGCAGGTCGAGGAAGATGCGCAGGAAGCCTTCACCCAAGCGAAGGAATCTGGTTGGGAAGAAGGGTATCAACAGGGGAAAAAAAGGGGTTTTAATGCCTATGAAACAGAGTTGGAGCAAGCAAAGCAAATCATTGAATTGTCTAAGAAAGACTATTATACAAAAATGGACCAAGTAGAACCCGACATCTTGCAACTGGGCATTTGTGTTGCAGAACGAATTATCGGCTCAGTTTTAGAAGATGCGAGTTCATGGACAAGCCTTGTGACCCAAGCTGTCAGAGAAATGAAAGACCAGGAAGAAGTTGAAATATTTGTACATCCACACCGGTATGAAATGACACTGCAACATAAAAATGAACTTCATCAGCTAGCCCCTCACGTTAAACACGTATTGATCTATTCAGATCCCCAGCTCGATAAAAATGGCTGTACAATTGAAACTTCTTTTGGAAAAGTCGATGCCAGTGTAGGCAGTCAATTACAAGAGCTTAAAGATCAGCTCGGTGAATTGTTGAGGCAAGGGGAGAGTAATCAGCATGAAAACGTTAATCAATGAAGTGGCCGGTTTGTCTCCATATAAGTGGTATGGGAAAGTTTCTCAAGTTGTTGGTCTGATGATTGAATCAAAAGGTCCTCAAGTATCGATCGGCGAGCTTTGTTACATTACAGTAGGCAAAAACCAGCAACGAAAAATAATGGCAGAGGTTGTTGGTTTTAAAGACGAAAATGTTTTGTTAATGCCTTATGATGCGATCCATGATATTTCTCCTGGTAGCTTAGTTGAATCAACAAAGAATCCTTTACGAGTCAAAATTGGGACGAGTTTGATTGGAAACGTCATCGATGGAATTGGCAGGCCGCTACATGACCCAGAATTGTTTAATGGTCTTCAACCGTTTCCTACAGAGAACGATCCTCCTAACCCTTTACAGCGTCCTCGCATTGAAGAGCCTTTAAGCCTCGGAATACGTGCTGTCGATAGTTTGTTTACCGTTGGAAAGGGACAGAGACTAGGAATTTTTGCAGGTAGCGGTGTTGGTAAAAGTACGATGATGGCGATGATGGCAAAAAACTCTGACGCTGATGTCAATGTGATCGCTCTCATTGGCGAGAGAGGTCGTGAAGTAAGAGATTTTATTGAAAGAGATTTAGGTGAAGAGGGCTTAAAGAAAACGATTGTCGTTGTAGCCACCTCTGATCAACCAGCCCTAATGAGGATTAAAGGAGCAATGACCGCAACTGCGATTGCAGAATATTTTCGTGATTTAGGATTAAACGTCACATTAATGATGGACAGTGTTACTCGAGTCGCGATGGCACAACGAGAAATCGGCTTAGCTGTAGGTGAACCTCCAACAACAAAAGGGTATACACCTTCTGTATTTGCTCTTTTGCCACGATTACTGGAGCGTAGCGGAACAAATGAACGTGGAACAATTACCGCTTTCTATACAGTTCTTGTCGATGGGGATGACTTATCGGAACCGATTGCTGACGCTGTGCGTGGTATTTTGGATGGGCATTTGGTTCTTGATCGAAAGCTCGCGAACAAGGGGCAGTTTCCAGCTATCAATGTATTAAAAAGTGTCAGCCGGGTGATGAAGGACATCGTTTGTGCTGACCACTTAGAAGCAGCAGACACGATGCGACATTTTCTGTCTGTATACGAAGACTCTGAGGATCTCATTACGATCGGAGCTTATAAGCGTGGGTCAAATAAGGAAGTCGATCGAGCGATTCAGTTAAATCCTGAACTCATTCAATTCCTCAAACAGGGTAATCACGAACGAATCACGTTAGAAGATTCTGTTGGTCAGTTGATTGACCTCTTCAGAAAGGGTGGATAAATTGTCTTTTACATTTTCACTACAAAAGGTTCTTGAGCTTAAAGAACATGAAAGAAACCAAGCCGATGAGGCATGGAACGAAGCAACAAGTGAGTTTGAAGAAGTTGCAATGGAACTTTATCACCTTCTGAAACAAAAAGAAGAAATGGAAAATGACTATCATGGAGCGCTCGAAAAAGGTATCTCCATCTCACATTTACAACATTATCAAACCCGGCTTTCAGACTTGGAAAGAATCATTCACCGCAGTCAAAAGGAGACTCAGAGAGCGCGGGCAAAAATGCAAAGCTCTGAACATAAGCGGACACTTAGAGCAGTTGATGTTAAGAAGTATGAAAAGGTCAAACAAAAAAAGCAGGAACAGTATGCGTCCTGGCAAAAAGCGAACGACATGAAATCATTAGATGAAATCGCCGTTCAACAGTTTATGTGGAAGTGAAGCAGGGTGACATAATGGAAAAATCAAAAAAAAGACACAGTAAGGCTCAAACATTTTTTATGCTCTTATTCATTCCTTTTGTCGCTGTAGTGATTCTTGTTTTTGCCATTTTTACGATTCTTGGCATCAATGTAACTGATTCTATTTCACGAGCAGGAGCTTCCATACCTGGAATTGGTCAATACTTTGAAACTGAAGAAACGATGGCAATCGAAGAAATGGAAAAACGTATCATTCAATTAGAGCATGAGAACGAAACGTATGCATCGACCAACGAACATCTAGAACAACAATTGGCTGATAGAGACGAAACAATTAGCATGCTTGAAGAAGAGGTTCAAGACAACCGCGACAGCGAATCGGAATCAGAAGAGATAGATGAAACAGAGGAGCGGACCGACCTTCAGGAAGTTGTCAAGACAATAGAAGGTATGACGGCTTCCAAGGCAGCAGACATTCTTACAAATGTTGAAGAAGACGAAGCAGTTCTTTACTTACGGTTAATGCGGACTTCTGAACGTTCTGAAATTCTCGCAAGAATGGACCCGGAAGCAGCGGCT
Source organism: Alteribacter populi (assembly GCF_002352765.1). Lineage (NCBI taxonomy): Bacteria > Bacillati > Bacillota > Bacilli > Caryophanales > Bacillaceae > Alteribacter > Alteribacter populi. Next base: position 1,014,612 of record NZ_KZ293963.1, on the reverse strand, counting down.
TCAATTGTAAGTTTAATGTCTAATTAATCGTGAGACGAGAAGGGAGGTGAATGTGTGAACGAAATTCTCTTATCGAAGGTGATGGAAAAAGGAAAACCTGAGCTATTAACCAACGTTGCGCCTAAGAAACACGGAGAAAACGATAGTAAAGCGCCTTTTGAACAATTGCTAAACACTTTGTTGAAAGGGAATGAAGGAGAAGGTGACCTTGAGTTGTCTAGTAATTTATCCTCTCTTTTACTAAGTGAAGGTGAACAAATAGAAGATCTGTCGTTGGAAGCACTAGTCACTGAACTTTTAAAAGAGGAAGAGATGTTTTTAGCAGATGAACTATTAACGAATGAAGAATTCGTCTACCTTCTGTCTTTTTACTCTGATGAAGTGTCAGAGAAAGTCCATTCGTTAATCCAAGAAGAGGCACCTATGACCATGCTCTTGGATGAAGAGTTACCTGATGAGCTATTACTGGCGATTTACAGTGCTCAGCAACACAATGTTCATACTGACAGGGAAATGAGAAGTGAAAGCGAGCAAGAAAAATTAAAAGCCATTTTTCATTCCCTTTTACCGAAAGAAAACAAAGGAAAACCATCAGGCCAGCTGCTTCAGTGGCGTGATGTACTAACTGCCGTTCGACAAGGCATTGACCGGGGGCAACCTGACTCGATATTTGGCGGCATGAAACTTCAACAAGCTGAAAAAATTGTAAAAGCAGCATTTTCCCGTCACATGACTGAATCACTCGTTCAAAATCAACCTTCCGCTTCCATACAACCGGGAGGAGATTTTACTACACTACCTATGAGTAAGGTCCAGCAACATGTGGTTCATCTTGGGGAGAGCCGTAGCAGCGAACAACAGCTACAACAATTCATAAGACAGTTTGAGTCTATTTTATCAAATCGGTCCTTTCAACAGGTGGGACAAGGTGTTCAGCAACTTTCTATAAAGCTACATCCTGAACATTTAGGCCGCCTTGATATTACCCTTACACAAACAAACGGCGTGATGGTAGCAAGGATGATGGCATCAAATACTTTTTCAAGAGAAATCATTGAGTCTCAATTACATCAGCTTCGCCACGCTTTTCAAGGCCAGCAAATCCAAGTGGATCGAATTGAAGTTACTCAGCAGCAGTCTCAGCAACCAGGCTTAAAGGATAAGAATGAAGAACCTGAGCAGCATTCCCATCAACAAGAAAATGCAAAAGATGACGATGAGGGTCAACCAGAAGAGGAAGAAAGTTTTGCTGGTGTATTAGAACAATCAATTAATACGAAGGTGTAAGGTGATTACTATGGTTCAATCCATTAACGACAGCCTCTACTTAGAAGACTATCAAAAGCATGAGCAGTCAAAGCGAAATAATGACCTCGATAAAGATGCATTCCTTAAGATATTAATGACGCAACTACAAAATCAAGATCCAATGAATCCGATGGAAGATAAGGAGTTTATTGCTCAGATGGCGCAGTTTACTTCTGTAGAACAGGTTACAAACATCAATTCAAAGCTCGATCAATTTCTAGAATCTCAGTCAAATCCACCCTTTTCTTCCCATGGAGAAATGATTGGCAAACAAGTCGAATGGGATTCCGAAAAGAAATTAGAAGATGGATCTACGGTTATCGAACAGATGACAGGATTAGTTACTGCAGTTTCATTCAAAGATGGGAAAACCTCGTTCGTAATCGATGGTGAACATACCCTTAAACCTGAAGAGCTTAATAGAATTGCCTTACCTAATTTAACTGAATAGCGAGGTGAAGCTGAAGTGACCTACAACATTCAGGCACACCATGTTAAACAGCCACTTCCTTATCCAACTAAAAATAAGCCAAGTGGCGATTCAAAAAATGTTTCCTTCCAGTCGATGTTAGCGGACTCACTTGAACAATCTTCAACGTTAAAAATGAGTAAGCATGCAAAAAAGCGGATACAAGAACGTGCAATTAACATTAGTGATCGCGAGTGGGGGAAAATTGAAGAGAAAATAAGCGAAGCGAAAGAAAAAGGAATTCAGGAATCTTTAGTTGTGACAAAGGATGCAGCATTAGTAGTCAGTGCTCATAACCGTACTGTTATTACTGCAATGGATCGCCAGGAAGCGGGTTCGCAAATATTTACTGGAATTAACGGCACTGTGTTAATTGATGAATAAATAAGGGGCTGGACCGAAAGGAAGCCATGATGCTGTGGAATGACTGAATCAGCATCCAAAATTGAAGGGAGCGAAAATCATGATCAGATCGATGTATGCAGGAATCGGAGGAATGAAAAACTTCCAAACGAAACTAGACGTTATCGGAAATAATATCTCCAATGTGAACACATTTGGCTACAAAAAAGGGCGGGCAACGTTTCAAGATCTTGTTTCACAGCAATTATCAGGAGCGAGTACGGAAAATGACAACCGTGGAGGTACGAATCCTCAACAAGTGGGTCTTGGTTCCACCCTTTCTTCCATTGATACGATTCATACACAAGGATCCTTACAGACGACAGGGAGAGATCTTGATTTAGGGATATCAGGAGATGGTTTCTTCATCGCAAATGACGGAGGCCAATCCTATTACACAAGAGCAGGGAATTTTTATCTTGATGAACAAGGAAGCTTGGTCACAGCAGACGGCTTAAGAGTGCAAGGTTATTCAGCGGATGAAAATGGTGTATTAAATGAAAATCAAGTTGGTGATTTAGAAATTGCCGCAGGTGATGCAATGGCACCACAAGCAACAACAGAAGCTAGTTTTAAAGGGAATTTGGATGCGACTTCCGAAAGTGCAGAAGTCGGCTCCTTGCTTGAGGATGGAGAGGCATTTTCTTCTGATATGATTCAAGGGAATGGAACGATAGCTTCCTTTAATGTAGCCAACTCTTTAGGTGAAGTGAATGAAATAGAGCTTGTCTTTCAAAAGACAGGTGAAAATACGTGGCAAGTGGGCTATCTTACTGATGATGGAGACGAGCAAATGTTTAATCAACTTGCAGATGATCTCCAATTTAGCGGGAATGGAACTTTTCAGGAGGCAGATTTAGAAGACATAACCCTACCTGCTATAAACGGGGCAGAACCGATAAATATTAGCCTTGATTTAAGCAGTATGACCCAGTTCTCCCGCTCATCAAATGCTGACGCCGATCATGTAAATGGTAATCTTGACGGAGTTCTTGAGAGCTATAACATTTCTGAATCAGGTGAAATTAACGGGGTTTTCTCTAATGGTGAAGTAAGACTCCTTGGCCAGCTAGCACTAGCGAACTTTAACAACCCTGGGGGACTTTCTAAATCAGGGGATAACCTTTATGAATCGTCCAACAACTCAGGTGACCCACAAGTTGGCGTGCCTGGTGACGGCGGTCGGGGTTCATTAACCGGAGCTGCACTGGAGATGTCAAACGTTGATTTGTCTGAAGAATTTGCAGAAATGATTGTCAGCCAACGAGGATTCCAAGCAAATACAAAAATGATCACGACTTCTGATGAAGTGCTTCAAGAACTTGTTAACTTAAAGCGTTAATCTTAAGGCTGCTTAGCACCTTGTCGCACAGGGTGCTGGGCTTCACTTATTTGTTTGAGTAGTTTTGGTAACATTCAAGCTCCAAACCGATACATTTCAAAGAAGGAGGAAGGCTCACATACAGCCGTCATACATGGTGGAACTGACACGGTTAAATGGACAGGTCTTTACTTTAAATGCTGTTTTTATCGAGCAAATTCAATCCTTCCCGGATACGACGATTACGCTCATTAACGGAAAAAAAATTGTTGTTCAGGAAAATGAAAGAGAGGTATCCAAAAAGGTCACTCACTTTTTTGGCCAAGTAGGTTTAGCGTCCTCCACCTTACGTATCCAAACTAATGAAAAGGAGGGATAGGTATGTTTGCCAATCGATTAGTTAACATTATGCTCGTGATCCTCGTAACCGTTACGCTAATTGGGGTCATTGCTCTTGTTGTCATCACTCAATTTTTACAACCAACAAGTGCTGATGGAGAGCCAACTATTGATGAAGTGATTGAATTGAATGTAGAAACAGAAGAAATTACTACGAACTTATTATCCAATGATATTATTCGTTCCAAGTTTGTAATCCAGCTTGACGCTCAAACTGGAAAAGATGAGTTTGAGAAGCGGGATTACCAAATCGAGAACATTATTATTCAAGAATTATCTGACCGCAAAGCAAGCGACTTTAATGGTTCTAGTGGGATTTTAGATCTTGAGGAACACTTGAAACGCCGCTTCAATGAAGTGATGCAGTCTGGAGAAGTTGTCGATGTGTATATGCGGGAAAGAGTCATTCAGTAAAGACAACATTGTTCTGAGCAAAGGCAGGTGAAGATTTTTGGCAGATGTACTATCACAAGGAGAAATCGATGCCCTTCTATCAGCGATCTCAACAGGTGAAATGGATGCAGATGAGTTAAAGAAAGAAGAGGGAGAGAAGAAGGTCAGAACGTATGACTTTAAAAGAGCACTCCGATTTTCAAAAGACCAGGTTCGAGGATTAACTAGAATCCATGAAAATTTCGCTCGTCTTTTGACGACACAGCTTTCGGCTCAATTAAGGACATTTGTACAGATCAATGTTGCATCTGTCGATCAGCTCCCGTATGAGGAATTTATCCGATCCGTTCCAAAAATGACGATTCTAACTGTATTTGAACCTGCTCCTCTTGAAGGGCGTTTATTAATGGAAGTGAATCCAAACATCGCCTACGCAATGCTAGACCGCATGCTTGGAGGGCGGGGAGAAGCTTCAAATAGTAACGACTCTCTTACAGAGATTGAATCGAAAATCATGACTCAGCTGTTTCAAAGATCGCTTTATACGTTCCAAGAAGCGTGGAGTTCGGTAGAAGAGTTTGATCCAATCATGGAGGAACTAGAGGTTAATCCCCAGTTTTTACAACTGGTTTCTCCAAATGAAACGGTGATTGTTATTTCCCTTGCGACAACGATCGGGGAAACATCAGGAATGATTAATATTTGTTTGCCACACGTGGTAATCGAACACTTGCTTCCAAAGCTTTCTGTCCACTTATGGATGCAAACGAAGCAAAAAGAAAGGCTTCCAGGTGAAGAAGAGGCGATAACGAAAAATGTTAAAAAAGCAAAGTTACCGCTTGCAGTCGAGTTAGGCCATTCTAATATTACGATCGAGGAATTTTTGCAGCTTGGTAAAGATGACATCATTGAACTCGACCAGAATATAAAAGATCCACTCGTCATTCGAGTGGGTGAACAGGCAAAATATTTAGCACAGCCTGGGAAAATGAATAATCAATTAGCTGTACAAGTCACCGATGTGATTGAGGAGGGAGAACATAATGACTGACGATATGCTTAGCCAAGATGAAATAAACGCCCTCTTAAATGGGATGAATGAAGAAAAAGATGATGCTCAAGGTGAAACGTTGACAACAGAAGATTATTTAACGGGAATTGAGCAGGATGCACTCGGTGAAATCGGCAACATTTCGTTTGGAAGTGCGGCTACAGCACTATCTACTTTATTAAATGAAAAAGTAGATATTACGACTCCGAAAGTATCTGTCATTCAAAAAGATGAATTAGAAGAAGAGTTTCCAAAACCTCATGTAGCGATCCATGTTGAATATACAGTGGGATTTGAAGGGGTAAATGTTCTTGTCATTAAAACGAGTGATGCGGCAATTATTGCTGACCTTATGCTTGGAGGAGATGGCCAAAACGTTAGTGAAGACCTCTCAGAAATGCACATAAGTGCTGTTCAGGAAGCGATGAACCAAATGATGGGATCGGCATCGACATCCATGTCTACGATTTTTAGTAAACGAGTGGACATTTCCCCTCCCGGAATTGATTTACTTGATGTGAAAAGAGATGAGGGAATGGAGGCGATTCCTTCATCAGAAGTGCTTGCGAATATTGCCTTTGATTTAAAAGTAGGCAATTTGATAGATTCTAAGATTATGCAGCTTGTGACGATCCCATTTGCAAAAGAGATGGTCGAGCTTCTCCTGAACCCTGAGGCAGACGAACAACAAGATAAAAGCGAGGGTGAGGGGACTAACACTGCATCAGGGACAAAAACAGATCTCCAGCCAAATAATAATGAATCCGTTCAGACCTCTTCACAAAAGGAAAGGCGTGGGGGGGAACAACACCAAAAGCGGAGTGAAGAGCTGCAATATGTGACACCCAATCCGCTGAACCAACGGACAGCCGATGTTCAACCTGCTGCTTTCTCAAATTTTGACTCACCGAGCATAAAACACGCGGAAGCCAAAAACCTCGACATGCTGTTAGATATCCCCTTAGAAGTAACGGTCGAGTTGGGAAGAACGAAACGATCGATCAAGGAGATTCTCGAGCTTTCACAAGGGTCAATTTTAGAACTCGATAAATTGGCAGGCGAACCTGTCGACGTTCTAGTAAATCAAAAGCTCATTGCTAAGGGTGAGGTTGTTGTCATTGACGAAAATTTCGGAGTTCGTGTAACAGACATTGTCAGCCAAAAAGATCGATTGCATAAATTAAAATAACCTAAGAATAAATGACCTGAGGAGGTAATCAATATGAAAGCAAAAGTATTGGTAGTAGATGACGCGGCATTTATGAGAATGATGATTAAAGATATTTTAACAAAAAACGACTATGAAGTTGTTGCAGAAGCAGCAGACGGTCAACAGGCTGTAGATCTTTACAAAGAGCATAATCCAGACCTTGTAACGCTAGACATTACGATGCCGGAAATGGACGGTATTACAGCACTAAAAGAAATTAAGAGTATAGATGCAGAAGCAAAAGTAATTATGTGTTCAGCAATGGGACAGCAGGCCATGGTCATTGACGCCATTCAGGCAGGGGCAAAAGACTTTATTGTAAAACCATTTCAAGCAGAACGTGTATTAGAGGCGATCGGGAAAACGTTAGGATAGTGAGATTCATGATCGATATGGTAAGTAAAAAACAGCGGGTTCTCTTCCTTATTTCCATCGTTTCTGCTGTATTGTTATATCCAGAGAATATGAAAGCAGAAAATGATGACTTTGGAGAAGGGAGCCGCTCCGTTATTGAAGGTCTTCAAAAAGATACAGAAGAAGACCCAGCAGTTGGCGAAGAACTTTCGCCATCTACTGGCAACAATGAAGTTGGTAGTAATGAGAGCGAGTTGCCTGTGCAAAACGACCAGAATTATTTTTGGATGATTGTGCAAATGTTTTTAGCACTAGCTTTTGTCATTGCTTTAATCTATGGGATATTGAAACTTGTAAATAAACGCTCGCAGTCAATGCGCAACCATTCGACGATTCGATCGATCGGTGGTGTCAACTTGGGGCCGAACCGGTCAGTTCAGCTAGTGAAAGTCGGTAACCGTCTTCTCGTAGTTGGTGTGGGGGAAACGATTCAGCTTTTGAAAGAAGTAACTGACCCTGCTGAAATTGAACAAATGCTCGAGGAACACCGTCCGCAGGAATCCTTTGAAGCTCCAATTAATAAAGCTGGGGAATGGATTAAAAGGTCATTACAACTTAAAAGTAACTCACAGGATTCCTCATTTTCAGCCTTACTTGATGAGAGGATGAAAGGTGTTAAGGCATCTCATGACAAAGTACATTCAGCAGTTAAGGAGAAAGAGTAATGATTGAAATTCCAGCATTGGATATATTCAGTGAAGAACCTGCCAACTTAACAGCAACGATTCAATTATTGTTGCTTTTGACGGTGCTGGCACTTGCTCCGAGTATACTAGTTTTAATGACCTGCTTTACACGGGTGGTCATTGTCTTGTCTTTTGTACGAACAGGACTAGCGACACAGCAAATGCCTCCAAACCAAGTGTTAATTGGCCTTGCTTTATTTATTACCTTCTTTGTTATGGCACCTGTATTTTCGGACATAAATGAGGAAGCTTTGCAACCTTTATTTGAAGGGGAACTGACCCAAGAAGAAGCTTTTGAGGCAGCTGCTGATCCAATGAAAGAATTTATGGCTCAGCACACGAGGGAGAAGGATTTAGCCCTTTTTATGGGCTATCAAGGATTGGAGCGCCCAGAGTCATTAGAAGACATTCCTCTTACAGCTCTAGTACCGGCCTTTGTAATTAGTGAGTTAAAAACGGCGTTTCAAATCGGGTTTATGATTTTTGTGCCGTTCCTTGTCATTGATATGGTTGTGGCCAGTGTCTTAATGTCAATGGGGATGATGATGCTTCCGCCAGTTATGATAGCTTTACCATTTAAGATTCTCTTATTTGTAATGGTAGACGGTTGGCATCTTGTGGTTCGATCATTATTACTAAGCTTTTAGAGGGTGTGAAGTATGAGTTCAGAAATGGTAGTTTCATTAGCAGAACGAGGGGTTTTTACAGTTATTATGATTGCAGGTCCATTATTGATATTAGCGTTAGGGATCGGGCTGCTCGTCAGTATCTTTCAGGCAACAACGCAAATTCAAGAGCAAACACTGGCATTTATTCCGAAGATCGTCGGGGTACTTCTCGGCTTAGTCATTTTTGGCCCGTGGATGCTGCAGACCGCTATAACATTTACGCAAGATATTTTTAGCAACTTGCATCAATTCGTAGGGTAATAGGAAATGATTGGAATTCTTGAATGGTTTCCTGCATTTTTGCTTATTCTTGTTAGGCTGTCTGCTTTTATCGTCACCCTCCCATTGTTTTCGTATCAAAATGTACCTGCCACATATAAAATTGGCTTTGCTTTTTTTATGTCGTGGGTGATGTTTTTTTCACATGATTGGCCCGTGTTAGAAATTGATCATATTTATTTTTTATTGATACTAAAAGAAGCTCTCGTTGGATTAACGGTCGGATTGGTTGCCATTTTAGTCCTATATGCTGTCCAAGTTGCTGGTGGTTTCATCGATATAAAGATGGGGTTTATGATTGCTAATGTCATCGATCCGCAAACAGGAGCACAAAGCCCATTAACGGGTGGCTACCTTTATACGTTCGCGCTGTTGTTTTTACTCGCAACAAATGCTCACCATTTGTTATTAGACGGGGTTTTTTACAGCTACCAATTCGTTCCTATGGATCAGATGTTTTTACCTTTTGGAGAAGTTGCTCTCATTGAACATGTCGTTACGACGATCAACACGATGTTTATCCTTGCTTTTCAAATGGCGATGCCAATTGTCGGCTCATTGTTTTTAGTCGATGTTGCGCTCGGTATGGTGTCAAGAACCGTTCCCCAAGTTAACGTATTCGTCGTTGGTTTGCCACTTAAAATTATCGCTGGTTTTGTGATCTTGTTTTTAGTGATGGCACCGTTTTTCGTTGTTGTTGGTTACTTGATTGAGACGGTGACAGTTACAATGCGTACACTTTTAGAACTGTATGGAGGGCTGTCGTAGATGTATATTACCGTTGATCTTCAGTTTTTCTCACAGGAAAAAACGGAAAAAGCGACTCCTAAAAAAAGAAAAGAGAGCAGGAACAAAGGTCAAGTAGCAAAAAGTACCGATGTGAATACCGCCTTTATTCTATTATTTGTGTTTTTATTTTTATGGTTCATCGGTAGCTTTGCTGCAGAGCAACTATTTACGCTCTCTCAATTTACATTCGAAAATTTACTAATGACAGAGTTAACAGAAGAAAACGTGCAAGCCTTGTTTTTAGATTTAACTTACCAGGTGGTAATGATTGTTGGACCGATCATGTTCGTTGCGATGATTGGAGCGATTCTTAGTAACTACATGCAAGTGGGATTTTTAGTAGCACCTGAAGCCATTAAGATGAAGTTGAGCAAAATTGATCCAATTAAAGGTTTTAAACGGATTTATTCGGTGCGTGCTCTCGTGGAATTTTTGAAATCGATGTTAAAGATCAGTTTAGTTGGCCTTGTTACGTTTACAATCATTTGGGTGTACATGGATGATATTTTAAAGCTGTCTCTCTATTCCGTAGGTGAAGGCGTTCGGATGATTGGAACACTCACGGTCATGATGGGGTTGGCGGTTGCTCTCTTGCTTGTCTTTCTGTCAATTCTCGATTATATGTACCAGAAATATGATCATGAAAAAAATATTAAAATGTCAAAGCAAGATGTGAAAGACGAACATAAAAAAACGGAAGGTGATCCGTTAATTAAGTCAAAAGTGAAGGAAAAACAACGGCAGATGGCGATGAGCAGAATGATGCAAGAAGTACCAAAAGCAGATGTAGTCATAACAAACCCGACTCACTATGCGGTCGCTCTTCAATATGATGAAGGCGATATGCAAGCGCCAACAGTGATGGCAAAGGGAGTAGACTATGTAGCATTAAAATTAATTGGAATTGCCAAGCATCATAACGTAGTCACTGTGGAGAACCGTCCTCTCGCACGCGCTCTGTACAGTCAGACGGAAATAGGAGATGAAGTGCCGGAAGATTTGTTTAAAGCTGTCGCAGAAGTACTCGCTTATGTTTACCAGATTCAAAGAAAGGTCAAGTAAATGAGCTAATTATGAGAAGGAACATATAGAGAAAGGGAGAAGTGCAATGGCACCTAGAGATTTAACCGTATTACTTGGGGTGGTAACGATTGTGATCATGTTGATCATTCCGTTGCCAACCGGCATCATTGACTTTTTAATCATTGTAAATATATCTCTTGCGCTTCTGATCATTTTAGTAGCGATGAATACGCAGGAACCGTTGCAGTTTTCCATTTTTCCCACGCTGCTTCTTCTCGTGACGTTATTTCGGCTTGGTCTGAACGTATCAACGACAAGGGCTATTTTAGGCAATCATGGTGACGCAGGAAATGTGATTGAAACCTTTGGGCAATTTGTTGTGGGAGGAAACGCTCTCGTTGGGTTTGTAATCTTTATCATCCTTGTTGTCATACAGTTTATCGTGATTACTAAAGGGGCAGAACGTGTTTCTGAAGTAGGTGCCCGTTTTACTCTTGATGCGATGCCCGGAAAGCAGATGAGTATTGACGCTGATTTAAACGCTGGAATGATTTCGGACACAGAGGCAAAAGAGCGACGCCAAAAAATTGAGCGAGAAGCTGATTTTTATGGGTCGATGGATGGCGCGAGTAAATTCGTCAAAGGGGATGCGATTGCCGGGATTGTGATCGTCATCATTAATATTATTTTCGGGTTAGTAATCGGCATGCTGCAAGAGGGGCTGCCTCTAGCGTCTGCTGCTGATAAATATACGCTTTTGACAGTAGGAGATGGATTGGTGAGTCAGATTCCAGCACTTCTCGTATCAACAGCTACAGGAATTGTTGTTACAAGAGCAGCTTCTGAAGGGAATTTAGGACACGATGTAACAAAACAGCTACTAGCTTATCCAAAAATGCTGTACGTTGCCGGGATCACGATCTTTTTACTCGGAGTAGCAACGCCGATTGAATGGCCAATTCCAACGATCGTTGCCCTTATGTTAGGTGCCGGTGCGTTCTTTATGGGCAAGGATGAAAAGGTCGCTCATGAACAAGAAGAGAGAGAAGAAACCGATGAAGATCGTGAAGAAGACCTCACAACTCCTGAAAGTGTGGTCAACTTGCTGCAAGTGGATCCGATTGAATTTGAATTTGGCTATGGTCTGATTCCTCTTGCTGATACGAATCAGGGCGGAGATCTATTAGACCGCGTTGTCATGATCCGAAGACAGCTTGCTATTGAAATGGGCATGATTGTTCCTGTCATTCGGATTCGGGATAATATCCAACTTCAGCCGAATGAATATTCAATTAAAATTAAAGGAAATGAGGTAGCAAAAGGAGAGTTGCTTCTCGATCATTTCATGGCAATGAGTCCAGGCGTTGATGACGATGCAATTACTGGGATTGAAACTGTGGAGCCGGCCTTTGGTTTACCAGCTTTATGGATTTCAGAGGACTTGAAGGAACAAGCTGAGCTGTCAGGATACACGGTTGTCGATCCTCCTTCTGTCGTGTCCACACATTTAACTGAAGTCGTAAAGAACCATGCAGATGAATTATTAGGACGCCAGGAAACAAAGCAGTTAGTCGATCATCTAAATGAGACATACGCGACACTTGTTGAAGATGTAACCCCGAACCCGCTGTCCTTAGGTGAAGTCCAAAAGGTTCTTAGTCGACTACTTAAAGAAAAAGTTTCGATTCGCAACTTACCTGTTATATTTGAGACGTTAGCGGATTATGGTCAAATGACGAAGGATTCGGATTTATTAACGGAATATGTTCGACAAGGTTTATCTCGACAAATTTCCAAACAATTTGTTTCAGAAGATGAAGCTTTACATGTTTTAACTGTAAGTGGTGCTGTTGAAAAAGCGTTGTCTGATGCAGTACAACAAACAGAGCATGGAAATTATCTCGCTCTGGATCCGCAAAACTCGCAACAAATCATAGAGAATATTATGCACGAAGTCGAACGAATGCAGGGGATGGGACATATGCCTGTTATCTTGTGCTCTCCTGCAGTACGCATGTACGTCCGACATTTAATAGAAAGGTACATGCCGCAAATCCCAGTTCTTTCTTACAATGAATTGGAGCCTCATGTTGAGGTACAAAGCGTCGGGGTGGTGAATGGATCATGAAGGTAAAAAAAATAGTTGTAAATGATATGCCAGAAGCAATGACAAAAATAAAAGAAGAGCTCGGGCAAAATGCCGTGATATTAAATTCAAGATCGATTGAAAAGGGCGGTTTTCTCGGATTTTTTACTAAGAAGAAATTGGAAGTGACTGCAGCTATAGATCCTGATCTTCGAGGACCTAAGGAAAAGTTCAACCCACGACAACCTGCACCACCAGCAAGTGACCAAAGAAAATCTCCTGCGTTAAGTCAGGAAATTGACCAATTAAGGTCGGCTGTTAACAAGCTTCAATCGCAGTCCGCAGTACCCAAGCATTCGGGGATTTATCCTGGTCCTTTAAATCAAGTAGCTTCCTGTCTTGAAAAAGAGGGCGTTCAATCTACTTATATCCAAGAAGTGATGGAGAAGCTTACAAAACAGTATTATCGAGAAGACAATCACCATGCCATAGACTTGAAGGACTGGACACAAAGCGCATTGACAGAGATACTTGCACACACTCGTTTTCAGACTTCAGGTTTTGAGACAAGGTATGTGAATGTAGTCGGTCCTACCGGAGTGGGTAAAACGACAACCCTTGCAAAAATGGCTTCGCGCGCCGTCATTCATGATCAAAAGAAGGTGGCATTTATTACGACCGATACGTACCGAATTGCCGCTGTTGAGCAATTAAAAACCTATGCGAAAATATTAAATGTTCCCGTTGAAGTAGCGTACACGATCGATGATTTTTCTGAAGCGCAGCGCAAACTATTAGACTATGACCTTATCTTTATTGATTCTGCTGGAAGAAACTTTCGTGATGCGGACTATGTGGAACAATTAAAAGGTGTGATTGACTTTTCAATGGATATGCAAACGCACCTCGTCCTTGCTCTCACATCCAAATACGAAGATATGGCGGATATTATCGAACAATTTAAACTCATTCAACCCGATCGCATCATTTTTACGAAATGGGATGAAACGAGCACATACGGAGCGATCGTCAATGTAATGAAGGAAACAGCTTTACCGATTTCTTACATTACGACTGGACAGGATGTACCCGACGACTTGGAAGTGGCAAACAAACAAAAACTTATCGATCAGCTCGTAAGGAAACTGCCTCATGGCTAACGATCAAGCAACTATTTTGCGAAACCAAATGAAGAACTATGGTATGAAAAAGGAAAGTGAAAGGAAGGCAACCCCTTCCTCAAGCACAAAAGTAATGGCGGTGGTTAGTGGTAAGGGTGGTGTCGGGAAGTCAAACTTCACCATAAACTTCAGCCTTAGTTTAATAAAGCAAAAAAAGCGAGTGTTGATCATCGATATGGATATCGGGATGGCAAATATCGATATATTACTAGGGAAGGCAGCCAGATACTCGTTTTTAGATATGATTTACGAGCGTAAATCGATTCGCTCAATAATTGAACATACCTCGGATGGAATTAGTTTTATAGCCGGGGGAACAGGAATGACTGAAATTGTTGAATTGAACGAAGCAGACCTCCGCTTTTTTACGAAAGAATTAACGTCTCTTTCAGATGATTATGAATATATTTTGTTTGATCTTGGAGCTGGTGTGAGCCAGGCCAGCCTTCAAGCTCTACTTGCCGCCCATGAAATAATCGTATTAACAACGCCTGAACCGACAGCAATGACGGATGCATATGGCATGATTAAATTCATTCATTCTCATAGCCAGGATTTGCCGATGCAGCTAGTAGTCAACCAATGTCGGACAGATCAAGAGGGGAAAAGGGTAGCTGACAACTTAATTCGCGTGACAGAAAAGTTTCTTAATAAGAAGATCGAATCTTTTGGTTATTTACCAAAAGACGAAGCAGTATGGAATGCAGTATGCGACCAGAAACCCTATTTGGTTCATGAACCAAATGCCAAAGTGAGTAAAGCAATGCATCGAGTAGCACAGCAGTATTTAGGCAAAAAGATTGAAAGTGAGCCTTCATTTCAAGCGTTTGTGAAAAAGTTTAAAGGGTGGTTGTTGAAAGAATGAGCATAAACAAACCTTGCACAACTGTTTTAATCATTGATGACTCAGCATTTATGCGTAAGATGATTGGTGATCTTTTAGAGCAAGATGAACGTATACGAGTAGTTGGTAAGGCACGAAATGGAGCTGATGGGGTTGAACAAATTAAAAATCTAAACCCTGATGTCGTGACCTTAGACGTCGAAATGCCTGTTATGGATGGGCTAGAGGCGCTCAAAATCATTATGAGACAATGCCCGACTCCTGTAATCATGGTTTCGAGTACGACCCAAAAAGGGGCAGAAACAACGATGGAAGCGATGAACATCGGAGCATTTGATTTTATTTCCAAACCATCAGGTCCAATATCTTTAGATATACATAAGGTGCAAAAATTATTAATAGAAAAAGTAATCTCAGCATCATCTACTCAAATCTCAAAACTAAAAACTGTATTTTCTGAAGCACCGCCTTTAGATAACACAATCGTAGACCGAATACAAAAGCAGGAGAACAATAAAACACCCATGCCGGTAGTAGAGGACCTAGATCGGACGATTGTAGCCATTGGAACGTCTACTGGAGGGCCGAGAGCATTACAAAAAATCTTAACACAGCTGCCGGCGAATTTTCCTTACCCAATCTTGATTGTTCAGCATATGCCTCCCGGTTTTACCAAGTCCCTTAGCAGTCGTTTAGCCTCACTATCGGCTATCCAAGTTAAAGAGGCAGAAGATGGTGAAATTCTTAACAAAGGGATTGCTTATGTCGCTCCAGGAGGCTACCATTTAAAAGTAGCGCGATCAGGGTCTTTAGTCGTAGTTCGATTAGATGATAAAAGTGAAGCTCTCAATGGTCACCGTCCATCGGTGGATGCACTGTTTTACTCTTTAGCAGCTCTTCAGAGAGTAAACGTACTTAGTGTCGTACTAACAGGGATGGGGGCAGACGGGGCAAAGGGGTTGATTCAATTAAAGCAACGCGGGAATACGGTGGCGATTGCTGAATCAGAACAAACAGCTGTCGTTTATGGGATGCCTAAAGCAGCTATTGCAGAGAAGGTAGTAGATCACATAATACCGCTTGATGAAGTGACAACGGCAATTCTCAGTTACAGTAGTAGAGGGGGAAAAACAAGTGGATAAAAATCAATATTTAGATATGTTTATAGACGAAAGCAGAGAACACATCCAAACCATTAACGATCACCTGTTAAAGCTCGAAGATAACCCGACAGATGAAACGTTTATCGGCGAAATATTTCGTTCCGCGCATACTCTTAAAGGAATGGCAGCCACGATGGGGTTTGAAGATATTACAAATTTAACTCATCAAATGGAAAACCTCCTGGATGGGATTCGGAATAAGACGATGGAAGCAAACACTGACTTAATTGATATCGTTTTTGAAGCCGTTGACCACCTTGAGAAAATGGTCGATGATATTGTGCAAGGGGGAGACGGAAAAAAAGATGTAACCGCTATTTTAAATAAACTTGAGCAAATTGAAAGCGGAAGAGTTGCGGAAGAAGTAGCTGTATCTGCTGAAGCTTCTTTATCATCTCCGACTGATACAAAAGAAAGAGCACAATCTCAAGTGTTCGATAATTTTGAATTAGCCGTTCTGGCTCAATCCCATGAACAAGGTTATAACGCATTTAATATCAAAGTTGAACTTCGGGCTGATTGTATTCTAAAAGCTGCTCGTGTTGTGATGATTTTTGAAGTCATTGAACATGTCGGAGAGGTAATTAAAAGCGAACCGCCGGTAGAAAAGTTAGAAGAAGAACAATTTGAAAGTGAGTTCCAACTGACAGTTTTATCGAAAGAATCGGTAGACGAATTAAGGGATCGTATTTTTAAAGTTAGTGAAGTGGAGCGCGTCGATTGTGAAGCCATCGAACTTGAACAGCTTGTTAAGGAAGATCAACAAGATAGAAAAGAAGACAATAATCGACCAGTGAAACAGAAATCTGAAACTTCAGATGATAAAGCTGATAAAGCGCCACAAACAGCTAGTAACCAAGGAACTAACAAAACGATTCGTGTCAACATTGACCGTTTAGATGCGCTCATGAATTTATTCGAGGAACTTGTAATTGATAAAGGACGATTAGAACAAATATCGGAAGAATTAAAAGAAACAGCATTGACGGAAACAGTAGAACATATGAGCAGAATTTCAGGTGATTTACAAAACATCATCCTTACGATGCGAATGGTGCCAGTAGAACAAGTCTTTAACCGCTTTCCAAGAATGGTAAGAGGCTTAGCTAAGGAACTAGACAAGCAAATCCAATTAGAGATAAGGGGGGCTGAAACGGAACTTGATCGTACGGTGATTGATGAAATTGGTGATCCTCTTGTCCACCTTTTACGTAATTCGATTGATCATGGTATCGAAAGCCCTCAAGAACGTCGGAGCTCTGGAAAAGATGAGCAAGGAACGATTGTTTTAACGGCATTCCATAGTGGTAATCACGTCTTTATTGAAGTGTCTGATGACGGTGCAGGGATTGACAGGAATAAAGTTCTCGGCAAAGCGATTAATAATGGTGTCATTACCGAAGAAGCTGGACGATCACTTACGGATAGCCAAGTCTATGATTTATTATTTTCAAGCGGCTTGAGTACAAGAGAAGAAATTTCCGATATTTCCGGCCGTGGAGTAGGCTTGGATGTCGTGAAAAACAAAATTGAGTCACTTGGAGGCAGCGTGACCATTACCTCTAGAAAAGGAAGGGGGGCGACGTTCTCTGTACAGCTTCCTTTAACGCTTTCAATTATGTCTGTCATGCTCGTTGAAGTTCAAGATGAGACTTTTGCAATTCCACTGTCGTCGATTATTGAAACTGCCATTATTAGAAAATCTGACGTTCTCCGAGCTCATAATCAGGAAGTGATTGACTTTAGAGGACATGTTGTTCCACTTATTGATTTAAAGCAGTTTTATAATGTTCCGGAAACAAGGAAATCAGAAAGCGAACATCATTCTATCGTTGTCGTACGAAAGGGCGATAAAATGGCGGCATTAATTGTTGATTCGTTTATCGGCCAGCAGGAAATTGTCCTAAAAGCCTTAGGCAACTACTTAACCCACGTATTCGCGATTTCAGGTGCGACGATTTTAGGAAATGGACAAGTGGCTCTAATTTTAGATTGCAATACGATTATAAAATAAAACCAGTAAACTTACAGGAGGGGTTTCCATGAATGAATCCGCAGTTTTAGAAAGCCAGAAAGTGATCGTTTTTCAGCTAGGGGAAGAGGAGTACGGTGTAGGAGTAGAACAAGTTCGTTCGATTGAGCGAGTTCAACCAATCACGAGAGTGCCAAATGCAGCTGAATTTGTAAAAGGGGTTATCAATTTAAGAGGTGTTGTTACCCCCGTCCTTGATTTACGACTCCGGTTTGGAATTGAGGAAAGAGAACATACCAACCAAACAAGAATTATTATTGTTTCAGTTGAAGATATGGAAGTTGGACTGATCGTCGATGCAGCTAACGATGTCATGGACATTCAAACAGATGCGATCGAACCACCTCCTGAAGTGGTTGGAGGCATAGAGGCTGATTATTTAAGAGGAGTAGCCAAGCTCGAGAAGCGTTTATTAATTCTATTAAACTTGCACAAAGTATTGAGCAAAGCTGAGCTCCAAGAACTTAAGTCGATTGAGGCTAATTCCTAATGGATATCTTACAAATAAAAGAGCACCATCTTGATGCGTTAAAAGAAGTGGGGAATATTGGAGCAGGTCATGCTGCCACCGCTCTTTCTGAATTACTAAATAAACCAATGGATATGAACGTCCCTTCTGTGGATGTTGTGCCATTTGAAGAGATGAATGACCGGTTAGGAGGAGAGGAGGCTGTTGTTTGTGCGGTCTTCCTCCAGGTTCAAGGGGATGCACCCGGGAACTTGTTCTTTATGCTGCCGGTTCAGGAAGCGACAACTCTTGTTCAAAAGCTGACTGGCGATACGTCACACTCGTTTTACTCTCGACCCTATTCAGAAATGGCAGTATCTGCTTTTAATGAAGTGGGCAATATTTTAGCGGGCTCCTACTTAACGTCACTCATGGATTTTACAAAGCTGCAAATGTACCCATCTCCGCCACAAACAGCCGTTGATATGGCGGTCGCGATTGTAAGCCACGGGTTAATCGCACATTCAAAAGTTAGTGACTATGCCCTCGTTGTTGACACTGAAATTTTCGAAATTGGTAAAAAAGAAAATGGAATTACAAAAGGGCACTTCTTTTTGCTTCCCGATCCAGAAGCATTCGATACTCTTTTTCAATCCTTAGGAGTAAGTGTGGATGAGTAACATTGTCAAAGTGAGTATGGCAGACCTGAATGTGGCGAATTCGCCACATAAAATAAGAACATTGGGGCTTGGATCCTGTGTGGGTGTCGTTATTTATGATGAACGTAAAAAAGCCTGTGGTATGGCTCATGTCATGCTCCCTTCTTCAGACCTTGGGAAATCAAAGTTAAATCGAGCAAAATATGCTGATACGGCGATTGAGGATTTGCTGTATTTACTAATGAAAATGAATGTTTCAAGGACCCGCTTAAAAGCGAAGGTGGCAGGAGGCGCTCAAATGTTTTCATTCGCTTCTACGAATGAAGTGATGAGAATTGGTCCTAGAAATATTGAGGCGGTACGTGACGAACTTCGCACACGTAAGATTCCTTTAGTTGGGGAGGATGTTGGCGGAGAGAGCGGTCGAACGATCGAATTTGATCCCGAAACGGCACAATTGGAGGTGCGAACAGTCAATCAAGGAGTAAAGGTCATATGAACATTAACAAATGGTTGGTAACCTTCACCTTTGGCGTCATGTCATTCATCATCGTTTTCATAGCTTCATTTTCTGTTAACGACTTGCCTGTCTCCTTGTATCGAGGTGCTATTGCTTTTTTAGTAGGTAGTGTGGTTGGGAGCGTACTCACCCTGTTTTTTTGTGTTGTTTTTTCACCAATAAAAAAATCTAATGAAGAAGAGAGACAGGAAATGGAGAAAGCAGCTGAACCATTTGAAAAAACGAATGAGGGTACAGAGAAAAAACAAGAACAAGAACAAGAGCAAGTACAAGGATAATGCCGGTACATAATTTTCGTTTGTATATGTTTTAAGAGCCTTTCAGTACACTTTACAAAAGCGGTATAAAATTCAAACATGTATTTCAATGATGAGGAGGTCAGTACATGAGGAAATTGACAGAAAAAGAACGACTAGTTGAGTATTGGGATCGCTGGCAGTTAAATGGAGATAAAGAAGCCTGTGATCATCTCATAGAGGAATATCTACCGTTAGTTGATTTCCATGTACAGCGAATCGCTGCAGGACTACCTCGTAATGTCCAGCAAGATGACCTTCGCAGTCATGGCATGATGGGCTTATATGATGCACTAGCGAAATTTGATACATCACGAGAATTAAAATTTGATACGTATGCTTCTTTTCGTATTCGAGGTGCGATCATCGATGGATTAAGGCAGGAGGATTGGCTGCCGCGTTCTATGAGAGAAAAAGCGAAAAAAATAGAAGCAGCACAAGAAAGAATAGAACAACGTCTCGGACGAAACGCCCAAGCAAGTGAAATAGCTTCTGAACTGGAGATGCCAGAGCAAGAAGTTCTACAAGTGGTAAATGAAAGTTTAGTATCCCACTTACTATCTATCGATGAATCAACAAATGAGGGTGAAAATGAGGATTCCTTTGCAGCTACGATTATCGATCATCATATGAAAACACCGGAAGAGCAAGCAATACTTTCAGCTAAATATAACGATCTGGCAGAAAAAATTAAAAATCTAACTGAAAATGAACAGCTAGTTGTCAGCCTGTTTTATTTTGAGGAATTGACGCTGACAGAAATTGGATATATTTTGGAATTATCCACCTCTAGAATTTCACAAATTCATTCAAAAGCGCTTTTCCGACTACAGCGCGCTTTTGACACTCAAAATTAACAGAAAACTAGCGAAGGAGGGAAATATGGGGGCGCTGCAAGACTATTACGGGTTTGAAGTTTCCGATAACAAGCTAGCGGCAAAAATAATACAATTAAAACCGATTGAGGACTTAGAAGAAGACCTTACTGAAGACCGCATTAAAACACTGTTACATGAGCTTGGGATTGTTTATGGAATTGAGGACGATGCGATAAGTAAACTTCTTCAAGGTAATCTCCAAGAGGCAATAACAATTGCAAATGGCAAGTCTGCAATAAATGGTGAAAACGCTCGGTTAGAGCCTGTTTATCCGTCACTAGGCGGAAAAGGTGGTCATGAAAATGAGATATTCGATTTACGTAACGTAGTCGCCCTCTCAAACGTAAGTCAAGGGACTATAATAGGTAAGAAAATTCTTCTCACATCTGGCACGGATGGTATGAACGTATACGGAGAAGTCATTCGTGCGAAGCCAGGGAAAGATTTAAAGCTGCGACCAGGTAAAAATACACGTATAAAAGATGACAGCGAAATCGTCGCTACAATTGACGGACAAATGAGTACAGAAAAAAAAGTGATCCACGTATACCCTGTGTATGAGGTTAACGGCGATTTAGATATGAAAATAGGAAATATCGATTTTATCGGGAGTGTTAACATTCGCGGTAATGTTCCCGCCGGCTATACAGTTCAAGCAAAAGGTGACATCCGTGTGCACGGTTCTGTGGAAGGAGCTCTTTTAACGAGTGGGGGGGCGATCTTTGTTTTACAAGGAGTCGTTGCTCAAGGAAAAGGGCAGATTGAGGCAAAAGGGGATATTTATACATCCTTTGTTAATCAAGGTAGCTTGAAAGCCGACGGTGATATTTATGTATCCCAATCAATCCTTCACAGCGAGATAGAAGCCCTTGGAAGCGTCGTATGTAAAGAACGACGAGGAAATATTGTCGGTGGCCAAGTATCAGCAGGGAAGGGTGTCGAAGTCAACGAAGTAGGCAATGAGATGAACACACTGACTCAATTGTTTTTAGGTACGAGCGAAAGGGTATATTCAAAACAAAAAGAAGCGCGGCTTCGACATGAAGAGTCAAGCGAAACACTAAAGAAGTTGTCTGCTTTATGCAAAGCAATTGAAGCAAAAGAAAAAAGCGGTCCCCTTTCAGCCAATGACAGGATCCTCAAGCTCAAAGTACGAAATAACTTAGTGACAGTTAACGAAGAGTATCAGCAAGCCGAAGATCAATTGTCGGAATTAAATGACCTTTTAAATAAAGTAGACGATGCAAATATTATAGTATATAAAGATTTGTTTCCGAGTGTATTTATTCATTTCGGCAAATATCGCCGTAAATTGCTTGCGAAACATCAGTGTGTGAGGGTATCGTTGGATAGTAGTGAGATTAAACTTACGACTTTATAGAGGATATCGAAAAGTCCGGGAAGCATAGCAGTGGAATCTCTTCGTCGTAATGATAACTCTGTTAAGTAGTATTTCCTCACTAACAAATTTCTTGGGGGGTAGATGGCATGGGGGGCTGGAAAGCCATAGAAATGCAAGTTGCTCTACCGAGAACACAAACAGCAGGGAAAATTCAGGATCAACTGCAGCAAAGGTCTATGCAGACACAAGGGCACCTCGCAGCTACTGAAAAAAAACAAATGGAAAAGCGGCGTGCACAAGTGACAAAAAATGAGAAGAGTGAACAAAAACGAATAGCGAATGATCAGGAAAAACGTGGGAACTCAAAATTTTCTCAAAATCAAAGACGATCTCCAAAAGAAGACGATAATTCAAAAATGAAAGATGAAGGCCATCCTTATAAAGGGAGAAATATTGATTTTACATGGTGAGAGGGGATCGCATGGTTTATTTTCTTATAGTGAGCATTGTTTTGCATTTCATTAGTTTTTATTTTTTAATTTTACTATATCAAAAACAACAAAATATCAGTTATTCGGAAAAGAAGCATAAACAGACGGTTCAAGAAATTGAAGATTTATTAGTCGCATACACAGCTGAAATGAAAGATAGTAACGAAAAACTGATAAACGAACTCGTAGAGAAGCAACACGAGACTCAAGCAGCTAACCCGCGTAATTCGGATTATAAGACGGAAGAACTGGGTAAAGAAAAACAGCAGTCGGAAAACATCCGTCCTCATATAAACCCATTTCCAGAGCCAGAGGTAGTAATTTTGGAAACCGAACAAAATTACTCACCACCGGTACCGAAAGACGAGCCAGAGGAAAGTGTAGAAGCTTCCCAAACAGCACAAGTGCTTTCATTGTATCACCAAGGGTATTCTGAGCTGGATATTGCGAAAAAGTTGAACATCGGAAATGGTGAGGTCCAACTTCTGCTAAAATTTTATAAATAGTGTTTGGAAAAACTTGCGGTAACACTCACGGTGTGGTATATTAACTTTCGGTGTTAATCACACACGCATGTTGATTTGGACAATGGTGCTGCTACTCGCAGTTTTGTTTAAAGAAGATACGTGCGGAGGATAAAAAAAACCAAAGGAGGTGTTTGATGTGGCAGTTATCTCCATGAAACAACTACTAGAAGCAGGGGTACACTTCGGTCACCAGACTCGTCGCTGGAACCCAAAAATGGATCGCTACATCTTCACAGAACGTAACGGAATTTATATTATTGACCTTCAAAAGACGGTCAAAAAAGTTGAGGAAGCGTTCAACTACGTGCGTAACGTAGCCGCTGACGGAGGAAAGGTTCTTTTCGTCGGAACGAAAAAACAAGCACAAGACTCTGTTAAAGAAGAAGCAGAGCGCTGTGGCATGTACTTCATCAACCAACGTTGGTTAGGTGGTACATTAACAAACTTTGAAACCATCCAAAAACGTATCCAGCGTCTAAAAGACATTGAGCGTATGCAAGAAGATGGAACATTCGACGTTCTTCCTAAAAAAGAAGTTGTTCTTTTGAAGAAAGAAATGGACCGTTTAGAGAAATTTTTAGGCGGTATTAAAGACATGGATGGCCTTCCAAGCGCATTATTTGTTATCGATCCTCGTAAAGAGCGTATCGCTATTGCAGAAGCACGTAAATTGAACATTCCGGTCGTTGCAATTGTGGATACAAACTGTGACCCAGATGAAATCGACGTGGTTATCCCAGGTAACGATGACGCGATTCGTGCGGTTCGCTTACTAACTTCAAAAATGGCTGATGCGATAATTGAAGCTAACCAAGGCGAAGACGAAGTGTCTACTGAAGAAACATCTGCTTAATAAATGAATGTACTTCCTGAAGGGTGATAGAGGGCCGGACCCTTTATCATCCTTTTTTCAAAAAAAGATGGTACAACAATTCTAAGTGATCACCTAAGGAGGAATAACCATGGCGATTTCAGCTAAAATGGTAAAAGAATTGCGCGAAAAAACAGGCGCGGGAATGATGGATTGTAAAAAAGCATTAACAGAAACGGACGGAGATATGGACAAAGCAGTCGATTTTCTTCGTGAAAAAGGGATTGCTAAAGCAGCTAAAAAAGCGGACCGTATCGCTGCAGAAGGTTTAACTGCTGTTAAAACAGAAGGCAACACAGGCGTCATCGTAGAAGTGAACGCTGAAACAGACTTCGTGTCCAAAAATGAAAATTTCCAAAACTTAGTTACAAACTTAACAAACCACCTATTAGCAAACAAACCGGCTACTGTTGAAGAAGCTCTTGGACAAGCGTTTGACGGTGAAGGAGATACTCTTGAAAGCTACATTAACAATCAGATTGCTAAGATCGGAGAAAAAATCTCCCTTCGTCGATTTGAAGTTGTAGAAAAATCTGATAATGAAACATTTGGTGCATATCTACATATGGGCGGACGCATCGGTGTGCTATCCCTAGTTGAAGGAGCTGAGGAAGAAGTAGCAAAAGACGTAGCGATGCACGTTGCTGCAATTAACCCTAAATACGTTAGCCGCGACGCAGTTTCTGAAGATGAAGTAAACCGCGAACGCGAAGTATTAAAACAACAAGCAATGAACGAAGGCAAGCCTGAAAACATCGTTGAAAAAATGGTTGAAGGCCGCCTTGGCAAATTCTTTGAGGAAATTTGCTTAAACGAACAGCCATTTGTTAAAGATGGTGATCAAAAAGTCGGGAAATATGTTCAGTCTAAAGGCGGAACTGTAAAATCTTTCGTACGTTACGAAGTAGGCGAAGGTATGGAGAAACGAGAAGACAACTTTGCTGAAGAAGTTATGTCTCAAGTGAAAAAATAACTATGTTGAAGGGGCACTTTGTGTCCCTTTTTCCCAAGTAATCCACTTTTTGACTGATTGACCGGTAGCTGTTACTGATAATGATATGATTGGTAAAAGAGTGGTGTGTATCTGGGTTTTGGGAATGAGACTATACT
This sequence comes from Alteribacter populi, assembly GCF_002352765.1. NCBI lineage: Bacteria > Bacillati > Bacillota > Bacilli > Caryophanales > Bacillaceae > Alteribacter > Alteribacter populi. Next base: position 989,752 of record NZ_KZ293963.1, on the reverse strand, counting down.
TGGAGGGTAATATGGAAAATCCTAAATATAAACGTATTGTGTTAAAGCTCAGTGGAGAGGCTTTGGCTGGAGATCAAGGATACGGCATTGACCCATCCGTCATTCAGTCCATCGGTAATCAAATTCGTGAAATCGTTGAAATGGATGTTGAAGTAGCGATTATTGTAGGTGGCGGTAATATTTGGCGCGGAATGGCAGGAAGTGCGAAAGGTATGGATCGTGCTACAGCTGATTATATGGGCATGCTCGCTACAGTCATGAATTCTCTTGCTTTGCAAGACGGCTTAGAGAACATCGGGGTTCAAACTCGTGTTCAAACATCTATTGAAATGCGCCAAGTGGCGGAACCATACATACGTCGCCGTGCGATCCGGCACCTAGAGAAAAAGCGTGTCGTAATCTTTGCGGCAGGAACTGGGAATCCGTATTTCTCAACTGATACAACAGCAGCATTACGTGCAGCTGAAATTGAGGCAGATGTTATTTTAATGGCGAAGAACAAGGTCGATGGTGTGTATTCTGCTGATCCATCTGTTGATTCGACTGCGAAAAAATATGAATCTTTAACGTATCTTGACCTTCTTAAAGAAGGCCTTGCCGTAATGGATTCAACGGCTTCATCGCTTTGCATGGATAACAACATTCCACTCATTGTCTTCTCAATAATGGAAGAAGGTAACATTAAACGAGCGGTAAATGGTGATGATATTGGAACTGTGATAAGGGGGAATAACGAATGAGTAAAGAAGTAATTAAAGAGGCGGAACAAAGAATGGAAAAATCGATCGATTCTTTACGTAAAGAACTCGCAACGTTACGTGCTGGACGAGCGAACCCTTCCATCTTAGACAAAGTACAAGTCGAGTATTACGGTATGATGACACCACTCAATCAACTTGCAACGATCGGTGTTCCAGAAGCACGCATGCTGACAATTCAACCTTTTGATAAGTCTTCAATTGGTGACATTGAAAAAGCGATTCAAAAGGCCGATTTAGGTTTATCACCGTCAAGTGACGGAAACATCATTCGTATCACAATTCCTGCACTAACAGAAGAAAGAAGAACAGAGCTTGTTAAGCTGGTGCGACGTTATGCAGAAGATGGTAAAGTAGCTGTCCGTAATATCAGACGCGACAGTAACGATGAGCTGAAAAAGCTTGAAAAAGATGGTGACATGACGGAAGATGAACTACGCCGTGGTCAAGATGATGTCCAGAAAGTAACAGATAATTTCGTTGCTTCTATTGACCAGATTGCGGATACTAAAGAAAAAGAAATCATGGAAGTATAGGACAAAAGCGTGTAAAATAAACAGAGTAAAAGACCCTCTATGATTGGGGGTTTTTTTACTAAGTGAAAAGTGTAAAGACCTAGTTGTGACAGAAAGTATTTAATGTATAAAACTGGGCATTTGCACTTTTTTCAGGTTAACACGCACATAAAAAGCATCTTTTGCTTTTCCTTTTTGGGGGATTTTAAATGTTAAAAAAATGGACGAATCGAAAAGAGGGTGAGACTAATGGAAGTCTCGATCTCGATCCTCGAAATATACCAAACCATGTCGCCATTATCATGGATGGAAACGGGCGCTGGGCTAAGAAGCGCGGTCTTCCCCGGATAGCAGGACATCGTGAGGGTATGAATGTTATAAAAAAAATTGTGAAAAAGTCTAATCAGCTTGGAATTAGAACTCTTACACTCTATGCTTTCTCAACGGAAAATTGGAAAAGGCCCAAACCTGAGGTGGACTTCTTAATGAGGTTACCAGAACGATTTTTAAAGTCGGAGCTTCCTAAGCTAACTGAAGAAAACGTTCAAGTCAGAATTACCGGTTCTAAAGAGGCGTTACCTACCCACACCATTAACGCAGTTGAAAAAGCAATTGAGGATACAAAAAATAACGACGGGTTAATTTTGAATTTCGCCTTAAATTATGGCAGTCGCCATGAAATGATTGAAGCTATGAAGCAGGTTTATAAAGAAATTGATCGTGGAAGACTAGCTGTTGATGAGATTGATGAAAAAACTGTTTCCTCCCATTTAATGACGGGTGACCTTTCAGATCCCGATCTTCTTATCAGAACTAGCGGGGAAATACGGTTAAGTAATTTTATGCTTTGGCAACTTGCATATTCTGAGTTTTGGTTTACAGAAACGTTGTGGCCGGATTTTACAGAAAACCATTTCAATGAAGCCATTCAGGTTTATCAAAAGCGAATACGTCGCTATGGCGGAGTGTAGGAAGGGGAGGGACAATGAAACAACGAATCATAACAGGCGTCATCGCTGGTGCGGGTTTCATAAGTATTCTTGTTCTCGGGGGATTGCCGTTTACCCTCCTCATCTTCATATTAGGAACCGTCGCTATGGCGGAACTATTAAAGATGAAAGGAATGTCGCCTTTCTCTTACCGAGGTTTTATAGGCTTTTTATTTTTGTGGTTATTGCTCCTACCTGAAACAATATTGTCTTTTGATCCGATTCATGTTGAACGAACCGAAATGTTTTTGTTAATGATTGTTGTTCTATTAGCGTTAACTGTAGTTACTAAAAATTCCTTCACCTTTGATGAAGCTGGATTTATCATTTTATCATCTGTATACATAGGGTTCGGGTTTCACTTCTTTTTAGCAGCCCGATTTATGGAAGATGGGCTCGTATTTCTATTTTTTGTACTTATATTAGTATGGGTTACTGATTCAGGTGCTTACTTTTGCGGGCGTTTTTTAGGAAAGCATAAATTGTGGCCTCATATAAGTCCGAAAAAAACGATAGAAGGATCACTAGGAGGAATTGTATTTGCAGTAATCATCGGTTCCATTTATGCAATCTTTTTCCCGGTTTTCTCCACATATATGATTACATTACTTTTCATCCTGATCGTTTCTATTGCTGGACAACTCGGCGACCTTGTAGAGTCAGCATTAAAACGGCATTATTCTGTGAAAGATTCGGGACAAGTACTTCCGGGTCACGGAGGTATCCTCGACCGGTTTGATAGTTTGATTTTTGTTATGCCGATTTTGTACCTGCTTACCTTTATCTAAAATGCGTGTTATCGTAAACTTTGTTAACTTTTGAGGGCCCTTCACCCTTGCGAAAAGAGCCTAGTTAATAAAGGGAAGGTAAAAAGCGGAGGAGTTCATGTCGAAAGCGCTGAAATTTTCTAGGGCTTTTTGAGCTCTCATAAAAGATTGCCACGAATGAAGGAGCATCAAACATGTCAAAAAAAATTATCTTATTAGGATCTACCGGTTCAATCGGTGTGCAAACATTAGATGTTATTCGCGCCCACCCGGACCAGTTTCAATTAGTAGCACTAACTTGCGGCAGGAATATTAACCTTGCAGCAGAACAGATTCTAACATTCCAACCTCGGTTTGTATCCGTTCAGCATGAAGGTGATGTCCATAGGTTGAAGATGCTCATACCTGAAGACGTGAAAGTAGGCTGGGGACGCGATGGTTTAATAGAGGCTGTTGAACAAGTGGAAGGTGATGTTATTGTTAATGCGCTAATGGGCAGTGTAGGCCTTGAACCTACAATGCATGGGATGAAAGCCGGAAAAGATATTGCCTTAGCTAATAAAGAAACGCTAGTAACTGCCGGACATATTGTGACTGAAGCCGCTCGCAAATACGGTGTCAACCTCATCCCTATTGACAGTGAACATTCAGCTATTTATCAATGTCTCGAAGGAAATAGTCAAGAGGAAGTAGAGAAGTTGATTCTCACAGCTTCTGGGGGAAGTTTCCGTGAGCGTTCCCGATCTCAATTACAAGGGGTAACAATAGACGATGCGCTAAATCACCCTAATTGGAGTATGGGGGCAAAAATTACGATTGATTCTGCAACAATGATGAATAAAGGCTTAGAAGTGATCGAAGCCCGCTGGCTCTTCGATTTGCCCTATCAAAAAATAGACGTAATCTTACATAAAGAAAGCATCATCCATTCTATGGTAGAATATATTGATGGTAGCGTACTAGCCCATCTCGGAATGCCGGATATGAAGGTTCCCATCCAATATGCGTTATCCCTACCAGGCCGGCTTGAGTTGCCGGATAAACAAAGGTTAAATTTGTGGGAAATCGGAGCACTCCACTTTGAAAAGCCAGACTTTGATCGCTTCCGTTGTCTAAGGTTTGCTTTTGAAGCTGGTGAAGCAGGCGGTACAGCCCCTACGGTTTTAAATGCAGCCAACGAAGTAGCTGTGGATGCTTTTTTACAGGGGAAAATCTCCTTTCTTGAAATTGAAACGATTATTGAACGTGCTTTAAATGAACATGCTATCGAGAGAAACCCAAGTCTTGAAACTATTGTTGATGTCGATGAAAAGACACGGAGTAAAATCAGATCTGATATGAAATAAAAGGTTGTGATGACGTGAATACGTTTATATCTATCGTAATAATATTTGGCTTATTAGTTTTTATCCATGAGTGGGGTCATTTGATCTTTGCAAAACGAGCTGGCATTCTATGTCGGGAGTTTGCCATCGGATTCGGTCCGAAGATTTTCTCGTTTAAGAAAAATGAAACCACATATACAATTCGTCTTTTACCGCTTGGCGGGTTTGTACGTATGGCTGGTGAAGACCCGGAAATGATCCAAATCAAACCGGGATATGAAGTAGGCCTCACATTTAACAACGAAGAGCGAGTCAGTCAGATTATCGTAAATAATAAATCAAAGCACCCTGATTGTAAGGTCATCCAAGTAGAAAAAATTGACCTTGAACATAAACTTTTTGTACAAGGGTATATGGCTGATGAAGAGGGATTAACGACTTACGAAATAGATGAAAAAGCTGAGTTCATTCATGACGAAGAAGCAACCCAAATTGCTCCTTACAACCGTCAGTTCCCCGCTAAAACAATTGCGCAACGGGCAATGGCAATTTTCGCAGGACCGATGATGAACTTTTTATTAGCGGCCGTCATTTTAGCAGGTTATGCCTTAATCGCTGGGATGCCTGTAGATGAAGCAAAAGTGGGAGATGTAACTGAAGACGGTGCGGCAATCTCTGCTGGGATTGAAGAAGGAGACCGCATTCTTTCGATCGACGGGCAACAAGTGGAGTCATGGGAGGAAATGACAACGATTATCCAAGGTAGTGCAAATGAAGCTCTTTTATTTGAGATTGAAAGAGGTTCTGAAACCTTCGATGTGGAAATGGTACCTGAAGAACGACTTGGACCCGAAGAAGAAGTACAAGGAGTCGTTGGTATTTATCCGCCGACAGAGTTTAGTGTATTAGGATCTATTATGTTTGGCTTCACACAAACATACGAGTATACGGTTCTAATCATTGAAGCACTCGGAATGCTCGTTACAGGGCAGTTTAGTCTTGATCATCTAGCTGGACCAGTTGGCATATACAACTACACAGGTGAAGTAGCCGCTATGGGAGTTCTTGTGCTTATGCAATGGGCTGCAATTTTAAGTGTTAACTTAGGAATTATTAATCTTCTTCCCTTGCCGGCACTTGACGGAGGGCGATTAATGTTTATTGGACTGGAAGCTGTAAGAGGCAAACCTATTGATCCTCAAAAAGAAGGACTCGTCCATTTTATTGGATTTGCTCTCTTAATGCTACTGATGCTTGTTGTAACTTGGAATGATATAAACAAATTTTTCTTATAGAGGATATTCAAAAAGTCCGGGAAAAATAGTGTCGAATTTCTGTAGCGCTCCCTTGAAATTCTCGGCTCTTTTTGTCCTCACATATAGTACGATCATTTCTTTTACTAAAAACTCTTATGAAAACAGCCTTTACTAAAATCGATGGATGAAACAGCAGCGTAACCTTTAGCTGCGTTTTGTCCAATAAATTGAGGTGGCCTTTATATGAAGCAAAGTACTTATTTATCTCCAACATTACGTGATGTACCAAGTGATGCAGAAGTGAAAAGTCATCAGCTTATGCTAAGAGCAGGGTTGATCAGGCAAAGCTCAGCTGGTGTTTATTCTTTTTTACCATTAGGGTTAAAAGCGCTAAAGAAAGTGGAAGCGATCATCCGTGAAGAAATGAATAAAGCAGGTGCACAGGAAGTATTAATGCCAGCGATTCAGCCTGCTGAATTATGGCAGGAATCGGGAAGATGGGACGTATACGGGCCTGAACTGATGCGTGTGAAGGATCGACACGAGCGGGAATTTGCGCTTGGACCGACTCATGAAGAAGTCATCACCTCCCTTGTCAGAGATGATATTCGTTCTTATAAGCGTTTGCCGATGATGCTATATCAAATTCAATCCAAATTTCGTGACGAGCGCCGTCCCCGGTTCGGGATTTTGAGATCGCGTGAATTTTTAATGAAAGATGCTTATTCCTTTGATACAAGTTTCGAAGGTTTAGATGAAAGCTATGAAAAAATGTATCAAGCTTATTCGAATGTGTTTACACGATGCGGTCTAGATTTCCGGGCAGTAGTCGCTGACTCAGGAGCAATGGGTGGAAAGGATACCCACGAATTTATGGTGCTATCTGACATTGGTGAAGATACCATTGCTTACTCAGATACTTCCTCTTTTGCTGCTAACATTGAAATTGCACCTGTAAACGTAAACTATACAAAAAGTGATGAGCCTCTCCTTGAAATGAACGAGAAGGCAACTCCTAATCAAAAGACGATTGAAGAAGTAGCGAAATTTCTCGATGTAGAGGAAAGTAAACTCGTAAAATCCGTTCTCATGATGGTTGACCAAGAACCAGTACTCATTCTCGTACGTGGTGACCATGAAGTAAATGAAGTAAAAGTAAAGCATGTCCTTGACGCGCAATTGGTTGAAATAGCCGGAGAGGAAGATACGAAGCAGCACCTTAACACAACTCCTGGTTTTATTGGACCCGTCAATGTCCCTGATCATGTGAAGGTAATTTGCGACCATGCAGTGGAAGCGGTTGTTAACGGTGTATGCGGTGCAAATGAGAAGGATAAACATTTTGTAAATGTAAACCCTAGTCGGGACTTTAATGTAAATCATTATGAAGATTTACGCCTCATCCAAGAGGGGGATCCTTCACCCGATGGACAAGGTGTGATTCAATTTAAAGAAGGTATCGAAGTCGGCCATGTGTTTAAACTGGGTACTCGTTATAGTGAAGCGATGAAAGCCACCATTTTAGATGAAAATGGAAAATCACAACAAATGGTTATGGGAAGCTACGGTATCGGCGTTTCTCGAACGGTTGCAGCAATCATCGAACAGCACAATGATGAAAACGGCATTGTTTGGCCAGCATCTGTTGCACCATTTGATGTCCACTTGATTCCGGTTAATATTAAACAAGAGGCACAGCGAACGTTAGCGGATGAGCTTTATTCTACGCTAACAAAAGCGCGTTTTGACGTACTATATGATGATCGTGCGGAAAGACCAGGCGTAAAGTTTAAAGACGCCGACTTGATGGGAATGCCAGTGCGAATCACAGTTGGTAAACGAGCAGACGAAGGCATTGTTGAAGTGAAAATCCGCAAGACGGAAATAACCCTCGAAGTTCATTATGATGAATTGGTCGATACCATTTCTCGCTATTTGAATCAATAAACAATCGATTGTGATGATGGTACTCCAATACGGGGTACCATCTCCTAGTTACAGACTTGTCGTTTAGGAATTTATATTTACTTAGGTTATGGATACCTTTTTAGTAATTGGAGTAACATCTAGCTCCAGCGACAAGCATTACTTCGTGAATAAGCTGCGGGTTGTCTCGACGGATACACACCGGAGCATTACTAGCAGAGGAAGAGACAGCTACGAGGTCATTTTAGCCCGTCAGAATAAGCCAGAAAGCGGCTTCAGTCTGCCGGTCGAAAATGCTTGTCGGTAAGTCAAGTTTTCTTTAAAAGGAGGGGAATGGTTTGCAAGATGATCAACAAATTCGCCGAGAGCGATTTGATTTGCTGCTTGAGCAAGTCGTAATGCCAGAAGAGATACGCCAAGCTCATCTAACGGAAGGCTGGATTGAAAAACTCGAGGTTTTTAAAAACGAAAAGAAATGGCACTTTACTATTCGATTGCCGTACATGTTACCATACCCAGTCTTTGATGCTGTACAAACGACGATCAAACAAGGGCTGCAGCATATTGCAACGGTGCATTTGACGTTTCGCTATGATCAACAAGCTCAACCTGAAAAATACCTGGCTAGTTATTGGCCTTTTTTCGTGGAAGGACTTAAACATTCAACGAACGGCCTGATCCAGCGCTTGCGTGGTCAAGAGCCACGTGTTGAACAAAATAAATTGATCATATCTACCATGAACGATGCAGAAGCAGAAATGATCAAGCGAAAGGTAACAGACCCATTAAAAAAATTACTTATTGAAACTGGTTTTCCGTCGATGACAATTGAGACAACGGTCCAGGAGTCAAAAGAAGCGTATGAAAAGTTTGTTGAAAAGAAACAGGAAGAAGACCATTCAAAAGTAGTCGAAGCGATGATGGAAAAACAAAAAATAGAGAAGAAAGCTAAAGAACTAGGCACGACTTCTTCTATTTCTATTGGACAAAAATTAAAAGAAAATCCCAATCCGATTGAGGATATTGTGGAAGAAGAAGGACGCGTCACTATTCAAGGGTATGTTTTTGATGCGGAAACAAAAGAACTGCGAAGTGGCAGAACACTATTAACTTTTAAGGTAACCGACTATACAGATTCAATCTTAGTGAAAATGTTCTCTAAAGATAAAGAGGACGTGCCAGTTCTTGAATCGATTAAAAAAGGTATGTGGCTAAAAGTAAGAGGTGGCGTACAATACGATACCTTTGTACGCGACCTTACGATGATGGCACGGGACATTCAACAAGTCCAGCCAATTGAGAAAAAAGATAAGGCGCCTGAAGATGAAAAACGTGTTGAACTGCATCTTCATTCACCCATGAGTCAAATGGATGCTATTACTTCAGTTTCAGCTTATGTAGCTCAAGCGAAAACGTGGAATCATAAAGCGATTGCCATTACTGACCACGGCGTCGTCCAAGCTTATCCGGAAGCCTATAGTGCAGGGAAGAAAGAAGGTGTCAAAATCCTTTACGGGCTGGAAGCGAACCTTGTAAATGATGGTGTACCCATTGCTTACAATGAATCGGACCGCTCTTTGCATGATGACACGTACGTTGTTTTTGACGTTGAGACGACGGGACTATCGGCTGTTTATAATACGATTATTGAACTGGCAGCAGTTAAAGTAAAAGACGGTGAAATAATCGACCGTTTTGAGTCCTTTGCAGATCCTCACGAAAAACTAAGTCCGACGATCATTGAATTAACCGGGATCACAGACGATATGGTAGACGGGGCACCAGAAGTCGGAGATGTGCTTAAAGACTTCCACGAATGGATGGACGACGCAATTCTAGTTGCACACAATGCAAGTTTTGATATGGGATTTTTAGATGCTGGCTATAAACGTATTGGCTATGATAAAACTCCCAACCCAGTTATCGACACACTGGAGCTCGCGAGGCTTCTTTACCCGACTTTTCGTAACTACCGGTTAAATACTCTTTGTAAAAAGTTTAATATAGAGCTTGTGTCCCACCATAGAGCTATTTATGATGCGGAAGCGACAGGTCATTTACTCTGGAAAATGGTGAAGGATGCTATTGACCTAGGAATCATCAACCATAATCAATTAAATCACCAGTCTAAAGGCGATGAATACAAAAAACAACGGCCGAACCATTGTATCCTTCTGGCAAAAGATCAAGAAGGTCTCAGAAATATTTATCGGCTCGTTTCCATGTCTCACATTGATTACTTTCACCGGGTTCCCCGTATTCCGCGTTCTGTTCTTGCTCAACATCGGACAGGAATTCTCGTTGGATCCGGATGTGATAATGGAGAAGTGTTTGATGCGATGATGCAAAAAGCACCGGAAGAAGTGGAAGACATCGCCCGTTTTTACGACTATATTGAAGTACAGCCGCCGAGCAATTATTATAAACTTTTAGAAAAAGAAATCATACGAGATGAACTGGAATTAAAAGAGATTGTTCGAAATATCGTTGAACTCGGTCAAAAACTGGAAAAACCGGTAGTTGCGACAGGAAATGTGCACTACCTTCAACCAGAAGATAAAGTCTATCGGAAAATTTTGATCGCCTCTCAGGGAGGAGCGAATCCATTAAACCGCCATTCATTACCTGATGTCCATTATCGTACAACGGATGAAATGCTTGAATGCTTTTCGTTTTTACCTGAAAAAACCCGAAAAGAGATCGTCGTTACAAATCCGAATGCGATTGCCGATCAAATTGAAGAAATTAAGCCGATCCCGGATGATCTTTATACGCCACATATCGAAGGGGCAGACGATGAGATGCGGGAAATGTGCTACAACCGGGCAAAAAATATATACGGAGAGGACCTTCCGGAAATTGTCGAAGCGAGGCTAGAAAAAGAACTTAAGTCGATTATAAGTAACGGTTTCTCCGTTATCTATTTAATTTCTCAGAAGCTCGTAAAAAAATCATTAATTGACGGTTATCTTGTCGGGTCTCGGGGGTCAGTGGGATCAAGCTTTGTCGCTACAATGACGGAAATTACAGAGGTTAACCCACTGCCGCCTCACTATGTTTGTCCGAAATGTCATCATTCTGTGTTTTTTGATGACGGTACAGTCGGTTCCGGGTTTGATTTACCTGATAAAGATTGTGAGAAATGCGGAGAGGCTTATAATAAAGACGGGCATGACATCCCCTTTGAAACATTTTTAGGGTTCAAAGGAGACAAAGTACCTGATATCGATTTAAACTTCTCTGGAGAATACCAACCTGTAGCCCATAACTATACGAAAGAACTTTTCGGCGAAGATTATGTATACCGTGCGGGTACGATCGGTACAGTAGCGGAAAAAACAGCATATGGTTTTGTGAAAGGCTATGAAGACGACCATCAATTAAGGTTAAGAGGTGCCGAAATCGATCGTCTTGTTTCAGGGTGTACTGGAGTAAAACGAACGACAGGTCAACACCCTGGGGGAATTATCGTTGTTCCTGACCATTTGGACATTTATGATTTCTCACCGATCCAATTCCCAGCTGATGATCGGAACTCAGAATGGAAGACAACACACTTCGACTTTCATTCAATTCATGATAATTTATTAAAACTTGATATATTAGGGCACGATGACCCTACGGTTATTCGTATGCTGCAAGACTTGAGCGGAATCGATCCAAAAGATATTCCAGTCGATGACAAAGAAGTATTCAAATTATTTGGCGGAACGGAATCGCTCGGAGTAACTGAAGAACAAATCATGTGTAAAACAGGGACGTATGGCATTCCTGAATTTGGTACTCGCTTTGTGCGACAAATGCTTGAGGATACAAAACCAAGCACGTTCAGTGAGCTCGTGCAAATTTCCGGACTGTCCCACGGAACCGATGTATGGTTAAATAACGCAGCTGACTTGATCGCAGATGGTACTTGTGTATTAAAAGATGTGATCGGCTGTCGAGATGACATAATGGTCTACTTGATTTATAAAGGTGTCGAGCATTCACTTGCCTTTAAAATTATGGAGTTTGTTCGTAAAGGTAAGGGGCTTCAAGAAGATTGGATCGAAGAAATGAAAAAGAACGGTGTTCCTGATTGGTACATCAGCTCTTGTTTAAAAATTAAGTACATGTTTCCGAAAGCTCACGCTGCTGCTTATGTTTTAATGGCAGTTAGAATCGCTTACTTTAAGGTTCATCATCCAATTCTTTTTTATGCGGCGTACTTTACAGTAAGAGCAGATGATTTTGATCTCGATACAATGACACGCGGCTCAGCGAGCATCCGCAAGAAAATTGAGGAGATTTACCAGAAGGGTCTCGATGCGTCTCCGAAAGAGAAAAGCTTGGTCACAGTATTGGAGCTTTCATTAGAAATGTGCGAGCGAGGTTTCTCCTTTCAGAAAGTTGACTTATATAAGTCAAAAGCCTCGGAGTTCATCGTGGACGGAGATACGTTAATCCCACCTTTTAATGCGTTGAATGGTGTAGGAACCAATGCGGCTATTAATATTGTTAATTCACGTGACGGGGGAGAATTCCTTTCCAAAGAAGATTTACGTGAAAGAAGTAAAATAACAAAAACAGTCCTGGAAAATTTAGATGATCATGGCTGTTTAGAAGGAATGCCTGATTCTAATCAACTCTCGCTATTCTAGGCTCTTAAGGCTAATGTTTGTTTGCGCCCCCTAGGGGTTTATGTTATAGTAAGATGGCAATACTTAGAATAACGGCAGCGGAAAGAGTGGGGGCGTCCCACTCTTTCTTTTGGATATAAGAGGGTGTTCAAAAGTCAAGGGGAAAAAAGCAGTCAGATCTTCTCCACTCCCTTTTTTATACAGATACTACAATGGAGAGTTCACAGAACTTCTACGCTAAGTCTGTTAACAGAACTGTTTTTTGGGTATACCAACAATATCTCTTATCCATTGTGTGAAAAAAACCGTATGAAAGGCTCACAGTATTTTGGCCAAAGGTTTAAAGCAAGGAGGCGAAATTTTGGCTAGTGACATTAGACAAACCACTGAAACATTAGCGAAACCAATATTGGATGACTTACACCTCGAACTAGTGGATGTTGAATTTATAAAAGAAGGAAAAAACTGGTTCTTGCGTGTGTATATTGATTCTGATAACGGTGTGGATTTAGATGATTGTACAGCCGTGAGTGAAAAGCTCAGTGAAGCGTTGGATGAGCAAGATCCTATCGAACAAGCATATTACTTAGAAGTGTCTTCACCAGGTGCAGAACGACCGTTGAAAAAAGAACAGGACCTTCATCGCGCCATTGGTAAAAATGTGCACGTGACTACGTACGCACCTATTGATGGTGACAAAGTGTTTGAAGGAAAGCTATCGGACTTTGACGGCCATATACTTACAATTGACATAACGATTAAAACGAAAACCAAAACGGTCCAAATACCATTTGAAAAGGTTGCAAAAGCAAGGCTAGCTGTAATCTTTTAAACGATCCTCAAGGCTCTATTATATAAGGGTGTTGCTTTATTTTTTGAGCGTTTGTAACAATATTTGAGTTGAAAATACGTTCAAAAAGCAACAGATCATAAGGAAACAAATTTTAGGACTAGCTTTAGCGACGAGCATAAGCATCGTAGTATTTACTATTAGAGGAAGAGACAGCGTACGAGCGCTTACGCTTTTCTATAAAGGGGGAACCAAAACTCATGAACAGTGATTTCATGGATGCTCTGACAAGCATCGAAAAAAACAAAGGCATTGACAAAGAAGTCATTTTAGAAGCAATTGAACAAGCGCTGATTACCGGATATAAACGGAACTTTAATCAAGCACAAAATGTCCGTGTCAATATCGACCGTGAAAATGGTGATATTCGCGTTTTTGCACAAAAAGTTGTAGTTGAAGAGGTTTTCGACTCAAGGTTAGAAATTTCTTTGGACGCAGCTGGATCCATTAATCCGCAATACGAGGTAGATGATGTAGTTGAGATTGAAGTAACGCCAAAGGACTTTGGACGCATTGCTGCACAAACTGCTAAGCAGGTCGTCACTCAACGTGTGCGCGAAGCTGAACGGGGAATTATCTACTCTGACTTTATAGATCGCGAAGAAGATATTATGACAGGGATTGTTCAACGTCAGGATCATCGATTTATTTACGTTGACCTAGGCAAGGTTGAAGCGATTATGCCTCTTAATGAGCAAATGCCAACTGAAAACTACAAACATAACGACCGGATCAAAGCGTTTATTACTAAAGTTGAAAAAACGACAAAAGGTCCGCAAATTATGATTTCAAGGACGCACCCGGGTCTCTTAAAACGATTGTTTGAACTCGAAGTTCCAGAAATTTATGATGGGACGGTTGAGATAAAATCAGTATCGCGAGAAGCTGGAGATCGTTCAAAGATTTCAGTTCATGCGGAAGATCCAGAAGTTGATCCTGTTGGCTCTTGTGTCGGTCCACGCGGTCAGCGAGTGCAAACAATCGTTAATGAGTTGAAAGGTGAAAAAATTGATATTGTCCGTTGGTCAGAAGATCCAAAAGTCTATGTAGCCAATTCACTCAGCCCATCGAAGGTTCTTCAGGTTACTGTAGACGAAGAGGAAAAGATGACTCAAGTCGTTGTCCCTGACTATCAACTTTCTCTCGCGATTGGAAAGCGAGGCCAAAATGCCCGCCTAGCAGCGAAATTAACGGGTTGGAAGATTGATATTAAGAGTCAATCAGATGCTGAAGAGCTCGGTATTTATGACCCGAATGCTCCATTAGAAGAAGAGCTAGAGGCAAAAGGTAGCGAAGAGTATACTCATTCTGATGATATTGTAGAGGATCACGATTTAGGTGCAGCTACTGATTATGATGAGGAAGACAATGTGAACTAAGGAGTGAAAAGCATGAGTACTAAAAAAACTCCTTTGCGAAAATGTGTTGTGACAAACGAGATGATGCCGAAGAAAGAGCTTGCTCGAATCGTCCGAACCCCTGATGGAGAAGTGATTTATGATCCAACATCGAAAAAATCAGGACGCGGAGCATATTTAACAGCATCAAGAGATGTAATTGAGCAAGCGAAGAAAAAGGATATTCTTTCCCGTCACTTAAAAACAAAAGTGAGTTCTGAAGTCTATGACATGCTAATGGCTGAAATAGATAAGGAGAACAAGTAATGGAAGATCGTGCGTTGAATTTCCTTGGACTTGCGTATCGCGCAAGAGCTCTTGTTACAGGGGAAGACGTTGTTTTACAAGCCGTTCGAAAAGGTAAATTACGCTTAGTGATTATGTCTGAAGATGCTTCAGAAAATACAAAAAAGAGATTTACAGACAAATGCTCTTATTATGACGTGCCGCTAGTCATTAAGTGGACACGGCAATCCATTGGAAATGCGATTGGAAAAGATGAGAGAGTAGTAGTGGGAGTTGAAGAAAGCGGCTTTGCGAAAAAGTTGAAGTCGTTAATGGAATAAAGATTCATGGCTCTTCAAAATCTCTTGATTATCACTGTGCGACCAAGAGTGCCATGAATGCGGGAGGTAAACATATGAGGAAGATGCGTATTTATGAATATGCCAAAGAGAAAAATACGACTAGTAAAGCAGTTATTGAACGTTTAAAAGCAGCAAAAGTAGAGGTTTCAAATCATATGAGTGTTATTGACGAAGCAGCGATCAAAAAACTGGAATCGAACAATAACCATTCACAAAGCAAAAGTGAAAAAACACAGCCGAAGCCGCAAAATAAATCGAAAAAAGACATTTCTAATCAAGGCAAACAAAAGCAAAGAAGTAATGAAGGACGTGATCAGTCACCTATGAATGAAAAATCTGCAAATAAACGTTCAAACAAGCCAGGTAACAACAACCAAGGAAAGAAAAACGATCGTCGAAACAACAGCAGAAATAAAAACAACAATCAACGAAATGACCGCCGTAATTATCAAGAGCAAAAACGTCCAGCAGCCAAACCGATGCCGCAAGAGATTACGTATACAGCTCCGATTAGCCTTGGCGAATTTGCTGAGAAGCTTAACAAAGAGCCTTCTGAGATCATAAAAAAATTAATGGGTCTTGGTGTTATGGCTACAATTAATCAGGAACTTGACAAAGACACCATCGAACTTCTAGCCGAAGACTTTGGTGTTAAAGTGGAAGAAGAAATTGTCATCGATGAAGCTGAGTTTGAAACAATCGATGAACAAGATGACCCTGCTGATCTTCAGGAGCGCCCTGCTGTTGTTACGATTATGGGTCACGTTGACCACGGTAAGACAACTCTTTTAGATAGTATTCGTCACACGAAAGTTACTGCTGGTGAGGCAGGTGGAATCACTCAGCATATTGGTGCTTACCAAGTTAAAGAGAATGATAAAGAGATTACCTTTTTAGATACTCCTGGTCACGCGGCTTTTACAACAATGCGTGCACGCGGAGCACAAGTAACAGATATTACGATTCTCGTCGTAGCAGCTGATGATGGTGTTATGCCGCAAACGGTAGAGGCGATTAATCACGCAAAAGCAGCTGAAGTTCCGATTATCATTGCTGTGAATAAAATGGATAAAGAAGGGGCAAATCCTGATCGCGTCATGCAAGAACTAACAGAGCATGGTCTTGTTGCGGAAGCGTGGGGTGGAGATACCATTTTCGTTAACGTTTCTGCTATTAAAGGTGAAGGCATTGACGAGTTGTTAGAAATGATCCTTCTTGTTTCTGAAGTAGAAGAGTTAAAAGCGAACCCGAATAAACGTGCACGAGGAACAGTTGTTGAGGCAGAATTGGACCGTGGCCGCGGAGCAGTAGCTACGTTGCTTGTGCAAACAGGCACACTTAAAGTCGGCGATCCGATTGTTGTAGGAAACACGTTCGGGCGTGTCCGTGCAATGGTAAATGATCTCGGCCGTCGTGTTAAGGATGCAGGTCCTTCTACGCCAGTTGAAATTACCGGTTTAAATAACGTACCGCAAGCGGGCGACCAGTTTATGGTGTTTGAAGATGAAAAGAAAGCTCGTCAAATCGGTGAATCACGAGCGATTAAAGAAAAAGAAGCCCAGCGTCGTGAAACTTCCAGAGTAAGTCTTGACGACTTGTTTAACCAGATCCAACAAGGGGATATTAAAGATATTAATATCATTATTAAGGCTGATGTTCAAGGATCAGTTGAAGCGATGCGTGGCTCGTTAGAAAAGATTGAAGTTGAAGGTGTGAAGGTAAATATCATTCATACAGGGGTTGGTGCCATTGCAGAATCTGATATTATCTTAGCCAGTGCCTCCAATGCAATCGTTATAGGATTTAACGTTCGCCCTGATAACAATGCAAAACGTACTGCTGATCAAGAAAAAGTAGACATCCGTTTACACCGTGTCATTTACAATGCCATTGAAGAAGTAGAACAAGCGATGAAGGGAATGCTTGATCCTGAGTACGAAGAAAAAGTCATCGGTCAAGCAGAAGTCCGTCAAACATTTAAAGTATCTAAAATTGGTACCATCGCTGGCTCATATGTAACAGATGGGAAAATTACCAAAGATTCTACAGTGCGCTTAATTCGTGATGGTGTTGTCCAATTTGAAGGTGGCATTCGCGATTTAAAACGCTTCAAAGATGATGCAAAAGAAGTAGCAAAGAACTATGAATGTGGAATTACGCTTGAAAACTTTAATGACGTAAAAGAAGGAGATGTCATTGAAGCTTACGTAATGGAGGAAATCAAGCGGTGATCATAGGCTCCCTTGCCATTGAAGCGATTATTTATGATGCACAGTCGCTAAAAGAAAAGCGTGCTGTATTAAAAAGTGTAGTCACACGTCTCCGCGATCGCTTTAACCTATCTGTTGCGGAAACGGACCATCAGAACGTCTGGCAGCGAACAAAGATAGCCATTGCTGTAGTGAGTTCAGACAAAGTACGGGCAGAACAGGAATTAAATCGTGCACTGGACTTTATCGACAGCGTTCCCGAGATAGAAGTGGCTTCGGTGCGGTGGGAATGGATTTAATCATTAAAGGATATTTTAAGAAGCTAGGGTTCATTTATCCTCCTTTTTGCAAGCCTCTTTTCGCATAGATTGTTGTTTTTATTGATAAGTCGAAGGAATGAAAGGCGGCGACTTCAGCGGGAAAAGCAAGAATGTCTTATTGCGACGAGGAACCGCAGGAGCAGGTGAAGCATTGCCCGCGGAAAGCGTCCGCCTGTAGCGGATTCGAGCGATAATCTTATCATATCAAAAACAGCTTTTTGAAAATGCCTATAGAATTCACAACTACATTTTGGGGGTGCACAGGATGAGTAACGTTCGTGCAAATCGCATTGGAGAACAAATAAAAAAAGAACTAACAGATATCATTCAGCGAGGAATTAAAGATCCAAGAGTCGGCTTTGTTACAGTTACAGCCGTGGATGTAACTGGTGACCTCCAGCAAGCTACCGCATTTATCACTGTCTACGGTGACGATGAGAAACGAGCTCAAACGCTTGAAGGACTTTCGAAAGCGACTGGATTCATTCGTTCTGAAATCGGTAAACGGATTCAGATTCGTAAAACACCAGAACTGTTTTTCAAATTTGATGAAAGTATTGAGCGCGGAAACAGAATCGAAGAGCTGCTTCGTAAGCTGGATGATCGTAATTAGAACTTTTTCGAGGATAGACATTCGCTCTATCCTCTTTTTTTTGAGAGTTGTGAAAGTGTAAATGATCCGCAGTCGAAGAGCTTCGCGGCGATGATTTCCGGCAATTTGATTTTTACGTTCGAGGTGATGAAGATGAGTGAAAGATATCAGGGGATTCTCCCCTTATGGAAAGAAAAAGGAAAGACGTCATTTGACTGTGTGAAAGAGATGCAACGATTGTTTGAACTAAAAAAAATTGGACATACCGGTACGCTGGACCCTGATGTAGAAGGAGTACTTCCGATTTGTATCGGAAAAGCTACAAAGCTAGTGGAGTACTTAACAGCCGAAGGAAAGGAATATGAAGGAGAAGCAACTCTTGGATATTCGACAACGACTGAAGATGCTTCCGGTGAAGTAGTGGAACGAAAACGAATCGAAAAAACACTTCTTGATGATGAAATCGATGGGACCCTCTTGCGTCTTGTAGGCACGATAAGTCAAACCCCACCGATGTATTCGGCAGTTAAAGTGAAAGGTAAGCGCTTATATGAGTATGCAAGACAAGGAATTGAAATTGACAGACCATCACGTCAAGTACAAATTTATGAGCTTGTCCGAACATCTCCGGTTAAACAAGAGGATGGCTTACTATCATTTCGCTTTCGGGTAAAATGCAGTAAAGGTACGTACATACGAACATTAGCTGTCACGATGGGAGAAATGCTTGGCTACCCTTCTCATATGTCAAGCTTAAGGCGTACTGCATCAGGATCGTTTATTAAAGCGGATTGCTATACTGAGCATCAGCTAATGGCGTTAAAGGAAAAAGGAATGTTACACGAAGCGCTGTATCCTATTGAGTACGCATTGAAGAACTGGCCGCGAATGACTATCGATAAAAATATGGAAGAGAAGGTTATAAATGGTGCTGTTCTTCCTTTGCCTAAAATGATGGACGAATCTCGCTTCACTTTGTATAATCAACAAGGGGAGTGCTTAGCAATTTATCAAAAGCACCCAAACAAAGAAGGTATGATGAAGCCGGAAAAAATGCTGAAAGTGTAGAAATGAACTTAACCTTAGGTGTTTGTTGCAAATAATTGGAAAATCTGCGCAGCATTTTCATAAGGAAGAGACATTATTATTGTTCAGGATCAGAATTTGTAGATGATGAAAGTGATCATTTTCCCTGGCATCATGCCCTTTCTATAAATAGAGGTGGCAACGTGGAAACGATTCATATCGAACATCCTCATCAATATAATAGAAGCGACTTTCCATCCCTAGTACTTGCTCTAGGCTTTTTTGACGGGATTCACCTTGGTCATCAAAAAGTCATTGGAACAGCTAAAGAAGAGGCTTCAAAACGTGGATGGAAAAGTGGCGTTATGACATTTGACCCGCATCCTAAAGAAGTATTAAGAAAGGGAGAGCAGGTCGATTATTTAACCCCGCTAAAAATAAAGAAGGCAGAAATTGAAAAGTTGAATGTTGATTACTTATTTGTAATCCATTTTACATCTTCTTTTGCTGAACTGACTCCTCAGAGTTTTTGCGATCAATACTTAATTGATTTAAATGTAAAACATGTGGTTGCAGGGTTTGATTATACGTACGGTCGATTGGGTAAAGGGACGATGGAGACAATGCCCTTTCATTCAAGGGGAGAGTTTACCCAAACGGTCGTAAGTAAGCTTAACAAAAAGGAAGAAAAAATCAGTTCGACGAGGGTGCGTAATTGCATTAGGCAAGGAGATGTCACTGAAACCTGTCAGTTGCTCGGTAGAAGCTATGAAACAACTGGGGTAGTTGTAAAAGGTGACCAGCGTGGACGGACGATTGGCTTTCCAACAGCAAACGTAGATAAAGATTCTTCGTATCTCCTTCCAAAGACAGGTGTATATATCGTTGAATTGGAAGCGGCAGATAGATGGTATCATGGGATGTGCAATGTCGGCTATAAACCTACTTTTCATAAAAAGTCAGATGGGGATCCCACAGTAGAAGTTCACGTATTTAATTTTGATGGGGATTTGTACGGTCAAACGGTTAAAATTAACTGGAAAAAGCGAATTAGAGATGAGCGTCCATTTTCTTCAGTTGATGACTTGATTGACCAATTGAATAATGACAAAGTAGAAGCTTTAGCTTACTTTGAAAAATAGTGTGAAAAAACAATGGGAAACCTTGATTTTCACAGCGAAAACTAGTATGCTATAAGATGTTAACCATCACTTGGCAGAACGAGTCACCGACGTCCGCTAGGCGATTGGGGATATAATTGAAGGAGGTGTAATGGATGGCTTTAACACAAGAGCACAAAAATGAAATCATCAACGAATTCAAAACTCACGAGAACGATACTGGTTCTCCAGAAGTGCAAGTTGCTATCCTAACGAAGCAAATCACGACACTTAACGATCATTTACGTACTCACAAAAAGGATCACCACTCTCGTCGTGGTCTTTTGAAAATGGTAGGTCAACGTCGTAACCTATTGACTTACTTGCGTAACAAAGACGTTGCTCGTTATCGTCAACTCGTTGACAAGCTTGGTTTACGTCGATAAGCATGATTGAGAAAAGCGGGATAAGTCCCGCTTTTTTGTTATACATGAAGGAAAAATTTACCTGACTCAAGCACTGTTTAGGAGTGAAAGCAGGAAGACGTTGCTAATTAGTCAAAGGGTTTGATATGATAAAAAGGCTAAGATGCTATGTTTACTACATAAATTTAAGTCAAAACTAATGAGTAAGATATTCACGTTAAATGTGAATGAGAGGAGCACTTGTACTTATGGAACAAGAAAAGCAAATGTTTTCAATTGATTTTGCCGGTCGTACGATGACATTCGAAACTGGCCGATTTGCAAAGCAAGCAAATGGTGCAGTAATGGTACGATACGGAGATACGGCTGTGTTATGTACAGCAACAGCCTCAAAGGAACCAAAAGATTTACCATTCTTCCCGTTAACCGTCAACTATGAGGAACGCTTATATGCTGCGGGAAAAATTCCAGGCGGCTTTATTAAACGTGAGGGTCGTCCAAGTGAGAACGCAGTCCTTACGAGCCGCCTTATTGATCGTCCTATTCGTCCGCTTTTTGCAGATGGATTTAGAAACGATGTACAAGTCATCAGTATCGTCATGAGTAACGATCAAGACTGTTCTCCAGAAATGGCAGCCATGGTTGGTTCTTCTTTAGCGTTATCTATTTCAGATATTCCTTTTGAAGGTCCTGTAGCAGGTGTCATTGTTGGCCGTGTTGATAACGAATTTGTTATTAACCCGACGACAGAGCAACTGGAAAAAAGTGATATCCATCTTGTTGTAGCAGGGACAAAAGATGCGATCAATATGGTGGAAGCCGGAGCGGAAGAAGTACCGGAAGATGTCATGCTTGAGGCGATCATGTTTGGTCACGAAGAAATCAAACGTCTTGTTACTTTCCAAGAAGATGTAGTTAAAAAAGTCGGTAAAGAGAAAATGGATATTAAATTGGCATCTGTTGATCCTGAGCTTGAAAAAGAACTTCGTGAAAAAGCAGAAGCCGACCTTAAAGAAGCAGCTACGGTATTTGAGAAGCATGCACGTGAAGCAGCCATTAAAGAAGTGGTGGACCGGGTGGCAGAAGAGTATGCTTCTGAAGATATAGACCGAGGCGGTGAAGCGAAAGAAATTCTTGATAAAATTTTAAAAGGAATTGTCCGTCGCCTCATCACAAAAGATAAAATCCGTCCTGATGGACGTAAAATCGATGAAATCCGCCCGTTAACATCACAAATCGACTTATTAGCACGAACGCACGGATCAGGTCTCTTTACTCGTGGACAAACCCAGGCAATGAGCGTCTGTACGCTTGGAGCATTAGGAGATGTTCAAGTGTTAGACGGACTTGGCATTGAAGAAACGAAACGCTTTATGCACCACTACAATTTCCCTTCTTTTAGTGTAGGTGAAACAGGACCGATTCGTGGACCAGGTCGCCGGGAAATTGGACATGGTGCACTAGGAGAACGTGCTCTTGAACAAGTGATTCCTTCTGAAGAGTCATTTCCTTATACGATTCGTCTCGTTTCTGAAGTACTTGAATCAAATGGCTCTACTTCCCAGGCAAGTATTTGTGCAAGCACACTCGCGATGATGGCAGCAGGTGTTCCACTTAAAGCTCCTGTAGCTGGAATTGCAATGGGACTTGTTAAAGACCAAGCCGATGTCTCAGTCTTAACAGACATTCAAGGAATGGAAGACTTCCTTGGAGACATGGACTTTAAAGTAGCCGGAACTCAAAAGGGAATTACTGCTCTACAAATGGACATTAAGATCGAAGGAATTGATCGTGATATTTTAGAGCAAGCTTTATCTCAAGCACAAACAGGTCGTCTGAGGATTTTAGACAACATGATGAGTGCAATTGCAGAGCCTCGTTCAGAACTATCAGAGTATGCTCCGAAAATTTTAACAATGAGTATCAACCCTGATAAGATCCGTGATGTCATCGGCCCGAGCGGGAAGATCATTAACCAGATCATTGAAGATACTGGCGTTAAAATTGACATCGAACAAGATGGAAAAGTCTACATTTCTTCAACGGATGCTGCAATGAATACAAAAGCAAAAGGCATTATTGAAGATATCGTTCGTGAAGTTGAAGTAGGAGAAACGTACCTCGGAAAAGTGAAACGTATTGAGAAGTTCGGTGCATTTGTTGAACTATTCAAAGGCAAGGACGGTCTTGTTCACATTTCTCAACTAGCAAAAGAGCGAGTGCAAAAAGTGGAAGACGTTGTTTCCATCGGTGACGAAGTGTTAGTTAAAGTAACTGAAATAGATAATCAGGGCCGTGTGAATTTATCACGAAAAGCCGTACTTCCTGAGGAATCAAAATAAATGTGAAGACCGGAATTCCGGTCTTTTTTTAATAGCAGTAAATATAAGGAATTATCCGTTTCAATGTCTAGCTCCAGGTGCATCGCGCTTTTCTTAAGCTTTAAGTGTGTCAAAAAGAAGGGTAATCATTTTAGTTGAAGGCAAAACCTCTTCATTGGAGGATGGCAATTTTCAGTAAGGCAGCGTTCTACCTGGTCTTTTCCATGCATATTTTACTGATGAGGAGGGACAGCCTATGGTAAAGAAATTTATCCTTCAATGGAGCACCTTTCTATTTATACTGCTCTTATCTTTTGCCAGCGTTCAAAATCCGATCACGACCAGTTATATACACGAAATAAAGCAACAAACAGTATCTCCGGTATTTAAGGCAGAAAATCCGTTATATCAGGATATCATGGACCGAAAGGATAATTATGAAATTCCTGCCGTAGATGCAAAAGTAGACAATGTCTGGAAAGCAGTCCCGGGAATTAATGGAGTAGAAGTAAATGTCGCTGCTTCATACGAGAAAATGAAAAAGAACGGTACGTTTGATGTAAAAAAACTTGTGTATAAACAATCCCCCCCAAAGGTGTCACTCGATGATTTGCCACCGAATCCGATTTATCGGGGAAATCCTGAGAAAATGATGGTTTCTTTAATGGTAAATGTGGCATGGGGTAATGAGTACTTACCAGATATGTTGAAGACGCTGAAGGAGCATGATGTAAAAACGACGTTCTTTTTAGACGGCTCATGGGTGAAAAAAAACCCAAAACTTGCTAAAATGATTGTAGAAGAAGGGCATGAAATCGGAAACCATGCATATTCTCACCCAGACATGAAGCAGCTTTCAAATGCAAGAATTTATGAAGAACTGACGAAAACAAATGAAATTATCCAGGCAACAGTAGGCGTTGTACCAAGATGGTTCGCGCCACCAAGCGGCAGCTTTCGGCAAGATGTTGTAGATATTGCGGACGAGTTAGGAATGCACACGGTGATGTGGACGGCAGATACGATCGATTGGCGCAACCCCGTGCCTGACGAAATGGCAGAGAAAATTATTAATAAATCAGAAGCAGGTACTCTAGTGTTAATGCACCCAACGTCATCAGCAAGTGACGGGTTAGAAAAAATGATTAGTGGATTAAAAGAAAAAGGCTTTACGATTGGCCCCGTTTCAGACCTATTGAATGAACAACGCATCATGTCAAAACAACACCAGACGTGGTATTAGGAGGATGTCATTTGATCAAGCGAATAGTAAGTGATAATGGATTAAGAATCGTATTTGAACCAAACAATACAGTAAGGTCAGTTTCAATCGGGATTTGGATTGGTACAGGCTCACGGTTTGAGACGAAAAAACAAAATGGGGTTTCACACTTCTTAGAGCATATGTTCTTTAAAGGAACGAAGTCTCGCAATGCCCAGCAAATAGCCGAGTCCTTTGATTCAATTGGCGGCCAGGTAAATGCTTTCACATCGAAAGAATACACTTGTTATTATGCTAAAGTTTTAGATGATCACGCCGAACATGCTTTAGAAGTGTTAGCAGACATGTATTTTAACTCAACGTTTGATTCCAAAGAAATGGCGAAAGAAAAAGGCGTTGTTTTAGAAGAAATCAAAATGTATGAAGATACTCCCGACGATATCGTTCATGACCTATTGAGTCAAGCTGGTTACGGGGAACATCCTCTTGGTTTTCCTATTTTAGGAACCGAAGATTCGCTCGATAGCTTTTCAGCAGATTCATTAATAGAATATATGGACCAGTTTTACAATGCAGACAATGTTGTTATTTCGGTGTGCGGTAATGTTGATGAATCGTTTGTAGAATTTATTCAAGAAACATTTCGAAATATGAGGCAGTTTGATTCTGATAAATCGCTGGAGAGACCAAGATTTAAATATGAAAAAATGGGCAGAAAAAAAGAAACGGAACAAGCTCACCTTTGTCTCGGATATGAAGGAATAGCCATTGGACATGAAGACGTGTATAATCTTGTCCTTCTTAATAATGTTCTCGGTGGTTCGATGAGTAGCCGCTTATTTCAGGAAATTCGTGAAAACCGAGGGCTTGCCTATTCGGTATTTTCGTATCATAGTGGATTTCATGATACAGGACTCTTGACAATTTATGCTGGAACGGCAGTTAAACATTTGGAAGAAATGTACGGTTGCCTAATGTCTGTCATCGACTCTGTTAAAGAGAAAGGACTTACCGAAAAAGAATTAAAAAATGCAAAGGAGCAACTAAAAGGAAGTTTGATGCTTGGGTTAGAAAGCACAAACAGCCGGATGAGCAGAAATGGGAAAAATGAGCTGCTTCTTGGTCGCCACCGTAACTTGGATGAAATCGTTACAGAAATTGAACGCGTTTCCCTTGCAGATGTCAAGAAGCTTAGTTATGATCTGTTTTCTCAAGATTTTGCGATGACACTAGTGAGCCCCGACGGTAAATTACCAAGCTCTCTTCGCTCCTAGACATGTGCGCATGTTTTACTTTCAGCTTCATAATATAATTAAAAGAGGATGTTTAAAAAGTCCGGGAAAGATAGCTGTTTTAACGATCTTCTGCTAACAACTGCCACGTCCTGTGGCTCACGCAGACTCACGTATTAACACCATACGCCTCTTGATCTTCTCGGCTCTTTTTGTCCTCTTTTGAACACGCAATAAAAGAGAGTAAAGGAGTGATCACATGCGCCTTAGTGAGATTAGTAACAAAGAAATTATCGATTTTCATAAAGGAGAACGCCTCGGTGTCCTCGGTCAGACCGACCTAGTGATTGACGAAAATACAGGGCAAATACAAGCCTTTGTCATTCCGACACTCAAATGGTTTGGACTTGGAAAAAAAGATAAGGAAGTCACGGTGTACTGGAATCAAATAAAAAAAATCGGCACAGATATGATTATTATCGACGTTCAACATTGAACAACGACCGCTTAATTTTATGAGAAATTCCCTACACAAAATAGAAGTAGTAGTCTTCCAGGCTAAAAACGTCCGCCCTTCAGGCGGGTGTTTTTTTATGTTTGATAAAAAACTTTTCAACTCAAATGGGACAACTTCATTTATCGGTAACATCATTTGAGCCCGAATAAACAATTCTTTTAAGAACGCGGTTTCCGTTTAGCACGTTCATTTGTGCGAATACATAGTATGTGGATGAAGAACATCGCAAGTTGGTTCCCCTTCAATAAAGAATTGGGAGAAAGGGGAGAAAAAAGTGTGTTAACTGATATGCACGTAGCGATTATTGGCGGTGATGCCAGACAACTAGAGATTATTCGCAAGCTATCAGAGTTAGATGCAAAGCTGTCCCTGGTTGGCTTCGATCAATTAGATGACGGGGTTGCAGGAGCTAAGAAGCAAACGTTACAAACATTAGACCCGACAAGTATTGATGCCATAGTTTTACCTGTAAGTGGAATGAATTCCAAAGATGAAGTGGAGTCAATTTTCTCTGGTGAAACGATTAAGATCGATTCGGAATGGATCAGTCGTACGAAGAAAACAACAACGATTTACTCTGGAATATCAACGGATTCTCTTCGAAATTTATTACAAAAGTACAAACGCCCATTTGTTGAGCTGTTTAATCGGGATGATGTAGCGATTTATAACTCAATTCCTACTGCAGAAGGAACAGTGATGATGGTGATTCAGAATACCGACACCACTATTCATTCCTCCAGAGTTATTGTATTAGGGTTTGGAAGGGTTGGAATGACGGTATCCCATACATTTAGACAACTAGGTGCTAAAGTAAAAGTAGCCGCGAGAGAGACAGAGTTATTAGCAAGAGCGTTTGAAAGCGGAGTAGAACCGATTTCATTAAATGAACTGGAAAACCACGCTGAAAATAGTGATGTGATTATTAATACCATTCCAGATGAAATTTTAATAGCTAAGGTAATAGCTAAAATGCCTTCTCATGCATTAATTGTTGATTTAGCTTCAAAGCCTGGGGGCACGGACTTTCGTTATGCTGAAAAAAGGGGGATTAAGGCACTACTAGCTCCTGGATTACCAGGAATTGTTGCTCCTAAAACAGCGGGTCGGATTATTGCAAATGTACTATCGTCTTTGTTGATTGGTCAGCGGAAAAACTGAGGGGAGGATTTTTTCATGTCCTTAAAAGGAAAGCATATTGGCTTTGGGTTAACGGGGTCTCATTGTACGTACGAGGAAGTAATGCCGGAAATTGAGAAACTGGTAAATCTCGGGGCAAAAGTTACACCCTTTGTCACACATACCGTTCAAAGCACAAATACAAAGTTCGGTAAAAGTGATGATTGGATAGAGAGAATTAAAAGTATTACGGAAGAACCGATTGTGAATTCCATTGTAACAGCTGAACCTTTCGGACCTAAAACACCACTCGATTGCATGGTTATTGCTCCCTTAACAGGAGGTTCTACGAGTAAATTCGCCAATGCGTTGACAGACTCACCTGTTCTTATGGGAGCAAAAGCGACATTACGGAATGGAAACCCTGTTGTTCTCGGTATTTCTACAAATGATGCACTAGGGTTAAATGGGGTAAACATCATGCGGTTGATGGCAACAAAAAATATTTATTTCATTCCATTTGGGCAAGATCACCCGTTTAAAAAGCCAACTTCACTCGTAGCGGATATGACAAAAATACAAGATACTGTCGAAGCTGCATTAAATGGCAAGCAATATCAACCTGTTCTCATTGAAAGATATAATCAATGATGAAAAATCTCTCCACAATTGATAAAATAGAATTAGTGCAACAACGATACACATCTGGTGAATTGATAAAAAAATCGTAGTTAAGGGATTAACCCTTAACTACGTTGCATTTATACTAGAGGATGTGGAACGAATTCTTCTATAAAATGTGAAGGCGAATTTGTATCAAAACATAGTATAAGTGCAGTAAAATGGGTGTCATTAAATCTGAAAATGGACCGAATTATTGTTTTAGTAGTCGAAATTGAAAGGTAAAGGAGAGGGGATTATCATGGTAGAAAATCGTGGATATCACGTTGCCGTTGTCGGGGCAACAGGAGCAGTAGGAAAAGAAATGATGAAAACATTAGAAAGACTTGAATTTCCAATAGCATCTATTTTACCGTTATCATCAAAACGTTCTGCTGGAACAAAAGTAGTTTTTAAAGGTGAAGAAGTAGAAGTAAAAGAAGCTACACCTGAATCGTTTGAAGACATTGATCTTGCCCTATTTAGTGCGGGAGGCTCAGTTTCAAAAAAATTAGCTTCTGAAGCAGTAAATAGAGGAGCTATTGTCGTTGACAACACGAGTGCATTTCGGATGGATGACAATGTTCCGCTCGTCGTCCCTGAAGTAAACCCTCACCATTTAGAGGATCACCAAGGGATCATTAGTAACCCAAATTGTTCAACGATTCAAATGGTGGCTGCTCTTGAACCGGTCCGAAGAGCGTTTGGACTTAAGAAAATTATTGTAAGTACGTATCAAGCAGTCTCCGGTGCAGGAGCTGATGCAATTGATGAAATGTATACCCAGTCACAGCAAGTAATTGAAGGCGAAAATGCCAAAGCAAAATTACTTCCTGTTGCGGGAGATAAAAAGCATTATCAGATCGCATTTAATGCTGTTCCGCAAATTGATCTTTTCCAAGAAAACGGTTATACGTTTGAAGAAATGAAAATGATTAATGAAACAAAGAAGATTACCGGTGATACATCCCTTCAAGTAGCAGCAACTTGCGTCCGTTTACCAATCGAAACTGGACATAGCGAATCGGTTTATTTCGAATTAGAGAAGGATGGCGTCACAAGGGAAGACATTTTAGCTGAGCTCCAGCAAGCTGAGGGAATTACCGTAATGGATAATCCTGAAGAACAATTGTATCCAATGGCTGTTGACGCAACAGGAAAAGATGATGTATTTGTTGGACGGCTTCGTCCTGATTTGGATAATACAAAAGGATTCCATTGCTGGGTTGTTTCAGATAACCTACTCAAAGGTGCAGCACTAAATTCTGTTCAAATCGCGCAAACTCTTGTAAAAAAGGGAATTTTAAAGTAGAGAAATCTGAGGTGTGTCATGGATATTACAGTACAAAAATTCGGCGGTTCGTCTCTTAAATCAACTGAAATGAGGGAGATGGCTGCAAATCATGTAATAAATGCATTAAAGCCAGGTGGTAAAATCGTCGTAGTTGTCTCGGCGATCGGAAGAACGGGTGACCCGTATGCCACCGATACACTACTGAATTTAGTTGGAGGACTCAAATCCGACGTTTCAAAGCGTGAGCTGGATCTACTTGCTTCCTGCGGTGAAGTCGTTTCTTCGGTTGTATTTTCTCAGCTCTTAAATGAAAAGGGTATTAATGCCTGTGCCATAACAGGAGCACAAGCAGGCTTTAGAACGAATGAAGAATACATGGATGCCAAGATTACTGAAATGAAAGTAGATGAATTAAAAACGACGCTTTCTGAATTTGATGTAGTAATCGTTACCGGATTTCAGGGGCAAACTCCAAAAGGGACAACAGCAACACTCGGACGTGGAGGGTCTGATACGTCCGCCACAGCTCTAGGGGCTGCTTTGAATGCGAAAGTGGTCGATATTTTTACCGATGTTGAAGGTGTTATGACAGCAGACCCGAGAATTGTCGACAAAGCAAAGCCTTTGCCAGTTGTCACCTATAATGAAATTTGTAACATGGCATACCAAGGAGCAAAAGTTATCCATCCGCGCGCTGTTGAAATTGCGATGCAAGCTAAAGTTCCAATTCGGATTCGCTCGACCTCTTCAGATGCAGAAGGGACACTTATTACAACGACAACGGCTAAAGAAGTCGGTCAGGATGTCGAAGAGCGAACGATAACTGGCATTGCCCATGTAAATCAAGTTACCCAAATAAAAGTTGGAGCAACCGAAGGAGAATATGATCTTCAATCAAAAGTTTTTAAAGCAATGGCTAATGAAAATATTAGTGTTGACTTTATTAACATCCAACCAATGGGCGTTGCTTACACAGTGAAGGATGACGTTAGTGATCGCGCAATCGAAGTACTCGAGTCACTCGGGTTCGCTCCTGAGACGATGAAAAATTGTGCAAAAGTATCAGCCGTTGGGGCTGGGATGACTGGAGTGCCCGGAGTTACTTCCAAAATTGTCGAAGCGTTGTCAGAACGAAACATCCAAATCCTTCAATCGGCGGATTCACATACGACGATTTGGGTATTAGTGAAAGAAGAAGACATGTTTGAAGCTGTGAATGCTTTGCACGAAATATTTTTAGGACACCAAGAGTAAGACCATATTTAGGAGTTGATCATATGAATTTTGGACACGTTGTAACCGCTATGGTGACCCCTTTTGATTCAAAGGGAAACGTTGATTTTGCGAAAACAACGAAACTGATAAACCATTTAATTGAAAACGGATCGGAAGCTCTCGTCGTTGCGGGAACTACAGGAGAATCACCGACATTATCTTATGAGGAGAAGCTTGCTTTGTTCGAGCATACTGTTAAAGTAGCGGATAACCGTGTACCAATTATCGCGGGAACAGGCTCTAACAATACGTATCAATCAGTGGAGTTTACGAAAAAAGCTGAAAAAGCCGGTGTCGATGCCGTAATGCTTGTCGCTCCTTATTACAACAAACCATCGCAAAAAGGCATGTATGAACATTTCAAAACAATTGCAAATAAAACGAAGTTGCCGATCATGCTTTACAACGTTCCAGGACGTACAATGGTAGAAATGAGTGCTGAAACAATAATTAAACTATCGAAAATTGATAATATTGTTTCTGTTAAAGAGGCGAGTGGCGACCTTGACCAAATGACGGAAATCATTGCGAATACTTCTGATGATTTTACACTTTATTCAGGGGATGATAGTTTAACTCTTCCCGTCATGGCTATTGGTGGTAATGGGATCGTCTCTGTTGCCTCTCACGTACTCGGAAACGAGATGCAATCAATGATCGAATCCTTTTTAAAGGGGAAACATCAAGCAGCCAGTCAATTGCATCAACAACTCGTTCCAGTTATGAATGGCATGTTTATGGCGCCTAACCCATCAGCTGTTAAAACTGCTCTGCAGCTGCAAGGACTTGATGTTGGTGGCGTTCGTTTACCAATTATCCCTTTAAGTTCTGAAGAGCGCCAGAGGCTGTCTGAGCTACTCAAAAAGATTTAAAACGAAAATTCGAGGATGTATCAAATGGTTAAAGACCGAGTTTTGATACATCCTCTTTCTTGTCTTTCGTTTTGATTGTACGTTATACTTAAATAAGTGATATGTGCGGTGGCGATATAAATAATACATAGGTACAAAACTATAGGAGGAAAAACATTGTCAAACCAACGAACAGAAAACATTCGAATCTTTGCTTTGGGCGGTATTGGCGAGATCGGAAAGAACATGTACGTAGTGGAGTTGGACGATGAAATCCTTGTGATTGATGGCGGTATAATGTTTCCTGAAGATGATATGCTCGGTGTGGATTTAGTCATACCGGATATGTCATATCTAATCGAGAATAAGGAAAGAATTAAAGGAATCCTCTTATCCCACGGTCACGATGACCACATCGGAGCCATACCCTACTTATTAAGGGAAGTAGACGTGCCAATATACGGCACGAAATTAACACTCGCTTTTGTTAAAGAGATGTGCAATGACTTAAAAGGTGTTAAAAAACCTCAGTTAAAAGAAATTAATGAGAATTCTAAAATACGCGTCGGACGAACACCGCTCACCTTTTTCCATGTAACACACAGCATTCCAGATGCAGTTGGTATTTGTATTCATACGTCCCAGGGTCCGATTGTATATACCGGAGATTTTAAATTTGACCAAACACCAATAGATGGGAATGATACTGAAATATACAAGATCGCATCTTTAGGAGAGAAAGGTGTTCTATGTCTTCTTTCTGACAGTATGAATGCAGAAAAGCCAGGAAACAGTTTAAGTGAGTCAAAAGTCAGTCAAAGTTTAAATGAAGCGTTCTACGATGCGCCTGGCAGAATGGTTGTAGCTACATTTTCGACGAATATTCAGCGAATCCAGCAAGTTATCGATGCGGCATACAATACTGGCCGTAAGCTAATTCCGGTAGGGAGCACGATGAAACGGGTAATCAACATCGCACGACGTCTTGATTATCTGTCAATTGCTGATGAGATGTTAATTGGAATAGAGGAAATGAGTCAACACGATGATGACAAACTGGTAATGTTAACAACAGGCAGTCAAAATGAACCATTGAGCGCTCTTTCCAGAATGGCCAAAGGAACTCATAAGCATGTGCGGATGAAAGCGAAGGATCGTGTCATCATTTCAGCTGCTCCTTCAGCAGGAAATGAAAAATCGATCTCACAAACCGTGGACTTGCTGCACAGATCTGGAGCCGACGTCATTTTTGGCAAAGATAAAATTCATGCTTCGGGTCATGGTCATCAAGAAGAGCTGAAACTCATGCTAAATTTGATCAAACCTCGTTATTTTATTCCCGTTCACGGAGAATTTAGAATGCAGTATGCTCACGGAGAGTTAGCGAAAACATGTTCTGTACATCCTGAAAATATTTTTCTTTTGGAAAAAGGAGAATGTGTTGAATTTCAAAACCGTAAAGGGAAACAAATTGGCAAAATTTCTACAGGAAATGTTCTCATAGATGGGCTTGGCATTGGCGATGTAGGAAATATCGTATTAAGAGACCGAAGGCTCCTTTCTAAGGACGGAATTCTTGTCGTTGTCTTCACTCTGAATAAACGGACAAACAACGCTATTGCAGGCCCTAACATCATTTCTCGCGGTTTCGTTTACGTAAGAGAATCTGAGGACTTGATTAGGGAAGCCGAAGAACTCGTCCAGGAAACATTAACGAGATGTAAAGAACAAAACATCATGGAATGGTCACAACTAAAAAACAATGTTAGAGAAGTTTTAAGTCGTTTCCTATTTGAGAAAACAAAACGCCGACCGATGATTATGCCTATCATAATGGAATCCTAGAACAGAAAAAACGCTTAAAAAACAATAGCACCTATCTATTATCCAAGGACCTAATAAAAAACTTAATAACCTTTCAGAATGAAAGTGCCTCCTCTACTCCATACTAAAGATGGAAGTCCAACGTATTATATTAGGATATTTTAGAGGAGGCTTTTCAAATGAGTGAATATAACCAAAATAATGATTCAAACCCTGCACCTAATCAACCTAATCAACCTCAGCAACCTAATCAACCTCAGCAACCTCAACAGGAACCTGGGAAAGGAAAAGAAAAGGACGGGATTCTAGATAAGATTCAGCAGCTTGGTTCAACGAATGTACCGCAAATGGAGCAAACAAATATTCATGTTTTGACGATCGTAGGACAAATTGAAGGTCATATGCAACTCCCGCCGCAAAATAAAACAACGAAATATGAACACGTAATTCCTCAGCTTGTTGCTGCAGAACAAAATGCAAATATTGAGGGCTTGCTAGTTATCTTAAATACCGTAGGTGGGGATGTAGAGGCAGGTCTTGCCTTAGCGGAAATGATTTCCTCTCTTTCAAAGCCAACGGTTACGTTAGTTCTTGGTGGAGGCCACTCGATCGGTGTTCCAATTGCAGTAGGATCTGATTATTCATTTATAGCCGAAACGGCAACGATGACGATCCATCCGGTTCGATTAACTGGCTTAGTAATCGGTGTTCCCCAAACATTTGAATATTTAGATAAAATGCAAGACCGTGTAATCAGCTTTGTGACCCGACATTCAAACATCTCAGAGGAAAAGTTTAAAGACCTCATGCTCTCAAAAGGGAACCTCACAAGAGATATCGGCACAAATGTGATTGGTGAGGATGCGGTTTCGTATGGGATGATTAATGAAGTCGGAGGCATTGGAAAAGCAATTGCAAAATTGAATGAGCTCATTGATGAAACGAAGCCTAATAAAGGGGACGTCGTGCAATGATCCTCTACACATATCAATCCCAAGATTTAATATTTCCAACAAAAGAAGAGGAGTTTTCAAAGCAGCAAACTGTTTCCATTCCCGGTGGTTCCCTCGTAGTAGAAGCTGTAAATAGTACGGGTATCAGTGGGACGAAATTGCGCGTCATTCGTCTTTTGACTACCGATCCAAATTTATACCTGGAAGATCAATATCAACCTGGAAGTTTAGTTGACCCGCAAATGATAACAGGAGGCTTAGATTAAGTGTAAGGTTTACTGGCCTCATCAAAGAAAGCTATGCTATAATAAAATGAAAACAAGCGTTCGATGGCAGCCGATTTATGGCTGCTTCTTCTTTTTTGATGACAACCCTTTCTACATAAAGTTTTGTTTATTGTTATCAGAAACAGGCTTTTTAAGAATGCTTCTAGAATAGGTAAAGAGACAAGTCTGGCTCGATAAACCTAAAAGTGTGCTATACATATTCGGTTGAGGTGATTTACTCATGGCAAAACGAAAACGTAAACGGAATAAGCAAAAATGGAAGACACAGTTAACTTATGAATTGGCTGGCGTTTTTCTTCTCGTCATCTCTACAGTGGCATTTGCGAGACTTGGATTTGCAGGAGATGGGATTGTAGAAGTATTTCGGTTTATTTTAGGAGACTGGCATATTCTGTTGACCATCAGTTTGTTGCTCTTATCTTTTTATTTTATGATAAAGAGGAAATGGCCTGATTTTTGGACCAGGAGAATGGTCGGTGTGTATATTTTGGTTTATGCCATCGCGCTGTTGACCCACGTCCGACAATTTGAGTCTCTTTCTCAAGGGACACCATTTGCTGATCGCTCTGTGATCCGCAATACAAGTCATCTGTTCTTTATGCAGCTTAATGATCAAACGGCCATTGAAACACTTGGAGGCGGTATGGTCGGAGCACTCGGCTTTAGCATGACACACTTTCTGTTCGCAGAAGGAGGTACAATAGCTTTCTCGATTGGCCTTATGTTTATGGCTGTTGTCCTTATTACTGGAAGATCTGTCATTGACGTGATTAAAAGAGCTACAGACGGCTTCGTTTCTTATTTAAAGAAAATGGTGGCAACAATTGGAGCTTCGTTTATGGAGAGCATGTCATCACTAAAGGAAGCGATTAAGGAAAAGCGAGAGAGTATGAAAGTACAGGCAGATGAGAAGAAAAAGACGGTGAAACCAAAAGAAACTCCTGTTCAATCGGTAGAAAAGGAAGAAGAGCCGATTATATACGACTTCTCTACAAAAGCATATGATGGAAATGAAACAGATGATGTTAATCATCAGATGGAACAGCAAACAATGGACGCTGTTGAAGCAAAACCAGGACAAACTCAAAAAGTAGAGATGAATGAGGATGATGTAGAGGAGGAAATTGTTAACGTACCGACCGCCTCTCTGGCTGTAATCTCTAAGGAAAACGAAAACTATGAACTACCTGACGGGCAATTATTGAATAATCCAAAGAAAACGAACCAGACAAGAGAGCATCATCTGCTCTCAAAAAATGCCCGCAAACTTGAACAGACGTTAGAAAGCTTTGGAGTAAAGGCAAGAGTAACCGAAGTTCATCTTGGACCATCGGTAACAAAATATGAAGTCTACCCTTCAGCAGGCGTAAAAGTAAGTAAAATCGTAAACTTATCTGATGACCTCGCTTTAGCCTTAGCAGCGAAAGATATACGCATTGAAGCCCCGATTCCCGGCAAGTCTGCTATTGGCATTGAAGTACCGAATCAGGAAGTGGCTTTAGTAACATTAAAAGAAGTACTCGAGGCAAAACAAATTCTCGATTCTGCTAACCCTCTTGCTATTGGGTTAGGAAGAAATATCTCCGGTGATGCGGTCATCGCAGAATTAAATAAAATGCCTCACCTTTTAGTCGCAGGTGCTACTGGAAGCGGAAAAAGTGTCTGTATTAACGGAATTATTGTGAGCATTTTAATGCGCAGTAAACCACACGAAGTAAAGCTGATGATGATCGATCCAAAAATGGTGGAACTTAACGTTTATAATGGTATTCCACACTTGTTATCACCAGTTGTAACTGATCCTAAAAAAGCCTCGCAAGCATTAAAAAAAGTGGTGTCGGAAATGGAGAGACGATACGAGCTGTTTGCTGATTCTGGCACGAGAAATATCGAAGGTTATAATAGTTATATCAAAAAAGAAAATGCAAAACGTCCTGAAGAAGATCACCACCCTTACTTGCCGTTTATTGTTGTAATCGTCGATGAGCTTGCTGACTTAATGATGGTTGCTTCATCCGACGTAGAAGATTCGATTACTCGCCTTGCCCAGATGGCCAGAGCGGCAGGAATCCATCTTATTATTGCTACACAGCGCCCATCTGTCGATGTCATTACCGGAGTAATCAAAGCGAATATCCCATCACGGATTGCATTTGGTGTGTCGAGTGCAACAGACTCAAGAACGATCCTCGATAGTAACGGGGCTGAAAAATTACTTGGCCGTGGAGATATGCTGTTTATTCCAGTCGGAGCTTCAAAGCCAACGCGAATTCAAGGAGCTTTCTTATCCGATGAAGAGGTGGAGGGCATCGTTTCATATTGTATTGAACAGCAAAAAGCTCAGTACGCAGAAGAAATGATTCCGCAAGAAGGAGAAACAGAAGTCCATGAAGCAGTTGCTGATGACCTTTATGATGAAGCAGTTCAGCTTATTACCGAGATGCAAACTGCATCGGTATCTATGCTGCAGCGCCGCTTTCGAATTGGTTATACCCGTGCTGCACGGCTTATTGATGAAATGGAAGTCCGAGGCATTGTCGGACCATATGAAGGAAGTAAACCCCGGGAAGTTTTAGTAAGTAAATCTCAAGACGATCAAGTATCAAATGGTTAAGTACTATTGTTCGAAGCGGTCCGCTATTTACGGGGCTGCTTTTTTTATTAATAATTTATAAGCGGACGACTTTAAAACATTTGGCGGAAGCTAACACTTTTTTTAATAGGCTCTTTTCGCATTGATGTTATTTGTTTTAATGATTATCCCCTTTGCTCAGAATTATGAAGGCATCATCCATGTTTACTATTTCACCTTTAATTATGGCTCTTTTCGTATGTATTGTTGCTTTTAATCTTCGCAGCTGAAATAAACTGCGACATATATTACCGCTTCGGAAATACACTACGCTTTCCGTGGAAAGCGACTGTCCGGAGCGGAAATCAATCTACTTCTATGTCGCAGTTTATATATTTTGTGTCAAGAACAACAATCTTTTAGAAAACAGCCTTAGTTATAAAGGCCCGAAGACACCACGACATTTCTGCGGAAATATAATATGCTTCTAATATGAATGATTTCTGAGCTAATGACATACTCATATTTGTTTTTAGAGCTTTAGGCAAGCGCATGCTTGCCCTGTCACGCTATGCGGTTTATCATAGGCTATTTTCTAAAACGTTTGCTTTTTGAGATTTTTCAGGCTCTAAAATCAGGACGACAGACTCTCTCTTAAAAAATGGTAGTTAATTCTCCTGTTTCGTGATAAAGTAGCATTAGAAAATTGTGATAAATAGAGATAAGGTTGCAAGGGGAGAAGATCTATGATTAAGTCTGACCATCGACCACTTTATTTGCAGGTCATTGATCGTATAAAAGAAGACATTGAAAAAGGCCGCTACGAACCAGGGCAGCGTCTACCATCGGAATTTGAATTATCAAAACAACTTGGTGTGAGCAGGGCTACTTTACGTGAAGCTTTGCGTATGCTCGAAGATGAGAGTGTCATTATCCGCAGGCACGGTGTAGGTACATTTATCAACTCAAAGCCACTATTTTCTTCCGGGATCGAAGAATTAAACAGCGTGACAGATATGATACGCCGAAGTCACATGGAGCCGGGCACGATTTTTTTATCATCTTCTGTCCAAGCTGCCAACGAAGAAGATCGTATGCGTTTTAATGATGACGAGCTTGATGAACTCATTATCATTGAACGGGTTCGAACAGCGGATGACCAGCCGGTAGTCTACTGTCTTGACAAACTTCCAAAAAAATTGCTTCCTGAGTTTGTCTCCCATAAAGAAGAGTCAATTTTTAATCAGCTTGAAGCTGCCGGGACGGCGATAAGCTATGCGTTAACTCAAATTGAACCGTTAGGATTTCATGAAAAAGTTTCTGAAACGTTGCAGTGCGAACCGGAAACGTCTCTTCTTACTTTAAAACAAATGCATTATGATGATGATGAGAAGCCAGTCCTATACTCATTGAATTATTTTAGGGCCGATAAATTTAAATTTCATGTCATTCGTAAACGAGTGTAATGCTAAATATACTCAGCTAAGAGCATGTCGATTATATCTGTCATGCTCTTTTTATATGGCTTTTTGAGTTGAAGAGTGTGGAATATTTTGCATATAGGTACTGTTTTTCGCTACAATCAAGAAGAGGAATTATAATGCAAGTCAAAGAAAGGTATCCTATTAAGAGATGTTCAAAATTAACACAGATTAGTAAGAAAGTATTAAGGGAGGTTTTTAAGTGGAAGCAGTTAATGTGAATCAATTTTCTCAAGGACCTGTTCGTGTACACGTTGTGCAATCGGACACGTATAAAACAAACACGCTCGTATTACATATTCGAGCACCCCTGACACAAGAAGAGCATACGAAACGAGCGTTATTGCCGCATGTATTGCAAAGTGGGTCAAAAGATTATCCTAGTCGTCAGCAAATTAGACAGTCACTGGACGACCTGTACGGGGCTACGCTTAGCGGCGATGTGAATAAGAAAGGTGAATATCATCTTATATCGTTTAAACTAGAAGTTGCTAATGAACGTTATTTAAAAGATGAAACACCTCTGTTAGAAAAAGCCTTTCAAATGATGACGTCGGTTGTGACCAATCCTCTGTTGGAAGACGGAAAGTTTAAGGACTCGGTTGTAAAAAGTGAAAAACGAAACTTAAAACAACGGATTGCCTCTGTTTATGATGATAAAATTCGCTATGCAAACATGAGATTAAACGAGGAAATGTGTAAAGAAGAACCATATGGTCTATTTGTCTATGGTGACGAGCAAGCTTTAGAAGAAATTACACCACAAGGTTTATTTGAGTACTACCAAAAAGTGATGAAAGAAGACAAGATGGACCTCTATGTCGTAGGAGATGTAGATGTCGACCAAGTAAAAGAATTTGTGAAAAACCACCTCCAGTTAGAAGAGCGGATTGGACAACAAACAAGTCAGCAACCAAGCTCGCAAACGCAAAGAGATATTGAAGAAAATGTCGTGTTTGAAGAACAAGATCTTAAACAAGGCAAGCTTCACCTAGGTTATCGTACGAATGTAACATACCAGGACGATGATTATTTTGCACTCCAATTATTCAATGGCTTGTATGGCGGATTTTCGCATTCGAAGCTTTTTCTAAACGTCCGTGAGAAAGCGAGTCTCGCCTATTATGCTGCTTCTCGAGTAGAAAGTCATAAAGGGTTGCTGATGGTCATGTCTGGAATTGAAACGGCAAACTATGAGCAGGCGGTAAAAATTATTCGTGAACAAATGGAAGCGATGAAATCAGGTGATTTTACAAATGACCAAGTCGAACAAACAAAATCGGTCCTTAAAAATCAGTTATTAGAAACGATGGACGCTCCAAGAGGGCTCGTTGAACTTATGTATCACAATGAACTTGGGGATAAAGCTCGCAACCTTGATGAGTGGATTCCAAACATTGATAGTGTCACAAAGAATGACATCGTCAATGTCGCCAAGAAGGTGGAGCTAGATACGATTTACTTCTTAAAAGGAACGGAGGGTGCATCGGATGAATAAACAGACCTTTGACCAACTCAAAGAGACCCTTTATCACGAAAAGCTCAATAACGGGTTGGACGTGTACGTACTTCCGAAAGCCGGATTTAACAAAACATTTGCTACATTTACGACGAAGTATGGGTCAATCGACAATGACTTTATTCCACTAGGTGAAAAAGAGGCTGTAAAAGTTCCTGATGGCATTGCTCATTTCCTTGAGCATAAGTTGTTTGAAGATGAAGAGGGAGATGTGTTTCAACTGTTTAGTAAGCAAGGTGCATCAGCGAACGCATTTACGA
Organism: Alteribacter populi; assembly: GCF_002352765.1. Classification (NCBI taxonomy): domain Bacteria; kingdom Bacillati; phylum Bacillota; class Bacilli; order Caryophanales; family Bacillaceae; genus Alteribacter; species Alteribacter populi. Next base: position 949,703 of record NZ_KZ293963.1, on the reverse strand, counting down.
GCTTTACCCGAACGGCTTATTTATTTTCAAGTACAGCTAACGTCCGTGATAATTTAACGACCCTCATGGATTTTGTTCAAAAGCCATATTTTACAGAGGAAAGCGTTGAAAAAGAAAAAGGGATTATCGGCCAGGAAATCAAAATGTACGATGATAACCCCGACTGGCGTGGATACTTCGGGTTAATTAGCAACTTGTATGAATACCACCCCGTAAAAATTGATATTGCAGGAACGATTGAATCCATTAATGAGGTGACAAAAGATCTTCTTTATACATGTTATGAAACGTTTTATCACCCAAACAACATGTCGTTGTTTATCGTTGGTAACGTGGATGCAGAAGAAATCATGACCCTTGTTCGTGAAAATCAGTCCAGCAAAGAATTCCCTGAACCTGAACGAGTCCAGAGGTTCTTTGATGCAGAACCTGCTGAAGTTGCTAAAGCTGAGCAGAAAATCCCGATGAATGTGAAAACGGGTAAGTGCCTTGTCGGTTTTAAAGATCGAAGTCCTGATCGTCAAGGGGAAGACCTATTAAGGCATGAGCTTGCCATTAACATTTTGCTTGAGATGGTCTTTGGTCAGAGCTCAAAAAACTATGAGACACTTTACCAAGAAGGGCTCATTGATGATACATTTTCCTTTGACTACTCTGGAGAGCTCGGTTTCGGCTTTTCAGTTATTGGAGGAGATACATCAGAGCCTGAGCGTTTAGCACAACGTATTAAAGAGATGGTAGATGTCTTTGTCAAAAGCGATTTAGATGAAGCAGCAGTCGAAAGTATTCGAAAGAAGAAGATTGGCTTCTTCCTGCGTTCCTTAAACTCTCCTGAGTATATTGCCAACCAGTTTACTCGCTATCAGTTTAACGAGATGAATTTGTTTGATGTTATTCCAACGCTAGAATCATTAACGATGGAAAATTTAAAAGAGGCTATGGCAGAACATTTTAAAACAGACACACAGTTTAGTAAATGTTTGGTTACTCCAAAGGATGAAACGTAATTGACAAAACAAGCTCTGATTACTGGAGCAAGCGGAGAAATCGGGCGTGCGATCGCATTAAAACTTGCAAAAGATGGTTTCTCCCTTGTTCTTCATTATCATCAAAACGATACAGCGGCTCAATCTATAGCCCAACAGATTAACAAGCTTTATGACCAAAAACCAGTTCTCGTGCAAGCTGACATGCGTAGCCCACATGCGGTTGAAAAATTGGCAGGAGCGATTACAAATCCGCTTGACGTCATCGTTCATAATAGTGGTCGCAGCTACACCGGGCTCGTTCAAGATTTTAGTCAGGAAGAGTTGCAGGAGGCTACACAGCTTGGGCTGATTACCCCTTATCGGCTAACGAATGCATTTTTACCCGGAATGATCGAAAAAAAATCTGGAAAAGTGATTGTGATATCATCGATTTGGGGGCTTACGGGCGCATCCTGTGAAGTGCTGTATTCGATGATTAAGGGCGGCTTAAATGCTTATGTGAAAGCTCTTGCAAAAGAGTTGGCTCCCTCTGGAATCCAAGTAAATGGCATCGCTCCAGGCATCATTGAGACAAAGATGAATCAACACCTACAACAAGAAGAACGTGACGCAATAGCTGAAGACATTCCAGCCGGACGATTTGGCAAACCAGCGGAAATAGCCGAAGCCGTATCATTTCTAACTTCACCAGAAACGAGCTACATCAATGGACAAATCCTTTCAGTTAACGGTGCCTGGCACTGTTAAAATTACTCCCTATGCATAGTTCTTAACAAATGAGAAAAACTATAATTGCATATTCAAAAAGTGGAACCAAAAAGCGAAAAAGGTTAGGCAAGCAGACGCAGAGTTTCACCGCTTTTTTCCAAAACTTTTTGAACATCTTCTATAGGAGAAACTAAGTAAAGGGAGGGTCACACGCATGAGTGTTATAGACAATTGGGATCAGTGGAAGCACTTTTTAGGTGATCGTTTAGATCAAGGTAAGCAAGAAGGAATGAACAATCAAGTCGTATCTGAAGTTGCTTATCAAGTTGGCGAATACTTAGCTGAACAAGTTGAGCCAAAAAATGAACAAGAAGCCGTTCTTGCTGATATGTGGCATGTCGCTTCTGAAGAAGAACAGCATGCCATTGCCAACATGATGGTAAAATTAGTTCAAAAGAAATAAAATGATTTGAAGTGTCGCTTAAGGCGGCACTTTTGTCGTTAGCCTGATAAATTATTTTCGTTGAGTGAATGATTTAACTTAAGTAGATGCTGCTGCTTAAGTAGTATACGCATGCATGGCAAGAGGATATGCTCTTTCTTATGGAGAGAACCTGCAAGGAAAATAACTCCCCTTTTTGCCAGAAACCTTGCACCTGATTTTGAGATACACATGAGATAGGCAAGGGGTGGGGTGCTGCTACAATGGACAGGCAACAATGGTCTTCTTGCGACGAGGAACCGCAGGAGCAGCAGAAGACCCTGTGCGGAAAGCGAAGCCATGGAAGCGTCACCCCTTGTATTTGAGTTTTAGAGTTATTCAGCAATCCCTAAGTAAATGCGTGTTTAAGGAGGAGCATAAAAGGTTTTATTTTTTATGTTTTTATCGAAGAGGAGTACAGCTATTTGTAGCGAACTTTTTGAACATCTCAATAAATTTTATTTTGGAAAGTGGGTTTAAAAGGTGAAACTTTCCATCATTCCTCTTTTAAAGATGAACAAAATACATTATTATTAAGTAAGGCTGTTTTCGTAAAGTTTGTTGCTTTTTGAGCGTTTTTTCAAAGCTGTCACGCTATGCGTGACAGGGCAAGCATGCGCTTGCCTAACGCTTTAAAAACAAATAGCCACAATCTATGCGAAAAGAACCTTAAGTAATGAATATCTCGAGTATTGCACGAGAGGAGTGCGACCATGGAAAAAAAGGAATGGTATTTAGAATATCAAATTCATGAAAATCGTCCTGGTTTGTTAGGAGAAATTGCTTCCCTTTTAGGGATGTTACGTATTAATATTGTAACTATAAATGGTGTAGAACATCGGAGAAGAGGCATGCTGCTCCGAAGCGAAAGCGATGAGGCGATTCAGCGACTTAAGTTTATTCTTGAAACAATGGACATTATTACGCTTAGAAAAATCAGAGAGCCTAAGCTTCGCGACAGGTTAGCGGTTCGTCACGGTCGCTATATTGAACGAGATGAAGACGAAAAGAAAACATTTCGTTTTGTTAGAGATGAGCTTGGTCTTCTCGTTGATTTTATGGCAGAATTGTTTAAAAAAGATGGACACCGTTTAATCGGAATTCGTGGGATGCCAAGAGTAGGGAAAACGGAATCTGTCGTTGCAGCTAGTGTATGTGCAAGTAAGCGCTGGTCATTTTTGTCTTCCACCTTATTGCGGCAAACCATTCGTAGTCAATTAGCTGATGATGAGTTTTCAGAAAATCATATTTACATTATTGACGGCATTGTTTCAACGATGCGTGCTTCTGAAAAGCACCGGATGCTTGTATCTGATATAATGCGATTGCCTGCCACAAAAGTTGTGGAGCACCCTGATATTTTTATTCGAGAAACTGAATATTCTCTCAATGATTTTGATTATATTATTGAATTAAGAAGCGATGAATCAGAAGAAATTACATACGAGGCTGTGGATTCGGGTTTTTCATCCTTCGATATTAGCTAGTTTGGAAGGTGTTAGTATTGTCAGAATTAGGAATTCGTTTAAAAGCTGCAAGAGAAGAGTTAGGTCTTTCATTAGATGAGATGCAAACACGAACGAAAATTCAAAAGAGGTACTTGATCGCCATTGAAGAAGGGGCGTTTGAGAGACTTCCTGGCGAATTTTATGCGCGTGCGTTTGTAAAGAATTATGCTGAAGCAGTAGGTATGGATGCTGAAATGTTGTTTGATGAGCATTACGATGAATTGCCTCAACCAAAGCGGGAACCTTCCACATTACCTCCTAGAGTAAGCCGAACGAATGCAAAGGTGGAAAAAACGAAAGTAACGAAAAAAAAATCCAAATTCTCATCGTTCCTGCCGACGTTGATTATTGCTTTGTTTCTGGCAGCTGTTGTAGCCGGAATTTGGATTATGAACTTAAACGGTGAAAATGGGGATGACGGAGCTGTACCTAGGGAGAGCACTAACCCAGGTGGCGACTTTGATGATAGCAACGTAATCAATGATGATGACGAAGTAGATAACGAAGAAGATGAAAACGGTGAAGAAGAAGCAAATACCGGTGAAGATGAGGTTGAAGAAGAAGCGCCTGAAGAGGAAGAAACAGGCAACCAAGAGCTTACATTAGAGGGAACCGAAGGATATAACTCGACGATGACACTTTCTAACACGGACGAGTTTAACGTCCGTGTTGAGTTTACGGATGGTAGCTGGACAGAAGTAAAAGATGGTGAAGGTACAGTGTTAGATGTAAGTACTTACTCAGAAGGTGACGAGCTAACTTATGATATGACGGATGAAGAAGCCATTGAAATAAACATCGGTTTTGTACCTTCAGTGGATATCTACATTAACGATGAGCTACTTGACTACCCGCTTGATCCAAGTGATCAAGATCGACAGCGAATTATTATACAATTTTCTCTAGATGCTGAACAATAAGTTTCGCAAAGCAAAATGCTGCTCTTTTTGTAGAGCAGCATTTTTGTGGCCCTTATAGCCAGAAGTTTTATTTCTAAAATTCGCAATCCAAGTGTGATTTTGGTAAAATTAAAAAAGATTCTAAAGTTGGAGAAGCTGGGTTAAAACAATGAAAGATGCAAGATTAGGTTTTTATACTGTATAACACCTATGAACGTACAAGTATAAATGCAGCTAAAACTTGGCGGCGAGCCAAGTTTTCTTTAAAAGTCAAGAAGACATAAGGGGACAGCTACTTATACGACGTCCGTCTCAAAGGAACAAGCGGCGGAAGCTAACGCGGTTTTTCTTATCTCTTGACCAAGGCGTTTGCGCTTTCCTTAGGAAACTCTATTTCTCAAGCGGCGGTTTTCTTTATTAAGGAGGTCCAACATGAACGTACCAAATCAAATTACCATCTCCAGAATTTTTCTCATTCCTATTTTTATGATATTTTTACTTGTTCCATTCTCATGGGGTGAATGGAGTCTGCTTGGAACGGTCATCCCTATCTCTCATTTTTTTGCAGCTGTCATTTTTATCATTGCTGCTGCAACTGACTGGCTTGATGGCTACTATGCAAGAAAATACAACCTCGTTACGAATATGGGGAAATTTTTAGACCCTTTAGCAGACAAGTTGTTAATTACGGCTGCGTTTGTCTCCCTTGTCGAGCTTGGTTTGTTTCCCGCTTGGGCAGCCATTCTCATATTGAGCCGTGAATTTGCTGTTACGGGATTAAGGTTGGTCGCTGCAGCTGATGGAGACGTTATTGCTGCAAGTAAATGGGGAAAGTGGAAAACAGTGAGTCAAATTGTCGCTGCTTCTGCGCTTATGTTACATAATGTCTTGTTTGAAGCTTTATCAATTCCATTTGCTACATTGATGATTTACGTTGCTGTCATCTTAACTGTTTTCTCAGGATGGGATTATTTTGTTAAAAATAAGCATGTACTGACGAAATCAACGTAAAGCACAAATGGATAACGATATGCATAACTAGCTGTACGCTTTTCTAGTTAGGAGGAAGCGAATGAATGCTGAAATTATAGCAGTTGGTTCTGAGCTTTTGCTTGGCCAAATTACGAACACGAACGGTCGGTTTCTTTCTGAAAAGATGACTGAACTTGGAATTAATGTGTATTATCATACGGTTGTAGGTGATAACCCTAACCGTTTAGCGGAAACAGTTGAATGCGCTGGAAAGAGATCAGATCTAGTTATTTTAACTGGTGGTCTCGGTCCGACAAAGGATGATTTGACAAAAGAGACTCTCGCTTCTGTCTTGAAAACTGAGCTTGTGCATGACGATGAAACGTTGGGTCGCATAGAAACTTTTTTTCAAAAGCAACAGAAAGTGATGACTTCAAATAATAAAAAGCAAGCCCTGATCCTTAAAGGGGCTGAGGTTTTCCAAAATGATTATGGTCTTGCGTGTGGTATGGCCATTGGTGATCATCCCCGTTTTATTATGCTTCCAGGGCCGCCTAAAGAGCTCTACCCGATGGTAGAAAACTATGTTGTTCCCTATTTAACGGGTCAATCAACTGAACGGATACAAATATCTTCCAGAGTACTCCGCTTTTTTGATATAGGAGAATCGAAACTCGTGGATTTGATTGATGACATGATTGAATATCAAGGAAATCCCACAGTGGCGCCTCTTGCTTCGGACGGAGAAGTTACGCTTAGGCTTACGGCAAAAGGTGAACAAAAAACGAATGAGGAAAAGCTAGATATTCTCGAAAAGGAAATTTTGACAATCCTTGGTTCTTATTTTTACGGGTATGGAAAAGAGACTTTGCCTGTTAAAGCAGCAAAGGAAATTCAACGAAAGAAATTAACATTGGCTAGTGCTGAAAGTCTTACAGGCGGACTCTTTGGGGAAGTAATGACTGCCAAACCAGGTGCATCTTCCTTTTATACTGGCGGTGTTATCTGTTATGATGCTAAAGTAAAAGAAAATTTGCTGCACATTAAAAAAGATATTCTCGATACTCACGGTACCGTCAGTGAAGTATGTGCTAAAATGCTTGCAGAGAATGTGAAGCCGCTTATGAGTGCTGACATTGGGATAAGCTTTACTGGTGTAGCTGGCCCTGACTCACTAGACGATAAAGAACCCGGACTTGTTTATATTGGTATTGCGACTTCTCAGAGAACGATTATTCGTAAAGTAATGTTAGCCGGGAATCGCTCTCAAATAAGAGAGAAAGCAGCAAAGTATGGCTGTTATTACCTGATAAAAGAATTGAATGAAGGAACAACGAAAGAGTAAAAGGTGGATGAATAGCATATGAAATTTGAAGACTTCCAAATCTCGGAGCCGATAAGAAAAGCAATTAAAGATATGGGTTTTGAAGCTCCGTCACCGATACAAGAAAAAGTCATTCCTGTTATTTTAGATGGGGATGATGTCATCGGACAAGCACAAACGGGAACAGGGAAAACCGCGGCATTTGGAATTCCCCTTCTTGAAAAGATTACTGAAGCAAATCACATTCAAGCGATTATCCTTACCCCTACAAGAGAATTGGCGATTCAAGTGGCAGGAGAACTTCAGAAGCTGTCAAAACATAAGAACGTTCGAACGCTGCCGATATACGGAGGGCAATCCATAGGGCATCAAATCAAGGCGTTAAAACGAGGGGTTCAAATCGTAGTTGGTACACCAGGGCGCGTACTTGATCATTTGAACAGAAAGACGCTGCAACTAAGAAATATTCATACCTTTATCTTGGATGAAGCAGATGAAATGCTTGATATGGGCTTTATTGAAGATATTGAGAAAGTGCTCAAAATGGTGAACCGCGAGCGGCAAATGATGTTATTTTCTGCGACAATGCCACCGCCGATTCGCAAATTGTCAAATAAATATATGAAACAACCTAAGCAAGTAACGATTAGTAAAGGAGAAGTTACTGCGCCATCGATTTCTCAAGTTTACTATAAGGTTCTTGAAAAAAATAAACTCGAATCGTTATGTCGCGTGATTGATAGTGAGCATATAGACCTCGGCATTATTTTCTGCCGTACAAAAAAAGGTGTGGCAGAATTAACGGAAGCTCTTCAAGCCAGGGGATACATGGCTGATGGGTTGCATGGTGACCTTACTCAATCACAGCGGGATCTAGTGATGAGAAAGTTCCGTGATTCTAACATTGAGTTTCTCATTGCAACGGACGTAGCAGCACGAGGGTTGGATGTAGAAAATGTCTCCCACGTCATCAATTATGACATTCCACAGGATCCAGAAAGCTATGTTCACCGTATCGGAAGAACAGGGCGTGCAGGAAGGGAAGGATTTGCTTTAACACTCGTGACACCGAGGGAAATGAAGCACCTTCGCTCCATCGAATTGGAAATTAAAATGAGTATCCCTTCTCAAAACCTGCCTTCTATTGAGGAAGTAGTGGAAAAACAACAGGAAGTGTGGAAAAAACAAATTGTTGATTTGATGGAAACACATGATGAAACCGATCTATATGAATCCATTGTTGCGGATTTATTATCTGAATATCCAGCTGAAAAAGTGGTAACTTCGCTTCTGAAGCTTTCTTTTTATGGAAATGACAACCTTGCAGAGGAAGCCTATGACTTCGGGGATACGGGTGCACAAAAAGGCATGACTCGATTTTTTATTAACGTTGGCCGTAACGTAGACTTAACACCGAAAAAACTAGTAGAGGAAGTAGCAGACTTAGCTGGTATTCCAGGGAGGACGATCGGAAAAATTGATATTTTTGAGAACTTTACTTTCATTGAAGTTCCTGAAGAAGCCGCACCTTTCGTTTATGAAGCGATTAAATACTCTCGCTTAAATGGTGCTCGTGTCAATTTAGAGCCTGCAAAACCCCGTCCGAAAAGACGTTAAGAAAATATTATCTAAAGTGAGGTCCGCCCTGTGATGGCGGGCTTTTCGTTTCAAGAGTTAAGAAAGCATAGAGCGACCGAGCATAGGTCGTATCCTATAATGGGGCGGAACCCCATCTGGTAAGGGCGCCTTGCGCTTTTCTTAATACTCGTACTTATTTTTTACTTTTCATACCAAAATAGTCGGAAATCGTTCCAAATTGTTTTCTTCTCGCTTATACTGAAAGAAAGTATAGTGGAGGAAGTGAGTTACGTGAAGTGGTTAATTATAAGTGGTATAGTTGGAGCTGTTATTGTTTCTTCTATATTCGGATACTTGTATTTCAACGGAACCCCCTTGGCCCATAAAGCAGCAAAACAACACGCCGTGGACTTTGTCTCATTTGAATATACAGTAGATGAAGAACACCTTCATGTGACTTCTACAAGTTATTCGTCTGAACATAAAAGATACTCGGTTCAATTGGAAAACCTTGATGAAAAGGGACAGAATTACGAAGTTGCTGTAAGGATGGACGGCTCACTTGAGTCAACGCTTATCTTAGATGTTACCGGACAATATGATGAATTTGGAATGGCATATTGTCATTAACACTATGATGTGAGTGTGGCCTCTCTTAGGTTTGTCATCTTGCCATCAAGCTCCGTAACTTGATTAAAAAATACGAACGAATGTTTGTAAAAACTATTGGCAAACGTCTCAAAACAAGGTAAGATAAGAGTAAGTAATTGAAACAGCTACTTTTTTAGGTGAAAAATGAAGAGTTCGAATATAAAGGGAGCTGTAAAAGGAGAGATAAAAGAATGTCAGATCGCAAACAAGCATTAGATATGGCTCTACGTCAAATTGAAAAACAATTTGGTAAAGGCTCGATTATGAAACTAGGAGAACAAGCTGAACAACGTGTATCTACGATCTCAAGCGGTACGTTAGCATTAGATATTGCATTAGGTGTAGGGGGCTACCCAAAAGGGCGCGTCGTCGAAATTTATGGTCCTGAATCTTCAGGTAAAACGACCGTAGCTCTGCATGCTATTGCCGAAATTCAACGTGAAGGTGGACAAGCTGCCTTTATTGACGCAGAACATGCGCTAGATCCTGTTTACGCTCAGAAGCTCGGTGTTAATATTGATGAACTGCTTCTTTCCCAACCAGATACAGGAGAGCAGGCTTTAGAAATTGCAGAAGCTCTCGTTCGCAGTGGTGCTGTTGATATGATAGTTGTCGACTCAGTAGCGGCACTCGTCCCAAAAGCAGAAATCGAAGGAGAAATGGGCGACAGTCACGTCGGTCTTCAAGCTCGCTTAATGTCTCAAGCTCTTCGTAAGCTTTCTGGATCTGTTAATAAATCAAAAACGATTGCGGTGTTTATTAACCAAATTCGTGAAAAAGTTGGCGTGATGTTCGGGAATCCTGAAACAACGCCGGGTGGCCGTGCTCTAAAATTCTATTCATCTGTACGTTTGGAAGTCCGCCGTGCTGAGGCGTTAAAACAAGGAAATGACTTGGTTGGTAATAAAACGAAAATTAAAATTGTTAAAAATAAAGTCGCGCCTCCATTTAGAACTGCAGAAGTCGATATTATGTATGGAGAAGGAATTTCCAGAGAAGGATCAATTTTAGATATCGGCTCAGATTTAGATATCGTGCAAAAGAGCGGTGCTTGGTACTCATTTAATGATGACCGATTAGGGCAAGGGCGTGAGAATGCGAAACAATTCCTAAAAGAGAACAATGAAATTACAGCGGAAATTGAAGGTCGTATTCGTGAGTATCATGGCCTTTCAGAACCAAAGGAAGTACCTCCTGGTGAAGCGGACTTTGAAAACGAAGCGGAAGACGTTCCCCTCGACCTTAAATAATTGTTGCAAATGAGCATCCATATGAGATGCTCATTTTTTAATCGTTTAGGAATTTATATTTGCTTAGGTTGTAGATACCATTTTAGAAATTGGAGTTACATCTAGATGTCAAATAACCGGCCCGAGTCGGGTACACGGGAGCCTTACGCTTTTCTTATGTGGAGTAAACACTTCCTGCAAACAAGGTACTGTTAACCACTGGTTTTCTATTATAAGATAAAAGAATGATTTTCATAATTCTGAGCCCAGACAGCTCATGGGTTCTAAGACATGAAAAAAGGAGTACCTTCCCAAATGGGAAAGACTCCATGTCGACTATTGTACGACTAGAGAGCTTGTTTAGTATAGAGGCTTTGTATTAATTAGAACCTACCCAGCGTTTTATTGAGATTTTTTCGGTTATTGATATAAGTCTTGTAGTAAATCTGGTGGCAAAACACTCCAGATTAGGCCTTAGGTAGAATTGAATTACCTGTTAATGGTTCAGTCGCTTGTTATCCCAGTCGGGATTCTTTCAGTTAAACAGTGTAAGGTACCGGAGAGGGAAACGGGCGAAAGTTCAACTGGACCTGGTACCGGAGCTGCAAAAAGATAGTTATTAAAGCTTAATTGATTATAAAAGGATGTTCAAAAAGTCCGAATTTAGCCGTCGAACTACGTAACCTTACTAAGAACTGCCTTGTCACAGTGATCTAGGTGACTTTCGTACTCGAATTTTAGGCTTTGATTGTCCTCCTCTTTGAACAACCTAAATAAGGAGTCAAAAATGAAATTCCTTTATTTTACCGATACGCACATTAGAGGAAGTGCACCGAAAAACCGCTTGGATGCGTTTACTGAAACGCTTAAAGAAAAGATAGAAGAGGTAATAGAAGAAGCTAACAATAAAGATGTAGATTTTATTTTGCATGGTGGTGACGTTTTTGATCGTCCCGATCTCTCTCCGAATACCGTAGGGCAATTTGCGAAACAGTTTCGTAAAGCGAAAGCTCCTATTTATACGGTTGCTGGGAATCATGATACTTACGGTCACAATCCGAAGACGATTGACCGGACGATGCTTGGTTTGCTCGATGCGTTTGGACTCATTCACGTGATTGAACCTGATGAACCTGTTTTAGTTGAAGGCGACAACGTAAAGGTACAAATATCGGCACAGCCTTATCACTATGACCTTGATCAGCGCGATATACGATTAGACTATTATCCGGAAAACCAAACGGGAGCAGACAAACTAATCCACCTCGTTCACGGTATGTTAGTTGAAAAGAAGCTCCCTGAGGGAATCCCATATACGCTTGTTGACCAAATGTGGAATACAACGGCTGATGTGTTATTAACAGGCCATTTTCACGGAGGGTTTGGTTTAAAAGAGCAAGAAGGCAAGTGGATTGCGAATCCTGGAGCTATCGCTAGAGTGAATAACCATTGGTCTGAATTAATCAGAATGCCGAAATACATTATTGGAGAAATCACAAAGGAAGGCACCACGTTAACAGAACACCAGATCCGCTGTGCGAAAAAGGGAGAAGACGTGCTTGATCGTACATTTTTGGAAAAGGCTTCACAAAATGAAGAAAAACTTCACGAATTTGTTCAACAAGTTCGCGAACATGCCGATTTTCAAACGTTGAATATAGGAGACATCATTAACGAAATTGCTTCCAACCGACAAGTTGATGAACCTGTTCGAGGTGAAGCACTAAGGAGAATTACGATCGTACAGGAACGTTGGGAGGGAGGAGACAATGAAACGGATTGAGCGTATGCGTCTGGAAAATTTCCAGTCTCATTTAGATACGACACTTGAGTTTGATGAGCGATTAAACGTTATTGTAGGACCGTCAGACAGTGGGAAAACAGCGGTATTGCGAGCGCTTAGGTGGATCCTTTATAACCAGCCAAGAGGCAGCGATTTTTTGCGTGTGTCGGCTGATTACGTAAGAGTAACAGCGTTATTTAATGACGGCACGAAAATTGTCCGTGAGAAAACAGCTTCTAAAAACCGTTACCGGCTAACACGTCCTAATGAGGAAGAACTCGTTTTAGAAGGTTTTGGTGTCCATGTTCCAGAAGAGATTCTTGCGGCTCATCAAATGTATGGCCTTCGTCTTGATTCGGAACATACTCTTTCATTACAAGTCGCTGAACAGTTAGACGGTCCTTTTTTATTATCGAATACAAGTGCGATGCGAGCCAAATCGGTAGGTCGGATTAGCGGAGCCCATTTTCTTGATATGGCAAAGCGGGATACAGTTAAAGATGTATCTCGGCTACGAAGCTATTATAAACGGGAAGAACAAGAAAAAGAGACGCTTGAACAGGATATTGCTCGTTACCGAGGACTGTCCGATTCGAAACAGCATTTAGATCAGACGAAACGAGACCTTGATCAGTTTCAAGACGCAATTGATGAGCTAAATAAGCTTCATAAAGTAAAAGAGCGCCTTGCTATGAATAAACTAGAAAAGCATAAAGCAAAGGGTCACTTATCCCGTGTTGAGAACGTAGACCGTTGGGAGTTGTCCTTTGTAAAAATGGAAAGAACAAAGAATGCTGTTTCACAATTGAATTCTATCAATACAAGGAAGCAAACGATGGAAGGAGACCGTTTGAAAGCGCAGCAGTGGCTAAATAAACTTGGCACAGTTGAAGCTGCAGAACAAGAACGGACCCAAGCAGAAAATACAATTGAACGGGCGGGAGCATTAACACAGCTGAAAAATCAATATGATGAATTGCAAAAGAATGCAGCAAAAATGACGATTCACCTCGAGGAGACAGCTTTTATTGAAAATAAGCAAGTCTTAACCACGGAACAAATCAGCCAACGCTTATTAGTACTTGGAAAACTAAAAGCTATTCAGGACAACAGAGAACAACTAGTAACGAAACAGAAAAAAGTAAGAGATAACTTAAGTCGGGTTGACTCGATCGTAGAAACAGATCGTGCGATGCGCCCATTAACAGATCGTCTTGAACAGAAACGAAAATTATCAGATTTACATGCTCAAAAACAAGACATTGAAATGAGGAAACGAGAAGGCTTAGTTTTTTTAGAAAAAAACAAAGAAAAGCTCGACTCCCTTACCTCAAGATATCAAGACTTGCTAGAATTGAACGGCGATTGTCCTACCTGCGGTCAGCAGATCAAAGAACACGCTCTAAAGGAATGGCTTAATCACGGGAGGAATATACGATGAAAAAGTACGAAGAAGATTTGTCGGCAATTAAAAACGCGATTGACAGGGCAAAAAATATCAAGTATAAAGCAGAAGCTAGACTTGAAGAATTAGAAAACCAGGAAAAAAGACTTCTCATGGAGCTTGAGGAATTAGGGGTTAAGCCAGATGAATTAGACGATACCATTTATCGAATGGAAAAAGAGATTGCAGAAGGTATTGAAAAAGCGAAGCAAAACATTCCTAAAGAATTGATGCGTCATGACTGAAGGTTTGCAGGAAAAGCTAAACCAAGCTGAGGATCAATGGCAGCATACAAAAGACAAGTGGACCCGTTTAGAAGCGGAACATCAATTGCTCGCAAGCCAGCTTACTCGTAAGGAAGAAGAACTGCGAGACATGGAAGAAACGCTAGCAACTTATGAAAAAGTGACAGTTCTTCTCCAGCAGTCCGCAGAATTTGCTAGGAGTCAAGCGAAAGAACAAATCGAAACGCTTGTTACTAACGCCTTACAGTATGTGTTTGGCCCTGATATCTCCTTTCAAATTGAGATTGATGAACAAGGACAACGAACGGTTGCTGAATTTTTTGTCGTAAGTGAAATGGAAGGGACAAAAGTAAAAACAAAGCCCGCTGAAGCCCGTGGAGGCGGTGTAGTGGATATTGTCTCCCTCGCTTTGAGAGTCGCTTTTTTGGAGACAATTCAACCGAAAGCGGAAGGTCCGCTGCTTCTTGATGAGCCTGGAAAACACCTTTCAAATGAATATGAACTTCATTTATATGAATTTTTAAAATCTTTATCAACGATGTTTCACCGCCAAGTTATCATGATCACCCACAATCAACACTTGGCAGAATCAGGAGACAAGGCGTTTTACGTAGAATTAGATGACGGAATCAGTGGTGTATCCAACTCTACCAATGCTTGACAATCCTAACGTTGAGACATACAATTAAAAAGAATACTGTCATACACATACTCAATTTGAAATACCTGTGCTGGATGTGCGCTAAAACCGAAACAATGAAAATGACACGTAACAAATTAAAAAATCAACACAACAAGAATAGCATGAGGAGGTGAATCAGTCATGATTGACAGCATATTTGTTCTCATCCTCATTTTGCTACTCACTGCAGTAATAAGTGTCGTCATCGGATACTTCGTACGTAAATCCATTGCAGAAGCCAAGATTTCCAGTGCGGAACAACTGGCAAAGCACACGATCGAAGACGCCAAACGAGAAGCTGAATCCAGCAAAAAAGAAGCAATTCTTGAAGCGAAGGATGAAGCTCATAAACTCCGTATTGAATCTGAGCGTGAAGCGCGCGATCGCAGAAATGAAATTTCGAAAACAGAAAATCGCTTAGTACAAAAAGAAGAAGTTTTAGACCGTAAAAGCGAAACCTTGGACAAAAAAGAAGAATCTTTGGAAAAACGTGAAGAAGAATTGGCCAAGCGCCAACGTACAATCGACGAGATGAATAGCAAAGTGGAGGAGATGCTCCAACAGCAAAAAGATGAACTGGAGCGAATTTCTGGCTTTACGAAAGATGAAGCGAAAGATATCATCATGAAGTCAGTCGAAGAAGAATTAACACATGAAAAAGCGATTATGATCAAAGAGGCAGTAACAAATGCCAAAAATGAAGCTGATAAGAGGGCCAAGGAAATCCTTTCTATGGCGATTCAACGCTGTGCTGCAGATCATGTAGCCGAGACAACCGTCTCCGTAGTCTCATTACCAAACGATGAAATGAAAGGTCGCATCATTGGTAGAGAAGGACGAAACATACGAGCGCTTGAGACGTTAACTGGGATTGATCTCATTATTGATGATACACCTGAAGCCGTTATATTATCAGGTTTTGATCCAATTCGTCGTGAAATCGCAAAGACGACTCTTGAAAAACTCGTTCAAGACGGACGTATTCACCCTGCTCGGATCGAGGAAATGGTGGACAAGTCACGTCGCGAAGTGGACGAACTGATTCGAGAATATGGTGAACAGACAACCTTTGAAGTTGGTATTCACGGGCTGCATCCTGATCTCATAAAGATCATGGGCCGTTTGAAATTCCGTACGAGCTACGGACAAAATGTTCTTAAACATTCCATGGAGGTATCTTACCTCACCGGTCTCATGGCAAGTGAGCTTGGAGAAGATGTCACTCTTGCTAAACGTGCAGGACTGTTACACGATATCGGAAAAGCGATTGACCATGAAGTTGAAGGAAGCCACGTTGAAATCGGGGTGGAACTCGGCACTAAATACAAGGAACATCCAGTCGTCATAAACAGTATTGCTTCGCATCACGGAGATACGGAGCCGACTTCAGTCATCGCCTCTTTAGTAGCAGCTGCCGATGCACTTTCTGCAGCGCGACCAGGAGCCAGACGAGAAACGCTGGAAACGTACATTAAACGTCTTGAAAAGCTAGAGGAGATTTCAGAATCCTTTGATGGCGTAGAAAAAACGTTTGCGATCCAAGCAGGAAGAGAGGTTCGTATTATGGTGAAGCCGGATACGATAAACGATGAAGATTCGTACCGGTTAGCACGTGAGATTACGAAAAAAATCGAAGATCAACTCGATTATCCTGGACACATTAAAGTGACCGTAATTCGTGAAACGAGGGCAGTTGAGTATGCAAAATAAAGTGGCGCTTTTTGCCACTTTATTTTTATATTTTTGGCTCTATTAAAGTTTAGTGTTGTTATCAAAGAAGTTAAGACTGAGTTGTTGTGTGGTGAGCGAAGGTGCGACTTCAGTGGGAACAGCTCGAGCCGTGCCCGCAGAAAGCGTCCGCTCTAAGTGGCGTGTTTAAATGGGGGGGTGCTGAATAAGTAGCATACGCCTACATGGCAAGGGGATATGCTCTTTCTCATGGAGAGAATCTGCAAGGAAATACCTCTTCTTTTGCTAAAAGACTTGCACTGATTTTGAGATACACATGTGGGAGCCAAGGGTGCTGCTGCAATGGCGGAGACTCCCTCAGGAAAAGCAACAATGGTCTTTTTGCGACGAGGAACCGCAGGAGCAGCAGAAGACCCCGCAGTGAGCACGCCTTCGCGAATGAGGAGGCTGAAGCGTTGCCTACGTAAAGCGAAGCCATGGAAGTGGTACCCTTTGTATTTGAGTTCTAGAGTTATTCAGCAATCCCTAAATGAGCCTAAAAGGAGTCGAGTGTGTACAAGTACACTTAAGGTTAGTGATAGTGGCAATCCAAGTTCCCTATGTTATAGGTAACTAAGGCGCTTGCGCTAGAAGAATGAAAAAAGAATCAAAGGATAAAGTATGAACAGGCATCAGGCTTGAAAAAAGGAGTGCATTTATTATGAAATTATTATTTATAGGTGATGTTGTCGGATCTCCAGGTCGAAACATGCTTAAAGAATACTTAAAGAAATTACAAAGTAAGTACCGTCCGGATGTAACGATCGTCAATGGGGAAAATGCAGCTGCTGGTAAAGGTATCACAGAAAAGGTCTACCATGAGATAAAAGAAGCCGGAGCTAATGTGATAACGTTAGGAAACCATTCATGGGATAAAAAAGAAATCTTTGAATTTATTGATGATAAACACGATATGATTCGTCCGGGTAACTTTCCGGAAGGGAATCCAGGAACAGGGATTACATATAAGCAAGTAGGTTCACAAACGATAGCTGTTATAAGCTTACAAGGTCGGACATTTATGCCACCGATTGATTGCCCATTTCGAAAAGCTGACGAACTCATTGCTGAGGCATCTGAGAAGACAAAGCATATTCTAGTGGACTTCCATGCTGAGGCGACAAGTGAAAAACAAGCGATGGGATGGTATTTGGATGGACGTGCATCAGCGGTAGTTGGTACTCATACCCATGTTCAAACCGCTGATAACCGCATTTTGCCAGAAGGCACAGGCTTTATAACAGACGTCGGGATGACGGGCCCATATGATGGAATTCTAGGTGTTGATAAGGAAGCGGTCATCCATAAGTTTTTAACAAATTTACCAACTAGGTTTGAAGTTACTAAAGGCAGGGAACAATTAAACGGAGTCTTCATTTCACTCAATAAACAAACGGGAAATGCAGAATCAATCAAGAGGATCGTTATTAATGATGATCAGCCATTTTTCGACTAAACTTCTTAAAAATAGGCAAAACTTCCGGAAGGAATAATTTTATTGGTTTTGAATATATACAAAACGAGGTAAATGTATGAGTACAGTCAAGACGTCTCTTGCTCACAAAGCAAATAAAGTCAGAGAGTTTTTCAGACGGAGATTGATTGTTCGTTATGTTTTTGCCCTAACAGTCCTATACACGATAAACCATCCTAAGGAGGTCCTAAAGTGGAAGTATTAAAAGTTTCAGCAAAATCTAACCCTAACTCTGTTGCCGGTGCTTTAGCAGGAGTCATTCGAGAGAGAGGCGCAGCGGAAATTCAAGCAATCGGTGCTGGTGCATTAAACCAGTCTATTAAAGCCGTAGCGATCGCAAGAGGATTTGTTGCTCCTAGCGGTATTGATTTGATTTGTATACCCGCATTTACCGACATCCAAATTGATGGCGATGAACGAACGGCCATTAAATTAATTATTGAACCTCGTTAGGTAAGCTGTTCAAAGAAGGACGGAAACTATAGCTGGAAAAGTATCTTCGGTTATTGTCCCCCCCCCTTTTTGAAATTGTTGTTAAAGAAAGACAGTCAGAATTTGATAATGAATTTTCTATTAATAGGCATTTGGTTTTCAGGGCGTCACAATAGGTTGAAATTTGACCTTTTGAGACGCCCTCTTTGTTATTCGCAAGAAGTTTTTGTCGGAATAATAAAGAAAATTCGACTATGATTACAAGCGTTAAATCACTCAGACGAGCATAGGTTGTCATAAAGAGGTTTTAAAATGAAAGGCTGTTATCGCAACTCTTTTGAGCGTCTTTTCAACGCAATTGATGTTAAACCATTATGTTAAACCTACGGAAAACGACATACATAATGGTAGGTTGAATAGCCATTAAATAATAG
Organism: Alteribacter populi; assembly: GCF_002352765.1. Classification (NCBI taxonomy): domain Bacteria; kingdom Bacillati; phylum Bacillota; class Bacilli; order Caryophanales; family Bacillaceae; genus Alteribacter; species Alteribacter populi. The sequence continues at coordinate 931,142 of NZ_KZ293963.1, read as the reverse complement.
GATATTAATCTATAACCTTCATGAAAATACACGTAAGTAATGAGCGTCGATTATAAAGGAGTGTAAAAAATGATTAATCAACTGTCGTGGAAGGTTGGCGGACAGCAAGGTGAAGGTATTGAGAGTACCGGAGAAATTTTCTCTATGGCACTTAATCGTCTTGGGTATTACTTATATGGATATCGGCATTTTTCTTCGCGAATTAAAGGAGGGCATACGAATAATAAAATTCGTGTAAGCACAACTCCAATGAATTCGATCTCAGACGACTTAGATATTCTTGTCGCTTTCGATCAGGAAACAATTGATGTCAATGTTCATGAATTAAAAGATGGAGGCGTAATCGTTGCTGACAGCAAATTTTCCCCTGTCAAACCGGATAACGCTTCTGTGAGGTTGTTTCCGATCCCATTTACGGAAATAGCAAATGATCTTGGTACTTCCCTCATGAAAAACATGGTAGCCGTAGGTGCCTCCAGTGCTTTACTAGGTGTGAAACCCGAAGACTTTACGAGCGTAGTAGAACAGATTTTTTCCCGAAAAGGCGATGCTGTTGTTAAAAAAAATATGGATGCGATCCGGGAGGGGATGAATCGGTTTAATAGTGAAGCAGGAGATGCTCTAGGAGATTTCCAGTTAGCCGATGTAGAAGTAAATAGACGGATGTTTATGATTGGTAATGATGCCATTGCCCTCGGTGCTTTAGCTGCTGGAGCTCGCTTTATGCCTGCTTATCCGATTACGCCTGCCTCTGAAATTATGGAATACTTAATTAAAAAGCTACCGGAGCACGGGGGGACGGTTATTCAAACAGAAGATGAAATTGCAGCATGTACGATGGCGATTGGTGCCAATTATGCTGGCGTTCGCTCCTTGTCTGCCTCAGCTGGTCCAGGTCTTTCCTTAATGATGGAAGGTATCGGATTATCTGGTATTACAGAAACACCGCTTGTTATCGTAGATACCCAAAGGGGTGGGCCAAGTACTGGCCTGCCCACAAAACAGGAGCAATCTGACGTCATGGCGCTTATTTACGGCACACATGGTGAGATTCCAAAGATTGTCATGGCACCATCTACTGTGGAAGAGGCTTTTTATGATACGATCGAAGCGTTTAATTTAGCTGAAGAATACCAGTGTCCAGTCATTGTCATGTCTGATTTGGCTTTGTCATTAGGAAAGCAAACAGTTGAACCATTAAACTACGAAAATATAAAAATCCGCCGAGGAAAATTTGATCCCCAAAAGGAAATGCCAGAACTTGAAGGAAAAGAGTACTTTAAGCGGTATGAAGTAACTGAAGACGGTGTTTCTACTCGAGTCATTCCAGGAATGAAAAACGGCATCCATCATGTAACGGGCGTAGAGCATAATGAACAAGGGAAACCATCGGAAAGTCCTAAAAATCGAAAAGCACAAATGGATAAGCGCTTGAAAAAGCTTAATAGGTTGCCAAACACTTTTCCTGAACCGGTATTTAAGGATGTTCGTCATGAACAAGCTGATCTTCTCATTCTTGGATTTAATTCCACTAGGGGAACAATTCAAGAAGCTCTTCCTCGCCTGGAAAAAGACGGTTTAAAGGTCAATCATGGTCACGTCCGGTTGCTTCACCCATTTCCGAGTAATGAAATTGCAAAGCTAATCGAGCAAGCGAAAAATGTCGTTGTTATTGAGAACAATGCAACCGGACAACTGGCCCAACTCATTAAAATGGAAGTTGGCTCAAAAGAGCTTACCCCTGTTAATAAGTATGATGGAAACCCATTTCTGCCAGCAGAAATTCACGAAGCGTGCAAGGAGTTGTTTTAAAATGGCAACGTTTAAAGATTTTCGTAATAATGTAAAACCGAACTGGTGCCCAGGGTGTGGCGATTTTTCTGTTCAAGCGGCGATTCAGCGTGCAGCTGCTAATGCTGGCTTGGAGCCTGATAAAATAGCAGTCGTTAGTGGCATTGGTTGTTCGGGAAGGATTTCTGGTTATATTAATGCATATGGATTTCATGGTATTCACGGTCGTTCACTCCCGATCGCTCAAGGTGTAAAAATGGCTAACCGTGAATTAACGGTAATTGCTTCAGGAGGCGATGGTGACGGCTTTGCGATCGGAATGGGACACACCGTTCATGCGATTCGCCGCAATATTGATGTGACGTATATCGTCATGGATAATCAAATTTACGGACTGACAAAAGGGCAAACGTCTCCTAGCAGTGAGATGGGCTTCAAAACGAAAAGTACACCGGGAGGGTCCATTGAATCAGCGCTTAACGTAATGGAAATGGCACTATCTGCAGGGTCTGGGTTTGTCGCACAAAGCTTCTCCAGTGACTTAAAAGAGCTTACCTCGTTAATTGAACAAGGGATTGCACATAAAGGTTTTTCATTCATAAATGTTTTCAGCCCGTGTGTCACGTTTAATAAGGTTAATACCTACGAATGGTTTAAAGAGAATATTACGAAGCTGAGTGCGGTGGAGAATTACGATCCGTCTGATCGAGCGATGGCGATGAATACGCTCATGAAACATGACGGGTTAGTCACCGGACTTATCTACCAGAATAAAGAAAAACCTTCATATGAACAACTCGTAAGTGGATTTCAAGAAGAAGCTTTGGCCGGTCAAACGCTTGAACTTGAGAAGAAGCAGTTTGAAAAGCTCGTCTCAGAATTTATGTAATCTCATTTAATTAGTGAATGGCGTCTTTCGAGGCGCCTTTTTCCTTGAAAGAATTTATAAACGGACAGTTACCTTCAAACCACTCGTTTCATGGGTAAAGCATCCTTGAGACACTAAAACATGCGGTGGAAGCTAACACTATATTTAATAAAAGATCGCTATACGGGTTTTCTTATAGAACTTACATTGCGCTCAAGAAGCAACAAACTTTACGAAAACAACCAAAAGTTAAGTGGAAGTTTGAGAGTTGGGAATAATAGCTGTCTAAACATTTTCGTTGCACACGATCGAAATTCGCAATTTCCGCGCCCTGCCTGGTCTTCTTTGGCCTTTTTGAAATCGACTAAAATAGAAATATTTTACTCCGAAATGTAAACCCTTACAATTAAGAGGGGAATCTTTAAAAAATATTAAGAGAAAATTTTTCAGGCGCGCAAATGTCCTTCCAGAGAAAACAGTTCGGTTTACGCAAACAAACCCCCATGCTAAAATAGATGAGAATATAACGGGAATTTTTCAAAAGGGGTGTATTAAATGCAAGGCAAAATGAAAGCAATCGTTAAACCAGAAAGATCCCCAGGCGCAAAACTGGAGCAAGTACCTATTCCTCAAATAAATGATCATGAAGTATTAATTCAAGTAAAGGCCACTTCGATTTGTGGCACGGATGTCCACATTTATTCTTGGGATGAGTGGTCTCAAAGTCGGGTAAACCCTCCATATGTATTTGGGCATGAATTTGCCGGTGTTGTAGTTGAAAAAGGAAAACAAGTAACCAATGTTGAAGTAGGTGAGCACGTCTCTGCCGAAACGCATATCGTTTGTGGAGAGTGTAAACAATGTCGAACAGGGCAAGCTCACATATGTGCGAACACACAAATTATCGGTGTTGACCGTGACGGTTGCTTTGCAGAATATGTAGCTTTGCCGGCGGAAAACCTTTGGAAAAACGACCCTGATCTTCCTTTTGACGTAGCAAGTGTTCAAGAGCCTTTCGGGAATGGTGTCCATACAGTTCTTGCCGGTGACGTCGCTGGTAAAACGGTTGCGATCATCGGTTGCGGGCCCATTGGTATCATGGCTGTTGGCGTGGCTAAAGCATGTGGCGCTTCCCAAGTGATTGCCTTTGACCTCAACGAATACCGTCTTGACTTAGCAAAACAAATGGGCGCTACAACCGTTGTTAATTCAATGAATGAAGATCCTCTTGAAGTAGTAAATCAATTAACGAACCAAGAAGGTGTAGACGTCGTCTGTGAAATGAGCGGTCACCCAATCGCGATGAACCAAGGGTTTAAAATGGTCACCAATGGAGGTCGTGTCTCAATTTTAAGCTTACCTATTCGTCCAGTTGAAATCGATGTGACCAATGATATCGTATTTAAAGGGATTACTGTTCAAGGTATAACCGGTCGCAAAATGTACGAAACATGGCAACAAGTGTCTGGTTTATTAAGTTCTGGTCAAGTGGATGTAAAACCGATGATTACCCATCACTTCCCACTCGAAGATTTCGAAAAAGGGTTTAACTTGATGATTGAAGGTAAATGTGGAAAAGTAGTATTGCATCCGTAAGTGATGTTGTGGCGCACAGCAATTGCTCCCTTTGAGGGCTGTGAATTGTGCGCCTGCCTTCATGTACATACGTGATTGTTCCTTACTATTCTAAAAGCAAACGGAGGGATTTTTTGTGAAAGGCTTTGAATATTTACAAGAAGAATTACAATCAATGAAAGATCAAGGGGTGTTTCGTAATCTCGTACCTCTCGAATCCGATCAAGGTGCAAAAGTTATGATCGACGGCAAAGAAGTTATACAACTGTCTTCAAACAACTACCTGGGATTAACAAACCATCCTAAAATGAAAAAAGCCGCGATCGAAGCTGTTGAAAAATACGGTGCAGGAACTGGGTCTGTACGTACGATTGCGGGTACTTTTTCTATGCACGAAGAATTTGAGAAAAAGTTAGCTGAATTCAAGCATACGGAAGCTACACTTGTACTTCAATCTGGATTTACAGCAAACCAAGCAATTCTTTCTTCAATTTTGACAAAAGACGATGTTGTTATTTCTGATGAATTAAACCATGCTTCTATCATTGATGGCATCAGACTTACAAAAGCAGGGAGAAAAATTTACAAACACGTTGATATGGAAAGTTTAGAAGAAGCACTAAAAGAATCAGCAGACTATCGTAAACGTCTCGTTGTGACAGATGGGGTGTTCTCAATGGATGGAAACATCGCACCGCTTCCGGAAATCGTTGAACTTTGTGAAAAGTACGATGCGCTTATCATGGTTGATGATGCTCATGCAAGTGGTGTACTTGGTCGAAATGGAAGAGGAACTGTTGACCATTTTGATTTAAATGGCCGTGTCCATATCCAAGTCGGAACGTTAAGTAAAGCGATCGGTGTTCTTGGCGGCTATGTAGCGAGTACCCAAGCCGTCCGTGATTATCTTATTCACAAAGGCCGTCCATTTCTCTTTAGTACATCGCACCCTCCTGCTGTAACAGCAGCTTGTTCAGCAGCGATTGATGTGTTGTTAGAAGAACCGGAATTAATTGATCGCCTTTGGGAAAACACGAAGTTTTTCAAAAAAGAGCTTGAAGATCTCGGCTTTGATACTGGAAATAGTGACACGCCGGTAACACCTGTAGTTGTAGGCGATGAAGTGAAAGCTCACCAGTTATCTGATAAGCTTCTCGAGTACGGGGTATTTGCCCAAGGAATTGCTTTCCCTACAGTAGCGAAAGGGCAAGCACGTGTACGTACGATTGTAACTGCCGCTCAATCAAAAGAGCTACTTCAAGAAGCGCTGGACGCATTCGAAAAAGCAGGAAAAGAACTAAATATTATTTAAGATTTAACAAGCGCTCTGATGCAATGTCAGGGCGCTTGTTTTCTTTTGGTTGAGTAATTATGTAGAGACTACTGAATAAGTAACATACGACTACATGGCAAGAGGATATGCTCTTGCTCATGGAGAGAATCTGCAAGGATATAACTCTTCTTTTGCTAAAAGTCTTGCACCTGATTTTGAGAGAGCCAAGGGGGCTGAAGCCATGGAAGCGGCACCCTTTGTATTTGAGTTCTAGAGTTATTTAGCAATCCCTATGTATTTAACTTTTTTAAGAAAGAGTGTCATCTAGCTACAGGCGACATCGGCTCGTGTCAGGTTCCTTTATGTAGAGTTAGTAGAGAATTTATTTACGATAAAAATAATATGTAAACTAATGGACGTTTGAACTTTTGCAAAAACCTAATCCCCCCTATTGTGTAGACTCGTTAAACGCTTTATACTTATAGGTTGGAAGAACTGTATTCAAACTGTTGAAATAAAGGAGTCGAGTAATCGATGAATGAAGAACAACGCAAGCATCAAACACAAACAGAGAAAGAGACTTATACCGCGGACAAAAAATCCGGACCGGAAAAGGACTATTCTCAATATTTTCAAACGACTTACATTCCCCCGAACTTAAAGCAAGCGAAAAAGCGTGGGAAAGAAGACGTGGAAATTCATTATGATTTCGAAGTTCCCGAGAATATGAGGGGCGTCGGTAAGGGGAAGAAGTTTTTAATCCGAACGTACGGCTGCCAGATGAATGAGCATGATTCTGAAAATATGGCTGGTATCCTTCTTGATATGGGTTTTGAATCGACAAGTGAAACGAATGATGCGGATGTGATTCTTCTTAATACATGTGCGATCCGAGAAAATGCTGAGAACAAAGTGTTCGGTGAAATTGGTCATTTAAAAACGCTAAAACGCGAGAAACCTGAATTAATTTTAGGTGTTTGCGGCTGTATGTCCCAAGAAGAATCTGTCGTAAATAAAATTATGCAAAAGCATCAGCAAGTAGATTTGATCTTTGGTACTCACAATATTCACCGCTTGCCTCACTTGATGCGTGATGCGATTCTTTCAAAAGAAATGGTCATTGAAGTATGGTCAAAAGAAGGGGACATCATTGAAAGCATGCCTCGTGCCCGTAAAGGCCAAATCCAAGGCTGGGTAAACATTATGTATGGCTGTGACAAGTTCTGTACGTATTGTATCGTCCCTTATACGCGAGGTAAAGAGCGAAGCCGGCGTCCAGAAGACATTATCGAAGAAGTACGTCACCTCGCCCGTAACGGTTATAAAGAAATTACTCTTCTCGGGCAAAATGTGAACGCTTATGGAAAAGATCTAGTAGACATGGATTACGGTTTAGGGGATCTTATGGATGAAATTCGTAAAATTGATATTCCACGCGTGCGATTTACGACAAGCCACCCACGTGATTTTGATGATCACTTAATTGAAGTACTAGCCAAGGGTGGAAACCTCGTTGAGCACATTCATTTACCTGTTCAAAGTGGAAATAATGATGTGTTGAAGCTGATGGCAAGGAAATATACGCGTGAGTCTTATATTGAATTAGCTAAGAAAATCAAAAAGGCGATTCCTCAGGCGTCTTTTACAACGGATATTATTGTCGGTTTCCCAAATGAGACTGAGGAACAATTTGAGGATACCTTAACTCTTATGAAAGAAATGGAGTATGACAGTGCGTTTACGTACATTTACTCTCCACGTGACGGTACACCAGCAGCAAAAATGGAAGACAACGTGCCGCATGATGTGAAACGTGACCGACTTCGCAGGTTGAACGAGGTTGTAAATGATTTGTCGGCTAAAAAGAATAAACCGCTTGAAGATCAAGTCGTTGAAGTTTTAGTTGAAGGTGAAAGTAAAAAAGATCCGGATACGTTGTCTGGACGCACACGAACAAACAAACTAGTAAATTTTAAAGCTCCTAAGTCTTGCATCGGAGAGCTCGTTAACGTTAAAATAACAGAAGCAAAAACTTGGTCCTTAAATGGCGAAGTAGTCGAAACTGCAGAGGTGAAATAAGTTGGCACATACAAAACAAGAGGTTGTTACAAAGGCGAAAGAATTAGCAAAAATTATTGCCGAAACTGAGGAAGTAGATTTCTTTAAGCGTGCAGAATCGCAAATCAACGAAAATCTCCGGATTCAGGAAATCATCGGTCAAATCAAATCCTTACAAAAAGAAGCAGTAAACCTTAAACATTATAATAAAACAGAAGGCCTAAAAGAGGTCGAAGCAAAAATTGACGCCCTTCAAGATGAACTCGACGAAATACCAATCGTTAGAGAGTTCAAACAATCGCAAACAGAAGTAAACGGTTTATTACAACTCGTATCTACTACTATCTCTAATAACGTTACAGACGAAATTATCAAATCTACTGGAGGAGATCTTCTCCAAGGTACGACAACAAAAAATCCATTTAACTCAGGTTGTTAAAAAAGAAACAAAAAAACCGCCACTATCCGGCGGTTTTTTTGTTTCTTAAAATAACGTTCACAAAATTGTCGGGGGACTGTCCCCCGACAATTTTGTAATATTTCACGTACTGAATTTTATTACTCTGCAAACTAGAGACAAAAAAATCCCAAATGAGGCATGAACAAACAGATGGACTCATATAAATAATTGAACTTAAAATAGAGGGCTATTTTGAACGGACGGAACTTTTCTGTAACATCCAAATGTTTGTTCACATAGGCTAAAGTAACGTAGCGATAAAACTTTTTATCACACTGGTTAAATGTCTTGCATACGATGCAAATGAAACCGTTATGATTCTTTAGTTTTGATTTTGCTGCGAGTCAATCATTTGTTTGAGGAGGGAATTGAATGTCACCAGCAGACAGAGAGCTTAATTACAGAGAGATTATTACAAAGGCCGTTTGCGGAAAGGGAAGAAAGTTTTCTCAAGCAAGTCACAATATTAGCCCTTCCCAAAAGCCGACTAGCATTTTAGGGTGCTGGATCATCAATCACAAGTATGACGCTGAGAAAAAGGGAGATGCCATTGAAGTAAACGGGAAGTATGATATCAACATTTGGTATTCGTACAGTAATAATACGAAGACAAATGTGGCCACAGAAACGGTGGCTTATACCGATATTGTTCCATTGGCGATGCAGGACAAAAATGTCCTTTCTGAAGAGCTGGAAGTATTAGCAAGAGCGATTCAGCAACCGAATACATTAGAAGCTACTATTGCTGCTAACGCTACAGATGTCAACGTACAAGTTGAGCGTGAATTCATGGTAGAAGTAATCGGGGAAACGAAGGTTTGTGTCTATGTAAACCCAGACTTCACTGGAGATGATTGGGATGAGAAGATTTGGGATTATGACGTAGAGGACGAAGCATTTGAAGACCTCGATCCGAACTTCTTAATGGGAGACCTAGAAGAATAAGCTGAAAGGGAAGAAGGGTCCTCTTCTTCCTTATTTCTTTTTTAAAAATAAGAATTTATAAGAGGGCAGCTACCTTCGTGCAGCTCGTCTCAAGAGAAAAGCATCCTTGAGACTTTTAAACCTGCGAGCTGACGCTGTATTTAATAAAAGACCACTATGCGGTTTTTCTTATCATTAGCATTCGCTTGCCCAACGCTCAGAAAGCTAAAGGAACAATCCTTTTAAAGAGTCTATTATCTTTTTATACAACTATTTAAGATATAGACGAGGAGGGATAAGGTGAAAAACAGATTACAAGCCTTTTCTATTCCAAAGGTTGATAGGAAGAGTGAGATGGGTTATTTTCGATTAAAGGTAAGCGCCACCGGCTATCAACCGATTCAAATCGAACGCTTTTCACCCCACTCCCATGAAGGTAACCTCCTGCCTCTTTCTAAACTTTCTCATTTTTATTTAGGACAAGAAATGCTCGATACAGCCTTTCGGGCAGCCTACGCCCTTCATCTTTCGAACTTTTGTTGCACCTTACAACGGGTTGGAAAACGAGTTGAGGTCACCTCTATCGAGTCCGACATTCCATATGAGCCATATCCATCCCACCGGCCTCCAAAAAGACCAAAAGGCATCATTACATTTGGTGCTGACATAGAATATATGATTCGTCACAAAAAAACGACAAAGTTTCACGCTCTTCCGTTAAATAGCCAAGTTCCTAAATTTGAAGCCGAAGCTGATCAAGCTTTACTAAGAAAAGGGAATAAGTTTTATAAGCCGATTTTTGAACTTCACCCTAGACCCCAAACGACTGGAGAACACCTTCACATAGAAATGCTCAAGTTAAAACAAAAGCTTGAACAGAGGCTGAAAAAAAGCGCTTATCAAGTCGTCACAGATCCGAATCCGACAGGGCGTTTCATGCTAGGTGGGCATTTGCATTTTGGTAATGTCCAGGCAGGCTTTAATAAAACGAGTCAGCTAGACGTGCTCGTCACTCTTCCTTTATCACTCTTAGATCATGAAAATAGCCAGATGAGGCGATTTACGTATGGAGGACTAGGATCAGTACGTTTGAACCATTTCAATGGATTCGAGTACCGAAGTCTATCTTCATGGTATAACTATATTGAACAGGGTCTTCCTTTATTCAATTGGATAGAGTGGGTCGTAAAAAACGAGAGTCTTCCTTATTTTTTTATCCCTACACAAGTAGCACTAGCCTACACAAAAAACGATCGGCATAGTATTCTTCTATTTGTTGAGAAAACTTTTCGGTGGCTTAAGAACAACTATAAGTCATCTGCTGATCTGGTGGCGATAGAATCCTTTTACAAATGGATTCATTCACAACGTTTTCCTCTCTCGTGAATAGGGGTTCCTATGTTATAATAAGAGCCAGAAAAAACGAGAATCGGCTCGATTCAATGTAGTTGGAGGAGTATAATGTCGAAACATACCCCTATGATCGAACAATATTTACGTATTAAGGCAGAATATGAAGATGCCTTTTTATTTTTTCGTTTAGGAGATTTTTACGAACTTTTCTTTGAAGATGCGATAAAAGCTGCGAAAGAACTAGAAATCACTCTTACTGCCCGCGGTAAAGGTGAAGACCGTATTCCAATGTGTGGTGTTCCACATCATGCTTGTAATGGCTATATTACGCAACTTATTGAAAAAGGTTTTAAAGTGGCGATTTGTGAACAGACCGAAGACCCAGCCGCTGCAAAGGGGGTTGTAAAACGTGAAGTCGTTCAGCTAATTACCCCGGGAACAGTTATGGATGGAACGACGATTCAGGAAAAAGAGAACAATTATTTACTCTCGGTTTCTGAGTTTGATCACCATCAGTTCGGGCTTGCTGCAGCTGACCTCACAACAGGAGAGCTTCGAGTCACGTTGTTTAAAGAAGGTTTGGAAGACGTCATTCAGGAAGCAGCTTCCTATTCCCCAAAGGAAATTGTTATCCCATCTTCTTTTAGTGACGATAAAAAGCAGCAGATGGGCAAGATTGTGAAGGCGACGTTTTCAGAAGAGGATGACACATCGTTGCACGGGGAGATGACGAGGCTTGTTGACAACCTACAGGAGCAGGTCCTCACGATAACTGTCATTCGATTATTAAATTACTTACACCGAACAAAAAAGCGTTCACTTGAACATTTACAGCCAGCAACTTTTTATTTTACCGATGATTTTATGAAGCTTGATGTTCATTCTAAGCGGAATTTAGAACTGATTGAAACCATTAGGGAGAAAAAGAAGCACGGATCGTTATTATGGCTTCTCGATAAAACCGTGACGGCAATGGGAGGCAGGCTTTTAAAGCAGTGGATTGAACGTCCATTACTTGACCGGATAAAAATTGAGGAACGGCTAAGTCTGGTAGATTCCCTTCTTGGTCATTTCTTTGAACGTGAAGCATTGAAAGAACAGTTACGAGAGGTTTATGATCTCGAACGGTTATCAGGAAAGGTCTCTTTTGGCAATGTAAATGCGAGAGATCTTATCCAGCTTCAAAAATCTCTTGAACGTGTGCCCGCTATTTTTGAAACTGTCCACCGGTTAGAACACCCTTTTGCGGATAACCTCATTGATCGAGTAGACCAGTGCGAAGGGTTGAAGGAGCTTTTAGAATCAAGCATTCAGGAAGAACCCGGACTTTCGATAACGGATGGAGATATTATTCGAGATGGCTATAACGAACTTCTCGATGAATACCGCGACGCCATGCGGAACGGAAAAACGTGGATTGCAGCTTTGGAGCAACAAGAGCGAGCTGAGACTGGAGTCAAGTCGTTAAAAGTTGGCTTTAATAAAGTGTTTGGTTACTACATTGAAGTGACAAAATCAAACATTGCCTCTTTACCTGAGGGGCGCTATGAACGTAAACAAACACTCGCTAACGCAGAACGGTATATAACACCTGAACTAAAAGAAAAAGAGGCGCTCATTTTAGAGGCTGAGGAGAAGAGTGAAAAGCTAGAATACGAGCTTTTTCTTGAAGTCCGAGAACAAGTAAAAGGATACATTGAAAAGCTTCAGCAATTGGCAAAGGTCATTAGTACTTTTGATGTGTTGCAAAGCTTTGCCGAGGTGAGCGAAGACAACCATTTTGTAAAGCCCTCAATCAACGAAACCGGTACGGTAGAGATTGTAGATGGTCGTCATCCTGTCGTTGAAAAAATGATTGATCAAGGAGATTACGTCCCCAATGATATTTCATTAAATCAAGACCGGGAAATGCTATTAATTACGGGTCCGAATATGGCAGGAAAAAGTACGTACATGCGTCAGCTTGCACTTTGCTCTGTGATGATGCAAGTCGGCTCCTACGTTCCAGCTACTTCATGTGATCTTCCCGTATTTGATCAAATTTTTACCCGAATTGGTGCTGCGGATGACTTAGCCCAAGGCCAGAGTACATTTATGGTCGAGATGATGGAAACGAAGCATGCTGTAGCGAAAGCGACGGACAGAAGTCTCATCCTCCTTGATGAAATTGGCCGAGGGACTTCGACCTATGATGGAATGGCTCTTGCCCAAGCGATCATGGAGTATATCCATCATCACATCGGTGCAAAAACACTATTTTCGACTCACTACCATGAGTTGACCACTTTGGAACATGATCTCGATAAATTGAAAAATGTTCACGTTTCTGCCGCAGAAGATGACGGGGAAGTCGTATTTCTCCACCGTGTAGTTGACGGGTCCGCAGATAAAAGTTATGGAATTTACGTTGCACAATTAGCAGATTTGCCAATTGAACTGATTGATCGTGCAAAAATAATCCTCGAACAACTAGAAAGCACCGATCAGGCGAGTGCCGCACAGGATGAGATGGAGCCGGTTCAAATAAACGAGAAGAAGTCAAATCACCAGGATACGCCTGAGTCAACAGGAAACCAAGTTTTAGAAACTCAAGGTCAACTAGCATTATTTGACAGTGCGCTATTTGATGCTGAGGCAAGTGAAAAAAAGGTTACCGATATGTATACAAAGAAAGAACGAGATGTACTCAAGAAAATCGAAAACTTGGATCTTTTACACGTGACACCAATGGAAGCAATCCAAACGATTCATGAATTACAGCAAAAACTAAAGAAACATTCTTAGCAAATGGTTGTTTTTGTAATCATGATCAAAAGGTTAAGTCAAAAATCTCACAGCCTATTAAAAAATAGAGTCCAATAAAAAAGGAGGACAACAATGGGGATTATTCAAAAGTTAGACGATCAACTATCGAATAAGATCGCAGCAGGAGAAGTTGTGGAACGTCCTTCTTCTGTTGTAAAGGAATTAATCGAGAACGCGGTTGATGCAAATAGTACACATATTCGCGTCGATCTAGCTGAAGGTGGATTATCTTCCATTCGCGTTCTCGATAATGGTGACGGTATTGAGGATGATGACTTGGAAACGGCTTTTTACCGTCACGCAACGAGTAAAATAAAAAATGATCGTGATCTTTTCCATATTTCCACCCTCGGATTTCGCGGAGAAGCTCTGCCAAGTATTGCTTCAGTGAGCCGCTTGACACTCACGACGAGTACAGGAGAAGGTGAGGGGCGCTCGATTAAGTTTGCAGGTGGAAAGGTCGTCGAAAAAGGAAAAGCACTTTCGCGAAAAGGAACCGAAGTACTTGTTCAAGAATTGTTTTTCAATACACCAGCTCGTTTGAAATATTTACGAACGATTCATACCGAACTCGGTCATACTACAGACGTCGTAAATCGAATGGCGCTGGCTCATCCGAATATTTCGTTTGAACTGTACCATAACGAAAAACCATTGCTAAAATCGCATGGCAAAGACGACATTTTAAGAGTAATAGCCTCAATTTACGGAACAGAGGTTGCAAAAAACATGCTACCGCTAAAAGTAAGCTCACTGGACTTTCAAGTTGAAGGCTATATTGCTAAGCCTGAAGTGACGAGGTCAAACCGCTCCTACATTTCATTAATTATTAACGGCAGATTTGTTAAAAATTTTCTCGTTTCAAAAGCCATACACGAAGGCTACCATACATTACTACCAATTGGACGACATCCGATTGTCGTGCTTCACATTACGATGGATCCGATTTTAATCGATGTTAACGTGCACCCTTCAAAGCTTGAAGTACGGCTAAGTAAGGAACAGGAGTTAACGGATCTTGTCACAAAAGCAATAAAAGATGTGTTTAAAGAAACGGCTTTAATCCCTGACGTAAAGAAAACAACAGCCAAAAAAATACCATCCGAGCAAGTACCTTTGTCTTTTCAAAGCAAACCGAGTACAACCCTTCGACCGAATGTAGAGGAAGTGCCTTCTACAGGTGTTGAAGGAAATGAAAGAGAGCCAGCGGAGACAAAAGTAGCACCCCATCACGATGATAATCATTTGGACACAAAGAAAACCTCAGAGATACTAAGGTCTGAATCACCTACACAGGTGGTGGAAAAAGCACCGATCAACGATGAGCAAAATGAGACTGAGCATGTACGAGAAACAACAACATCAGTAGCCGCTGATCAGAACGCTTCTTCTTTGATGCCAACCATGTATCCAATCGGGCAACTACATGGAACCTACATCCTCGCACAAAATGATGAAGGTCTGTTTATTGTTGATCAACATGCCGCTCAAGAGCGAATTAAATATGAATACTTTCGTGACCGTGTTGGGGAAGTGGACCCACACCTTCAAGACTTACTAATACCGTTGACGTTTGAGTTTTCCCAAAAAGAAGAGTCTGCGATTTTAGAACATAAAGAAACGTTGCAATCAGTCGGTATCGAATTGGAGGCTTTCGGACAACGGACATATCTTGTTCGAGCTCACCCGGTCTGGCTTCCTAAAGGAGAAGAAGAAGCGCTCATCCGTGAAATGATCGATCTAGTAATTGAAGGAAAAACGATTAACGTAGCAAAAATGCGAGAAGAAGCGGCTATTTTAATGTCGTGCAAAGCAGCGATTAAAGCGAATCGCTACTTGCGGCAAGACGAAATGTACCGGCTTCTTGAAACATTGCGTACATGTCATGAGCCCTACACGTGTCCACACGGAAGACCGATTGTCCTTCATTATTCAACGTACGAAATGGAAAAAATGTTTAAGCGGATCATGTAAGTAATCGTAAAGGACTAATCAAATGAAACCTATCGTTGTCACAACAGCACCTAAAGAAACGACGCGGATGATGACAAGAGCTGTTCACGCACAAGACGCGCTTTCAGCTCCCTTAATTAAAAGAGGTCATGCTTCTGTTACACGAATTATGGAAAAATATAAGGCTCATGTTGTCGTCGCTGAGCAAGATCGGCTCATGCTCTATACCGCGACAGACAGCGCTCCGTTTTTTTACCACCCGAACTCAGCGATGTTTCGCGCAAAGGCGTTTTTAAAAACAGGTCACGATCCATTTGTAGATGCCGCAAAGCTTCGTGAAGGAATGACGGTTGCGGACGGGACAATTGGTTTAGGTTCTGATGCGGTGTTAGCCAGCTTAGCAGTGAAAAAATCGGGGAAGGTTTTTGGTACAGAAGTTAATCCTATTTTAGCTTATATGATTGAGGAAGGATTAAAAAGCTACAAAGTCGAGCCGAATGTCATTGAAAACGCACTACGGAGAATTCAAGTCATTAATGAACACCATCAAGCATGGTTAAAAAAACAAGAAACGTCGAGTATTGATGTCGTTTATTTTGACCCTATGTTTCAAGAAACGGTTAAAGGGTCATCAGGAATCCAAGCGTTAAAACAGCTTGCTTATAATGACGAAGATGACATTCTTTTTGGACAAACGATAAGAGAAGCAAAACGAGTAGCAAGGCAGCGAGTTGTACTAAAAGACCACTTTCGCTCTCGAAGATTCAATGCATTAGGCTTAACGCAGCAAATTCGGCCCTCAGCAACTTATCATTTTGGAGTATGGGAAAAACAAACAAACGGTATAATGGATTAATAGAGCGTTTTCACTAAGGAGACTTTGACCTAATTGAACAAGCTCTAGTAGACAGGTGACTAACATGAAAAAAGAAAATCTAATCGTTCTCGTGGGTCCTACAGCGGTAGGGAAGACTGACATGAGTATTGAACTGGCACAATCATTTAATGGTGAAATTATTAGCGGAGACTCGATGCAAGTCTACAGAGGAATGGATATCGGGACGGCGAAAGTGTCAAAAGAAGAACAGCGCGGTATTCCTCATCACCTTATTGACATTAAAGAACCTACGGAACCTTTTTCAGTCCAGGAGTTTCAACAACGGGCAACGAAGCTGATCGAAGAGATTGGAAGTCGAAAAAAACGGCCATTCCTTGTCGGTGGAACGGGGCTGTATGTGAGTTCAGTGATCTACGATTATCAGTTTTCTGAAGTAGAAGAAGACAACACTTACCGACAAGAGCTTGAAGTGTTCGCAAAAAAGTACGGAAATGTAGCGTTACACGAACAGTTAAATGAGGTTGACCCGAAGAGCTATGAGCAAATTCATCCAAATAATGTCCGGCGAGTCATTCGGGCACTGGAAATTTATCATATAACGGGAGAGCCGTTTGGAGAACGAGGTCAACAGCCCCCTATTTCTCCTTATAATGTAAGTCTCATCGGTCTTACGATGGAGCGTGAAAAACTGTATGAACGCATCGATCTTCGTGTAGATATTATGATGGAGCAAGGTCTCTTGAATGAAGCCGAGCGTTTGTACGAAGCGGGAGTTCGAAACTGCCAATCGGTTCAAGCGATCGGATATAAAGAGCTTTATGAATATCTAGATGGGAAGGTCACATTAGAGGAAGCGGTTACGACTTTAAAACAAAACTCAAGGCGCTACGCAAAGCGGCAATTAACGTGGTTTCGAAATAAAATGGACATCACTTGGTTTGATGTAACACAAGAAAAAGATAAAATGCTTCAGGAAATTCATCAATTTGTAGAAGGAAAGCTGTTGTAAATCACGAATAAAGATAATAATGTCTATTGAGGGAGGCCATGAGACAATGAAGCAGCAATCTGTGAACATTCAAGACCAGTTTTTAAATCAACTTCGAAAAGAAAGCATTCCGGTGACGGTTTTTTTACTGAACGGTTTTCAATTAAGGGGATTTGTTAAAAGTTTTGATAACTTTACTGTCATTTTAGATACGGACGGAAAACAGCAGCTTGTTTATAAGCATGCGATTTCTACTTTTTCACCACAACGGAATGTGCAACTAAACCAGGATAAATAACAGTAACACACTTCTCCCTTATTTAAAATGTAGCGAAAAACGATATTGGTTTAACAAAGAGCTTGGCTTTTGCCAAGCTCTTTGTTAACATATTACATTTCAAATTAACCGCTTCTCGGGTAAGACCTCCTTAAGCATTTCCTGTCGTTCTGGAATGGTGAGGGGCTGAAATTTGTTTAGAACTTCTTTATGAGCCAGGATAAAGTTTACATAACTATCGAAAGGCTGAGTAGTCACAAAGGCAAGCTCCACTTTTAAAGAATCCGCTGATACACCGTCTAGTAAGCGGTGCAAGATATACGTATGCCGCAGTTCGCGACTAGACCGCCCACGTCCCAGTCCTGCACGCTGCATTTCTTGGCGTATCATTTTTTGCAAGGCTACATCTGTTAACTGCTTCGGCTGTTCTTTTTCATAACTCCACCGATAAGTGCCTCGCCTAAAATCAAAGGCTGCAAAAAATGGATCATCTGTATACCAACGCGGTCTGACAGCTTTTGGGACCGTTCGATAATATTGATGAAGAAGCTGGCGATCTTCTTTTAACAAAGTGACGTGTCTAGGCTTTCGTTTTCTTGAAAACAAATGAATGATTCCCGTGGGGAAGTGGATATTTTTCATCGTAAGTCCTGTGACTTCCTGAATGGAAAGCCCGTAAAATAGCATAAGGTGAATGATGGCTTGGTTTCTTTCGTCGTAAAAGTGACGTGATTTTAATTGGTGATCACTTAGCCCCTGAGGACTCATTATCGATCGCAGCAGCCTATGAATTTCCTCAGTTTTGATAAAATCGGATGCCTTTTTTTTGTGCTCGACAACTTCTTTTTTCAAATAATTATCAAATGGCGTGTGGCGGTGGTCTAATGGGGAATTAAAACGGTAATGCTGCTTTAAAACAGAAAGAATTCTCCGGATTGTATGGATAGAATAGTCCTTTTCTTTGCATAAGTATAAATAAAAGGCACGGATCGCTTCTGGATCATAGGCGTTTTTATTATTAATTTGGTTTTTTTGACACCAGTGATGGAACTGCAGGAGGTCGTACCGGTATCGTTTAACCGTGCTCGGCTGTTTATCGCCGTACTCGTTCATTAAAAAGGATTCAATATATTCCTCAGTATTTTCAGGTTGTGTCATGTTTACGCCTCCTCTGTAATTAGAAAATTAAAAATGTTTGGATGATTACGTTCATTATAACAAATAATGGTTTCTGCAAGTCTACACTTATTTTTCCCGGATTTTTTGAACATCCTTTATAGGCGTTTGTCACGAAAATAGACTTGGAGCGTATAGTAATGGTGACCATACATTTTTCAACCTCATAATAAAGGGTGGTGACCCCTTTGGATCAGGCGAACAGCATGAGAAAAAAAGGGCAGATTAACATCGTTCTGAAAAAACAACAACCAGCCCCAATAGCACCGGTGACTATTGAACCTTCTTTTCAGACAGCTGAGCATGAACCATTTAAACAAATCGAAAAATCATTAAATGAGCTCGTAGGACTCAATGAAATGAAAGGGTTTATGAAAGAAATTTATGCCTGGCTTTATTTAAATAAACGAAGAGAAGATGTCGGACTTATTCCTAATAAACAAACACTTCATATGGTCTTTAAAGGCAATCCTGGGACTGGAAAGACAACGGTTGCAAGACTGGTGGCAGAGTTATTTAAAAGTATGGGAGTATTGGAAAAAGGCCACCTCATCGAAGCGGAGCGAGCTGATTTAGTTGGCGAGTACATCGGCCACACCGCACAAAAAACGAGGGATTTGATTAAAAAGGCTGTGGGTGGGATACTGTTTGTGGATGAAGCCTACTCACTAGCTCGCGGTGGAGAAAAAGATTTCGGAAAAGAAGCCATTGACACACTCGTCAAAGCAATGGAAGACCAGCAGCATGACTTTGTTCTTATTCTTGCCGGATATCCAAAAGAAATGGACCGTTTTTTATCTTTAAATCCGGGCTTGCCTTCACGTTTCCCGTTAAAGGTAACATTTCCTAACTACAAAGTTGATGAATTATTTATCATCGCTGAGAAAATGCTTACTCAACGGCAATACCGACTTCATCAACAAAGTAAGCATGCATTAAAAGAAATTCTAATCTCTGTTAAAGGAAGAGACGAAGGCAATTTCAGTAACGGACGATTCATCCGGAATTTACTTGAGCGCTCAATCCGCGCTCAGGCCGTGAGATTACTAGATGAAAATGATTATGGAAAAGAATCGCTGCAAACATTAAAACCAATAGATTTGCAAAGCGCATTTCAAAAAATGAACGGCTGAGTAAAGAGATGAGGGATAAGATGAGTGACTATGCAAAAGTTGAAGCAGAAGATGTGATCATAGTCGGTGTAAAATCAGATGACATGAATGAGGAGGATTTTCAGTATCGACTTGAAGAGTTAGCAGCACTTACGAAAACAGCGGGTGGCAAAGTCGCGATGACAGTGACCCAAAACCGTGAAAAACCTGATAATGCCACCTATATCGGTAAGGGAAAAGTAGAGGAGTTAAAGCAGCTTACTGAGGAATCTTCCTCTGACTTAATCATTTTTAATGATGAACTAAGCGCTTCCCAAGTCCGCAACTTAACCAAAGAAATGGATGTAAAAATTATCGATCGAACCCAGTTGATTCTAGACATTTTCGCAAAGCGCGCCCAATCAAGAGAAGGGAAGCTTCAGGTGGAACTGGCTCAGCTCAATTACTTGCTCCCGCGTTTAAGGGGGCAGGGGCATGTCCTTTCCCGTCTCGGCGGCGGGATCGGAACGAGAGGCCCTGGGGAAACGCAGCTTGAAATTGATCAACGTCATATCCGGGAGCGGATGACAGAAATTAGACGCCAGCTGGAACAAGTCGTGGCTCATCGTGCGAGGTATCGCGAACGAAGAAAACGAAATGAAGCGTTTCAAATTGCATTAGTCGGTTACACAAATGCTGGAAAATCGACTTTGCTTCATCAATTGAGTAAAGCGGAAATTTTAGTTGAAGACCAGCTCTTTGCAACGTTAGATCCAACGACAAAGCGGATTAAATTGCCAAGCGGAATGAATGTGCTGCTCACCGATACTGTCGGATTTATTCAACAGCTTCCAACGACGTTAGTGGCAGCCTTTCGCTCAACATTAGAAGAAGTAAAGGAAGCTGATTTAATTTTACATGTCGTCGATGCTGCAAACCCGGATTTTGTGAACCATGAAAAAACGGTGAGTGATCTTTTACGAGAGCTTGATGCGTCAACGATTCCGATGTTGCTCGTATACAACAAACGCGATCAATTAACCGGAGACTTTTTCCCGGCAGGAGACGCACCATCCGCCCTTATTTCTGCTCACGATCAAGCTGATTTGGACAAGCTTCGTACGAAAATTGAAGCGTCAATGGAAAAAGAATTTGCCGCTTACTATATTCACATTGAAGCATGGGAAGGCAAGTGGCTGCACCGGCTGATGGAAGAAACGATTCAAGTTGAACGAACATTCGACGAAACGACAGAACAGTACAGAGTAAGGGGATATGCTTCACCAAACTCAGCAATTTACCATGAACTAAAGCAAAAAAGCAGCGGACAACAAGAATCAACGCTAGGAGAAGGAGAATAACGATGAACATAGAGGATAGAGAGATGAAAGACTTTATTGAAAAACAATCAGAACAAGCAGTGGAAGAGATTCGTCCATTATTTGCTGAACGAGACCGAATAAGCGAAGCGAATCAGCGGAAGGTTATGAAAGCTTTTAGAAACCATCAAATTTCAGATTTTCATTTTCAAGCTTCGACCGGATATGGATACGATGATGTAGGACGCGATACCCTTGAGCAGGTGTACGCCGAAGTGTTTGGCACGGATGCTGGACTAGTACGGCCACAAATCGTTTCTGGTACACATGCGATTAGCACCGCGCTTTTTGGAATTCTAAGGCCAGGCGATGAACTGATGTACATAACCGGTAACCCATACGATACTTTAGAAGAAGTGATCGGCATTCGCGGGGGAGCAAGTGGCTCTTTAAAAGATTTCAGTATTGACTATTCGGTAATTCCTTTAAAAAATCAACAAGTAGATTTAGAAAGGGTAAAAACTTCGATGACGGATAAAACAAAAATAGTTGGCATACAACGTTCGTGTGGCTATGATGACCGTCCATCTTTTAATATTAGTCAGATTAAACAGATGGTGGATACCGTAAAAGCTGTGAAACCGGATGCGATTGTTTTTGTAGACAACTGTTACGGGGAGTTTGTAGAAACCGACGAGCCTTGCGATGTTGGGGCTGACTTGATGGCGGGATCGCTCATAAAAAACCCAGGCGGAGGTATCGTGAAAACGGGGGGTTACATTGTAGGAAAAGAACAGCTGATCAATCAATGTGCTAATCGCCTAGCAGCACCTGGTATCGGTAAGGAAGGTGGAGCTTCTCTTTATAGCTTGCTTGAAATGTACCAAGGCTTTTTCTTAGCTCCTCACATCGTTAACCAAGCAGTAAAAGGGGCTATGTTTACAGCGAAACTTTTAGAGGGTGTTGGAATGGCGACGACGCCTTCATGGCATACACCACGGACAGACCTCATTCAATCGGTGACATTCCCAAATGCAGAAATGATGATTGCTTTTTGTCAGGCAATCCAAGGGGCGTCCCCCGTTGACGCTCACGTCAAACCACAGCCGAGTTACATGCCAGGGTATGAAGACGACGTTATTATGGCGGCAGGTACCTTCATTCAAGGAGCGAGCATAGAATTAACCGCAGACGGTCCGCTAAGAGCCCCGTACCGCGCCTATGTTCAAGGTGGACTTACGTTTGAGCATGTGAAGATTGGGGTTATGGATGCGTTGGGAGCTTTAATTGATCAAGGCCTATTAAAAGATGTTCAAAAAGTGCGGGAATCATAACCGGCTAAAGGATCACTTTCATCCATACATAATAACTTCATCGCCTTGGTTTGTCCTTTACTTAAATTTGTTTGTCAGATTATCTGACAAAGTCATTCACAGGGAAAGAAAAGTTGGATAGGATATAGTTATCAAAGGAGAGTGAAGTGTTTTTATTTTCAGTCATTTTGATGAAGGATCATTGAACTTTGAAAATAGTCACACATAAAAGCATAGAAAAAAGTATGGGCGCTCATCCTTATAAAGAAAATGAACAAAATCTACTTATGGATGGAACACCCGATTCATAAAAAGAACGGGAAAATCTAAGGAGGAGAATCATTTAACATGGGAAGTAAGTACTCTAGACAAGACATTATGAAAATGGCTGAAGAGGAAAATGTTCGTTTTATTCGTTTGCAATTTACAGATTTACTAGGGATTATTAAAAACGTGGAAATTCCAGTAGACCAACTTACAAAAGCATTAGACAATCTTATGATGTTTGACGGTTCCTCAATTGAAGGTTTCGTACGTATTGAAGAGTCTGATATGTATCTATACCCGGATCTTGATACGTGGGTTATTTTCCCTTGGACACCTGAAAAAGGAAAGGTTGCCCGTTTAATATGTGATATTTATAATCCAGACGGCACTCCGTTTGAAGGAGATCCTCGTGGCGTCCTGAAACGTGTGTTAAAAGACGCCGACGAACTAGGATTTACTGACTTTAATATCGGTCCTGAGCCGGAATTCTTCTTGTTTAAAAATGATGAAAAAGGCGAGCCAACGTTAGAGCTTAATGATAAAGGCGGATACTTCGATTTAGCACCAACAGATCTCGGTGAAAACTGCCGTCGCGATATTGTGCTAGAGCTTGAAGACATGGGCTTTGAAATCGAAGCTTCTCACCATGAGGTAGCTCCGGGACAGCACGAAATTGATTTTAAATATGCCGATGCCATCACAACGTGTGACAACATTCAAACGTTTAAACTGGTTGTAAAAACAATCGCACGTAAGCACGGGCTTCACGCAACGTTTATGCCTAAACCATTGTTTGGTGTTAACGGAAACGGTATGCACGCAAACATGTCATTATTTAAAGGCAAAGATAATGCCTTTTATGATGAAAATACAGAATCACAGCTAAGCGAGACGGCGATGCAATTCCTAGCGGGTACGTTAGAACATGCAAAGGCATACACAGCAATTACGAATCCGACAGTTAACTCTTACAAACGATTAGTTCCTGGCTATGAAGCACCTTGTTATGTTGCTTGGTCTATGCGTAACCGTTCACCGCTTGTTCGTATCCCGTCTTCCCGTGGAATGAGTACGCGAGTCGAAGTCCGTAGTCCGGACCCGGCAGCTAACCCATACCTTGCAATCGCAGCAATGCTTGCAGCTGGTCTTGACGGTATTCGTAAAGGAATGACACCACCTCCGCAAACAGAAAACAATATTTATGCTATGGACCGAACTGAGCGTGAAAGCGAAGGAATCGGCGAGCTTCCAGCAACATTGAAAGAAGCACTCAACTACCTTCAAACAAATGAAGTCATGACAAAAGCCCTCGGCGGTCATGCACTTGAACACTTTGTCGAAGCAAAAGAAATCGAGTGGGATATGTTCCGTACCCAGGTTCACCCTTGGGAGAGAGAACAGTATTTGAGTTTGTACTAAAATTGAAACCCTTAGAGCCACAAAGGTTCTAAGGGGTTTTTTTGTGGGTGTGACCTTCTTGTGTTGTCAGTTTGGATAACCTGCCCACAATATGCTAATATTTGTAAAAATTAGTGGCAGCTCCTTATATTGAAAAAATTGATTCATGGATGAAAAGGAACAGGCTGCTACATTATTATTTCTCGAGTATCAGAGCCTTTAAGGCAGAGAATTAGAGGTTGCCTGAGGAAAGTTTTCCTAGCAACAGTCAAAGAGTCATGCCATCAATCGAATACACATAGAAGAGAAGCTTTTTCAGTCCGAACAACTCATTGCTACGAAGGAGATTTTCAATGAACAGAACTTATTTTAAAGTGAAATCAGCACAAAATCATGAAAAAGAGTTAATGTTACGCGGTGAGAGTGGTTCAAACCCAATTCCTGAATATCGATCAGGATATGGTACTCCTATAGAAGACCGTGACGAAGCGTTTCGGCTCGCCAAAGAACAAGTCGGCTATGTCATTGAAGTAAATGAAAAAATTATTGGCGGATGGGGATTTGTAGATGATTCAGGAGAGGTAAGTTATAGGAAGTAATGAGGAGAGGCGCACTGGTAATAGCGGTGCGCTTTTTTTGATAGGGAAAATAATATGGTTTGGATTCTTAAATTGGGTGATATAATAAATTAGCAGATAAGAAAGGAGAACACAACCACGATGTATTTATTAGCCGTTCTAATTCCGCCTCTTGCTGTTCTTTTGGTAGGAAGGCCGTTTCAAGCTATTTTAAACTTAATACTTACGTTAATACTCTGGTTGCCTGGAGCGATCCATGCTTGTTTCATAGTAGCAGATCACAAACAGGAAAAACGGATGCGAAAGTATTCGCGTAGATAACGTACTCTCAATGATAACATTAAAAACCCCAATTCCAGCCTATGGAATCGGGGCTTACTATAGTGCGGTTTTTAATGGACTGTACGAAAAACGCCAACGACTTTTCCAAGAATCGAAACATTCTTTAGAAGGATGGGCTCGAGAGAAGAGTTTTCGGGCTGCAAACGAATGTGGTCTCTTTCTTTGAAGAAACGCTTTACTGTCGCTTCATCATCTTCTGTCATTGCAACGACAATGTCTCCGTTATCAGCACTCTGCTGCTGGCGAACGACAACCATGTCTCCATCAAAAATTCCCGCTTCAATCATCGAGTCCCCTTGAATTTCTAAAATGAATGATTGATCATCCTGAACCATCCGGGATGGGAGGGGGACATACTCTTCAATGTTTTCTATCGCTGTAATCGGTGAACCGGCTGTGACTTTACCAATAATAGGGACATATACCGAAGGGCTTTCAGAAACTCTCATTTTTTCAGCTTGTTCCTCAAGTTCGATTACTTCAATGGCTCTTGGTTTCGTTGGGTCACGGCGAATCAGCCCTTTTTTCTCTAGTCTTGATAAGTGGCCGTGAACAGTTGAACTTGAAGCTAGCCCTACCGCTTCACCGATTTCCCGTACGGAAGGAGGATATCCTTTCTTTTTTACTTCTTCCTTAATGTATTCCAAAATATCTTGTTGCCGCTTTGATAGTTTTGTCATTTCCACACCTCATTTTTTCTATATGTATGAACCGTCACTTGGCTTTAAATATCAATCAATTGGTTTGTTAGGAACATTATACCATGAAGGCCGAACAGGTGCAAACATTCGTTCTGTTTTTGTGTTGACTGGAACGGATGTTCTCGTTATAATAAAATGCGAACATACATTCTTGGAAAGAGGTGTACGTAATGAATCGATTTATTAAACCTAATCAGTCTATTAAAATATCCCACATTATAACTGCCATGATCATCTTACTTTTTATTGTAGTCACGACTATTCCTGTCGACAGTAAAGGACTTGAAGGATATGAACGTAGTACAATTGTTGTTTCAGAAGGAGATACATTATGGAGTATCGCTGCGGATCTTCACGAAGAGTTGAATACGAACAAAGAGACGGTCATTAACTGGATTAAAGGGCAAAACGAGCTGGAGGAAACGGTTATTATTACAGGACAGTCGTTAACTGTACCGATAAAAAAAGGGGAGAACTAATTATTATGAAAGCGATCCTTTATGTCAGGGTAAGCACGACGAAAGAAAGCCAGGAAACCTCATTAATGAGACAGAAACAAGAATTAGAGAGGTTGGCATCTAAATACAATATAAACATTGAGCAACTTATCGAAGAAAAAGCAAGTGGGTATGAAGTCGAACGAGAAGGGATTTTTAGTATGTTAGAAGTGTTTAAAGGCGGAAGAGCAGATACCCTTCTTATTCAAGATGATACAAGACTTGGCAGAGGAAATGCTAAAATTGCGCTTCTACATCAATTACATAAATTAAACGTTACCATCTATACAGTACAAGACCAAGGGACACTAACAGTTTCTGAAACGGACTCGATGGTTTTAGATATTGTCTCCATAGTAGAGGAGTACCAGAGGCAATTACACAACATTAAAATAAAACGTGGGATGCAGAGTGCTGTTAAAAATGGCTACAAGCCAGAGCGAAATTTAGGTGATTCAAGAGCTGGAGGTCGAAAGAAAAAAGCTGTTCCTATTGATGAAATTGTAAGACTGCGGAAGAATGGACTTACTTTTCATGAATTAGCGGCAACTTTGCGAGGGTTTGGGTATGATATTTCCAAAGCGACAGCTCACCGTCGCTACCGTGATTTTGTACGTGCTCAAGAAGAAGTGAGTGATAAGCCTGTTACTTGAAAGCTTTACCATTCTCGTGTAGCATAATAAGACAACAAGAATAGTGGAGGTTTTCTTACCGATGTTAAGTAAAGAAAAAATTGCCCGTATAAATGAATTAGCCAAAAAATCCAAGAGTGAAGGACTTTCAAATAAAGAATCAAAAGAACAACAAGACTTAAGGCAGGAATATATACAAAGCATGCGACAATCATTTAAGAACCAACTTCACTCAGTGAAAGTAGTCGATGAAGAAGGTAACGACGTGACACCAAGCAAGCTTCAAGAAAGCAAAAAAAAGCAGAATTCAGATGATTTATTACAATAATATTATTTAACGAGAATGAATTTCATAATTCTGAGCTCAGACAGCTCAACGGTTCTAAGACATAAAAATAGAAGCACCTCCCCCAATGCTGAATTTTGTAAGAGATCAAACAAACGAAATGAAATGGGAGGAAACTGTCTGTTTAGCACCCTACGCAGTAGGCCGGAATCCGTGAGACTCCTGCGGAAAAACGGTCCAGCCAAGACCCCGCAGGGCGCTTTTCCCGAGGAGGCTTGGCGGTTCGTCCGCGGAAAGCGAGGAGATGCAGGCCAACGGAGCTGCAAAAAGATACGCTTTTTACAAAATGTATTAATCAAAAAAATGGGAGAACATATTATTTTGAAGTAGTGTGTTTTTTTAAACAAATGAATGATGAAAATGATTCAACGAGTATAAAGCGAATAGGTTTTATACTCGTTTTTTATGTCCGTACGTTACATATAAAAGCCACTTATATAACCTCCCATGATCGTTTGAGCCGAAAAATTTAATGAACATTGTAACTTCAATACGAACAGTTCATGAAACCATTTATTCAGTGATTCGTAACTTCTACCGTAAGAGGTTAAAGAAATCACCCTTTTTTACCCAAAAATGGTTATCGTTTTGTTAAAATGACAGGAGGGGGTATTGGGTTAAGGGGCCTAAGATTGTCAGAACTTGAGGGGAGGGAAGGCCGTGAAACATTCTCGCGGTTACAAACTGTGATCGGTGGTGTGGAATTGTCAACGCTATATCTAATCGGCTTAATTGTAGCGGGCTCGCTCACGATTATAAACGCCTTGTTTGGGGATCTGTTAGATATTGTGTTTGAATCTTTACCAGGGGGCTTTATCAATCCGACAGTCGTTCTTTCTTTTATCGCAGTATTATGCGGTTCTGGATTTATATTTGAAAATAGCACCGGGCTGTCGAGCTTAACAGGGTTCTTGATTTCTATTTTGATTGCTGTCATTTTAGTCACGTTGCTACATATGCTCGTTCTTGCTCCCTTGTCTAAAGCAGAATCTAGTGTAGGCTTCCACCTAAAAGATTTGATTGGTGATTACGGGAAAGTTACGACTTCCATCGGTAGAGGGGATGACATCGGAGAAGTGATCGTAAAAACGACCTTCTCTATTAAAGGCTATCCTGCTAGGTCTGTGGAAGATAATCCAATTCCTGCTGGGGAAGAAGTACAGATCGTCGATGTTGATATGGAAAAACAAATCTTGATCGTTAGTCAAGAAGAAAAAAAGTTAATTACGGAGGAGAAGTAAATGGATGATATGAGTATGATCGTCGGTGGTGTAGTACTTGCCATCATTTTAGTTTTAGTTATTCTTTTTATTACGAAATACACGACTGTAGGGAAAAACGAAGCCCTTATCGTAACAGGTAGTATGCTTGGTGGTGGCAAGAGTGTTGTTTCCGATGATGAAGGAAAAAAGGTGAAAATCATACATGGTGGCGGAGCGTTTATTATCCCTGTTTTGCAACAAGCGCGCCGAATCAGCTTAGAAAACCATAAGCTTGAAGTTGGGGCATCGAATGTTTATTCAAAACAAGGGGTACCTGTTTCTGTTAATGGTAATGCGATTATTAAAATCGGTTCAAGTGTTCAGGAAATTTCTACAGCAGCCGAGCAGTATATCGGAAAATATGAAGATATGAACACTGAAGCGCGGCAAGTTCTTGAAGGTCATTTACGTGCAATTTTAAGCTCGATGACAGTAGAAGAGATCAACTCAGATCGAGAAGTTTTTGCTAAAGAAGTACAAAAGGTTGCGGCAACTGACTTAAGTAAAATGGGGCTGCGTATCCTTTCTTTCACAACGAATGAAGTTAGTGACCGTAATGGATACTTAGATGCTCTTGGTCAACCACAAATCGCAGCAGTTAAACGTGATGCGGCGATTGCAAGAGCAGAACGCGAAAAAGAAGCGCGTATTGAAAATGCTCGTGCAGAACAAGAAGCGAAAGCAGCAGAGTACACAAGAGATGCTGAAATCGCCAACTCTCAAAAAGAAAAAGAATTAAAAGTTGCAGAATATCGTCGTCAGCAAGAAGAAGCGAAAGCACAGGCTGACCAAGCGTATTCACTTCAAGAAGCAAGAGCGCAGCAACAAGTTACCGAAGAAAAGATGCAAGTCAATATTATTGAACGTCAAAAACAAATTGAACTAGAAGAAAAAGAGATTCAGCGTCGTGAACGACAATACGATGCCGAAGTGAAGAAGAAAGCCGACGCAGAGCGTTACGCAGTCGAACAAGAAGCAGAAGCGCAAAAAGCAAGAGAGCTTCGAGCTGCTGAAGCTGACCGTGAGCGTGGTAAAGCGGAAGCTGATGTTATTTTATCCAAAGGTTTAGCTGAAGCCGAAGCGAAAGAAAAAATTGCCGAAGCATTCAGCAAGTATGGTCAGGCTGCGATGCTCGATATGATTACTGACATGCTTCCTGAATATGCGAAACAAGCGGCTGCACCACTTGGCAATATTGACAAAATTACAGTGGTGGATACAGGAAGTAATGGTGAAAATGGTGGAGCAAACAAAGTTACCGGCTATGCGACGAACCTGATGGGAAGCCTACAAGAGTCGTTGAAAGCTTCCTCTGGCCTCGATATGAAAGAACTGATAGAAAACTTTGCCGGAAAAGGAAATGAAAAACAGAGTATTGAAGAATTAACAAATGAAGTTGCTTCCTCACTTGAAACTGAAAAAAACAAAGAGGTACAACAAAAGCAGGAGTCAAAAACAGAAGAAAATCAATAAGAACCATTGTTGAGCGAAAACAGATCGAGTTAAATATTCGATCTGTTTTCGATTTTTATTGCATAATTATGGTTGGGTTTAATGACAATAAGGAAGAGTTTGGAACTTTCAAATAGAGGTTGTTCCTCTCTGTGCTTTTTTTCTACTTAATTAAGCACTACTTAATGAATTCTCCTATTGAAATGGTTGTCTATTGATAAAAGAAAGTATATCATGAGTATGAAGTCGACAAGAAATGATAAGAGAGGATGATCGCGCATGGCGAACAACGTGGATAGTCTTTCCATTAATACGATACGCACGTTAGCTATCGATAGCATCGAGAAGGCTCAATCTGGGCATCCGGGAATGCCCATGGGTGCTGCACCAATGGCCTACACGCTTTTTTCTAACTACATGAATCATAATCCAAAAAATCCTAATTGGTTTAACAGAGACAGATTTGTATTATCAGCAGGACACGGTTCTATGCTTTTATACAGTCTTCTTCACTTGCACGGCTATGACGTATCGATGGACGATTTGAAAGAATTCCGCCAGTGGGGTTCCAAAACTCCAGGTCACCCAGAATATGGACATACGCCAGGGGTAGATGCAACAACAGGCCCATTAGGACAAGGGTTGGCAATGGCTGTTGGTATGGCAATGGCTGAACGTCACCTAGCGGCTACTTATAACCGCGAGCACTACGATGTAGTTGATCATTATACATACGCTATTTGCGGTGATGGCGACTTAATGGAAGGTGTTTCTTCCGAATCAGCGTCTTTAGCAGGACATCTGAAGCTAGGTCGAATGATCGTCCTTTATGATTCCAATGACATTTCGCTTGATGGAGATCTTGACAAAGCGTTTACAGAAAGCGTTGAAGACCGCTACAAAGCATACGGCTGGCAAGTAATCCGCGTAGAAAACGGTAATGACCTTGACGAAATCAACCGAGCGATTGAAACCGCAAAACAAGATGAGCGACCGACGATGATTGAAGTTAAAACGACAATTGGTTACGGTTCTCCAAATAAGAGCGGAAAATCCGCCTCTCACGGTGCGCCACTTGGTGAAGATGAAGCAAAAATGACGAAAGACTATTATAAATGGACTTTTGAGAACGATTTCCATATCCCTGATGAAGTTCGCGAGCACTATCAAAAGCTTGAAACAACGGGTGCTGAAAAAGAAAAGCAGTGGAATGATCTTTTTGAAGGCTACAAAGAAGCTTATCCTGAATTAGCAAAAGAACTAGAACTAGCGATTAAAGGGGAGCTTCCGCGAAATTGGGATAAAGATATCCCGGTTTACGGTAAAGATGACAAGCTTGCCACTCGTGCATCCGGTGGAGAAGTGTTAAACGCCATTGGTCAAAACGTCGGCTATGTGTTTGGCGGATCAGCAGATCTTGCTTCTTCCAACAAAACAATGTTAAAAGACGTTGAAGATTTTACGAAGGATAACTACAGTGGACGTAACATTTGGTTTGGTGTTCGTGAATTTGCGATGGCTGCAGCTGTTAACGGTATGGCACTTCACGGCGGTGTAAAACCATATGCGGCTACATTCTTTGTATTCTCTGACTATTTGCGTCCAGCTGTTCGTTTGTCTGCGTTAATGCAAATTCCAGCAACGTTTGTGTTTACTCATGATAGCATTGCTGTTGGAGAAGATGGACCGACTCATGAACCAGTTGAACAACTGCCTGCAATGCGCGCGATTCCAGGGCTTTCTGTTATCCGCCCAGCTGATGGGAATGAAACGGCGGCGGCCTATAAGCTTGCCTTTGAAAGCAAGAATGAACCAACAGCACTTGTTCTTACGCGTCAAGGGTTACCAACATTAGCAGATACCGATAAAAATGCTTATGAGGGTGTAAAGAAAGGTGCTTATACGATTTCAGAAGCAAATGGCAATGCAGACGGTATTTTGCTTGCGACGGGATCTGAAGTTGCTTTAGCTGTTGATGCACAAAAAGCGTTAGAAAAAGAAGGATTATACGTATCGGTAGTAAGTATGCCGAGCTGGGATCGCTTTGAAAAGCAGTCAGCTGATTATAAATCCACTGTTCTCCCTAGCGATGTGAAACCGCGTCTAGCCATTGAAATGGCGGCAAGTATCGGCTGGGAACGCTATGTAGGCGACAACGGTGCCGTTCTTGGTATTGACCGTTTCGGCGCATCTGCTCCTGGTGAAAGAATTATCGAAGAATACGGATTTACAGTAGAAAATGTTGTGTCTCGATTTAAACAGCTATTAGAGAAATAAATGAACAGAGAGCCTGCCATATGTGCGGGCTCTCATTTTTTTTAGCTTCTCGGCACTTGATACTCTAAAAAGCTATACACTACACAATATCAGTCTTTAAAAACGTTGTTTCCACAAACTTTGTTATAAGCATCAAGAAGGCAAAAGTCAGCGACTCTAGCGGGAATAGCAACGACTGAAGACCCCGCAGGGTGGTTTCCCTAAGGAGGCTGAAGCGTTGCTCGCGCGTGAATCTGAACGAAAATCTTATCTTATTAAAAGGCAACCATTTTTTAGGTAAGAGCCTTAGAAAAAAACTGCTTAATTAAAATTAAAGGGAAATCTAGATATTTCGCGTATTGTATAAAATAGAAGGAAATGTAAGCGTTTTCTTTGAGTGGAAAGGGAGGAGATGTGGGTCAACCGATGGAAGAGGTTAACGATAACGGTCGTCAGCTATTTTGGTGTGGATTTGCATTGTTTTTGATTGGAATTTATCTTTCGACAATAGAGGCTTCTCTTGGGATTTTAGGACTGATCGGTGGTTCGATTATGGGGGTAAGTAAAATAACGAGCATACCTAATTGTGATACTGAGCAAAAAGGTGCGAAAAGTAAGAGGAACCTAGTTTTGTTTTCAGGTTTTTCGCTTATTGGAATGATTGGTTCATATTTATTCATCCTGCGGTTTATTTAACAGTATTTTAAATGAATGATAAGAGCAACGGGCTTACGATGATATTCGACAAAATCAGTGGAGAATTTCTTCACAATCAGACAATGCTTGTACACAATTTAATGTAGGATAGGAAAAAGAGCCTTCAAGGAGGTGTCAGGATGAGAAATTACGAAATTTTTTTGATTAATGCAGAAGTGGCATATATTTACTATGGTTTTGAAGCGAAACTATTTAATTTGTTCAAAGAACATCATTATGCTTCTACCCCTTTAAAGGAAATTACATACAGACAGATTAATTATATTCAAAAACCGTATAATCATAAGGAACTCAATGAATGGTTACAGGATCAGTTAACAAATCAAGATATGTATGACCAAGCAGAAAACAACCATGTTGTCGCGCCAGAAGATGGAAGTAGCCAGGCAAAGCTGACTGTAATGAAAGACAAACTCCTTCTGGCAGCAACAGGAACCTTCGAAGCAGAAACTCTTTTTTTTGATACATTAAAAACCTTCGACGATTTCTTTTTAGCTGTAGAATACGAAAGGGAGAGATACGGTTGGTTGCGCCCGTTAAGGTCACTTCGCATTGTTGAACAAGGTTAATAAAGTGGATTGATAATAGGATTTCTTTGACATTCTCTTTCATTGTCCACCTCATTACGTTATAATAAATGAGGTTCCATACGAAATCATAATAGAGTATGATTGTGGAAGACAACATAGAGAGAAGGAGGATCACCGTTTTATGTGGGTAAATATTTTAATCGGTGTCTTAAGCTTGTTGGCGGGTGTTGCGATTGGCTTTTTCGTTGCACGACAATATATGATGAGCTATATGAAAAAGAATCCGCCAATCAATGAGAAAATGTTACGCGTGATGATGATGCAAATGGGGATGAACCCATCGCAAAAGAAAATTAACCAAATGATGAAAGCAATGCAAAACCAAAAATAAACTACAAACACTCCTTGCCTGGGGTGTTTTTTGTTGTTTTCAGACCATTAATGTATTTTGCCTTTTCCCCTTTGTTCCAATTTCGTGTACACTAAATGAAAATCTATAAGAGCATATTAGGTAAGAGGGAGATGATGGACATGAACAATGTCCGTATTTTAGTTGTAGAAGATGAAGAAAAAATCGCGCGTGTGTTGAAGCTTGAGCTTGAATATGAAGGTTACGAAGTTGAGGTAGCCGGGGATGGGCTTAAAGCATGGCAGGCTTTGCAAAATGAAACGTGGCATGTCATTTTACTTGATGTCATGCTTCCACAGTTAAGTGGTATTGAAGTATTGAGGAGGTTAAGAGCAACTGGAAATGAATCACCGGTCATCATGCTTACAGCAAGAGATGCGATCGTAGATAAAGTAACCGGACTCGACCAAGGGGCGAATGATTATGTCACGAAACCATATGAAATTGAAGAGCTTCTTGCAAGAATTCGAGCATGTTTAAGAATCCCTAAACCGCAAGCTGAAGATGAAGCTTTAAAAGCAGGAGAGCTCAACTTCTCAGATTTAACTGTTAATACAAAAACAAGAGAAATAACGAGGGAAAATACCATAATTGAATTGACCCCAAGGGAATTTGATCTTCTCGTTTGCTTGCTGGAACATCCGAACCAGGTGTTGTCGAGAGAACAGCTATTAGAAAACGTGTGGGGTTTCAATTACTTTGGAGATACAAATGTAGTTGACGTTTATGTTCGTTACTTACGACAAAAGCTGGATAAACCTTTTGTTGAGCCGCTCATTCATACTGTACGAGGTGTCGGGTATGTATTAAAGGAGTCCCATTCATGAAGCTTTCACATCGAATTACGCTTTTTTCAACCGTTTTTCTTTTTATCTTACTTTTAATTGTAAATACGAGTATCTATTTGTTATTTCATCATTATTCACTGAATGCTGAGCTCGACCGTTCATTATCGCAAGCTCGGACCGTTGCTGAAGCGATTCATTCGTCAGGAAATGAACAGGCTAATATCAATGAATTTCTCCAGGCATCCGTTCCGGAAAGTGGGATGATCAGAGTGGTTCGTGAGAGTGAAGATGTACCTATTTTTGTTACAAAAGAGGTCGTACTAAATAATATTGAAACTAAATTTACCCAGCAAGAAACAACGGCACAAATCTCCTTTCAAGATCAGCTTTTTGCTCATGCAAAAACGCCTGCTATATGGGAAGATGGCTCGATTGTCACATTAGAAGTGATTGCCCCGATGACGATTTATGAAGAAACGTTAGCTATGCTGCGTGTTATTTTACTATTGGCATCAATTCTCATCATCATTCCTTCCTACCTGGCAGGGCGAGCGCTAAGCAGGTTTATTTTATTACCAATACAAAGCTTGGTAAAAACGATGAATGAGATTCGGAAAGAAGGAGCGTTCAAAAAAATTAGCGTCAATCCGTCTTCGAAAGATGAGCTAAGTGAGATGGGGACAACATTTAATCACATGATTGATTTATTAAAAGAAAACTTCGAAAAACAAAAGCAGTTTGTATCAGATGCTTCCCATGAATTAAAAACGCCTCTAACCGTGATCACGAGCTATTCGAGGTTACTAAAACGTTGGGGATTGGAAAAGCCAGAGGTCCTGGAAGAAGCAGTTCAAGCAATCGATTCTGAATCAAAACGGATGAACGACATGACAAAACAAATGTTAGCTTTAGCCAAAGGTGAAACGGAAGAATCATTGGACTTTTCTCATATAAACCTTTGTTCACTAACGACTGATACAGCGAAGAAACTAGAGGTGGTGTATCAAAGAACCATTCGTGTTCAATGTGAGGGTGAAGCGTTATCGGCGTATGTGGATGAGGGAAAAATAAAGCAGCTGCTATTTATTCTATTTGAAAACGGTTTGAAGTATAGTGATGATGGCCTTGATGTCACGGTAAAAAGGGTTGCTGGTCGGATTGAAATTACTGTACGAGACTACGGTATTGGCATTCCAACAGAAGATGTTGAGCGTGTTTTCGAACGTTTTTTCAGAGTGGATAAAGCACGAAACCGGAAATCAGGAGGTACAGGGCTAGGGTTATCAATAGCTAAATCAATTGTTACCGTCCATAAAGGTACGATTCAGGTTGATAGTGAAGAAGGAGAAGGTGCTACCTTTACCGTTCGGATTCCTGCAAAACGTGAGGTGTTAGAATGAAAAAAAGAGTAGTCTGGGTAGCAGCCGGGATTATATTAGCATTGGCTGCCTATGCCGTTTATTTAAATATACAAGTAAATGCAGCTATGAATGCAGAAGAAATTTCTGAAATGATAGAAGATCGTTATGATGGTGAAGTTTTAGAGATCGCTTTAAACAGGCAAGACGGCATGGATGTTTATGAAATCGAACTGCTCGCTCAGGGGGGTGTCTATTTTGTCCAATTAGCTGGGGAAGATGGTGCGGTTCAAAATATTGAACTTCTTGAAATTCGTGACGATCAAGCAGACGACATGGAAGAAGTGTTGAATAAAGATACCGTAAAAAATATTGTTGAAGAGTCGATTGAAGAAGAGGGAACAATAATAGAGCTTCAACTGCTTGAAGGAGAAGGCAGGGCGAAATACGAGGTAATGGTGCAGCAAGAAGAAGGCATCGGGACCTTTGAAATTGACGCAAGAACAGGCGAACTACTTTTATACACATTAGAAGAAACAACCCGCACAGAACCAATCACAGAAGAAAGAGCGAAGGAGATTGCGTTAAGTGAAGTCGAAGGAGAAGTTGATGACGTCGATCTAGAACAACAAAACGGACGGCTCGTTTATGAAGTCGAAGTTGAAAATGATGATTTAGATATAGAAGCTGACGTTATCATCGATGCATTTACAGAGGAAATCATCGAGATTATCTGGGATGACTAATAGAAGACGTTCAAAAAAGTCTAAGAAAAAAGCTGCAAATTTCCAACGTCAGCTATTTATAACGGACTTTTTGAACAACGTCTACTCATTTTCTAATCAAATTCTCATTTTTCTCTAAGTGTCTTTTCATCTTCCTTGTTTAAGATAGAACTATCAGATCACAAGGAGGATATTAAAGTGAAAAAATTAACGATTGCATTAACGAGTTTGTTCGTCATTGGAGGTACCTCTGCACTAGCAGTGGCTAATTCAAACGCAGAAGATGAAGGAGTCAAGAATGAACCTATTGTCACTTCGGTTGACCTAGGTTCAACTGCTGAAGAATCAAGCGGGGAAACTTCAATAGCGAATCGCATTTCTGAAGAAGAGGCAGTTGCGATTGCACAAGAAATGCTTGATGGAGAAGTAAAGGAAGTAGAGTTGGATCGTGACGATGGTCTTTTGCTCTATGAAGTAGAAATCAAGTTTGATGGGGAAGAATATGATTTTGATATTGATGCCAGAACAGGTGATGTCATCAATATCGATGATGATCTTCTCAAAACACCGTTAGCAGATGAAATGAGTGTTTCGCTACAACAAGCTAAAGACATCGTAAAAAGTGAGTTTCCGAATGGGAAAATCGATGATTTGGAACTTGAAATGAAAAAAGGTCGTTTTCTTTACGAATTCGAAGCGGAAATAAACGACGAGGATGGAGACGTGTATATTGATGCCGAAACAGGCGAGCTCGTTCACGTGGAGTCTGATTTAAAGCCTTTTATCGGTGAGGCAAGTGAAAATAAAAGTGAAGCCTCTAATAAAAACGATAAAATCTCCATTAAAGAAGCAGGGGACATTGCTTTAAAGCACATCGGTGAAGGATTAATTGACGACATTGAACTTGAAAAAGAAAATGGCAAACTTTTGTATGAAGTAGAAATAGAATATGGCAACGACCACGAAGTCGACGTTTATGTGGACGCCTTTACAGGTGATGTTGTCTATGTAGAACACGATTAATCTCTTACTTGAAGTAACGCGTTAAAGAGCATGCGATTTTTGGGAGTTCCAGCAAAGTCGCATGTTCTTTTTCTCGTAAGCAATTCAAACTTTATTGTGTTTTGAAAATGGGAAGATTTCTCCTTTTCCACTTTTTTCTTTTTTGATATGATGAGAATGATCTTTTCCATTGAGAACAGTCTGGATAGACAGAAAGATGAGGTGTGTCACTTGAAAGTATTTTTGGACCTCAAGTGGTACTTTAAGAAAGAAAAGTGGCAGTACGGCGGAGGGATCGCCATTTTAGCTGTTGTTTCATTATTATCTCTACTTCCCCCGTACGTGGTAGGCATCATTGTCGACCATATTAATAACAATACACTTAATGAAACGGTTCTTCTTCAATGGATGCTGCTGTTGTTTGGCGTGGCGATTATTATTTACATACTACGTTACATATGGAGAATTCTAATTTTTGGCTCAGCTATTAAACTAGCACGGCTGTTAAGAAATAATCTTTATGAGCATTTCTCAAAAATGTCATCGACGTTTTATCAAAAAA
Source organism: Alteribacter populi (assembly GCF_002352765.1). Taxonomy (NCBI): domain Bacteria; kingdom Bacillati; phylum Bacillota; class Bacilli; order Caryophanales; family Bacillaceae; genus Alteribacter; species Alteribacter populi. Next base: position 893,258 of record NZ_KZ293963.1, on the reverse strand, counting down.
GACGTACAGGAGACTTAATGGCCCACTCGACAAATGACATTCGAGCCATAGAGCAAACGGCTGGTGCAGGGGTATTGACGCTCGTTGATTCGCTTACGATGGGTGGTTTCGTCGTCATTACATGGCCGTGACGATCAGCTGGGAGCTAACGCTGATTGCCCTTCTTCCAATGCCATTAATGGCATATGCAACGAGTAAATACGGTACTATGCTTCATGCCCGATTCGCAAAAGCACAAGCCGCTTTTTCATCGCTAAATGATAAAGTTCAAGAGAGTATGTCAGGTATTCGTGTAACGAAAACGTTCGGGTATGAGGACGAAGAAGTCGAATCTTTTACAAAAAAATCAGATGATGTAGTACAAAAAAATATTTCCGTCGCACGAGTGGATGCCCTTTTCGATCCAACGATTTCGATTATAGTAGGGTTATCTTTCTTTTTATCGGTCGCTTTTGGTTCGAGGTACGTCGTAACAGGTGAGATTACAATCGGACAACTGACAAGCTTTACCGTTTATTTAGGTTTGCTAATTTGGCCGATGCTTGCCTTCGGATGGCTATTTAATATCGTCGAACGAGGTAGAGCTTCCTATGATCGAGTTTCCAGTTTATTAAGCGTCCCACAAGATATAAAAGATAAAGAAGATGCCGTAGACACTCCTCCGTCAGGGGATATTCATTACCAAATTGGCGCTTTCAGTTATGAAGAGACAGAAGGAAATGCTCTTGAAAACATTCATTTTGAGATTAAGCAAGGCCAAACCGTTGGAATTTGCGGCCGTACTGGAAGTGGCAAAACTACGCTCGTAAAAGCGTTAATGAGAGAGTTCGATATTGACAGGGGACTGATTGAATTTAATCACCGTCCTCTACAAGATTACACGCTCACTGCTTTACGTTTTTCTCTTGGATATGTACCTCAGGATCATTTTTTGTTTTCGGCTACGATCGCAGATAACGTTAGCTTTGCACGTCCAGAAGCAAGTTATAAAGAAATTGTCGCAGCGGCAAAGCTGGCTGCTATTCACGAAGATATTGTCCGTTTTGAAGACGGCTATGAAACAATTGTCGGTGAGCGAGGAGTAACGTTGTCTGGAGGACAAAAACAGCGGATCAGTATTGCTCGAGCCTTACTGGCTGATCCAGAGGTACTCATTTTAGATGACAGCTTATCCGCAGTTGATGCCAAAACAGAAGAACAAATCCTCCATGCTTTACGTGAAGTCCGTAGTGGAAAGACGACCTTTATAACAGCTCATCGCCTGAGTGCGATTAAGCATGCTGATCTTGTTCTTGTTTTAGAGCACGGAAAAATCGTTGAAAGAGGTACACACAATGATCTCATGGAGGAAAACGGCTGGTACCGGCGGATGTATGAGCACCAGCAACTAGAATCCCTTGTTGAAAAAGGAGGGAACACTTCATGAATGAAAGACATAAGCACCTTCTCATCCCGTTGAAACAAAGCTTAGTGTTTCAAAGGCTGCTATCATATGCCAAACCACATTGGAAATGGCTCATTGTTGCTTTGTTGCTGCTCATTGGTGGTACAGGTGCCGAAATATTAGGCCCGATACTTATCAAAATATTTATCGATGATTTTTTAACACCAGGTATTTTTGATGTTCAGCCATTAGTATTACTTGGCGCAGGCTATTTAGCTTTACATTTTTCAGCAGCCGTGATGAACTATGTACAACTGCTCATGTTTCAAAAAGTGGCGCTACGGATTATACAACAGCTAAGAATTGATGTTTTTGAAAAAGTAGAAAAGCTGGGGTTATCATTTTTTGACCAGTTTCCTACTGGTGGTCTCGTATCAAGAATAACGAACGATACTGAGCAAGTAAAAGAACTATATGTAAGTGTGATGGCGGTATTTATTCAAAACATTGTCTTTCTAATCGGCGTGTTTATTGCGATGTTTGCGTTAAATGTCCAGCTTGCTTTGTTTTGCTTGCTCATTTTACCGTTCTTAATTACAATCATGCAGCTTTATCGAAAGTTCAGTTCCAAGTATTATGCAGAAATGAGTGAAAAACTAAGCCAGTTAAACGCTCGTTTAAATGAGTCGATTCAAGGCATGGCGATTATTCAAGTGTTCCGTCAAGAACGGAGGATGAATCGTGAGTTCCAAAAAGTAAATCAAGAGCATCACGAGGCATGGTTTAAAAGCATCAAGCTGGATGGACTTTTATTGCGTCCTGCTGTTGATTTCATCTCGATTATGGCCCTAGTCTTAGTACTGAGCTTTTTTGGGGTTATGTCATTTAATAGCCCGATTGAAATCGGTGTTCTTTATGCTTTCGTAAATTATCTTGATCGCTTTTTTGAACCGGTTAATCAAATGATGCAGCGTTTATCTATTTTTCAACAGGCAATGATCTCGGCAGGGCGTGTGTTTAAACTCATGGATCACGATGAACTTGCACCTGGCAAGCAAGGGGATAAGCAGCTGAGTATTGAACAAGGTGATATCGAGTTTCGTGGTGTAAGCTTCTCCTATGATGGAAAACAAGATGTTTTGAAAGGGATCAATTTTAAAGTTAGTAAAGGAGAAACATTAGCTTTAGTCGGACATACCGGGAGTGGGAAAAGTTCGATTATTAACTTGCTTATGCGGTTTTATTCGATCAATAGAGGGGAAATTCTCATTGACGGAACACCTCTGGAAGAATATGAAGATAGTGAACTTCGCTTGAAAATAGGGCTAGTATTACAAGATCCATTTCTATTTGTAGGTGATATAAAGCATAATATTAAGCTTTATGATGAGAAAATAACCGATCAGGAAGTGAGAGACGCCGCACAATTTGTTCATGCAGACAACTTTATTGATCGTATGCCTGATCGATATGATTCGGCTGTTGGTGAGAGGGGATCAACTTTTTCCAGCGGACAGCGGCAACTTATTTCCTTTGCAAGAACGATGGCGAAAAAACCGAAAGTTCTCGTTTTAGATGAAGCAACAGCAAGTGTAGATACTGAAACAGAGACAGAAATTCAAAAGGCTTTGGCTAAAATGAGACGTGGCCGAACGACGATTGCCATTGCTCATCGGTTGTCGACAATAAAAGATGCGGACCATATTCTTGTACTTCATCAAGGTGAAATAGTTGAACGCGGCACTCATGACGAACTGTTGGCTGAACAAGGGTTGTATCATAAAATGTACCAATTGCAGCAAGGAGCTGACAAATTAGCAGAAATCCAAGCTGAGTAGACTAGTTGACAGGAAATTAGCGGGGAAACTCGAATACAACATGTAACTCAATTATTCGTAAGAAAGCGAAGTGATGACTGATGGCAGATATGGAAGAAGGCGTGATGATAAATAAACCAATTGACGACGTGTTTTCGTATGCAAGTAATATCGAAAACGGAACTGAGATGATGGCCAACGTGGTTGAAGTGAATAAATTAACAGAAGGTCCCGTAGGTGTTGGCACACAATATGAGGAAATCCGCCAATTCAGTAATCGAAAGGTGGGGGCTGTTCTTGAAATTGTTCATTACGATGCTCCACACGCTTATTCAGTGAAAAGTGCAAACAAGGGACTTGAAGTTGTTTACCACTATACATTTTCTGATTCAGGAGATTCGACAAACGTTCTTTTTAAAGGGGAAGTACACACACATGGCTTGTTGATGAAAGTGTTACGTCCTATTATGGTGCGTATGCTAAAAAGAGAAGACGCAGAACACTTGAAAACTCTAAAGCAAGTGATTGAATCACCTAAATAGTGAATAATCAATTAGTTTAGTTGACAACCTATACCGACCAGGGGTATGGTATAAGTAGAAATGAGGTGAGAGGATTGTCGAAGGAATTAGACATCGAACTTGTCCCTGAGCATCCAGATACGACTACAATGAGGTCAGAAGAAGACAAGGAAAAGCTTGTTAACCGTCTGAAGCGGATTGAAGGACAAGTTCGAGGGATTCAGCGTATGGTAGAAGATGATCGTTATTGTGTCGATGTCCTTGTTCAACTATCCGCGATCAACGCTGCCTTAAAAAAAGTCGGGTATAGTTTATTGGAAAATCATACACGCGGTTGTGTAGCAGATGCAGTACAACATGGAGACGGTGACGAAGCCATCGAAGAACTGATGAAAGTCATTCAACAGTTTTCTCGTTCATAATCCTTTTAAAAAAATGTAATCAAGAGGTGGATAAAAAATGAAAAAAGAAACGATTCAAGTTGAAGGCATGACCTGTGACCATTGTAAAGCTTCTGTTGAAGGTGCATTGAAAAGTGTCGATGGTGTCCAAATGGCTGAAGTGAATTTGAAAGAAAAGAATGTTACGGTACAATATGATGAAGCGAATGTATCTCTTGATAAACTGAAAGAAGAAATCGACGATCAAGGCTTTGATGCTATCTAATATTTAGGTGAACAAAAAAAGCCGGGCCCACACAAGGGTCTGGCTTTTTGTTATAGAAATTGTAAAAAAAATAACATTTTTTGTGGGGATATCCTTTATAAAAGAAGTTATTAAAGGATTTTCAATTATTTGAATGAATTTCATAATTCTAAGCTTATGTGGCTCAACGGTTCTAATACATGAAACAAAGAGTACCTCCCCAAATGTTGAATTTAGTAAGTGACCAAACAAACTAAATGAAATGGGAGGAAACCTCTCTTGTCTATTGTACGACAAGAGAGTCTTTTTAGCCCCCTGCGTAGTTGGATGCAATCTGCGAGACTCCCTCAGGAAAAGTTGATATGGCGGGGGTCCGCCTGGATTTTGAGGCCCTAAAATTTTTTTGTACTCGCCTCCGACTGCCAAGGTCCACATAATTCTTGTAAATACATTTACTGTATTTAGAGATTACGCGTTGCGTTGGGAATGTGGGATACATTTCCATATATAGGTGTAATTCACACGAGAAAAACTCTGCTACAATCAGGTGACTTACCCTCCCATGTCTCCTGGCATCAAGTGCCTACATTCCTTCGTTGGGTCTTGCCTGACGCAGATCTCGGACTCTTACTCCTGCATGGACTGCCCTTTACTGGGCGTCTAAAGTCTCCGTCTTGCCGAATCTCTGTGCCTGTGTTGTCAAAGGTACATTAAAGCACTGTGAAGCCTTACGCTGCCTTGTTCTGAGGATAGTTGGAAGAGTCTATCAACATTCTCTCAGGGTCAAACATTGCCTGTTTCTTGCTAAGTCCATGGAACACCTGAAGCAGCTTTCTGCATAGCACAACCATTGCTTCTTTCTTGGTCAGTGGATTTTGTTCCCGTGAGTGATAATGCATGTACAGTTGACGAAAGCTTGCATTGTTCTGAATGAGCGGAAGGATCGCTTTATAAAGTAAGGCTCGTAGTCGTTTTCTTCCGCGTTTAGAGATCTTCTTTGTGCCTTTATGCTGACCTGAACTGTTCTCACGCAACGTAAGTCCCGCTAGCTTAATGAGTTGGCGTGGATGCCTGTAATTGCGCATAGAGCCTGTTTCAGCCAATAACTCGCTTACAGTGTTCTCGCTGATTCCCGGAATGGAGACGAGGTACTGAAACTCTTCTAATGACTGGGCCTGCTCAACCATCTGGGAAGTCACCTCTTCAAGTTGTGATTCCAATAGTTCCAGCTGTTGAACAAGGCTGCGAATCTCCAGCCGTGACATTTCCTGACTGCGTGTTACGCCAATAGAGTGACGAGCCACTTCAATCAGGGTCACCATTTTGGGTTTCCCAGCATACTTGGCGCCAGCTTTCTTCTGTTGCCTGACCATCTCTTCGACAGACAAATGTGGAACATCCTGGGGAAGAGGTGTCAGCTTTAAAACGGCAAGAGCTTGTTGGCCCAATTCACTGAAGACTTGATTGAATTCCGGAAAGTAAAGATCCTTCCATCGCTGTATCCTGTTTTTTACGGAAGAGATATCTTTTCGTAATCGTTCCCGGATTGCGGATCCATGCCTCATGTGATGTTCAGCGGTTGTCATCTTCCGCGGTATACTAAAATAGCCGTTAGGAAGAAGTTTCGCTATAACGCGTGCATCTTTAGCGTCGTTCTTCGTTTGAGAATTATCGTCCATTTCCTTGGATTGTTTTACATGCATTGGATTGACGATGACAAAAGGGAATTCGAAAGCCTCCAGCATAGCCGCAAGGTTCATCCAGTAGTGGCCGGTTGCTTCAAAACCGATGAGCACATTTGATTTGTTGTGTGTCTCCATCAGTTGTCTAACAGCCTGCTCAAAATGGATGAAACCATCTTTTGACTGGTGGATGCGCCATACTTTCGTTAATTCGCGTCCGCGCAAATCGACGGCACAGGCATAGTGATTCTTTTTTGCAATATCGATTCCAATAACTAGAGTGTTTTCGTTGACTTGATTAATTCGTTCATTTCTACTACGATTCATGAAGGGTTCCTCCTTTGTGATTGCTGGTTTGTTTTTGCACCTTGCATCATATCGGAGGATCCTTTTTTTATCAATAGGGGTAAAACCTATCCGACAGGAATGCTCCTGCGGAAAAACGGGACTTGGCGTTTCGTCCGCGGAAAGTGAGCAGATGCAGTCCAACGGAGCTTCATAGAGTCGTACGTATAATTAACACATATACAACTAAAAAATACGATTAAAATATAATTCTGAATTGGTATCATTTTATTAGGAATCATTATGAAATTGGTTCATTTAACTGACGGATTTTGATACCACGTGACCAGGGTGGTGTGAGACTATTCTTAATGCTATACTATGAGAGTACAATTACCGAAATAGAGTTTGGAGGTACTGGGCCGTGTATGCAATTTTATTTACAGTCTTAGCGGTGTTTATGGGGCTGTTTGCCCTTTTTATTCGCATGAAGGCGATGAAAAAACCAGCAAATACCCGAAAAATAATTATTCCTCCCATTGCCATGTCAACAGGTTTTCTTATGTTTTTATATGATCCTGCGCGTATTACAGCGTTGCAATTTCTTGAAGCATTTGCGGTAGGGCTGCTGTTTTCGATCCTATTAATCAAAACATCCAAGTTTGAAATTCGAGATGAAAACATATATATGAAGCGTTCAAAAGTTTTTGCTTTTATTTTGCTTGGTCTTCTTGCTTTAAGAGTCGTTTTTAAACTTACTTTAGGTCATCATATTCAAGTAGAAGAACTTGCTGGCATGTTTTTTGTCCTCGCTTTTGGAATGATTCTTCCTTGGCGTGTTGCTATGCTTGTTAAATTTAAGCGAGTTGAGAAAGAATTCAAACGTACTCAAACAGCAAACACAGGCGACTGGCAGTTGCAATCAGAAAACCCAACACCATAACTGGCATTGGGTTTTTTGATGTTAGAAAAACGAAGTGATTTATTGTTGGAAATAGGCTTCGTATTGATTAATATCAATGTTTTTCTCACGCAACTTTTTAACGAGGAATTTATGATCTCGTTTCGGGGTTGCTGCGATATACCCTTTAATAATTAGCTCTTCAGTCATTCGATCAGCTTTTTCCTCCAGTGCATATTCGCCGATCTTGCCCGCAATCTTCCCCTTTGCTACATCCCGAAACAACTCAGGAACCGGTTCTACGAGCTCATTTAAAAACGATTTATCTTTTTCACTCCAAAGATGCAGCGTTTCATGAATATAATAGTCCTGCCAGTCTAGTATCGATTTTCCATCTTCTTTAGGCATCTTCTTTAAAAATTTTCGAAACATAAAAAATCCACCGATGGATACGAGTACCATCAATAAAACAGACCACAAGAAGATGAACCACATAAACAAATCGTTCGCCAATGATCTTCACCTCAAATACTTTCTATCCCTATTTTACGATAATCTTAGGAAAGTGAAAAGTGTTAGGGATAGAAAAGAGAAAACGACACGCTCGATTTTGGGAAGATGTCCTGATATCGTTAAGTATTTGGTTAAAAAAATGTAGTTAACATGGTAACGATCTACTAACTATGTAAGGTCATGATTCAGAAAAATGGTTAAAAATAAAGACGATCATAAAGGAAATTACACTCATACTAGAAAATAAAATCATTAACGTCATATCGATAATGGGTTGATATAACGTAGAAAAATAATGAGCTTTAATAAAAAATAACCATGCAGCACAAAAAGTAATGAAAGATGGGAGGTATTTGATCCACCATTGTTTGGCAGATACTTTCGAAAATTTTTGGGTTAATCGAAGAGACAAAAATACAAACAGTATTATTGTACAAGTTACCAGCAAGTTCATTTAGTGTTCACCTCGGTCATTGATAAGTGTCCTTCTCCATCATTTGAGTTTACCCGCTATGCATGAAGGGCAAACATTCGCTTCGATCATTGCCTGGTGAAACGATGCCCTTCATTGATTTATAATCACAAATAAACGATTCATTCCAACTATTTATGAAGAGGACGGTAATTTTATTATGTTAACTAAAAAAGTAATTTTATTATGAGTTAAATCATTGTTTAATATGGAATATATAGGTAAAATGAAGGTGTACTTCTGAGCTCAGTCATAAAAAGGGGAGAGATTGATGCCATTTTATTATGGGAAAAATGTCCGGCTGTATTATGAAGATAATGGAGAAGGTGAACCGATTGTATTTACACATGGCGCCTCTTGGAACCATCAATTGTGGGACCCTCAAGTAGAGGAATTTTCAAAAGCCTATCGTGTCATTACGTGGGACGTTAGAGGGCACGGTAAATCACAGGATGATGGTGAACCATTTACGAGTAAAACATTTACAGAAGATTTAGTCGGCCTCTTGAATTACTTAAGGATTGACAAGGTTACTTTGTGCGGGCTGTCGATGGGCGGGATTATTTCGATGCAAACAGCGATCGAACATCCAGCGCGAGTAAAAGGACTCATTCTGATCGGAGCACCATGCACTTTTCGTTTCAACCGATATGAACGATTAGTTGTGCCTATGCAAAGGATGCTTAGTTACGTCATGCCTATGCGTGCTTTTGCGAAGGCTCAAGGTTATTATTTTTCCAGGTTTAATCCGGCAAATAAGTCATTTATTGAAGAAGCCGTGCAATCACTTACAAGAAAAGATTGGTCTCAGATATGGCAAGCTTTAACGGAGATGGACGTTCAGGATGATTTAAAAGATATTTCTTGCCCTGTGCTGATAATTCAAGGAGAGCAAGATTATATGATCAAACATCAGCAACGGTATATGGCCGAAACCATCCCCAATGCCAGGTGGGAAATTATAAAAGACGCCAATCATGCAACAAATAGAGATAACCCCTCTGCTGTGAATGCTCTGATTGACGACTTTCTAAGATAAGGCTATTCTTCTTATTGAGCATCATTTGGGGAAGAACAATCGAGCAATGAATGAAATGAGGAATCTATGTATTACAAACCAATTGATATTGCAAAAAAGCTTCATATAAGTACAAGTGCATTACGTCATTATGAATCTTGGGGAATTATACCAGCACCAAAGCGAGCAAAAAATGGGTATCGACTTTATGAGGAAAAGCACTTGGCGTATTTTCGTTGTATACGAGTAATGAATTCTGGTTTTGGTATGAATCTTACTTCTAATGTTATGAAACATGTTCAACAAGGTGAAGTAGACGAGGCTTTTTGGCTTGTAAATGAAGCACAAGCAGCTCTGAATCATGAAAAAACTCTAGCAGATAAGACGATGACACTCTTACAACACCCAATGTTAAATCAAATTGATGAGAGACGAGTTAAAGATGAAATGACGATTGGTGAAGTTTCTAAGCTCACGGACGTGGCAGCTTCAGCCATTCGCCACTGGGAAAGAGAGGGGCTTATTCGCCCAAATCGGAACAAGGACAATGGCTATCGGACTTTCAACAGCACGCACGTACGACAAATCCTTTTGATTCGAACACTGCGCAGCACGGTTTTTTATCTGGAAAATATGAAAGAAGTGATCGGTGCTATTGAACATCAGAGTGTTGGAAAGGCAAAACAAGTTATGCAGGATTCTTTAAGTAGTATCCACTGGCTGAATAGAGAACAATTTCATGGTGTACATGAATTATATAATCTATGTACAATTCTTAACCTGCTGGAGGAATGAATTACGTTCTCATAATCCAAGACCAATGAAGAGATAAACAAACGCTTGGAATCTCCAAGCGTTTAATCATGAGTTGGTCCATTCAAACACTTAAAATAGTTTAAACTAACGTGGTAATGTTTTATAAACTATCCATTTAAATTCAACGTTAATTCATAAGAACTTTATCATTTGCATGAATGTCATAAAATTTAATTGTAAGTTAAATTACGCGAATAAACTGGGGGTCCAACATTAAATCTGTACTTTCAATTAGTTATCGAATGGATAGGAGTAATAGAACATGGAAAAAAATCAGGATGGCTTAAAGCCATTTATATCCCTTATTTTATCAACTAAAGTTCCGAAATTGGCACTGACAGTAGGGTTAATAGGGAGTGTTTTGACAACCCTTGTAGGTCTTTCAATACCATTACTAACAAGAGAATTAGTAGATGGGTTTTCTGTAGCTTCAATCAGCATCACTCTTATCATTGCCATTGGTGTAGTCTTTATAGTGCAAGCGGTTATCGATGGGGTATCTACTTATTTACTAGCAGCAGTAGGTCAACAAATTGTCGCTCGCTTGCGAGAGTTTATGTGGTTAAAACTCATTCGACTGCCAGTAAGTTACTTTGATAAAAAAACAAGTGGTGAATCAGTTAGTCGTGTCGTTAATGATACGGGTATTGTAAAAGATTTAATTTCACAACACTTTCCACAGCTCATCTCAGGAATTATTTCTATTTTGGGTGCGGTTATCATTTTACTTATTATGGATTGGAAAATGACATTATTTATGTTGATTTCAGTTCCGATTACGGTCGCAATTATGATTCCTTTAGGTAGAAAAATGGCAAAGATATCACGTGGTTTACAAGATGAAACGGCTGAATTTACAGGTAATATACAACAAACGCTTAGTGAAGTTCGGCTAATGAAATCTTCAAATGCTGAACAAGTTGAAGAGACAAAAGGAATAACTGGTGTTGAAAAATTGCTTGGATATGGATTAAAGGAAGCTCGCATATTTGCTCTAATTGGTCCACTTATGTATTTTATCGTGATGGCAGTGGTCGTAGTGATTGTTGGTTATGGTGGAATTAGGGTTGCAAATGGAACGATGTCAACTGGCTCACTTGTTGCCTTCTTGCTGTACTTATTTCAAATCATCATGCCGATTACCTCATTTGCGATGTTTTTTACACAATTACAAAAAGCCAAAGGAGCAACAGAACGGATCATCGACATTTTAGAATTACCTCCTGAAGACGGTCAGGAAGGTATAGAAAAAGACATTACAAACGAACCGCTTCATGTTTTAAATGTGTCATTTGCTTATAGTAAGGACGAGCCTGTACTTGCTGGTGTATCTTTTGAAGCGCAGCCCGGGGAAATGATCGCATTTGCAGGGCCGAGTGGCGGCGGTAAAACAACGATGTTTGGATTACTGGAACGTTTTTATGAGCCAACTGCAGGTGAAATACAGATCGGGGGTACGCCTATTAGTGATTTCTCGTTATTGTCTTGGCGGAGCCAAATCGGTTACGTTTCTCAAGAAAGCGCGATGATGGCAGGAACCATTCGCGAAAATTTATGTTATGGCTTGGATGATTGGAAAAGGATATCCGATGAACGTTTATGGGAAGTTGCAAAGATGGCCTATGCCGATCAATTTATTACAACTTTTTCAAAAGGATTAGACACAGAAGTTGGAGAGCGTGGTGTGAAACTATCAGGCGGGCAAAGACAGCGAATTGCTATTGCCCGTGCTTTTTTAAGAGACCCTAAACTACTCATGATGGACGAAGCAACAGCAAGCCTAGATAGTCAATCAGAAAGTGTCGTTCAACAAGCATTAACCCGGTTGATGGAAGGGCGTACAACATTCGTTATTGCGCATCGATTATCGACGATCGTCGATGCTGATAAAATCATTTTCATTGAAAAAGGACGAGTCACAGGTATTGGAACCCATCACGAATTGACACACTCACATGAGTTATACCGAGAATTTGCTGAACAGCAATTGTCTTAATTGAACCGGCACTAGAAAGGGTGCCGGTTTTTACGATAAAAGTGAAAGTAAAAGATTAAAGTACCGTGATAAGGTTTTAAATTGCAGTTACTATAATAACAAAATGAAAATACAAAGGCATTTGCACTTGCATAAATGTTGTAAAGTAAATATGTAGAGTGAAAAAAGTGGTTAGGGCCCTCCACTATTTTTCAAAATTGATTAATGGGAGGTACTCAATTGAAAGATGTAATCACAATTAAGGATGCAAAAGAGAACAATTTAAAAAATATTTCACTTGAAATTCCAAAGCATAAGCTGGTAGTTTTAACAGGTCCATCAGGATCTGGAAAATCGACCCTTGCGATGGATATTTTACAAAGAGAATGCCAAAGACAATACATGGAATCAAGCGGAATGGTCTCAGATTCGTTTAGTAAACCGAAAGTCGGCTCCATTGTCGGTTTATCTCCATCAATTAGTGTCGGTCAACATATTACGAACCGTAATCCCCGTTCTACAGTTGGTACCGTTACTGACATGTATACCTATTTGCGTCTTGTATATGAAAAATTAGGAGAACGTACTTGTCCTAACTGTCAAACAAGGATATTACCCTCTTTTGAAAGTAAATTAAATGAAGCCCATGTTTTTGAACAAGAAGTTTCAGAGTATGCCGAGTTCATTGATTGTCCAACTTGTCAGCATAGGATGGAGAGGTTAACAAGGAGTCATTTTTCGTTTAATAAGTTAGAAGGAGCATGCCAGACATGTAGTGGGCTGGGCGATGTGGTCGATATCAATATCGGAGTCGTCTTTAACGAAAACCTTAGTTTACGAGATGGAGCTGTGACGTTTTGGTTTGATTCACTCACTGAGTACCAGGTTAGTATTTTAGAGGCTGCGGCTAAGTATTATGAATTCGATTTTGACGTAAACCTTCCTTTAGAAGATTATAACGATATTCAACGCGATCTTTTGTATTATGGAGTTGAAAGTGAGGTTTTTTCAGCTCATTTTCCAGGTATTAAACCTCCTAAAAGTGTGGGGAAAGGGAAGTTTGAAGGTGTTCTTACTGGAATGTGGAGAAGGTACAAAGAGAAGGATGGAAATTCTGGTGAGGCATCCTATTTTTTAAAACAACCATGTCATGATTGTCACGGGGAGCGGTTAAACAAAGAGAGTCGGCTTGTAAAGGTTGCAGGAACTACCATTACCGAGCTATCACGAGCTTCATTAAAAGATGTACTCATTTGGTTGAAAAACCTTCAAAATAACCTTATTCAAGAAGACGAATCGATCGTGGAAACGGTTATTCATGATTTAGTAGTTAAAGCTACGAGAATTGTTGATGTCGGACTTGGTTATCTATCGATGGACCGACAAGCTGTTTCCTTATCCGGTGGGGAGGCACAACGACTGCGATTAGCCTCTATTCTTGGATCTGGACTAACAGGCGTACTTTACATCCTTGATGAACCAACTGCGGGGCTGCACCCGAAGGATACAAGAGGCCTAGTTAAAGTACTGAAACAACTGCGGGATTTAGGCAATACTGTCCTTGTCATTGAACACGATCTTCAAGTGATGCAAGAAGCTGATCATGTGATTGACATGGGACCCGGCGCAGGCCAGTTCGGCGGCCGTATCGTCGGGCGAGGTCTATTGCATGAATTAAAGGAGCAACAGCATTCGGTGACGGGGGCACACCTAAGAGAGGACACCCTGATAGATAGAGATGATAGAAGAGGGACTGGACGTTATGTAACGATCCATAACGCATATCGGCATAATCTAAAAAACATAACTGTCTCGTTCCCACTAGGTTGTTTTGTTTCTGTAACAGGTGTTTCTGGCTCTGGTAAATCGACGTTACTATTTGATTTACTTGCCTCGGGTCATGTAGACAGGCGGTACTACAATGGTTGTGAGAAAATTACCGGGCTTGAAGACGTTAAAAAAATGATTACGGTTGACCAGTCTCCTCTTAGCCGGATGCAGCGCTCAAACATTGCCACCTACACGGATGTGTTTACCTTACTACGAAATCTATTCTCCGGATTACCTGAATCAAAGCGAAATAAGTTAACGGCGAAGCATTTTTCTTTTAATACGACTGGTGGAAGATGTGAGCACTGTCAAGGACTCGGTGTTGTATCGGTCAACATGCATTTCTTGCCGGATATAGAGGTTCAATGCCCGAAATGTCACGGCAGAAGGTTCAACGATGACATTCTATTAGTTACTTATCAAGGGTATACGATCTCTGACATTCTTGATATGAGCATTGAAGAGAGTTTAGAATTGTTTGAGGATCAAAAGAAAATTTCAAAGATCATTCAACTGTTATGTGAGGTTGGACTTGGGTATTTAAAGTGGGGTCAATCTGTTACTACGTTATCTGGAGGAGAAGGGCAGCGTTTGAAGCTGGCGAAAGAATTGAACAAACAAAAGACCGCTCACACGCTTTATATTTTGGATGAACCATCAACTGGTTTACATCCGAGCGATGTAAAACAGCTTTTGTTGTTATTAAACAAGCTTGTCGACGCTGGAAATACTGTTATTGTAGTTGAGCATAATAGCGAGATTATTCTTGAATCTGATTGGGTTATTGATATTGGACCGGATGGTGGAGAAGATGGGGGAAATGTTATTGCAGAAGGGTCGCCAAATGAAGTGTCCGCACACGAGGCTTCTTATACCGGACAGTTTTTGAAAAATGGATAAGAGCTTTATTTTCATAACAAAACGCTTGAATAAAACCCAAGCGTTTTGTTGTTTTTATATAGAGGAATTTATAAGTGGACAGCTACCTTCACGCCGCTCGTCTCTAGGGCAAAGCATCCAGGAGACTTAAAACATGTGGTTGAAATGAACGCGGCTTGCACTTTTCTTTATTGGTTACTTTATCTTTAAATAGCGCTTGCATTTTTTGGATGTTGAAAGTGGCTTATTGTTTGCAGAAATGCTAAAGCGATTTCGTTAAAATCATCCGGTTTTTCGATATTACATACGTGCCCGCAATTTTTTATAATATTGAGCTTGGAATATGCCTCTTTCTTAACAAAGCGTTTGATCCCTCGAAGAAACATATGGTCTTCTGATCCAGAAACGTAGAGTTTTGGAATCGTGTTCAAACTTGGCTTTAGTTTTTCATAGGTTTTATAGGCATCTCGTGCCACAAATGCCCATTTATGATAGTCGTCTTTTCCAAGTTTAAAAGCTTCACGAATAAAAATTGCTCTCGAGTTGCGGTGGTTCCTTTTTGGTAGTAATAGAAAGGCAAAAATAGAATAAGGAACCATATAAGGAAGTAGTTTACGAATCGGCTTAGATAACGTCAATTTACCTAGCAATTCTCCCCATTTTAACCAACGAGAAGCAGCACCAGCAAGCACCATTGACTTGATTCGGTGACTATGGTTTAAAGAAACTTCCTGCATGACGATCGTTCCAAGGGAAACACCTACAAAATGGGCTGATTGAATGTTTAAATGGTCCATTAGCTCAACGACTTTACGTCCCGTTAAAGAAAGGTAATCCTGTTCCTCGAAGGAAGGCGACTGGCCATGGCCAGGAAAGTCGATACATAAGAGGTTGTAATGTTCCTTGAATTTTTCAATTTGTTTATAAAAAATTGAATGGTTCCCACCTAAACCGTGGAAAAAAATAATCCATTCATCTGTATGGTTCGTTTCAAAGCTGTGAAAGTTTAATAACATAGAGAACCCTCATTTAAAGGCTATTTTAATATACAAAAACATGTAATTACAAATATACCTTATTATTGAGGGGAAAACAATGTTATCATAGAATAAGTCACGATATAGTAACACAAATACGATTTAGACAAGCGTTTTATCCGTTAATTTCCACAAAAGGAAAAACGAAGGGACGTATTTAAATATAGTTTCATGGCACCTTATGCGAATCTATCAGAAGGAGTGGGTCACTTGAATATTTTTGTGACAGGAGCAACAGGTTTCGTCGGGAAAAAATTGACGGAAGGTCTATTAAGAAAAGGTCACACTGTATATGCATTAGTGAGAAGTGAACGAAAACAAAAGGAATTAATAGAGAAGATTCCAGAGGAACTTCACAAGCACTTCCATATTGTATTTGGTAACCTATCAGACTCTCAATTAGCTATAGATGAAAGTAAACTTCAAGAGCTTAAAAGAGATAAGATTGATGTGATTTACCATAGTGCCGCTTATTTATCATTCGATGATAGCGAAAGGGAAGCCTCTTTCAAAGCGAATGTTGAAGGGACAAAAAATGTCTTAGAGCTTGCGAAATTGATAGGGGTACAAAAATTCTACCATGTTAGTACCGCTTACACACTTGGTATGAAAGAGTACGCAACAGAAACGCTCCATGAGCTCGATGGTGATTTTGTAAACAGCTATGAAGAAAGTAAATGTCACGCAGAGCATCTCGTATACTCATATCGCGATGAATTTGACGTAAGTATTTTCAGACCATCCATTATAATAGGCGATTCTGTTACTGGGGAAGCTGAAACAAACTTTGCCTTGTATGGTTTACTGCGAAGCTTTCAATTGTTTAAGAAAAGAATGGATCGTAAGGTGGAAGAACGTTCAAAAACCTTTACGTTTTTATGTAATGAAGACACACCGTCAAACTTTGTTCCTGTAGACTATGTGGTTACAGTGCTGCTTGCAGGAGTAGAGTATGCCGAACGTAACAAAATTTATCATATTACCAATGGATATGAGCTATCTAATGGGTCGATCTTTTCAATTATTAAAGAAGCCCTCCAACTTGATAACGTCGTATTAAAACCGAACGAATATATGCCTTATTTAACGAAAGAAGAGCAACGATTAAATGAACCGCTTGCGGTGTTTCAAACGTACTTGAGTAAGAATGTCGCTTTCAATGATACTAATACGAAGAAACTTCTTGAACAAGCAGGTAAAGGAATGATCTATGTAAATGAAAAACTCCTTCACCATATGATCATGAGTTACTGCCGTGGAGCGGTGAAGGCATAGGAAATAGTAAACGAGCATGAGTATTTCTCTTAGAGATAGCTCATGCTTTTTTACGTGAGCAAAATCAATATGCTTCCAAGTCCCTCCTCACAGGACACTTAACGTAAAACTCTTTCATAGCGGATCCCATCGATCCACTGGCCCCGAAATTCAAGAGATTCTTTCAATACCCCTGCTTCGTGAAATCCATTCTTTACGAGGACAACTTGAGATCCGATGTTATCAGTACTCGTAGTGGCAATAAGGAGGTCAATATTTTGGTTAATTGCTTCTTCTACAGCTAGTTTGATGGCAGCGGTTGCGTACCCTTTCCCTTTATGAGCTTCACCGATACGGTATCCCATTTCTGCCACTTTTAATCCATCATTCGTCTCCTGTACATCCACAAGGTTAATTCTCCCAACAATCTCACCGCTGCTATTTTTAACAACGTACATATAACATTTCCCTGCAGTGGATTCCAATACAAGTGATTTTAAATTTTCTAGAAACTGCGATGACTGATAAAAATCATCACCGCGGCCTGGGATCACTTCTTCAAAAAAAGTACGGTTATTAACTTCGAAATTAAGTAGTTCATCTGCCAACTCCTCTGACAAACCTTGAAGACGTATGTGTCCCATAATCATTCCTCCTCGCATTTTTCTTTTCCCAATCGTAACGTACTTTAAAAAGAAAGAATAGTGAAAAAAAGGTGCCGCTTATATTTTTGATTCATTAGTCGTAGAAACGGTCCTTACAAATAAAAAAAGAAGCAGGCATACAATTGTAGTAAAGGACATTGGCCCTAACTAATAAGAATAAATGTCGAAAAACTTTCATTGTAAGACTGAAAATTATGACAAAATACACAAAAACCCTATGTTAATTTGAGAAATAACACTTAGGAGGGATGATGTTATGTGAAAAACAAACTATTTCTTCTCGTTTGTTCTTGTCTTTTTCTAACTACTACAGGATGTACCCTTTCTTCTGCTGATGGGAGTGCTGGTCAAGCTCAGGAAGTGGAAAGTTTAGATAAGGAGACTAACAGTGACGAAGGGTTAGAAAATCAAGAGCAGAATTTCTATGAGGACGATGTATTCATTAGCGCGAAGAAGGAAAACAATCCGGTTGAAGAAGAGAAGGATAACTATGAAGCGATTGATATCCAAAACTACAATACAGAAAACCTTCACTTTGAGATTGCAAGAAGTGATGAATTTGAATCCGATTACATAGAAAAAGATGCTTTTTTTCCGGAGATTTATACTGAAATTAGCGGTGTTCTTAACTTTCGCGGTGGTCCCTACCGAGATTCGCCTTCATTTGGACGGATTGATGCTGAACAAATGAAAATAGAAAATTCCTGGAGTTTTAGAACGGGCTTTAATCCTGATTGGGGCGGAGGAGCAGGATGGACCGGCCAGCCGGCGATTGTAAAATGGCCTGACGATGTAAGGAAAATGATGAATATAGTTGATGAGTTTAAAGAAAATGACGAATTTGTAGAAGTCATTCAGGGGTCACTTGACGGGAACATTTATTTTTTAGATTTAGAAACAGGGAAAGAGACGAGGGACGCAATCACGGTGAAAAATCCAATCAAAGGGAGTTTATCGATTGATAGTCGTGGATATCCTCTTCTCTACGTTGGAGATGGTGTGCCCCAACACGGAAGGGTAGGCTTTTATATTTATAGTTTGATTGATGGAGAACTTCTTTATCACATTCCGGGTGTCGATGCCTTTGCTTACAGAGAATGGGGGGCATTTGATGGTTCGGCATTAATCAACCGCGAGACCGATACGATGGTCGTTGGTGGCGAAAACGGTGTATTTTATCGAGTGAAATTAAATACTCATTTTAATAAAGACGAAGGCGAGATTACGATTGATCCTGAAGAGCATAAGCTTCGATATCAGGTAGACGGCAATGCTTACCAAGGCATCGAAAACTCTGTGGCGGTTCATAAAAACCTCGCTTATTTTGCTGACAATGGCGGATCCATTGTTGCGGTTAATTTACAAACGATGAAACCAGTTTGGGCACTCCCGGCATTAGACGATACCGATGCGACGGTTGTCTTAGAAGTCATTGAAGACGTTCCGTATCTTTATACAGGAAGTGAGGTTGATAATGTCGGTCGTGACGGAGAAAGTTATATTCGAAAAATCCACGGACTAACAGGTGAAGTATTGTGGAAACAAAGCTACACAGCGTTTTACTATCCAGGTGTTGTAGGAGGCGTCCTTGCCACACCTGTACTTGGAAAAGAGAACATAGAAGACATGGTGATCTTTACAGTCGCTCGTCACAACGAGCGCTACGCCGGAATCATGATAGCTTTAGATAAAAAAACAGGAGAAGAAGTTTGGACGTGGGAGATGCCGCATTATGCCTGGAGCTCCGCTGTTGATGTTTATGATGAAGATGGAAACGGGTACCTTATTCAGGCAGACTCACAAGGAAATGTCCACATACTCGATGGAAACAGCGGGGAACTCCTTGATAACATGAACTTCGGATACAACATTGAAGCTTCACCAGCTGTCTATAATAACAGCATTGTTTTTGCAAGTCGCGGGGGAGAGATTCACCGTGTGGAATTGAAATGAAATGATAGTAAAGTGAAGTCTTAATAGGAGTCACATGACAAATTGTATTGAGTAACTGTAACCGCTAGTATGGATTGAATTGATTTCTGCTATCAATTCTTCTTGGGCAGTCTCTACATTTATACTTGTTGCACTTGCAGGAAAACGGCGAGGCTGTTAAAGCTTAAGGTTTGGCGGGACCGTCTGGGAATCGAACCCAGCAGAGACGGCACGCGTCTCTCAAAAAGTTTTGAAGACTTCGGCAAACACCAGTTACACATCCGGCCCCACAATATTACAGCCTATATTATACTTTGTTTTTTAACGTAATGCACTTATAATCTACCGATGTTAATTTTCAATCGTGTAAATGGATTATGATAAACTAGACCTAGGAGCAAGAGGAGCGTGGTGACTGTATGAAAAAGCATTTTACGATAGGGATGGCAGGGCATATTGATCACGGAAAAACGGCCCTTACGAAGGCATTAACGAATGTAGATACGGATCGGTTGAAAGAGGAAAAAGAGCGGAGTATTTCGATCGAACTTGGATTTGCCCCGGTTAATCTTACTGAAGAAATCGGCGCGTCGATTATCGATGTACCGGGTCATGAGCGGTTCATTCGGCAAATGATTGCTGGAGTAGCGGGGATTGATTTGGTGATGCTCGTCATTGCAGCAGATGAAGGGGTCATGCCGCAAACGGTAGAACATTTAGAAATTCTCGAGTTTTTAGGGGTACATAAAGGGTTGATTGTTATCACAAAAATCGATCAAGTGGACGAGGAAATGCGGATGTTGGTGGAAACCGATGTTGAAGAAAAGCTTCAAGGTTCGTTTTTTGAAGGTGGTCAACTTCACTTTGTAGATAGTTTGAACGGAGAAGGGATTGCGAAACTAAAGCAAGCATTAGTCGAAACGTTGGAAGGTGTGCAAGTACGTGATGCGAAAGGGGCTTTCCGCTTACCGATTGACCAAGTATTTACGGTGCACGGGCAAGGAACAGTCGTTAGGGGGACGGTTTACGAAGGGGAGGTCCGTGAAGGGGAATCGCTTGAAATTCTTCCTCAGACAAAGAAAGTACGTACACGTCAGCTTCAAGTTCATAATGAGCGTAAACAACGAGGACTTGCAGGTCAGCGTGTAGCTTTAAATATCGCTGGGTTATCAAAAGAAGAAATTCGCCGGGGAGATGTGCTCGTCTCAACGAATCACTACCAAACAACACAAGTGTTAGACGTTGACTTGCAAACAGTGGCTCAATTGGACTGGCCGTTAAAACAGCGCACGCCAATAAAAGTACATATCGGAACCGCAGAGGTCCATGGTCGAATCGTCTTTTTTGATCGAAATGAGCTCACACAAGGAGAACACGTTCTGTGTCAGCTCCGTCTCGATGAGCCGGTTGTGTCAAAACGTGGAGACCGGTTTATTTTACGACGGCCAACACCGGTTGAGACGATTGGAGGCGGTGTAGTCATTGATCCGAACGGGGAGCGGTATCGGTTTGGTAAACAGACGGTTCGTATGCTTGAAAAGAAAAAAGAGGGCTCGCCTAAAGACCGGGTCATCGATGTATTAAAAGTGAACAAAGGGCTCTCTACTGGTGGAATTGAGGAAGCTGTTGGTGTTGAGAAAGCAGAGCTTGTCGAGCTCATCAAAGACGAAGCATTCATTCAACTTGGGGAGTATGTTTTGCTTGAAGTGACTCTTGAAGAGATACTTGATTTGATCAAGACTGACTTGAGTGATTATCACGAAAGTTTTCCCCTGAGACCCGGAATAAACAAAGCGGAGCTCGTGCAATCGCTATCGACATACGGAAAATCATTAGCAATGCTTGTATTGAATCATGGTTTACAAGAAAAACACTTCGTTCAGATGGACCAGTTTGTGGCTGTGCCTTCATTTTCCAGCCATTTCCCTCGGAAGTGGAAAACAAGAATGGGAAGTGTAGAAGCCAGCTTGAAAAAGGCAGGGATGGAAGTGGCTTCTTGGGAGGTTGCGGTTGAAAAAGGCGGCATTCCAAGTGATCTTAAAAATGATTTCCGTCATTTCCTAATTAGAGAGCAAATGTTTATTCAACTTGATGAGAAGCATATTGTGTCCCGAGAGGCGTTTGACCTATCGGTGGACCTACTGAAAACTCATACTGATTCTTCGTTTACCCTTCAAGAAGCAAAAGGTGCGCTTCAACTTTCGAGGAAGTACTTAGTTCCTTTTTTAGAGAAGTTGGATGAATTAGGCCTCACGAAAAGATCGGAGACTGAGCGAGAATGGGCATAGCCGGTTAAAATCAACCCCAAAATCCTTACGGGACTTTGGGGTTGATTGTGGTTAAACGACTTCAATAGGTACGCTAAGTTTATCTTTTACACGGCCGATAACTTTCCCTTCAAATCCGTCTTTTCGGTTAAATTCGTTTATGAATAATTCAGCTTCTGTTGGTGATAAACTAACAAGCAGCCCACCAGAAGTAATTGCATCGCACAAGATGAGCTGTTCAGTCGCTGTTAATGAAGGGGTATAATGGACAGCTCCCGCTTCTTCAAGCCAGCGATGGTTCGCTTTACTGCCGCCGGGAATAACCCCTTCAGCGGCTAATTTATGAGTGCCTTGCAGGATTGGAACACTTGAAAGCTTAATATCAAATGATACATCACTGCCGCTAGCCATTTCGTAGGCATGACCGAGCAGACCAAATCCGGTTATATCGGTAACGGCATGAGGGTTAAAGTTTTTTAATACGTCGCAAGCATGTTTATTTAATTGTGCCATTGTAGTTGTTACAAGAGATTCTTGCTCTGGGCTCGTTTGATTTCGTTTTATTCCTGTCGTAACAATTCCGACACCAATTGGTTTTGTTAACACGAGCACATCACCTGGCTGTGCACCGATATTTTTAAAAATCCGCTCGGGATGTACCGTACCAGTAACGCTAAGACCAAATTTTGGCTCACTATCATCGATGGAGTGCCCACCGGCAATGACGGCACCGGCTTCTTCGACTTTATTTTGTGCTCCCGCTAAAATTTGAGCAAGCACGTCATGAGGCAGCTTTTTAATCGGAAATCCAACGATATTTAATACCGTTTTTGGTTCTCCACCCATAGCGTAGACATCGCTTAAAGCATTAGCCGCTGCAATTTGCCCGAAAGCGTATGGATCATCGACGACAGGTGTGAAATAATCGACCGTCTGAACAAGGGCGATGTCTTCTGTAAGTTGATACACACCACCGTCATCAGATGTTTCGTGACCTACGAGGAGACGTTCATTTGGTTGTTTTGGCTCAGGTAAATGACGCAAAACTTGCGCCAGGTCGCTAGGACTGAGTTTACATCCTCAGCCAGCTTTTGTAGAAAGAGCGGTTAGCTTCAGTTGATCGTTGACCGGTTTTTCTTCATTTGTCATTCGTCCCACCTCCTACTACATTCAGTGGCATGTTTTTTGAAAGGCTTTTTTATCATTGATTGTTGCTAATTTGAGCGTTAGGCAAGGTAAATGCTTGCCCTCAAAAAGTAACAATCTATATGGTACAGCCTTTTGAAATGAAACAAATAATATTATACACTAAAGACCGAGTAATTAAAATATTCAAAAAAGGAGACATATCTCATGAGTTACAGAGTAAGCGTTGAATTTTGCATGCAGTGAAACTACGCACCTAAAGCTGCGAGTTTCGCAGAAGACCTGTTTAATCATTTCCGTTCTGAAGTAAAATCCATGGAGTTGATTCCAAGCTCAGGCGGTGCATTCGAAGTTACTGTAAACGGATCGAAAATCTATTCCAAACTGGATACAGGCTCATTCCCGGATTCAGACGATGTTATTAATGAAATGAAAAACAAAGCATAATTCCTAAAGGCTGTTCATAGTGAACAGCCTTTTAAAAATCGTTCTAAAAAATTGTACGGGGACAGACCCCTGAACTTTTGGGTATAATAGAGGAATATGGGGAGAGATTGGCGAAGGATGCTCGTTTATATAATACGGACTTTTTTTATGGGTACTCGTTTTAGGTATTGACCTTGAAATAGCTCTTTTTCTTAAGTTGACCGCTCTCAATTCATTACTTTTTTCATATGAAAAAGGTGGTCAGCAATGTGACCACCTTTTTCGAAAGAGTCGATACAGCTATGGGGTACTATCGATTTTTGTCTTTCGGGAACACCTCATTTTTTATGATGTGATGTTACCTTGAACGTGTGTCACGTTCGCTTGTTACTTGTACAAGCTCACCACAACCCCTCAAGAAGTCTTAAAGGTTCGTTCTAGACACGTCGATGGTGCAAACCTGCATCTCCTCTGAAAAGAAAGCGTGTGACTTTCTCTTCAATAGTTATCATAACCAAGACGGGTCTTTTTATTATGGTAAGTAATGGTTTTTAAACCTTTTCGAAAGGAAGATTTACTTTGAATTTGCAATTATTGCCTCCAGTACATGCATTACAAAACGACAAAATGACTAGGCACTGGATTCAAAACGACGGAATTCCTGAAACCGAGTTAGTTAAATGGTTTAAAGAGGAATTAGCTAGCGTGAGACAGGACATTTCCGATTCGCCTCATTTATTTTCAAGGCGTGAACACATTATCGATCACATCCTTACACAAACAGAAAAAAGAGTAAAGAATTTCCGTACTTTTCGTCTATATAAAGTCCTAAATGGAACAGGTACTGTGTTACATACGAATTTAGGAAGAGCAAGGCTGAGTGAAAGTGCTATTGAACGTGTGGCAGAAACCTCTCGTCATTACAGTAACCTGGAATATCAAACTGACGAAGGGATTCGAGGGTCTCGACATTCGATCCTCCAGCATTTATTGCGGGAGTTAACGGGTGCGGAAGACGCTATGGTCGTCAATAACAATGCTGCCGCTGTTTACCTCATACTAAGAGGATTGGCCAAAAACAAAGAAGTCATCATATCAAGAGGAGAGCTTGTAGAAATTGGCGGCTCTTTTCGTATTTCGACGATAATGGAAGAGAGCGACGCACTACTTAGGGAAGTAGGGACGACGAATAAAACCCACGCATTTGATTACGAAGAAGCTATTTCTGAAAAAACAGCGATGATAATGAAAGTACACACAAGTAATTTTAAAACAGTAGGATTTACAGCTGATGTTGAGACAAAGAGCTTGTCTCAACTGACTTCTGCTTATGACAACGTTCTCATTTACGAAGATTTAGGAAGTGGTTCGTTGTATCCTTTTACACATGAAGGTATCGGGGAAGAGCCTGTTGTAAAAGAAGCGATAAAAAATGGAGCAGATATCGTTTCGTTTAGTGGAGATAAATTGTTAGGCGGTCCCCAGGCCGGAATTATTTCAGGTCGAAAAGAAATTATCAACCGCTTGAAAAAGCATCCTCTTGCAAGAGTTCTCCGTGTTGACAAAATGACTTTAGCTGCACTCGAGCAAACATTGCAAATGTACATTCATGGTGATCCCACTGATATTCCAACGGTTCGGGATATAAAGATGTCGCAAGAAGAAGTTGAAAAAAAAGCAGCGTTGTTTATGGGGGAAACCAGTGGATGGCCTCTTCATTGTGAACTTGTAAATGTAGAATCTCAAGTAGGGGGAGGAACGATGCCTGTCGTAAAACTTCCATCAAAAGCAGTGAAGTTCAAGAGTGGAACGTTCACAGCGGGTGAATTTTCCCATGCCCTGAGACAAACCAAGATCCCGGTCATCGGCAGGGTAATCGAAGATCATTTTCATCTGGATTTTCGTACCATCACTTACGATGAAATTCCTGAACTCTTAACACAATGCAAAGAAGCATTAACTATTTTAAATGCAGAAGAGGCTATCTCAAAAAATGGACATTAAATTTTCCTTAAGTTGAAATGACTAACAAAGCACACACTTCTCACCCGCTATGAAAAAAGTCATAGCGGGGTTTTAAAGTGGCAGTGGTGGTTAAAGGCACCACTTAGCTCTCTCCATCTGTTTGTCCTACATGGTTGGCTTTTTTAACTTTATGAGACCCTGACATCGGCTTAGGCTGACCAGATCGGTTGTTTTTCGGTTGGTTTCTTCGTTGATCTTTATACGTATTTCTTTCCACGAAAATACCTCCTTTCATCACTAGTTTGTCCTTTCAATGTTTTTAAATGAGCAGGAAGTATGAAACGAAATAACTAATCATTTCCTTTTCTTACATGGATAAAAAATGTTAATCGAATAACACTATAAATGGATGTTCAAAAGGTACGGGAAGCTAGTAGTTGCAGATGCGCAAGGGCTTATTCGTCACTCGGAATTCCTAGCTTCTGCGACTCCATCTCT
Source organism: Alteribacter populi (assembly GCF_002352765.1). NCBI lineage: Bacteria > Bacillati > Bacillota > Bacilli > Caryophanales > Bacillaceae > Alteribacter > Alteribacter populi. The sequence goes on along the minus strand of NZ_KZ293963.1, from coordinate 867,330 downwards.
CCTTTATTGAACACATACTACAAGTGGAAAGTTACTTGAAAAAGGAAGTGTTTAACATGCCATTTGATAAAAATAAACAGCAGGCTTTTCAAGCAGCCCAGCAAGCCTTTGGACAACTGCAGGAGGCAATGGGAGAGCTTCATCAAGAAGATCCAGATTACGGACACCATCATAAGCAGGCGGAACAAGAATTAAACGAAGCGGTTCAAGTCATTGAAAAGGCCTATAATAATGCTTCTGAACATCAAAGACGCCAGCTTAAACAATACGAAACAGAATTAAAACAGTATCAACAGCAGTTGATGGAATAAGAAAGTCGTGAGTTTGTTGCTTTTTGAGCGTTTTTTTAACTCAAAAACAAAAAAAGAGCCAATTTAGTAAAGAGCTCCTCGGGGAAAACGGGGAGCTCTCATTCATTTTAGATTGTTGTCTCAAATGGTGAGATGTGACAAATAAATTTGCCCTAATCCATCATTTGAGTTGAAAGGCTCCCACGCAATGTGTGACATGACAAAAAGGGTTAGTTACGCTTTTTCGTCTTTTTGTTGAACTGCCTTTCAGCGGCCGACATTGGTTCTTGACCATTACCTTCGTTGTAGCCGGCCCCTTTACCTTGTGCTTTTGCATCATTCATTCCAGGACGGATATGGTTGGCTTTATCGCGCGTCATACTATCACCTCCAGTATCAACTCTTGCTTAGGGTGTTCAATATTTCCTTACTGAATAGCAGTTTTCGTGTTTTCAACATCGGGAATATTTAGAAACATAAAATGAAGCGTTTCCATTTAAAAATTTGTCCAAACGTGTTATTGTACAAAAGTGATATTGTGATTTTTTATTACACGAAGGTTTTAGACAATTTAGAAAATGTGTTATATGATAGTACGTGAAGGAGGGTATTACATATGTCGAATTACAAAACTTTATACGATTCAAAGAAATCATTTGAAGCAAATGGAAAAACTTATCATTACTACGATTTAAAAGCAATTGAAAATGCCGGAGTTGGAAACGTTTCTAATCTCCCATACTCTGTAAAGGTGCTCTTAGAAAGCGTCTTACGTCAACACGACGGAAAAGTGATTAAAGAAGAACACGTGCAAAACTTGGCGAAATGGGGAACTGATGAAGTTAAGAATGTCGATGTTCCATTTAAACCATCCCGGGTTATTTTACAAGACTTCACCGGTGTACCTGCAGTGGTAGACCTTGCTTCATTAAGAAAAGCAATGGCAGATTTGGGGGGAGACCCTCAGCAAATTAACCCAGCCATTCCTGTTGACCTCGTGGTTGACCACTCTGTTCAAGTTGATGAATTTGGTGGAGCCAACTCACTCCTTCGCAACATGGAATTGGAATTTGAACGTAACGAAGAACGTTACAAGTTTCTTAGCTGGGCTCAAAACTCATTAGATAATTATCGTGCAGTACCTCCTGCAACAGGAATTGTTCACCAAGTTAACTTAGAGTACCTTGCTAATGTGGTACATGAAAACGAAGGTGTCGCTTATCCGGATACACTAGTAGGTACGGACTCCCACACGACCATGATTAACGGGATCGGAGTCCTTGGTTGGGGTGTAGGCGGAATTGAAGCCGAAGCAGGTATGCTTCAACAGCCATCATACTTCCCAGTTCCAGAGGTTATCGGAATGAAGTTTACTGGATCTTTAGCAGAAGGAGCTACAGCAACCGACCTTGCATTAAAAGTTACACAAGTACTCCGTGAAAAGAATGTAGTCGGTAAATTTGTTGAATTCTTCGGTCCAGGATTGGCTGAAATGCCGCTAGCTGATCGTGCAACAATCTCCAACATGGCTCCTGAATACGGAGCGACATGTGGGTTCTTCCCAGTTGATGAAGAAGCGTTAAACTACATGCGTCTTACTGGCCGTAGTGAAGAGCAAGTAAAATTAGTCGAAGCATACAGTAAAGCAAACGACATGTTCTATGAGCCAGGCAAAGCTGAGCCTCATTTTACAGATGTAGTGGAGTTGGACTTATCTACAATTGAGCCAAACCTATCTGGCCCAAAACGACCACAAGATTTAATTCCTCTTTCTGAAATGAAACAAGAGTGGAACAAATCTTTAAGTGCACCTGTTGGAAACCAAGGCTTTGGATTAAGCCCAGCTGAAATCGATAAAAGTGTAGAAGTTGAACATCCAAACGGTAAGAAATCTACGCTTAAAACAGGTGCAGTTACGATTGCAGCGATTACAAGCTGTACGAATACATCCAACCCTCACGTCATGCTTGGAGCAGGTCTTCTAGCTAAAAATGCCGTTGAACGCGGTTTAGAAGTACCTGAGTATGTAAAAACAAGTTTGGCGCCTGGGTCCAAAGTTGTAACGGGTTATCTTGAAGATGCTGGATTAATGAAATATCTTGACGAATTAGGGTTTAACCTTGTAGGTTATGGATGTACAACGTGTATCGGAAACAGCGGGCCGCTACCTGAAGAAATTGAAAAAGCCATTGCCGACAATGACTTGACTGTTTCTTCTGTACTTAGTGGAAACCGTAACTTCGAAGGACGTATTCACCCGCTTGTAAAAGCTAACTACTTGGCTTCACCACCGCTAGTTGTTGCTTACGCATTAGCTGGTACAACGGATATTGATATGCACTCTGAGCCGATTGGAAAGGATAAAGATGGTAAAGATGTGTACTTCAAAGACATCTGGCCAAGTCATGCTGAAATTCAAAAGGCAATGGACGAAGCCGTTGATCCACAACTCTTTAAGCGCGAATACGAGCAAGTATTTGATAATAACGAGCGATGGAACAACCTTCAAACATCTGAAGGCGATCTTTACAAATGGGACGAGGAATCCACTTATATTCAAAACCCGCCATTCTTTGAAGATATGAGTGAAGAACCAGAAGATGTGAAGGCGTTAAATAACCTCCGTGCGGTTGCTAAGCTAGGCGACTCTGTAACAACAGATCACATCTCACCAGCTGGAGCGATCGCAAAAGACAGCCCAGCTGGTAAGTATCTCATGGAAAAAGGGTTAAAGCCATCTCAATTTAACTCATACGGTTCTCGTCGTGGTAACCACGAAGTGATGATGCGTGGAACGTTTGCTAATATCCGTATTAAAAACCAGCTTGCACCTGGAACAGAAGGCGGTTATACAACACACTGGCCTACAGGTGAAGTAATGGCAATTTACGATGCGTGCATGAAATATAAACAAGAAGATACGGATCTTGTCGTATTAGCAGGCAAAGACTACGGTATGGGAAGCTCCCGTGACTGGGCGGCGAAAGGTACTAACCTTCTTGGAATTAAAACCGTTATCGCTGAAAGCTTTGAGCGAATTCACCGCAGTAACTTAGTATTGATGGGCGTACTGCCACTTCAGTTTAAAGATGGTGAAAGTGCAGATACTTTAGGACTAACAGGAAAAGAGCATATTGATGTTCAAATCACAAATGACATTCAGCCACGTGACATGGTCAAAGTCGTAGCAACACATCCTGATACAGGCAAAGAAACGACATTTGAAGTACTCGCTCGCTTCGATAGTGAAGTTGAGATTGATTACTACCGCCACGGCGGCATCCTGCAAATGGTTCTGCGCAGATCTTTACAAGAAGCTAAGCAGACAAAATAGAGATAATAAAAATCCCTTCCTTGTTAAGTCAAGGAGGGGATTTTTGCGTATGTAAAAATTGTTATCCGCTAGCGCCATAATCAGTAGCTGGATTAGTAATTTACTTTTTATTTCTCTAAAACTAAAACATTTCCTTTACCATCGGACTCATCTCAAAGCGAAATAATGAAAACAAATATTTCACATACCGAATCTTAAAAGATTTTAAGTACATAATAACAAATTGCCAAAGCCATACTACAGTTAGAACTACGTGAAAGGATGAGAGAAGATGGGAAGACAAAAAAAAGGTAATGCGAATGCACAACGAAATAACAATGCGAAGAAGCAGGGTAAAAAAAACCATGCGTCCGAGTTAGAAACCTTTGCTGATTATGAAGTGAAAAAAATGGAAAATGATCACCCTCAACAGTGAGAGTTTGTTTAAAACTCAAGACCCACAATATTCTTGGGTTTTTTAAGTGCTAAGAAAGAATAGAGCGGACAATTACTATTACGTCACTCGTCTCAAGGGGAAAGCATCCTTGAGACTTAAAACCATGCGAACTAATGCTGTTTTAAATTAAAAGACCGCTAGGCGGTTTTTCTTAATATGAAAAAAGGTGATGTCATTGTTTGAATTTTGGGAAGGCGCTCATGATTTGCCCGTTTACAGTTATTTGATCCGGGGTATCATCGTATATTTATATATTTTTATTATGATCAAAATCCTTGGTCAAAGAACGCTTGGTAATATCGATCCGCTTGATTTTTTATTCGGTGTTGTTATTGGAGATATCCTGGGTGAACCTTTAGCAGATGGGCAAATTCCACTTCCAGGACCGCTATCGGCTGCAGCCTTAATTGCTGGTATCCACTTTTTCTTATCTCATATCGCATTAAAAATGCCGAAATTTCGCAGAGTTATTGAGAATGAGCCGATCGTCCTTATTAAAAACGGGAAAATTTTTCATGACGAACTTAGACGAATGAAGATCACTGTCGAATCACTTATGATGGATTTACGACTTCAAAGTGCAATTGATCTATCAGAAGTAGATTACGCTGTTTTGGAATCAAATGGACAAATTAGTGTCATAAAGCATACGAAAGATGACTCGACTTCACCTAGTGATATGGGACAATTCCCTAAATCTAAAGGGTACCCGGCGGTCCTAATTCAGGACGGACAAGTGGTTGAAGAGAACTTAAAACGCCACAAAACAAAAAGCTGGCTCCAACAGCAATTACAGAATCATGGCTTAAAGGAGCCTTCTGAATGTTTTTTATTTACACTAGATGAAGCAGACAATGTCTATGTGAGTAAAAAGCTGTCCAAGGAAGAACAAAACCAGATTCTCGGTCATTCTTAATGTGTGAAAAGGTATGAAGTGGCATCAAGTATGTTAATACTGGTTACTAAATGGATTTAGAGGTGATAAATGTGAAGAAAACGAGAAAACGTAGATTCCAGGATCTCATCAATGAAAATAAACAAGAATTGCTAAATGATCCGAAAGAGCTGGAAAAAATTGAGCAACGATTAGATAAGCGCCATCAAGAACGTTTAAATGATGCTCTCTAGTCAGTGGGTGCGCATAGGTCTTTAACCTTCGGCCATATTAAAGATATGGAAGGAGGTTAAAGCGGTGAGCCATAAATTTGACCAATTTCGTCCCAATCATTTAGGAACCCAGCCCCGAAAAAGTGATTCCAACAAAGGAAAAAAAATGAATACAAAAAGCAATGAAAACCCTGAGTATATTCCTCCAAAAGGAAAGTAGATTGCTCCTGAAAACTGTCACTGGACTAGTGGCAGTTTTTCTATGTATCAGTGTGTTTTTGTTAAGAGCGTGGATATAGAATTCGGGTATCGGGGCATTTAAACGATCGAAAGGGCTGGAACTTTCCTAAGTCATTCGTAACCAAGCTGTAGTTCTGTAGTAAGTAACTGTTTTGTCCTCAATTATAAAATATGAGTATGTCATTAGCTCAGAAATCATTCATATTAGAAGCATATTATACTTCCACAGAAGTGTCGTGGTGTCTTCGGTCCTTTATAATCTAAGGCTGTTTTCTAAAAGATTGTTGTTCTTGACACAAAATATATAAACTGCGACATAGAAGTAGATTGATTTCCGCTCCGGATAGTCGCTTTCCGCGGAAAGCGTAGTGTATTTCCGAAGCGGTAGGTGATGTCGCAGTTTATTTCAGCTGCGAAGATTAAAAGCAACAATACATACGAAAAGAGCCATAATTAAAAGTGAAATAGTAAACATGTCTCATGCCTTCATAATTCTGAGCAACGGGGATAATCATTTTATAAAAAAATGACTTGTCAAACGTAAATCATTCATAAGATAATGGAGGGACGCATAATCAAGCAGTTCGGAGAATGGAGTGACAATATGGCAACTTCAAATACGAAGAAAACAAACCAAAAAACCAAAGAAGCGAACCAAAAACGAACACCGACGTCAAAGTCACTCGTTACTCTTCTTTTTCTTATATACCTCGCATCACTTTTCTATATCACATTTTTTGCTTGGAATTATGGTTCTTCTTATGGTCCAGTTAGCACTGACGGCAGGAATTTAAATGTCGTGCCACTTTTAAGTATTCATAACATTTATTACTACAGTCCCGATCTTACGAATCCAATACGAATTCTCCTAGGGAATGTGATTATGTTTATTCCATTTGGCTTTTTACTTCCTCTCGTATATAAACGTTGGAGGCGCTCTTATTTAGGAATATTGCCTGTCGCTTTTCTCGCAATGATGTTATCGATTTTTATAGAAGTAAATCAATATTTCTTTACGTTTCGTGTAGCTAATGTTGATGATGTCATTTTAAATACACTGGGCGGCTTCATTGGGGCAATAATTTATGCTATAGGCTCAAAACTTCATCTTCTGTATATAAAAATAACAGGGTAGACCATATTTGAAGGTCTACCCTGTTTTAGTATTTACTTTTTATGATGTACGGCCAGTTTGACATTCTTGTTCACGATGTAAATTAGCCTCGGCTCGCTTTTGCCATAATCGGTATGCTCCGTACATCATTGTTAGAAAAGTCCCATAAACGACAACCATATATACAATTTCTTTTGGATCGGTCACGATCGTATGTCCGATGAGTGCAAAAAGAATCATTGAAGGGATTTTACCTAGAGATGAAGCCACGGCGTAGGATAGAAACCGCACTCTGCTCAATGCAGCGTACACATTTATAATAATCGATGGAATGACTGGAATCATTCGTAGTAGTGTAATGGTAATAAAGGCATTCCGCTCAAATAAAACCGTTAATTTACCTAGGTATTTATACTTGTGTAACACTTTCACTCCCCAATCTTGATAACCGTAACGCACGATCGAAAACATAATGACCGATGCGATACTCGAGCCTGCCCATATAATCAACCCACCTAATACCGGACCGTAGGCAGCTCCAATGACGCCACCGACGATAGGATAAGGGATGACCGGAAAAAGAGACATAAGCGTAGCAACTAATGCAGTGACAAATGCATACTCACGATCTGCTTGGTTGATCCATTGTAAAAGAGGTTCATGTACGACATAGATCAAGGCAGCAATTCCTATGTAAAACAAAGTGACCAGTATTTTTCTTATCATATGATGAGCTCCTTTTAGTAATGTGCACATACCTTAGTATACAACGAAGCTGCTAACTCGTAAAAAGGAACCTCCTATTTCTCGGGAAACCTAATTTTGGTAGCACGCCTATTTTTTATAATCATACGATAGTTGTGTAGGTGTAAAACAGAAAGTTTAATGTAGGCTTTCGTGCCATTAGAGGAGGGGAATTATGCAAATCCATATCGTGAAAGAGGGAGACACGATTTTTAATGTTGCCCAGCAATACGATAGCTCTGCAAGTGAAATTGCAGAAGCAAATGAGCTCCCGGAACCAGATCGCTTAGTTGTCGGACAAAGTATCGTCGTGCCCATTACAGGGTCTTTTCATTTTGTTGTCCCAGGAGACAGCCTTTTTGACATTGCTAATCGGTATAATACGACTGTGCAAGAGTTAGCGGATATGAACGACATTTCTGTAGATGCCTCTTTAAGTCCTGGAACGAGGCTAATGATCCCGCAGACACCCAAAACAACGATTGAAGTAAATGCGTACGTTGAGCCAGTTGGAGATGAAGTCTCAGAAAACTTAATTGAATCTGTTCGTACTAGATCTCCCTTTCTTACCTATTTAGCTCCTTTTAGTTATGAAGTCAATCGAGATGGGACGTTAAATCCTCCAATGCTTAATGATTTTCCATCTATCGCGGCAGAGAACAACGCGGCACTTATGATGGTTGTAACTAACTTAGAGGAAGGCGCATTCAGCGACGAACTAGGGGCTGCTATCTTAACGAATGATGAGGTTCAAAATACGCTTCTTGACGAAGTTGTGCGAATAGCCAATGAGATCGGCTATCGGGATATTCATTTTGATTTTGAATATTTAAGACCTGAGGACAAAGAACGGTATAATGATTTTTTACGCAAGGCTGCCGAGCGTCTTAGTCAAGAAGGGTTGCTCATTTCAACAGCTCTTGCTCCGAAGAAAAGTGCTGACCAAGAAGGAATTTGGTATGAAGCGCATGATTACGAAGCTCATGGTGAGATCGTTGATTTTGTTGTCCTTATGACTTATGAATGGGGATTTAGTGGAGGGCCTCCAATGGCTGTGTCTCCGATAGGTCCGGTTAGGGAAGTTGTTGAGTACGCGTTAACGGAAATGCCTGCAGAAAAAATCATGCTCGGTCAAAATTTGTACGGCTATGACTGGACGCTGCCGTTTACTCCAGGTGAAGATTTAGCAGAGGCTTTAAGTCCAAATGCAGCACTCACTAGGGCGTATGATCACAATGTGACGATCCAATACGATGAAGAGTCCCAGGCACCTTTTTTTGAATATACCGATGAAGAGGGCAACGCACACGAGGTGTGGTTCGAAGATGCTCGAAGCATCCAACAAAAGTTTGATCTCATTAACGAGTTAGAGCTTAGAGGGATCAGTTACTGGAAGCTCGGTCTCCCTTTTCCGCAAAATTGGCTACTATTAAGTGATCAGTATGATATTGAAAAGTTTTGATTAATTGTGATCACCTTATCTCCTGGTAGGGTGTTCCTTTTTGTCCGTCTAAGTTAATTTCTCTAAAGGCTAAAGGATAAAGTAGATGAAAACTCGATTAGGAACGGGAGAAAGCTGCGCGAAGTTGGTAGTAAGGTCTTATTAGATGCCGAAAACTTTACATTAACAAAAAAAGACTAGCCAAAACGCTACTAATCGTGTATATTTCGGTTATCGAATGAATTTTCCGATAATGTTGGAGAAAAGTGAGGATAACCGATGACACAACAACGACTATGGCCTGTCTACTTAATGTTGGCTTTCGCTACAAGCACGTGGGGAAGTGCCTTTATTGCCGGAAGATTTGCGACAGAAGTTTTTGAACCAATAACCGTTGCATTCCTTCGGTTTTTCTTTGCTGCACTCATTTTAATACCATTGATGCTAATCCTCGAAAAAAACTCACCTCGGCCTCGGGGAAAGGAATGGTTTTTGCTCGCTGCGCTTGGGTTAACCGGAATTGCGATTTACAACATCGCTTTTTTTGTAGCAGCTAAATATGCTCCAATTGTTAAAAGCTCATTGTTTATTGCGTCAAATCCGGTGTTAATCATATTATTATCAGGGCTTGTTTTAAAAGAAACAATTACAAAACGAAACGTTATCGGTCTCGTTCTCGCTCTTACTGGAGCTTTTGTAATTATTACAAATGGTCAGATCGTACAATCTTTTCGTAATGGTTTGGAACTGATTGACCTCGTTCTGTTATTTGCAGTCATATGTTGGGCTTTATACAGTGTATTAGGAAAAATATCCCTTCGAAAATTTTCGTCTCTCGTATCGACTACTTATGCTGTTGTATTTGGAACGATTATGCTCATGCCTCTGGCTGTTTGGGAAACGAGTTGGACCGATGTCCAAAGTGCCGATTGGCTCGTGTGGTCTTCAATTCTACACATGAGCATCATTGTTACAGTAGTCAGTTTTCTTATGTATTATCAAGGAATTAAAATCATCGGTGCTGCAAAAGCGTCATTGTTTATAAATATGATGCCCGTGTCAGCCGTCATTTTAGCCGTCTTGTTCCTGGATGAACCTCTTTATCTGGCTCATCTTATTGGTGCTCTTTTTGTCTTGACTGGAGTTACGGTAGGGACCTGGACGAAGCCACTTTGGAATTTTCACCGCAAGAAAAAACAGGTGGAAAAAGAAGCTGGCTCTGCATGATCTAGGGACTTCACTGTACTAGGTTTTATATTCCTCACATTTCTAAATTTCAAGAATAAACTGGAGAAAACGAAATGGTGAAAGAGAGGAAGAAAATGAGCTACGATTTTCTCTCGTATCATGAACTCGTGGCCTATTACGCTCGAGTGAAGAAATATATTGATGACGGTTTTCGCGTCGATGGTTTAAGAGAGGAGTTAGAGCTGATTCTAAGGTCCTTAGTAAAAAAAGCAGAAGAAGAAAATGAGCCGATGGATAAGGCTGAATACGAGCGGGAAATTCGTTCTTATATCCGTCTGCTCCGTAACTGAGAAACAACCGGGCAAATTTGACCCGGTTGTTTATTTAGGTGCTTTCCCTCTAGTTAAATGACAAGGAACCCCTTTTCCTATGGCAGCAGGCTGTCTCATTTTTTCCATATAATGAATCCCCCGCGCGCATTGTTGTGTACAAACTTCACACTTATCGCTCATGACGATTTTCCATGTATGTTGAAATTTATACGCAGCTTCTTGGGCTGTATATCTCTTCTTTTTAACCAACTCTCACCCATCTCCTTTCTTAAGAGTTAAGAAAAATCCACGTTTCGATGTCTAGCCCCAGCGCCAAGGCGCTTGCGCTTTTCTTTATTCCTTCATCATATGCACGGGAGGATATATTAGCGCTTGCCAGTTTCGAAAATTGAATGAAAGAGTGATACAATGTGTGAGAGAAAGTGAGGGAACACGATGGAACGTGAACGAACGAGTGGACCAACTATTGATGAACAAATTGAGGCACTCATACATAAACCTGCAATACGATTGAAAGAAACTGAGGTTGTCCGTCTGATCCAAACAGTGAAAGATATGGAAGAAGAAGACAATAATTCGAAAGAAACTCAGCTGGTTTACTTATATGCTCTAGCAGCAAAAGCCCGCTATCACAGGAAGCAGCAGGAGGACTCCAAAGTTTGTGAATGGGCACATGCGGCATACTCAGTTCTTCCTAAAAATACGTACGTGGCATCTGTCATGCGCGACCTAGACTTTGATGCGCTAATGACAGAACTATTTCACCAACCGTTTCCGAGAATCCGGGAAACAGACCACAGCCATGCTAAAAAAATGGTCATTGACCAGTATATTTCGATGGCATCCTCTTTCTTAAAAACAGAAGAGGAATTAATGGTAAGAGCCAACAGATTGGAAAGAACAACTCAGCTTATTCATGATTATGAAGCTTACGATTTTTCAATAAAAATATCCTCTATTCTTAAGGAAGCACAAACAGCGGCTAACCTGTTAAAAGAAACATCCGAAACATTCAAAGATTCCATATCAGGGATTTATCATTCGAAAGAACAGCTTAAACAAGTAAAGGAAACTGTTATCGAACTTGAAGCTCTTGTTGAAAGATGGAATGAACTTCAAGAATCAGCATTAAAAGAACGAGATGAACCTACAGCACTCAAAGACCTGCACACAATGGTAGGTTTAGATATGGTGAAAGAAAGAGTAAGAAACTATTATCGTTACCTCGTGTATCAAAAGAAGCGCAAAGAAAAAGGTTTTCATTTTCAAGATGAACAAAGCTTGAATATGATTTTGACTGGCAATCCCGGGACTGGAAAAACGACAATTGCACGGCTTCTGGCGCAAATTTACCATGAACTCGGAGTATTACCGCGAAAAGACGTGCTTGAAGTGGATCGCTCTCATCTTGTCGGATCGTATTTAGGACAAACAGAAGAAAAAACAAAGAGTGTCATTAAAGAAGCATCAGGTGGCGTTTTGTTTATAGATGAGGCCTACAGTTTAAAGCGTGATGGGTCAGGCGGTAATGATTACGGACAAACCGCCATTGATACACTCGTGTCTGCAATGACAAGTGGAGAGCATGCAGGGACATTTGCTGTCATTCTGGCAGGGTACCCGGAGGAGATACGCCGGTTTTTATGGAGTAACCCCGGCCTTCGTAGTCGCTTCCCGGAAACGAATCATATTCATTTACCCGATTACAGTGTCGAAGAGCTTCTTGAAATTGGCGAACATGTTGCGTTAGATAACGATTTTTCTATTACAGAAGAAGCCCTTCCAATCTTTCAACAACGGATTGAAAAAGAGCAAGTTGACGAGTCGTTTGGGAACGCCAGAACTGCGAAGCATCTCGTTCTTGATGCGATTTTTAAAAAAGGTGCGGAAGCTGGAAAGAATGAAGAATTTTCTAAAGAGGCTTTTACAGTATTAACGAAACGTGATTTTTCAAACGAAGATACAAATAAACAGCCAGATGTAACAGGGGAGGAGCGCCTTCAAGAACTAGTTGGATTAAATGAAGTAAAACAAGAAGTTAATACGCTCGCCTCCTTCGTAAAGGTGCAAAAGCTACGAAGAGAAAAGGGCTTACCTGAAGTCCCGATTCAATTGCATAGTTTGTTTATCGGGAACCCTGGTACAGGGAAAACCACCGTCGCTAAGATTTTTTCGCAAACTCTCTTTGAGCTAGACCTTCTAAAACGAGGACATTTGGTTGTCACTGGTCGAAGCGATCTCGTTAGTGGATATGTAGGCCAAACAGCAATGAAAACAAAGAAAAAAATTAGAGAAGCATTGGGCGGTGTCCTTTTTATAGATGAAGCCTATTCACTTCTATCAGGAAGCCGTCAAGACTTTGGAAAAGAGGCGGTGGACACGCTAGTTGAGGAAATGACGAAACACGAGGATAACCTCGTCGTCATTCTTGCAGGCTATCCTGAACCAATGAAGGCGCTAATCAATAGTAATCCTGGGTTATCATCGCGTTTTAAAAAATCGATTATGTTTGAAGATTATTCTGTAGAGGAGCTCGTTGGGATCCTCAAGTATTATGCGCAACAATACGGATATAAATTAGACGAAGACGCCTTCGCAAAAATCACTGACCTTCTTTCAAAGAAAAAGCCATTAGGCAATGGTCGTTCGATGAAAGATGCCGTTGAAGATGCGATTCAATACCAATCTTACCGAATTATTGAACAAGAGGGATCTAAGGAGATTGAAGACGAGTTGTTAATAACCTTAACAGCAGCAGACTTTAGCAAATTGTTGAAAGGGGAGAACCACTAGTGCTAGTAACCAATTCAGAAGTGACTGTCCGCTATGCAGAAACAGATCAAATGGGTGTTGTCTATCACGCCAACTATTTAGTTTGGTGTGAAATCGGCCGAACCGAGTTAATTGAAAAGCTAGGATTTCGTTATGCTGAAATGGAAAAGGTTGGCGTTTTATCGCCGGTAACGAATATTCAATTATCTTATAAAGCCCCAGCTAAATATGGAGAAACTGTTGTTGTTCGTACTTGGATTGAAGAATACAATGGCATTCGTGTGACTTATGGTTACGAAATTGTCAATGAGAACGGAGACACGTGTGTCACTGGTCAAAGTGAACATGTTTGCGTCAATAAAAACACATTCCGGCCGATTCATATTAAAAAGCGTTTCCCCGATTGGCATGAGGCATATGAAAAGCATAAAAAATAGCGATAATAACACAAGAATGTAAAAAATAGTATGCATAAAATTTCTCTTTCAAGTAAAAATAAAAACGTAATTTTGAAGGAGGAATCGATCGATGGCCAAACCGGATAAACGTCAAGATAATGTAGATAAGCTGGAAAAAATGCTGGAAGATACAAAGGAAAATATGGAAGCCGCAAAAGAAACAGCAGACAACCTTGATTTAAAAGAGGAAGAACGTCAAGCAATTAAGGAGAAAAATCGTCGCCGTGAACAAAGTATCGAAAGTTTCAAAGCCGAAATTGCTGATGAACAGGCCGACCACGAACGTGGAGATTTTTAAAAAGTAAATATGGGGTAACGGATAGGTAAGAGCAGTCGCTCTTGCCTTTTTTCATTACTTGCTATACTAACATTATGTTTGAGTGACTATTAGTTTAATTAGTGTTGTTCTCAAAGAAGTTAACACTGGGTTGTTGTGTTGTGGTGAGCAAAGGTGGTAACGTCAACGGGAACGGCTCGAGCCGCGTCCACCGAAAGTGAAAGAATGGGCTTTAACAGAGCCTAATTAATAAAATCAAAAAAACAAAGGCAGGTTTTCTAACAATCCTCTCCTTTATGATTGATTTATTCCAGCAAGAGAATGATAAAATAAGGTAGTAAGTGAAAGGGGATTGTTATGGCCTTTGGGATAACAAAAACAGAATTAGTAGCTTTTAAAGAAAAAGCTCAACGCGGGGAGATCGCTTTTCTTACCCATTATTGGTATGATCCACGCTTTCCGCAATATAAGACGGTCACGAAAGCAGGCTGTGCAGATGTTGAAAAACTCGTTAGCTGGGGGAAGCAGTACGGACTTAAGAGGGAATGGATTCATTACCGCGAGGACTTCCCTCACTTTGATTTACTAGGTGAAAACGCTAAGGAAATCCTCATTCAGGAAGGGCTTGAGGATCAATACTACAGATTTCATTAATTTTATTGGAGGGGTAAACCCATGATCACATTACAAGATGAGATTATTTCAGAGCTCAAAGTAAAAGCGAAGATAAATCTGCAGGAAGAAATAAAGAAACGTATCGACTTATTAAAAGCTTACGTAAAAAAAACAGGAACGAGCGGCTATGTGCTAGGTATCAGCGGTGGCCAGGATTCAACTCTAGCAGGAAAAATCACGCAACTGGCAATGGAAGAATTGAATAAAGAGGAAAGGACGGATCGTTATACTTTTTATGCTGTCCGTCTTCCTCACGGTACACAAATGGATGAAGCTGATGCTCAGAAGGCGCTTGATTTTATTAACCCATACAACCGAGTAACGATTAATATTAAGCCAGCAGTAGACGCTTCAGCTGAACAATTTACTGTGGCTACAGGGGAGACAATGAGTGACTTTGTCAAAGGCAATACAAAAGCAAGGGAACGAATGAAAGTACAATATGATCTCGCTGCACATTATCGTTGTTTAGTGGTTGGAACGGATCATGCTGCCGAAGCTGTCACGGGGTTTTATACAAAGTTTGGTGATGGTGCTTGTGACGTTGCCCCACTGTTTGGATTAAATAAGCGGCAAGGAAAGGCATTGTTAAAGGAACTCAGGGCTCCAGAACAGCTTTATACAAAAGTACCAACTGCTGATTTAGAGGATGGTCAGCCAATGCTTCCTGATGAAGAAGCATTGGGAATTACTTATAATCAAATAGATGATTACTTGGAAGGTAAAGACATCAGTAAAGAAGCAAAAGGGAACCTGGAGAAACGATACCAGCAAACGGAACATAAACGACAGCTGCCGGTTACACTGTTTGATAAATGGTGGCAGTAACCTTTAAGAGGCTGCTCATTGGAAGAGCAGCCACTCATGATTGTTTTTAGACATGACTTCACATTGAGGTGTTAATATGGCAGAAATGAAAGCAGACTTGCATATGCATTCCACCTACTCAGACGGCGGTTGTGACCCGTCTGAGTTAATGAAACGTTGTGCTGATGGAGGACTTTCCATTGTAGCGCTAACCGATCACGACACAACGGGCGGCGTTGAAGCAGCGGCGAAAGAAGCCGAGAAATTAGGGGTCACCTTCATCCTAGGCATCGAACTTAGTACACGGGTCCAAGGAAAAAGTGTCGACATTTTAGGTTACGGGATTAATCCTGAAGACGAAGAATTTCAAAAGACGATCGCTTTTTATCGAAGCATGCGAAAAAGCCGAATGGATGAGATGCTTAAAAAGTGTAAGGTGGAAGGGCTTGATGTTCGTTGGTCTGATGTTTTACGTTATGTAACAGGTCATACTTACTCACGACCACATTTGGCCAAAGCGTTAGTAGAAAAAGGATACGCGAAGACCGTGAAAGAGGCTTTTGATCGATATGTTGGCGAAGGGAAGCCGTGTTACGTGAAGAAGGAAGAAGAACTTACACCTTATGAAGCCATTGATACGATTCACGGAGCTGGAGGACTTGCTGTTGTTGCTCACCCGATTTTCTATCGATTGGATGATGAGATCAAAAACTGGGTCATTCACGGAGGATTAGATGGGATCGAAGTTTATCACCGTGATCATGACACGGATGCTGTTGACCGTTTTAAAGCATTAGCAAAGTCAATAGAAAATGAAACCGGCACTTCTTTATTAAAAACAGGAGGTTCTGATTTTCACCACGAATCTTTTGGTAGAGCTGGAGAGGAACTTGGAGTGACGAACCTTCCATATCATGAAGCAGAATTACTATTAGAGGAACTTCAAAAAGTCCGGTAAAAACAGCTTTGTTGCATTTTCAACTCCTGTTGTGTAGTTTATTATCAACTGTACGCGAATGACACCATTCACTTTTTTTGGAAAGGTTGAATATCATACTAACGTCACTAAACTGGGCGGGAGTGTGGAGAATGACGAATTACTTTTTAAGAGCACATACGAGTAAAGGACATATTAGTTTAGCTAAGGATACTGTTACTCAAGCTGACGATCGACTATTTTTAGCAGGTGGAAGTAAAAAGATGCGTGGAGGAATTTTAAATCAGTTGATTAAGAAAGAAATTCAGGAGCAAAAGCTTTCTGCAACCTTTGTTCATCCGACCGATGGAAGAATTGCAGAAGGTATGGTGACTTCAAAAGGAAAACTCGTCCTTGCCGATGATCCATTATTCGCATTTTCTCAAAAATACAGCGAAACCTCTTCAAGTAAAGTCAATTTAAACGATTGTTTAAAAAGTAGTTTTCAAGAGGGTGCAAATGAAATCAGAGATCTAGTGGAGAGGCTTCGCGAGCTTCAACAGCATGTCTACCAATGTTTTCAGGAAGGAAAAGCGATTCACGAAAAAAAAGAAGAGATCTATCTTCAAGCCATGGATTTTTCATTAGCAAATCGAGTAGCTGACGATCTTAGTGAAGATCTTTTGGGTCAACAAGAACATTCAAAAGAGGTCCCTTTTACCGGGAAACGTTTTTTTGGAGCAGCGACTTCTTTTGGGCCAGTCAATTTTATTGATGAGATTACCCAACTTCTATCCAAAAGAGTGATCATTAAAGGGCGTTCTGGTAGCGGGAAATCAACATTGATGAGAAAAATAGCCGCAAACGCAGAACAACAAGGTTATAATGTCTGTTACTTTCCTTGTGCTTTAGATCCTGATAGTCTTGATATGGTTATGATACCTCAATTGAACTGTGCAATTTTAGACGGGACAGCACCGCATGTGATTGATCCAACGAGAAACGGTGATCAGGTGGTGGATATGTTCGAACGGTGTATGGATCCTTCCGTTGAAAAAACGTATCAGCTGCAACTTGATGAGCAAGCCAAAGCCTACACCGAAAAGATGAAAGCAGGAACCGCTGCCCTTAGAGCCATCCTGACAGGAGAAAATAAAATCGACACTCTTTACGAAAAACACGTAGATGAGGCTCAGTTAAGTAGCCTAATGACTCAAGTGAATGAAATGGTTTCTCAATAACTAATCATTACTCTGTGTTAAAAATGTAGAGAATAAGACACTATAAAAACGTGTATCTCTTAAGCTGAGACGCACGTTTTTCTTGAGAGTTGAACCACGTTCATCATTCATATATTTAAAATTGCATACAATTTCAGCACAACATGCTCCTCCCATTTTTTTAAAAGCGTATCTATTTGCAGCTTCGTTGGACTGCATCTGCTCGCTTTCCGCGGACGAACCGCCAAGCCTCCTCGGGAAAAGCGCCCTGCAGTCTCGTCTGGCCCGTTTTTTCCGCAGGAGCATTCCTGTCGGATAGGTTTTACCCCTATTGATAAAAAAAGGATCCTCCGATATGATGCAAGGTGCAAAAACAAACCAGCAATCACAAAGGAGGAACCCTTCATGAATCGTAGTAGAAATGAACGAATTAATCAAGTCAACGAAAACACTCTAGTTATTGGAATCGATATTGCAAAAAAGAATCACTATGCCTGTGCCGTCGATTTGCGCGGACGCGAATTAACGAAAGTATGGCGCATCCACCAGTCAAAAGATGGTTTCATCCATTTTGAGCAGGCTGTTAGACAACTGATGGAGACACACAACAAATCAAATGTGCTCATCGGTTTTGAAGCAACCGGCCACTACTGGATGAACCTTGCGGCTATGCTGGAGGCTTTCGAATTCCCTTTTGTCATCGTCAATCCAATGCATGTAAAACAATCCAAGGAAATGGACGATAATTCTCAAACGAAGAACGACGCTAAAGATGCACGCGTTATAGCGAAACTTCTTCCTAACGGCTATTTTAGTATACCGCGGAAGATGACAACCGCTGAACATCACATGAGGCATGGATCCGCAATCCGGGAACGATTACGAAAAGATATCTCTTCCGTAAAAAACAGGATACAGCGATGGAAGGATCTTTACTTTCCGGAATTCAATCAAGTCTTCAGTGAATTGGGCCAACAAGCTCTTGCCGTTTTAAAGCTGACACCTCTTCCCCAGGATGTTCCACATTTGTCTGTCGAAGAGATGGTCAGGCAACAGAAGAAAGCTGGCGCCAAGTATGCTGGGAAACCCAAAATCGTGACCCTGATTGAAGTGGCTCGTCACTCTATTGGCGTAACACGCAGTCAGGAAATGTCACGGCTGGAGATTCGCAGCCTTGTTCAACAGCTGGAACTATTGGAATCACAACTTGAAGAGGTGACTTCCCAGATGGTTGAGCAGGCCCAGTCATTAGAAGAGTTTCAGTACCTCGTCTCCATTCCGGGAATCAGCGAGAACACTGTAAGCGAGTTATTGGCTGAAACAGGCTCTATGCGCAATTACAGGCATCCACGCCAACTCATTAAGCTAGCGGGACTTACGTTGCGTGAGAACAGTTCAGGTCAGCATAAAGGCACAAAGAAGATCTCTAAACGCGGAAGAAAACGACTACGAGCCTTACTTTATAAAGCGATCCTTCCGCTCATTCAGAACAATGCAAGCTTTCGTCAACTGTACATGCATTATCACTCACGGGAACAAAATCCACTGACCAAGAAAGAAGCAATGGTTGTGCTATGCAGAAAGCTGCTTCAGGTGTTCCATGGACTTAGCAAGAAACAGGCAATGTTTGACCCTGAGAGAATGTTGATAGACTCTTCCAACTATCCTCAGAACAAGGCAGCGTAAGGCTTCACAGTGCTTTAATGTACCTTTGACAACACAGGCACAGAGATTCGGCAAGACGGAGACTTTAGACGCCCAGTAAAGGGCAGTCCATGCAGGAGTAAGAGTCCGAGATCTGCGTCAGGCAAGACCCAACGAAGGAATGTAGGCACTTGATGCCAGGAGACATGGGAGGGTAAGTCACCTGATTGTAGCAGAGTTTTTCTCGTGTGAATTACACCTATATATGGAAATGTACCCCACATTCCCAACGCAACGCGTAATCTCTAAATACAGTAAATGTATTTACAAGAATTATGTGGACCTTGGCAGTCGGAGGCGAGTACAAAAAAATTTTTTAGGGCCTCAAAATCCGGGCGGACCCCCGCCATATCAACTTTTCCTGAGGGAGTCTCACAGGTTCCGCCCAACTGCGTAGTGGCACTGTAAGTCACTATCTTCATTTAGTAAACTTTTAGAAAAGGGAATCATGAGCCAATGGACAATCCATACATTCTTTCGGGCGTGCATATTTCAAGCTTTGGTATTTTTAATCAAACCTGTCGTATCGATAGGAGTGTTCTCTCACACAGGTTGGTGCGAAATGAGTGTCATAGCCTTCCATCTCAGTTACATTCCTTTTGTTTTAAGCAATAACGGAATAACCCTTCTGTGGTGTAGTTCTGTGCAGAGAAGTCAGATAGATTTTCTAGCGACCGCATTCACTACGGAATTGATATTTATTGCTGGAAAATGCTCATCGCAACGTTGGGTAGGTCAAAAGAGACCAGAAAACAAACAGTGAAGATTCGTCGACCTTGAAATACGAGATTCGTGATATAATAGTATAGTTAAAGGCATGAAAAGGGGAATAAAACGATGGATCCATTAGATGTTATTTTACATAAACATGATGTTATTCCATTTTATCAAGCTGTATTTAGTGCAGATGCACAAGAAATTGTCGGTTATGAAATTCACGGAAGACTGAATGTTGGAGTCGAATGGTTAAGTTTAGAGAATTTTTTCTCAGATCAAAATGTTCCAGCTGAATATAAATGGGAAGTAGATTCTGTGATTCAAGAGCGGGTGTTGACTCACTATGCTAGTATGGAGGAGTCTGCCCTTTTGTTTCTCAATGTCGATGCGAATGTGCTGACCGAGTTAAATGTACATGAAACGTTACTTGAAAGACTTTTAGAATTTGAAAGGCAAGCTGTGCCGTTAGAAAATGTCGTATTAAATTTTCGCGAACATGACTTTAAAGGTGAGATTGAGTCGTTAAGCCATCTGATTAAGTTTTTTACAACAAATAACATTCAAGTTGCGATTGATGATATCGGTAAGTTTGGCAGCAACCTGGACCGACTATCCATTCTTGAGCCCAACATGATGAAAGTCGATCTCGGAGGTATCGGTTCACATCATTTTTCTAATGACTACCGTAATGTTCTGGAAGCTTTAGCTGTATTTTCTCGGAAAATTGGCGCTACGTTGTTATTTAAAGGGATCATTGACTTACATCATCTTCACTTAGCGTGGCGATATGGTGGAAGATACGTAACAGGTGATTATTTGCATAAGCCAGAAAAAAATTGGACGAACAAACAAATAGCTAAACCTAAGCTCGAGGATAAAATTAAATCGTTTATCCGCCATGAAAATGGATTACTTCAAGAGCAAATTGCATTTGTTTTACAGTTAGATCGTGATCTCCATCAAGTGGAAAAAGAACACGGACCTCGTCTTAATGAAGATGAAAAAGCTTATGAAATTGCCAAGCATTTATCAAAACTCGCATATCGTGTATATATTTGCGATGGCTTCGGGTATCAGCTATCGTGCAACTGGATTAAAAATAAATCAAACGATCAATGGGAAAAAGATCCGTCAGCCAAAGGGAAAAACTGGAGCTGGCGTTCGTATTTCCTTGAAAATTTAGCACAGATGGAAGGAAGAAAAGTCGGGATTTTATCAGATACATATCGAGATATAAAAACGAATGAGCTAATTCGTACCTATTCATACCCGTTAGCAGGAAAACAATTTGTCTTTCTTGATTTGGATCCTTCCTTTTTATTTGAGCAAGATTGGCTTCTATAAGAGTGTAAGAGGGAAATAAGAAGCTCGTTCAATCTCCTGAGGAGAGAGAAAAGGATGGATAGACATGCATGAAACATGGAAGCTAAAAGGAATGCTTTTCTTTTTTCACTCGGCAATGACAATTATAATTAGCTACATGCCAGTATATTTTCAATCACTAGGTCTTACTGGATCAGAAATTGGCTTCTTATTAGCTGTAGGCCCCTTTGCTGCAATCTTGGCGCAGCCTGTATGGGGATTTATGAGTGATAGGTGGAGGACAGTTAAACTTGTCCTTTTATTATGTTTATGTGGAGCAATAGTCATTGGCTTTGCCGTCTTTCAAATGAAAGAATTTATTTGGCTAATTCCATTGCTTTATATCTTTTTTACGTTCATGTCACCCGCAGGAGCATTGGGTGACAGTTTGGCACAAAAAATTTCGTATCAAAAGGGCGTCTCCTTTGGCAGTATTCGAATGTGGGGTTCACTTGGTTTTGGTACATCTTCATTAGTGTCAGGCTATATTTTAGCGGTAATTGGAATTGAGTACATTTATTACGTGTTTGCGTTTTTCTTACTCATTGCAATCGTGTTTTGTCTAAAAGCACCGGACAGCGAACCGTCAAAGAAAAAAGCAGACTTGAAACAAGCATTGCGTCTAGGGAAAAATCCGATGTTCGCTTTGTTTTTACTAATGGTGATCTCGATCAGTTTGACGCACCGTATCAACGATTCCTTTCTTGGGCTCTACATTGTGGAGCTTGGAGGAAACGAAACGATGATTGGCACAGCTTGGTTTATCGGTGTCATAACTGAAGCCTGTGTATTTGCACTCAGCGCGTTTTGGTTACGAAGGTTCCACCCACTCACTTTTATTAGTATTGCTGCTGTGCTGTACGTCGTAAGGTGGTTATTAATGGGGATTGTGCCGAATCCGACTGGAGTGTTATTTCTCCAAGTACTTCATGGTCTCACGTTTGGTATTTTCTATTTAACTGCTTTTCAATTTGTCACGCGGCTCGTTCCATATGAGTTGGCTTCAACAGGTCATCTATTATTTGTTAGTGTGTTCTTCGGATTATCTGGCGTTATCGGGTCACTCTTAGGCGGAGCCATTATTGACGCCTTTGATGTACGCATGCTTTATCAAACGATGTTCTTGTTGGCACTGATTGGCTTTATCGGTTCATTTTTGTATCGAATGTATTACTTCAAAACGGATCAAGGAAAAACAGATAAACAAAAAATGACAGCTTTGAACTAATGAAGTAGGTAAATCTTTCACAACCAATTGGAGTACGTTCAAAAGTTTCTTGAAAAACATCCTGATCCGAAAAGAGAATAGCAAAGCTAAAACAGAATTTAAAACGAATGAACCGATACAATTCAGAATCGGTTCATTTTCGATTTTTTCTAGCCAATTTCCTCCAAGGGCCTTTCATTCATGAAAGAATTCATAATATGAACATTCGATCGCTGATTTTGAGTATTATCTCTGTGGATATTGCGTTTTACCTGCGCAAATCGCATCATATCAGCGATTCGACATAAAGCGCTAAAATCCGACTCTACCGAGAAGCACCTCCCCAAATGTCGCATTTAGTAAGTGACCAAACAAACGAAATGAAATGGGAGGAAACCCCTCATGTCTATGAGAGTCTTTTTGCCCCCTACGTAGTTGTCCGGAATCTGCGAGACTCCCGCGGAAAAACGGGCCAGCCGAGACCCCGCAGGGCGCTTTCCCCGAGGAGGCTTGGCGGTTCGTCCGCGGAAAGCGAGCAGATGGAGGCCAACGGAGCTACATAAAGTTACTCTTAATTTAACACCAAGCAACAACCCAAAATTACGAAAAAATATTATTCTGGGTTTGTATTCACTAATAGACAGATGAATTATGAAACTAATTCAAAATCCTAAACGGTCTAGAATGATGATCAAATCGCTCGTTAATTACCCCTTATAATTGCGAGTTTGACCTTAGTGTTTAGAATCGGAGAAAATACATTTTAATTTTTATTATGGGAACAATTTACTGTAAGGAGGGGTTCCCTTGCAAATTTATTTCTCACCGGAATTCTTTAAAGAAGATGCTCAAGTTTTAAATATTGTGACACACCATAATGAGCCCGTCGGATATTTGGCCTTTTTAATGGATGGTAAAGAGAAGATTTATGTGTATGGCGTGTTAGAAAACGAAGGGGTCACCGAAGATTTTAAGGATTTGGTGAAGCCTTACATGCAAGGGTTAATGAAAATCAATCCTGACTTAGACGTTTATTCTTATCTTACAGTAGGCGGTAAAAAGGTTGACCTTGACATGACAGAAAAAAATAGATGAATTCACAAGGGTGGAAATCTTATCCACCCTTTTTGTATGGAAAAAACTCTCTGAATGTGGCCATTTATAGTGTTAAGAATCGTTCTCCACTAATAAACTGTACAAGCGTTTGTTTGTACTAAATAATAAAGTTGGAGGTCATTCGATGAGTGTTTTTTTAACATACATCATTTTAGGGCTGTCACTTGCAGCACCCATCGGCCCTGTTAATGCAGCCCAGCTTGACAGAGGGATAAAAAATGGGTTTATCCATTCATGGCTGGTCGGCTTAGGAGCAACTGCAGCAGATGGGATCTATATGTTGCTTGTTTTCCTCGGTGTTGTCCACATTATCGGCATTCCGTTTATTCAAGTATTCTTATGGTTATTCGGATTCTTTGTGTTAGTGTATACCGGTATTGAAAGTCTACAAGGTGCACGCGAACTCACAGCCGATCATTATCAAAAGTCTAGGGTGAAGCAGCCTTATACAAAATCATTCTTGTCAGGATTTTTTATGTCATTATTTAATCCCCTCACGATTCTATTCTGGTTAGGGATCTTTGGCTCTGTTCTTGCTAAAACTGTGAGTAATTATGACACAAACGAAGTTATTTTATACACAGCGTGTATCTTTGTTGGAATTGCGTCATGGGACGTGACGATGGCGCTTATTTCGAGCAGTATGAAAAAACTGTTGACAAACCGCTTCCTCTTTTTTATTTCTCTCTTATCAGGGATTTCCCTGATCGGGTTTGGTATTTATTTTGCAATTCAAGCTTTTAACGTTTTATTTTTGTAAAAAGGGAAGGGATTTCAGGGTCTTTTGGCTTATTCCAGTGGTGCCGCATTATTAGGGTAATGACCGCCACGATGATGAGAAAGATGATGCTGATAAAAAAACCAGGACGGCTAATGTGATGAAAGATTGTCCCGAAAATAGCGAGTAGTATTAGAATAACGCCTGAAACACGCTTCAATTGTTGTATCATGCTCAATTCAAGTAATCTGCCGTAGGAGGCAAGTATAAACAGCCAGTTGTATAAGAGCATAATACCTGCCGCAGTTGTGAAGTACTCGTATATACGACCGGGAACGATCATGGAAAAGATCACCGAAACCATCACCCAAAATGCCATAAAGCTAATAGCGGGTAAGGCGAGTTTATCATTTATTTTCTTAGCTAAAAAAGCTGGAGCATCTCGATCTCCTGCAAGTACCACAAGGATGCGGATCACGGCGAACATAGAGGCCACCATCGTGGAAAAGCCTGCAATAATGAAAACGCCGTTAAAAATATGCATAATAAAAGGAATTCTAAAGCGGTTTAACGCCGTCACGAAAGGGCTTTCATCGGTCGTAAATGTATCCCAAGGTACAAGTAATAACGCTAGTCCAATAGAAGTGATATAAATTAACGCTAAGGTAAGCAGCATCAATTTCCCTGATTTCGTTGCGTCGGTCATCTTTTTTAAGCGTATAATTAACAAACCGACAATTTCAATACCGGCAAAACCGTAAAAACCATAGATAAATGCTGGCATTAGCCCTTTAACCCCCGTAGGAAATAGAGCATCGTAGCTTCGAGGTAACTCGAGTTTTCCAGGCTTTACCCCAAGTAGCCCAAGAAGGGCAATGATTGCCAGTATAATAAACATGAGAATGGCCGCAACTTTCATAACAGCAAGTACATTCTCGACACGGTCAAATGTAGAAGATCCTAATAAAATTACTAAAATACCAAGGATCGCGTAAATAGCCGCAAATATCCAAATGGGGATTCCAGGGAACCAGAGTCGAGTAAAGATCGCTAAAGCAGTTAATTGACTTCCCATGATGAGCATCTCAGAAGCCCAATAAACCCAGCCGCTGCTAAATCCTGCCCAGCGGCCGTATGCATTACTTGCATAAGTACGGAAAGACCCGGTTTCGGGGTTATCAATCGTCATTTTGGCAAGAGCTTCGAAAACAAAATACGTCCCTATCGCAGCAAAGATGTAGGCAAAGATTACCGAAGGCCCTGCCATTTGTATCGCAATACTCGAGCCGAGGAAAAACCCTGTACCAATTGTAGCGGCAATACCTAATAATGATAATTGCCACCATGTTAACATTTTTTCTGCTTTTTTATTTGTCTTAGCCATAGGTTACCTCACTTTTCCTTACCTTGTTTATTTTGCGAAAAAAGTGAGGGATTATGTAACGGAAGCTTTCATTGTGCTAGGAACGTGGTTTCAGTATAATTGACTTAAGAATTCGTTTTATATATGGAAGGTGATGCGCTTGAAAAAGTGGTTATCCGGCGCTGCTCTTCTTATCATTTTGATTGTTGTTTGGCAAAGTGATTGGGTGACAGAGGCAAGAAGTAATAATGTAGACTATTTTATAGATACGCTTTTCGAGGAAATGGGGTACTTCCTGTTATTTGTTACGATCCCATTAATGATTTTACAAAATATTTTTACTCTTTTTCCTGTTCTCCTTATTATCGTCGTCCACCTTCTTTCATTTGGTGTGATTGAAGGAGCGGTTTATAGTTTAATAGGAACCCTTTTAGGTGCACTCGCTTGTTTTTATCTAGTTAAGCATTTTAACCATCGCATTTCTGAGCGGATTTGGTCAAAGCGGAAAGAAAAATTTGATCGATATTACCGTTGGATTAGCGAATATGGTGTGTGTATGATCATTGTCCTCCGAAGCATTCCCGTTTTTCCAAGCAACTTGATTTCAGCGGCAGCTGCTTTCACACCGATTAACTGGAAGGCTTATTTTTGGTCGTCTCTGTTTGGAAATCTGTCCATGGTCTGGCTGTTATCGTTATTATCTTCTCCTTTATGGATAGAAGATGTAGCAAGTGACTCCTTTCTTATCTGGGCGATTGCAGGGTTTGTGCTCTATTGTGTTATCATTCTCACTTACTATTTTAGAAAAATGGTGCTAACAAAGAAATACACGTCGGTACCTGAACGGAAATTATCTTGAATTTTAAAAACATGTGGCCAACGCAGGAGCCACCCAATCCTGAGGAAGCTCGTTGGCTCGCTTCTCCGTCTCGACCTACTCGGCTATTTTTATGCTCCTTTTGAACACGCACTTTTAGTGTGATAAACATATATACAAAAATATGGAGAAGGGGGACATATAGTTATGTTACTTTTTTCCGGGATCGCAATGTTGACTTTAATTACTGGTGTAGCAGTTACTGTTTGGGTGATTGAGCAGAAAAAACGGAAAGGTCCGACCTCTTTAAATAAAGAAGTTGAAAAAAAGCTCTCCGTCGTGGAGAAAACCTCGCTCAGTCCGGCCGTAGTTGTTAAGCTGATATTAAGACGAGGTTTATCTTCAAATGATATGACAGCCGGGCTTTTGCACTTAGTATCAAAAAAAGCTGTAAAACTAAACTTTATAGAAAATGAGCAATCGTATGTTTTTACTGACCAAACAAAAGAAAGTAAACATGAACCGTTAACAAACGATGAACGCTATTTATTACAGTGGCTTCTCTATCGTATTGGAGATAAAGGGGCTTTTAGAGTAGATGACCTCGAGCGGTTCACATCTGATAAAGACAGAATGGAAAGTTATTTACAAGAATTGCATCAGTGGGAAAAAGAAACAGTCGTTACAATGGAAAAGTTGGATTTGTACCGGCCGCTTACCTTACCCAGGTTAGTTGTGATCATAACGGGTGTGGTTGGGATTGTTATCAGCAGTGTTTTTGTATTTATGCTTCCTTTTTTTAGGCCTTGGTATTTTCTTAGCTGCTTTATCCAACCTACTAATGATCTTTTTTATTTCTCCCCATACTGCTGCTGGTCGAGTGGCGGAGCAAAAATGGCGGAGTTACTATGAGTATCTAAATGAAGGCGATCTTGATGAGATAAAGACGGAGTATTTAAATACGACTTTCATCTATGGGATTGCCTTCCAGGTTATTGACCGATTTTTAACGGTATTTCCAATCCAAGAAGCCGGTGAAATTAAGGTGAAGCCCGAACCGTTCCCGTTATATTACTTTGCTCCGACAGGTTCAGCCGTAATATCTCTTGAAGGTGTCCGGTTGTATCAGGATCTCGAACAAAGCTTTGATCGTGTTGAAAATGCCCCGATCGCATACGGTGATGCAGACACGATAGACGGACTTGAATGAAGTTGGAAAAAAGATGCCCGACGATGGTTGGGCATCTTTTTAAAAGAATTTATAAGAGGACAGCTACCTTCACGCTGCTCGTCTCAAGGGAAAAGCATCCTTGAGATTTTAAAACATGCGAGCTGACGCTGTTTTTCTTAGGTACGTATTGAATTATCTAGTTTCAATGCGTTTTTTATACAAGTGCATCACAAGGGCATGGATCGGACCTTGTGTACATCGATATATTGGCCACCAAAGTGCCGGCTGAAAGTGAGTAAGAGCGGTAAAAAGGTGCTGCCTATGAATAAGGAATTGAAAATATCCCGTTGGAATTTTTGTGGCGCTTTTAGTTAATAGTCCCTCCGTTACGGCATAGCTTGCCAAGTTTTCTGTAAAAGGTTGTGTTCGGGTGAGGCGGAGCAGTGTGATGTGCGACTTTCCCAGACGAATGTTCATTTCAATGGAGCAGGTAGTGAACGTAGTTTGGACGAGGCCACGCGTGACAGTCGGAAGCCAGTTTATATAATCTTGAGCACATTCGTTTGCGTCAGTTGTTTTTGTTAGCTTCATTGATTGGATAGATGTCACGGAACGATGGCGGTGAGGTCTCAAATTATCTCGTGTTTTCACTTTTTGTAAATAAATCACTTCTGTATTTGTGAAGATAGAACAGGCATCAAGAACTCGTTGTGAAAAAGGCGTGACATTCTTTGAGCCTTGAATAAGAGATCCCTCTGGTGTTGGCAACGCTTCAATCCATACGCGATCGGCCGTTTCGAAGATATTATAGAGTAGATCCCACTTGAAAGTTACATATTTTGAACGTTTTTCCGGCTCGGTTATATAATAATGAGAAAGAGGGACAACCTGATAGACCATGATCGGTTGCCTGTTTTTGATTAGTGGGTTAAATAGATCTGGAGATAAAGATGTAAAAAGTACTTCTCGTTTAGACATTCGTTTGTTTCTCCTTATATATGAAAGAATGCTTTCGCTTTCATCTGCACATGATAAAACAATATGAATGGTAAAATCATACAAGTGGAAGTGGTGAACTCTTATCGTCATTGTGCTGTCTGCGACTATCGAATGTCAAGAAGAACGGGGACAGTCCCCGCACAATTTTGTGTAAAAGTGTGATGGAGGGAGGGTTTATGCTGTTCTTTGGCGAAAGAACATGATAGGATGCCAGAAGAGATGGAGGGTTGCCTGATGAAAACGTTTAAACTATGTTCATTAGCCGTTTTGTTTGATAACCATGAAACAGAGGAACTTGAAGGGAAACAGGTTCCGTTGGTGGATGGCCTTATTATTAATAAAGAAGAAGCGGAGAAAAACTGGCTTGTAGAAGCTATCCTAGATAAAGAATGGCGAGATTTTTTTAATGAATATGCAGAAGCAGATCAACAATTCATGGCAGAGGTGACAATTACGAAGAAGACGAATGACCCTGCTACGTTAGTGTGTTCGGTGAAATCAGTGAACGACCTTACAGATCATGTCTGTATCCATTTAGATGGCGTCATTGTCGCTAAGAAAGACGATTTATCCGACATGCTATTAAAAACGTTGGTTGAAGAAGGGTTTAGCGGCGCCGAACTTTATGAAGAATTTAAGAAACGTAAAAAAGACCGCGGCCAGGCGATCCAGGGGATTTTGACAACTGCATACGAACAAGTAAAAGAAAAAGGCTATTACGATTCAGAATCAGAGTCAAACTAACTAACTTAAGAGCACCTTCCTTGCCCGGAGGTGCTCTTTTATGGTTAAAGGAGGAGAACAAGGTGGAAGTGACAGAAAAGGAAATCGTTATCAGAACGTATGATCCTTCATTAGCAAGTGCAGTGGCAGAGATGTGGAACTGTAGTCGAGAAGGGTGGGGAGGCCACTCCGATGTGCAAACAGAAGAACAGGTCCGTGCCCAAGAAGCTAACTCAACGAATATCTACACTTACCTTGCAATGGAAGGAGACCGTGTAGTCGGCTATTGTGGATTGTCAGAGTACCGTGAAGATGAAGGTGCACTTTATATCCCTTTACTAAATGTTAGAGATGATTACCACGGCAGGAAGATTGGTAAAAAACTTCTTCTGACAGCTTTAGAAGAAACGGTTAAGCGTAAATGGCCACGGCTTGATTTATACACGTGGCCAGGCAACACTAAAGCAGTTCCTTTGTACAAAAAGTGTGGTTTTTTCTGGGAAAACCGTGACGATACCGTTCATCTAATGAACTTTTTACCAACGGTCCGGTCGACTGAGTTGTTTTCTGCATTTTTTGAGCAAGTTGATTGGTACGCTGATAGTATTCGGGAAATCAAGACTGAACCTGACGGAAAAAAAGAAAATGGCTTTGACTTTTACACATACGAATGGGGAAAGGATGAACATTACTTACAAGTACAATTCGAAAAAACAGGACGAGGGATACGCTCATGTAAGACAAATGAGTATGAGGTAATGATGGTGATTGAACATCATCATTGTGTTTATGGAAAAACGTATCCGGTCAACTTTATCGTTAAAAACACATCAGACGACACAATTCACATTGACATAACCGGGATTGAGCAAAAAAATATTCATTTTCACTACGAAGAGGAAGTGACAGTACAAGCTGGTTCAGAGGTAACGCTTCAAAGCCACTTCACTGTCTTAGAACGCCACGAAGATCAAATGAAAATGCAAACACATCCAGCTGTTGAAGCAAACATTCGTGTTAATGGCTCCGCTGTCACGATGAAAACTGGCGTTCTTTGTAAAGCTCCGGTGAGCATTTCAGGAAAGATGATTGGAAGTCAGTCGTTTTTGCAGCAACTAGACAAAGCGTATATCCAAGTAGAAAACAATACAAAGTCACCTGTTTCTGTTTATTTTGAGCTGCCTGAAAATAAAAATGTTCAATTTGAAAACAGGGAATATGACGTTCATTTAGAAGAGAAAGAAAAGCGTGTAATACCTCTTTCGTATCAATTAGAAGGTCCGGCCTTTTATCGTAAAACCTTACGTGTTGAGGCAACTTTTCCGGAACATGGCAAAAAGGAAAACGTAACATTTGATCAAGAGCTTTCCTTCTCGATGAACGTGATGGGAGCTGGGGTTTACGGAGAGTGCAAAAAGTATATCCATTTGTATTACGGCCTTCATCACGTAGCGCTAAAAAAAGAGGATAACAGTGTGCTAATTGAGCGAGGACGCTTTAACAATGGAGACTACTTATTGTTTTATCCTCGATTAGGGGAGCCATTTTCAGAAGAGTTTTCAAAAATGAAACCAAAAGATGTCAGCTTTTTTGAAGAAAATACCAAAATTGGCGTGGCGATTTCATATCCATCACAGGAGTTTCCTGGAGTAACGGTCGTTCGCATGCTCGAATTAACTGCGGATGGCATGATGAGCCAGTATTTTATTGTGGAAAATCATGGTGAACAAATGTTAGAGGGGCTTCGACTAAATGAACCGTTTATGTTTGACCTAAGTGAAACTGTCATTCCTTATGAAGGGAAGTGGATCCATAATAAAGGCACTTATAACAGTGAGGTAAATAGCTGGGATGAAGGTAAGGTCTCTGAAAACTGGCTTTTCTCCAATTATAAAGGGTGGCCTGCTGCGCTTATTTGGGATTCTAAATTAAAACTTCATTTCCATGACTGGCACATCTTGTATTTTGAACATAAATTTCCTATTATTGCTTCAGGAGATTCGGTGACAACGTCTGCTACTACTTTTTCTATTGGTACTCTTCACTCTGTAGAAGAAGTGAGGAACTATGCTGGAAGGAAGCAGAATTTAACAAAATGGGACCCAGAAAATGTATTGCGTTGGGGAACGAAGGACCGGAACCCGTTCATCCAAAAAGAAACGGTCCTTTTCTTTGATCAACGGTTATCCAGATCTTCTGACGTTTCTCTTGAGGCCTCTTTTGGAAACGGCGAGGTTATTTCTGAAACAATATGGACGAGTGAGCAAGCTAAGAGGACTTGGGAAGTGAAAACGTCTTTTAGCAGTCATAGAGAGCCAGTGCTTGCAAATCTAACCGGCCGGTTGTCAGGGCTAGGGTTTACGAAATCAACGCTGTTGTTCCCGGTGACGAATGAGGCGGTCTCGTATAATGAAGGGCAAGAAAATGATCATTCGGTATTGGAGCTGGATAATGGCATTTTTTCCGTTAAAGCAGCCCCTGGTTTTTATCCGGCCGTTTATTCGTTAAAGAAAAACGGGATTGAGTGGCTTGCTTCTTCATTTCCTGAGCCAGGTCCTAAATCGTGGTGGAACCCTTGGATTGGCGGGATCTGTCCTACTTTACCCGGCCTTACTGCACGATCGGTGTTACAGCAAAACTCGCAAGGGCAATTTGTTTCACTGTTTGATCAGCATAACAACGAATGGTCCGCGATTAAACAATCGTACACCGTTGATGACCATCCTGACTATAAAGGTGTCAAAATTCATCATTATGCTTTCGTTCTACCGGGTGTTCCTGTTCTTGGTGCGATGATTGAAATTGAACAGCACACGGGAACGTATTGGCCAGATCAAAAAGTTGTCCACGGGTTTAATATTAATCCCGGAAGTGAACTTGGGGACGTTTCTGCTCAGCTTGATAACAACCGTTCTCCTACGTACTCTCATCATGCTCATGAGCAGCATATGGACGGTTTTTCTCAGCTTACTATTTCAAAAGCGGGTGTGGATGACAAGCTGATTATTTTGTCAGAGCAATCAAGTAAAGGGCTGGAGCTCTATATGAATCAAGACGTCATCTTAGCGGCATCTAAACGGAATTTTCCATTAAATGACGGCGAATTGTTTCGCTCTGACCCAATGTTTTTTGTGTTGAATAAGACAGACGTTCCTCTCGAGGCATTAAGAGACCTTCGTTCGCTTCGTTTTGATTCGGATCGTAACAGAAAGGACTAGTCAGCTATGAAAATCATTGATGCTCACGTCCACTTTTCACACATAAAAAGCTTCCATCATACAGCGAGGAATTTGTCTCATATCGATTATTCCTATGCTGGTTACAAAAAAGAATTTGCTGAAGCGAATGTAGTGTTTACGATTGCCATGGGGCTTAGAGAAATTGAAGGAGGAGAGGGATTTCCTGATTCTGCTCCTCCTACCCCTATGGGACTAGATTTGTCTCCAACCTTACCGAAAAATATGGGCTATTGTGCTGGAATAAACCCGTATCAGTTAAGGAAGTACGATCTTATTCAGCTCGAAAAAACACTTTTAAAGCCGGAAACGGTCGGGATGAAAATTTATTTAGGCTATTACCCGTTTTATGCTCACGACCCGGTGTATGCTCCTGTTTATGAATTGGCGAAAGCGTACCAGCTTCCGGTTGTCCTGCACACGGGGGATACCTACTCTGAACGAGGGCTACTTAAATATGCCCATCCGTTAACGATTGATGAAACAGCAGTGAAAAACAGGGGTGTTACGTTTGTTATGGCTCATTTTGGTGACCCCTGGATGCTTGATGCAGCGGAAGTGGTATACAAAAACTCTAATGTGTTTGCTGACCTTTCCGGCCTCATTGTTGGTGAGGAAAAAGCGGTAGACCGTATTGCTAACACACCGCATTTTTTTGATCATTTCAAACATGCTTTCGCGTTTTGTGATCACTATGACAAGTTTATGTTCGGTACGGATTGGCCTCTTGTGAGAGTAAAGCCGTATGTTGAATTTATTCAATCCTATCTACCAGAGTCTTCGTGGGACGATGTGTTTTACAATACCGCTCTTCGTGTGTTTCCGAAGATCAAACCGCTCCTGCGCGCATCGCTTTAATGGGGCGGGGGACTCGGGTTTGGTCCATTGTGAAAATCGGATCGATGTAAAAACCAGGCTTCGATTTGTTTGGCGACTTGGTTTCTCAAGTGTACATTTAAATATTTGGCCGTAGATGCATAGCCGCGAAAAAAAATCGTGTACTCTGAAAACGTTTCGTCGTGTTCGTTTAATTCTACTTTAATGTTCAATCGCTTCATCTGCGCTTTTGTATCATGAAGCTTTTTGCTAAGGTCACGGAGTGTTTGCTCTACTAAATGAATGTATGGATCTTTTAGCTTGACGGGGGCTTGAGCCATTTTGACCAAATCTTTTTCCAGAACTCTGCGCATAAGTTCATACAAAATAAACGATTCACTCAGACGTTCTTCTTCAACTGTGAGTTTGGCCATAGGATAACAGCTCCTTTCATAGGTCTTTCTTTGTTAAAACGAACAAGTGTTCTATATTTATATTACCCTGATTTTTAGAAAGTAGTCAATAAGAAAAGTATTCCAACTTGCACTTGAGCTACAAAATCAATAATAATAACCATATAGTGCGTGTTTAAAAAAGAAGGTAAAAAGAGCGGAGTAGATCGAGGCTGCTGAAGTCGCTTTTTTTCCAGACTTTTTTGAACATCCATATTATAGTGAAGACATACATAGAAGGGGATGAGGAACTATGAGGAAATCAGTCAAAATGATAGCGGGAAGTATCGCACTCAGTACGATTCTATTATTAGCCGCTTGTGGCAGCGATGAGGGAGAAAGTGATGCGGCACTCTCAGATTATCCGCAGTTCACTGAAGAAGTAGCCGAAGACGAGCAGGAAGTTGTGATGAAGACGTCAAAAGGCGAGATTCGTTTAAAGCTGTTTCCAGAATACACGCCAAAAACAGTAGAAAACTTTGTAACCCACGCAGAAGAGGGTTATTATGAAGGCGTTACATTCCACCGTGTTCTTCAAGATTTTATGATCCAAGGCGGTGACCCAACTGGAACAGGAGCTGGTGGAGAGAGTATTTACGGGGAAGCGTTCGAAGATGAATTTGACCCGAATCTCGTACATATCCGAGGCGCGTTGTCTATGGCCAACAGCGGCCCAAACACTAACTCTAGTCAGTTTTTTATCGTTCAGAACGATGAAATCGACGACCATATGATCGAATCGCTTGAACAAGCTATAGAAGGTGGAAACATTGAAGAAAAAGTGTTTGAGGAGTACCGTGAACGTGGAGGCACGCCGCATTTGGATACGGGACATACTGTCTTCGGCCAGGTGATTGACGGGATGGAGGTAGTCGATGAGATTGCTGCGGTTCCTGTGGATGGTGAAGGACGCCCTGATGAAGATGTCGTTATCGAAGAAGTGAAAGTAATCAAATAAAGGATGATAAAAGGAGGTGGACATTGAAGTCCAGCTCCTTTTTCTTAGAAAAGAGCATTTAACTGTTTTTCACAAAAATACGTTGACAGAATATGTATGCTAGTGTACTGTCGATATAGTACACTAGAACATAAAGACATGATGGGATAAGGATACAATATGGATCCCTACTGTAGAAATAAAAAGGCTGATTAACCGGTTTGGGATACAAAACGCTATAGAGAAGCCTCTAAAAAGGAGGGATATCAATCATGAGAATAAAATTTGACAATAATCGTCCGATCTATATCCAGATTATGGAGTATATTTACGGGAACATTTGCCGAGGCGAATTAAAACCTGGCGAAAAATTACCGTCAGTCCGTGAAATGGCGGTGGATGCGGGCGTTAATCCAAATACAGTGTCAAGAACATATATGGAAATGGAACGCGAAAAAATTGTGGAATCTAAACGGGGGCAGGGAACATTTGTCACGGAAGACGACTCGATTATCGCGCGATTAAAAAAAGCTACAACAGAAAAGCAAATTGAAGCTTTTGTCGATACACTCAACCAATATGGGTACACACAAGGCGAGATTGTTACATTAATACAGGAATACGTTAATAACGGGGGAGGAAATAAGAGTGAGTGAGAACTATATTGAAATTCGCGGGTTGAATAAAAGATACCAGAGGAAAAAAGCAGTGACCGGTGTTGACTTGCAATTGCACCAACCTGGAATGGTTGGTCTTGTTGGACCTAATGGCAGTGGGAAGTCCACGTTATTAAAGATTATTGCCGGTATGCTTCGCCCGAGCAGCGGTGATGTTTATGTTATGGGAGAGCGCACCAATCGAATGATTGCAAATAAGGTTGCCTATTTAGCAGAAGTAGACTCCCTTTATGACTACCAGCGTGTCCGTCAGGCAGTTGCTTTCTTTGAAAAGGTTTATCCAGATTTTTCGTCTGCAAAGTCAACAGAAATGCTCGAGGAATTAAATATCGATTTAGACGATAAAATAAAAAACTTATCGAAAGGAAATCGAGCCCGGGTAAAGCTGGCCATCACACTAGCGAGAGATGTTCCGATTTTACTTCTTGATGAACCATTATCAGGGCTTGATCCGATCGTGAGGGAAGAAATTTTAAAAATGATCATCCGACACACGAACATCCATAAGCAGATCACATTTATCTCGACACACGAAGTCGCTGAAGTGGAGCCATTCCTGGATCATATCGTGTTTGTAAAGCAAGGAGAAATATTATTATCTGAAAATGTGGAAACGATTCGTGAAGAGCGCGGTCAAAGCGTAGTTGAAGCAATGAGGGAGGTCCTCCAATGAGTTGGTTAGCCTTGACAGGAAAAGAAATTCGTCAAAATACATTTTTAATGGCACTAAATCTGGTATTTTTAATTGCTGTATTTTCGTTAGTTTGGTATGGCATTGAAAAAGCATCCGGTCTGATTGTGTTTTTTTCAATTCCGGTTTTAGTTATGCACTCGTTTTATTTGTTTTTTATGATCTTATTATCACTAAGAAGAGAGTGGAAAGACCGTACGGCGCTTATTTGGTTCAACCTTCCACAGCGAGGGTGGAAGCTCTTAACCTCTAAGTTTGCTGCAGCATTTACAGCATTTACTCTCTCTCTTCTTTTCTCTATGACCAGCCTTTACTTTCTCATGAAGAAAGCTGGGCAAACATTTGAGGAACGTGCAATCCCTGGAGAAGCAGAAGTGATTGCGACGCTTAGTTCTTTGTACAGCGAGTATTTCCTTTGGATCTTTGCGTTTATTGCCTACGCCGCACTACCGTTAGGTCTTGCAGGATTATTCATTTACGTACTAGGAAAAGTTATTCGCCCACTTGGATGGCTCCTCGGGATTGGGATTGCCATTGGGGCAAGCTATGTCTGGTCACTAATTATCGATACGGGAATTTATAGTGCAATTGCTTATTGGGGACCGATTTTAACGCTCGACAATATCCCGAATGAATTGATGGTTGATATAACGGCGGAAACAGCAGCCATCAATCAGAGTGGAGAAGTGATGGAGGTTGTATATTTAGGTAATACATTAATTGAATTAGGTCTTATGGCCGCTATTTTTATCGGTATCAGCTGGCTGTTTGATCGCAAGGTTGAAATTTGAGAGGATAATGTGAATAAGTACTATAACAAAAAGCGGGGTGAGAAAAAATTCTCACTCCGCTTTTTATGTAGAATATCTTCAAATTCTTAGTCACGAAATGCGTAATAAATCATGACGATAATCGTTGCCACTCCCATAATGACGAGCGGACCTTGAGTGATTAACGATACACCTTCTTCTTCCCCATTTCCACCTTCAGCTGCAAATGTTGATGCGACTGGTGTTAAGAAGAAAGCCGTTAATACAAACGTGAATGAAAGCCACTTTTTTAAAGCCATCCGTTAAACCTCCTTGTCGAACAAAACCTCTTTTGTATGTGAGAAAACTATCAGTATTATTATAGACCGCATCAGCTCGAAAGGCAAAGGGATTCCTTTATTCCTACGAACACTGTCCTCCCCAATAGTGCTGTAAATTTTTATACTCTGCTAAAGAAATTTATTAAGTTGCAGGAAAAGCGCCGTCAACATTTCGTTAACCTGTCATATAACAATAGTGTAGATAGTATCTGTATTAAAACTAATACTATAAATAAAGTTAAAATCATGTTTTTGGTTGTAAAAGTGGGGTATATTTTTATTAACTGTTTTATAATAGTTGTTGAATAAATTACATTGTTGTAATACAATGAAAATAATAAAGAGATGGAGGGGAAAAACAATGATTATGTCCAACAAAGAGTTTTTTCAAAATCTTCCACCAAAAGAGTGTACGAAATGCGGAACGGTCTTTGAGGAGATGGCCGATTGTTACTATCATCAATGTGATGAATGTTTGTCTGAAATTAAATAACGTGATGTTGGAAAATCCTCGGGTATTTCGGTTACCTGAGGATTTTTAATGCAAGTGGCAGGGAAATATAGAGTGATTAAAGAATTGAAATATAGAGGATGTTCAAAAAGTCGGTTTTCCTTTTTGAACATGAATACATTAGAAATGGAATGTCTCGACTAGTGGGGTGGTTTGATGATCATTCGTGAAAACTCAAACGGATACTATTTCATGGAACAAGACCGGCATGCCCATATTTCCGGTACGCTAGCAGGAGCGTGGCGGCGTGATCTGTTTTTAATGCAGGAGCAATTTAACAAAGTAGGGCTAGCCATTACCCAACATGATCGCGGCTGGGCTGACCTTGATGAACACATTCTTCTCCATTATGAAACGAACAAGCCTCTATCCTTCGTTGATTATCCGATAAAGAAAAAAATTGATGCGTACACACAAGGTGTAGATGAGATGGAAGCTATTGACGAATACAGTGCATTGTTAATGAGTCTTCACTATACGAGCTTTTTCCGCGGTAAAATTGACCGGATAGGCTGTGAATTTACAAACAAAGAAGAAAAGCGCCAGAGGAGACTCCATAGCCATTTTTCTTTTGATGATCGAGAAAAACAAGGTCTTCATTTTCACTTTCAGTTGCTGCAGCTTTGTGATAATTTGTCTCTGTACGTCTGTATGAACGAGTGGGGTGTAAAAAAAGAACAAGAAGTGTTGTGGTTTCAAGATGGCTTTCCTCAACAATTAGTACCACTAGGTAATGAAAAAATTCAGGCGCAGTGGCAATCTGAACATGAAGTATTCCTTAATCCCTTCCCGTTTTACAAAGACGAGATAACGGTCTCTATTCCTTATAAGTACTTTGAAAAAAATGAAATAAAACAAGCTACGATCAACACTCTATACAAGAAGAAACCATTTCAGTATCATAATGTCACTTTTTCAAAATTCGACTCCTAGTAGACAAGGGCGGGAAGTAAAAATGAACCAAGCAACTGTAATAAAAAAAGCAGAACAATGGGCCTGGGACTTCTTTAAGCACGATCATACAGGACATGACTGGTACCATACGCATCGGGTAAGATCGATGGCTGTTAAACTGGCAGAAGAAGAAGGAGGAGACCCTTTCATCTGTGAATTGGCGGCTCTTCTTCATGACCTGGCAGACGACAAGTTTTATCCGGACGAAGAAACAGCGAAAGCGGCAGTAAAGGATTGGCTTATAAACGAGCAAGTAAACGAAGTGGATCTAATTGTTAGCATCATCGCTTCGATTTCTTTTCGCGGAGGAAAGAATACACCACCGGTAACGTTAGAGGCAAAAATAGTCCAAGATGCTGACCGATTAGAAGCGCTGGGAGCGCTCGGAATTGCCCGCTGCTTTATGTATGCAGGGGCAAAGGGAGACGAAATGTATGACCCGGAAGTCAATGTCCGGGAAGAAATGAGCTTAAAAGAGTATCGGGAAGGAAAATCTACCGCGATTAATCATTTCTATGAAAAACTATTAAAGCTTAGAGAACGTATGAATACACTCACTGGAAAGCGTTTAGCTTATGAACGACATGCGTTTCTAGAGCAGTATTTACATCAATTTTTTGCAGAGTGGCAGGGCGAAAAATAACAAACGCTTTCCACTATATAAGCAATCCACTCGTTATTAGAGTTGGGTTGTTTTTTTATCTGCTGTGATTGGTTTCGGATTTAAAAATCTGTATCAAGTTTGCTTCGGTCTTCAACAATCATGCGTAAGCCACGCTTCGGCCTGAGTGTGATGAGTGGCTGCGGTCTTACTTTATGGTGGCCGGATGCGAGCTTCAGACGATACTTTTTTGCAATTGACGCTAGTGCGAGAACAGCTTCCATTAAAGCAAAATGGTTCCCGATACAAACTCTTGGACCACCACCAAACGGAAAATAAGCGTAAGGTGGGAGTGTTTTTAGGAAATTATCCGCAAAGCGCTCAGGATTAAAACTATCGGGGTCATCAAAATACGCCGTATTGCGGTGCATCACATACTGACTCATGAGAACCATGTCCCCTTTTTTCAACCCGTAGCCTCCGATTTCCACGTTTTCGACTGCTTGACGGCCAATCACATAAGCTGGAGGGTATAATCGCATCGATTCCCAGATAATATTTTGTGTATATGTTAGTTTTGAAAAATGATCAGGAGTGAGTGATCCTCCATGAGTAACATCTGAAATTTCTTTGTACAGATTTTGATCAACTTCTGGATGTTGCGATAGCAAGTAAAGTGTCCATGACAGGACATTTGCTGTTGTCTCATGACCTGCAAGGAAAATTGTCATTAGTTCGTCTCTAAGCTGCTTGTAAGACATCCCTATCCCATATTCCTCATCACGAGCCTCCATTAATATACTTAGAAGGTCTGTACGGGTTTTAGAATCTCCTCTTCGTTCATCGATCATCCGATAAAGCACCTGATCAATTGTTTTTACCGCTTTCTTTAGCTTAAGGTTGCTTTTTGAAGGAACCCACAAAGGCAGCTGAACGAGTGATCTCATTCTCTTTACCCCTAGTTTCATGACAGCATCCATCGGTTCCCCGAGAATATGCGCACCTTCCTCAAAATCCATCCTGAACATCGTCTTCGTAATGATACCGAGTGCAATGTTCATCATCTCATCGGTGATTATTTTTTCTTCTCTGTCTTCCCACTTGGAAATATACCCACTCGTTGTATCAATCATATCCTGAGCGTAATGATTAATGTGCACCTTTTTAAAAGAGGGTTGAATAAGCCGTCGTTGGTGCATATGAAGCTCTTTTTCACTAGTTAAGAGACCTTCTCCGACTACAGCTTTTAGTGTTTGAATGTCCCGTGATTTGATGAACACCTTTTGCTTTGTTACGAGAACTTCTTTAATTAATTCTGGGTCATTTATGAGGTATATCCGCTGGAAAGGCCCCAAACGAAACCGCACAACATTTCCGTATTCTTCCGTTAGCTGCGACAAAAATCGAAGGGGATCGATTTGAAAATCATTTAAGCTTCCAACTATTAATTTTCCTTTAGGACCTGGGGGAGTGTTTCGTGAAAAAAATCTATTAACCAATCGCGTCATTCCTTTTTCAATTATTTTTTATTAGCTTTTTTATAAAAGGTTTTTTTGAGCATTAGGCAAGCAAATGCTTGCACTGTCACGCATAGAGAACAAATTCATTTGTCCGCAACATCATTTAAGTTGAAAAAACGCTCAAAAACAACAAACTTTACGAAAACAGCCTTTTAATTTAACCGACTTCATTATTCTATGGAACCGAAAGAAAAGAGGTAGGTACGATAGTTTAAATAACAGAAAAATAATAGTTTCGTGGAGGTTTTCGGTGATCACCGCGAAGGCAAAAGGACTATTTTTTTAACAATTGCATGTATGTATGTATATAAATATAAAGAGAGGATTAAAAGTTCAGAGTTTTAGTCTAGTAAAACGTAATTAAGGAAAGGAAGGTACAAATATGTCAAATAAGAAATCTCTCCAAGAATTTATATCATTACTTGGGGTTCAGTCAGAATCTCAATTAAATAAGCTTGTTCATCAACGGTTAGAGGATCCTAGAACAATCAAAAAAACTCGTTCACGCATGCAAAACCACGCTAATTCTTTAAAAAAGCTACGTGATTATACAGAAATCCTTGCGCTTCAACTCAACATGCCTACTAAAGACGATATTGCCAATGTCACAAAAATAGCGATTCAAATTGAAGAAAAGCTAGACGACTTAGAAGAGAAAATCCTATTACTTGCAAAAGAACAAGAAAAGATAAGCGAAGATACAGATAGGGATGCTGTTCAAAAACCAAGTAAAGGTGCGTTAAGGGTAGGGAACAAAAAAATCAAATAATCTACGAGTACTGTTTGAACAGTTAATAAATTGAAGAAGGAGAAAATAAAATGAGGAAAAAAGGAAAGAATGGCAGGAAAGGTGGAGAGGGGAGATATCCTTCTAATTTAAATAATCCTGAGCTCCAAGTCGGACAAACACCCCGTACAGCGGTGTGGAAGAAAAACAAAGCAGTCCTCTGGCATTACCCTTCAGCAAAGAAAAAGTACCGCACACCTCTATTTCTTATTTACTCACTACTTAATGAACCTTATATTTTAGATTTAGACCCTGGTATGAGTATGATAGACTCGTTTTTATCAAGTGGCTATGATGTTTATTTACTTGATTTCGGTAAACCCGGATATGAAGATAAACATTTCTCGCTGGACGATTATGTGAGCAAGTACATTCAAAAAGGGGCCCAGCACACGTTACGTCATTCAAATGAAGGTGAATTATCTGTGGTTGGCTACTGTCTCGGAGGAACGTTAGCAGTTATATACACTGCACTTGCAAAAGAGCCAATCAAAAATCTCATCCTCTTTGCACCGCCGTTAGATTTCAGTAAAGCACATCTATTTCCTAACTGGGCTAGTGCGTTAAAAAAAGGAGATTTCAGTGCTGATCAACTAATAGATGTTTATGGGATCATCCCTGCCAAAATGGTAGAAAGTAGCTTACGAATGGCGACCTCTCCGTTTACCTATAGTTCTCACCTACCTCCTTTACAACGCTCAAACGACGAAAAGTATATGAGAAAAAGACAGCTCGTCAATAAATGGCTGAACGAGCATATTCCTTTCGCTGGTGCTACTTTAAAACAATTGATTAACGAGCTTGGCAGGGATAACAAACTCGTTCAAAGTAAACTACTCATAGACGGCCAGAAAGTCAATCTTTCCAATATCAATGCGAATTTATTAGTCGTTTCTACAACCGAGGATCATATTGTCCCAGAAAGTCTAACATTACCGATTATGAATTTAGTATCTAGTAAGGATAAAACCTACAAACGTATAAAAGGCGGGCATATTAGTCTTGCTTTAAAAGAAAAGCTGCCAGACTTTCTACACGAGTGGCTGTCTCAAAGATCGAATTCTCTATCTTCCTAAAGGTCTCGATGAACAAATGCTCGGTGAAGAAGCCATGGATTTGGTTTGCGATGTGATGCCAAATCAAGAATATATCAACAGCACAACATTAGACAATAGAATCTTTTTTATGCTATACAAGGTAGAGGATGCTTGTTTTATTAAATGAAACGTATCCTCTATTTTTACAAAAATATCTCTATTGGTAGCAATCCTTGTTTAGCTTAATTGGACCTGGGGAAATACATAGTTAAGGCTTAAATGCCAAATATTAAATATTGGATTGAACCTTTAGAAAAAAGGGGTGGCAGATGTTGCGTTTAAAAGAAAAGAAAGTTTTAACCGTTGTTGATGATGAATTTGAAGACTTAGAGTTGTGGTACCCGATTTACCGTCTCCAAGAAGAAGGAGCGATTGTTCATATCGCTGGAAAAGAAGCTGAGCACACCTACACCGGAAAATATGGTGTACCAGTTAAAAGTGATTACAGTTTTGAAAACATTCAAATTACTGAATATGATGGAATATTAGTGCCTGGAGGCTGGGCTCCTGATAAACTGAGAAGGTATGACGAAGTGTTGGATATGGTGAAGTACATGGATGAAAAGAAACGTCCAATTGGTCAAATTTGTCATGCAGGCTGGGTTCTCATCTCAGCAGACATTTTAAGAGGCAGAAATGTCACAAGTACGCCTGGAATTAAGCATGATATGATGAACGCTGGGGCAGAATGGCATAATGAAGACGTTGTGATTGATGGTCACATTATTTCTAGCAGACGACCTCCTGACTTGCCAGCTTATGCAAAAGCCTTTGCAGATGCGCTTGCAGATGAGTAGATTTAGTGAAAGAGGCACCTTTGTTATAGGTGTCTCTTTGTTTTAAAGAACTTAGGTTGAAAGGAGAAAAACGCCATGACCGACGATCAAGACGTTACTTGGGTGGAGGAGATCCCTCTAAAGAAGCTTGACTTTACTCAATGCAATCCCCATTACAAAGAAGCTTCTTTATCGGATTACCTGCAGTTTTATCAATTTGATTTCAAACATATAACAACCTATCGTTGTCAGCTTACAGAGACTGATCGCTCAAATATTTTCGTACAAATATTTACTCCTAATAATCCAAAAGGAACAGTGCTATTCGTTCACGGATACTTGGATCATACTGGTGGGTTAAGCGCTACAGTAAACGTACTATTAAAGCAGTCTTATGAAGTAGTGGCGGTTGATTTACCAGGGCATGGCTTATCTGAAGGAGACAGAGGGGACATTCAGGATTTCAATTATTATGTGGACGCAGTGCAAAGTGGGTTGACTTCTGCGGAACCTTATCGTAGCGGAGGAGCTCTATACGGGTTGGGTCACAGTACAGGAGGAGCTGTGTTATTTCACGGTACATCAGAAGAAGTCCTCCCGTTACGGGCTTTGATGCTCGCAGGTCCTTTGTATCACCCCTATCAGTGGAAATGGGTAAGAATGATCTTGCCTGTATTAAGTAAGGGGATCTCGAAAAAAAAGCGTCGTTTTAAACAAAATTCCAGTGACGAACGCTATCTTGATTTTTTGAAACAGGACCCCCTACAAGTAAAAGAGCTGCCGATATCTTGGTTAATAGCGCTTACAGAATGGCAACAACGGATCCTCAATTGTTCAAAAGTGAATATCCCCGTTTATTTATTACAGGGGACAAATGACACTACAGTTCAATGGCAGGACAACGTAGAATTCTTTAAAGATAAATGTCCCTTTATACAAGTCGCTTTATTTGAAGGTGCTGGTCATCAGCTTTTGAACGAAACCGCTTCCATTCAAAAGTTAGTGTTTAAACGAATTGCGTCATTCATTAATGGTGAAAACGAAGGGAAGTCCACTCTTTTGTCTAAACGGTAAAGTAAACGATTCAATGACGGCATTATCCAAGCAGTCTTTCTGAGACATGGTTGAGATAATGCCGTTTTTTGCACTTTAAGAAAGTTCAATTTCACTAAAGGAAAGTATAAGCAT
This sequence comes from Alteribacter populi, assembly GCF_002352765.1. Taxonomy (NCBI): domain Bacteria; kingdom Bacillati; phylum Bacillota; class Bacilli; order Caryophanales; family Bacillaceae; genus Alteribacter; species Alteribacter populi. The sequence goes on along the minus strand of NZ_KZ293963.1, from coordinate 822,749 downwards.
AAAAGTAAAAAAACTTTTTATCGGACAGTACATATGCATGTCGTCGGCTACTCAGACGCCTTGCGTTCTTCGTACAATAAACTTACCGACTGTCATCTATTAAGTTTCGACAAGTTATAAAAAGAGGAATGGATCTAAGCATCTAGAAGAGTAGTTATGAGTGTGATTGAAGCAGGGAGGTCGGGGGATGGTTATAGAGAAAGTCAGAGAAAAAAGCAAGAAAAGTTTACGGAAACGGATTTATTTAGTATTGGGCGTCCTTTTCGTCCTATGGTTGATCATTCACCTTTTTCCAGTCAACGAAAGGGAAGAAAAAGCGTTTTTTACTGAAGGAAACCAACCATTAGTCATTGCTCATCAGGGTGGTGAACAACTGGCTCCGTCAAATACGATGGAAGCTTTTGAAAACGCTCGTAACTTAGGTGTAGATGTAATTGAGTTTGATGTACATATTACCAAAGACGGTCACCTTGTTGCTATTCATGATTCTACAGTTGATCGAACAACAGACGGAGTTGGAAAAGTAAATGATCTTACCTTAGAGGAGATTAAACAGCTGGATGCAGCGAATTACTTTCAAGACTTGAATGGAGAGTACAGTTATCGTGGGCAAGGTGTTACGATTCCGACAGTTGAGGAAATTTTTCAAGAGTTTAAAGACATGCGACTAAACATTGAACTAAAAGCAACGAACGATGTAGAACGTTATGAAGAGATGAGCGAAAGGGTTTGGGAACTCATTCAAGAATATGAAATGAAAGACCAGGTTTTGATGGTCAGCTTTGAACAGGACATTATTGACTATTTTACGCAAATATCTCTAGGGCAAGTGGCAGTGAGCGGTGGACGTCAAGAGGTCACTAAGTATGTTCTTTTGCATAAGTTATTCTTAAACGGGCTCTATTCACCAAAAGTAGATGCTATTCAACTTCCGACAGAGGAAAGTATTTTTGATTTAGTGGATTCGAAGTTGATTAATGGCGCGGAAAAACTCGGGATGGACATCCACTACTGGACGATTAACGATGAAGGAACGATGCGAGAGCTCATTGAGTTAGGAGTTGACGGGATTATTACTGACCGTCCGGATTTGCTGCTTGCAGTGTTAGGGGAAAATTAGCTATGTAAAAATGGGAGCGGGACTAATCCCGCTCCTTTCGTAAAATTTAAAGATAGTTTGATGCGCGTTTTTTGTCGAATTGCCGATATCCGAGCTATTTCCGCTGGTATATTGTCTATTTTCGCCGATATAATGCTTGAACAGATGATAAAGCGCCTACTCGCACCGATATATTACTCAAATAAATAGTCTGTTTGTTGTTTTTGAGCGTTTTTCAACTCAAATGAGGAGTTGAAGGCAAAAGTTTTTTTCCTTTTCCATCATTTTTTGAGTAGTTAAAAGCCTGCAACGCTCAAAAAAAGTAAGTAGCACTTTTAACCGGATAGAACATTTACATTTCGACGGGTACGCGGCTACATTACGCTTTTCTTATATTCTAGTGATCCACCGAGCGCTTTTTCGCTGGTTGTTTGATGCCTTGTTCAATGGCCAATGTTGAAGCTACTTTTGGTGCCGTCCATAGTAACGGAAGCAGAATGAAGGAAACCGGTACTGCTGTTACAACGATAAACGATTGTAGAGCATCGACACTGCCTTCACCAATATAGAGGAGAACTGCAGCAACAATCCCCATAATCGCTGCCCAAAAAACACGGAGAGCACTGGACGGGTCACCTGTTCCCGTCACAGCCATGGAAATTGTGTAGCTCATGGAATCACTCGTTGTTGCAACGAAAATGATCGTCACGATGAGAAACGCTGCTGCAAGGATTGTGCCGAACGGAAGCTGGGTGACGATAGCAACCATCGATGCAGGGAGTCCGCCAGCATTTAAAGGATCAGAGACCGACCCGGTATTCATCAGTTCTAAATGAATTCCCGTTCCTCCAACAACTGTAAACCAGAAGTTTGTGACCACAGGGGCAATGATCGCTACAGCGACGACAAGTTCGCGAATGGTTCGACCTCGGGAAATACGGCTAATGAAGATAGCCATCATTGGCCCGTACCCGATAAACCACCCCCAAAAGAAAACTGTCCAAAATGCTAACCAGCCTGGATCGTCACGGTACAAGCTCATCGGTAAAAATTCACGCAAATAAACACCATACGTTCCGATGAACTGATCAATAATAAATCCACCTGGTCCGAGGATTAAGACAGCTATGATTAATACAAAGGTAAAAATAACGTTAAACCGGCTCAATAGTTGAATGCCTTTATGAATTCCCGTTACAGCAGATATAGCGGCTATACTCACGAGTCCAATAACAATCAGTACTTGCGTTGAGAAAACGTTTGGTACATTGAAGAGTGCTTCCAGTCCGTAAGCCACTTGCAGGCCTAAAAATCCGATCGGACCAATGGTACCAGCAGCTACAGCAATAATCGAGAACGCATCGACAAGGGTGCCTAATACACTGTTCTTCATAATTTTTTTACCGAAAATCGGGTACAAAAGGGTCCGAGGCTTTAATGGCATACCGCGATGGTAATGACCGTACATAAGCACAATCGCGCCCAATGTTCCGAGGATAGCCCATGCTAGGAAGCCCCAATCTAAAAATGAAAGGGAAAGAGCTGGAGCAATAGCGTCAGTAGTTCCCGGCTCAACTCCCGGAAACATTGGTGGAACATCAATGAAGTGGTACATCGGTTCTGCTGCAGCCCAAAACACACCACCACCAGCCAGCAGGGTACACATGATAATTGCAATCCATTTAAATGTACTCATTTCCGGGTCTTCGCGTTTTCCAAGACGAATTTTTCCAAAAGCACTAAATGCAATGGTAATCGCAATAAAAAAAGTAGCCAGCATTAATAATTGCCAAAATGCGCCGAAATAATTTGCTGAAAATCCGAACCCAGTATCAACGAGTCCTGATACAAAGTCCACATCAATTAACGCAACGATAACGAATAATAAAAGCAAGCCACCACTGATGAGTGTGACCGGCCAATCGAATCCAGGTTTGTTTTTCACAAAATTCCTCCTCAAGAACTTTTGTTTAAGTTAGTATTTGTTGGAAATTTCACATTCTATACACGCCACTTACAATTCCTTTCTATCTCGTCATACAAAGGAATAGATGACAATATGTACTCGTAAAAAATCACAAGACCAAATGCTACCACAAGTCCAATTAGTTTCAAATCATAATCACTCTGGATGATAAAGATCAGAAAATTTCGAGTACCTTGTGATTTTTTGAAATCATGTTAAGATGGTACGAGTTGATTAGAGGGTTCGAAATTCCCACCCCTCGCAACAAAAAAACTAGGGAGCGTGAAAAGATGGAATTTAACATACCGAAAAAAGTAGAAAAGCTTGGTGAAGACATTCAACCGACGGAATTAAAGTATCACCATAAACGAGTCGGGATCACAAAAGAATTTACGTTTGATGCTGCCCACCACCTTCATTGTTATGAGGGGAAATGTAAGAACTTGCACGGGCACACGTATAAACTAGTTATTACGGTTAGCGGTTACGTCAATGACGTAGGGATTTCTGTAGATTTTGGTGATGTAAAACGAATATATGAAGAAACAATCAAAGCAAAACTTGACCACCGTTATTTAAATGAAGTCCTTCCGAATATGAATACGACAGCAGAAAATATGATCGTCTGGATCTGGGAACAGTTAGACGTTGCTTTAGAAGACGAAGGGATGAAAAAGCAAGGACAACGTTTAGAAGAGCTCGTATTATATGAAACGCCGACAAGTTCTGCTTCGTTGAAACGCGAGTGGATGGTAGAAAATGATGCGTAACTTTAACCTCCCAGCAAAAGAAGAGTACATGAATTGGAAACTTCCAATGGTAGAAATATTTGAGACGATTGAAGGGGAAGGATCTGCCGCTGGGTTTCCGACCGTTTTTGTCCGTGTTTTTCATTGTAATTTACGCTGTCACTGGTGTGATACGCCTTATAGTTATGCGCCGGAAAAGCCGGAGTTTGAGGCAACTATCGATGAAATCATTACCCGGATTCAAGAGCTTGACAGCCGCTATATTTGCTTTACGGGTGGGGAACCACTCATTCACGGGAAAAAGTCAGCGGCTCTTCTAAAAGCAATGGCTGACCTCGATCGCATTGTAGATATTCATATTGAAACAAATGGGGCCATCGATTTGGCACCGTTTGAATCCCTGCGACGAAGTGACGAAGCTGTTTGCGCGAAAGCTCGCTATGTGATGGATTATAAACTGACAGCTTCTGGTGAAAAAGAGCGGATGATTGAGAATAACTTTGCACTTTTACAAAGACAGGATGAAGTGAAGTTTGTCATTGCAAATGATACAGATTTTTATGAGGCAAAAAATGTGGTTGGAGAGTTTCATGATCAAGGGCAAGTTCTGTTCAGCCCTGTTTGGGAAACAATGCCGCCGAAAAAACTTGTGGAGAAGGTTCTGGCAAATAAGCTGGCTGATGTAAAAGTAAGTCTACAGCTTCATAAAATCATTTGGGACCCCGACCAAAGGGGTGTCTAAAAAGACGAGAAAAACCTGCTTGTTTTAAGGCAGGTTTTTTATATTGAGTCGCATCACTTCACGTAACACCCAATTATTGGTATGGTGGTTTTATTGTCAATAGAGAGTGGGGAGGAAGGTCCTATGAAACTAAAATTACAATATACTGCGGGTGGGTTACTTTTACTATGTACAGTCTTTTTTATCACGACGGTCTATTTGACGGATTCAGAAGACGAGGCCGACAGTGAAACGATAGAGCAAGAGGTAGATGACGAAAACATCGAAACTGACGAGGAAGGTCTTGTGGCAGAGGAAGCTGACCAACTCAATGACTTTGAACAACGAATCGGAATCGGTAAATCCTTCGATAGTAAAACAGAACCAGAAAACGGAGAATTGGCAAGTTTTATTGCGGATTGGCATCGCTACTTTAACAACTTAGTAGGCTATGGGGGCTATCGAAACATCGAGTGGGGTAGTGTAAAGACAAATCACGAGCAATTACTCGAAGAAGTCGATGAGATGATTAACACTGCTGCAACAGAAGCGATGAGCTATGACTTTGAGCGGATTAGAATGATCGCGATTGCAGCAAACGAAACAGAAGGCGTAGATCACCTGCTTCATCTCCACCGAATCATTCACGATCTTGATGTTCATTATAACGGCTATAATGCTGATTATTTTAGCTACTCTTATTATGGAAATGAAGATCCAGCAAGTGAACCGAATCGAGCGTTGGTTGAAGTAAAAGACATGGTTGCAGACGAACTGGATTAACCTTATTTTGCTCTATTATACATCAATCTAAAACTCGGAAACCCCTGTTAATGCAGAGGCTTTCTATTTTCATTTCAGAGACACTATTGAGCACGTACTTTAACATTTTGTTGTTAAAAATGAATAATTGGATCCATTTATACAAAAAAATAGCTACGTAGGAAGTTATTGAAATAAAAGGAGATGGAAAATTGAAAGTCAATCGATCCATACTATTCATAGTACTTGTCTTTTTGGTTAGTTTCCAAGCGTTAGGAGTTATGAGTGTTCATGCAAATGACAACTCTTCAGGTGATGTACAACAAGAATGGTGGTGGAAAAAGGATAAAGACACCCCGGAACAACCCGACAAGGAATTACCGCCACTTAAAGGCGGTCCAGAACGTGAAGTACGTCAACTCGACCCTGTTCCAGACGTTACATTACAACAGGAATATCCTGATACGGTTTTCTTAAAAGGACCGACGACAGAAAATAAAATTGCCTTAACCTTTGATGACGGACCAGATCCACGATTTACGCCTGGCGTTCTTGATGTGTTAAGCGAGTATAATGTTCCAGCGACCTTTTTCTTAATGGGCGCAAGGGCGGAGGCGAACCCGGATCTTGCACAACGAATTGTAGAAGAGGGTCATGTCGTCGGAAATCATACGTTTTGGCATCCTGATCTCGTTGAAGAAGCCGATGTCGATCTACTTGTAGAAGAAGTGACTCGCACAGAAGATGTACTTGCAGAGGTTCTAGGACTCCGAACGACATTATTTAGAGCCCCTTATGGATTTTTATACAGGGAACTTGTAGAGGAACTAGAGATATTGAATTACTCTGTGATCGGGTGGAGTGTCGATTCACTGGATTGGCAAGAAATCACGCCAGAGGAAATTGCAGAAAATGTCCTTACTCAAATCCAGCCAGGATCAATTGTCCTTATGCATGACGGGGCTGAACCGGAGTTCGATCGAACGCAGACAATCGAATCGCTTCACGAAATCATTCCAACATTACAGGAGCAAGGCTATGAGTTTGTGACTGTTTCGGAACTGTTGAATATTCCGGACCAAAGGTAATACACGACAAGAAAAAGTGTCCGTTCTATGGGGGAAATTCTATAGGACGGACTATTCTTTTTCTATATAGTAAACCTGCGTACGGGTTGGTCTGGATATTTGAAGAATACAATGTGAAATACGTCATAATACATAAGGCAGTCACCAAAGGAAGAACGAGTTTTCTATAGGGGGCTAAATACTAGTTTTCCCACAGTATCCGTGCCTATGGGGAGTGGGACCATCAACCGTAGTTACGCCTCTAAAATTATGATAATGTCCTCCATTTGGTAAAGGTATAGCGGGTCCAGTTACGCCACGTATCATATGTTTGTGTTCAGCATCGAAGGTGGTAAAAGTACAGTAACGATGAGTGTGTTGTACACCACTTGGTGCGGGTTCAGTTGTTCCTGCATATCCATGATCGTGTCCTACGTCGAACGTCGTAACGCCTTCAAAGTGATGATCGTGTAGAGGTTTTCCATCCCAGGTTGTTATATATAGGTTATGTGAATGTATGGAGTCATCATTGCCGGAGTCATATATAAATCCTGTTACATTATGATTCAATTTAACATTTCACCCTTTCTTCTTTATTAAAATATCTTATGAGAATAACAAAGAGAAAGAGAGGGTATTTTCACCAGGATTTAGAAACAAAGGGCAAGACAGATCACAGATTTTTTCTTCTGAATTGAAAAGGTAAAGTAACGAAGGGAAGATTAAAACATGAATGATAGTGGTGCTTTATAACAGCTAATAATAATCCTAATAGATTAATCGCTGCAACACGCTCATAACTCAGTAGATTAGTACCTGTGAGGCGGCGAGGAGGCGTTTGATAAGGAAAAAGGTGAGGATAAGCCTGTTGTTCATTCGATTTGTTTAATAATTCCGCGTTCGATCTATTCATGTTTTTGGAATGGGGGATCTCTTGAAAAGCTTCACCATTGTTTAAACTAATCTGATCATTGTAAAATTAATAAAATCCTCGTTAGGTGAGGCTCCTGTGCTGGAGATACGCTGCTGCCTAAAAATGTCCAAAGACGCCAATGGGTCAACAGAAACCATCGAAGGTGATTTTGTGATGCTTATTTCTAATGTAACTACAACCATCTTCATTCGTTTGAAGATGGTTTTTTATATTTTTAAATGGAGGTGGGGCAATGGGCTCAATGAGGAGGAGACAATCATGGCAACACCAGAAACTCGTATTAATGGACAGAATGTATAGGTTTTTGTTTTAAAGGAATCTTTTAAGTAGAACCCTTCATACTTACATAGACAAAAGGGAGGTAAAAATAATGAACAGGTTGAATGAAGACGCACGTGATAAGTATTTTGACAGCATTTTTAAAGCTTTAAAAAATAATGAGAAAGACAAATTTCTAGAATACTTTTTAGAATTACACCCTACGGATCAGGTGGATCTTTTCCTGGCATTATATAAAGACAAAAGACCAATGTTTTATGAATATCTTTCTGCTAGTGAATTTGCAGAAATATTTCAAGGGTTAGATGTTGAATCACAAAAAGAAGTTATTTTAGAGTTAGACAAAGATTATGCTGCAAACATGTTTAATCATATGCAGTCTGATGACATTGCTGACTTCCTAGGTGAGATTAATGAACCTCATGCAAAAGACATTTTAAATGCCATGGATAAAGAAGAAGCAGATGAAGTTATGGAACTCTTATCTTATCCTGAAGAGTCAGCAGGGGCAATAATGACAAAAGAGTTTATAGCTATTAAAGCTACTGATACTGCTTCTACAGTTATGAATCGTCTTCGAGAAGAAGGACCTGGAGCGGAGACTATTTATTATCTTTATGTCGTTGATGAGAAAGATAAACTTGTTGGTGTCGTTTCATTACGTGATTTAATTGTAACTCCATTAGGGGAAACAGTTGAAAGGATCATGAGTACGCGAGTGGTTTCAGTTGAAGCGACTACTGACCAAGAAGAAGTTGCTGAGTTAATTAAAGACTATGATTTATTAGCAGCACCTGTTGTTACTAGTACGAATGAACTCATTGGTATCGTAACCGTTGATGATGTCATCGATGTATTAGAACAAGAGGCAACAGAGGATTTTGGAGAGATTTCCGCAGCCAAAGGGGCAACAGATGTTAATATCACTTCCTTTGCGGCAGCAAGAAAACGTTCCCCTTGGATTATTCTACTGATGTTTTTCGGATTAATAACCGCTGGTGTAATTGGGCAATTCGAAGAAACTTTAGAAGAAATTGTGTTACTGGCTGTATTTATCCCGCTTATTATGGACTCCGCAGGGAACACTGGTACACAATCACTTGCGGTAATGGTTCGTTCACTAGCAACTGGTTCTTTCGAAAAGAAAGGTTTAGTTAATACAATAAAAAGGGAATTTGGAACAGGGATTATGTTAGGAATTATTTGTGCTGTCGTATTAATGGTTGTTGTACCGTTCTTATATGATAGCTATATACTAGCGTTTATCGTAGGAATATCACTTTTCTTAACATTAAGCATTGCGACAATTATTGGTGCAGTGGTACCAGTTGCCATTAATAAATTAAAGCTTGATCCAGCTATTGCATCTGGACCGTTTATTACAACAGTCAATGATATTTTAGGTTTATTAATTTATTTTTCCATTGCAACTGCACTTTTGCAATATCTATAAATTAAGTTAGATAATCTTCGTTAGGTGTGAAGAAAAGCTACTACCCAAAAATGTCTAGAGACGGCAATGGGTCAACAAATTTTTTTGATTAATACTTTTTGGAGCTCCGTAGGCCTGAATCTGTTCGCTTTCCGCGGACGAACCGCCAAGCCTCCTCGGGAAAGGCGCCCTGCGGGGTCTTGACTCGTCCGTTTTTCCGCAGGAGCATTCCTGTCGGATAGGTTTTACCCCTATTGATAAAAAAAGGATCCTCCGATATGATGCAAGGTGCAAAAACAAACCAGCAATCACAAAGGAGGAACCCTTCATGAATCGTAGTAGAAATGAACGAATTAATCAAGTCAACGAAAACACTCTAGTTATTGGAATCGATATTGCAAAAAAGAATCACTATGCCTGTGCCGTCGATTTGCGCGGACGCGAATTAACGAAAGTATGGCGCATCCACCAGTCAAAAGATGGTTTCATCCATTTTGAGCAGGCTGTTAGACAACTGATGGAGACACACAACAAATCAAATGTGCTCATCGGTTTTGAAGCAACCGGCCACTACTGGATGAACCTTGCGGCTATGCTGGAGGCTTTCGAATTCCCTTTTGTCATCGTCAATCCAATGCATGTAAAACAATCCAAGGAAATGGACGATAATTCTCAAACGAAGAACGACGCTAAAGATGCACGCGTTATAGCGAAACTTCTTCCTAACGGCTATTTTAGTATACCGCGGAAGATGACAACCGCTGAACATCACATGAGGCATGGATCCGCAATCCGGGAACGATTACGAAAAGATATCTCTTCCGTAAAAAACAGGATACAGCGATGGAAGGATCTTTACTTTCCGGAATTCAATCAAGTCTTCAGTGAATTGGGCCAACAAGCTCTTGCCGTTTTAAAGCTGACACCTCTTCCCCAGGATGTTCCACATTTGTCTGTCGAAGAGATGGTCAGGCAACAGAAGAAAGCTGGCGCCAAGTATGCTGGGAAACCCAAAATGGTGACCCTGATTGAAGTGGCTCGTCACTCTATTGGCGTAACACGCAGTCAGGAAATGTCACGGCTGGAGATTCGCAGCCTTGTTCAACAGCTGGAACTATTGGAATCACAACTTGAAGAGGTGACTTCCCAGATGGTTGAGCAGGCCCAGTCATTAGAAGAGTTTCAGTACCTCGTCTCCATTCCGGGAATCAGCGAGAACACTGTAAGCGAGTTATTGGCTGAAACAGGCTCTATGCGCAATTACAGGCATCCACGCCAACTCATTAAGCTAGCGGGACTTACGTTGCGTGAGAACAGTTCAGGTCAGCATAAAGGCACAAAGAAGATCTCTAAACGCGGAAGAAAACGACTACGAGCCTTACTTTATAAAGCGATCCTTCCGCTCATTCAGAACAATGCAAGCTTTCGTCAACTGTACATGCATTATCACTCACGGGAACAAAATCCACTGACCAAGAAAGAAGCAATGGTTGTGCTATGCAGAAAGCTGCTTCAGGTGTTCCATGGACTTAGCAAGAAACAGGCAATGTTTGACCCTGAGAGAATGTTGATAGACTCTTCCAACTATCCTCAGAACAAGGCAGCGTAAGGCTTCACAGTGCTTTAATGTACCTTTGACAACACAGGCACAGAGATTCGGCAAGACGGAGACTTTAGACGCCCAGTAAAGGGCAGTCCATGCAGGAGTAAGAGTCCGAGATCTGCGTCAGGCAAGACCCAACGAAGGAATGTAGGCACTTGATGCCAGGAGACATGGGAGGGTAAGTCACCTGATTGTAGCAGAGTTTTTCTCGTGTGAATTACACCTATATATGGAAATGTATCCCACATTCCCAACGCAACGCGTAATCTCTAAATACAGTAAATGTATTTACAAGAATTATGTGGACCTTGGCAGTCGGAGGCGAGTACAAAAAAATTTTTTAGGGCCTCAAAATCCGGGCGGACCCCCGCCATATCAACTTTTCCTGAGGGAGTCTCGCAGATTCCGGCCTACTGCGCTGGGGGCTAAAAAGATTATCTTGTCGTACAATAGACTGAGGGGTTTCCTCCCATTTCATTTGTTTGGTCACTTACCTAAATGCGACATTTGGGGGGGGGGCTCCATTTTTCATTCTTTGAACCGTTGAGCCGCCTGAGCTCAGAATTATAAAATTTATTGTTCTGTAAAGGAATAAAGTATAAGCGCAATTAGGCTTGGCGGTATGCCAAGTTTTCTTTATGTTGCTTATAGTTATGTAAACTAACATTTCCTTTTGCGAGGCAAACGTCTATTCGATATACTAGAAAGGGAATAGAAAGAGGGGAAGTCGAATGTTTGGAAAAAAAGACTTACATAGCCTTTTACGAGATTTAAAGAATGATGAAAATGTCACCCACTGGCATGAAATAGAAGAAAAGCAGGCACGAACGGTTCCATTCCCTGACTCGATCGATAGACGACTAAAGGAAGGGTTGCTCAAAAAAGGAATATCTCAGTTGTACACTCATCAGGCAAGTGCTTATGAATCGGTGAATCGCGGGGAAAATGTCGTGGCTGTCACACCAACTGCGTCTGGTAAAACACTTTGCTACAATTTACCCGTTTTACAAAAACAACTTGAGAATCCTAACAGTCGCGCGCTTTATTTATTTCCGACAAAGGCGCTTGCTCAGGACCAAAAAAGTGAAATTAATGAGTTGATTGATGATATTGATGTTAATGTGAACAGCTATACGTATGACGGGGATACACCGGCGAACATTCGTCAAGTCGTCCGAAAAGCAGGTCATATTGTGATTACGAACCCGGATATGCTTCACGCGGCGATTTTGCCGCATCATACGAAGTGGATTTCATTGTTTGAAAATCTGGAAACCGTAGTCATTGATGAACTACATACGTATCGTGGTGTGTTTGGCTCTCATGTGGCAAATGTGATACGACGGTTAAAACGGATTTGCCGGTATTATGGTAGTAACCCGACGTTTATTTGTACATCGGCAACCATTGCTAATCCAAACGAATTGAGTAAAGAGCTGGTTGGTGAAAACGTTACGCTTATTGACAATAACGGAGCACCGAGAGGGAAAAAGCACTTTGTTTTCTATAACCCGCCGATTGTTCATCGGCAGCTCAACATAAGGGCTGGTGCGACGAAGGTTGTTAATCAATTGGCTGCTGATTTTCTAAAGCAAAACATCCAAACGATTGTGTTTGCAAGAAGCCGCGTACGTGTGGAAATTATCCTTAGTCATCTCCAAGAGTTGATAAAGTACGACTTGGGTCAAAAAAAGATACGGGGCTATCGTGGTGGTTATTTACCGAATCAGCGCCGGGAAATTGAACGGAGCTTGAGGCGAGGAGATACGATTGGTGTTGTGAGTACGAATGCACTAGAGCTTGGTGTTGATATTGGGCAACTGCAAGTGTGTATTATGACAGGCTATCCAGGTTCGGTAGCATCGAGCTGGCAGCAGGCAGGTCGCGCGGGGCGACGACAAGATGAGTCTGTCGTTATTATGGTGGCAAATTCCACGCCGATCGACCAATACATCTTTACTAACCCTGAATTTTTCTTTGGAGGAACTCCAGAAACAGCACGGATTAACAAAGATAATTTGATCATTTTGATTGATCATTTAAAGTGTGCAGCTTATGAGCTTCCGTTTGAAAGAGGCGAGTCATTTGACGGTGTTGAGGTCGAGGAAATGCTGGAATTTTTAGTTGATGAACGCGTTCTTCATACACAGCGAAATAAGTTTTACTGGATGAATGACGCTTTTCCGGCACATAACATTAGCTTACGGTCTGCAGCTCAGGAAAATGTGGTGATTATAGATCAAACTGATGTCGCGTACCACCGGGTTATTGGAGAAATGGATACGTTTAGCGCCTTGACGCTTCTCCATGACGAGGCGATTTACCTCCACGAAGGAACACAATTTCAAGTGGAAGAGCTTGACTGGGATGAAAAGAAAGCGTACGTCAGAGAAGTTGATGTGGAGTATTTTACTGATGCCAACTTAGCGGTCAACCTTAAAGTTCTTGAAGTGGATGAAACAAAAAGCTCAAATTACGGTGAGGTTGAGTTTGGCGATGTGATGGTAACGGCGATGGCGACGATTTTTAAAAAAATCAAGCTGGAGACGTTTGAAAATATCGGCTCTGGACCGATCCACCTTCCAGAACAAGAGCTTCACACCCAAGCTGTTTCGTTATCATTTCCTGAAGAACTCGTAAAGGAGTGGGGTGAAAAGACACTGGAAGAAGCTCTAGGTGGGTTGGCACACGTTTGGCAGCATGTGTCATGTGTGAGCGTCATGTGTGATAAAAACGATCTACATGCAGTTCCTCAAGTGAAGGCGATTCATTCGGAAAAACCGACTGTCTTTTTATATGATCGGTATCCAGGAGGAATCGGGTTATCCGATCAAGTGTATAAACAGATAGACACCACGTTGGAAGAAGCAAATCAATACGTTGAATCGTGTCCTTGTGAAGAAGGGTGCCCCTCTTGTATCGGCTCTGCCGAAACAGGTATAGACAATGAAGAAGCTAACGCAAAACAGCTTGTTTTGCGCCTCCTGAAATCACGACCTCCGATGGCGAAAAGAGTGTAAAACAACAAGAAAAGCGCAAGGCGCCTGAGTACCCGACGAAATGCAAATGTTCTGTCCGATAAAAAGTGCTTTTTACTTTTAATCGGGCAGGTTATTTGACACGAGCCGATGGCGCCTGGAGCTAGACATCGATACGTAGATTTTTTATAATTTCTAAACTCTTAAAAAAGGGCGTTCCGTTCATGCGGAACGCCCTTTTTAAAAAGATAAGCATTTATAAGAGGACAGCTACCTTCACGCCGCTTGTCTCAAGGGAAAAGCATCCTTGAGACTTTAAAACATGCGAGCTGACGCTGTTTTTAATAAAAGGCCGCTATGCGGTTTTTCTTATTGTTTCCAGTTCAATTTTTCACAAAAGAAGTGTTGTACGAGTCGATCTCCATTGATCTTATAATACACACCCCATAATTTTACACAAAATTGTGCGGGGACAGTCCCCAAAATTATTCTTCGACGCCGGTTTCTTTGATGGTGATTTTGACATTTACGGTTATCTCAGCATCTGAGTATTGTTGTTTCCATTTATCGTCGGAGAACTCTGGGTCGTGACGTCGAACTTGGTCGCCTAGTCCAATTGGATCAATATTTAGTTCTTGCATTCGTTCAATAAATTGACTGATTTCTGTCTGGAGCTGTTTGGTTGTTAATGATTGAATTTCGTCGATTTTTTCTTCGTCTAATGTAGGTCCTGAGTATTCATTGATTTTCCCCGTTAGATCGATAGTTGCCTCAATTTTCGGGTTCGTTTTTGCGTCTTCAACTTTAAAGCTTGTTTTTGCGTCAAAATTTCTAAGCGTCGTATATTCATCTTCTTCTGGATTGAGAATGATTTCATAAAAGCCGTCACCGAAACGTTCGGTCAACACTTTCACATAAAAACATTCCTTTAAATCAATGGATTCAACATATTTGTCACCATCAAAGAGAGCGAGGCCGGTTAATTTTATGACGTTCTCTTCTCTCTTTAAGACTGGTAAAAAAGGATCGCGCCCCTGCCCATAATATTGGCTTAAAAACGTGTGGAAGTTCGTTTCTGGAAGGTTTTGTTGGTCAGTGTTTTGTTCAATCAAATCAGTAATATACACGGCTGTCTCAATTTCAAGTGGATAGGTTGTTTCAAGTAATTCTTTGGTAGAAACTCCTTCGACCATGGCAAGATGAATACGCATGCCTATTCTTGGGTCACGTACATACGTATCGAGAATTCGCATTAAACCTGCTTCAGAAAGTGCTTGATCGAATAAAATTGTCGACACTTTCCCGGTATGTAGCGGTTTTGAAGACTGAGCATCTAAGAACAATCGAATATCTTTCGTTGTTCTTGAAACTGCACTAATGGTTTCACTAGTTATATCTTCTTCACTTCTGAAAACGGGAATGCTAACCGTACCTTCAATATTATCCTCACTAACTTGGTCATACCCGATTGCATGAACAAGTTGCAATTCATCTAATATGTGCGGTTCTACACATCCCGTTACTAAGACCATCATGAGGAAGAGTAAGGACAACTTATTTTGCGTTTTGCTGCTTCGTGCCATTTTTCTTAAACCTCCTCATGATCGTTGTCACAATATACAAAACAGGGATGTAACCAAAAATGATATAGAAGCCCACGTTTGACACCCCATCATTTAATTGGTTAATGCTTTCACGTGTTTGATAAGAAATCGCAAATAAAAATACTGTTGCTGCTGTGAAGTATAGTGTACTTTTTTGGCTTGTTCGTAATAGCTTTTTCATACCACGGCTTACGACCCAAATACTAATCATAATATTTGGCGTGATTACTAACAGCCAAAAAGCGATGCCGATATACTCAAACCGTTCAATAAACGGTAGCTCTACTACTTTCCACATTGTTAAAGTCGGATATATAATGCGTTCGAGATGGATACGACTATAAAACAAAAATGACACAAGAGCGACAAGTAAATAAATTAGAACGGACAAGCCATTTCCGAAATGAGCCCATTTTTGGCTTTTCTTTGGATCTTGAATAAACGGAAAATAAAAAGCGAGTGATTCAAAGCCGATGTAGCTAAGTGTCATCGTCTTTATGGCAGGTAACTGCTCTTTTATATTAAATTCAACCGGTAATAAACGATTGGGATTAGCGAATTCTAACGGTGAAAACATCGTGAGAACTAAAAAAAATGGAATCACGACTCCTAAAAAAGCGACCCCTGCAACGACACGAAAACCGTTATAAATCCCATAAACGATCATGAGGAGAATCGCTAATGTCAACGGCCAAGTTGCCAAACTCGGAAACACCCAAACTTGTACGACTTCAACGTACGTTCTTACGACAGTAATTCCCATGAACAAAAAATAACCGAGAAAAGCATAGCTAAGAAAATTGCCAATATATTTTCCGAAGTAGTGCTTGTGTACTTCGATGAGGTCTGTTTTTTTGTCATCGCGTAAGAGTATCCGGTAAATCATCCAAATCGAAATATGCACCAATACTCCTGCCAAAATGATCGTAATCCAAGCATTGTACCCTGCGTCCATAGCAAGGTAACGCTGAAATCCTAAAACACCTACGCCGACTTGCATAGAATGAATTAGAAAAAATACGAGAAAAGGAGAGATGTGTGAAAAGCCTTGTTTGTGATGAATGGACATTGTACATTCCCTCCTTAGTTAATATCATGATCAATGTCGCGGATTTCTTTGCCTTCTTTTTTCTTGAAACGGTACTGCTTTTTCGTTTGCATTAATTCAGGACGTTCGTATTGCATATTAAAAGGCAGTCGGAAAAATGCATCGCGCAGATCACGAAAACGAAACGGGTAAAGAGGCTCCAAATACGGACGACCAAGCGATGTTAGCGTGATTAAGTGAATAATGAAAAATGTCGATAACAACGCTATTCCGATAATTCCCCAGAGCTGAGCGATGAACAAAAAAGGAAATCGGATCAATCGAATCGTATTCCCTATTCGGTAGACAGGCGTTGTAAATGAAGCTAATGCAGCTAAGGCGACGATAATAAGCAAAACATTACTCGTCAATCCAGCTTCTACCGCAGCAGTCCCGATTACGATACCGCCTACGATACCGATCGTTTGTCCAACCTTAGTAGGCAAACGGGCTCCAGCTTCTCTTAACAGTTCAATCGTCAGCTCTAAAAAGATAGCTTCAATAATCGGTGGAAACGGGATAATCGCTCGTGAGATAACTAACGTTGCCATTAGATCTTGAGGAATTAGTTCGGTATGATACGTAATGACCGCAACATATAACGGTGTTGACAGTACGGAAAAGATGACAGCAAATAAACGAATCAATCGAAAAATAGTAGCGATGTGCCATGATAAATAGTAATCTTCAAAGGAGGCGAAAAATTCAATAATGGTCGTGGGCGCTGTAATAGCCGATGGGGAACCATCGACAAGCACCGCCACTTTTCCTTCCGTTAATTGAGCTGCAACCCGATCCGGGCGCTCGGTATCAATCATCTGCGGGAATGGGGAATTTTTATTATCCTCAATAAATTGATAAACGTACGAACTATCACTTATTTCATCGTAATCAATCGCTTTAATGCGCTGAATCATCGTTTGGACATTTTCGTCGCTCGCAATGTCGGATAAATACAAAACAGCTACCTCTGTATTTGAAATCGAGCCTACCTTCAGCTTTTTTATTGATAAAGTTGAACTGATCAGACGTCTACGAACTAAATTAATATTGACTGAAAGGTTCTCAACAAACCCTTCCTTTGG
Source organism: Alteribacter populi (assembly GCF_002352765.1). Taxonomy (NCBI): domain Bacteria; kingdom Bacillati; phylum Bacillota; class Bacilli; order Caryophanales; family Bacillaceae; genus Alteribacter; species Alteribacter populi. Next base: position 805,383 of record NZ_KZ293963.1, on the reverse strand, counting down.
CCCAATGACGTTGTATTCAATTTCAGGAGTCGCTATCGAACGATTTTGGTCTTTTGGGGCAGACGCCAATAAACCATAAGGTGAACCTTTATCTAACTGAATAAGAACTTGACCTCTATGGAGGCCATCTTCAACTTCAGGCCCGGTTGATACGACTTTGATTTCATCTAAGGGGAGGTTTTTTTTCATATCTTCAAAGGAATAGATGGCGTCACTTTGAAGAGGTTGAATCATTAATTCTTGCAAAACTTTATTATCAACTAACGTATCAAAGAATGAAATGTAAAATGTTTGCTCGATACTTGCAATTTCATCAACGACAAAGTCATCTGAGTCTTGGCAAAGAGTCAAGACTTCAATAAAACTTTTTTGTTTTTGCTGTTCTTGATTCCCTTTGCTCATTTAGTAAGCTCCCTTTTCGAATATAGCTCCACTTAGTATTTAAAAACAGAGTGGTTTTCTATTCATTTATTTTCATATAAAATAGAACAAGGTGTGGATAAGGGGGTGAAATGATGAGTTTACAAGGGAAATTGCAGAGAATGAAAGGGTATATGAATAATGAAGTGCCAGAACGATCACATCGCTCTGGCCGTCCAGAGCCAACCTCGGCAGGTGATTTTGAAAAAACCGATGACAGATTCCCCTTTTCTCATGAAAAACTGTGGAAAAAATATGGGTTTGAACCGCATTTTTTTGATGGTGAGTATTCTCTTATTCGCAAGCGCTCCTATAAAATAACAAATTACCATGGCAATCGCCGGTTTTCAGAGCTTAAAGAAGTACATGAAGCGTGGCAGGGTCAAAAAACAGAACACCCTCTTTCAACGAAAGGCGTTCACATAGAAGACCTTCTATTCTTTGATACAGAAACGACCGGGTTATCTAGCGGAGCAGGGACGTCAATTTTCTTAATGGGCTATTCGCGTATCAAAGGAGATTATGTTGAGGTTGTCCAGCACTTTATGCCGGGACCGGCGAGTGAAGCAGCTTTTTTTCACGGTTTTCTATCAGATTTTCAACCAAGTAATCATTTGGTCAGTTATAATGGGAAAGCATTCGACTGGCCTCATGTAAAGTCGCGGCATGCTTTTGTTCGAAATGAAGTACCTAAATTACCGAAGTTTGGTCATTTTGATTTATTACATGCGGCTCGTAGACTTTGGAAATACGAATTACCATCGTGCCGGCTGTCCATTGTCGAAAGCGAAAGGCTAAAGATAAAAAGGAGAAACGAGACACCAGGAAGTCTCGCGCCGATTTTGTATTTTGAATACTTAGAGCATAAAAATCCTGAAGAGCTGGAAGGGATTTTCCGGCACCATGAATGGGACGTTTTATCGTTGATCGTTTTGTTTGCAGATATTTCTAAGCGGTTATTGAAAATAGATGATACGCACTCATCGAATATCGAGCATCTCCAAATGGGAAATTGGTTTGCACAAGTAAAAGACTTTGGCGCCGCTTGTGATCATTACGAAAAAGCGGCATTAACTCATGGCAACACACAAAGCACCGCATATCTCAAATTGGGCATGATATATAAAAAGCAAAAAAAATTCACTGAAGCTAAAAGGTTTTTTGAGCGAAGTATTCAATCAAATACTGGCTTATCCAGTTTGCGTGAAAGTTATGAAGAACTCGCTAAAATAATGGAGCACCAGGACAAAGACTTTGAAAAGGCGCTGTTTTTTACAGGGAAAGCGATGAACGCTGAACTGGAAGCAGCTCGGGTTGCTCGTCATGAGCAGCCTAAATTATGTAGGTTAAAAAAACGAATGGATCGGCTCGAGAAAAAAGTTGCTGTTCAACAAGAAAGGAGTGAAGGGCGTTGACAGAAGAACAAGTATATTTTGAGGTAATTAGAGATAAATATCCGTTTCATTTGTTAACAGCTGAGCAATTTAAGACGGTTATCGGACAGTCCGAAAGACGATCATTTCGTGAAAATGAATTTATTTTTCATGAAGACGAAGGAGAAATTGAAGTTTACTTCTTATTAAAAGGCTTGGCAAAGAACGTCCTTCACCGGGAAGATGGCAAACAGTTTTCCGTGCGCTTTTATTATCCTGGTGACTTAATCGGTCTTATGATCCTGCTTTCAGGAGGCGAGATGAATTTTTCGGTACAGGCTCTGGAAGACTGTGAAACGGTAAAGTTGAAAAAAAGTGACTTCCTTAAGGTGATGACAGAAAATACAGCTTTTTCCGATATTATTTTAGCGGGAATCGGTCAGCGCATGAAGTCTCTTTACGATGAAATGAAAAAAGGAAAAGGGACGACATCAGATACAGAAAATGTTGCGTTGTATAAGACGCGGGTACATACAATCATGGATAAACCTAAGTTCATTTACAAAGAGCAAACGTTAATACAGGCAGCTAAGGCGCTAGGTGATTGGAGAGGACCTGGTTTAACTGTGGTCGATCAGGACCACAATCTCAAAGGTACAATTACCCAAACTGAGCTTTTAAAAGGGTTAAGCAACGATGCCAATCATGATTCCGTTGACAGCTGGATGAATGCAAAACCAGTTTCCACTCAGGCGGACGCGTTTAGCTATGAAGTCCTTACTTATTTTAAAGATGATCGAGTCCATATGGTGCCCGTTTTAAATGGCGAAAAAGTAGTAGGTATTCTTACAGCTGAGTCCTTTCTTCGACTACATGAATCGGAATACTTAAATTTATATTACAACGTCAGCCATGCAAAAAACTTAGAAGATCTCGCTAAACTGTCGCCAAAAACAAATGACTCTTTTCTTGCCTTTACAGAAGAGCTTCTCATCGAACAAACATACGGCACTGAAATGAGTGAATTTATTTCAAAATACAATGATCAAATTCACATTCAAGTCATTCGTGCTGCTTTACGGGAAATGAAAGTGGAAGGGCACGGATTGCCGCCTGTCAATTATTGCTTTATCGTGATGGGAAGCCAAGGGAGAGGCGAACAAGCATTTAGTACTGACCAGGATAACGGGTTTATTTTAGATAACTATGAACATCTAGAAAGCCGCGATCACGTTGATGCTTATTTTAAACGATTTGCGGAAAAAATTAATCAAGGATTAGTAGTATGTGGTTTTCCGGAATGCACTGGCGGGATCATGGCCAAAGAGGAAAAGTGGCGAAGAAGTATTAACGACTGGGAAAAAGAAGTGAGACGTTGGGTGAAAGAAACCGATGCCCAGGAAGTGAGAGACTTCACAATCTTTGTTGATTACCGACCGTTATTCGGAGATTTTAACCTTGCAGAGAAGCTTCGCAAAAAAATCACGCCGCCTATTCAAAAAGGAAGAATTCTTCATGCGATGCTGATGAAAGATACGATTCGTTTTCGTGTGCCAATTCAAGCGTTTGGGCGAATTGGTACGAAAGGTAAAAATCGGACTCTTGATTTAAAAAAGTCAGCGATTATGCAAATAATAAACGGAGTGCGCATTTTTGCCATTCGTTATGGCATTGAAGAGGTAAGTACACTTAGGCGTCTTCATACGTTACAAAAAGAGGAAGTGTTCCATCCACGAGATGTAAAAAATGCGAAACTCGCTTTAGACTATTTATATCAATTTCGGATTCAGGAAAATTTGCGTCAATTAGGAGACAATCAGCCGCTATCAAATGAACTGGCCACGCATCGATTAACGAAAGATCAGCGCAAACAATTGAAAGAAGCGTTAATGGTAGCAAAACGAATGCAGCAAATGAGTGAATTGAGCTTTGCGAGAAATAGGGGGCTCTAACATGGAGGTATCCATACTACACTATTTACGCTACATTCTTTTTGATATCCACTTTTTTCATCAAATGAAACGAAGGTGGGTTAAAAAAAACCGTGCACTATACGATGCGTTAATTGCAGAAATGATGGACCTTCAACCTGAAGGGAGCATTGATGACGTTTCTCTTGATGAGCTAACATTTACCGTTTTCGATTTGGAGACGACTGGCTTTTTCCCACGGATGGGGGATGAAGTCATTTCAATAGGAGCGATGAAGGTAAATGCGAATCATATTAAATTCCCTGAACATTTTTATGAGGTTGTCCGACCGTTTAAACCAGTATCGGACGATGTGACGGAATTAACAGGGTTGAGCCGAAAGGATATTAAAGAGGGAGAACCCTTTCTTGTCGGTTTCTTTCGTTTTGTACAGTTCATGTCAAATACGGTCATTGTCGCCTATCCTGCAAGTTTTGATGTCGTTTTCTTAAAAGAGCTCTCTAAGAGGTGGGGGCTCTCCAAATTTAATCCCTATTTTGTCGATGCCTATGAAATTGCGAACTACCTTTATCCAAATGAGAAAAATAGCCTCGATCACCTGATTAAGAGGCTAGGCATTGAAAAAAGAATGCGCCACCATGCGTTAAATGACGCTCACATGACAGCTGAAGTCTTTATGTATTTAGTCGATGAGCTTAAGAAAAAAGAGATCTACACTTACGGTGATCTTCAGAAAATAACAAAAGATCGCAGAAACCCGGTCCTGCGATCTTAATTCGATATTTTTATTTTTCTGGTCTTGGACCTGGATCCATTCCTGAAGATGACACAGTCATTTTCGGTGTCACTTTAACGTCGGATTGAACGCTGACCTGGCAGGAAAGGCGACAGTTTTCTTCTAGTGATTTCGCTTTTTCTGCTTCACCCCTAGGTTCGAATGTTCCTTCATGTACTTCTACGCGACAGGTTGTACATTTAGCTTTTCCTCCGCATCGATGAAGAATATCAATACCATTGTCCTCCAGCGCTAGAACAAGCTTCGTTCCTTTTGAAGTATCGAATGATCCATATCCAGGTACTTCTACTTTTGGCATTGTTCACTCACTCCCCCAATTTTTATATTATTAATTATCTTTTCCCAATATAACACGGAAATAAACTTTTGGGTATTTCCCGGGTGAGCGCAGATTTTGCGCTTATTCGAGTATCGTGTAGTTTCTTTGGGTGTTTTAGCCTGTTTTTTGAGAAAATCATGACGAAATGGTAAGAAAAATGCAATTTTCTGCAAAATACCTGTTGATTATTTCATAGGAAATTCTTACAATACGATAGTAAAGTTTTTTAAGTGGGAGAGAAAGCATGAAAACGATGATCTTATTAATGTTCTTTGCAGTGATTGGCTTTACGTTTTGGTTTATGACAGAGGCGAGGGATGGGGCGGTCGAGTTTCCGTTTCTAACTCTTTAATAGGATGTTCAAAAAGTCCGGGAAAAATAGCTGTCGAATCTCTTTGTTGCATCGTCTCTCCAGTCCTCACGTAGTAATCACCTACGCTCTGGGCTTCGAGACTTCTGCGCCTCGATCTTCTCGGCTCTTTTTGTCCTCCTTTCGAGCAAGGGTTTAATCTTCTTTGTTGAACAAACACATTAAGGGCTTGTAAGAAAGCCTTTTTTGTTTCGGTTTTTACTTTAGTAATTTAAAATGAAAAAGAATAAACGACCCTATACACAATATCCCTTTTATTCAGGCACTAACACATAGAAAAACACCAAAAATAGGTTTTATAACTAGTACATGTATGTAGGGACTCACATAGGTTGATAGTGTACCGAATCAAAAAGGAGGAATACAGCGTATGTTTAAACGTCCGCGTACAAAAGCTCAGTGTATGCCACCGCGCGTGCATCCTACACAGCAACAAGTGACACACTCATGTTGTGAATATATCGTTCCTGAAGTGCATCCAACGCACACGACGAACGTAAATCACCATTTGTATAAACACGTGCATAGTTATCCACACACCGCTTCTCAAGTAGACCAAGTGTCTCATCAGCATATCAATGGTGGACCTCAAGTGGCAGGTGCGCAAATGGGGCCAGGCCAAGTAGCAGGAGCGCAAGCACATCCGAACATGGGCTTTCCAGGTCAAGTAGCAGGAGCGCAAGCACATCCGAACATGGGCTTTTCAGGTCAAGTAGCAGGAGCGCAAGCACATCCGAACATGGGCTTTCCAGGTCAAGTAGCAGGGGCGCAAGCACATCCGAACATGGGCTTTCCAGGTCAAGTAGCAGGGGCGCAAGCACATCCAAACATGGGTTTTCCAGGTCAAGTAGCTGGAGCGCAACATGGCAAAGGTAAAGGAAAGTGCTGCTAGCTTAAAAGGTGGGCGGACCATCCTCGGATGAGTCCGCTCTTTTTTTGATAATTTCACGTATTTCCTAACCTCAGGCTATGTTATGATAAAGGGGAAAGGTAGGAATACATATGTATGAAGCCCTTGCAGTGACTGGTTATAAGCCCCACGAATTAGGAATCTTTGACGAAAAGCACCCACATTTACCTTATTTGAAGGAAGCGATTAAAAGAAAAATTCAAGTCTTAAAAGAAGAAATAGATTTTAAATGGCTTATTACAAGTGGACAACCAGGAGTTGAACACTGGGCAGCTGAAGCCCTTATCGAATTAAAACAAGACTATCCTGATTTGCAATTGGCTACATTAGCCCCATTTTACGAACAAGAAGGACGTTGGAAAGAGACGTGGAAGGAAAGCTACCAAGCGATTTGGTCCCAAAGTGATTTTACTGAACATATAACGAAGAGACCTTATGAAAATCCGGCTCAACTAAGAATGAAAAATCAATTCATTGTCGACAAAAGTCATGCCTTTCTCGTCCTGTATGATGAATTCACACCCGGATCACCGGATTATTATTTAACGTATGCAAACAAAAAGCATGAGGCAACCGATTATCCAGTTTATTATTTAACACCGGATGATATCGAAGAATCCATACGTGACCAGCAGGAAGACTGGAATTGACAACAAGAGCGGTTTCTGAAAAAATAAGAAAATAATCATGTACATTGACAGAGGTGAACGCAATGCAAAAGAAGATTGCTCGTTTAACACCAAAAGAAATTCTCGAAAAAGAATTTAAAACTACGATACGCGGATACAGTCAAGATGAAGTGGACCAGTTCCTTGATCAAATAATAAAAGATTACGATGCGTATGAAAAACGAATTCAATTTTTAGAGAAAGAAACGGAACGTTTGAAAAAAGAAGCTACGACACTTAATGAGCAAACGAAGCGACATCAGCCACAACCCCAAAACGGCAATACGAACTATGACATTCTAAGACGTTTATCGAACTTGGAAAAACACGTATTTGGCAGTAAGTTAAACGAATAGCGAGGTTTAGACCTTGGTTGAAGTATATATTGATGGAGCAAGTGCCGGTAATCCTGGTCTTTCCGGTGCTGGGGTTTTCATAAAAGGTGAAGGTTACGTATTGCGGAAGTCTGTTCCTTTAGGTACTTTATCGAACCACCAAGCTGAATTTGCAGCTTTGTTAGAAGCGTTGAAACTGTGTGCGGAGCATGAGTTTAAAATTCTCTCTATTCGTACTGACTCACAAATTGTTGCTGATGCTCTTGAAAAAGAATACGTAAAACGAAGCAGTTTTGAAACTTACTTAACAGAAGCTCTTAAGCTGATCGACATTCATTTTGACCATTGTTTTACTAAATGGATTCCGAGTAAACAAAACAAAGAAGCCGATGTATTGGCAAGACAAGCAATACAGATGAACAAGTAAGCATGCGGGATGGAAATGTAACCTACCTGTTGCTTTTTGAATTCCTTTTATGGTATACTATTCTTTGTCGCAAATAAAACGGTAGTAACGAAGCGTCTTTTGTGTTCGGGTAATCGCTGCACGTTTTTACGTGTAGAGGAAAGTCCATGCTCGCACAGTCTGAGAGTGACTGTAGTGTTCGTGCTTGACCAATTCATAAGTCAAGGTAGTCTTTTATTGGCTAACGGCAGGGAAACAACCTACGTCCTATTAGGATACGGTCTACTACCCTTGAAAGTGCCACAGTGACGAAGTCTGTTTAGAAATGAACAGAGTGGAACGAGGTAAACCCCACGAGCGAGAAACCCAAAATATGGTAGGGGCATCCCCTCAATGGAACTCAACGGAGAGGGGGACAGGTGCACGAGTGACACCTGCAGATAGATGATTACCACCGGAGTACGAGGGCAATCCCCGTTTGTAGTACAATGGAACAGAACATGGCTTACAGAGCGCAATGGGCGCAACGTTTTGAAATGTAACTCCACAACCTTGTGTTCGTGGGGTTTTTTACATATTGTAAAGAGAGTGAAGTGAGATTCTCAATACGAAAGGAATGACGACCATTGAAAGGAAAGGTAACTCTTATCGCGACAGCTGCTATGGGACTAGAAGCAATTGTAGCCCAAGAGGTAAAAGAACTCGGCTATGATGATGTAACTGTAGAGAATGGAAAAGTGACATTTACAACTGACCCTACCGGGATTGCAAGGACGAATCTATGGCTGCGTACAGCGGACCGAATTAAAATTAAAGTGGGCGAATTTAAAGCGACGAGCTTTGAAGAATTATTTGAACAAACAAAAGCATTGCCTTGGACGGATTACTTACCTGAGAATGCAGAGTTTCCTGTTATTGGACGATCGGTAAAGTCTCAACTGTTTAGTATCTCTGACTGTCAGGCAATTGTTAAAAAGGCCGTCGTGGAAAAAATGAAAGCTTCCTATAAAAAAGATTGGTTCGATGAAAACGGCGGTTTTTATCGTATTGAAGTGGCTTTGCATAAGGACATTGCTACTCTCACGATCGATACGAGCGGAACTAGTGGCCTTCATAAACGGGGGTATCGCTATTTACATAACGAGGCGCCTCTTAAAGAAACGTTAGCTGCGGCGATGATTAAATTAACAAATTGGCATCCTGATCGTCCTTTTGTCGACCCCTTTTGTGGTTCCGGAACGATAGCCATTGAAGCTGCGATGATTGGCCAAAATATTGCTCCGGGATTTAATCGGGAATTTGCTTTTGAAGGCTGGGATTGGTTTGAACAAAACTGGTTCGACTCGGCAATGCAGGAGGCAGAAGATTTGGCAAATTATGATCAGCCTCTTGAAATATATGGGACTGATATTGATCATCGTATGGTCGACCTCGCTATAAACAATGCTAAAGAAGCAGGTTTTCCAGATTTGATTACGTTTAAGCAAATGCAAGCGAAGGATTTACGCTCAAAGAAAGAATACGGGGTTATTGTTGGTAACCCTCCTTATGGAGAACGGATGAGGGAAAAAGCGGAAGTGGAAAAGTTATATAAAGAGGTCGGTGCTACTTTCCGAGAGTATCTTCCGACATGGTCTGTCTATATGATTACATCACATGAAAAATTTGAGTTGTATTATGGAAAAACAGCAACGAAGAAACGTAAGCTTTATAACGGGAATATTAAAACGGATTTGTATCAATATTGGGGACCAAGACCTCCGAAACCAAAAGAAGATAAGTAAATGCTACAGAAGCTGTCACCTTTGTCGGTGGCAGCTTTTTTTAGGTTGTGGAAAACGATTGAACACTAAATTAATCCGACCTCATTAATCTCAATAGGAAGAAGCCCATTTTCCTCCCACTTTTATGCATGAATCAGCAGAAATTGTAAATAGTAAGCAGAGAATAAAGGACTTATAAAGGAGAACGCCAATGAAGAAGATTGAAGTGCGTAATCTAACGAAAGTATTTGGTCCGAATCCTAAACGAGGCGTTTCCCTTCTTAAAGAGGGGAAGTCGAAGGATCAGATTTTAAAAGAGTCAGGTAATACCGTAGGGGTAAACCAAGCAAGCTTTGAAGTGGAGGCTGGGGAATTTTTTGTGATTATGGGGCTTTCCGGGAGCGGAAAATCAACACTTATTCGTCTTGTGAATCGATTAATCGAACCGACTTCAGGATCAGTGCTAATTGATGGTGAAGACATTACAAAGATGAATAAAAAATCGCTCATAGAAACGAGAAGGGCGAAACTTGGGATGGTTTTTCAACGTTTCGCTCTTTTACCTCATCGAACGATCCAAAAAAACGTAGAGTATGGACTAGAGATCCAAGGGATTGAAGTGAAAGAACGTGAAGAAAAATCGAAACAGTCAATTGAAGCAGTAGGTCTTGGTGGTTATGAGAACAGTTATCCGGATGAACTGAGCGGCGGGATGCAGCAACGCGTTGGACTGGCACGAGCTCTTGCGACGGATTCTGATATTCTTCTCATGGATGAAGCATTTAGCGCCCTAGATCCGCTCATTCGAAAAGACATGCAAGATGAACTTTTAGAGCTTCAAGATAAACTAAATAGAACAATCCTTTTTATTACTCATGATTTGGATGAGGCATTAAAGCTTGGTGATCGGATTGCGATTATGAAGGACGGTGCAATCGTACAAATTGGTACGTCAGAAGAAATTATGAGAGAGCCTGCTAATGATTATGTTGCGAGCTTCGTTCAAGATGTCGATCGCTCCAAGGTACTTGTTGCTGAAAATGTCATGAAAAAACCGGACGTGGTTACCTCATCGAAAGACGGACCAAGGGTAGCGGTAAGGCGAATGAAGGAAAAAGGCATCTCCAGTATTTTTGTTGTCGATCGCGGTAATGTCCTAAAAGGGTTACTTACGATTGATGATGCAGTTAAAGCCATTGACAGTGATCAGTCGATTGATGACTTACTCATCCAAGGTTATGCCACTGCAGAACTTGATACACCACTAGATCAATTAATTCCAATCGCAGCAGAAACAAACTATCCGATTGCTGTTGTGGAAGATGAAAAACTTCGCGGGATTATCGTGCGCGTTTCAATTCTTTCAGGACTCGTAATCGGAAAAGAAACAGAAGACGAAGAGAACTCTGCTGAGGATGAGAATGATATGGCTACTAACCAAGTGATAACGGATACTAGCCCGGCGGATCAAGGAAAGGAGGGATAGCATGAACTATTTTTATTTTCCATTAGAAGAGTGGACAAATGATTTTGTAAATAGCTGGCTGATCCCCACCTTAGGTCCGTTTTTCGATATGGCAGGGGGATGGATTGGAACGTTACTTGAGTGGATAAATTGGGCTTTAAATGCGATCCCAGCTGAAGTATTAACAATCATAATCGTCGTTCTTGCCTGGTATTTAGCGGGGAAGGGGGTTGCGATTTTCAGTTTGATTGGTCTCTTTTATCTCGGGTCTGTTGATCTGTGGGAAGAGGGTATGCAAACGCTGGCGATTATATTTGTTGCGACATTTCTGTCGATCATTATTGGTATTCCAATAGGTATCTGGAGTGCTAAATCAGAAGGCGTGCTTAAAGTCGTCCGGCCAATTCTCGACTTTATGCAAACGTTGCCGAGTTTCGTTTATCTTATCCCGGCGATTTTACTTTTTGGTTTAGGGGGCGTACCGGCTGTTATTTCAACCTTTGTCTTTGCAACTCCACCCTGTGTCAGACTTACGAATTTAGGAATACGCCAAGTGCCAGAAGACGTCGTGGAAGCTTCTAGAGCATTCGGTTCCACTTCAGGACAAATGCTGATGAAAGTTCAACTTCCGCTTGCTTTGCCTACGATCATGGCAGGGATTAATCAGACGATTATGCTTGCGCTTTCGATGGCAGTTATCGCTGCAATGATTGGAGCACCAGGCCTTGGTTCGATCGTTTTATCCGGTATTTCAAGTGTTAACGTAGGACTTGGACTCATTGGTGGTTTAGGGATTGTTGTATTGGCGATTATTTTGGATCGAATTACGCAAGGAATCAAGACGGAACGATAAATTTTCAAGATAAGGAGTGAAAGAAATGAGAAAGCATTGGACGTGGTTTGTACTCGTGTTTGCGGTACTAGGGATCATGGCAGTTCTCGTAATGAACGGTTGTGGCATAGGTGAAGAAGTTGAGGATGATACCGGAGAAGAAGCCACTCCAGATGAAGGTGAACAAGAGGATGGTGCGGAAGACCGTGATGAAACGATTCACTTTGGTGTCACAAACTGGACTTCAACGATTCCTCCTACCTATATCGCAAAAGAAATTCTTGAAGGTATGGGTTATACCGTTGAGCTACAGGAAGCTGATGCAGGTGCTGTTTATACAGGGCTTTCACGAGGTGATTTGGATGTATTTATGGATGCGTGGCTTCCAGATATGCACGAAGATTATATGGAGCAGTATGAGGATACAATTGAAAGTGCTTCAGTTAGTTATCCAGACGGAGAGTTGGGCTGGGTAGTCCCTGATTACGTGGAAGGAATTGCATCAGTTGAAGATCTGCAAGGACAGGAAGATCAATTTGACAATCGTATTTATGGCATTGAAGAAGGAGCTGGGATGACAGAAACGTCAAGAGAAATGATTGAGGAATACGACTTAGATCTTGAGTATGTTGCATCAAGTGAAGCGGGGATGCTGTCTGAAGTCCAACGTCACGTTCCGTCTGAAGACCCAATTTTATTTTTAGGCTGGCGTCCTCATCCAATGTTTGTCGATTACGATTTGAATGTGCTCGAAGATGAACAAGGATATTTTGAAACATCGGAAGTACATGTTGTAGTGAATAGAGAACTAGCGGAAAATGCTCCAGAAGCCTATGAATTTTTCAGTAATTGGAGCATAGATGTAGAAGAAGTGGAGCAAATGATTGCCGAAATTGAAGACGGTGGAGACGAAGAGGAATTAGCCCGTGAATGGGTGGAAGAGCATCAAGATGAAGTCAATGAAATGATCGAAAATGCAGGGTAAATTAAGAAAATTATAAAAGGCAGGGGAAAGATTATGTCTAAACCATTTAACGACATTCAGCAAGTAGAGATGGCAATCAAAGCTGCTCAAAAAATGGTCGGACAAGCGACCATGAGCATGGATACAGGTCAGCTTGAGACCGCAACAAATGCATTAAATGACGCAAAAAGACAATTGCAGGAAGCTGTGAATTATGAAATGAGCGGGGAATTAGGAGAATATTCCCGGGGACTTATCGAAAAATTAGAGAATCAGCTTGATGAGGCTAAAGAATAACAAAAGAGGCTGTCTCTTTACAAAACGTGAAGAGACAGCCTCTTTTGTTATTCTTTATATTTCACGTACTGTATAAATAGGGCTCAAAAAATCAGCCATGAACAACATCACTTTTTAGCCTTTTCCTTGAGGATTAGTTACGTCCTCGATCTTTGGATTAGAAAATTGTACTTCACCGCGATCTTCGTTGAAATCAATCGTCATCCCATCAAAATACCATTCGTCATCGCTTGATACATAGAATGTAATATGGTTTACGGTAACGGAATGCCGATCTGAGACAGGGAGATCTTTTGTAATACCTGCTGAAAACCCCCCTGAACCAACTCCGCCTACTCTTACAAAAAAACGCACCGCGTCATTGTCTAATAATTTCATTTCCTGTTTATAAAATTTTACCGCAGATTCAGTAATCGTTAAATTCATTAATCCAACCTCCTCAACTTCGCCTACTTATTTTACATTGAAATTCAAACAAGAATCAATAATCATGATTAGGTAAGAAATTTTATCCTAAAAAAGCAGGAATTAAAGACCGGAATTACGAATGAGTTAAAGATTGAATTGTAAGGAGATGAGTCGATTTGAGTCATAACAATGTAGAGATAATAAAAAAAGAGTTTCAGGACTATGTTAAGAGAATGAGTCATTATAATGAATCTCTTGGTCTGATGGCATGGGATTTACGTACAGGTGCTCCAAAAAAGGGAGCAAGTCAGCGTGCTGAAGTCATAGGGACTTTGTCATCTCAAGTCTTTAAAATGTCCATTTCAACTCAAATGGAGCATTATTTAAAGGTATTGAGTGATGAAAACGTTCAAGATCAACTTGATAAAGTCACGATCGCTTCTGTGAAAGAATGTAAAAGAAATTTCGATAAGCAAAAAAACATTCCAGAAAAAGAGTTTCAAGACTACGTTGTGTTAACATCGAATGCCGAATCGATTTGGCCAGAAGCGAAAGAGAATGCAGACTTTGAAAGCTTTCGTCCTTATTTAGAAAAGATTGTGGAATTTAACCGGAAGTATGTTGAATGGGTTGGCTATGAGGGTAATAAATACGATGCCCTACTCGATGATTATGAACCAGGTCTTACCGTGGAAACGTTAGATCGTGTCTTTGGTGAATTAAGAAATCATCTCGTGCCTCTTGTACAAGCGGTAACGGAGGCAGCAGATAAACCGAAAACAGACTTTTTATTTAAAAAATTTCCTGCTTCGAACCAAGAAGCACTAAGTAAAAAAATATTAGAACAGATGCAATACGACTTTGAGGCAGGCCGTTTAGATACGACAGTGCATCCGTTTGCAATTGGGTTGAACCCTGGTGATGTACGAGTGACAACAAAATACGATGAGGATGATTTTCGCACCGCTGTGTTTGGTACGATTCACGAAGGGGGTCATGCTCTCTATGAGCAAAATATCGGAGAAAATCTGGTAGGTACACCATTATGCTCTGGGACTTCGATGGGCATTCATGAATCACAATCCCTTTTCTGGGAAAACTTCGTCGGACGAAATCGTGCCTTTTGGGAGAAAAATTATGACCTTTTAAAAGATTATGCGGACGGCCAGTTTGATGAAGTCGACCTTGATACGTTTTACCGAGGAATTAATGTGGCAGGTCCTTCTCTTATTCGAATTGAAGCAGATGAGATGACCTATGCACTCCATATTATTGTCCGTTATGAACTTGAAAAAGCCTTAATTAATCGTGAGCTCGAAGTAAAAGACCTGCCTGAAGCATGGAATGATAAAATGGAAGAATATCTTGGGGTTCGCCCAAATGATGACGGAGAAGGTGTATTACAAGATGTGCATTGGTCTGGTGGTGCGTTTGGTTACTTTCCGTCCTATGCGCTAGGTTACGTCTACGCTGCTCAACTAATGAATGCACTGCAAAGTGAGTTGAATGATAACTTTGAAGATCTTCTCCGCAAAGGAGAACTCACACCGATCAAAGAATGGATGACAACGCACGTTCATCAATACGGAAAAAGTAAACTTCCTCTTGATATCTTAAAAGAAACGACAGGAGAAGCAATTGATCCAAGTTATTTAATTCACTATTTAAAAGATAAATATCGTGATGTCTATAAGCTGAAAGTTTAAACGTATTACTTAAAAACCCGGAACTCCGGGTTTTTTTGTTTTTTCTTTAGGCATTTATCTTCTTAGCTGGTTGTTTAAATCTCATAGGTCAATCGATTTCGTTGTATGTTATGTATGTCGAAAATTTGACTAAATTGTGTACTGTATGAAAATATACGACTTTTTTGTAATGGAAATGTCATATTAACGTTACAAAAACGAAATTTTTTGTTATGCTGATAGAGTGAGAAAATCTAATTAAAAATACGTCAAGAGTGATATTTTATAACTAGATAGTTTATGAAACGATTGAAAGGAAATTAACTTATGAAAAGGTCTATTTCAGCTTTAATAGTCATTATTGCGGTCGTTGGTTCTATCTTTGGCTTTCGTATTATAGGAGAAGTCAGTGGTCAGGAAATGATTAAGGAAACAAGTAACCATACAGTTCGCGAATATATACAATCCAGTAGGAATACTAAAGTAGATAAAGAAGCGACAATTCTCGGCGTAGGGGATGTGTTGATTTCCGACAGTATTTTTCATGATGCACAATCGGAGGATGGATTTGATTTTTATCCGATGTTTGAACACATTGCGCCTCACATACAGCAAGCAGATTTTGCGATTGCAAACCAGGAAACGATGCTCGGGGGTGAAACCGTTGGTTTATCAGGCTACCCTCGATTTAATAGTCCAAAAGAAGTCGGAGATGCATTGCAAAAGACAGGGTTCGACATGCTTAGCATTGCCAATAATCATACTCTCGATTATGGTGCTGAAGCCGTAGAAAATACGATACATCATTTGAATGCTATTGACCTTCCTTATGTAGGTGCTTATGAGTCAGAGGAAGACAAGCAGACGTTAAGAACAACAAATGTTAACGGTCTTACTTTTTCTTTTTTGTCCTATTCATACGGGACTAATGGTATGCAAGTCCCGGAAGGTAAAGAGCATCTTATCGCCCTCATTGATGAAGAGAGGATCGAAGGTGAAGTTGCGAAGGCAAAAGAAGATTCAGATGTCGTTGTCTTAAACCTTCATTATGGAGATGAATACACAGCGTATCCAAATGATTTTCAGACATCCATTACATCCATAGCAGCTGAAGCAGGCGCTGATATCATTTTTGGACATCATCCCCATGTCCTTCACCCCTTTGAATGGTTACATACAAGTGATGGGAGACAAGTGTTTGTTGCTTATTCTTTAGGTAACTTCATTTCAGGTCAAGAAGGAGTCGAAAGGCGAATTGGCGGGATGGCACAAGTGACAGCAAAAAGAGTCATCGCCGGGCCCGCAACATTCACGATTATCGATGAACCAACGTTTATACCTGTTTATACAGATCGAACCAACTGGCGAGATTATGCTATTCTTCCCGAGTCTAAAATGAACGAGGGTATTTTACCAGACTGGGAAGCCGAATTTACCGAGGCAAAAACACACGTCAGTCAATGGATGGACGACCTCACAACACAGGACTAAAATTAAAGTGGCTTCCTATGTCGTTTAAGTAGGAAGCCACTTTTTCATTCAAATATTTCACGTACTTTAAGTAAAAATTATAAGACAGCCGCGTAGTAATTTTTTATAAAAAAAAGCGTTAGCTTCCGTCGTATGTTTTAAAGTCTCAAGGGTGTTTTTCTCTTGAGACGAGCGGCGTGAAAGTAGCTGTCTCGTTATACTTTCACTCTAAAAAAACGTTTCACAAAATCGGAAACGTGAAATATAACATAGAGTTTCTTTTTATACATACAAAAGTCTATCTAATAGAGGAAATTCTTTAGAAAAACAATTGAAGTAACCAGTATCCAAATGAAGGACGTGTGGCCATGATTGAGTTTTCTTCCGTATCAAAAGTTTTTGAAGACAGAACGAAGGCGGTTGATTCGTTGTCTTTTACGATAGAAAAAGGTGATTTTTTTGTCTTAATTGGACCGAGCGGCTGTGGTAAAACTACAACGATGAAAATGATTAACCGGTTAATTGAACCGACTGAAGGTGTAATTAATATTCACGGTAAAAATATTCAGGAACAGGAAATTAAACAGTTACGGTGGAATATTGGCTATGTGCTACAGCAAATTGCTTTATTTCCGCACATGACAATTTCTGAAAATATTGCGATCGTACCAGAATTAAAAAAATGGAAAAAAGCAGAAGTTGCTAAACGGGTTGATGACCTTTTAGACATGGTAGGGTTAGACCCAGATAAATATCGAGATCGAAAACCAAGCGAATTGTCTGGTGGCCAGCAGCAAAGAGTTGGAGTTGTCCGCGCTTTGGCCGGAAATCCTGATATCATCTTGATGGATGAGCCATTCAGTGCGCTTGATCCAATTAGTCGTGAGCAGTTACAGCTAGACATTGTGAAGCTCCAGCAAGAAATAAAGAAAACGATTGTTTTTGTCACACATGATATAGATGAAGCGTTAGCTCTTGGGAATCGTATCTGTGTAATGAAGGAAGGACGTGTCGTCCAAATAGACACGCCGTCTCGATTATTGCAAAGACCTAAAGATGATTTTATTAAAGAATTTATAGGAGACCGTGAGAATAGATGGGCACACGAAGTCCGGACCTTACTCAGGACAGGGTCGAGTGGAATGCACTATATGATCAGTAAGAACGAGACCTTCACGAATCATGTGGAGCGAACAAGCCCTGATCAGCCGCTGTTTGTATATCAATATAACAACCATACATTTGAAGGGGTACTTGGTGAAGATGGCGACATTGTCCCTTTTAACTATACTGTCAGGCCGATTCAGACTTTTCATGATGCAATGAACGTGTTTAAAGAGGCAAATCAAGATGTCTTACCTGTCGTTGAATCTGGACAATTGTTAGGTGTTATTACAATTAAAGACATTGCTTTCTATATTAGTGATGCCCGTTTAAAAGGGAGGAATAGAAAGTGATCCAATTTCAAAGCTTTGTTGAGTTATTCCAATCAAGACAGGATTTACTTTGGACGGCTACTTGGGAACATTTACAGCTATCTATCATCTCTTTACTGCTGAGTGTATTTATTGCGTTACCTTTAGGGATCTTTTTAACCCGATTTCCACGGGTAGCTGAACCAATTATCGGAGCATCAGCAGTCTTGCAAACGATACCGAGCTTAGCTTTACTTGGGTTTATGATTCCACTGATCGGGATAGGCACAACACCTGCGATCGTAGCATTGACGGCTTACGCACTACTTCCTATTTTACGAAATACCTATACGGGAGTCAAAGAAGTAGACTCATCCCTGGTTGAAGCAGCAAAAGGGATGGGCATGTGCTCGTTTAAAAGGTTTCATAAAATTGAACTTCCCATTGCGATGCCTGTTATTATGGCAGGTGTCCGGACGTCGATGGTCCTTATTGTTGGGACGGCAACGCTTGCAGCGCTTATTGGTGCTGGTGGTTTGGGAGACTTGATCATGTTAGGTATTTCCAGGTCAAATAATGAGTATATTCTATTAGGAGCGATTCCTGCTGCACTACTCGCCCTACTCTTTGACGTTATTTTACGTTTTACTGAGCGGCGATCTGCTGGTAACTCGATTAAACCCATTGTCTTTGTTGTACTGATCGCTACTCTTATTGTAATGAGTCCACTCATTGTAAAACCGCAACAAGCAGACATTACAGTTGGCGGAAAATTAGGGTCAGAACCCGAAATTATTATTAATATGTATAAATTGTTAATTGAGGATGCGACGGATTTAAATGTTGACTTGGAGCCGAACTTAGGACAAACGGACTTTGTTTTTAATGCGATACAATCTGCAAATATTGATATTTATCCAGAATTTACAGGAACTGCTCTATTGAGCTTACTTGATGAAGAACTTAATTCAACGAATGAAGAGGAGGTTTTTGAACAAGCAAAAGACGTCATGGAGCAGGAATTCGGTCTCGTTTTCTTACAGCCGATGCAGTTTAACAACACGTATGCAATCGCTATGATGACAGACCGTGCTGAAGAACTTCATGTAGAAATGATTTCCGATTTGGTTTCTTATAACAACGATTTAACGGCAGGATTTACCCATGAGTTTTCTGATCGTGAAGATGGTTATTTAGGCATTCAGGATCTATATAATATCGATTTTGATGTTGTAACGATGGAAGCGGGTCTCAGACCACATGCGCTTGAATCTGGAGATATTGATCTCATGGACGCTTACGCAACGGATTGGTACATCGTAGAATACGACATGACAGTACTTAAAGATGATGAAGGTCTCTTCCCTCCATATCAAGGAGCTCCTTTAGTAAGAGCCGATACTCTCAATCAATATCCAGAGCTTGAAGCTATTTTGAATCAGTTGGAAGGAAAAATCAGTGATGAGGAAATGCAGAATATGAACCATCGAGTAGAAGTTGGGGATGAAAATGCAATGGATGTTGCTAGGGACTACCTTGTAAACGAAGGCTTATTAAGCGACTGAAAGATCAAAGGAGTGTCCAATGGGACGCTCCTTTTGTAAAATATAGCAAATATTTTCTGAAAATTGTGTATTATACCGAGAAAATATAAAGATTATCGATTATAATAGAAAGAAAGCGTTTACAAGGGAGGGATCATGATGTTTAAAAAGATCCTTTTAGCTGCCGATGGATCAGATCATTCTTTAAGAGCTGCTGAAAAAGCAGCGGGCATAGCAAAAGTAATCGAACATTCTAAAATCACGCTCGTACATGTTGTGGATGAAACGCCTATTCGGTCCGATGTTTTGGGTAATGGCTACCCGCTTCAATCTTTGCCGGAACATCGAAAGGAAAAACTTCGTCCAATTGAAGACCTATTAAAGAAACATCATTTAATCTATGAAATGAAAGCTATTTTTGGAGAACCTGGTCCCTCAATTGTAAAAGCAGTGAACGAAGGGAAATGGGACCTTGTTGTCATTGGCAGCCGTGGATTGAATCCGTTTCAGCAAATGGTTTTAGGGAGTGTCAGCCATAAAGTTGCCAAACGTGTAAAGTGTCCTGTTATGATTGTTAAATAACCAGTCATTTGTTTAGTGACAATTCCAATGAGGAACAATACAATTAGTAAATGTACAAAAAGGAGTGTTCGATCCCATGGAAAATCCATCTAGAGATGAAATTAAAGACATATTAAAAACTGCTAAACGTATTGCTGTTGTCGGTCTGTCAGATAATCCTGAACGTACATCATATCAAGTTTCTGAAGCGATGCAATCTGCAGGGTATGAAATCATTCCCGTGAATCCAAATTGTAGCGAAGTGTTAGGAGAAAAGGCGCTGGATTCCTTAAAAGAAATTAACAAACATGTTGATATTGTCAATGTATTTAGACGAAGTGAATTTTTACCGGGGGTTGCAAAGGACGCCGCTAAAATTGACGCTGATGTATTTTGGGCACAGTTAGGCTTAGAAAATGAAAATGCCTATCAAATTGCTAAAGATGCAGGCATGAAAGTGATTATGGACCGGTGCATTAAAGTAGAACATGCAATAACGAAATGATAATGCTAAGATAGCGAGCGATCCTCTCGTAAAAGAGAGGATTTGTTTTGTTTTATTACCAATGGTATCTCGCATCGCTTCATACGTCCGGTCAGCAAAGAGAGTCTGCTTTTGTTAGTTCGGATTAGAGTGTATGATGAGGGATATATTGATTACAAAGGCTCCTATCAATATAGGTCTTTTCTTGTTATGAATAAATAAAATAACTCGTAAATCCTATGATTTCAACATTATTTTATAAAACGGCTTGAAAAACGGCACATTAATCGCTACATTAAACATAGTGCAAAAGGCGCTTTCCATCATATGGTATGATTGATTAAGAATTCGACGCGAGAACATTTGTTCTTATGGTATGATAATAGCACAGTTCTTATATTCCTTCGATCGTTAAAAAGAGGGATAGGCTTCATATGAGTAGAAAAAGAGAAGTGGAGCAGAATAGGTAGCTTGAACGGATAGAAAGGAGTAACAAGATTGACGCAACAGTCTAGTTTTACCTACAATGATGATGCCATTCAGGTACTTGAAGGCTTAGATGCTGTTAGAAAAAGACCTGGTATGTATATAGGGAGTACAGATCACCGGGGGCTGCATCACCTCGTGTTTGAAATAGTTGATAACGCGGTTGACGAAGCGTTAGCAGGTTACGGAGACGAGATTAAAGTAACCATACATAAAGATGAGAGTATCAGTGTAAAAGACGAGGGACGCGGTATGCCAACGGGGATGCACCGTACAGGTAAACCGACACCGGAAGTCATTTTTACTGTCCTTCATGCTGGAGGAAAATTCGGACAAGGTGGTTATAAAACGAGCGGCGGCCTTCATGGCGTAGGTTCCTCTGTTGTAAACGCCCTTTCAGAGTTTTTGGAAGTGACGATTTACCGTGATGGTACTGTGCACCATCAGCGCTTTGAACAAGGTGGAAAACCAGTGACAACGCTTGAAAAGACTGGTGCGACACGTAAAACTGGAACAGTCGTTCACTTTAAGCCAGACCCAAAAATTTTCAATACCATTCACTATAATTATGAAACGTTATCTGAACGACTTCGTGAAGCAGCCTTTTTAATTAAAGGTATGAAAATTGAACTCGTCGATGAACGCCCTAAAGGAGAGACGGTTCGCGATACGTTTCAATTTGACACTGGTATTGAAGCTTTTGTCGACTATTTGAACGAAGAGAAAGAAACGCTTCATCCTGTAGTCTCCTTTGAAGGGGAACAACAAGGAATTGAAGTTGACTTCGCTTTTCAGTACAGCGATGCTTATACAGAGAATATGCTGTCATTTGTAAACAATGTTCGTACGAAAGACGGTGGAACCCATGAATTAGGGGCTAAAGCTGGTGTCACACGGATTTTTAATGAGCATGCCCGAAAGCTTCAGCTGCTTAAAGAAAAAGATAAAAATCTAGATGGAAACGATATCCGCGAAGGGTTTACAGCGATTGTTTCGATCCGAGTCCCTGAGGATAAATTGCAATTTGAAGGACAGACAAAAGGAAAGCTCGGAACACCGGAAGCTCGCTCCGCAGTTGACTCAATCGTAAGTGAAAAATTGACGTTCTTTTTGGAAGAAAACCCTGAAGTCAGCAACACGCTCATTCGTAAGGCAATTAAGGCAGCACAGGCTCGAGAAGCTGCGCGAAAAGCACGTGAAGATGCTCGTAATGGGAAAAAAAACAAGCGGAAGGACGCGATGCTGAGTGGTAAACTCACGCCAGCACAGTCGAAAAATCGAGAGAAAAACGAGCTATATCTTGTAGAGGGGGACTCTGCAGGAGGTTCAGCGAAGCAAGGGCGCGACCGTAAGTTCCAGGCTGTGTTGCCTTTACGAGGTAAGGTTATCAACACAGAAAAAGCGAAACTTGCTGACATTATGAAAAACGAGGAAATCCGTACAATTATCTATGCAATTGGTGGCGACGTAGGCCCTGATTTTGACTTGGATAATATCAATTACGATAAAATTGTGATTATGACCGATGCTGATACAGATGGTGCTCATATTCAAGTCTTACTTCTGACGTTTTTCTATCGCTATATGCGTCCGTTAATTGAAGCAGGAAAAATATATATCGCTCTACCACCACTATATAAAGTAAGTAAAGGTACTGGTGCCAAAGAGAAAACAGAGTATGCCTGGGATGAAGACGGCATGAAAGAAGCAATGAAAAAAGTAGGTAAAGGATATACCATTCAACGATACAAAGGTCTTGGTGAAATGGATGCCACTCAGCTTTGGGAAACGACGATGAATCCGGACTCCCGTACCCTTGTTCGAGTTAAAATTGATGATATCGCCCGGGCGGAACGACATGTATCCACCTTAATGGGCGATAAAGTAGAACCAAGGCGAAAATGGATTGAAAAAAATGTGGCCTTTAGTCTTGAAGAAGAAACAAACATTTTAGACAGTGAAAATTTAATGGTCACCGAGGAGGAGTAATCAAGTGGAGCAAGAAAAAGATCGATACTTGGACCTGCCTCTAGAAGACGTGATCGGAGACAGGTTTGGACGTTATAGTAAATACATTATTCAAGATCGTGCTTTACCGGATGCAAGAGACGGACTAAAGCCTGTTCAGCGTCGTATCTTATATGCGATGCATCATGATCGGAATACAGCAGACAAGCCATTTCGAAAGTCTGCAAAAACAGTAGGTAACGTAATCGGAAACTATCATCCGCACGGAGATAGTTCCGTTTATGAAGCGATGATTCGTTTAAGTCAAGATTGGAAAATGCGCCACCTGCTCGTGGAGATGCATGGTAATAATGGATCTATTGATGGCGACCCACCAGCTGCAATGCGTTATACAGAAGCGCGGCTTTCTAAAATATCATCTGAACTGCTTAAAGACATTGAAAGAGATACAGTTGAATTTATGCCGAACTTTGACGATTCAGATTCTGAGCCGGTCGTTTTACCTTCACGATTTCCAAACTTGTTGGTAAATGGTTCAACAGGAATTTCCAGTGGTTATGCAACAGATCTTCCACCACACAATCTGGGTGAAGTTATTGATGCTGCGATCATGCAAATGGAAAAACCAGATTGTACGGTGGATGACTTGATGGAATATATAAAGGGTCCAGATTTCCCTACAGGTGGGATTATCCAAGGAGTTGAAGGTTTAAAAAAAGCGTATAACACGGGGAAAGGCAAAATCGTTTTGCGTGGAAAAACCGAAATTGAAACGATGCGTGGAGGTCGTGAGCAAATCATCATTCACGAAATCCCTTTTGAAGTAAACAAGGCAAACCTCGTGAAAAAGATGGATGAACTTCGTTTAGATCGTAAAGTAGACGGTATTGCAGAAGTCAGAGATGATACAGACCGTACAGGCTTACGTATTGTCATTGAATTGAAAAAAGATGCAGATGCACAAGGGATTTTAAATTTCTTATTTAAGAACACCGATTTGCAAATTTCCTATAATTTTAATATGGTGGCGATCTATAATAAAACGCCTCAGCAATTAGGGTTGAAGCATTTATTAGATGCGTACATACAGCATCAGAAAGAAGTTGTTACACGACGGACACAGTTTGATTTGAGAAAAGCACAAGAACGACAACATATCGTCGAAGGTTTAATTAAAGCCATCTCCATTCTCGATGACGTGATTGCAACAATTCGTGCGTCTAAAGATAAAGGCGACGCTAAACGTGCCCTCCAAGAGGCCTATGGTTTCACTGAGGCGCAAGCAGAAGCGATTGTTACGTTGCAGCTTTACCGTTTAACAAATACAGACATTACGACACTTGAAAAAGAATCAGAAGAGCTTAAAAAGCAAATTGAGAAGCTCGAAGCAATCTTAGCGAGTGAGAAGAAACTCATTGGTGAAATCAAACGTGAGCTACGCGCGATCCGTAAAGAGTATGCTGAAGAGCGTAAATCACAGGTGGAAGAACAAATTGAAGATTTAAAGATTAATCTTGAAGTCGTTGTCCCTTCTGAAGATGTAATGGTGACCGTTACGAAAGAAGGTTACGTCAAACGATCAAGTCTCAGGTCCTACGCAAGCTCAAAAGGTGAATTACCAGGTATGAAAGAAACGGACAGGCTGATCGGTGAATATGAGATCAACACGACAGAAACACTACTTTTATTTACGAAAAAAGGTTCGTATTTGTATTTACCTGTTCATCAACTGCCAGAAATTCGCTGGAAAGATAACGGACAGCATGTCGCAAACCTCGTTCAAATGGGAAGTGACGATGAGATCCTTAAAGCAATGCCAGTTAAAGAGTTTAACGAAGACCATTACCTCTTTTTTGTCACGAAAAACGGAATGGTTAAACGTACCGGTCTTGCTGATTATAAAGCACAACGGTATTCTAAAGCATTAATGGCAGTGAAGCTGAAGAAAGATGACGAATTGATTGATGTACATCTCACCGACGGGAAAATGGATTTATTCTTTGCGACTCGTCTAGGCTATGGATTATGGTACGATGAAGAAGAGGTTAGCTTAACAGGCCAAAGGACAGCTGGAGTGAAAGCCGTTAATTTAAAGGCTGAAGATGTTGTCGTGAGCGGTCAAGTGTTCTCTCAAGATATGACCCCATACCTGTTCTTAATTACCCAACGTGGAGCTTATAAACGCATGAGCCTCTCCGCTTTTGAAAAAACAACAAGAGCTAAGCGCGGGGTTGTTATGCTTAAAGAATTAAAACGCCAACCACATCGTATAGCAAAGTTCTTTACTGTAGATGGTTCGGAAACGATCTACATTCAATCAGAAAATGGAACGGTCGGCTCAATTGAAGCTAAAAAAGTACGACCAAGCGACCGCTATACAAACGGATCCTTTATTTTTGATGTAACAGACGTAGGTGAAGTAGCTGACGCTTGGGTAGAAAAGCCCGAAACCAGCAACGACCCTCCTGCTGGAAATAATGGAACGTTATAATAACGGAGAAGACTAAGAAGGTCCCCTTGATTCAAGATCAAGGGGACCTTCTTTATGTAAAAAAATGTGCGAGAGCGAATTGTGCGGGGACTGTCCCCGCACAATTAAAAAAAGGTATTGACATTCATTCATTACGAGAATAATATATTAAGTGTACTAATTAGTGTAATACACACAACACACAACATACACTGTTGTTTATATGAGGAGTCAGTTTCTTGCGTTTAACACTGGCACTTCAAACACATATTTTAGATGAGGTGAAAGCAATGATTGAAGTAGAACATTTACATTATTCTTACGCGATTGGGAAGAAAGGAAACCAGTCGCTAGTACCGGTATTAAAGGACGTTAATTTCAACGTGAAAAAAGGAGAAATTGTCTCGATCATTGGTCGCAGTGGTTCTGGGAAGTCCACCTTACTTAATTTATTGTCTGGCTATATAAAAGCAGATTCAGGGAAGCTTACGATAAATAGTACGGATGTAACTAAATTCAATGAAAAGCAGTGGGCAAAATTCCGTTTAGACCATTTCGGATTCATCTTTCAAAACTACGAATTGATTCCTGGACTTACAGCTTATGAAAATATAGAGCTTCCATTGACACTGAAAGGTGTTGATCGAAATACCCGTAAAGAGCTAGCTGAAAAAATGCTCGAAAAAGTAGGTTTGGATTCTCATGCAACACATTATCCAAACGAGCTTTCAGGTGGCCAACAACAGCGGGTTTCCATTGCCCGGGCTTTAATTACAGAGCCAATGATGATTTTTGCAGACGAGCCTACAGGAAGCTTAGACTCTGAAACGGAAGAAGATGTGCTTGAGTTGATTCGTCAATTAAATAAAGAACAAAACATAACTTTTTTAATGATTACCCATGATAATGAGGTCGCATCGATTGCAGATCGAACGATGAATTTACATGATGGTGTCTTAAAGCAAGAAAGAGGTGTCCATTATGAAGCTAAGTGATCAAATACAATTTGTTAGAAGGAACATGAAAAAGAATAAATTGCGTATTTTTATGACAGTACTTGCAACCACGATGGGCTGTTCGTTTCTTATTGTACTTGCTTCCATTGGTTTTGGTTTGCAAGACAGCCTAGTCGAAGAAGCTTCCAGTCATCAACCACTAACACAGATTGACATTATCGGAAAGCAAGCAAATGATGAATTTGAACCAATGACTGATGAATGGATTAATAACGTTAGAAATACAGAGAATATCCGAACGGTTGTTACTAGGTCACAAATTCATGAAAAACCAGTTGAGATTACATTCAATGAAGATTACAGTGGGAGTGGAAACGTAACGATTACAGATTTTGAAGCAGAAAAAGAGTCTAACTTCCGTTTATCAGCAGGCCGCTTTCCCGAAAATAATAATGAAATTATCGTAGGTTACCATTTTAAAGAATTCCTTCATGAAAACGCCGAGGAAGGCGAGCAAATGAACCAAAACGAAGAAGGTAGTGAACCTCGAACATTTGAAGGTGAAGTGCTAAATGAGACGATAACACTAAACATGCAAGAGCCTGACACTGAAGAATTACTTTATCAAAATGATTATAAAATTGTTGGGATTGCAGTAGAGCCAACGAGGGATTGGCTATCAGACTACAGTTTGTATATCGGGGAGGACAAACGTGAGGAACTGATTGCACTAGCCGGACAAGAAGACAGAAAGTATACCGATGTTATTGCTCATGTAAATAGTGTTGAGCAAGTTGAAAACACAACAAATGCTTTAAAAGATGAGGGATTTACAGTGTTTTCGATTTCAGAAGAACTAAAAGGACTCAATATGTTTTTCACAGCATTCAAAGCTGGGTTGATCTTTGTCGGAACAATCGCCGTATTCATTGCTTCAATTGGTATTTTTAACACGATGACGATGGCAGTAACGGAAAGAACCCATGAAATTGGTGTAATGAAGGCGTTAGGTGCCAACCCTGCGAGTATCAAACGTATGTTCTTAATGGAAAGTGCATCAATCGGCATAATTGGATCCATTTTTGGTGTCTTGATTGCATATATTGTAAGTATAGGTGCAAATGCTTTGATTCCAATGATTCTTGAAGCCACTACAGAATCCCAAGGGTTCGATATCACATTTTCATATATTCCGATTCAACTAGTGTTGATCGCAACAGCCATTAGTATTGCTGTAGCGATGATATCTGGCTTCCGTCCTGCGGCAAAAGCGACAAGAATCAACGTACTTAACGCTCTACGAAGGGAAGCGTAAGAAAGGGAAGACGACCTGAAATGAAGATCCGCTTACTGAAAGAAAATGAACATGTTCCGATGGATTTGCTAATGTTAGCAGATCCATCGGAAGCACAAATTGATGCTTATCTGAGCCAAAGTCTACTTTTTGTACTCGAGGTTGAAGAGGCTATTGTAGGAGCTATTGTTATTCTCCAAAGAGGGAAGATGAGCTATGAAATTATGAATGTCGCAGTTAAGGAGTCTGAACAAGGGAAAGGGTATGGACGAAAGATGATCACCTTTGGTATTGGTGAGGTGGATAGAAGGGGCGGGGAAACGTTATTAATCGCTACCGGTAATTCAAGTATTCAACAACTTGCCTTATACCAAAAATGTGGATTTCGCATGACGGAAATCATCCCTAATTACTTTATTGAGAACTATGCTGACCTGATTTTTGAAAACGGGATCCAATGTTGCGACCGGATAGAATTGACTTACTTTATAGAAAGAAAGGAGTAAATGAAGTGAAAAGCTTTGGAACAAAGTGTATTTTTGGATTTGGACTATTAACTTGGGTTGTAGGCATCGGCTATATTTTAACGAGATTTTCTTAAAACAGAATCATTTTTGTCGTACTGTTTACAACTACGTTACAGATACATGACAGTTGCTTCATGGCTTACTCTTTATGGTACATTTGGAAAAGGTACTATATTTAGAAGATACTAAGGGAGTTTTGTCATGCATCGCATCGTTATACGAACCATTGAACCAGAAGATATAGAAACTTTTAAAGCAGCTTTTATTACTCGCGGTATAGACCGAAACAAAGACTATTTTGAGCGATGCTTGGAAGAGAATAAATATGGTGAAAAAATCACCTTACTTGCATTTCATAATAATCAGCTAGCCGGTTGTTGCCAAATGGTCAGTGAGTCATGTTATCTTTATTTTAAAGAACAGCAAATACCAGAAATCAATGACCTCATCGTATTTCCTGAGTTTCGACGTAATGGCATAGCGACAAGAATGATGGATGAATTAGAACGTATTGCTGCAAAGCATCATAATACTGTTGGATTAGGAGTTGGACTATATAAGGATTACAGTTCAGCTTTGAAACTGTATATAAATAGAGGTTATATGCCTGACCAACAAGGAGTCACGTATAAAAACAGAACTGTCAAACCTGGGACGACAGTCCAGGTTGATGATCATTTACTGTTGTATTTCGTTCGTGAGTTATCCTCACTTACTGTTTAAATTAAAAAATGAATGATCAACAAGTAAATGAGTATAAAACATCGAGTGTACAATCGTAAAAGGTTATAACACTCGATGTTTTTCGTTATATCAATATTAACAATATGAATATTCAATTTTTCTTTTAACTGTGTGTGGAGAAAGGATTTAAAAGAAATGAAAATAGATTAAAGGGGAGTAGATCATTTGAAGATTTTATATCGATATAATTGGCAAGTCCGTAATGAATGGTTTCAATGGTGTGGTCAGTTTCCTCACGAAGAACTAACAAGTCCGCGAACAGGTGGATTGGGAAGTATCTTAGAGACACTATTTCATATTGTTGATGTGGAGCAAGCCTGGATAAATGGTTTAAGAGGGGAGCCTGAATTTCATTATAATTATGCTGACTACTCATCATTAGGTAAAGTTAAGAAGCTATCGGCGCAATGCCGTCCAACAATTATTAAGTTTGTTGAGGAATGGAATTCAGAACTAGATTCCAAGTTAATAGATGATTTTACGTATAGAGAAGTTATGAATCATGTTATTGCACACGAAATTCACCATATAGGTCAATTATCTGTTTGGGCTAGAGAATTAGAAACAAGACCAATTTCAGCCAATTTAATTGGCAGGGGGGTGGTTGAGTGAAAGTAATGTAAATAAGCGAGTGGTAAAAAATAGCTAGATTGACACAAGAGGAATAAAAAATGAAAAGCATCGAAGGTAACTTACCATATTTTTATTATGTAAACTAAAAGGTATTTGAGCAGAGGAGGTAGCCATGGGATTTAGTACAGCCATTCAAGCTGTTTACAAAACTTTAGCGACATAGGGTTAGCAAAAGCTTGGTTTAAACGTCAGCATGCTAATTATGACGTTCAGCAACGTTCTGTAGAATTGATCAGAGAACATCACGTAAAATATGGAACAACCGAAATTGCTTTGAATTAACGCTATGGCTATTAGTCGATTTTATTAAAGCTGGAATTAACGCTTATTCAATTGGATCGCCAAAAGCTCATGTAGCTGTGATTGAAGTTGATGATTAAAACCGACGTTTATTGTGATCTCAATGATCAAATGAGACGGTTATAGAAGCTGCCAACCATTCACAAAACCTTCTGAGAAAGGGCACAATGTGAAATGAGACAACTTGATTTAAAGTGAAATGAAACCGTATTGTGGAGTTTGATAACTTCAGATCAGTATGGACTAACCGGGATAAATCAACGACTTATTAACGAATCACTCGATGTTTATGGAAACTATTGATTGTTGTTTAAAAAATTTATCCTGTCTCAAAATATTGAGTTTACTTATCTTTTGATACTGGATTTTACTTATTTTTGTTGGCTCCTATAATATATATTATGTAAACTAACAAAAAATAATTAGGGTAGAAAAAATATTAACTCTCTACCCCGCTACGATTTAATTTATACTTCTGGAAATTCTTTATACTTTCGCTAACCGATTTTTTCCCGCTGATAAACAATTTTAGGTAATTTTTGTTGTTTTACTTTTTTAATCGGGTATTGTAGCCTTTTTCACTAAATATTTCATCTAAAGATGTGAAAAATGATTCCGATCCACCTACAAAACAAATAGTGTATCCTCGATAATTAATACTTCCATCTCCAGCAAAATATCCCCTGATAAAATGGCTCATATATTCATTGGGAACATACGGGAAATCTATGATATTTGACTTACAAGAGTGTATCCCATGCAACTTAATTAAATCTTCTTTCATAATTTTACTATTAATATTAAGAGAATGAACCCCTGTCTTTTCATTTAAAAAGTCCTGTGTGTAGAATTTAGTTCTTTTCTTAAATTGTGTAAAATTTCAATGTCCTTTTGAACGAAAATGATTGTTTGAAGATCTTTAGTAATACAACCATCTGCCACAAAAAAACCTAAAATATACGCCATATTGTTTGACCATGTCTTGAAATAATCTTCATTAACGGTATATTTGCTTTTCCAGCTACCTCTAGTCCTCCTATTTACATTATTGGTACTCATTAACTTATTAACGTACCTTTTTTAGCTGAACTTTTTTTAATTTAACAAGTTTGAAGTTTTTTTCAAAATGTAACATTAGTCATCGTTTAACTTTCGAGGATGAGGATTTAAACAAATAATTGAGTTACATAATTATTGCTTTGGCATAATTTATTATTCAATTAAACACCTTCCCTACTTTTGCTTCCTTCTTAATAAATTCGGCTACCCAGTAGGCCAGTGCTCCCACGGTTTCCCCAGGATTATAAGCCCCGATAGTTGGAAATGAGGAACTTCCAACAACGAAAAGATTGTTTATTTCATGAGTTTGACAGTAGCGATTCACAACAGATTCCTCAGGGTTTTCCCCCATTCTGGTCGTTCCCCCTGCATGACTGTTTAGTACCCATGGATCCCCCAATTCACCGCCCCAAATGTGAAGTGCACCTGCCTTTTCATATATTTCATACGCTCGCTGACGTAAAAAGGCGTGCTGTTTTGAGGTTTGATGATGCCAGTCAAAGGTTACTCGAGGTACTGGTAATCCAAAGGAATCCTTTACATTAGGGTCTAAGTCAATATGTTTATCGTCTTGAGGGGGTTCTGTTAAGTAAATTCGAGAGTTGTAATGGTGAGTATATGCTTTTGATATAAATTTCTTATATGCTTCACCCCAGTTTGGGATGCCTTCTGGAGTTGGTGCACCTGTGAATTCTATTGGCTGACCAGCCAGGCCATGTTGATCTGCTCCAGTAATATTTCCGCCCATTACAAAATCTTCTCCATACTCTTCGGGAGAAAAATTATCATCAGCAAATTTGTTCACTGCCCATCTTGGAGTTGGTCCAATAAAGGAATTCATCGGCTCGTCGAAAATTCCAATCAACTGGGTAATGTCGCGCATATGAAAATAACGTCCTACTTGGCCACCGTTGTTGGCAATGCCATTAGGGAATAGTGCAGATTTCGAAAGAAGCATTAAATGAGTAGACTCTAAGTAATTTGCTGCAATTATTACAAGTCGCCCAGTCACATGCTGCACATCCTTGTTTTTATCAAAATATTTTACTCCTTCGGCATGACCGTGTATATCAACAGCGACTTCAAATGCACGGCTGTGAAAACGGAGTTCAAAATTAGAGTTATGCCTAGCTTTGCGAATTTCCGTCAGTCCCACATCACCCTTCGCTTCTACAGTACAGCCATAGCTTTGGCAAAAACCACAATAACCGCAGGCGAACCTGCCATTATAATCAGTGGAGTTAATGGCACCTGGTACCGGAAAGGGGTCGTAACCTAAGGCTTTTGCTGCTGTTACAAAATGTCGAGTGGCATAGCTAGGTACAGTTGGGGGCATGGGGTATGGTTTTGTACGTGGAGGATGGAAGGGATCTTTAGTGTGGTCTCCACTTATGCCTACTCTCTCTTCAAATCTTTGATAATATGGTTCTAAATCGTCATAGGATATTGGCCAATCTACTATCGCTCCATTCTCCACTTGACCAAATACACTTCTAGCTTCAAAAGTAGCAGGCTGGAATCTCCATGATTGTGCTCCCCAATGGAGGTGATCTCCCCCTGGTCCCCATCCATTCCATCCCGTAATAACTCGTTCCGTAGAATTACTACCGTCTGATCTCCAAGTAAAGCGTGGTTCATCCTGTGGGCCCCACAAAACTTTGTTCCGAATAGGGAACTTTAATTCATCCATGGAATATTCCTCGGAACTAATATCAGGTCCTCGCTCTAATGAAATCACATGAAGACCAGCGTCTGTAAGTTCCCTTGCTAATATCCCCCCTGCACAACCACAGCCGACGATAACGACATCAGCATCATATTTTTTTGCCATTGTTTTTCCTAACATCTCCTCTCAAGCTAACGATATCCTCTGTTTTCCAACCTCGACTAGTGTGGGTAATTGGGTGAAAT
This sequence comes from Alteribacter populi, assembly GCF_002352765.1. Classification (NCBI taxonomy): domain Bacteria; kingdom Bacillati; phylum Bacillota; class Bacilli; order Caryophanales; family Bacillaceae; genus Alteribacter; species Alteribacter populi. The sequence continues at coordinate 772,619 of NZ_KZ293963.1, read as the reverse complement.
CTGGTACCGGGATAGTCAATTAACTTCCATCCGATCATGTTGCGATTCCCACCATACTTAGGATCCGCAAACATCCCTTGCATCGTATGCTCCCTGAGTAGCTCAAAAAATTCAGTACCTTCAAGCTTTTGAAGAATGCTAGCTCTATTATTTTCGGAAAGTCTTCTAAATGATTTGCCGAACGTTGATTTCGCTAGTTGCTCCAATTGCTTTAATCCATTTTCATAAGTTGCTATATCCTGTTGATGGACAGTCCGTAGTGATTGTAAAATAAATCGTGCAACTCCAGCATGTTTTGCACCAGGGAAAATCGTACTAACTGCTTCACGGAGAACCTCAATAAATTTGCTCTCAAATTTAAGTTCTGAAAACACTGTTACCTGTTGTTGATTCAACTCATCCCATTCCTTTTTTGTGTAACAGATTTGTGCTCTTCCGTCTAAAGGACGGGAACGAATATATGCTGGCCTCATTTTTTTTCGGATCATAAACGCTCTCCCCCTTTTACAAAATAACAAAATAGTCTTCATTTCAATTTATTTTTAGAGGCATATCCATATTACAAAGTTAATCGATTACCCAATTATAACTGGTTCTAGGTGTGAGCTTACTCAATACTTTTCTCACAACAGATAAGGGTAGCATGTTATAACGTTTTGATTATAATTGAATGAGTAGAGTGTGATTTATGAAGTTAGGTTGTGAAAAATGAAAGAATTGGTTAAGAAGAAAATCTTTTAACTTAATGTTGATGTGTTGATTTCTATGGTTTCTATGTCAATTATTCCTAACCTAAGTTCTTAAAAAAACTATTCCCAAGGTTTATCAGTTGTAATAAATTCAGCCAATTCTTTACTTTGTTTTCTACGTTCCTTTCGTATTTTTGCACGATCTAAACCAGTCTCGTGAAGCTTTTTTTCCTCCTCTGTTTCTGGAGTTACTTCTGGAACAGCAGTTGGTTTTCCATCTTCTCCTAGACTGACAAAAGTAATAAAGGCAGTAGCTGCTATTCTTCTCTCACCTGTTTCAAAATTCTCAGCGATAACTTTAACGAAAATTTCCATAGACGTTTTCCCAGTCCATGTAACAAAAGACTCTAATGACACCGAATCAGTTTGGAAAATTGGGTGCAAGAAGTCAACAGAATCGGTAGAAGCTGTAACCACTTCTGATCTACAATGCATTCTTGCGCTTATCGACGCAACTTCATCGACGTTCCTCATTAAGATGCCACCAAACAAAGTACTATGATTGTTTGTTTCGTTAGGTAGAACTAGGTGGGTTTTAATAACCTTCGATTCTTTTACCATTTTAGGTTTCAACTTTACCACTCCTTAGATAACAGTCTTCAAAAACTTGGATCTATATAGTTCCTACCTTTTTTGACTCTTCTTACAAAAACATAAATCCTCAAACGATTTTTCTTTCTTATTGAATATACGAAACTGTATGTCACACTTCTAGCTTCCCTTTATTGTTATTAAACTACACATATACATCCCATGTTATGTAAAAAAAGTACTTGTAATCAATAAATCTAACCATTGATTACAAGTACTTCAAGCTTTTATTTAGAGCTGAAAATGTGTAAAATTTACATTTTAATATCTAGCACAAGCAACGGCGTTACTTCGCGAATAAGCTGCGTGGTCAATTAGGCATCAGTAGCATTGGAAAAGCAATTTCAACAATGCACCTACGTTTCCTCCCTTATTCTTATTTCACTTCATTCAATGCATTTGATAGTGTGCTAATAATAAAGGACAGGTCTTCTTCCCTAATGTTTAATGGCGGTGCAAGAGTAAGGACATTTGTAAATCCGGCTACAGTAGCACCATTTTTACCAATAATAAGCCCATTTTCCTTACATGAAGCAATGACTTTGTTGACCACTTTCTCATCAATGGGTTCTTTAGTCTTCTTATCATTTACAAGCTCAATTCCTATAAGAAGGCCTTTACCACGAACATCTCCTACATAAGGATGAGACTGTAACAGCTTGCTAAGTTCACTACTAACTTGTTCTCCTAATTTTCTTGAGCGATCAGAGAGGTTTTCCCTTTCAATTATTTCAAGGTTTTTTAATGCTAATGCACATGCTGCTGGGCTTCCGCCAAATGTATTAACGTGACGGAAATACTCATACTCATCTGACCCTTTAAATGCTTCGTAGAGGTCTTTTCGCACAGCTGTTGCAGACAGTGGAAGATAACCACTTGTCAGCCCTTTAGCCATTGTTATAATATCTGGTTTTACATCATAGTTCATGAAGCCAAAGGGTTTACCGGTTCGACCAAATCCACAAATCACTTCGTCAACAATAAGCAGTGCACCATGCTTTTCGCATGCTTTTTTTACAGCTGACATGTAACTTTCAGGTGGAATAAGAACGCCACCGCCAGTAATGATGGGCTCCATAATAACACCAGCAACCGTTTCACTTAATTCCCAAGTCATAACTCGGTCAATGTCTTTCACAGATTCTAGTTCTTCAGGTTTACCGTCGATTTGATCATTAGAGCGATATAAATCTGGAGGGGCAACATGAATGAATCCTTGTGCTAAGGGCTCATATTTATATTTACGTTGAGCCTGACCTGTTGCAGCAAGTGCCCCCATTGAACTACCATGATAAGCGCGGTACCTGGAAATGAATTTATAACGATGGTGGTCGCCATTTTGCTGGTGGTATTGACGTGCTATTTTAAAAGCCGTTTCATTTGCTTCAGACCCACTATTTGAAAAGAATATTACGTACTCACCATCTAACATAGAGTTGAGCTTTTCACCTAATTCGATTGCAGGTAAATGACTTTGTGTTAAAGGGAAATAAGCTAATTCTTTTAACTGTTTGTAAGCTGCTTCAGCTAATTCTGTTCGTCCATAGCCTACATTCACACACCATAATCCGGCCATCGCATCTAAATATTTGTTACCATTTATATCTGTTACCCAAGCTCCTTCAGCTTTCTTTATAACCATAGTTCCATCAGGGTTATAAGGCTTCATTGAGTGCCAAATATATTGTTCATCCTTTTTTTGGGAAGTTTGTTCATGGTTAATTTTCTCCATACAAAATCCTCCTCCTCACAATCAAGGATTGCTTAATGGTCAAACCTTGATGTAATCATTTTCTTTCTTGTAAAGAAGTTCACTCCATCTTTTCCATTCACATGAAGATCTCCATAGAATGAATCTTTCCAACCTGAAAATGGGAAGAATGCCATAGTTGCTGGAACACCGATATTAATTCCAAGCATACCCGCATCAGCTTCTTCTCGGAATTGACGAACAGCATGTGCATCGTTGGTATAGATCGTTGCACCATTTCCAAACCGTGATTTTCGAATATACTCTAAGCCTTCATCTAAATCCTTCGCTCGTAGTAAACTAAGAACAGGTGCAAAGATCTCTTCTTTTGCGATGGTCATCTCGGGATTAACATGGTCAAAGATGGTCGGACCTAAAAAGTAACCGCCTTTGTGCTCATCCATTTCTTTTCGACCGTCCCGAATAAGTGAAGCCCCTTCTTTTACGCCATTTTTAATATATTCCAATGTCTTTTCTCTGTGTTCTTGTCGAATTAAAGGTGTTAAAAGAACTTCCTCGTCTAATCCAGTTCCAATAGTTAATTCACTTGCTTTTTCTTTCAAAGCGTTAACAAATTCTTCTCCGTCTCCTACGACAACAACAGCACTACATGCCATACATCGTTGTCCCGCGCTCCCATAAGTAGAACTAATAATATGTTGAACAGCTTTTTCCATATCTGCATCAGGCATAACAACATGATGGTTTTTAGCTCCAGATAGTGCTTGGACACGTTTTCCTTGTGAAGCTGCACGTTCGTACACATATTTTGCAACGGGCTGTGAACCAACAAAAGAAATGGCTCTTATATCCTCGTGATCTAACAATCCATTAACCACTTCATGCGCACCATGAACAAGGTTTAAAGTTCCATCCGGAGCACCGGCTTCACTAAACAATTCAACAAGCTTATTAGCTAATAATGGTGTTCTTTCAGAAGGTTTTAGTACAAATGTATTTCCACATGCAATCGCTAGTGGGAACATCCAAAGCGGGACCATCATCGGAAAATTAAACGGCGTTATACCACCAACAACTCCAAGAGGATAACGGAACATTTCTGAATCAATTCCTTCAGCAATACCAGATAATGATTCTCCCATCATTAATGTTGGTGCTCCAGCAGCAAATTCAACACATTCAATTCCGCGTTGCACTTCCCCGTACGCTTCTTTATAGGCTTTACCGTTTTCTTGAACAACTAGCTTAGCAAGCTCTTCATGGTTCTCTGTTAATAAATAGTGATACTTAAATAAAATTCTTGCCCGCTTTGGAACAGGTACATTTCTCCATTTTGTAAATGCTTCATTAGCTGCCTTTACCGCGTTATCTACATCATCCTTTGTTGAGATCGGAACATGAGCTAACACTTTACCGGTTGCAGGATTCGGTACCTCTAATGTTTCACTGGTATTTGAATCTACCCATCGTCCATTAATATAGTTTTTTAACACATTGGTTTGGTTCTTTATTACTGACATAAATATACCTCCTATATTTTATTAAGAATTTTCTAAAATATTATTCGTTACCATTATTATCTATTAACGAAATCATTCTTTCATTAGACATAATGTAAAAACAGCAAGGTTAAAGGTTCCACATAATGAATAAATTTTTCAACAATGTAACTTTATTTGTCATTTTCATTTAAAAAAGGACTAAAAACTAGATTTTAGTCCTTTTTGAGATAGGTTGTCGGTTGATCATTCATTGTTTTTGTCTCCTAACGTAAATAGGTAATTATAAGCGATCGTCATAAACTCAATTACCAATCGTTTTTCAGGGCTCATGAAATTATCCCCGAGTAATTTTTCTAATTTTTCAATACGGTGATACAACGTTTGTCGGACGATAAATAACTTTTTAGCTGTTTCTTGCTTTGAACCATTACAAGCCAAATAAGTTTTTAATGTTTCCATTAATGCTCCATTGTATTTCTTGTCATAGTCGATTACTGGTTCTAAGTATTCCATAATAATTTCATGAAGATCGCTATGCTTATTGATTAGTGAAATAATATGATACAAATGTAAATCATCATAGAAATAGCTTTTACTTCCTTCAGACAATGTATTTTGAAGCAGCAGCGTTTCTTTTGCAGCTCGATAACTTTTATGTATATCACGCAAGTTATGAACAAATTTCCCGACTCCAAATGAAATAGACGAGATTTCAAGTTTAGTTGAATTGGTATTTTTGATACGAGAAAAGCCTTTGATCATTCTTGGTTTCCAATTTGTAGGGATTCGTTGATTAACTAAAATAAATACAAGTTGGTTCCTGACCTCTGTAGAATAAGTATAAAACCCATATTGTTCAAAAATGGTTCGAAAAAGTAATTTAAAGTATGTGCTATCTATATTCCTGGACCTATTTGTATTTAATTTACACACACAAACAATACCACCGCTTAGTTGTAACTCAGATTGGTGATAGGACAGATATTCGCGGATGTCTTCCTCGCTGTGTAGGCCTTCAAGCCAATCAAGCATCCATTCTGTTTCTTCCATTCTTTGTTTCTCTTCGACAAATAAATTTCGTAATAAATGTTGTGCAAGGGCAGTGGTTGTACGGTCAAGAAGTAAATAGTCAAACTCAGTAAATTCTCGTGTGTGAGTAACGATAATTAACTCGGCATATTGGTTTCCTAAAATTTGAACCGGCTGCCTTGCGATTTGTTGCTTATTTTTACTTTCATCTCCATTTACATGTCTTAAGAGTTGATCCCTTTCTTCTCTAGGTATTTCCGGGATAAACTTTATTTCATCCAAGTTAAATATAGCGATAATTTGCACATCTAAATAGTGGTGAAAAAACTTTAGAATTTCTTCATAGTGGTCAATTTCGAGTAATTTTTTATTTAATTGCTGAGAATAGTCTTCTAAGTCTGAAATCATTTGATATTGTTTGTTAATAAGTAATGAATGAATGTCTTGTGTAATTTCTACAAATGGTACTTCTTCATGAAAGATGATAATTGGAAACTGATGTTTATTAGCTAGATCAATAATTTCTCGAGGAATGGATGAGGTGTTTGTTCCTTTTTCAATACATAAACCTGAAGCATTGCATTCAATAAGTTGTTCAAGCAAATACTTAAACAAATGACTATTCTTTTTCCAACCTAAACCTGTTGTTAGAATTAGCTCATTCCCATTTAACAGTTTTTTTATCTTAATGACCTCTACTACGTGAACCCACTTTACTGGCCTTTGTAACCCTTTAATACCAGCAACAACTTCAATATTTTCAAAGTACTTTCTTTTTAATATTTCACTTATTGTTAAATAGGATTTCATTTTAAAAGCACTTCCTTAAAAGTGAGATAAGATTTAGGTTAAACTATGATTTCTATTATAGTATGGAAAGTAGTAATTGATAAGAATTTTGGGAATATTCATTTTAAGTGTCTGTTCAAAAAGGAGGACAAAAAGAGCCGAGAAGTTCAAGGAAGGGCCACTTTGAGCACCGGACGTATGCTTTTAATACGTGAGGAGTGGAAAAATAAGATGACACAGAAATTCGCCAGCTATTTTTCCCGGACTTTTTTAATATCCTCTTTAAACAAAAAAAACAGGGATTCCCTGTTTATAAGATATAAGTAGTAAGTGAATATTTTCCTAAAATTCTACCTCAAAGCTTATTTTTTTTGAGCGTGTTTTTCAACTCAAATGATGGTGGAGGACAAATTCATTTGTCCGTAACATCGTTTGAGTTGAAAAACTGTCACGCTATGCGTTAGGCAAGCATTAGCTTGCCTAACGCTCAACAAGAGCATTTCATTTCAAAAACATCCTTTTTAAAATTATATTTCGTTAGAGCTGCTGTTGTTTTATAATTAACGTTGAAAAATATTTTCTAGCATCTGCATTTAAAATATGCAATGTTCGAGTTTCCTGCTTCCCCTCCACCTGTTTTTTCTTAATTTTCTCAAATTCAACAAATGCTCCACTTAAATTTTCCGTAACTGCTTTTATTTGATACCCTTGATCAATTAAAAAATCAATTTTATCTCTTTCCGAAATAAACTCGTTATAAGATGACATAGATCGCTCCCCACCTATCCTTAATTAATTTAGTGTTTATACATTTTTTTCAGTTGATGAGATATTGGGTAGAATTGTTTGTTCCTTCTGCTCTGCTTCTTCTATATCCCAGTCTCTCCCAACTGTAATTCCTAAATATTTTTCATCATCGGGATCTTCAATTTCTGATTGTTTGTATTTATTGAACCACCAGTATTTTGCCAGTAGATAGTAACTTCCACCCCCGACAATAAAACCAACAATGAATGAATAGTTTGCTAGAAAGTAAGCTGCGATACCGCCAAGAATCCAAGCAATGAAACCGGCGACGTTAAAACCATTTAAATATCTGTACTGCCCTTTTACATTATACAAATCATGTACATTGACTCTTCGTTTTCTGAGGATGTAGTAATCGGTAAATAAAATACCGACAATCGCTGATAATATCCCCCCTACTATTAATAACAAAGGAATTAATATATCAAACAAATTCCAAGGTTGAACTACTGTACCAGCAATCCCAGCCATGAACACCCCTGCCCAATACGGAACTTTCGGACCACCGACGTTTGAGAAAATTGTTGCAGCTGGAACTAAGTTGGCTGCTATATTTGTCGACCACTGGGCAAACACAATCATAACAAGTAAAATGACTAATACAATTCCTCCTGCTGCTTCTTGAAGGGCAACTATTGGGTCATAATCTGATACCGCAATATATGAAACTGCACCGATGACGATGATAAATGTTTGTGCCAGTGGCATAGCAACGACACTGCCAAGTAGAGACGACTTATTTCGTTTTAACCAATTTCTTTCATATTTAGGTGCTTTTATAAAACGTGAAATGGAGGGGATGTCTGCTGCAAGAGTTGCCCAAAAACCCATGACACTAAAGACGATAATAAAAAAGGCTGTTGTTGCTGCGACTCCAGTTACTGGAGTTTCAACCCATACCCAGACATCTCTTCCTTGTTCAAGGGCACGTCCTGATAGTGTACTATAGATCCAAATGGAGATGATGATTATAATAGGGGCAGCTAAATCCGCAAAACGTTCAATAGCTTTAATTCCAAGTGCGGTATTTAATAGCTGTGCTATAGCGAAAATAATAAAACAGAGGAACCAATTATCAAATGAAAATAACACAAAAAGTATTCCATTAATTGCTGTAGCGCCAAAGAATGTATTAATTCCAAACCAGAATGAGGCTGTTAAACCACGTACAACAGAGGGGATATGTGTTCCTACCGTTCCGAATGGTGCTCTCATATAGACTGGGAAAGAAAGGCCATGTTCAATGCCAATATCACCTATAACCGTAATAAATAAACCGATTGCAATACATCCAACAAAACCAGCAACGATCACCCAACCTAAAGGTAAACTTTGAACACCGGCTCCCCCAATCGCAAAGGCAGCGAGTACGACTGCCATCCCTACCCACATGATCATAAATCCAAATGAACTAATTTTCTTGCCGGCGTGACTTACAGGTAATAGATCAGGTGACTTTAGATAACGATCCTTTTTACTCATCCCAACACCCCTCACCATTAAAGTGTGTGTTCAAAAGGAGAACAAAAGAGCCGAGAAATTCAAGAAAGCGCCACTTTGAGCACCGGAACGTATGCTTTAAATAAGTGAGGAGTGTAAAAGTAAGGTGACGCAGATATTCGATAGCTATTTTTCCCGGACTTTTTGAACATCCTCTTATAAAAACCTTTTTACATGACATGTGGTTCTTTAAAGGTCTTTACAATAGCTTGGCTTAACCATATAGGTTTACGCCAAGCTATTGTTATTAAAATTTACTAGAGGTTGTGTTTTTGTTTTTTATTTAAAGTTCATAAAGTATTAAAATTTACGTTTCAATGTCTAGATCTAGGCGCCATCGGCTTGTGTCAAATAACCTGACCGATTAAAAGTAGAAAGCACTTTTTTATCGGACAGAACATTTGCATTTCGTCGGGTATGCGGGCGCCTTGCACTTTTCTTATTGTACTAGTCCTAATTAACAGGTGTTACTTTGTTAATTTTTGAATTTCCTTTTGCTTAGGGTTATATTTTTCACGCTTTAAGTATTGTCCATTACCTGGTTTTCCTACAAATTGCTTATCACGAATCACAAACTCACCGCGTGATAATACCGTAACTGGTTGTCCCGTAACTTTTATGCCCTCAAACGGGTTATAATCCACAGCCATGTGGTGAGTTTCTGCAGATATCGTTCTTTCCGCATTTGGATCAAAAATAACAAGATCAGCATCTGCTCCGACAGAAACTGTTCCTTTTTGTGGGAATAGTCCGAACAATTTAGCGATTCTTGTTGACGTTATATCAACAAATTGATTTAACGTTATTCGTCCTTTATTTACTCCCTCAGAAAAAAGTAAACTTATCCTATCTTCGATGATCGGTCCCCCATTTGGAATTTTCGTGAAATCTCCTCTGCCTAAATCCTTTTGACCGTTAAAATCAAAGGAACATTGGTCAGAGCCTAACGTTTGTAATTGACCATTTTTCAAAGCATTCCAAAGTACTTCTTGATTTTCTTTCTCACGAAGAGGCGGTGACCATACGTATTTTGCACCTTCAAAATGAGGTTTCTCTAAATAGGTTTGATCTAGAACTAAATACTGTGGGCATGTCTCTCCCCATACGTCATACCCTTTCTCTCTAGCTTCGGCAATTTTTCTGGCTGCTTCAGCACAAGAAACATGAACAACGTATAGCTGAGAATCCGCTAATCCAGTTAATTGTGCAGCTCTTCCTGTTGCTTCTCCTTCTACCTCTGGTGGTCTTGTAAGAGCATGGTAAATTGGTTCAGTTTTCCCCTCTGATAATGCTTTCTTTACTAAGTAGTCTATAACATCCCCATTTTCTGCATGGACCATGACAAGTCCGCCCAGCTCTTTTGCTGTAACCAATGTCCGAAACAATGTCTCGTCATCTGCTTGAAATACATTTTTATACGCCATAAAAACTTTAAATGAGGTGATTCCTTCCTCATCCATCACTACAGGCAATTCTTTTAAGACAGCATCGTTTATTTCACTAATCATTAGATGAAAACTATAGTCAATTACTGCTTTATCTTTTGATTTATCATGCCACGTTTGGATAGCGTTCTTTAATGGTTCCCCTTTATTTGTCAAACAAAAGTCAATCACTGTTGTTGTTCCGCCATAAGCTGCGGCTATAGTGCCTGTTTCAAAGTCATCCTTTGAGACCGTACCACCAAAAGGCATCTCAAGATGTGTGTGTGGGTCAACACCGCCAGGAAAGACATAGCAGCCTTTTGCATCTACAACTTCCACATCTTCATCAGACAAATCCCGTCCGATGGTTGAGATTTTACCATCAACAATCAATAGGTCTGCTTGGTAAGTGTCTGCTGCAGTAACAATGGTTCCGTTTTTAATTACTTTTTTCACATTAGCGACCTCCTGTTTATTTAAGGCTCTTTTATAAAATTTCGCTCAAAAATCAACAAACTTTACGAAGTCAACTTATTTAACAACGTTTTCTTTAGTAATGAGCTCAGCGGATTTCAGTGCTGATTGACGTTCATTCCAAGTCATTGGCTGTGCGCTAGGAATATCGATCATATCAATGGCACCATCGACAGGACAGACAATCGAACATAGGTTGCATCCGACACAGTCATCCTCCCGCACGTTGAGGTATTCTTGCCCCTTATTATCTTTTAACATATCAATACATTGATGAGACGCATCCTCACAAGCGATATGACACTTATTACAGTTGATGCAAACATCATTATTAATTCTTGCGACTACTTTATGGTTTAGGTCTAAATTTCCCCAGTCAGAATATTTCGGTACTGATTTTCCTACCAAATGGTTGACTGATTCAAGTCCTTTTTCATCTAAATAGTTATCAAGCCCCTCGATCATGTCCTCGACGATCCTAAATCCATGATGCATGACCGCTGTACAGACTTGTACACCAGTTGCTCCCATTAGCATAAATTCAACGGCATTTTGCCAATTTGAGATTCCACCAATTCCTGAAATCGGTACGTTAATTTGAGGGTTACGAGCACATTCTCCGACCATGTTAAGGGCAATTGGTTTAACAGCCGGACCACAGTAACCACCATGTGCTCCTTTTCCAGCAACATTAGGTACTGTATTCCATGTGTCCAAATCAACGGATGAAAGACTATTAATCGTATTTATCATACTTACGGAATCTGCTCCACCTTGAACAGCAGCTTCTGCTGTTACTGTAATGTCAGTTATATTAGGAGTGAGCTTAACAATAACCGGAGTTTGGGCAACTTCTTTTGTCCAATACGTCTGCTTTTCTACTAATTCGGGAACTTGGCCAGAAGCGGACCCCATCCCGCGCTCAGCCATACCATGTGGACACCCAAAGTTTAGTTCAAGACCATCGACACCGACTTCTTCTACTCGTTTTACAATCTCGTGCCATTTTTCCTGCTTTGGTTCAACCATTAAGGAAGCGATAATAGCATGGTTAGGAAATTTCTTTTTCGTCTCATAGATTTCTTTTAAATTGACTTCAAGCGGACGATCTGTAATTAGTTCAATGTTATTAAATCCTGCTACCCTTTGCCCGTTAAAGTCCATTGACGCAAATCGGGAAGTAACATTCAAGATAGGGTCTCCAAGTGTTTTCCAAACAGCACCGCCCCAACCAGCTTCAAATGCTCTTTGAACTTGATAGCCAGAATTTGTGGGTGGTGCAGAAGCGAGCCAAAAAGGATTGGGTGATTTAATTCCTGCTAGATCAATACGTAAATCAGCCATTCTATGAACCTCCTTGTTTTGTATAAATCAACCCCTATGCTGATTCTGTTGCTTCTTTGGATAATTGTTTGTGTATGGCATAAGCAGTATTTTTTCCTTGTTGTGCTGCGGTAACGACCATTGCTTCCCCTTGTCCTTTTCCAAAAATAACATCACCGCATGAAAAAACTTTATCGTTCGATGTTTGATAGCTATCTTGATCTACTTTTACTACCCCATCACTATGTTCTAATCCAAAGCTTTCAATTAATGAAGTGTAACGAGATTGACCAATAGCCTTAATGACTGCGTCCACTTCAAGAGTAAACTCTGAACCTTCAACAGGAACCGGGCGACGGCGTCCGTCTTCATTTGGAGCTCCTAACGTCATTTTAATACATTCGATTGCTGTGACTTTTCCATTCTCATCCCCTACTATCCTTATAGGCGAGGTTAGCCAACGAAATTCTACCCCGTCTTGTTTTGCGAATTGGTATTCGAAGTCATATGCCGTCATCTCTTGCTCTGTTCGTCGGTATAATATCTTTACATTCTCAGCACCTAGTCGAACAGAACAAGTAGCTCCATCAATGGCGGTGTTACCTGCTCCAATTACAACAACACGCTTATCTATAAAGTCGTCACTAATTGTTTCTGACTTCGTTGTTTTAACAAAATCAATCGCATCATATATTCCTTCTAAGTCTTCTCCTTCTATCCCAAGCATGGGTACACTTGCCATTCCTATTGCTAGGACAACGGAATCGTAATTCTCTAATAACTCTTCTGGTAACACATCTTTTCCAACTCTTGTATTGGTAAGAATCTCAACATCTAATTTTCTAACTTGATCCACTTCCCAAAAGGAAATAGATTGAGGTAGTCTAAATGAAACGATGCCATAAGTATTTAAACCGCCTGCTTCATTTTCTGCTTCAAATATCGTAACTTTATAGCCTAATAGAGCTAATTCTCGGGCAGTTGATAATCCAGCAGGACCACCACCAACAATCGCAACTTTCTTGCCGTTCTTTTTTCCAGATTTAAATAACACTTGCTCATTTTTAATTGCCCAGTCCGTTGCGTATCTTTGCAAGTCTCCGATCATAATCGGTTTAGTAGAATGATTGAGTACACAAGCACCTTCACAAAGTTCCTCAGTTGGACAAACACGCGCACAGCTTGCCCCCACTGGATTAGACGTCATTATCGTTTTTGCTGATCCCTTTAAATTGCCGGATGCAATTTTTTTGATAAATTTAGGAATGTCAATATCTGTTGGACAAGCTTTAATACAAGGAGCATCATAACAATAGAGGCAGCGGTTGGCCTCTTCACTCGCTTCTTGATTTGACAACCCTATATTTACTTCCTCAAAGTTTTTTTCTAAATCTTGAAACGATATAGTCGGTACCTTGCTAGTCACTAGAAATACCTCCTTTAACAAGATCATTCCGTTCTTTAAAACAGGTTAGCAAGAAAGTTTAAAAAAGCCTACCTATGGAAGAAGCGCAGTCATTTTATCATAGGTTTCTGGGCGGCGATCGCGGTAAAACTGCCAAGTATCACGAACTTCACGAATCACTTTCTTATCCATGTCACCGATAATAACTTCATCCCGGTCACGACTTGCTATTGAAACAAAGTTTCCTCTAGGGTCTGCTAAATAGGATTGACCGTAAAACTCACCCATTTCCCAGGGTGCTTCCAGTCCAACGCGGTTAATAGCTCCTACATAATAGCCGTTTGCTACCGCATGTGCGGGTTGTTCAAGCTTCCATAGATATTCAGATAATCCAGCTACAGTTGCAGAAGGATTGAATACAATTTCTGCTCCATTTAAGCCAAGTAGTCTTGCACCTTCAGGGAAATGACGGTCATAGCAAATATAAACACCAACCTTTGCAAAAGCTGTATCAAATACTGGATAACCTAAATTTCCCGGTTTAAAATAAAACTTTTCCCAAAAGCCGTAACCTTGATTACCTACACCTACGTGAGGGATATGTTGTTTTCGATACTTGCCTAAATAGGATCCATCTGCATCAATAACAGCAGCGGTATTATAATAAGTAGCGATCCCTTCTCTTTCATAGATAGGTAAAACAATCACTACTTCTAGTTCTTTAGCCAAATCTTGAAAACGTCTAGTGGTAGGACCATTAGGAATTTCCTCTGCGGAATCATACCATTTCGTACTTTGTTCCGAGCAAAAATAGGGACCGTAAAAAATTTCTTGTAAACAGATAATTTGTGCCCCTTTATCCTTAGCTTCTTTTACAAGTTTAATATGCTTTTCAATCGCCTTCTCTTTATGAACATCTACCGGTTCATCACCATGAACATCGTTTGAAGCTTGTATTAAACCAATTTTTACGTTGTCAGACATATTATCTCCTCCTGTAACTTGATATATATTAAACGATTAACCATATGAAGAGTTTCTAATTGAGTATCTTCTTTATAACCCTCCCTCATAATTAAATTGAATATTAGAAATTAACGGAAAATTCTGAAGATAAGTCGATTGTACGTTGAATATTTGTGTAATACACTATACATTATGTTAAATTATCCTCGAATTTGAATGATCAAATTGTAAAATAGAACCCTTGTACTTAACTTGAAAAGCTTCCTCGGTAAATGAAGTACAGACCAAACAGCATTAATACTAACCCCATAAACCTATCCCAATTAATAGAAATAGGTTCTACATTAAATAAACCAAAATGATCAATAACAAGACTAATAATAATCTGTCCTAAAATGGCTGCAAAAATAGCTAAGGCTACACCTATTTTGGGTACAGAGAAAATAGTAAAAGCTACAAATACCGCTCCAAAAAGACCTCCAATTAATTGCCATTTTGGTAAAGTGAATACCAGACCTACTTGTCCTTTTCCCAGAAAAAGCATACACAAAGCTAAAAATATCGTTCCAATAAAAAAAGAGACAAATGCCGCTTCTAATCCACCAATCTTTTTCCCAAGTTCTCCATTTATGGAGGCTTGTGTCCCCGTCATCATACCTCCAATTAAAGCTAATACTAAGAAAAAGAGTTTAGTCACTCCATTACCACCACCAATATGCATGATTATAATTATTTATAGCATATTACCTGTGCAAATATTGTATTATTTTGGTCCATCGTGAGAAAAATACAGAATTCTTATATTATATCTGTTTTTTAGTGGCAAATAGACACCTAATGAAAGCACCCAGAGTAAAATAAAAACAGATTGAAATGATGGGGGAATATTAATGAATGAGTATTATCGAAATTTCCATCAAGCATTTGAAAGTCCACAACAATATCAACCCCACCCTTCACCTGCAACTTCTTATGTGAATAGAGCTGGAGTATCTCAACAACTTTTAATTGCAAAAAAGATGAAACAATTTACATTTGAGGACATAGCAAACGAAATTGGTGGGAGTAAAGAATGGATAGCTGCTGTTATGCATGGCCAGGAATCCATGAACAGAGAGGATGCGCTTCATTTAGCACAATTATTAAATATTGACTCGAGGATTGCCTATATACTAGAAGAATCACCTATGCGTGGCTCTTTAGACAAAGCTGTGCCAGTTGATCCGTTAATTTATCGATTTTATGAAATTACTCAAGTGTACGGCACTACATTAAAAGCGCTAATTAATGAAATGTTTGGTGACGGGATTATGAGCGCGATCAATTTAGACATTAAAGTAGATAAACGTCCTGACTATGAGGATCCCGATGGAGAGCGGGTTGTCATTACGTTAGATGGAAAATTTTTACCTTATGAAAAGCGGTAATCTACCTTTTGGTTTACTTGTAAACGTGTGGGGAGATTTGATAATACAATTTTAAATACAGTAAGTTTATGCACAAATACCCACGTGCTGAAATATGATAACCGTGTAAGGAGGGGGGAATCATGAGACAATACAACATGAATCAGGTGCCACACGGCGGTCAACAACAAATGCAACCCGGAGGAGCAGATCCTGCAGCCCACCAACAGCAACTGCATGAATTATGTCAAGCGTACAATAATCACTTAGTACAATTTGAAACAAATGATGGGCAGGTTTATGACGGAATTATAGACGGCATGGATCAAAATGGTGTCGATATGCTAGTTCCTGTGGGTGATATGGACCAAGGTTCTAATCATGAATATGAACGTCAGTTTGGATTTGGCGGATATGGTGGTGGGTACGGCTACCCAAGACGGTTCCGACGATTTAGACGTCATCGCTTTCCGTTTTTTGGAATTAGACGGTTGTTCTTCCCATTTTTCTTTTAGAGGCTTTTGAACACACAAGTATTACTAAGACCATCAAACGTTTACGTTTGATGGTCTTTTCATTTAGAGTAAAGAAAGCATATAAAATCTACGGTTCGATGTCTAGCGAACTCAAGGTCGTTTTTTAGCCCAACAGAAGATTATAATCTTTTCTTAGTAATGAGAGGATTAACACATCGTGGAATACTCCCTCTAAAAGTTGATGTTCACGAAGCATTCCTTCTTGTTGGAATCCATATCTGGGCATTATCTTTAACACACTGCTATTCTTAACATTTGTATGTGCACAAATTTTATTTAGGTGCATTTTAGTAAAACCGTATTCCATCATGAACTTTAATGTTTCAGTTCCGTAGCCCTTACCCCAATACTTACTTAAAATATTCCCACCGATTTCTGCATGGTGTGATAATCTATCCCAATTTTTGAATCCACACGTTCCGATAATTTTATTAGATTCTCTTAATTCTATCCCCCAGCTTATGGAACTATAGCTATTATTAGACTGTTGAAAAACTCTTATTAATTCTTCAGCTTCAATCATGTTCTTAAAAGGTTCACTGTGATCTAATCTAATAACTTTAGGATCTGAATAGAGGCAGTAAATGTCTAATTTATCCTCTGTAGTCAACTCTCTAAAGATTAAATTTTCCGTTTTAAAAGGTTTTAAAGATAATTCTTTCTTCTTCATAACAAAGTACACACCCTCGCAGCTACCTTTTAAAAAGTCTATTGCCTTTTATCTAGTCTGTGTTAAAAGAAATGTCTTCTTCTGCGAAAGCGGAAAGCTACGATTGAAGCAAATGCAATAGCAGTTAATGCTGCACCAGCGAAAAAGTACATTCCATGACCGTGATCACAAGGTCCTATTGGACGAAGATAAACATGGTCAGGGTCTACTCTATCAATTGTTCCAACATAAACTTTTCCATGACAGTCTCTTATTTCAACTTCTGCACCTATACTATCCCTACATAAATGGTAATATTCATGAGACATACCTCTAACCTCCTTTGATTGATTTTAAAGGTCTTGCCTTCTTCACTTATTAAGGTATGTTTAAATGAGTAATTAGTATAGTGAGACTCCCTATTTTATTGAAAGTTTCTTAATTCGAGTTAACGTCCACTTTTTTCTAGTCAATGTATTGGTTCTTCCCGTTTTTCTTATAGGTATAATAAAAGACCATCGAACGTGTATTACGTCTGATGGTCTTTTCATTTTTCTATTTATTCGTTACCTATTTTAACAGGAAATCGTCCTTTTTCATCATTCCCCCACATAAGACGAAATACATCACCATGTTGAATTGGGCCAACACCTTCTGGGGTACCTGTATAAATGATATCGCCTTCATTAAGTCCAAAATAACCATGACAATGCTCAATTAATTGTTTAAAGTCAAATAACATATTTTCAATGTTTCCAACTTGAACAACGTTGGCATTTTTCACTAATGAAAAGTCTGTTTCTTTACAGATCTCAATCCCTGGAAAATCCCAAAAATCAGTCACAACAGCTGAATTTTTAAATCCTTTCGCTTTTAACCACGGATGACCTTTTGCCTTAAGTTTCGATTGCACATCTCTAAGGGTGAAATCTACGCCTAATGCTATTTTTTCAACAACATCTTCCACATGAAACCCGGCAGTAACTTCTTGACCTATGTAAATAACCATTTCAAGCTCATGGTGAATGTCTCCTCTACCGCCTGGAAACAAAATGTCTTTCCCATCTGCTTTTACTAAAGAATGTGTGGGCTTTGAGAAAAGGATCGGTGACGAAGGGATTTCATTCCCCAATTCCGTTGCATGGTTTGCATAGTTTCTTCCAATACAAAAGATATTTTTTATTTGCTCCATCGTTTAACTCCTTATCAGTATTCAAAGAATAAAACTAATTTTCTAGCCATCGTAACGAATAGTAAAGTTCACATAAGCCGTCATGGAAACCCCAGCCAATTCCATCCGTATTATGAACAGCCTCTTCAAGCCGATCAGCTAAAGATTTATAATAGTCTTCTCTTACACAACATTGATTCACAACAGATTCATAGGCATTTTCTAAACTATCATAAAAATTTTCATTAATATCGTCATACGTATTAAGTGTTAGGTTTAATGTTTTAAAATCATCCCCTGTTAATTTCTTGAAGTTACTTATAGCGCTTTTTGCTTCTTTCAAACGCATTTTAGGTTCTCCTCGTTTTGGAAAAATTGTTTGGCTTCTTGGTATAGTTCATCAACCATTTTACTCCCGCCAAACTTGACAGATAACGATTTTGTTACCTCTTTATTTGCCTTATATAAGTCACTGATAATGGTAATAAGCTCTTTTTTGTCTAATTTTTGTAGCTCCCTTTTTAATTCTGTAACTTTAAACGTCTTCATTTAATGGCACCTCTTTTGTCTGTGAAAATCAATCAAAGGTTGTTTCTTTATGAGGGTCTCTTATATAGTCAAACAGCATTTTAACTTGTGAGGCTGTATTTCTACCGGTAGAAAGTGAGGGCAAATTCTCTTCGGAAAAAAATGAATATCGTTTGTTTCGATTCCGGTAGTTGCCTTGCCGCCAATAATTTTGCATTGAATAAATATTTTGTAATAATGAAAGGGTTGTGGTGGATGGGGGTGATTATTCATATCTAGCAGTGCTACTATTTTTTGCGGAATAACCTCATATCCAGACTCTTCTTTTATTTCTTTTAGGATGTTTTCTGCAGGAGACAGCCCTACTTCACAAAAACCACCTGGCAAAGACCAATTATTATCGAGCTTTTCTCTTACAAGTAAGATTTTTTCCTCACGAAAAACAGCCCCACGAACATCGGTTTTCGGAGTTTGGTAACCTTGTTCATTAGTAAACAGCTCTTGAATATTTTCCATACCTTCATCTGTATATTCTGCCATGATTTCTGCACTTAGTGAGCGAAGTTCTTCATACCGTTCTAAATCATAAACGTCTTTTGAAAAAGATAGCCCCGCTTGAGAGAGTGATTGAATTCTTTTTGCCCACTCCAGCCATTTATGACTCATACAGTTTACCTGCTTTCAAAGTTTCCAGAAATACTGAAACATTAGTGAAATGAAGATTTGGTTGACTTGTAAATTCAACCGCTTGATAATTGGGCAGCCAGTTCACTCCTACTGTAATAACGTTTGCTCTAATTCCCGCCTCGACATCTGCATCACTATCTCCAATAAACATCGCCTCGTCATTTCCCACCCCCAAGCTGGATAATGCCTTAGCGACGCCTTCAGGATGAGGTTTTGCCTGAGTGACATCATCTCCTGTGATGATCACGTCAAAAAAATGTTCCATTTGAAGAGCTCTTAATGAAATATCCAAGCTCCTTTTTGCTTTTCCTGTAACAATTCCTAGCTTAATACCTTTGTCTTGCAAATAAACGAGTAGTTCTTTTATCTCTTCATTCTCCATTACGAGATAGGTGTGATTGTCTAAATACTTTGTGTAGTAATTTTCGATTGCTTCTTCTTTGTTTACATGTGAGAGGTTCTCTTTAATAATACCTGTTTCAGATGGACCAAACATTCTTTTAATTTCTTCTGGGGACAGGTCTTTACCGTCAAATTCTTTAAATACGTATTGAAACGCATTGTAGCAAACCGGCAACGTATCAGCTAACGTTCCATCGAAATCGAATATGATTGCTTTCAAATAATCATGTCCTTTCAAATGTAGATTTCTTTAATTTAATAATAACAAAATCCTGGTGGTTCTACGTTATCAGAAGCAATTTTGATACATTTGATGAATTTATCCTATTTCCAAGTATAAAACCGTCTGCAATTGACAAACTAATTTGAGCAGTAAAATATTCCTTATTTACCAATGTACTTTAGGCTTTCCTAAATTGGTACATGGTGAATTACGTTAAATTCTAAACGATTGTGAGGTATGAAAATGGACAATAACCAGCAAAATGATGCTGCAAATCCGGAAAACGAAAAGGATATGCAACTAGAAGACGCTCGTGTCGATCATAAAGGTACTAGGTTAACGACAAACCAAGGAGTTGGCGTCACGAATACGGATGACTCCCTAAAGGCTGGCGAACGTGGGCCTACCATCATGGAGGATTTCCATTTCCGGGAGAAGATGACTCATTTTGACCATGAACGGATTCCAGAGCGTGTTGTCCACGCCCGTGGTTTTGGTGCGCACGGATACTTCCAAGTTTATGAGCCGATGGCGGAGTTTACAGAAGCGAAATTTTTACAAGATCCGTCTGTAAAGACCCCTGTTTTCGTACGTTTCTCTACGGTAGTTGGTTCACGAGGGTCAGCCGATACCGTTCGCGACGTCCGTGGATTTGCTACTAAGTTCTATACCGAAGACGGGAACTATGACTTGGTTGCTAATAATATCCCGATCTTTTTCATTCAAGACGCCATCAAGTTTCCTGATGTTGTTCACGCGATTAAACCAGAACCGCACAACGAGATACCACAAGCTTCGGCAGCTCATGACACGATGTGGGATTTCGTAGTAAGTAATACCGAAACGGCTCATATGATGATGTGGCTGCTTTCTGATAGAGCGATCCCGCGCAGCTTCCGGATGATGGAAGGCTTTGGTGTGAACACGTTTAGGTTTGTTAATGAGCAAGGGAAAGCTCGTTTCGTCAAGTTTCATTGGAAGCCTAAGCTAGGTGTACATTCTCTTACATGGGATGAATCTCAAAAACTGGCTGGTAAGGACCCTGACTTCCACCGAAAGGACCTCTGGGAAGCAATCAATATGGGGGAATATCCTGAATACGAACTTGGTGTCCAAATCCTTGAGGAAGAGGATGAATTTAAGTTCGATTTTGATATCCTTGATCCAACGAAGTTTTGGCCAGAAGAACTCGTTCCTGTTAAAATCATTGGGAAGATGACATTGGACCGCAATCAGGATAACTTCTTTGCCGAGACCGAGCAGGCAGCCTTTCATACAGGGAATGTCGTACCTGGGATTGACTTTAGTAATGACCCTCTACTACAAGGACGTCTATTTTCTTATCAAGACACACAACTTTTGCGATTAGGTGGTCCAAATTTTCATGAAATCCCGATCAACCGACCTACCGCTCCAGTTAATAATAATCAGCGTGATGGCTTCCATCGCATGACGATCGATCGTGGTGCTGTTGCCTACTCAAAAAACTCTTTGCGGAAAAATGACCCACAACCAGACCCTAAGAATGGTTATAAACACTACATGGAGAAAGTTGACGGTCAAAAAATTCGCACGCGTAGCGAGAGCTTTAATGATCACTATCGACAGGCGACCCTTTTTTGGAATAGCATGTCGCCTGCTGAAAAACAGCATATTATTAAGGCTTTCCACTTCGAAGTTGGCAAAGTGAAAGATAAAACGATCAAGCAGCGTGTAGTGGAAATGTTCAACAATGTTGACGGTAACTTAGCGAGCCAAATTGCAGCAGGCATTGGTGTAGATCCACCTGCTAGCCCTGGCGGAACAGGTGTTACAGATTCTTCACCAGCTGTAAGTCAGGAAAATACTATCAAAGGTGCTCGTACACGGAAATTAGCCGTCTTAGCGGAAAATGGATTTAATTTCAAAGAGGTAACAGAAGTGATGACAGCCTTGCAAACTGCGGGAATACACGTGGATATTGTAAGCAAAAACTTAGGTATGCTTTCAAGCGCTGAAGGACAGCAATTAGAGGCAAATAAAAGCTATGCGACAAGTGCAGCTGTCATGTATGATGCCCTCTTTGTCGCTTCAGGTCAACAATGTGTGAACAGTTTAATGATGCAAAAAGATGCAAAAACCTTTGTTAGTGATACATTTATACATGCTAAACCTATCGGAGCAACGAATGAAGGCATTGATTTACTAACAGCAGCTGAAGTTCAAGGAGTCACAATGGCTGGAGCGGATGATCAATCGAAAGTATTCACAGATCTAGGTGTCGTGACAATTCGTAACGCAACAGATTTAACAGCTTTTACCCAAGAGTTCATTAATGCGATTGGCCAGCACCGACATTGGATGCGAGAAAATCAGGATGGAAAAATGTCTGGATAATAGACAGAAGACGTATATAGTCACCCTTTGTGGCACTAACACTATATACGTCTTCTTCTTTTGATTGATTAATATGGAGATCGAGTGGTCCTTTTCATTTCATTAGTTGAGCAACAACAAGTTTTATATTCGGGATTTTATCAGCAATTTATCCAATTGCAAAAGTGTGCTAGTTCATACTTGACTTTATCCATGATACATACGATCTTCAGCTGAGTTTGTGTTGGAGGTAACAGGTTGAATACCGATGGCTTTTGCAAGACCATAAACTGGCATGTTTGCATATAAACTTTCATATTTCTCCGGAGTCATTGCATAGGTTTCGTGAAAGATTCCCACCGCTTCATTATTTCCCACCTTCGTATTAAACGATTTCCATGCATGAAGGTGTTTTGCCCCATGTGCATAGGCTAATAGATCTTCTAAGGTGCGCCAATATTGAACCATTTTAATCGTACGGAAGTTAACCGTTGTTTCTAATGAAAGAAAGCCGTGATCTTTGTTCGAATACAATTCTTTAATCATCGGTGGCATCGCATTAAGAACAGGCCACCATTTCGTTACCGAACGCCATTTGTTTATACGCATGCCAATAACAAATACAATAAAATCTTCATCGGTTTTTGCATGATATCGTCCTGTGTACACTTTGTTCTTCATTCCTCTTCGTCCCCCTGCTCTTTTAAGCTTAATTTTTCTAACGTAGCGTCACACCAATCTATACAAGCTTGTGCACTTCTTTTCCCATAATCCAATGTAATGAACCAGTACTCTGCATCCTCTTCTTTTTTATCTAATGAGTAAATGCCTTGTTCAATAGAGTGATAGGTTTGAAGCCGCTCAATTAACATTGTTTTGTAAGTTTTAAGGTGATCAATTGTAGTTTGACGATCTTGATGACGGCTGAAGAAAAGTTTTAATAAAAGTTCATTTTTTTCTGAGTTGAAATTTCTAATCGGTTGTTGCAGCCATTCTTGGAGAGCAAGATACCCTTTATCTGTGATTTGGTATTCTTTTTTATCTGGTTTTCCTTCTTGTGTTGCTTCTATAACTGTAGCTAAATCTTCATCGACAAGTTTCTTTAAGTTTGGATAAATTTGACCATAGCTAATTTTCCAAAAGTGGTTTAGGCTCTGGTCAATCATTTGTTTTATCGCATATCCTGTTCGACACTTAGTTGTTAGAAGTCCAAGAAGTGCGTACTTCGTTTGGTTTGCTTTAGACATGATACCCTCCATATATCTTATTGATATGTATCTTATAGATATATGATACCATAAAACACCAGTAATAAGTAAAATTTTTTAGAAAAAAGAAAATTAATTCAAAACCTATCTTCATTAATAAAATTGGATGGTAGTTATCAAAGCTACGATTAAGAGGGTGCCCCAAAAGGACTTTGATCTTTTAGGACACCCTCTATTTGGTTATTTCTAAGCCTTTTTATGTTGCTCAAACAACATCAGCATTCTCTTTACGATTTCGTTGGCTGCATCTGGTTTCTTCAGTATTCGTGCGTGATGTTGAAGCTTTTCATAATATCCTTGATCATATAACACATGCTCTAAAATACTTGGCAATTCATAATAGCCATTTACTTTTACCGCAGCACCACAATCTGCTAAATATTGTGCATTCTGTTCTTCATGGCCGGGAACAGGGTTAAAAACGATAATCGGTGTTTCGCAAGCTAGCGCTTCTGACATCGTTAAACCACCAGCCTTAGAAATAATGGCGTCACTTGCTTTTAAATACAATAAAAATTGATCTGTAAAATCGATAGCGCGTATTTTATGTTTGCTCATCTGTTTCATAATACTTTGCTTAGATCGATGATTGTGACCAATCAAACATAAAATTTGAATAGGCTCCTTTAAATATTCTAACGTGCGGATGATTTTTACATAATTGGTTAATCCCCTGCCACCTCCAGCGATTAAGAGGGTCTTTTTATTTGGGTCAAGATTTAATTCACACCGTGCAGCTCGTCTTGATTTTTTAAAGCTATCACTTTTGGTTATTGGGATTCCGGTAGAAAAAAATCGATTGGAAGGAACTTTATACAGGTTGGCAAATTCATTCACTTGAGGTGAGGCTGTAAAGTAACCATCAATTTCTTGTCTCACATAAGCTGGGTGTAAAACGAAATCAGTAATTACCGTATATAATGGGATGTCCACTTGTTTTTTATGTTTCATTCTGGATAAAAAGGCTGTGACAAACGGATGAGTTGATATCATAAATGGACAACGCTTTTGAATCATCATTAAGTGGAGATGTTCAACAAAGAGCGTTCCGAAGCGGTCTAATAACAGAAACAAAGGGTGCTTTTCTGCGTAAAAATAAATTCTACGCCACACTAAAGGACTCACTTTTAACATGTGAATATAGCTATGTAACATAAATTTATGTAGATATGGGTTTATAGCGTGAAAAGTATCAATAATTTCGGGTTCGAAGCCTTGGTTATTGAATTCATGTCGTAGAGCTTTTGCAGCTTGATTATGACCATGTCCAATGGATGCTGAAAAAATAAATGGTTGATTCATCTTAAGCTCCCTCTCCTTCTTTGAGCATTTCACTACCCACTCTCCTATTCCTAATAGTATCTTTCCAATTAGGGAAATATTGATACTTCCTTTTAAACAACCATTTATTTTTGGCTTTACTAATTCACCCTTTTTCACATAATTAATTCAGTATCCTCCATACTAAAGTCCTGTAAGGGTTTATTTGAGGATCGATTATTGCATTAATGATTAAAGAGGATGATAAATCATGGAAAAACAAAAGGTTATTATGGTTATGCTTGATACATTGATGGACAAGGCTTTACAACTTGCACTAAAAGAAGAGACGTTGCCAGCACTCGAGTACTTTATGGATCATGCTGATTATTACCCCGATGTGGTTACACCTTTTCCAGCGATGTCTGTGAATGTTGAAGCTACACTATTAACAGGGGAATATTGCGATAAACATCATCTTCCTGCTCTTTCCTGGTACAGCAAACAAGATAACAGAATCATTAATTACGGGACTCATATAATGGAGTTATTGAAGATGGGGTTATCTAGAAGTGTGTATGATGTCATCTATCGACTAAATAACGAACACTTAAATTCAGACGTGAAAACCATCCATGAAGAGATCCACGAGCGGGGAAAAGAATCAGCCTCTATAAATCCCCTTGTCCATAGGGGAGCTTCTTTAAATACATTAACAATGCCACCCTTAATGCGTTTTTTCTTATCGGTTGATAAAACTGTTGAGGTTCGGTCCCCTTCAAAATTTGTATATGGATCGTTAAACAAACTTAGCCCGCTCAAAAAATATAGTCATCTTTGGAACAAATGTGGTTTTAATAACGATTTTTCTGTGCAAGAATTTTCTCACCTAGTTAAGAATAATGAAATTCCTGCGTTTTCCTTTGTTTATTTACCAGATCATGATAAAAACGTTCATAAACATGGACCTATGGAAATTAAGGGTATTAAAAAGATGGATCAACAAATCCAAACGATCTTAGATTCATTTCCTACTTGGGGAGATGCACTGGAGAACAACATATGGATATTGATTGGGGATAATGGTCAATCGAGAATTACAAGCGATCGTCAGCATGCTTCCGTTGATTTGCGAAAAGTATTGAATCCACTCAAGATTACCAAGCTTAGAAAAGGTGTTCAAAAAGACGACCAAATCGTCTTAGGTATCAATCTTAGATCTTGTTACATTTACTCTTTAAACATAGACGAAGTCCCTTTAACGGACATCGTAGAGAAATTAAAAGTGGACTCCAGAATTGAAATGATAGCTTGGAAAAAAGCTGACTGGATTCATGTTACATCAGGTGGTAATGAAGGATCGCTGCAATTTAAAGAAAACGGTAATATGAAAGATGTTTATAATCAAACATGGGATCTTGCTGGGGATTATTCAATTCTTGATTTAAAGGTTGATGGGAACAATATCGAATTTGGGGAGTTTCCTGATGCTCTAAAAAGGATCCATAGTTCCCTATACTCTCATAAGGGAGACTTTGTAGTAACCACTGTGAAACCTGAGCATGAATTTATTGGAGAAAGCACACCTACTCATGTAGGAGGGGCTAGTCACGGAGGCTTGCATAAAAATGACACGCTTATTCCGATGATTGTGACAGGGACAAGCACATCTCCTGATTACTTACGTGTTGTTGATTTAAAAGATTGGATTCTCAGTCTTACAAATTTTAAGGTATAAAACAAGCATGATGAATAATTCACCATGCTTGTTCCAATAAAGTTATACACTTTCCGCTTTTTCTTCTGAATTCTCTTTGAGTAATTGTCGGACTCCGATAAAAAGGCGATCATTCTCACCATGGTGATCAAATAAAAAACGTATGGGAACCTCCGTCTCATTCATTTCCATCGTAAATAAATCTTTACCAACAGGTCTCATTGGGTAAGTCTTCCCTTCAGTTGTAAAGGAAAGCTGATCACTTTCCATAGAAATCTCCATTTCTGCAAACTCTCCTGAAGTATACTTACCAATGTAGCGAATGAGGTCGTTGCTATTCACGCTGAAGTCGCGATAAGTTTGCAGGGGTGTTTCTGGGGTTAAACCTTGGATAGAATTAAGAGCTCCTAATAATAATGGTGATACCGGCACCCCAACTAGATTGGTTAAAACAATACCTGCTAAGCCTTTTTCAGGGACAATACTCATATGCGAAGAGACTCCTTTTAAGCTGCCACCATGTTCAACTAACGTGCCTCCATTATAATCAGGTGTAATCATTAATCCGTAGCCATAATATTTACCTTCTAGAAATTGAAAGTGAGGATGCGTCATCTCTTTGACACTTTCGGGTGTTAGAATTCTCTGTTCTCCTACTTTGCCATCATTTAAAAAGAGCTCAGTATAACGCATCATATCCTTTTGTGTGGAACGTAAAAAGCCTCCAGCTAACATTGCTCGTGAATCCCACCAATTTTCTGCCTCATAAATTTCTTTTTCTTCTTCTTCTTCTTTAGAAGCATATATCGTGGTTACGTGTTCAGAGTTTATAACTCTGTCTAAATCAAAGGTACTGGACGTCATACCTGCAGGTTTTAAAATATATTCCGTTACATATTCGTCGTAAGGTAATCCACTGACTCTTTCGATGATCGCTCCTAATAATGCGTAGGCATCATTAGAATAACTGAACTCTGTTCCAGGCTCACCGAGTAAGTCAAACTCTAACTCACTAATAAAGGCTATGAGGTGGTGATAATGATCAATTGGATCATGCTCTTTTAATCTTGCCTGTTGTTTGTCAGTCACAGAAGGGTCATTCTCCATCGAACGCTTCATCGCAAAATAAAGACTTGGAAGTGTTGGCAATCCAGAAGTGTGGGTAAGAAAATGATGAATAGTGATCTTATCCGCTTGCTCTTTTCTTGAAATATTAAATTCTGGCAAGTAAGTAATCACTCGATCTTCTACTGAAAGTTTTCCGGCTTCTTGTAACTGCATAATTGCGATTGCGGTAAACGATTTCGTGATCGAAGCAATTCCGAAAATGGTGTCTTCTGTTACCGTTAATTTCTTTTCTAGATTACGATAACCAATTCCTCGTTGATAAAGCGCTTCTCCGTCTTTTGAAACCGCAATGGCCGTTCCAGGAACCTTATACTTATCAAGAATTTTGTCTGCAAATGGTTCGAAGTTAGAAATCCACGTTTGTTTCTGCATTTTTTTCGTTTCACCCTCTTTTAAAATAGTTATAGTCTGACTATTCTATGTATCTATCAACATCCCTCTTTTATTCGTAGAAGTTTACCAAAAAACTTTACCGATGTCCTAATAACTAAAACCAAACATAAATAAAGGGTTTGCGGCAATTTAACGCCAATACATATAGAAAGGGAAAATAATAATCACAGGAGTGATTCAAATGAAGGTATTTATTTCAGCGGATATGGAAGGTGTAGCAGGTGTTGTCCATCAGGAGCATACTCATAGAGATGGTCGAGAACACGATCGCGCTCGTACACTTATGACTGAAGAGGTGAATGCAGCTGTTGAAGGGGCATTAGAAGCTGGAGCCACTGAGATCCTGATCAATGATTCTCATGGTACAATGAGAAACTTAATCCCAGAATTGGTACATAATGAGGCAGACTATATCATTGGCTCACCGAAAATGTTAGCAATGATGCAAGGAATAGATTCAAGCTATGACGCGGCAATTTTATTAGGTCATCATGCTAGAATGGGACAAGACGGTATTTTAAATCACTCGTTTAGTGGAAAAGTAGTTCAAAATATTAAAGTCAACGGTGTCGATTACGGAGAAATTGGTATTAATGCTGCAATCGCGGGCGTATTTGGCGTGCCAGCTGTGCTTGTTACCGGTTGTCAGCATGCTGCTAGTGAAGTAGAACAACTCATACCTTCCGTTGAAACAGCTATTGTAAAACAAACAGTGAACCGGTATACATCACGAAACTTAACCCCAGTAAAATCTCAGGCATTAATTAAACAGAAAATGATCGATGCATTGAATAAAAAAGATGAGATTACTCCATTTGTCATCGAAGGACCGTATGTTGTAGAGATTTCTTATCTACATGCCGGTTTCGCAGATGCAGCAGAAGTATTGCCTATTGTTGAAAAAGTTGATGGTGTAACTCATCGTTTTGAATCGAATGACTTTATTACAGCTTTTCGCTATATTCGAAGCTTAATTACTCTAGCATCCCCAGTATAGATATGATCAAGCTTTTCCACGCTACTCCTATAACAAGAGCCTGGGTCCTTACTCAGGTTTTTTTTAATACTTTAAGGAAGTTTAACTTCTTTAAAGGATTAAAGTTTTAAGCGCAATTAAGGCTTCCGTCATTAATGGTTGGCGGCAAGCAAAGTTTTCTTTGAAAGATAAGAAGGTAAAAGCGGACAGCAGCTACCTTCACGCCGCTCGTCTCAAGGGAAAAGCATCCTAGAGACTTTAAAACATGCGAGCTAACGCGGTTTTTCATAGGTCCTGCCCGGAAATAAAACCTTCATCTTTTCATTAAATTCTTCTCTTTTACTTAGGGCACCTTAGTTCATGCATTATGGTAAAATTGACATGACTAATCATAGGTGTGTGAGGGAAAATTGAACTTAATGGAGAAAATGTATTCTTTTATCATTCTTATATCCATCATAATCGGAATTAGTTTAAGGCAACTTGAAGTAGTAAGATTGAATGCAGAAAGCTTTATTCTTCCCTTATTAATTGCGATGCTTTATATTACTTTTTTACAGCTCCCTTTTGAAAATATAAAGTCTGCATTAAAAAACGTAAAGTTCACCTACGCGACTATTTTAATGAATTTTGTTTGGACTCCGGTTTTAGCCTGGTTACTAGCGTTATTATTTTTATCAGACAATCCTGCATTATGGATAGGGTTCATCATGTTGATGGTGACACCTTGTACGGATTGGTATTTAATTTTTACAGGAATAGCAAAAGGAAATGTAGCTTTATCTACGACTATATTACCAATCAATTTGATATTGCAAATCTTATTATTACCGGTGTATCTACTGATATTTAGTAGTACAACAGTAAATCTCGATTTTTCTATCTTTATTGAAAGTATCTTCCTTGTTTTGTTAATACCTCTGTTACTAGCGTTTATAACAAAGAGAATTCTAAATAATATGGAACAAATAAAAGAAAAAATAGGCCCTACGATGAGTATTTTACCAACGGTATTTTTAAGTTTAGCTATTGTTGCTATGTTTGCTGCGAAAGGTCAATTGTTACTTGATCACTTAGATTTAATATGGAAAATCATCATTCCGATATTATCATTCTTTATAATTAATTTTATCATTGGTCAAAAAGTAGGTAGCGCTTTGAAGTTCTCATATTACGACAAAACCAGCTTTAGTATGACAACATTAGCTAGAAATTCCCCAATAGCACTGGGATTGCAATGACGGCTTTCCTGGACCAGCCACTTATTGCTTTAATTCTGGTTGTCGGACCGCTACTTGAATTACCAATTTTAGCAGGAATAACTCAAGTGTTGTTGTTAAATAGTAGTCATACAAAGAAAGTACATCTTCAATAGAGGATGTACTTTTTCGTATTGCTTCTATCTTTCTAAAGAAGTAACCTACTCCTTTTTAGAAGGCATTTGTCAGCCGCCACCTATACAAGTTTCAGTAGAACTTCCAACGACTGCATTTAATTCTTTAAGCAGTGTATGAAGGGAGTTTTCTTAAACAAATGTTTTCAATGTTTTTTCCGTGATAGGCACATGATGATTTTCAAAAACTTCTGTTGTGTTTTCCCAAACTTCACCGATTGCTTTTGGAGACATGTTAGCTTGGATAACCAATGGTGATACCTCCTATTCATATGTTTAAATTAGGATTCTGCCCGGTTTGTATTTTTTTGAAATTCCTCTTTTAATATTGAGTGTACTTCCATATCTCTAAATTTTCCTTTAATAAAATATTTAGCACGTAATGTACCTTCCACCGTCATTCCGAGCTTTTAAAACAATTGCCCAAGGTGCTAACTTCCCTTCGTCATATTGTTTTAAAATATATCTTAAGAATCCAATCGAATCATCTATTGTTTTGTGAACTTCCCACGGGACATACCTTGATACATCAGGGTCTGATGAATAAGCAAACATATCCTGTGCGTCATGAATTGTGAACTTCCGGAGCGTAAGTCTATCAGTTTCAAGCGTTGGTAAATGATTAAATATCTCTTCAATCTTCATATCGATTCCCCCGTTTTACTACTAATTATGTTTCTTTCTCTAGAACTAACCCAATATCCTTTAAAAACAAAAAACACATGGGCTTATCTAAATGCCATGTGTTTAATATTTTGTTATTGATGAGCAAACACTCCCGTTTGCTCTTTTAGTTTCTGATAAAACTCTTCCAACGTCCCCTGATCATCAATAGGATATTGCGGTTGCCCACGGTCAATGACACATCCTTCGACTAAGAATGTTTTCATGCCGATATTACTTGCGACCATATCTTCTTGTTTATCATTTCCGACCATGACGCAATCCTCAGGCTTTACGTCAAGACGATCGCAAATATCTTGGTAATAATGGGAGTGAGGTTTTGTGTAAACGCTTTCTTCATAAACCGTTACGATTTCAAATGGCATGTCATCTATACCAGCCCATTTTAACCGGTGATTAATTGCTGCCTTAGGAAATACAGGATTTGTGGCGATTGCAACTCTATACTTTTTGTCTGTGGCTTCTTTGACAACTTTTCTTGCCATAGAAGTCGGGCTACACATGTGCGAAAAAGTTGGAAATACGGTCTCATAAAAGTCGTCTAAAGTTGGCCATATATCTTCTCTATTTATGGAAAGAATCGATAAAAAGGTTGCTTCAAATACTTGTTCATTCGTTTCATTAGCGTCTAAATTTTTCATCATTGCTTCTGTACCGGCCATCAGCGCTTTGACAAATTCATTTGGATCAACAATATGCCCCACTTTTGGAGCCAATTCCTTGATGTAATGATTCACAAAAGCATCCGTGTCCATTGGGAGTAAGGTCCCGTCTAAATCAAATAAAATTACTTTAGTCATGTGAACGCCTCGCAGTATTCGTTTTTTAGTAGTGAAGACCAAATTATACCATAACCATTAAGGTGCCAATCAACCAATACGCTTCATAGAAAAAATGAATATTCATTTTCGTAAAAAATAAACAGCCAGATCAGAGGGTACTGGCTGTTTGCTGTACATTATTCAAGAGTTCTGTTATTTTCATCAACTGAAAAAGGTTTTTCTGGTTCAGGACTCTCCCCCATACTCATGACCCCGTCACCACCACAAACGGAGCAGGTGTACCTCCATTCTTCATCATCCATCAATAATCCAGAGCCGTCACAGGCTTTACAAAGATTTTGTCTATTCATGATGTTGACCTCCTGACTATGTTTGTCTTGATTTTACCCAATTTATTAACCCGCCTTTTAGCATAATATCAACTTGTCTTTTTGACATCGAATGGACACATTGTATTTGAATGTCTTTTGGTTTAATCGTGGCGGTAATTTCGTTTCCTTTTTCAAGCGATTCTCTCAGTTGACTAAAGGAAATCACATCGCCTGCATTGATTTTGTCGAAATCACTTTCATTTTTAAATGTTAGGGGAAGCACGCCGAAATTGACAAGGTTTTGCCAATGTATCCGGGCAAAATCTTTAACAATGACCGCACGGAGCCCTAAAAAGCGCGGAGCTAAAGCTGCGTGCTCCCGACTAGAACCTTGACCGTAATTGTAGCCTCCAACAATGCTATGTCCTCCTTTTTCTAAAACGTCTTGTGCGCGGTCATAGTAAGTTTCATCCAGTATTTCAAAGGAGAATTTACTGATTTCCTCTAAATTACTTCTAAATGGCAGCACACGAGCACCACCAGCGAGAATTTCATCAGTGGAAATGTTATCACTTACTTTTAAAAGTACTGGAATATTTAACTCATCTGGTAGTGGCTCCATTTCAGGAATAGACGTAATATTTGGGCTTTTGTATAAATCTACTTTTTTTGCTTCCTCCGGTGGGAGAGGTGTTTCTAATAAATCGACGTCAATCGTTGGCTTTTTTGGTTCCTCAATTTTCGGGAATTTCATATCGAGTGTACGTGGGTCAGTAATTTCCCCTGTTAATGCAGATGCAGCAGCTGTTTCAGGACTGCACAGAAATACACTGTCTTCACGAGTCCCGGATCGACCAGGGAAATTTCTTGGTGTTGTTCGTAAACTGTTCCGCCCCGTTGCAGGAGCTTGCCCCATACCGATACAACCGTTACACCCAGCTTGATGCAGTCTTCCTCCAGCTGATATAAGGCTTGTTATGTGACCCTCATTAATTAAATCAGTAAGTATTTGCCTTGAGGAAGGGTTGATATCAAATGAAACACCACTTGCTACTGATTTTCCTTTTACGATCTCAGCTACAATGGCAAAGTCCCTGTACCCAGGATTAGCAGAAGATCCAATGTACGATTGATAAATCGGCTCACCCGCTACTTCCGAAATAGAGACAACATTGCCTGGACTTGATGGCTTAGCAATTAACGGTTCAACTTCAGTTAAATTAATCTCTTCATGCAAGTCATAGGTTGCATCTTTATCGGCTACGATTTCGACCCAATCTTTTTCGCGTTGTTGTGTTGCTAAAAAGCGCTTTACTTCTTGGTCTGACGGAAAGACGGTCGTTGTCGCCCCTAACTCTGCCCCCATATTGGCAATCACATGACGGTCCATCGAGTCTAGAGAATTTAGACCAGGTCCGTAAAACTCAATAATACTACCGACGCCGCCTTTTACATCGTAGCGCCTTAGCAATTCAAGAATAACATCTTTTGCACTTACCCAATCGTTTAATTCTCCAGTTAATTTAACCCCCCATACTTTGGGCATTTTAATATAAATCGGCTCTCCAGCAATCGCCATTGCGACATCAATTCCACCTGCTCCCATGGCAAGCATGCCCATGCACCCATTTGCACATGTATGGCTGTCCGAACCTAACAATGTTTTTCCTGGGATAGCAATCCGTTGCATGTGAACCGGGTGACTAACACCATTTCCAGCTTTACTGTAATACATGCCAAACCGTTTCGTTGCACTTTGTAAAAACAAATGGTCATCCGGATTTTTACTGTCAACCTGGATGATATTGTGATCTACATACTGAGCAGACGCCTCGGTTTTTGCCCGCTCGATTCCCATTGCTTCCAATTCCAACATCACCATTGTTCCGGTTGCATCTTGTGTTAACGTCTGATCAATCTTAAGCCCAATTTCCTCCCCAGGTGACATTTCACCTGATATTAAGTGATCTTTAATAAGTTTTTGGGCAACATTTAATGCCATTTCTTTCACCCCTTAGCATTTCTCGACTATTTACTGAACGGACTCAATATAGGTTTTACATTATCGAGTTACTTTATGAAGGTATTGGAAGTGGTTTTATTAAAGGTATTGGTGAACCACCTATTACGGCCATTCACCCGATTGGATAAAAATAAACCTTCAATAGTTTTTAGCCAAAATTGAGGATATAAAGAACTATTAATGGTATTATTTAACTTATCTTACCAGGTTCCTTTTCATATAGCTTTTTAAAAATTTCAATTCCCCTGTAAAAGCTTTCATTATATGCCCCATCCTCACCCACTGTCCATGCCGTTGCTAATACGGTGTGACAGTATCCCCAAAGAAGGAGGCGTTTTCTATTTAGGTTAAGTTTATTTGTGAAAATGTCCACTCGCTTTTCGATCACTTCAAATGAATGATCATTGGGCAAATTATTCAACATATATTGAATTAAATCATATTCCACTTCACCAATGAGCCCTTTTGGGTCTATAACTTTCCATTCCCCTCTTCCGGAAGAAAGAATATTGTAATGATGAAAGTCTCCATGAAGTAGCCAATACTGTTTTATCGTTTTATTCATATATGTAAAAACGCGTAATGCACGATGAAGGGTTTGATGTGAAATAGGACCAATCCCATTTCTATGTTCCTGTACCATTTTGCTGAGTTCTTCCTCTCTAGCTTGAGTGGTGGGTAATTTACACAGTGGAGGTACTGGAATGGTTATGTTTTTTATAACATTAGCGGCTATGATGCAAGCTTCCTCGTCGTTATTAATCTCTACTAGCATTTCCCCGGGTGACAGTCTTTCCAAGATAAGAATACCTTTTTCCTTATCTGAACGAATCAGTCTGACCATTCTTTCTTCCCCGAATAACTGTAAGGCCTCTAATTCATTAAGACATTCTTCTCCAGGGATGCAGATCTTAACCACTACTTCGTCTCCAGTGGCAGTTAATGCAGGTGCAACGTAGTTAATGGAAAGGGCAAAAGGTTCTTTCATTTTTAGAGACCATTTGTCTTCACAGTAATGAATAGTACTCGGTAAGTTTTGCAGCCATTTATCACCTTCAGATTTAAAATATAAACGGACGGATCTAACGAAGTGTTCCTGAAGCTTCATTGTTGTTTTCTCCTTATCATTGAATTCTTTATAGAGCACTTTCATTGATTCGATACACCTTTTACAAATCCTACTTCAACATTTAATATTATCTGAAACAAACGAAAAGTTGTGGCATAGGCTAACAGACATGAATTGTAGTGACACATAAATAGATAAGGGTGACATTCATGGGTTATATGCTGGCTTTTTTATCGGCTCTGTGTTATTCGATTACCAACATCGTCCTGAAAAAAGGAATGAGTCACTCTCAGTATAATGGCGTTTGGATCATTACACTCATAAATGTTATCGTTCTGGGGCATGTACTAGCCCTCGCTGTCATTTTTGGCAGCCTCCCAAATTTGAACCGAACAGGCGTAATTTTATTTGCTGTTGCGGGGTTTTTGATCAATGTGGTTGGCAGGTCTTTATTATATTCGAGCATTAGAATAAATGGTTCTTCAAAAGCAGTTGCGATTAAAAATTCCGCTCCTGCGTTTACGGTGTTATTTGCAGTGGTCGTCCTTCACGAACAAATTACGCTCTGGCCTTGGGTTGGGATATCATTAATTATGGTAGGGTTACTATTATTAGGGGTGCGTTTTTTTCAAGAAGGGGCAAAGGTTGCTCAGCGATCAGGGTATTGGCTCGCTCTGGCAGCAGCTGTAGCCTATGGGCTGGGACAGGGACTTACAAAACAAGCAATGGAATATATGTATGAACCAATATTAGGTGTATTTTTAGGGTGTTTAACAGCTTTTTTATTTCTATCAGTGATCGAAGCTGGAAAAGGAAATATTCGTTCGTTTATTAGGGCAAACTTTCAAAAGATCAATAAGTATTACGTTTGTGCCGGAGTGCTGACGAGCCTAGCATTACTCCTTTTTTATTTGTCAGTATCCTACATTCTCGTCAGCTATTCCGTAGCCATTCTGGCGATAGATCCTGTTCTTACTGTGATTCTCAGCAAGTTTTTTCTTAAAAAAGAAGAAAAGGTCTCCTTTTTGATCTTAATTGTTGCTGTTCTTGTATTTATTGGAGCTACAATCGTCTCTCTCATGGGGTCATAAGTGTAGGTGGCATCAAATTATTCGGTAAAATATGATGTCAACAAATCCTTATAAAATGAAATGGAGCGTAGGTAAGCGTGAATATCGACCCATTCATTTGGTTGATGGGCTAACTTTTCATCGCCTGGACCATAGATAAGAGTACTAATTTCACTTTGCGGATTTAATACAGACCCATCTGTGTAGTAAGAAACACCGTAGCAGGCGCTTGCATGATTTTCTCTCAATTGACCTTCATTAATTTTTAACGCTTTTTGAATTATGTCAGTCGAAGGATCCGTTAATAAAGGTGCCCGATCCAATAATGTCTCAACTTTACAACGAAAAGATGGATGTTTTCTTGCAATATCTTCTAGCTTGTTCTCCACTATCGCTAATAATTCATTATGAGATTGCGGGGGGATACTACGAATATCTACTTGGATATAACATCGGTCTGGAATAACATTCGTCTGGATGCCACCGCCTACTTTCGTTATGGCCATACTACTTTGTCCTAATGGTCCTTTCGTCACTTTCCATTCTAGACCTAGTTGTTCGATAAGACCGATTACAAGTGTTATATGATCAATAGCGTTGATACCGAGGTGCGGCATCGATCCGTGTGCTGTTTTTCCAAATGTCACGATCTCGAGCCACAGTGCACCTTTATGACCAATGACCACTTTCTCATTTGTAGGTTCACCAATGACAATGGCATCAAATTCTTCGATACGATTAGCGTTTAAATATTGCTTTGCTCCGCAACTGTCCACTTCTTCACCCGCAGTGCCCAGGAAAACGACCTCACCTAGTGATGAATGATTCTTAGATTGATAGAGTGATTCAAATGCGAGATACATTGCGGCCAGTCCGCTTTTCATGTCGGAAGCACCACGACCATACAGACGGTCTCCCTCTATTGTGCCTGAGTATGGACCGTGTTCCCACGTTTGTTCACCTGGAGAAACGGTATCCATATGCCCGCACAATAAAACTTTTTTTTGGCCATTTCCTTTTAACCTAGCCTGGACATTACATCTGTTCGTTTCGAGGTGACCAAATGTCATATCGATTCCGGAATGTTTTGCACGCTCTGCTATGATCTTTCCAACTTCATACTCATTCCCCGGTGGATTTGAGCTATTGGCTCGTATGAGTTTTTGTAAGAAAGATAGTTCCTCCATATTTTCACCTTCCTAAAAATCCTGTATGAAAGATTAACCGTTGCTTGATAAGACCTGAAGCTTTAGAGGAGTAACGTTAAACCCATTGACTGCAGCCATATCTTGTGAGCACGTGGAAACCGCAATCACAACATCCTCTACAGCCTTTAATTGTACGTAGTCACCAGGTTTGGATAAAGGTTCACAAATTTCATAATCTCCAAGGTCATTTAGCTTATTATTCATGAAAAAATTAATCGGATCAGGTACAGGCAAATGATCTAAATTATAGGATTTCAAGCTATTTTTTAGGTTGTCATGGCAGTTAGGGTGATCTTCCATATTATAATCTACTTTGTAGCGATAATAATCGCAGGCAGGAAAGAAGAAGTCATGCTTACCAACGGTGTCCTGTTCAAAAGTCATCAAAGGGCGTCGTTTATTGCTGTATAGCCCATCTCCGATTTTTAACCTAATGCTGCTTAATGATGCTCTCATATGGACTGGAGATACATATTCTTGTGCGTCATGAAAATTAAAGCATACGAAATCACCAACTTGCTTTCCTTCTACATCAATAATAATCAAGGCTTCATTTTTTCGAACCAAAATACTTCTTCCCTCATATGGAGGAATGAGAATTTCCTCTTTTATTACCTGTTCCGAACTTGGCAAGCTAACCACCCCTTTACAACTCAAAAATATTAATCAACTAGTAACGCTACAGCTCGAATAGGGGAACCTGTCCCATTTCTTATTTTTAAAGGTAAGCCAAAGTAAAGGAATCTCTTCCCGGCTACTTCCCCTAAATTACATAGATTTTCGGTATTTGACATTTGGTATTCTCTGCAGACGAGATGACCAGAAAAGTCAGGGTCTTTTGGGTTGTCAATTGCTGGGGCATCGATTCCAATATTTACAACTCCTTTTTCTGCTAACCATTTCGCTCCGTTATAATCCAATCCGGTATATCGCGTTAACCATTCATCTGTACTATATGCCCTCTCATAGTGACCGGTGTAAAGAAGAACAATGTCCCCTTCTTGAATAACTTGAGAAGATTTCTTCAATGCTCTTTCCAGGTCAGAAGCTGAAATATATGCATCAGGAGAAATATAGGAGAGGTCCAGACAAATAGCCGGTCCGTAAAAATATTCTAATGACATTTCATCGATCGTTTTTCCATTTGGATCAAATTCGTAAGTAGCATCCGTATGAGTGGGGCCGTGTTCATTAATTAAAAGGTTATTCGTTGCAAATTCAAAGCCTACTTGTTCCTTTGCTTCTTCATGAGTCATATTCGGAAAAATCATCGTTTTTTGGTGTAATGGAAATACTGGCATTCCTTGATATATTTCCTGTGATAAGTCTATGAGTCGAGTCACATCACCTTCTCCTTTCTATAAAACTGTCACTTCAATGTTTACTTCTTATCCCTTGTCAAATCAATACCTCATTTATTCAATGATCGTAGGAATAATTTTAAATTTATCAACTTCGATCAAGCCCATGTCTGTAATTTTCCATTCAGGACTAGTCACCAATGACCAGAATGATAAATGCATAAATGGAACATGGAAGCCGCAACCGAGCTCTTCCTTAGCCAACGAATGCAACTCTGCTATTTTTTTGCTGACTTCTTTTCCTGTAAATTCATCTGTCATTAGCCCGCCAATTCTCAATGGCAAGTCACCAACTACTTTGCCATCTTTGATCATTGCGATCCCTCCCTGCATGGAGATAACGCGATTGACAGCTGTTACCATATCCTCATAGTTAGTCCCGGTAACAATAATATTATGAGTGTCGTGAGCAACGCTTTCAGCAATGGCTCCGGACTGGAGCTGAAACCCATGGAGAAAGGTTTTGCCTATCTTTCCCGACCTTCCGTGACGTTCCACTACCATGAGAGGTAAAACATCCTGCTTAAGACAAGGCTGCACGATACCATTTGTTACATTTAATTTAAATTCTCCGGTCCCTGTCAGATTTTGATCTGGTATAGCTTTAATGGCTCTAACCGTAGCATGTGAATGCGTTCTGTTTCGATCACTTACGTTAATGTGTAAATCTTCTTCTTTAACTGGCTCACGTTTGATCGATTGTTTAACCGTTTCTGGGTACGTATAACTTGGAATATCAATCGTCAGTTCACCATTTTCAGCGATTTTCTTTCCACCTACATACACTTGATCAATCGTCATCTGCTCTAAATCTGAAATAACAGCGATGTCTGCTCGTTTCCCTGGAGCTAGTACACCGAGATCTTGAAAACCGAAGTGAGTAGCGGGATTAATGGTCACCATTTGAATGGCTTCTACAGGATCAATTCCTTGGGCAATCGTTCTTTTGACGATATCGTTCATATGACCATCTTTTAGCAAGTCTTCAGGAACCATATCATCCGATACGAGAATGGCTCTTCTGGAATCGAGTCCTTCCTCGGTAATTGCGCGAATACATTCTGCCATGTTACGTTGGGATGAACCTTCGCGCATAAAGACACTCACACCGTACCGTAATTTTTCAATCATTTCTTCTTTTGTTGTCGTTTCATGACAGGAAATATGTGTGCCACCACTAATAATATGAGCTGCAAGTTCTTTACCAAATAAGGCGGGAGCATTGCCCTCTACAGTCTTTCCAATGCTTTTGGCATAGGATACAGAAGCCAGTTGGTCATCAATCAGCTCCGAAGCATGCTGATAAACTGGGTTAACATTACTAAATCCTTGGGTCTCACCGATCCCTTGAACATACGGATCATTCAATAAGGTTTTCATGTCTTTAGAAGTCACATCGTATCCTGCCGTTTCGAGTCCGGGAGCATCGGGTGTGAGACAGGGAACGGTATAAAAAACTTGATGGGGCAGTGTCGTAGCTTCTTCAATCATTGCTTGCATCCCTTTAACTCCTAAGACATTTCCAATTTCATGGGGGTCAGCAATCAACGTTGTCGTTCCTGTAGGAAGAGAAAGCTTTGAAAATTCTGTGACAGTCAATACCGCACTTTCAAAGTGCATATGGGAATCAATGAATCCTGGAGAGACAAACTTACCACTTACATTTTCTACTTTGGTTGAAGGACCTATTAGCTCCTCGGCATCTCCAACAAGTAGCACATGCTCTCCTTTTACTGCTATGTCTGCCTCATATAGTTCTCTTGTAATAACGTTAATGAAACAGCCACCTTGAAGTACGAGATCTGCAAATTGATTTTTATCTAGTAATGTATCAATTAATTTTCGCCACTGCAGGGCTTCTTTTATATTCAGTGCATCCATTAATCCTTCCCTCCAAATTTCATTTCTACGTCTATCGTATCGATAATACCGACAATGGCGGCATCAACCGGAGCGTCCTTGTTTTGGGTTGCCCGTGAAGCCATACTTCCCGATACATAGATAACCTTTTCACCGATACCGGCTCCCGCCATATCAACGGTAATCAAAGCTTGTCCTGTAGCGTTTTCCTGTACATCAATTGGTTGCGTGATCAAAATCTTGAAACCGACCAGATTTTCATCCTTTCTTGTTGCGGTAATTCGTCCAATAACGATTCCCATATTCATACAGGACCTTCTCCCTTAAGCGAATTTTTATGTTGAGTTCATATCTGGTTTGATAAAACAACCCTTAAGAAGGGAAAATTAGTTCAATGTTATACTGTTTAGCAACATCCAATGCTAAAGGGGTAACAATACATCCCTTTTGTATATATAATTCGCTCTCTTTTTTCAGATGAGCGTCTGTAATGTCTTTTTCAGTTAACACTCGTTTCTTTTTTGAGGTGCGAGATTTATAAAGCCATTCACCTACATCTTTTAACTCTAAACCTTGAATTCCCATATTGCGTAATTGATTGAGCTGCCGGGATATATCGTGCTGTAAATACATTGCCCCCTGATCCAACTGTCTTTCTTTCCAAGCAGAATGGGATGGGTCTGCTCCGAGTGTTAAAGCACTAACTTTAACACCAGCAAACAAAGCCCATAATATAAGTCGAACAAAAGGTTGACGATCTTCATATCTGATAATGGCAGATAAAAGGGAAAAGGGTAGTACGGGAATGAAGAGGTGTTGATAATGATGTTTTATTAATTCCACTTCTTGGTCTGAAAACACCCAATCATCAATCCCGGTTTGAGTTAAAATTTGATTTTTACTGTAATATTTTTTTGCAAGGTTATCCGGCCATATCTGAACTCTAGCCTTTTGTTGGTTTAATTCTCTTAAACTTGAGAAACCTTCTTCCACTCCAATCATGTGATAAGAAAGAAGGGCCAGAACTCTTGGATAACCTTGCTTCAATTCTTCATGCTGATGCTTGTAATACAGGTTTAACAGAGTGTGATTGACCACTGAACTCTGCGTTTTTTGATTCACCTTTATTCTCCTTTATTATTCATTAATACTCTTTCAACTTCACTGTGTGGTCTTGGGATTACATGAACGGAAATAAGCTCGCCTACTCTGCTTGCAGCACTTGCTCCTGCATCTGTTGCAGCTTTTACAGCACCAACATCTCCACGAACCATAATTGTCACTAACCCAAAACCAATCTTTTCATAACCGCATACTTCAACATTCGCAGCTTTTACCATCGCATCTGCAGCTTCAATAGCACCTACAAGACCTTTAGTTTCAACCATTCCTAACGCTTCGCCCATTTTATATCCTCCTTCAAGTGTGTTTAATCCTTGGTCAATTTCATTTACTTAAACTTGATCATCATCTGTTTTAGGAGTATCCTTTTCCTTATTGTTTGTGGCCTTTTTCTCTTCCTGTTTTTTGCTCGTAGCTTTCCGCCCGGCCGGTTTTTCTTTCAATTTTTTGTTCTTTGTTGATGTTTGAGTCTCGTTTTTAACGTCTGGAAGGCTAAAATTCTTTAACAGCTTTTCACCCACTTCAGGATGTGAATGAGGGATGACATGAGCGGATATTACTTTTCCCACGCGGTTACACTCCTTTTCTCCTGTTTCTACAGCTGAAGAAACTGC
This sequence comes from Alteribacter populi, assembly GCF_002352765.1. NCBI lineage: Bacteria > Bacillati > Bacillota > Bacilli > Caryophanales > Bacillaceae > Alteribacter > Alteribacter populi. Next base: position 730,153 of record NZ_KZ293963.1, on the reverse strand, counting down.
TGCAACATCACCACTCAAGTGAATGGTTACGCTTATAGCACCTCCAGCACCAATCACCTTTTCTAGTGCAATAAGTTCTACATCAGCGGCTTTTAGAGCAGCATCTGCAGCAGAGATGGCTGACGTATATCCAACAGTTTCGATTAGTCCTAAAGCATAAGTATTCATCATCTACCCTCCTTACCTCACATCAAGGTATCGATTTGCTTCTTTTTTTAACTGTTGTATAGCATTGGACACAACCTGATCACTGCCCATAAGTGCGAGGTAACAAGCTTCAATTTTATAGGTTAGAGTATTCTTAGGACTTTGACTTATGTAGCGGTCGATAAGTCCGAAGCTATCATAATAAGGTAAGCCTTCTAACACAGCTATCCTGTTATAGGAGTTGTCTAAATCTAACTTTTGTAATAGCCAAGCACTTGGGTGAAGTGTAGTATGGCTTTCAATCTTTGTCATTGAGTGACGATTAATCGTTTGGTAAATTTTATTTAAGACTTGAACCATACGGGTTTCATCTTGTAAGTATAATTCCAGAATAAATCCCTGTTTCTGCGACTTGTCCCACTCCAAATGATAGTGCATGTCAGGGAATGCCTTTAACGTTTCGTCTACTATAAACAGCTGTCCAGGAGAACATAGCTCTGAAGAAACTACCCCAACATTGCTTGCTTGTACGTTTCCGTTAAACATACCTTTCATTTGCTCATGCACTTCAGGAAAGTGCCACACACTAGTGCCGTCTTTTGATTTCCCTATGAACTGAGCCGCTTTTTTAGGGGACGCTGTATTGCTGTGTACGGTCGTTCTTCCGTTCTCAGCACTATTCTTTCCTTCACTTAAAGTTACTTTAATCAGCTTAGAAAGAGAGTCTTTTGTATACTTAGATGAACGATCAACAGGCTGATTCATTGTTTTGTTCTGATATTTGGATGAGTGATGCTCACTTCTTAAAACCTTTAGACGTTCTTTTTGTTTTTGCTGTTGGTAGTTAGGGCGTTGTATATTATTTATTACATTTTCTGAATTTACAGGTTTAGCAGATACATCAGTATTACGCTTAGTTTGAGTGCTTGATAGCTTTACATTACCTGATGAAGGAGTACTGCGTCTTAGAACATCTTCTACTACATGCTTCATGAATTCTGACACGTTAATGACCTCCTACTATAAAATCTTACTCAAATCCGTGTGAGGACGAGGGATCACGTTTGCTGAAATCAACTCCCCACCCGTTCGATTGTGAGCTGTTTTTCCGGATTCTACAGCGGATGTAACTGCAGCCACATCACCTGTTACAATAACGGTAACGATACCTGATCCTACTTTTTTTAAATCGACTAACTGCACATTCGCTGCTTTGGTCATCGTATCTAAAGCTTCCAGCGCAGCGACTAAACTTCTCGTTTCAACCATGCCGATTGCTTCCACTTTTAACCTCTCCTATCTCGGTAGTTCAAAAAATCTAATTGAACACCAGTTATAAATAATCTTTAAGGTCGATTTCTTTAAATGGAATTGATGTTCGTCTAAATTGATGAGCTGCATGAAGAGGGTATGTCGCATCAATTCCCATTTTGGCTGTCACTCCCCTCATGTTATGAGAGGCTTCTAAAGGAGAGCCGTTAGCTCCTGGGACTATAAACACATCTTGATCAGCTTGAACCCTTGTTGCAATCGCCCATTCTACATCTTCAGGGTCAAAAATATCGACGTCATGATTGACAACGACAACATGTTTTAAATCCTTATCTCCAGTGAATGCTGCAAGTGCAGCTTGCTTTCCATCACCTTCTAATGTTTTTTCGATTTGAATCACGGCATGATAACGGGCTACTCCACCCATTGAGACGTGAACAGCCTTTACACCTGGTACGACTTGACGGACCGCACTATATATATATGATTCTCTAACGAGTCCCATGGGTAATCTTTCTTCAAAACTTGATGGGAAAATCGTCTGCGAAATTGCATCATTTCTATAAGTAATAGCCGAAAACTCTACAATCGGCTGGGGGGAACATTCGCCGTAATAACCAGCCAGTTCGCCAAACGGTCCTTCAGGTTCACGGATGTTAGGAACCATTTTACCTTCTAATACAATCTCTGCTTCAGCTAAAACTTCAAGATCAACTGTCAAACAGTCGACCACTTCTAATGATTCTCCCAATAGTGCTCCAGCTACATCTAATTTATCAGTATGGTATAAATGTGTACTGATTTGAGAACTGAGGACTACCGCTGGTACAACCCCAAACATTACGGCTATATCCATCGGCTCTCCTCGTTCCTCATAATGGGCAAATTGTTCGTTTAATTCGGGCGAGGTAATTAAAATACTTGTTTTGTTTCCTTCTAAAAATTGCATTCGTCGAATCGAGGTGTACCGTTTTCGGCCTGAGATATCCTTTACGACTAATATTCCAGAAACATAATATCCTCCAGAGTCTTCACCATGAAATACCGGTATTGGAAAGAGTTCGTCAAGTTCAAAAGGATCTAAAACAACATTTTCTTGAACAGGTCCTGTTCCTACTTTTGTAGTTGGGATAGGATCAACAATAGACTGAATAATTTTAGGAACTAAATCACGAGACTTAACACCAATACTATCTGCCATTAATTCTCGATCTCCTCCTAAGCCAGCAGCCATTTGAGATTCATAGCCTTTAATTTTCTCAAATAGAAAAGGCTGCTTTCCTTCACAAGAATTAATGACTGCTCCTAGTTCATATTTGGGATCTACCTCTTTTCTTATGCGTTTTAAAATGTCTCTTGCTTCCCATTCTTTAAGCAAATCTCTCATTGTTACTGCGCTCATAACTTTTCCCCCCAACGAGGAAGCAGTTGATGATCGAGATCAAACGCATCAAGTATTCTTGCTACCATAAAGTTTGCCAGTTCCCAGATTTCTTGCGGGCGGTGATAGAATCCTGGAGAAGCTGGCATGATTTCAGCTCCTGATTCAGCTAAGGCTTTCATATTGTTAATGTGTATGAGTGTTATTGGACTTTCCCGGGGCACAACAATCAATTTCCGCCTTTCTTTTAACGCGACACTTGACGTACGACTTAATAATGTATCACCTACGCCATTTGCGATAGCCCCTAATGTATTCATCGAACAGGGAACAATAACCATCCCATCTGTCTTAAATGAACCACTCGAAATAGGGGCAAACAGGTTTTTATTGCTTTCTACCTCAGCATATTTTTTAATTTCATCCATCTTAATGCCACACTCAAATTGCAACACTTTCTCTCCCATTTCAGTAGCGACGACGTGAGTTTCAACATCTAATTGGTGAAGAGCACGGATCAATGTATAAGCATACAAAGATCCGCTTGCTCCTGTGATTCCTACAACGATTCGCATATTAATCCCCTCTTGACAATTAGGTTAATGAAGATTGATTCGCTGTTTTTTTAGCGGCTTCGATATATTCATCAGTAGACATGATCTCTCCAAACAAATTAATATCTCTCAATCCAGAACGATGCATGTCTTCATCTTGAGAGGCTGTGCCATCTGTTAGACAAATTACGTTATAGCCGTGATATAGTGCATCTGATGCGGTACTTCTGACACATACGTTCGTCCATACACCTGTTAATACGACAGTATCGATTTGCTCTTCTCTGAGAAATAAATCCATATCCGTGTAGCTGAAGGCACTGTGCCGTCTTTTTTGAACAACATAGTCACCAGCTTCTTCATCAGGTGTGAGTTCTGGAATAAATTCGTGTCCCCATGTTCCTTTGATTGCGTGAACAGGTCTGACTCGAAAATCAGCATCATTTTTTCGGTGAGCTTCTTGAATAAAGATCACTTGAATATTGTGATCATGAGCAAAATCAACAGCTTGCCGAATATTTGGTACTATTGTTTCTCCACTCTCACAGCGAAGAGCTGCTTTTGGTCCTATAAAGTCATTCAACATATCAATAACAACGATCGCGTGCTTTTTCCCTTTTAATTCCACGTTTACATCCCTCCGGTAAAGTGTTTATTCATATATATTTGAAAATTTTCTTAGCGTGAGATTTTTTAATACTTTAAGGTTCTATCTAACTCTTGTGTACTTTGACGTTTGACGTACTCACCATAACCTGCATCACCGACTATTCCGCCGTTATCCTCATCGTATACAAGCTTCCCTCGTACAATTGTCTGAACTGGTTTTCCTTTTAACTCTAGGTCGTGTAAAGGATTGTACTTTGCCATTGAATACGTTTTTTCTTGATCAATTTTGTATTCACGCTCGAGGTCTATGATCGTGAAGTCGGCATCACTGCCAATTTCTATTGCTCCTTTTTTAGGATAAATGCCGTAATGAATGGCTGCGTTGCGGCTTGTCACTTCTACAAAGCGAGATAACGATAACCTGCCTTTATTTAACCCTTCACTCACGAGAATTGGAACCATGGTTTCAACTCCAGGAATACCAGGAAAGCTGTTCCAAACATCAGAATCTGGCGCTTTTTTCTCAGTAGCAATCTCATATGGAGCATGGTCTGTGCCCACAAAATCAATGGTGCCATCTTCTAATGCTTCCCAGTGAATGACATTGTCTTCTTTCTCGCGTAGCGGAGGAGCAATTTTCGCAAAGGTACCAAATTTCGTCATGGCTTCTTCAGCATTTAACATCAAATAGTGTGGGCAGGTTTCAGATGTTACCTGGACACCTCGTTTTTTAGCTTCCCTAACTAATTCAACGCCTTCTTTTGTACTCATATGAACAACGTGGACACGTGCCCCTGTTGCCTCTGCAAAGCTGATAATAAGTTGAATTGCGACTTTTTCAGCAAGGGAATTTCGTGCTTCAGCCCACGCCGGACTATCTAACCGTCCTTCATTTTTCAGTTTTTCCGTATAGAAGTCACAAAGGTCAAAGTTTTCAGCATGGACCCCAACAGGTAAGCCAGTTTCCGCTACTTTATGAAATATTTCCAGCATTTCAGCGTCAGTTACTTTAGGGAACGTTGGAACAGAAGGTGTCATATAAACTTTAAAAGCAACAACGCCTTCTTCTACTTGTGGCCATACGTTATCGAGCCAACCTTCTCGGACGTCTTCTCCAGTCATCCCACCCCAAAAGCAGTAGTCGATATACGCTTGATCCTTAATAGGTGCGAGCTTCTTTTGAAAGCTCTCTCCGTCTCGTACGGACGGTTTACTGCAACATGGCATGTCAATATGGGCAGTCAACCCCCCAGCAGCTGCAGACATGCTGCCAGTAGCGAATGTTTCACGATGTGTAAAGCCTGGATCCATGAAGTGGGTATGCGGGTCAATGCAGCCTGGAACGACTAATTTCTCTTGTACATCAATCACGTTATCTGCTTGTAGGTGATCAATGGAGTTTACAAATCCAACAATGGTTCCTTGATCGACAAGGATATTTGTCAGTACCTTCCTGTCTCCTTGTGGAATATGAGCGTTTTTAAGTATTAAATCCATACAAATCCCCTTCCTATGTTCATAGTAGATAGTTAGTTTTGAATACCTTTTTATATATAAAAAACCGTAGATAATAAAAGGGCATTCAAATCCCTTCTACATCTACGGTTTCTTATTTCTCCGTTTAACAGAGTATAAGCGACCGACTATTACTTCGTAAGGAAAACAAAAGCGATTCATTCGCAATTATTATCCTTCAATCAATCTATTAAATTATCATTCTCAGTTTGGACTAATGACTTTTTCGAATTGGATGACTGTAAACGCTTGTTCGGTTTTAGGATCAAAGTCTTTTAAAACGGTAAGTACTTTTTCTTGAAAACTATTTTCAATTTGATCTTTTATTCGTTGTTTAAATTCGCTTACTAGTGCCGCATCGGTTGAAATGGTTAATTCAGGGTACTTGTTGCTTATGACGTTTAATGCGGGAACCCGTTTATGTTCACTAAAAATAATAACCGAGTTTTGGAAAATCTCTATTCTTTGTTTTTTTACCCCTATCCCATACATCTCCTGATTAACTTTGTTATAAAGTTGAGAGATCTGTTTTTTGAGAGAACTAAACGACGGTACTGCTATAGTTGCTTCCTCCATGGTTTCCCTCCCATATAGGTTGGTGTTGTGAAACAGAGTTATTCTTCGTTAATTAAGATCAAATCTGCGATACTTCGTAACGTTTTTTGCTGGTTCATCGCTTCAGAACGCATTCTTTCATAAGCTTCCTCTTCTGAAATCCGAGATCTTTTTACGAGTAAATACTTTGCTTTTTCAATTATTCTTCGATCTTGTAGTTTTCTCGTTAATTTCCGGTTTTCTTTGTGTACTTTTTCTAACTGCTTAATTTTAAAAGATGCTACCTCAATAACCGATTGAAGAGATATATGACAATAATCAAGTCCGATAAACCCTGTACACGAATGTTTTTTGATTAAATCCAAGGCTTGGTCATTGATTATATCAGTATATAGAATCACATAAGGACAATGTAAAGAATGATGCATTAAATAGTGTGAATCAGCAATACATAAATGGCTGTCCAAATTAAAGGAATACTCCTGATCGTTTGGACAATTAACTCGATAACCTAATTGTTGCAACTTTTGCGCAAGTTCTTTTTTCAAATTGTTATCGTGCATGAAAAGGTATATCTCTCTCATCCCATCGCCCCACTATACCCTCTGATGTTTCAACTTTACAGGTTAACAAATGACACCGTTGAATTCTTCTAAGGTCATAACTTGACCAAACAGGCGAATATCCACTAATCCTGCCTGGTGCATTTCCTCAGTTTGTGAATAACAACAATTGCTGAGTACAGTCACTTTATAGGCTTGATGAAAAGCGTCGGATGCTGTACTTCTAATTCCCGTATTCGTCCACCCCCCGATTAGAACGACGTGTTCAATTTTTTCTTCTCTTAAAAACAAATCTAAATCAGTATAAGAAAAGGCACTGTGGCGGCGTTTATCAATAATATAGTCATTATTTACCATTTTTTGTTGAAGACTCTTTACAACTTCTGCCCCCCAGGTTCCTTTTATTCCGTGGTTAGGACGGACAATGAAGTCACCGTCATTTTTTCGATGAGCATCCTTTACAAAAATAACTTGCTGGTCTTGGTTGTGAAACAGATCGATTGCTTCTTTAATGCCACCGACTGCCTTTTCACCTTCAGAGCAGAAGAGAGGGCACTCTTCATTTACTAGAAAGTCATTAATACAATCGATCACAATTAACGCACATTTCTCCATTTGTTCACCACATTTCAAATAAAATAAAAGGGGCACAATGTAAAGAGTGTAATAAATACACTAATCTCTACACAGCGCCCTTGCCATGCCAAACTATTTGATGATAGTAATCAACTTAAATTTATAATTTCAGTAGTTGTAGCCCCATTGCTATCAACTTAAATACATCATATACTTTTTTTACAATATAGTCAATACAGATAATTCAGATTATTCGTGAAAATAAACGGAAATATCTTTTTCTTCTATGAATAACTCTTCAAAAACTAAGTTTCGAAAGTCTGAATGCTTTGAAAAAAGTAAATCAAGGTGGTCAAAAGAAGTCAATCGTGAGTAAATTGCTAATATATTCGTAATTATTCTAATAAAAAAGACACAAAGGTTCAACTTTGAAATATAAAAAAGCCCCTCTCTTTTTACAAAAGAGGAGCTCTTCCTTAATCAAAAGTACTGAGTTCTAATATTAAGCTTTCACCTTTATACTGTCTGGTTGGTCATATGCAAATAACGGGAATTTTGAACACAAGTCGTTTACTATTCCCTTTGATTCTTCTATGATTTTTGTTTCACCCTGACTTTTTAAAACGTTTGCTATTATATGTCCAATGATCTCCATTTCTTTTTCCTTCATACCTCTTGTAGTAAGAGCTGAGGTTCCAATACGGATACCGCTAGTGATAAAAGGGCTTTCAGGATCAAAAGGGATCGTGTTTTTGTTGGTGGTGATTCCTGATTCGTCAAGGTATTCTTCTGCCATTTTTCCAGTTAGGCCACAAGGGCGAACATCCAGTAGGATAAGGTGATTATCCGTTCCTCCTGCAACGAGCTCGCAGCCCTCATCCTTTAACGTTTTAGCAAGTGTAGATGCGTTTACGACGACTTGATTAATATAATCATTAAAACGATCTTGCATTGCTTCTTTAAAAGCAACGGCTTTTGCAGAAATGATATGCATCATTGGTCCACCTTGAATGCCAGGAAAAATGGCTTTATTCATTTTCTTAATTTGTAGCTCATCATTGCTTAAAATGACCCCTCCTCTTGGCCCACGAAGGGTTTTGTGAGTTGTACTTGTGACAACATCGGCATGCGGAAGAGGTGAAGGGTGGTGCTCAGTGGCTACAAGACCGGCTATGTGGGCCATATCCACCATGAAAGTCGCCCCCGTTTTACGAGCGATTTCTGCAAAGGCTTTAAAATCCAAGGTTCGTGTGTATGCACTCGCTCCTGCTATTATTAATTTTGGCCTCTCTTTTAATGCTATCGATTCCACTTGGTCGTAATCTATACGTCCAGTTTGTTTGTCTACACCATACGATGCAACTTTAAACCATTTACCGGAGATACTGACAGGACTCCCGTGCGTAAGGTGACCGCCGTGGGATAAATTCATTCCCATAATTGTATCACCAGGCTGTAAAAGAGAGAAAAACACCGCTGTATTAGCTTGAGCTCCGGAATGTGGCTGGACATTGGCAAACTGTGCATTGAAAAGGTTTTTTACCCTGTTTATAGCCAGCCTTTCCACAACATCAACATGTTCACACCCGCCGTAATATCGTTTTCCTGGATAGCCTTCAGCATATTTATTTGTCAAAACCGTACCCATCGCTTGCATGACATCCTCACTCACAAAGTTTTCTGAAGCGATTAATTCCAATGTTGATTTTTGCCTTTTTTCTTCCTTTGTAATTGAGTTAAATAATTCCGGATCGTTTACATGTAAAGCCATTTGTATTGCCTCCTTAAAGATTTGTATTTTAGACACAAAAAAGACAGGGAAAGGCGCTGACTTCTCCTTTCCTCTGTCCTTTTACCTGAGAGTTTGAATTCTTTACATTAGGTAAAGAATATTCCCCTTTGGTGGCTAATTCGCTCTCTCCAGAGGTGCGTCAAATTGCGGTTCCTTGTACCTGAGAGATTAACCCCTTGGTAAAGGGCTTGCTCCTTCGGCGTCGTACCTTTTACGAACTCTCCCACAATTATCACTCGCTTTATTCATTTATTACTGAACCTTTCCCTGTTACCGTTACCCTTCCTTACATATTGGTTCAATAAACACATCCATCGTGCCGCCGCATATCCCGCCATCTTCGTACAAAATACCAGATGTTAAATCGACGGTATAATGCGTCGGGAGTTTTTTTCGTATCACGTTATAGGCCTCTTCAATGACCTCTGCTTCTCCACAACCACCCCCTATCGTTCCTTCAATTTGACCATTCAAGTAAATTAGCATTTTTGTTCCTGTTTTTCTTGGAGTCGAGCCTCTCGTACGAATTGCAGTAGCTAAAGCTGCAGGTTGATCTAGTTTGCGAAGACATACTACTTTGTTAAAAAAATCCAAGTCTGTCATAACTCTTTCCTCCTTCCTTTATAACAGGAACCGTACTATTTAAAACCTAGCTTTGCTAACCGACGAATACTCTCACTTAACGATTGTCCTGACGTGTTGTTTTTTACTTTTAGTATCTCTGCCATAATACTAACGGAAATTTCTTCAGGAGTTTGTGCTCCTATGTCTATTCCAACTGGTGTAAAAATGTTATCAAAGGTTTCATCAGGAAAATCATCTCTCAGTTGTTCAAAGACGCCAGCAATTCTTCTTCTGCTGCCGATCATCCCAATATACCCCGCGCTCTCCTTTCGTTTTAATAACTCTTGTAAACTCATAACATCAAATTGATGTCCACGTGTTAAAAGTAATACATATGTCCGTGAAGATATAGGAACATTGTTGAAATAAGAGAGAAAAGAGTCACAACAGACCACTTCATCCACATCAGGAAATTTCTTTTGATTAGCGAATTCAGTGCGGTCATCAACCACCGTTACATAGAAATTCAGCATTTTCCCTAATTTGGCAACAGGTTCACCTACGTGACCGGCACCCGTGATAATCAAATGAGGGGGCGCTTCATACATTTCTACATAACACTCAATAAAATTGGATTGCCATTCAAACTGAATCGACTTGGTTTTTTTCTTTGTCATTAATGGTATTCCATGATTTATAAATGGTTCAGAAAGCGGAACAGATATAGGACTACCATGAAACAGAGTACCGTCATCCCAAAGTAGTGACCGGCTCCCAACTATTTCTATATCAGGGTGCTTTGTTACCGTAATTAACGCGACATTTATTCTTTTTTCTATCGATTTGGAAAGCTTCTGTACCAATTCTTCTGATAGCATTTACATCACTTTTTCTTCATTAGATTTGGATTCTTTTTCTCGTAGAGCTTTTATCGCTTGATAAACTCGTTCCGGAGTTGCTGGTAAATGATTGATTCTTACACCAATAGCATCATGAATCGCAGATATCGTGGCTGGAATAATAGGAATCATAACTACTTCCCCAATCCCCTTTGCTCCAAAAGGTCCTGTCGCTTCTAGCTCTTCTACAGGTAGAGTTTCAATATGCGGACAGTCTTTCATGGTAGGAAGAATATAGTCGGAAAAGTTCGTGGTCTTATGAACGCCGTTTTCCATAATGGTATCTTCATAGAGGGCATAACCTATTCCCATTACGGCACCGCCTTCAGCTTGCCCTTCCAAACCTTGAGGATTAATGACCCTCCCTGCATCTGGGATAGAAACTACTTTGATTACTTCAGTTTCACCGGTCAATGTATCTACTTCCACCATCACTACATGAGTTAAATACCCGTAAATATGATGAGGAGCTCCACCTGAACCTTTAATCGCTTTCTTTTCTTTTGGGAGGATGAAATGTCCTTCAACTCTTGTTTCCAGGCGGTGTTCATATAAAAAGTCGTAAATTTGTGCGTAGGATAAAGAATCATTAGGACGATCTTTGCTCTTTAGTACAACCTTTTGTTTTCCTACACTCACATCTGTTTCATCGACTCCCCATATTCCGGCAGCTGTTTTTGTTAGTAAATTCAACATATGAGGTGCTGCAGTGGCAACTGCTCTCCCTCCAGTGTAAGTGGATCGAGACGCGGTAATTGTCCCGCCATCCATCGTCTTTGAAGTATCTCCTTGCACGATATCTATATAAGTAACATCACAGTTCAGCGTTTCCGCTGCCACTTGAGCATAAACGGTGCCATTACCGCCTCCTATTTCCTCACAGCCTACACTGACTTCAAATCGACCGTCATGAAGTAATTCAATTGAAGCAGATCCATAATCAGGCAAGCCAATTCCCATACCTACTCCATGGAAAGAAGTTGCAATTGAAACCCCTCTTTTTTTCCAAGGTTCCTTCCCTTCAGCTTTATACTTATCTCGGTTCACCCACAAATCACATTTTTCGGCTACATCAAGTGTTTTCCAAGTACCGACGCTTCCTTTTACAACATGCCCCAAGCTGGATACCTCTCCTTGGTGGTAGACATTTTTCTTTCGGATCTCTATTGGATCCATACCAATTTCTTCTGCGATCATATCTAAATGGGTCTCAATTCCCATACATACTTGATTTACACCAAAGCCTCTAAAAGCTCCTGCTACTCCATTATTGGTGTAAACGCAATAGCCTTCTAGGTCAACATTTGGAATTTTATAAGGGCCACACGAATGCTCAATGGCTAGGCTGATAACCGCTCCTCCAAGAGAAGCATAGGCTCCCGTATCAGCGATAGCCCTGACTTGATTCGCTATCAATGTGCCATCTTTTTTAGCAGCCGTTTTCATTTCTACTTTGAATGGATGTCTTTTCATACCAGCGATGACGGATTCTTCACGGCTGTAGTGAATTTTCACAGGGCGCCCGTTAGTATGAAGAGCGAGCAAGGCTAAATAAATTTGGATGGTAATTTCGTCTTTTCCACCAAACGCACCTCCAACGGGACTCGAAACTACCCTGATACGGGACGGGTTCCAAGCTAAGGCACGAGCAATTTGTAAGCGGTCTCGATATGCATACTGACCAGGACAGCGGATCGTTAATGTTCCATCCGCTTCAAGTATTCCCCATCCCCCTTCTGTTTCGATAAACGCATGCATTTGCCTAGGAGAGTGGAAGGTGTTCTCGAAGACGATATCAGCTTCCTTAAATGCTGTTTCTACATCACCGTTTGAAATTGTTACGTGGCTATGTATGTTGCCATCTGGATGTAATTTTGGAGAATCATCCGAAAGAGCAAATTCTGTATCAGTAACCGCTTGGAGAGGTTCATAATCGATTTCAATCAGATCTAAAGCCTCTTCAGCGATTTCTTCAGTTTCTGCTGCAACTAACGCGACAGCATCAGAGGTAGTCCGTACAACGTCTTCACATAAAACAGGCTGATCTGGTACGACGATGCCAAACCCATTAAAACCGGGGATGTCTTCGTACGTCAGAACCGCAATCACTCCAGGTAGACTCTTAGCTTTCGTTGTATTCATTTTTTTAATCTTGGCATAAGGGTATGGAGGCCGAAGCACCTTGCCCCAAACCATGTTTTCATAATGATAATCAGTCATATATTTTAATTCACCGGTCACTCTCTCAGGTCCATCTATACGTGGGACCCTACTCCCTACCCATGTTGTTTTTTCTTTAGGTAATGTCATCTGTTATCCCACCTCATCATTAATCGATGTAACCCTCTTGCCAACAAAGAGCTAGCCATGTCTCGACGGTAGCCGGCCGTTGCTCTCAGGTCGCTAATGGGGGCTACTTCCTTCCAGGCTATTGTCGCTAAATTTTCAATCGCCTCATCATCCAGTGCCTGTAACTTTAGTATTGATTCACATTTGTGTGCACGAATAATGGTCGGGGCCACAGATCCAAAAGCGATCTTTCCTCCTAAACATTCTCGTTCATTTGTGCTCATCTTCAACGAGATTGCTACATCGACAATACTAATTGCTTGCGCCTTACGCGGTCCAAGTTTCTCGAAAATGCCGATCTCATTAGCAGATTGAGGCCGGATGATAATATTACTGATCAACTCTGTTTTTTGTTGAACCGTTTTTCCTGGACCGTTAAAGAAATCTTCAATAGCTACTTTCCTTTTTCCATTTACTGAAGAAAGTTCGATTACCGCATCTAAAACGTAGAGAGGAGGAATGGTATCACCAGCAGGTGAAGCTGTTCCTAAATTACCACCTATTGTCCCCATATTGCGAATGTGGGTGGCACCTACTTCACTTGCTGCATGAACCAAAACGTCGGCTTTTTCTTGTAAGAGAGAAGAATGAACGATGTCGGTATGTGTAGTGAGCGGACCTATATGAATGCCATCTTCTTCTTCACGAATATAACGTAATTCTTTTACCCCTTTAATATTGACCCAAAGTGCTGGTCTCCAGTGTCCCTCCTTCAAGCGAACAACTGCGTCCGTTCCTCCAGCTAGTAAACGGACATCTTGTGTTGAGTCAGATAAAACAGTCAAACAATCATCTAATGTCTTAGGCGAGACCATATCAATTTCAGATATTCTCATTATGATGACACCCTTCCTGAACTGATTGTATGCTTTTCGGTGGAAGGTGAAAGAAGTCGGATTGCTGCAGTTTGAATGGCTTTAGTTATTTTGGTGTAGCCGGTGCACCGACATAAGTTACCTGCCATTTCCTCTTGAATGTCTTCAATTGTTGGTACTTTCTCGATTCGATTTAGAAATGCCCGTGCAGCAACAATAAACCCTGGTGTACAATAACCACATTGAGAAGCTCCTTCGGCAACAAAAGCTTCCTGTAAGACATCCATTGAAGAAGTAGTACCAATTCCTTCAACTGTAAGAATTTCTTCTCCTTCGACTTGACCCGCTAATACTAAGCAAGAACAAACGGCTTCATTATTCATAAGTACTGAACAAGTTCCGCACTCTCCCTTTCCACAGCACTCCTTACTCCCGGTCAAATCTAAATCATCACGCAATACGTCAAGTAAAGTTTTACTTGAAGGACAGTTTACCTTCATTTCCCTTCCGTTAACTTTGAATGTGATCGTTTTCAACATGATAACCTCCTAGTAAAAATAAAAAGCTGTTTTCTAAAAGATTGTTGCTTTTTGATAAGATCAGCGCTCGAATCCACTACAGGTGGACGCTTTCACCCCAGGGCACAAGTGCGACATCCGTTCTTCTTTCACTTTGTACGAATTCACGGTGTCTTCTTTGCCGCGGGCAACGTTTCAGCCTTCTCGTTCGCAAACTCTATCTCACTCCGAGGTCTTCAGCTTTTGCCTTTCCTGCTGGATTCGCCGCCTTTCGCTCCTTCGATTTATCAATTTAAAACAACAATCTATGCGAAAGGAGCCAAATAAAAAGAGCCATGTGAAGCCATTTCCATAAATAATTCCATGGATGAATGATCTTCACACAGCTCCCTTGCCATGCAAAAAAAAGTCTATTAATTATCATAATATTTATAATTTACCAAAAAGTCAAGGGTGTTATAGTGTAGGAATTTAAGCATTCATTCATTTATCCAACCATTGACTTGTCAGATTATTTTGAATATAATTTACTTTAACGAGGTGAAAGCGATTACATCGCTTTTATTTTGCTTACGATGTATGGGTTGCTATACCTCTGTTAACGGAGGTTTTTAGAAGCCGCAGATGAGAAGAAACTTCTTCTCGACTGCGGCTTTCATTTTTATTTAGGAGGGGATAAATGTGGAGCCAGGTTTAGAACCAAAGATGAAACAGGAAAGCAGGATTGAGCGGTATTTTGGTTTTAGTGAATCGAATACAAGCTATAAAAGAGAATCGATCGGTGGGCTAACAACCTTTATGGCTATGTCGTATGTGATGTTTGTTAATACGGCGATTTTAAGTGATGCTGGTATGGACAGCGGGGCGGTTTTTGTTGCTACTGGTTTATCGGCAGCTCTTGCATGTTTTCTTATGGCTTTATGGGCCAATTATCCGATTGCATTAGCTCCGGGAATGGGATTAAATGCATTTTTTGCCTATAGTGTTGTCATTGGAATGGGAATTCCTTGGGAAACAGCATTAGCCGGAGTGTTTATTTCAGGGATTATCTTCTTTATTCTATCAATTACGGAAATTAGAGAAAAAATCATCAATGCCATACCCGCTCAGCTGAAAATGGCAACTGGGGCTGGGATCGGATTATTTATCGCGTTTATCGGATTACAAAATGCAGGTATTGTTACTGCAAGTGAAGACACTGTGGTTACGTTAGCCAACCTTACAGCTCCTACGACTGTATTAGCTATATTCGGTTTTGTCATGACTGCGATTTTCATGGTACGTGGGTTTCATGGGGCAATCTTTTATGGAATGATATTGACAGCAGGTGCCGGGATGATTTTTGGCTTAATCCCGATACCTTCGCAAATCATTTCTGCTATTCCTAGTTTAGCACCAACTTTTGGCGTAGCGATAATGTCTGTACCAGATGTGTTGTCACCTGAGTTACTCACCGTTATTTTTACTTTTTTATTCGTTAACTTTTTTGATACGGCCGGAACACTGATTGCTGTAGCGACACAGGCTGGTTTCATAAAAGATAATAAGCTTCCTCGTGCTAAAGCTGCACTTGGGACTGACGCGATTGCAACAGTGGTTGGTTCAATCTTTGGTACTTCAACGACAAACTCTTACATTGAATCTTCAGCCGGAGTTGCTGCTGGAGCACGTACGGGGTTTGCTTCAATTGTGACGGGCGGTTTGTTTTTACTATTCTTATTTTTCTCTCCATTATTGGAAGTTGTCACTAGTCAAGTGACAGCACCTGCGCTCATCATAGTTGGAGTACTCATGGCATCAGCATTAGGTTCTATTAAGTGGAAAGAACTAGAATATGCGATTCCCGCTTTTGTTACTATCATTGCAATGCCGTTAACGTATAGTATTGCTACTGGGATCGCTTTAGGGTTTATCACTTACCCAATCTTAAAAGTCGTGAAGGGCGAATATAAAAATGTCCACCCTCTAATGTATGTACTTTTTGTTATCTTCCTTTGTTACTTCATTTGGTTAGTGTAAAAGTTTAGCTAACGTTTCAGAATATGCATAACGTAAGTTAAATTCCGAAAAATTTAGCTGGAATCCCGAATCATAATCATGAACTTAAATCGCAATATAACACCGTCTGGATTTATTCAGACGGTGTTATATTTGTTATTGACAGTTAATTAATTTAAGCTTTCATTATGAGAGGAGTATTTTAAAATAATTTACCTACGATGATTTCTTTTGGAACCTGATTTGGAGCGTCAGGAACATTTCGTGGTTCGTAATTAATCGTTTCTGAGGAGTAAATCCTGATAATGACTTGGCCTCCAACTATTTGTGCTCGAATCAGGACAGGCTGATTATGTTTATTTTTAAATATAAAATCAGGGCCGTACCAGCTTACGGTTGCGTCTCGTCCAGGTGGAACATAAGGGACGCGTTTACTGTGGGCGTATCTTTGAACGATTTTCAAACCTGCATGATCAACGGCATTAAACAATGTTGACGATACTTGACAAATTCCGCCACCAATCCCTTCAGCTAATTCCCCTCTTACGATTATTGGAGCGGGTAAATAACCTCTTTTAATCGTTCTCTTTCCGACCGTTCCGTTAAATGAAAACGTCTCTTCAGGAAAAACAACGTGGTTATTGATTGCTTCTGTAGCAAGGGCGATATTATGTGATCGTTCCTTGTTATTTGAATTAAAATACGTTATGTAATGACCGATTTCTTGTACACGAATATGGGCAAGTAACTCACTGTCAACTTTCGGGTAGACTTTTAACCTAGGTGCTTCTATTTCAGTGTTCCCATTACTATAAAAATAATTGAAAAATGACTCTTTGAATGCTTGGCGATCTAACCTGTAACCAACATGTTCAGAAATTACACGCCCATGTTCATCTATCATTGCATTGACGGGGTCTTCATCAACTTCCTGATCAATTGATTCGACAAGTTCGCGATACTTATCTGCATCTACCATCGTTTTACCGAACAAAGGGTCTGTATATTCCGATTTGTTAACAGTTGCGATCGTTTCTCCTTCAAATGTTACAGTTAATATGTCAGGAGTGTTTATATTTATGAGTGAGAAAATGAGCAATATGATGGGTAAATATATAAGTCTCATGAATGCCTCCTTCTTAATTGTAGTATTAGTTGGAGGTTATTATTTCATGTGGTCATTTAAAAAATTAAAAGAAAAGGGTGAACCAATAGGTTGCTTTAACCTCTTGGGCACCCTCTAAGCAATGAACGTCTTACTTCCTTTCATCCAAAGTTCGGTTTTGTTACGTTAGATTTTTCAGTCTCACTGTATTGGATGTTAGGTAACCGTTTTAATAGTCTTTGAATCGATTTATTAGATTCATAAAGGACGAGATCTTTATCTATCGTCGTTAGTTTTCGATTGTCCAACACGACCCTTCCATTAATGATCGTAGTCTCAACATCTGCTCGCGTCGCCGAATAAACAATACGCGAGATCGGGTCGACACCAAAAGAAGGATACACATGAAAGTCATTAAGGTTCAGTATGGACAAGTCTGCTTTCTTGCCCACTTCAAGACTGCCAATCTCATCTTCTAAGCCGACTGCCGTGGCTCCTCCTATTGTCGCCATCCGAAAAATCGACTTGGCATCCATTGCAGTTGGGCCGTGTTGTGGTTTCTGGATGAGAGCGGCTAATCTCATTTCATTAAACATATCTAAGTTATTATTACAAGCAGCTCCGTCTGCCCCCAAGCTGATCATCATATCTTTTGCTAACATATCTGGTACTTCAGCTATACCTGAAGCTAACTTCAGGTTAGAGCCAGGACAATGACTGACTTTCACACCTCTCCCTTTAATGATTTCTTTTTCTTCCTCATTCAGCCATACACAGTGAGCCAATATTAATCGAGGGTTCGCTAATCCAATGTGATCAAGGTATACTACATTTCTCATGCCGCGTTCCTTTTCAACAATTTCAATTTCTCCCCTATTTTCAGCAGCATGAGTATGAACTTTGACATTATAGTGAGCCGAAAGATCTCGAACATTCGTTAATAAGTCTTCTGTACAGGAGACAACAAACCGGGGACAAAAAGCATATTGAATTCTGCCATTATCGTAATCATTCCATTTTTCAAGTAAATCGACACTTTGTTGAAGTGACTTTTCTGTTTTTTCTTGGAGTCGTTTAGGAACTTCATTTCCTTTATCCATCATGACTTTCCCACTGAATGCTCTCATTCCACTTTGGGCGATGGCTTGAAAAGCGAAATCAGCATGATGGACTGTTTCCATATCGATTACGGTAGTTGTCCCGCTTTGAATAAGTTCACCGATCCCAAGCATGGCTGAATAATAACTGGATTCTTCATCATGGGAGGCTTCTAATGGCCAGATTTTTTTCTGTAACCAGTCCATCAATTCTAAATCGTCGGCTTGCCCTCGAAACAATGACTGACATAAGTGAATATGTGTTTGAACAAACCCTGGTATGATCGTCTTATTACGAGCATCAATGACTTTATCAATATTGTTTTCCTCAATATTTTGATCCACCTTCGCAATATGATCATTTTCAATTAATAGGTCTCCGTAAATGATGTCGTCTTGAGGATTCATGGTTATAATTTCAGCATTTTTAATCAAGATTTTAGTCAAAGGTACCCCCTCCTATGAATGTATATACTAGTCATGGTGCAGTACTCTTAGATTTCATAGTCAGGGTTACCCGGTAGAAACTTTCGACCTAGCCGTCGAAATTATATGAAATCCGTTAATCAAACAGTTAAAATTTACTTTGTCCTCCTCTTAAAACCTCATTCGTAACGACTTTTACTTTGCAATATCTTGATCTTGGTTTTGGTCTACCTTAATATTTTGAAAAGCATAAAAAAGGAAGAACATACCCATGATCAAATAGCCAATCGAAAACTGCGGTGCAGCATTAAATGCCAATTCAGGTGCATGCATTAATCCGGTAAAGGAAAAAGCAGCACCGATTAATGAGAAAATGACTGCTCTTTTGTAGTTCCCATCAATAATAAATACGGTAATCGCTCCTAATATAATCCCTGTAAACATAGCTCCTTGACCTAACGGCACAATCCCCGTTGAAACTCCTGCTACTACCTCCCCTGCGTCATTATTGAATCTTGTCATTAAGTAATTCGAAAAATACGGGAGCATTGCAACTGCAACTGCTGGATAATATTTCGATTGGTTAGCCTGAAATGAGGTTGCGATCATTGATATTCCAACAAATACGAGAATAGGCGCGACAACGGCTACCGGGATAATGGCAGACATCGCGGCAATTAATCCAAACATGGCTGTAAGTGCATAGACAACGGCATTCAAAATGCTGTAGCCTCTGCCTGCTTTCATCCATTTTGAACCTACAGAAGCCATGTAAACCGTGGTTGGGAACAGGCCTCCGAACATTGCCCCGATCATTGTCCCTACACCATCAACCGCTTGACACTCTTTAACATCGTATTTGTCACCGGCAGCATCCATTGCTTCTACGTTATTCAGCGTTTCAATCGCGTTATATATCGTAATCGGAAGAACGACTGCAAAAACCGCAATCATCGTGCCAAAAAGGTAACTCATACCTTCAAAGGCTGCTATCGTTGGTAAAAATGGATAGAAGCCAACATAAGATAACCCATCAGTTATTTGATTAATATCCGCTTGGCTCAGGGCATAAGCCAGAACAGTTCCGATCACGATAGCAAATAAAGAGGCAGGAATTTTAAAAGGCATGGTAACTTTTCCAATAATCCCGACAAGGATGATCGCTAATACTACTAAGCCTACAACAGGCATTTCGAATGTACTAAACAGCATTTCACCTGCAATAAAAGTTAAGGCTACCCCGGCCAGGGCACCAAGCATCGCTGCTCGCGGTAAATTGTTTTGTATCCACCTACCGGCAAAACTAATGATCACTTCAATTAAACCACTAATAAAACACGCTGCCACAGCAATTTTCCAGGCCAGTTGAGGATCATTTGTTATCGTGATTGCCGGTAGTAACACACCAAAAAGGAAAATAAACATAACAGGAGTACTAATCCCGTAAGAAAGTGCTGTAACATCCGTCCTTCCTTCTTTTTGTGCTAAGCGATTAGCAGAATAAGCGTAATACAAATTACCAAAAAGTACTGCTACAGCAGCACCTGGGATCACTTGCCCGAATACAATGCTTGTCGGAAATCCCATGGCAAGCATCGTAATGGAAATAACAACAAAGTTGGCTATATTATTTTGAAATAAAGCAAAAAACGCATCAGTATCTTCTTTTTTATACCACGGATAGTGAACAGTTTTAGCAGGCATAATTTCCTCCTTATTAAAATTATGTGCTTTCTGTTTTTGAATGCAGATACATACGTCATTACCCCTTTTTCCCTACACCTCTCCTTTCGGTTAAATTTGCATGACAAAGAACTCTAGCAAAGGAAAATATTCCATTAAAGAGAACTTGGCTTGCTGCCAACCCTTAATGGAGGAAGCCTTAGTTGCGTTTATACTTATTCCTTTAGTGAAGCTAAGCTTTCTTAAAGTATAAAAAAGCCACAGATGAAGAAGTTTCTCTCATCTGTGGCTTCACTAACCTCCGTTAACAAAGGCTAAGCAACCGAGTCTATTTCCAGAAAACTGAACCGAATGATCGAGTTCATGTCCCTTATAAAGAATTATATAGTATTTGATTAATAAATCAATATATTCTGAATATTTAATTATCATTTTTGTGCATTTTTAATGCTTGCTCATAGGCTGCTATTGTGTTTAAATTTAAAGTTATGGCATGTTCCCGAACATGAACGTCCGACACTTGATTTTTGTTGTCTGCCATAACCTTACGGAGTCCAAATGTTTCTTCATTA
Organism: Alteribacter populi; assembly: GCF_002352765.1. Classification (NCBI taxonomy): domain Bacteria; kingdom Bacillati; phylum Bacillota; class Bacilli; order Caryophanales; family Bacillaceae; genus Alteribacter; species Alteribacter populi. The sequence continues at coordinate 709,163 of NZ_KZ293963.1, read as the reverse complement.
ACATTAAGTAATGCTCCCTTTAATTGTTTGGAAAATAATACAGGGTGTCCTCGTTTTCCATTATAAAAGGGAACAGTAATCATCGAATCGTATTTTTCCTGGTGAAGAGCGACAGAATCGAACACTGTAAACGGCACAGGTTGGTCCACTGCAGCTATAAATATACCTTTTGAATGCGGTTCTGTTCCTTTTATCCCCTTACGAATAGAACTGCTTTTTCCATCATGATAATCTTCATTTACGATTATTTTCACCTTATAAGGTTTCAGTATAGGCTTATATTGTTCTGCACGATGCCCAAGGACTACGACAATGTCTTCTATTTTGGAGTGCGTTAGCTGATCCAACTGATATTCAATTAGTGTTTTCCCCATCCATGGTAATAAGCCTTTTAGTCTTCCCATCCGAGTAGATTTTCCTGCAGCTAACAAAATAGCAGAAAAGGTACCGTTCATAACTTCCCCCCTAACAAATAGTGTTCATATGTATTAAGTGAAAATTATTCAACCATTCCTAAGCGCCGCATCAGTTCTAGATATTTTACTGCAAATTGCGGGTGGTACTCTCCTGTTTCTTTATGGACGAGATTAAGAACTTCTTCTAAAGTTCTTTTTCCATCTAACCAATATTGAATAAACATAACATAACCAGAAGGCACTTTCGCTTGTCTTTCGTAAGCATACCATTCAAGGCGATCATTTAATGACAGTCTCTCCAGCTCAAACGTAAGCATAACCGGTCCTTCAAACACTCGTTTTAACGTTTGATCCTTCCAATCTGAAGGGAGTTTTTTATTAAGTGGTTCCTGATCGTTACTCAAATTGAGCTTCGACAGAGACGCTGACCATTTTTTTATAGCTGTGATTTGTTCCTCCAGTTGTTCAGATACGTCATTAACCAATTCCTCCCACTTAGAAAATCCTCGTATTTTAGCATAATGTTTATAAGTCAGAAGAGCCTTTCTTTCGTAATCACAATAGAAAGAGAACGCGTCTTCCCACTCATCTTGTAATGTCTCTTTAGAAAATAACCAAGAAACCGACTTTTGTAAATCTGAGAACCTCGTTCCCGCGTCAGAATACATTTGAATACGCCAATCTCTTTCAGATCCGTTGGCTAGTCCATATGCATAGAGTGCTGTAGTTACTCCTACATGCTTCATCATCTCGTGGTCTAAGTGATCGGTTGAATCTGCTGTTGTATGATAATTTTTGTCTGGCCACTGGATCAACATTGGACAAGGAATACCCACTGTTGGGTCAGAAAGAATATAATGATCGCTGCCTCCAGAAAACCTAGTTCTCAGAAAATGAACTGTACTATAGTTGAACGTGTTTGTTAAATTACTAGTATTTTCTGTAATGGAGGCAAATAATTGATAAGCAAACCGGTCAACAAACGTAGGGAGTGCCATAGGTGGTGGTTCTATACATAATGGTCCCCCGCTTTTAGTTTGATCAGCACCGACCATATCAAGGTTTAAGGCTGCGACTGTTCGTTTTTTTCGCTCAGGGTACTGGGTGAAGTAAGCATATGTACCTGTCATTTCAGGCATCATCAAAAACCGAATACCTAAGTCAGGCTTCTGAAGTATCCCTTTGTGGATCAACCGGTTTAAAGACCGCATCGTCTCCATTAACGTTCCAGGTCCGGAGGCATTGTCTTGTCCACCTGGGTAAGGATGACAAAGGTGACTGACTAGCAAAATTTCTTCTTGTTTTTTACCTGGAATGAAAAATTCAATATTTTCATAGAAACCATCATAAAGCTGTGCTTCAACTTTAGCCGACAATGTCACGGTTTCTCTTCTACACCTGGTACGCAGTTCGTTTCCCACCCGTGGTGAGACTGCAAAACCAAACGTCTTCTTTTCATTACCGTGCCACCAAAAGGATGTGTACTGAATAGCATCGGGCATATCTAATCGTGTACGAATCGGGGGGTATTCATTTAAATTATCGAATATAAGACCTGTGGCACCGTGTTTTTCTACAGCTAAATCATGGATAATAAATGGGTTCCCGCGGACAAGCAATAATTTTCCTTTAAGGTCAACACCTTCATAACTATCGGGTTCTTCGGCGTTTTCTATGACTACTAACTCCGCTGTAATTCCATTTGAAGGAGTTGGAACGCTTCTCTGAACTAGAGAAATTTCCTCTTCTTCAAAACGTGCTAATCTCTTACGATTTTCCCCTTCCATCCATAATTCTGCGTGATCACAGTGCCACTCCTGAAAGCTCCGGTGCGCTAAAAATCGGTCTCCGTTTCGTGCAGGGTAACTGACAATCTCTGCAGCTACATCATCTCTTTTCAAGAGAGATACGACTTCTTCCGCAGCTTTTCGGTAACCTGTAGACGCCTGAATACGGTGAAACTGAGCAATCCGTTCAGCATAACGATACGCTTGCTTCCCTGATAGTTCGTTATGTATATGTTTTTGCCAGGTACTAAACATCGATTCACCATCCCTTTTGTTTGAATTATCAGATAAATATAACTTCACTTTAGCATATGAATTAAGGTGAATCTATAAAAAGAAGATGCCATAAGGGTTATAGGTCTCCCCTATGGAAATCTTAAGTATTATAGCATTACAATAAAAACCGGTGTATCGCCTTGGCAACTCCATCTTCATTATTCGTTGCCGTTACCCAATCGGCTGCTTCTTTCACTACATCCTGAGCATTTCCCATTGCAATGCCCAGACCTGCTTCCTTTATCATCGCTAAATCATTTAGACTATCCCCCATTGAAATGACTTGATCCATTGATATGTCAACATGTTCGCAAACTTTTTTTAGAGCATTCGCCTTATTAATGCCAATTGCATTAATTTCAAGATTAGTCGGACTTGAATTACTTATTTCCAGGTTTTTATTTTCAGAAAGAATATTAATGATCGTTTCTCTAACGTCATCATCTTCAATTTCAAAGCCGAACTTCATCCATTCGTAATTCTCAATGTCATTAGGAAGCCCTGCTCTCCAAACTTCATTAACAGAAGCGGCCCAGCATTTTGTGTCATATTTATCCCTTAAATCGACCATCATTTTTATCAATTCTGCTTGAAGAAGGTTTCGTTCAATTAATTCTCCAGTACTGTGCCAAATCTCACTTCCATTAACTGTAACTAAATAGGAAGAGAGCTTTAATGATTTTGCATAATCACGGCAAGTCATTAGCGTACGACCTGTACTTAAGACGACATGTACGCCATTTTTTTGTGCTTCTTCAATTGCTTTTCTGTTCGCTTCAGAAACTTCGTGGTCGCTATTAAGTAATGTTCCATCCATATCAAGTGCAACCAGTTTAATATCTTTTCTGATATTTTGATTTGACATGACAGCCACCTCCCTGATAATTGGTGATGTTTTCCTTACTTTTATCTTATAGAGGATGTTTAAAAAGTCCGCTAAAAATGATCGCTACGATGTCTTGCTCGTCGCTCTGGTACTCGAAAACTTCGCCGCCTCGAACTACTCGGCTCTTTTTATGCTCCTTTTTGAACACGCAATTATATTGAATGATCTGAGAAAAAACAAAAAGCGTGTAAATGATGCATTAAGCACGTGTGAAGATATATGTTGTATAAATACTCTTTTGATCCCCCTTCACTTATTTAGTAAATCCCATGATTCGTTGTTCAGTTTTCCGTCATCATTCATATCATCTAGTGACGAGTCGAATTGAAGTATGAAAAGGAGGATCCAGGTTCGATGATACTCATTAATCAGATGGTATTAGACGTGAATCAATTTGAAGGGACTAACCTTTCAAGAGAACAAATAAGAACCCTTCAACTAATGGAGAGATACAGCGGAACCTACTACTATCATGCACTATCTCAGTTGAAATTTGAACTGGACCTAAGGCAGCAGACCATCCAAGCTTCGTACTTATTAAATCAAAGTGGGGCAGACTTTGCTACCTTTGAAACATCCAAATGTAACGAAAGATACTGGATTCTCACGAGAAGGGGAGGGTTTAGACTTAGGCCTGGTGTCTTGCCGCACACAGCTATTAATGATATTTTTTATAATGGTCGTTTATATGCCTTTGAGTGTGCGCTCGCGATGGTGTTGACTTTTTACAAAGCTGTCTTAGAAGAAATTGGCCCCATGCAATTTAATTACCTGTTTCCTAGAATATATCTCTTTTCTTGGGAATTCGACCAGGACCTTGGTTTAAGAGGCCATTTAGGTACAGATTATTTGCCCGGAGATTGCGTTTATTTTCAAAATCCTGATTTTCATCCGAACACTCCGGAATGGAATGGATTAAACGCGATCCTTTTAAATGGAGATCTTTATTTTGGTCACGGGTTCGGAATTGGGAGTGCTGATGAAATAATAGCAGCATTAAATTCACAAAGAAGTCCGTATGCTACAAGATCTGCATTTTTAAATAACCTCATCACACGTCCAAATTTTCACTACTTAAGTCAGTTTGCAAGGTAAACATTTGTTAGCCAAACTGAATTCTTCCCTTGTTGATTAAGGTCTGAATTGCCATTTGACCACTAATATCATTTTACAGCGTTTTCATCCACCTAATCAGAGAATCAAACATGCGTGCTGGTAAAAAACATTCAAAATTAATATACCCTTGTTATTCTACCAACATTTAAGCCTGAGTCATTTCTAGTACTTCACTTTTATGAAACATTGGTTTTTTACAAAGAACGCCACAACCGTGATAATTAGCTTTCAGTGTTATTTCGTAATGTAAATTTGGCGCTAACGTAACCGAATCAGATTCAAAACCGACAGAATGGGTAAGATATGGTATATTAGTATAGGATCATTCAAAAGTTTATTTTAAGATTTAATTCTGGGGTGATGAGTTTGTTTCAAGTAGGAGATAGCGTTTTCGTAAATAAACACGGACGAAGTGAATATGTAGGAAGAGGTACGGTTCAAGACATTTGTGAAGAAATAACAGAACTTGACCGCTATTTTAATGAAAGCCATCCCTTTTATTCAACTTATATGTCGTGGATAAAAAGTAAAAAAGCGATTTACATCGTTAATTTAGAAAGCAACATCGGACAAGCCGGATTTCTTGAACGAGAGTTGTCACATGAGCTTGTTGGTAATAAGTAACCCTTTGGTATTGGAGGACTTCTTTATTTATAGAGAAGTCCTCCTTCTTTTGGTTCTCTGTTATGATGCAACATTTGTGGATACTTCTTGTTTCTTTCCTTTTACTTGTATCGTTAATAGCACGCCAGTCATCACAACAACTGCTCCAATGATTTGCACGAGTGTGATTGTCTCCCCCAACCATAGATAGGCACCGATCATGGTTACGACAGGCAGGAAATTCAAAAACACAGATGCTTGGGAAGCACTTAATAATTCAACTGCCCGATTATAAAAAATTAAGGCAATACAAGACGGGAAGATTCCTAAAAATAACAAACTAACTATGTAGTTTGGGGTGGCTAAAACAGGGACATTTATCAAAGTCCACTCCAAAACAACCACTGGAAATAAAAGTATGACTGAAATCCCTGTCATAATAAGAATGGCACCATATGGTGGAAACAATGGCATGAATTTTTTGACTGCAATTGAATAGGCAGCCCATGATACGATCGCGCCAATCATAATAGCATCTCCAATATTCCAATCGAAGGTTGCAAGCTGAAGTAGTCTGCCATCCACTACAACCCATACTGCACCTATAAGTGACAATAGAATTCCAGTCCATTGAATCTTTTTCAATCTTTCCTTAAGTAAATAAGCACTTAACAATACCGTCATGACGGGAATTATTGTTTCAAGCACAGCGACATTCGTTGACGTCGTGAACTGCAAAGCGCCGTAGATGAAGGTATTGAAAAACGTAATTCCAGTTAATGTCAGCAAGAATAAAGGCTTGTTATTTTCTATAAATGTCTTACGGTATTTCCATGCACTTCGAAATCCAATGGGAAATAGAACTAGAAATGCAATCAGTAAGCGCAAAAAGGTAATTGTAAACGGTGGAATATCATTAATAGCCTTCCCCACTAAAATGTTACCTGCATAAAACATCACGACAAATATTAGTAAAATGTATGGGTAAATCATGTGAGACTCCTCCTTTTCCAATTGTGATATCTGTAAAAAAGGAGAATAATCCTCTTAACTCCAAAATAACTAGGAAACCAATTCCTTTTTATTTCATTTTGTGTGCTTTCTATTTTGATTCAGGCTGAAAATTACGAAAACTAACTATCTCCAATCATAAAGGAAAATGTATAATATTTCGAGCTTAAAAATAAAATGAAGGCTTATTATTTTTTAGAATTGAGTCATTTGCGCAACTTCAAGATCATGATATGATCAATTCATGGAGGGATTCTATATGGAAATTCAAACTTTTAAAATAGGCGAAACAGTCACTGGGATTTATAAAACCGGGAAATACATAGGTGAAATTATCGAAGAAAAACCGGAACGTTACGTCGTAAAAGTGTTAGCTGTGCTAAAGCATCCGCAACAAGGTGATCTTCATCAGCCAAAAGGAGTCGATGTTCCTCTTTTTCATGAACGTCGCGCATTAGGGTATCGTGAAAAAACAAACATACCAAAGCCTTATGTAAAAAAATACGAAGAAACTGTGCCAGTTTACAAAGAATCATTAAAGGGTGCGTTAGATAAAGAAATGTCAAAGCTTGAAAATGATCAGAGTGATTGGGCAAAGAAATCCCTTGAGAAATTAAAGTCTCTTGAAGTGGATTATTTTCAGTAAAAGGATAAACCATGAGGATTGAACAAATGACAGACCTGCTTTGAAATGATATATTCAATAGCAGGTTTTTTTGGGTTAATCCACTGTCTTGGGTGACTAAGGGATTTATTTGCAAGGCTAAATTAAAGGAAACACCTTGAACAAGAACCCAGGAAGATCAGAAGATACAAGTACACAAAATCACTAGGCTCCAATGAAAGTCTTGTACTCTAAGAAAATAACGGTGAAAACCTTAAAATACTCATAGAAAAAAATGACTCTGGACTTATTCGAATTTCGCCAGAGCTAGCGTACACTGATTCCCTCATTCATGATTTGGACAAAGCATGGTCTGCTATTTGAAATTCAAAACGTTTTAGTAATAAAAAAAGTGTTAAAACGTTTTCGTTTTAACACTCTTTATCCCCGATCATCATTTTTATATTATTTCTAATCTAAAGGCTTCCTCCCGATGAACCCTTCATGCTCACCATGATAATGAGTGATCTCTGACTCTCCTTGTTTCCAGCAAAGTAGTACTTTTTCCCCTTCAATGATAGCAGGAAAATCAATCAGGCCTAAATCAACCCCTTTTAGTTGTGCGCCAGTTGCTTCGATGTTTTTTACATGAAGTTGTGCCTGCATCTCTAAAAACTCCAGTCTGCTTTCACGCTTAAATACACTTTCTGTATCGGTCTTGATATCGTTTGTATTTGACTTTTTTATTTTATTCAACTCAATCAGTTGTGTTTGGAATTGTTTTTGAAGCTGTTGCAATTCGACTAATTCTTTTTCAAGTGTCGGCAAAAGCCCATTGGCTTCCTCCAGTGTAAAATACGGTTTAGACATTAGATACACCTCCAACCTTTATTTTAGTAGAAAGCAGGAGTGAATTAAAGTCATGTGATTTGATCACTTTCTTTTTTTGTATAAATGTTTCATACTGATGTAAAGACGAAAAAATTAAAAGGAGTTTTAAATATGGCAGAATGCAACTTAGATCATAGTTTAGAAGACGTGAAAAAGAAGCTTGAATCTCAATCAGAGTTTCTTCCGAGCAACATCTTTGTTCAATTGAAACTATTTTTAGAGAAAGATCTGTCTCAAGCAACATTAAACGAGACGTTTCATTTGTTGAAAAAATATGATTTAGCTACTGACAAGGAACGTGAAGAAAGAAATGTTAAAATGGAAGCTTTGTTTTCTCGTGGATAATTCTGATCCATTTTAAGAAACTTGACTTGCCATCAGCCCTTGATGGATTGAAAACATAGTTGCTCTTATACTTTATTCCTTTAGAGAAGTTAAACATTCTTAAATTTACAAAAAACGAGCTGGTTTATTCCAAGCTCGTTTTTCAGCTATTATTAAAATAATCTATACTTGTCTTATACTTCATGATCCTCATTGAATAGCCTCGGGTTTCCATCACTATTTTCATCTTCTTCAACAAGATGTTTGAGTTTTGTGATCTTGTTATCCCAAAATTGTTCGTAAAAGGAAAGCCATTGCTTCAGTTCAAGTAAAGCCTCTGGTTGCAGCTTGTACCTCTTCTCTCTTCCTACTTTTTCCAGGCTTACAAGCTTAGATTCCGAGAGAATTCGTAAATGCTTGGATACAGCTGTACGACTCATCGGAAAGTGGTTGCTAATCACAGTAACAGGCAGTTCTTTATCCGCTAACATCCTCAGAATTTTACGTCGGGTAGGATCGGCAATCGCTTGAAAAATATCATGCCTTTGTGCAGCAGACACTATTCCTCAACAACTTTACGAAGGTGCTCATAAACAAGTGAATCCCAGCCGTTGTTCATGCGGTCTCTAATTTCTGAATGGGTTTGGTCAGGTCCTGGCCCTGGAACAACTTCATCAGGTACTCCCCAACCGGAATGAATTAGCGTAAAACCTGTTTTGTCTCCAAGGTCTTTTAATTCAAATGACACTTTCCAACCAAATTTATCCCAGGAAAAAGTAAGTTTATTTGGTGGCTCAAGCTCTAAAACTTTACAAGGTGAAGGTCCAAAAGGCGATTCTAATTTAAATTCAAAACCAAGTTCTTGTTTAAAATCATTTGGCATAAACCATGCATCGATTCCTTCAGAAGTGGCTACTGCATTCCATACTTTTTCGATCGTTGCACTAAATACAATATTTTTACGAATATCTGGTGTTTTTGACTGGTTTTCACTCATTTTATTACCTCCAAAACATTTTATGTAACCAAAAGGTTTCGGTTTTAGTATGCGAAACCTTTTGGTTACATGTCAACAGGAATTTTAGCGTTTCTTTTATAAAAGATTGTTGTTGTTGGTTAACAGAAGCTCCATTAGCACTCTAGCTATCTAATCAACGACCTCTAAATTGGTTGGTACACTTGGCCACTGATTGGATGGTGACAAAATTAATATGACCTATAAAATAAAGTTATCATTTATATTAGGAGAGTTCCTATGGAAGCTTTTATTCACGGTTTAGCCTTAGCGTTCGGTATTATATTACCAATGGGAGTACAAAACTTGTTCATTTTTAACCAAGGGATTAACCAGCCAAGCTATTTCAAAGCTCTGCCTGCAATTATTACTGCTTCTGTTTGTGACACGGTCTTAATTGTTGTCGCAGTTTTTTTGATGAGTCTTATGTCTGAACTTTTTGAAAGTATTAAAATAACTTTAATCATTGGTGGTTTCTTCTTTTTAAGCTATATGGGATGGGTTATCTGGAACACATCCTGCGAAGATGCAAATAAAGAGCCACCAGCATCTGCAAAAAAACAAGTCTTTTTCGCTCTCTCCGTTTCCTTATTAAACCCTCACGCTTTACTTGATACAGTCGGGGTCATAGGTACTAACTCGTTGCTTTACACTAACATTGATAAATGGTTTTTTATGATTGCTGCCATTATTGTCTCCTGGACTTACTTCTTTTTCATTGCATTTATTGGAAAAATTATTGGTCAAAAAGATAAGAAGTATAAGTTCAGAATCATTTTTAACAAAATATCAGCTCTTACAATATGGTTCCTAGCCTTCTACATGCTTTTCATGCTTTGACCATAAAAAACACAAGGGCTTCTCAATTGAAACCCTTGTGTTTTACCTTATTAGTTACGCACTTCTATATCGCGAATTTTACTCACTTTTCCGAAGCTATTTATGATTTTAATGTCAACTTTTTATCATTCTAAAAGCCTAATTTCGACCGTCCTTCGACCAAAGTTTACGGCAGCACTTCGATCTGGCATAAAAATATCAATTTTATTTCCTTTAATGGCTCCACCTGTGTCCCCTGCAATTGCTACACCATAACCTTCAACTTCAACCATTGTGCCTAAAGGTATGACGTTTGGATCTACTGCTATCACTTTTTTATCAGGGTTATTTCGAAGGTCTATACCAGTAGCCGTGGTCCCGGAGCAACCATTGCAGTATGCAGTATAAGCGGTCGCTTCGACGGTCATGACGGTTCCTTCACTATTGGAAGATTGATTTGTTTCATCTGAAGAGTTGGAGTTGTCACTTGAAGTCCTACTTGAAGAACTTCTGGACGTTTGATTGGAACTATTATTAGAGGATGATTGATTTGTTGTTGTGGTGGCTGAATTTTTAACAGCCTGGTGCAATGCACCGTATGTTTGTGGTCCGGCTAACCCATCAACTAAAATATCTTCTGATTGTTGGAACTCTTTGACTGCATCGCGAGTAACCGGGCCAAATATGCCATCCAAATTGCCATTATAAAATCCGAGACTATGTAATGATTCTTGAAGGGTCAAAACAGTCTCCCCTTCGTCACCTATCTCTAAAACACTAAGTGCACCAACGGTTTGTGGTCCTGCAACACCATCAGTATAAATGGCTGTATCTTCCTGAAACTCAAGAACAGCTTCACGGGTCGCAGTGTCATACTCTCCCTCTGATACATCATCATCACTTAAGAGTCCTTTTTCACTCAAGAGTTTCTGCAATTCTGTTACATGTTCATGATCCTTACCTTCTATAAGGAGTTGATCTCCTAACTGTAATTCATCACTAGCTTCACCTGTAACTGGGTTTATGAAGAAAAAGGCTGCAAATACAAACAATGTGATTCCTATCAAATGACTATTACATAAAGATAAAGAATTTCTCAACGTTGTCCGCCTCCTTTAAATTCTATCTGCCATAACGATATAATAAATAGCAAAAGAATAGAATAAGAAAAGGACTTGTTTAAAGAAATTGAAATATTGCTGTAACTACTGTGATATATGACTTGAAACTTTCTCTCTGAATCGACTTTATCTCCCTTGAACCTCATTTTTTTTACAAAAATCTGCGAAAAATGTTTTTAGATAATAATAACTAACTGATCGCCTTTTGGTAATTTATAGATTTTAATGGAGAAATCAGTAAGTGTCCTCTATGAAGAAGACATCGATTGTCAGTTTGTCAAAAGGCCTTCGTTACAATTATCATTCTCAAAGGTATAAAAAAGACTGCTCATTTATTTAAGAGCAGCCCTATTCTTTCATATAATCATTCGTTCATATGAATTTCTTCAATTCGCTGTTTTGTTTCAGGTGTCCCAAGTTCATACAATCGTTGAAACGTATGAGTAAGACCATTTTGGAACTCTTTACGATCATCGTCTGCTAACTTATCATCATAGTGGCGAAAGGTAAATAAATTCCGTAACTCCATATCATGTGCCTGTGTTTCTGTTAATAAGTGCTGAAGGTTTTCCAATTCTTCAGGTGTCGCTTCAATTTCGTATTGAATCAGCGTGCTGTCATCAATTTTTACATCACTGATCGTATCCATGCTAGTTGGGTTTAAATTAACATAGTATCTTCTCTTCATATAAATACACACCTTTTTGAACTTAGTGTGGTTTTTATGAAGAGAACCTATACACTAGCTATTTAAAAAAAACTTGGCTTTCACCCCAGGGCACAAGTGCGACATCCGTTCTTCCTTCACTTCGTTCGGATTCACGGTTTCTTCTATGCCGCGGGCAACGCTTAAGCCTCCTCGGGAAACTCACCCTGCGGGGTCTTCAGCTGCTCCTGCGGTTCCTCGTCGCAAGAAAACCATTGTTGCTTTTCCTGCAGGGAGTCGCCGCCTTTCGCTCCTTCGATTTATCAATAAAAAACAACAATCTATGCGAAAAGAACCTTTATTAAAAACGGGTTGTAAATCACCCTCTAATTCCGATTTATCCTTTTATAATTTTGCTTACAATCTCAAAAGATTTTAAACGAGCATTATGACTATAAATCTGGCTATTAACGATGATTTCATCTGCCTGAGTTTTGTCTAGAAACGCTTGGAGTTCTTCTTTTACTGTATCCGCGTTTCCGGTAATCGATGATCCAAGCTGTTGGTCAATCGCTGCTTTTTCATGTGGGCTCCAAATCATGTCCATATCTTCTACAGGTGGCTTAAGTGGGCCAGGGTGGCCTCGGACTAACTCTAGAAATTGCTGTTGTTGGGAAGTGGCAAGCCAGCTCGCTTCCTCCTCTGTTTCAGCTGCGACAACATTGGCTCCAACCATCGCATAGGGTTCATCCAGAACTTCTGAAGGTTGAAAATGGTTACGATAAAGTTCCAGAGCTGGAATCGTGTTTGCTGGTGAGAAGTGACTCGCAAAGGCAAAGGGAAGTCCGAGTTGAGCCGCAAGTCGTGCACTGAATCCGCTGGACCCTAATAGCCATATTGGAATGTCTAATCCTTCACCCGGAACAGCCCTTACCCGTGTACCTGTATTGGCAGGGTTTAGGTACGATCTTAGTTCGTCAAGCTGTTGCGGGAAATCTTCACCATCACTTCGCATATCCCTACGCAGAGCTCGAGTCGTTTGGTGGTCTGTTCCCGGGGCACGACCTAAACCGAGATCAATCCGGCCTGGGTGCATTGACTCCAACGTGCCAAACTGCTCGGCAATCATCAGAGGCGCATGATTAGGTAACATAATTCCTCCTGAACCTACACGGATCGTTGATGTACCAGCTGCTACATGACCAATAACGACCGAGGTAGCCGAGCTGGCAATTCCCGGCATGTTGTGGTGTTCTGCGAGCCAGTAACGATGAAATCCCCACTTCTCTACATGTTGGGCGAGGTCGAGTGTATTTCTAAATGACTCTGCAGGCGTACGATCAATTAATACGGGAGCAAGATCCAAGACAGACATTTTTATATCACTAAGTTGCTTCTGGGACATTTATATAAATCCTCCAATATCGTAAATTTTAACTATGTTCAAATAAAAGTTCATTTGCAATTAATTTAAATGATTTCAATCTTGCTTCATAAGAATGCGTATTCGTCACGATCATAATTTCATCAACTTGATAGACGGCTTGTAACGACACGAGCTGTTGTTTTACATCTTGTGGATTGCCGATGACCATTTTATTCTTCTTTTTTTCTAACTCTTTTTTCTCGTCTGCAGTAGGGGAGTATTGGATCGCTTCATTTATTGAAGGAATACCTTGGTCAGCTTCCCCTTTTGCCGATAGTATGTGCCACACGAGAACGCTTAACGCAAGCTCTTCTGCGTATTCAGTCGTTTGTGCACAAATAACAGAAACAGCGATTATCGATTTAGGACGTGCTAACAACTTGCTTGGCTGGAAGTTTTCAATATATGCTTTCATTATACTTTTTCCATCTACCTCACTCATAAACTGCCCGAACGCATAAGCAGCGCCGTTTTTTGCTGCAAGAATTGCACTCTTTTCACTCGTACCGAGAATCCAAGGTTCAGGAGTGGCAGGTGGGAGTGGAGAGGCATAAACCTTGGCATACATATGACCAGATGGAAAGTCATTCGTTAAAAAGCGGATAAGCTCTTCCGTCGATTCGGGCATATTGCGAACTTTTTCTAAAAAGTTATCAGACAACGCCATCGTCGCTTCAGCAGATCCACCAGGTGCCCGGCCGATCCCTAAATCAATCCGCTCAGGAAATAACGTCGCAAGCATATTGTATGTTTCCGCTACTTTATAGGGTTTGTAGTGCGGTAGTAACACAGCACCAGACCCGATCCGAATATTATTCGTATGAGCGCCAATATAGCTTAGCAGTACTTCTGGGGCTGAACTGGCAAGTCCGGAATAATCATGATGTTCAGCAACCCAGTAGCGGGTATAGCCTAATTTTTCAGCAGCTTGTGCAAGTTTCATGGATTCCAGTAGCGCCTCTCTTGCCGTGCTCCCTGATGATATGGGTGATTGGTCTAAAATGCTGAGCTTCATGAGGAGTTCCCCCCTTTCACCAATATCTTACTTGGAAAGGTAATCGCCAAACTAAATGAATAAAAAGAATCATACCACTTGAAAATCTCAATCACAAATAAACTGCTCAATCATTGGTTACGCCCACATTTAAAAGAAGCCTCAATATTTTTCCATTCAGAGAGGTTGTTTTCTGTATTTTCATTAGAAAGATCTATGAACATCCATAATTATTTCAATATAAGGGTTAAATGGCTATCTGATTACGGGGCGGGCACTTTGTATTAATCTTTTTTCTAAAAGCTTCTAACGTTTTTTCCCCTCGTTTTAGGCCCTTTTTTCATCACAAAACATGGTATTTCCAAAAAAATAAAAATAATACTTGTTTTTACTCCCCCGATAATACTGGCTTTTAAAGCACCTTTTTCCTGTGAATTATTATCAGAAATAATTTTAATATATTTTAACTCTTTACAACTTTTACAAAGTACAGTAATTTTATATATAACATTTTGTACATTCTGATTTATCTGAAATTGTGATGTATAAAATGATAGGTTCCGTACTTTTACACACTGTTCATTGTAAAAGTAAGAAAATTACATATATCAGTCGGGAGGTCTTTGTATGTTAAGGAGTAAAGGGTTGAAAGGTGTTATCTTATCGATGACACTGTCGGTAGTTGTTGTTGGGTGTGCGAGTGAGCCTGAAGTAGGAGAAACAACGAGTGACGCTGTGAATGAAGAAGAACGGGGACAAGAAGGTGGTAACTTAGAAATAAGTGTTCTATCTGATGCTAGTACATTAGATCCTCATAATTCTAATGACGTTCCCTCTTGGAATATCCATTATAATATTTATGAAACACTTTTGGTTCACGATGAAAACATGGAGCTGCAACCAAACCTTGCTACAGAATGGGACATGGTTGAAGAAAACGTATGGGAATTCAAGCTTCAAGAGGGTGTCGCATTTCATGACGGATCTGACTTTAATGCAGAAGTAGTGAAAGCAAATCTTGATCGTGTCCTAGACGAAGAAGTTGCTTCTCCAAATTCGTTTCTTTTTGAAGTCATTGATGAAATTAACGTTGTTGATAACTATACCGTCCAAATTATAACAGACTACCCATACGCCCCCCTCCCTGCTCATTTAGCACATATGGGAAGCAACATGGTTAGTAAAGAGGCTATTGATGCTGATTATGAAGCTATGAAAGATGGTGAGCAGCCGGGTCATTATATTAGCCAAAACCCAACTGGTACAGGCTATTTTGAATTTGAATCGTGGGACTCTGGTAATGAAATCGTTTTAACACAGTTTGAAAATTATTGGGGAGAAAATGCGAAAGTGGACCAAGTAGCCTTTAAGGTTGTACCTGAGGACCTGACACGTGTCGGTGAACTTGAATCTGGTTCTGCGCATATTATTGCCCCTGTAACACCAAGTGACGTTGATCGCGTGGAAAATTCACCTGGTGTTCATGTCCATGAAAACCAAAGTGTAAGTATTTCTTATATCGGATTTAATACACAAAAAGAACCATTCGACAATAAGAAAGTGCGCCAAGCGCTTACTATGGCGGTTAACAAACAAGGGATTATGGACGGTATTTTAGAAGGCACCGGTGTTGAAGCGATCGGTCCAGTAAGTGAAGGTGTGTTCGGATATAGTGACAATGTATCTCCGTTAGAATATGATCCTGAAAAAGCAAAAGAGCTTCTAGTAGAGGCAGGTTATGAAGATGGTTTTGAAACAACGATCTGGACTAATGATAGCCGTGAACGCGAAGATATAGCTGAGGTTGTTCAGTCTCAGTTAGGTGACATTGGTGTCAATGTTGAAATTGAGGTCTTTGAGTGGGGGGCATATTTGGATAGAACCGCTACAGCTGAACATGACATGTTTATCCTAGGTCTTTCGGCTGCAACTGGTGATGCGGACTACCCAATGTCCATGCTCTATCATTCTGATAATGTGGGAGTTGCGGGTAACAGAACATTTATTGAGAATGATGAAATAGATGAACTCCTGGAAAAGGCGAGAATGGAAGGCGATGAGGATGAACGGTTGGCGATATACGAGGAGGCTACTGAATTGCTTATTGAGGAAGCACCCATGCTTTATCTCTACCACCCTGCCTATTTAACAGGTGTGAGCGATGATGTACAAGGGTTTGATATGTATGAAAATGGTCTCTATCAATTGCAAAATGTGACGATTCAATAAACAGGGTGATCGAGTGTGAAATCGCGTAGGTTTTACACTCGATTTTTTTGGTGAAATGAAAACCCTAGCTAGCCCTAGGGTTTTCATTTCACCAAAAAAGGCCACCCCTTTTAGGGATGGCAGTAATCTATTCCTCTTCTTCAATAAATGAAAACACTGATTTTTCGTTTAAGGATAAAATAAAAGCTTTGAGTAGATTTTTTGTTGCTGTCAAGTCGGTCATATCAATGACTTCAACTGGTGAGTGGGCGTAGCGTGAGGGGATCGACAGTACACCTGTTGGAATGCCGTGATTCTCTAGGGTCATCGCTCCTCCGTCTGTCCCAATCCCGGGGAAAATTTCCATCTGGTATGTAATCTGTTTTTCATCGGCTAATTGGGTGAGATGATCTTTCACTGCTGGATGTGAGATTAAGCTAAAATCAATAACTTTAATTCCTGTTCCATTTCCAATTGCAAGCGTATCATCCATCGTTTCCTCGGGCGTATCACTCACAGCTGTCGTATCAATCGCGATGGCGACATCAGCATGTGTTTGAGATGCAGCCACTTGTGCACCTCTTAAGCCCACCTCTTCCTGAACAGTAAAAATGGCTGTCAACTTCCCGGCAAAGGGTGTATTTTCTAACTCTTGTAAGGTTTTGATCAAGACAGCGCAGCCCGCCCTATCATCAAAGCCTGTTCCGACGAATCGGCCTGTGGTTTGATTTCCAAGGTAATCCATATCAGGAGCCCAGGTGATTGGACAACCAGGTTCCACACCCAATTCGGTGGCGTCCTGTTTACTTTTGGCACCCACATCGATGTACAATTGGCGGTGATTTCGGACTCGACTGGCATCATCAAATTTTGCGAAATGGGCAGAAATACTTCCAATAACCCCGGTAAGGAGCCCTTTCTTTGTACGAATTTGCACCTTTTGAGTTAGGAGGATGCGGTCATCATGACCACCTAATTTTTCAAAGCGGATCAGTCCACTTGATTCAATTTTTTTTACGATAAAGCCGACTTCATCCATATGAGCTGTCATGATCATTGTTGGTCCTGATTTACTTCCCTTTTTTGTTGCGATAACGTTGCCTAATGCATCTACGGTGACCTCGTCAACGAGCGGTTTCACTGTTTCTCTCACCCATTTACTGACAGGCTGTTCATAGCCACAAGGCCCGTGCAATGTCGTTAATTGTTTGAGTAGTTGTTCCATTGCTTACTTCCCCCTATCCTGTTTTATGCTATATTATACCCTTTATTTAGTGCTAAAAAAGCAAGCCAGAATAATTTTTCCGAACTGCTATTATTTCTTTAGAAACTTTTTTCACAGGGAAATTCAGAAAAGTGTATTGAACTAAAGGTAAAAAAGAGCGCAAAAATTATGGTTACTTCTTCACCATTTTATTGCGCTCATCACGTCAATCATCTTTGTTTTCTTGTCAGGACTTAAATTTTCCATTTCTTCGATCTCTTTTTTAATTGCTAATAACGTTCCAAATCCTTTAACAAATCCATTTAATCGGGCTGCTAATGTTGAATGGATGAGCGCTTCGTGTGTTGGAAAGAGTGGAGACAAAGTCTCAACCGTAGACGGTCGTCGCTTTAAATAATACTTCTGATGGTAATCTTCAGCGATAAAAAACATTGAATACGGGGAAATTTCAGTTTCAATCTTTACCTTCAATTGTTTTTCCCAGTTGTTTTTTACGTTCTTGGCAATTGTTTTTTGCTTTTCATGATGAAATAAAAGTAACGACATGTATTGTCTGCCACCATAACCATGCTGTACTGCGCGGTGATTGCTCCAAAACTCGTCCAATAGCTCTTCATATGAAATCGTTAAAGGATCGTAGTCGAGCTGGATTGTTTCTGTATGATCGCTCATGTTACGATACGTAGGGTCCACAGTTGTTCCTCCTGAATAACCTACACGCGTTCTTTTTATACCTTGTAGATGACCGAACCGGGCATCGGGGCCCCAGAATCAGCCCATGCCAAAAGTTGCTGTCTCGAGTCTTTTTTCATCCATCATATTCTTCTCCCCCCTCAACCCTTACTATTCCCATTTTCTTTGCGCCCATAAATTTGATTGTTCGAGAAGAAAAGCTAGTTTTAATAAGACATCTTCACGTCCTTTTGGAGCCATAACTTGCACACCGATCGGAAGCCCTTCTGATGTTACATGAACAGGTAAGGAAATGGCTGGTTGTCCTGTTAAGTTTGCCAATTGTGTAAATGGGGTGTAGGTTAAACTTGGTAAAAACATCTCATAGATCAGTTGTTGCTGTTCGTGTTTTCCTAGACTGCTTATTTCCTGTTGTAAACGGTCCTGCTGTTTATCAGAATGAGTTAATTCACCAATCCTTGGTGCTGGATAAGCTGTTGTAGGAGTAATAAACAAATCATACGTTTTATGATAATCTGCCATTTGTGCAGCTGCTGTATCCCATGCAGCAAGACTTGCAGTAAATTCAGCAGCAGTAACTGATTGACCCGCTTCCTTTAACATCCATGATTCAATCTCTATATCTTCAGATGTGATTATTCTTCCTAACGATTTCTCCAAAGTCTCAATGAGTGCTGCCATCTCTCCACAATTCATGAGATAATAATTTCTCATCAGTTCTACACCATTCACATCAGGTTCCTTTTCTTCTATAAAGTGTCCTTGGACTTCAAGCCACTTCATTGTTTTTTCTACTGTTAGTTTCGCTTCTTCGGAAACGGGCGTACCGACCGGTGAATTCTTGCTAAACCCGATGCGTAACGGCTTTTTCCAACGCTTTTTCATTTCATTTATGTAGCTGCCAGGAAATAAAGGCGTTTGAAACGCTGCTTCAGGTTGGACTACTTGAAGAAGATCGAGCATCGCAGCGCTGTCCCGGACAGAACGGCTTAAAACAAAATCAATGGCTGCCCCTTGCCACTGTCTGCCAACCCCTGGTCCGACTGGCGTTCGCCCCCGTGTCGGTTTCAACCCGACAAGCCCCGTAAACGATGCAGGGATTCGAATAGAGCCACCGCCATCACTAGCTCCAGCTACCGGTACAATTCCCGCAGCCACTGCGGCTGCTGAGCCCCCACTTGAACCACCGGATGAGTACTCTAGGTTCCAGGGATTGCGCGTAGGTCCATAGTAAGCTGGCTCACTAATATTTTTCAAGCCAAACTCAGGAGTATTCGTATGACCGATAAATAATGACCCACCTTCGCGAAGTTTAGCGACAAAGTGGGAATCCAATTTTGCCACATTCTCTTTTAGTAATGCTGAGCCGGCCGTCATCGGCTCACCTTTGACTGATTGGGAAATGTTTTTTAATAACATCGGAACTCCCATAAAAGACGTAGAAGTATGTTCCATATTCTGAGCTTCAGAAAACGCTCTTTCAAATCTTGTATGGACGATCGCATTCAGAGACGGGTTCATTTTTTCCAGTTGCTGAAAGCTAAGATCTAAAAGTTCATTTGATTTGATTTCTTTTTTCTTTATGAGTTCAGCCATATCCGTTGCATCCAATAAGCAAAAAGTTTCAAGATTCATCAGTTCACCCCACATCAATAATATGTTTGTCTTTTATATCTTAACAACGATCGTGTACGGTTTCATTCTTTTAGTACTTCACTCAATAATAAGAAATATATTAGCGAAAACAGCTAAGATATCGAGAATTCGACAAATATAAGCGAATATACGGACATTATTGTATGTTTTCATTTGACTAAAGCTAGCACTAATTATTAATGATGCCTGTTCAGAAGAAGTTTTATTTGAAAGATTGACATATTGTCAATGTAGCATCCATACATATATAGGGTGCATTAAAACATCTTGGAGGTGAAGTTACCATCACTGAGTGGCAAGAATATATAAAAGCTGTTAAACACTGGCTAGATGAAATGGAAGAGGTAATTAAACATTCCGAGCGTTCACTAGAAGCAGCTCTTGAAAACCAAATCGCTACTTTACGTAAAGAGGTTGAGCGCGGGTCTAAAAAAGCAGATCAAGCCCTTGTTTTCAAACTAGTGGATGAATTGGACCATGAATGCAAGCTTATTCTCCAAGAAGCAGTATTTAGAGGAGAAAACGGAGAAGTCAGACCTGGAGAGCATCAATTACCTCCGCTACCTTATTCGTATAATGCATTAGAACCGCATATAGACGAAGAAATTATGCAACTCCATCACGATGTTCATCATCGTAATTACGTCGAGGGATTGAATGAAGCAGAAAGAAAAATGGAGGAAGCACGCAGAGATAACAATTATGATTTAATTACACATTGGGAAAGAGAGGCTGCTTTTCACGGAGCAGGCCACTATTTGCATACCATTTTCTGGACGATTATGGATCCGAATGGGGGCGGTAAACCTCAAGGTGACTTGCTAGCCATGATTGAGCGTGATTTTGGCAGCTATCAATTGTTTCGCTCCCATTTCACTGCAGCAGCTGAGGAATTGCCAACACCTGGATGGGTGATTCTCGTTTGGGCTCCACGCGCTCATCGTCTGGAAATACTAACAGCAGAGCTCCATCACTATTTGAGCCAATGGGATGTGATTCCGTTACTCGTACTAGACGTCTGGGAGCATGCGTATTACTTGCAGTATAAAACTGAAAAAGAGGATTATATAGATCAATGGTGGGAAGTCGTAAATTGGCCAGAGGTCCATCATCGCTTCGAAGTGGCTAAACAGGTAAAGTGGAGTCCCTATTGATCATCTAAATCAAAAATAAACCACTCTTTTTAAAAAGCCGCACTTTCCCATTGGAAAATGCGGCTTTAGGTGTAATTAACACCGGTTTCACCTTAACGTAGTGAATTTCTCGTATTATTTACATGACTCTTCTAGCCATGTGTCACACGATGACTTTCAATCTTTTCATGTCTTTTTTGGACTTCTTCCTCAGTTAAATCCTGTTCTTTAATATAACGGTTTCTTGGGTGCACACGGCATTCATCAGTACATCCGCGCATATAAAAATGTTCATTTTCCTCTGAACATAAAATTTGTTTATTACACTCTGGATTCGCGCAGTTCACATAACGCTCGCACGGCTCCCCGGTAAAGTGGTCACGACCAACAACGACATGGTCTACTTGGTTAATTGGTACACTTATCCTTTCGTCAAAAACATAGCACTTCCCGTTCCATAGCTCACCTTTTACTTCTGGATCTTTTCCGTACGTTACAATTCCGCCATGGAGCTGGGAGACATCGTCAAAACCTTCTTCCTTTAACCAGCCGGAGAATTTTTCACATCGTACGCCGCCGGTACAATACGTTAAAATCTTTTTATCTTTGATTTTATCTCGGTTTTGCTTGATCCAATCCGGAAGCTCGCGGAACGAATGGATATCCGGTTTAATCGCTCCTTTAAAATGACCTAAATCATACTCATAATCGTTTCTGGCATCAATGACAATTGTATCGTCTGACTGCATTTGCTTATAAAATTCCTTTGGACTGAGATAGGCACCTGTTTGTTCGCGTGGGTCGATATCATCTTCAAGACGTAAGGTTACTAGCTCGGGGCGATAACGAACGTGCATTTTCTTGAAAGCATGTCCATCTGCTTCATCGATTTTAAACACCATGTCTTCAAAACGAGGATCCTGCTTCAATGTTTCCATATATTTATTTGTTTGCTCTACAGTTCCAGAACAGGTACCATTCATTCCTTCATCGGCAACTAAAATACGTCCCTTTAACCCAAGCTCTTTACAAAATTCGAGGTGAGCCGTTGCAAATTCCTCTGCATCTTCAATCGGTACATACTTATAATAAAGTAATACTCTGTATAATTTATCTTTCAACATTATTAACCACCTTTTTCTAAAACCAATAAGTTAATTCTTTTATATTTTGTATATAAGAGGATGCTCAAAAAGTACGAAAAAATAGCACCAGAATTTCCTTTGTTGCACAAGACGATGCTCCTGCGTCAATTCGTATAGTACTACTGTCAGCTTCATCAATGAGCCCGGATATTCCTAGCTTATTTTTTTCAACACGGATTCTAAAGCCTTAAATATTATACCAGAATGTACACACTTATGACAAAAAAATCGACAGGTGCCAGTGGCACCTGTCAATTATTCATCGTATTAAATTCAGCCAATATTTTGCGGAAGTGACTGAAAAGCCTGTTCTAAGTCATGAATGAGATCTTCTATATCTTCAATCCCTGCTGAATAGCGGACGAGCCCCTCCGGAATTCCCAGTGCTGCTCTCTCTTCTGGTGTAGACTCGACGTGGCTTGTCGTTCTGGATGGTCCTACCACGGTTTCAACAGCACCGAGGTTAGCCGCGCGATTTGCGTAAGTTAGTTTCGGTAATAAGTGGCGAACAGTTTCGATTCCACCTTTAACTGAAAAACTTAACATTCCACCGTAGTTTTTCATTTGATTTTTTGCAATGTGATGATTAGGGTGGGTCTCAAGACCTGGATAAAAGACATCATCAACAATAGGGACAGTTTGTAAATACTTCGCGACAGCAAGCGCGTTTTCATTTTGTTTATCCACCCTAAGTTTCAGTGTCTTCATCCCGCGAAGTAGTAAATAAGCTGCCATCGGATCAAGCGTCGCACCATTGATTTCTCGGTAATGATAAATTTCCTCCACTAAATCTTCCGGACCGCAAACAGCACCACCTAACGCATCGGCATGCCCGCCAAGAAACTTTGTTGCACTATGAATCACAAGATCAGCGCCTAATGCCAAAGGTCTTTGGTTAATTGGTGTTGCAAAGGTATTATCAATAATAACGAGGGCACCAACTTCTTTTCCGGCTTTTGCCATCCGCTCTATATCTGTTATTTTTACTGTAGGATTCGTTGGGGTTTCTAAATAAAGAACGTTACAGCCTTTAGCAATTTCTGTTTCCATGTCTTCATGATTTCCAGTTTCACACAAAGTGACGTCGATTTGCTGCTTTGGTAGAAACTCAGTAAAGATTTTATTAGTACCCCCGTACGTATCTTTAATAGAAACAACGCGATCTCCCGGACGTAGAAAGGTTGCTAGTGTGTTACTAATGGCAGCCATCCCAGTAGAAAAACTTGTCGATGCTTCTGCATTTTCCAGGATCCTGATTTTTTCTTCAAAAGCTTGAACAGTTGGGTTCGTATTACGACCGTAAATGTGACCAACTTTTTTTCCTCTCGCGACCTCAAACCATTCATCCATGTCATCATAGCCAAAGGATACACTGTGGACAACGGGAACTTGTGTCGCTCCGAAAGCTAGAGCATCTTTTTCGCCAGCCCATAGAGAACGAGTAGAAAATCCTGGTTCTTTCATCTTGATCTCCCCCTGTATAGTTAGCTTATGATCCCACCTTGCTGATCCAATCTGAAAGGTGTATTGATGAGTAATTCCCTAGGATAATTTGTAAACGTTTCGCACCCCTTTTCAGTCACGCGGAAAGTCTCACTTATTTCTATGCCATAAGTGTCAAACCATAACCCCGGTATGAGATGAAAAGTCATATTCGGTTTTAGAATTGTTGTATCTCCTTTTCGAATACTTGCTGTATGCTCTCCCCAATCAGGCGGATAGTTTAAGCCCACTGAATAGCCCAAACGTGACTCTTTTTCAATTCCATATTTTTTAATACTATTTCGCCAAACACTCTCAACTTCACCACACGTCATTCCTGGTTTTACAGCAGTTAAAACGTCATTAATCCCTTCAACTGCAATAGGGGCGAGGTTTTGTAATTTATCTAAAGGTTTACCTATCGAGACGGTCCTGGCCAGTGGAACATGATATCGTTGATAGCAGCCTGCTAATTCGATAATGACGGCCTCTCCTTCTGAAAATTGCTTGTCAGTCCATGTCAAATGTGGTATTGAAGTATTTTGTCCTGTTGGTAAAAACGGAACAATTGCCGGATAATCTCCACCATGTTCGGTTGTACCAGTCAACAAATGGTAATAGATCATCGCAGCGGTATCACATTCTCTTCCACCGGCACGCACACTGTCTACCCCTTTATACATCGCTTGTTCCGCTATCATTGCCGCACGCCTCATATATTCTATCTCCTGATCGGACTTAATCATTCGAACAGAGTTAACGAGTAAGTCTGCATTCTTAAAGCTTGCATTTGGAAGGTTACGTCTTAATTGTTCAAAAGCCTTTGCTGTGAAATAGTAATGATCCATTTCTACTCCAAATGATTTACTTCCTAGACCCCGTTGATTAAAAACGCTTGCAATAAAGTCCATAGGGTGGTTATCCTCTGAATGAACATAAAAATCTGGATATGCAATAACGTTCTCATCAAACATCCACGTCTTTACCACTGCCCCTTTTGCATCCAGATAACGGCCGATCCAAAGAGGTTGTGCTTCATCAATCATAACCACCAGCATTTGATGGACATAAAAAGACCAGGCATCATATCCTGACAAATAATTCATATTAGCAGGATCGGTAATAAGTAAAACATCGATTCCCTTTTTCGTCATCAACTCTTTCGTTTTCCTTAACCGTTCCTGATATTCCAAAATTTCAAAAGGAAGCATATCGGGGTCACCCCTTTTTTAAAATATTTCAACTCCTTATACTGTTATTTTATTCCGATAATTCAAATGAGAGAACATCACAGAAGCCTATTTTTCATAGTACGTTATTGCATAAAAAAAAGAGACGTCCGTTATGTTTACGACACCCCCTATGCAGATTTTATTTAATAGCGCATAAACCTGCCAACTCCATACATCAGAATATTCTGTTAATATCATTATCTCATGAAAAAGCTAATATTACAATCAACAATTTTAACGAATGTACAGTTGATATAAAATAGCTCTTGTATAAAAAATATGTGTATTAGCAATTAGGAGTGGATTCCGAACATAAATAATGCAGTCATGGGCATTGACTTATGTACCTTGTTGATAATTTGGTAAAGCAGCTTTAATTGCCTCTTCAATTTCTTGATATCCAGTACAACGGCAAATATTCGACTCTAACCAATCTTTAATCACAGTATCATCTGCATTTGGGTACTTTTGAATCAATGCATGGCAGTTCATAATAAAGCCAGGTGTACAATAACCACATTGAAAAGCAAATTTCTCGATAAACTGAGTCTGAATCGGTGTGTTTTTAAGCCCTTCAACTGTTGTAACCTTTTTATCAAACGCCTCTACCGCAAGCATCAAACAGGATTTCATAGGATCTCCATCTACGTTTATGGTACAAGCTCCACAATCGCCGTTTAAACAACCAGGCTTCGCTCCGGTTAAATCAAGCTCCTCACGAAGAACATGTAATAATGTATCCGCATAGCGTACATACACTCTACGTTCTTCATCATTTATCGTTAAAGATATTTCAGCTTTAGACATTTCTTTCTCCTTCCAATGCATCCAGTACATCTACTAATGTATTTTTCAATACAAATTTTCGGTATCCTGCTGAACCGTGCACATCATCCAAAACCGGGGCGGGGATATGTTGTATTGCGTCATCAATTCTTGCTTCCTTAGATAAGTGTTGGTTATTAATACTTTCTTCCATTTGTTTATTCCGAAATGGAAATGAACATAACCCGCTGAACGCCAATTTGATTTGACCTTTCTTTTTGATTGCTGCAGTTGTGATCAATGGATAGCCAACATCCCATTGTCTTCGTTTTTTTACACTAATAAAAGGCCATTCAATCTCTCGAAGTTCGGTTATTACTTGAACAAGAAACTCTCCCCTTTCTAATTGAAGGTTTTGATTAAATATTTCATTTACAGGGAGTTGTTTTAAGCCTGTATTACCTGCAATCACTACTTGACTCTCTGTTAGCAAAAGTGGCAAAATAGCTTCTCTATAAATAATGTTTGCACAAATATTTCCACCTAACGTAATTTTATTTCTAGCGACATGGTCAGCAATTTCAACAATGGTTTTATTTAAAAAAGGGAATATATTCATCTCGCGGATCTTAGTTAATGATTGTGCCGATCCTAAAGTAACCGTATTTTCCTCCTTTTTTAACACAAGACATTCAGGAATCAATTTAAGGTCAATGACAGCCTCGGTAATAATTTGATTACTCCTGCCAAGTGTTATCACTTCTGTTCCTCCTGAAAAATAAATCGGATTCTTTCCTTGATTATCCAATGATTGAAACAATTGAGTGGCTTCCTGAATAGATTTTGGTTTGTAATATTCAAAGTCATACGAGATCATTGTAACCTCCCCCCTTTTCCGTCCATATTAGTTCTGGGGTAAGTGGCAGTTTATTAAGGTCAACTCCAGTAGCCGTTGACAGGCAGTTAGCCAATGCTGCAGGCATTCCAATTAATCCGAGTTCCCCAATACCACGTGCTCCGTACGGGCCATCAACATGAGGCGTTTCCAGAAAGTGAATGAAATATTCGGGATGGTCTCCATAGCGAAACGGCGTGTACGTACGAAGTCTAGGATTCATTACTTTTCCTTCCATATTAAATTCAAACGTTTCACTACTTCCAAAATTTAACCCCATACTCATTGCACCCATTACTTGACTTTGAGCTGCTTTATTATTAAGTACTTTTCCGATATCGACAACAGTATAGGCTTTCAATACTTTGTAGGAATAATCTTTCTTATCAAACTCCACTTCCACACCTTGGGCACCTACAGTATATTCCGGTCCGGGTTTTCCTACACCGGTCTCATGATCGATGTGAGTCAAATGCCTTAACGTATAATTACCTCTTCCAATGATTTGTCCCCCAATTCCATACCCATTTTGAAACTTATATCCATAACAAACGTCTTTGACATGTAAAAACGTATCGGGTTCATCACGGACATACACCATCTCGTTACCTACCGCTAAATCATCAGGTGAACATATGAGTACGCGTGAGGCGATATCCTTTAATTGTTGTATGACATCATCTGCAGCTTTTAATAACGCTCTTCCTGCCATAAAAGTGCCTCTACTCGCTACCGTTTTCCAATGCTCAGGTGTTGTTTGAGTATCGACTTCCATCTTGACATGAATTTTATTGATATCCATGTTAAGTTTTTCGGCAAGCAACTGTGCAAGTATCGTTTTCGTACCTGTTCCGATTTCAACAATTCCTGAAATGATATTTATACTGCCATCCTCGTTAAAAACTAAATTGACCCCAGAGCTACTTTTGGTATCAATCGTTGATGTTTTCCAAATACAACTAATTCCCTTTACTCTCACTTTACGTTTACTCACCTGAATGATTGAGCCTTCTCCCCATTTCATTAGTCGTTTCAAATGATCGATACATTCGGGTAAGTTTCCTACTGTACTTGAATTTAGAAGTGTTTGTGTCGGCGTTGTATGACCGGGTAAAATTGCATTTTTCTTTCTTAGCTCTAATGGATCGATTCCAAGCTTTTCAGCTAACATATCCATTGCTCGCTCAAAAACAAATAAAAGCTCAGAGTGACTAAAACCTCTGTATGCAGTTGCATACGGGTGGTTTGTATAGACACATAGTGAATCGCACCATAAATTCTCAATATGATAAGGTCCTGTACAAGTAATTGCTGCAGCTCGGCTTACTGTCGCTCCTTTATCGGAATATGCCCCGCTATCAAACATGTACAAAATTTCTGAGGCGGTTAATTTTCCATCTTTCGTTGCACCAAGCTTAATATTTGCATTAAGGCCTATATGTCCAGGGGATGTGATCATATCCTCTTCCCGTGAATTAATAAGTTTGACAGATCTACCCCCAACAGCTAGTGATGCCATATAAGCGATGAGCTCTAGTTGAACCGCTACTTTCCCTCCATATCCTCCACCAACTAACGGTGTATTCACAATGATCTTACCTTCCTCAAGATTAAAATAGTCGCTCATTAATTTTTTTATCATAAACGGAGACTGAGTAGCAGATGAAAACACAACAAACCCGTCTTGTCGAATTTTGGCTGTCACACATCTAGTTTCCATAGCGATATGATCAGAAGGTGAAAAGGAAAAGTTAGTGTCAATGGTCACGTCACTTTCTAGCCAACCTTTCTCGATATCGCCCTTCCTAATTTTCGTACGGTCGGCAATGTTAGTATTTGACTCTGGAAAAACATGCTCAATCTTTTCATAAGTATCTAAATTTTCATGTATTAACGTTGCCCCTGGGCGTAAGGCTTCTTTAGGAGAATTAACAACTGGTAGTGGTTCGTAAATTACTTCTATCAGATCAGCAGCTTTTTTTGCCTGAACTGGGCTATCCGCTACTACAGCAGCTACCGGTTCTCCGTGATAACGCACTCTATCAAAAGCTAATGGAGGGCGATCTTTAATTTCTTCACCTGTAAGCGGGAATGGCTGTCCTAACAATATCGCTCGAACGCCAGTTACTTTCCATGCATTTGTCGTATTAATTGATTTTAGTTTTGCATGAGCATAAGAACTTATTACTAATTTCACATGTAACATCTGTGAGGTTTTATAATCATCTGTATATTTTGCTCCTCCAGTGACCTTTTCGATTGCCTCTTTACGATAAATACTCTTTCCAATACTCCGGCTCATAAAATAAATGCCACCTCACAAAATAATGAATGAATTTTTATAATTACCAAGAAACCTTTATATATTATTACTTTTCGCTTCCCTTTTCATTCGCTTCTATTCGGAATATACCCCTAATCTATTAGGACAAGCACTGTATAAAAAAGCTCATTTAACAAACTATATACACAGACTTTAAAGGTAAGGGGTCCATTTAATGGAAAATAACAACGACATAATTGCACCCGAAATGTTGGTTCTTATTATTACAGCAACTGCTATCGGGACATTGGTACGCATTTTGTTGATAAATTTAGACTATAGACAATACCCTAATTATCCGAACGGCTACTTAATTCATGTTATAACAGGAGCACTTGCATCAGCACTTGGAGCATTTATTATCCCGACATTAATGACAAAGGATTTTACAGCTGTTACATTTCTTGGCTTAGCAATTCAACAGTTTCGTGAAGTTCGAAAAACCGAAAGAGACAGCCTCTTAGACCTGGAGGGTGATGAATTTACCAAACGAGGCGATGCTTACATTGATGGTATTTCTAAAATATTTGAAGCACGTAATTACATCGCATTACTCGTCTCCTTTATTACTGCACTGACGATTCAATTATTTGAAGTGCTTTTAGATGTTGCTACTTGGATCGAAGTCGTATGCGGTTCAATAGTAGGGTTTACCTTATTTTATTTACTAAAGCGTTATACGGCACGACAAAAAGTCAGAGATATTGCTAATGTAACTGAAGGGAAAATTGAGATTAAGGGTTCTGACTTATATGTTGATGATATGCTTACTACCAATCTCATCGGAAGAGAGGAAGCAAAAAATTGGTTTGCAGAGGAAGGACTTGCTGCTGTTATTCATCCAATTCATGATCATTTTCTAATCCCTCTTCAAAATAACGGCCAGCGACAAGCTATTTTATTTGAAGCGACACGAAGACTCGGACAGAAGAAGATATACAGCTATCAAAACCCAGAAAATGGAAAGATCATTATTGCAATGGTCCCTATCATCAACAATTTTGACCTGCTAAAAGAAACCATTTTAATTACTCCTTTATTAGAAACGGTCAAGAAATCACCAGAATTATTAAACCCAAAAATGGGAGGGAAAAGCTAATGGGAAAAGAGGAAGGTCAGATCAACGGTATACTAGCTTTTATTACAACGGATAATAGCCGGTATTTAGGCGGTGCTCCCCTCTCATTAATAGCAAGTGATGAGGAGGAAATGCTCGAGATTGCCGATGACATTTCAGAAGCGTTTTTAGGAAATATTCTCAAACTCAAAAGTGGAGATTGCTTAGTGATAAAAAAATAAATATTCCTCGTTTCTTGATTGAGACCTTCTAGTATCAAAAAGTTATTCATCTTTCTGGTACAACCCCTCCCTACAAAATGTCGAAATAGGCAAATGAAAATTGGAGGTTTGCATTAAATGGAAGATTTATTTCGCATTTTGAATGAACTGCAGGAATCTAAACATATAAAAGTACTTTCAACGATTATTAAAGTCGAAGGATCATCTTACCGTAAGGAAGGAGCGGTCATGCTCCATAAAGAAGACGGTAGTCAAATAGGCCTTTTAAGTGGTGGTTGTTTAGAGAGCGACTTGGCAGAGCGATTTGAAGAAGTTATAAAAGATAGAACTTCTCGAACCGTTGTTTACGATACGAGAGTAGAGGACGACTTATCTTGGGGGCAAGGAAGTGGTTGTAATGGTTCAATTTCAGTCCTTTTGGAGCCAATAGATACTGAACTTGAGAAACACTTAAAGCGTGTACAGGAATATTTAAACAAGGGAGTTACTATTCATCACGTTAAAAAATTATCAGAGCTTGATGCAGTAACTGACTATATTTTCATCACTGAAAATCAGCAATTTTTTGGTAACTGGAGTGGAGAGTTTCCCGATCATTTATATCGAAGGTTTTTGGAGCGTAAAAATACCACCATTGTTTTAGAGGATTCGTCGGAACGATACTTTATTCAGACGATTGAGCCTAAGCCGCGTCTCATTATTTTTGGAGCTGGTCCCGACGTAAGACCGCTTGTCAGTTTTGCAGCCAAAACAGGGTTTTATGTCATTGTTGTTGATTGGCGGCCAGCATTCTGTAATCAATCTCACTTCCCGGATGCGAATGAATTAATACTGGACTTTCCAAGTTCATTTTTAAATGAATACCAGTTTATTTCGAGTGATTCCGTTATAGTTATGACACATAACTTTCAAAAAGATCAAGAGATTCTCAAAACTCTTCTTCAAAACAAACTACAATATCTCGGTGTATTAGGCCCGCGTAAACGAACATATCGACTATTGGAAAGTGAGAATATTCCTGATAAGATTCATTCTCCAGTAGGACTCCCTATTGATGCCGACGGACCTGAAGAAATTGCAATTAGTATTCTTGCAGAGGTCATTAAAACAAATCGAGAGAGGACTCCACATGATTGTAGGAATTTACCTAGCAGCAGGTCATAGCGAGAGGATGGGATGTCATAAATTATCACTTTCATTAGGTAACAAGCCTTTGGGAAGTGTCGCTTTGGAAACAGCAATATTATCAGTATTAGATAGAACGATTGTTGTTACTAGGGAAGAAGACTCTCTTAATTGGCTACCTTCCGAGTTATTTTTGGACCCTTACCGAAAAAAATGGAAACATCAACGCTGCAAAGAATCAGTGAGAGGTCAGGCTGAATCATTAAAGTGCGGCCTGAAAGCTGCAAAGGATATGCAAGCAAAAGCAGTGATGGTTTTGCTTGCTGACCAACCTTTTGTGACAAAAAAGATAATCAATCATATCGTCTTCTTGTACAAAACAGAAAAGCCTAGTCATATTTCCTCCTGTTATAAAGGAGTGTTAAGGCCACCAGTTTTATTTGATTCCACTGTATTCCCTGCTCTTTTTCAATTACACGGTGACGAAGGTGCACGTCGAATCCTAAGAAATGATATTACAGGGATCACCGTTGAATTTAATACGGAAAAACCCTTCCTAGATGCTGATACACCAGACCAATTTAAAGTTCTTATAGAACAGTTGGAGTAAATAAAATATTATGGAGAATACACATGAACTCATAGTCCTTTAAATGTACTAATGATTATGTCCCAAATTCGTTACATGTCCAACCACTGGCAGACAGTATTACATAAAGTGTACTGTAAGAAGTTATCTTACAAATATGTAATATACGGGGGGGGTGAAATGATGTTTGGATTTTGTCAACCTCGTCGTGTGGCACCAGTGGCGCACGTACCTCGTAGAGACGACACAACGATTGCGGTAATTTTAGTTTTGTTCATCTTATTAGTTATTGTAGGGTGTGCATGTGTAAAGCACTAAAAATGAATTAGAGGAGGACTAAAACGTACTGATTAGTCCTCCTCTAATTTTGTAAGGGATTTTTAATTGAAAGCAGTCAAAAAATGTAATAAGCATTCTACAATAAATGGATACACTCTTTGAATTTATGCTTTAGCTTTTTTCTTAATTTGTTTACTTCTTAACTGTCCGCAAGCAGCATCAATATCGGATCCTTGTTCATGACGAATGCCACACTGAATGCCGTTTTTCTTCAGCGTATCGTAGAACGCAAGGATGGACTCTTTATTACTTTGTTGATATTGATTGTGTTCATCAACTGGATTGTATGGAATCAAATTGACGTAGGAGAGGCGCTTTTTATTTTTTAAAAGCTCTACAAGCTCCAGTGCCGTTTTTTGATCGTCATTAACATCTTTTAAAAGGATATATTCAAACGTAATTCTCCGGTTTGTTTTTTCCAAATAATAATCCACAGCTTCCATTAATTTTTCGATCGGCTGCGCACGGTTAATTTTCATGATCTGTGTTCGTAGCTCGTTATTTGGCGCATGCAAGGAAACAGCTAAGTTTACTTGCAATCCTGTATCGGCAAATTCATAAATTTTCTTTACAAGACCGCTAGTAGAAACCGTTATATGTCTTGCACCAATCGCAAGCCCTTTGTCACTATTCACCACTCGGAAGAAGTCCATCATGTTATCAAAATTGTCAAATGGCTCACCAATTCCCATTACTACAATGTGGCTTACTCTTTCCTCTTTTTGTTCTTTATCTAGATGCAGCTGAACGTTCATAATTTGTTCAACAATTTCACCGCTCGTTAAATCACGACTTTTCGTTAATAATCCGCTAGCACAAAAGCTGCAGCCGATGTTGCAACCGACTTGCGTTGTCACACAAACAGATAACCCGTAATGAAAGCGCATCAGTACAGTTTCAATGAGGTTTCCGTCCCTTAGCTTAAACAAAAACTTAATCGTACCATCTTGTGATTCCTGCTTTGTATGCAACTCTAACGTCTGGATCTCGAAGTTTTCTTCTAATAATTCAAGGCAGTCTTTATTCACATTCTTCATGTCAGAAAAAGACGTGATTCGTTTTTTATACAACCAATCCCACACTTGAGAGGCACGGAATTTCTTATGTCCGCGATCCATCAACCAAGCTGTTAATTGTTCAAACGTTAGTCCATATATCGATTCTTTAGTCATTTGTAACCCTCATTTCAAAACGTTAAAGTTCTACTCTATACTAATTAATCATTATTCACCTACAATTTTCTAATTTTAAAGAAAAAGGTAAAGAAAGTCAACCTTTTACCTTTACAACCGAGTGTTATAGGCTTTCCTTTATTATTACTCTGCGACGTGAGTTTAACCCGTTCTTAAATGGAGATATAACAACAATAAGAGCAATTTTTTTGAATGGCACAAGAAATGCGCAAGGCGCCCGCTAATCGGTGCCTGGAGCTAGACACCGAAACGTAGATTTTTATACTTAACTCTTGAAAAAGGGACAAATTATATAAATTCTTACCTTTCTAAGAAAAAC
The DNA here is from genome assembly GCF_002352765.1 of Alteribacter populi. NCBI lineage: Bacteria > Bacillati > Bacillota > Bacilli > Caryophanales > Bacillaceae > Alteribacter > Alteribacter populi. Next base: position 675,607 of record NZ_KZ293963.1, on the reverse strand, counting down.
CGCATAGCGGTCTTTTATTAAAAGCAGAATTAGCTCACATGTTTTAAAGTCTCAAGGATGCTTTTGAGACGAGCGGCGTGAAGGTAGCTGTCCTCTTATAAATTAACTCTTAAAAAAAGGCCACCTAGTGAGTAAACACTAAGTGGCCACAAAAAGATAAAAAAGTCGCGTTTTTAACACATTTGTGATATTTACATCCTATTTTCCTGCCTCAAACGTACGTTTTCCGAGTTCACTTTCTAACATATAAAAAGCGTTACTATCACTGTCAATACGCTTTAATTTTTGAATTAAGGAGTCAAACGAGGCTTCTTCTTCCACCTGTTCCTCGATAAACCAGTTCAAGAACGTCATCGTGGCATGCTCCCGTTCGTCGAGTGCAATATCCGCTAGAGTATAAATGCGTCGGGTAACCTCTTTTTCATGCATCAGAGCCTTTTCAAATGTATCCAATACTGATGAAAATTTGTTGTTTGGGGCTGGAAAGGTGTCCACATTTGCCCGTTCGCCCAAATCATTAATGAAGTTATAAATTTTCATCGCATGGAAGCGTTCTTCCTCCGCCTGCATTAGAAAAAAGTTAGCAAAACCATCGAGACTTTCCGCTGAGCAATAAGCAGCTGTTGCTAAATAGACATGTGCAGAATAAAATTCATAATTCATTTGATCATTTAGTCCGTTTATTAGCTTTTTACTGATCATGTTTCCCCCACCTCACCTTTATATAAGATACGTTTATCTTATCATTTGAAAAAGAAAATTGTTGGTTTCAGGATTTTATTCGGTTTTTTGTATCGGACAGGCTCTTTACAAGTTCAATTTGGTCTCTAAAGGCTTCTACAGAGACGATCAGCCCTACTTTTTGCTGTGTCCCTTCATAGTCTACTCTGGAGGTGGCATAGACCACCCCGACAACTTTCCCATCGTGATTAATGACTGGGCTTCCGCTATTTCCTCGGTAAATCGGGGCATCAAGCATGAGAATACCATCCTCTCTCATACCGAGCAATTGGCCTTCATTTGCAATAAAGTTGAAAAATAGCGGATTTCCGATCACATAGACAGGGAGATCTGGCTCCCAGGAGTCCGCAAATTCGAGTACATGGTGATCCGTTTCCTCTAACTCAATCTGTAAGATCGCGATATCTAACTCTTCGTCACTTTCAATTACATCTGCCTGATATCTTTCCCCTTCTTCAAACGTCACTGTAAGAAAAGATTCATCGTCAATCACATGGTGATTCGTCATAATATATCCGTTATCAGAAATTAAAAAACCTGTTCCCTTGCTAGTATCGCCTCTAACCACTACCACCGATTCTTTATAAAGCTGAACATCTTCATTTTCTGATAATTCTCGAGAAGTGGATAAAAACTCAATTGCAGGGAGATTCACTAATCTCGGTAAAAAGGCAAAAACATTTCCTAATAGAGCAAAAGTAAGAATCAACGCAATCACAATTTTAAAACCTCTACCTTTACCATTGGACTGTGTCTCTATCTCTTCATCAGGGTTGAAAAATTCTTCCTTCGTATAATAACGCTCTCCGTCAAAGAATAGCTTTTCTTCCTCTTGTTCCTCTCGATCGTAATCTTTGGAATCAGAAATAATCTCCCCCTCCTGACTGGCTACATTTTCTTATAAATCGTATGGATTTGTCACTATAGTACCACAAATTGCCCTAACACTTCTTCTTAGTGAGGGTTTCTCTAATGTTACCACTTTATAGTTAATCACCTTGTAAAAGCCGAAAACCCGCATGGTGCTTTTCCTTGAGGAGACTCAGCGTTTTTTTTACAATAAGTAATAATCACAAAATGGGAGAAAATATTATTTTGAAGTTGTGTGCTTTTTTAAAACAAATGAAATATGGAAATGATTCGCTTATTATAAAATAAAAACTCTCAGATCGGAGGAACATTATGAAAATAACATTTCTCGGCACCGGTTCGGGGGTTCCTGCCAAGCACCGTAATGTCTCTTCATTAGCCCTACATTTAATGAATAAAAAAGATGCTATTTGGCTGTTTGATTGTGGAGAAGCCACACAGCACCAAGTTTTACATACACCGGTTAAACTAAGAAAAATTGAAAAGATCTTTATCACTCATACGCACGGCGATCATATTTATGGATTGCCAGGGTTATTATCCAGCCGCTCATTTCAAGGAGCAGTAACCCCACTTACAATTTATGGACCAAAAGGATTAAAGAAGTATATTGAAATATCTTTGAACTTGAGTGAAACTTATCTATCCTATCCTTTGGAAATAAACGAAATCGATCGGGACAGCATCGTGTTTGAGGATGAACAATTTATCGTAAAGACATCCGAACTTATTCACGGAGTCCCTTCCTTTGGATTTAGGGTTCAGCAAAAAGATTTACCGGGTCCGTTACTTATAGATAAAGTAAAAGAGGCAGGTATACCCATTGGACCCATGTTACAGCAGCTTAAAAAAGGGCTTAAGGTTGAATTGTCCGATGGTCGTACCTTCGAGGGAAGTGATTTTCTCGGAACACCGAAAAAAGGAAAGATTGTGACGATAATAGGAGATACACGGTATACCGAAAAAGCAATATTGTTAGCTAAAGGAGCTAATACATTGATTCATGAAGCAACACTTGCTCGAAAGGACGAATTGCTAGCCAAAGAGTACTTTCATTCCACAACAGTACAAGCAGCTGAAGTCGCTGATCGTGGAGGTGTTCAGCAGCTTATCCTCACCCATATCAGTACACGGTATCAAGAGGCGGATGAATTACTTTATGAGGCAAAAGAAATTTTCCAAAACAGCTTTATTGCAGAAGACTTTTCCTGCTTTGAAGTCCCTTCATAAAATCACCCCTATACCGAACAAATTTGGAGTGTTAGTAAAGAAAACCAGCAGCAATTTGGTGCATGATTTCGATTTCAAATGGTCAAAGTAACACCAACGGTATCAAGTAGGAGGGGAAGAATATGGATAACACTCATGAATTTGTAGAAAAATTTAATGACAAAAAGGAAAAAGCGGAACGAAACAATAAACATCAAGGCAAGAGACACCATAGTCATAGTTTGCCAAGTAAGAAGCATAACACGAATAAATAGCACACTGACAGCAGGAGATGATCAAATGGGACGAGCACGAAAACAAAAAACACGCGATAAAAATAAACAGAGTTTGCCTCAAACACCTAAAAAGGATATTGCAGGCAACCAAAGACAAGAAGATGTGGAATTAGCGGAAGAAGTTGATGACTTGTATGAGCTAAAGGCCCGCCCTGGATATGTACCAACGGAAGTCAATCGTAAAGGAGAAAAATCGTAACCCTTCTCTTCCACAAGCGAACGCTAAGATTTAATAATCTTAGCGTTTTTATAATTCTTCTTGATATTCAAGTCTAGCTTACACCAATAAATTTAAAACCAGTTCAATGGTTTAGGATCTGTATTTTGATAAATATGCTTTTGTTCTGTATATTCTTCTAGTCCTGTTGTCCCTAATTCTCTACCAATCCCCGATTGTTTGTAGCCCCCCCAAGGCGCTTGTGGGATGTATGGATGGAAATCATTAATCCATACGGTACCCATACGAAGTTGTGAAGCTACTCGATCTGCTTTAATAACATCTGTTGTCCAAACGGCACCTGCCAAACCGTAAATGGAATCATTTGCAAGCTTTGTCGCTTCTTGTTCACCTCTAAATCGTTCAACAGTCAACACCGGACCAAACACTTCTTCTTGTACCACTGACATTTCAGATTTACACTCTGTGAAAATTGTTGGTAAGTAAAAGAACCCCTCTCTTAGCTTAGGATCATTAGGACGGTTACCGCCGATAAGGAGATTGGCTTCTTCTCTTTTACCAACTTCCACATAATTTTCAACCTTCTCAAGGTGTTCAGCAGAGATCAATGGACCGGATTGTGTCTCTGGATTCATTCCATTTCCAAGCTTAATTTTTTTCACACGTTGGACTAAAGCATCAACAAATTGGTCATGAATCGAGTCTTCTACAATCAACCTTGCACCAGCAGAACATACCTGACCAGCATGAAAGTAAATAGCATTAAGAGCCTGGTCAACAGCTGCTTCAAAGTCACAGTCCGCAAACACAAGATTTGGGTTTTTACCACCTAACTCAAGCGCAATCTTTTTCATATTATTACTTGCTGCTTGCATGACTTTCCTTCCAGTCATTAATCCACCTGTAAAAGAAATCAAGTCGACGAAATTGTTTACTGCCAATTCATTTCCTACCGTAGAACCTGCACCTAAAACAAGATTTATCACTCCGTTTGGAAATCCGACTTCCTCCATCAACTCAAAAATTTTCATGGTTGTTAGTGGGGTGATCTCACTTGGCTTGATCACGATTGTATTTCCAGCTGCCAGTGCGGGAGCAAGTTTCCATGCTGCTTGTAATAATGGATAATTCCACGGGGTAATTTGACCACATACACCGACAGGCTCTCGAACCACTTTACTTGTGGAATTAGGAATCGGTGACTCAATGATTTCCCCACCGAATTTATCCGCAAGTCCTGCGTAATACCGAAAGACTCCTGCGATATCGTCCATATCTGCTTCACTTTCAGTGAGCGTTTTACCTGTATCTAACGTTTCTAATTTCGCTAATTCTTCTTTATCTCGTTCAATTAACTCAGCCACATTAAAAAGTAATCGTCCCCGCTCCGTTGCAGGTATCGAAGCCCATTGACCGTGATCAAATGCCTCGCGAGCTGCCGCAATTGCTTTTTTTGCATCTTCTACATCGCCTTCTGTTACAATCTCAACCACTTCCTGGTTAAAAGGATTGATAATTTTTCGGGTGTCCCCTGACTGAGACTCTACCCAACATCCATTTATAAACATCTTCTTCATATCCTACTCACCTTCAATCCTTGTCTACTTAAATACAACGACTTTATCGTCTCTTAAGGTAACGTTAAAGTTTTTTAATTTGAACTTTTCATTGGCAAGCATACAGCCTTTATTTTTAATATCAAACTCACGGCCATGCCAGGGACAACGTAAAATGTCACCATCATTAATAAAGTTATACTCGCCAATAACGTCTGTGGGTTTCGGTGCCCCACATAGTTTTCCTTTAGATAACGGAGCACCTTGATGGATACATCGATTTGTAAACGCGTAGTAGTGCCCATCACTCGCGCGACAAACGACGATCGAATGACGTCCAAATATACTTTCCATCATTTCACCAGGCTGAAGTTCGTCTTTATAACAAACAACTTTTTCCACTACTTTTCCCTCCCTATTTTCGGAAGCTTAGGATAAAAGTTACGTGCATTTTCTGAGAAAAGTTTACGTGTTAACTCCTCCCCTAAATTCGGTGGTAACGCCTCAAAAGGAGAATCATAATCCCAATGTGGGTAGTCCGTTGAAAATGAAACGATTTCATCTGTTCCCATTTGCTCAATGATTTGTAAAAATTCCTTCTTTGACATCTCTTCTAATGGCTGTGTTGTAAAGCACAAATGCTCACGAATAATCTCACTTGGCATTCGCTTAATCCATGGCACTTCATGTCGAAGGTCTTTGTATTGTTGATCCATCTTACGCATTAGATAGGGAACGTAAGTAAAACCACCTTCAATCATGATTAATTTCAATTTTGGGAACTTTTCAAATACACCATTAAATACCATGTTCGTTACCATTGTCATATGGGATACCGGAATAAGAGTATGCCATTCAATAAAATATCGAGGCCATTTCCCGTAATGCACAGGCGGTTCATTATGGTGCATGCCAATCATTAAGTCGTATCGTTCTGCCGCTTCAAATATCGGATGATAATAAGGGTCACCCCACAACTTATCATCAATAGGTAAAAGAATCTGAACCATCTTCTCGTGAGAACCTACCCTTTCAATTTCGCGCACTGCACCTTCGGGATCTTGTGCAGCAATGTGGACAGATCCATATAACCGCTCATCTTTATCTAGCCAATGTTCAATTTGCCAATCGTTATACGCACTTGCAAGGGCTGTAGCCATTTCATACCAACCATGCATAGATGATGGGCTAGGGTCAAGTGCACCGGTTAAAATTCCAAACTCATGTCCAACGGTATCTAATAACTGTTCTTGCATAAATGGAAGGTCGGATCCTGCCGGCCGTCCATCAGGTACAATCGCATCAGCTCGGTCAACCCCTGCAACAGCTGGTTGTGTATATGGCATATGCTTTTCCTGTAGCCAGTGGCAATCTGTAATATATCGCTTATAAGGCTGGTCTAAATATGGAAGTAAATCTTTATAATGGACTCGTTCATGAATATCAGTATCTATCAAGTTTAGCTTCGTATTCATTATCGTATTTGTCATATCCCTTCTTTTATCCCCCTTAACACCAACTTTGATAGGACAAATGCTACCATACAAACTAATTATCATCCAAACCTACTGAGAGCTGATGAGAAGCCGTCACCTCCTTCAGTGAAGGTCAGTAAATGCCAGTGAACGTCAGTGGCTTATTTTTAATATTTAGGGATTGCTGGATAACTCTAGAACTCAAATACAAAGGGTGCCGCTTTCATGGCTTCGCTTTCCGCAGGCAACGCTTCAGCCTCCTCATTCGCGAAAGGCGTGCTCACTGCGGGGTCTTCTGCTGCTCCTGCGGTTCCTCGTCGTAAGAAGACCATTGTTGCTTTTCCTGAGGGAGTCTCCGCCATTGCAGCAGCACCCTTGGCTCCCACATGTGTATCTCAAAATCTAGTGCAAGGCTTTTAGCAAAAGAAGAGTTATTTCCTTGCAGATTCTCTCCATGAGAAAGAGCATATCCCCTTGCCATGTAGGCGTATGCTACTTATTCAGCAGCCTCTATTTATATTATTTAATAATTTGTCCCATAAGGAATGTCATCGTTGGCTTTTTTTGAACACCTACTTTTAAGACAACACGTTTAAAAGACACTCCCTTATTAAGGAAGCGCCTGTTGTTATCAGCTTTTAATTTAAGCCTCTTCGTTTTTTTTCTATCTTTTGAACAAAGTATTTTAAATTTTTCCGGAATACAATATACGATCTCCTTTAATGAGAACATCGCTCAGGACTGTCCTTCTTAGGTCACACTTCCTTTAAATCAACGTTAATCACTCTGTTTGTGTTCGGATTATAAGTAACATTTCCTTGAACGGTAATCTGCTCCTGTGGTGATTGTAAAATAAAATCGTACGTTTCTCTTGTTTGACCAGGAGAAGGCACTGTTTTCTCTATAGATTTATAGTCAACCACGTTATAGTTTGGATATGCCGATTGGGTAACACCTAATAGGTTTCTTCCCCATGCTCCTTCGTCTAATTCGGGTGATGGAGCAATCTCAACATTTATGACCCCTTCATTTAAGTCTGCTCCCAATGCTTGAAACGCATTTCGATGAAGGTTAATTTTATTTGGTGGATAGGTTGGTACTTCATCTACAACCGTCACAGAAACTTCATTCCCCGGTAAGGAAAGGTTTTTAATTATTAGGGTTTCTCCACAACGAAATGGAGCATTCACTCCAACGGCCACTGTCATATATTGATTTTCTGACCAAGGTATGCCACATTGGGTAACCTCTCCTCCCTCTGTCCAGGTAGCTTGCCCTCTGATGGGTTGCTGGCGTTCCATATAATAAGGATGTGTAACATTATTGTAGTACGGCTGCTGAAAATAAGGGTTTACCTGAGACCTGTGATACACGTATTGATTTTGATTTGGAAAATAAGAACCATACATTTGGTATTCCTCCTGTCATAACACTTTCGATACCTTATGCTTCTAAAAGGTTGACCTGTTACAGACGGAGGCATATTTAAAATAATGCAAATGACGGAACTTAGTTTCGGCAAAATCTCACAATATTTAGGTTGTGGTAACGAGCTAACTTCACGACGCTCGTCTCAAAGGAAAAACTTCCCTGAGACTTAAAAATGTAAAATTCCCCGGACCCGCCCTCACAATTATAGAAATCAGTACACGGTAGTTAAATGTAAACAATATTATGTTCTATTGTGACAGTTCTGGGTTTAAGTCGTTAGAGAGGACTTGAACCTCTGGAGTTACCCCGGAACCCCTACCACATTCCAACGTTCCCCGTTGGTGGGTTGCACTCGCTTTTCTATAATCGCTACCTTCAAGACACTATTCAAGCCAATCCGTTCCCCAGTTCAACTCTTGAATTTTTGTGTCTAATTCTCTATATTTTTTTGCCAAATCATCCATTCTTTTTTGGAGATCTTTTACATTAAATGGCGTCACATACTTGATTTCTGTCCTTGAGTATCGATCCTGCTTCAAAGACGCTTGTTCAGCTAACTCGTTGTAAATCTTCCGTTCTTTCGCGATCATGTCACGTTCAATAAGCGATGCCCCCAAAGTTAAACGCTCATTTAAAGCTGTTTCATGATTCGTTCGATTGATTCGAATCATCAGGCCTTTTAACTCCTTCAACACTTCGATCAACTCTTCTTCTAATTCTATTGGGTTTTCAGATGGCGTCTCATCTTCTTGTATTTTTGCAACATTTGCGAGCCGATGTTTTAACTGGTCCGCTCGTTTTTGATAATCAGCTCTTCTGATCAAGGCTTCTGCTAATTTCACTTAATTTCCCTCCATCCAATAATTTTTTATATCTACTATTCACGAGACTAATATCCTTACTTACCGGTAAATCCCCCCATGTTTTCAATCTAATTGCAGCCATATGACTCTATAAACGATTATATGTATTTAGTCGCGTGCACTTCCTCCCAGCTATGTACAGAATTGTTATGAAGAAAATCAAATAGTTTGGAGTTGAATCTTGTACGTTTTTTGCCCTATTAGTAGCCCTTCTATATAGAAAGATTTCCTTCAAAAGTTTATGACGGAATTATTTTTTGTATATTATGAATTATCTCATAATTATATCACATTTGCTGAAGGGAGCCTCTTTAAAACAGTGATTATTTTATTATTCGCCCAGGTAGTACACGTTTTACCTAGATCAAGAATAGGATGAATACATACTAAGCATATCTCTGTAAAGGAGGGACAAACATGCCTAGATACAAAAGGAGGCCTGTGGAGGTCGATGCAGTTAAAATCACAAGAGCAATTTCAATTGAAACAACAGGTAATACAATGAAAGGTAATCCAGGTGACTATCTCATCACTGAGGTAAATGGTGAGCAGTATCCATGCAACGCTGAACTATTTGAACAGGAATATGAACTAGTAAAAGACCGCTTAAATATTAAGGCACTCCTATATAAATCGTTGAGAAAGCTGAAGAGAAAATCGAGGGAACTAATTCCTAGTAAATAAGCATAGTAAGCCCGGTAGCTTTAGTATAAACATCTAGTTAGTGGATGGGGGACTTTCGTGTCTCCCTCTAATCTCATGGAATCTGCTAAGGTTTGGAAGTTTTGAATACACACTATTTTACCTGCACTTAATATAGTGTAAAGATTGGGGTCAGACTATCTTCCGAAGTTTTCGGTTTACTGCTTGGCTCTTTTCTAAACGATTGTTGCTAATTGTTTTTTGAGCTTTGAAAAAACGCTCAAAAAGCAACAAACTTTACGAAAATAGCCTACTGCTTTGAGGGTTAAAAAATTGGCTCTCCTCCATTTTCTGCTCACAGTATCTATCATTTTTGATCAATAATCTGCTATGATTATAGTTTATTATTATAGTATAGGAGATTTTAAAATGAGAAAAACAACCTCCCTCCCCTTCTCCACATCAAAAAATCAACATTTTTTCAATCAGTTAGCTGACTATGTTGGGGATGTGTTTTACGATATTTTACCTGAGCATGGCTATGAGCTTCGAGATGAACAAATCTTTATGGCGTTTCAAGTCGAACAAGCGTTTAAGAATAAGAATGTTATTTTTGCTGAAGCGGGTGTTGGAACAGGAAAAACACTCGTTTATTTACTTTATGCCATCTGTTATGCACGATATATGAGAAAGCCAGCCATTATTTCATGTGCTGATGAAACATTGATCGAACAACTCGTTAAGCCTGGCGGAGATATTGAAAAGCTTGAGAAAGCATTGGGCTTGAACGTTGATGTAAGATTAGCGAAAGCTCGAGACCAGTATGTATGTGTGAAAAAACTCGATCAGGTTGTAAATAGGGCAAAAGATAAGGATATCCATCGTGTCCATGAGCAAATTCCAAGCTTTGTCCATGAGGGCAGTGGTTCGATGACGGCATTTGAGCGTTACGGCGACCGGAAAGAGTATCCTTGGGTTTCGAATGAACAGTGGGAAAAAATTTCTTGGGATCCGATTCAGCAATGTTCCACTTGTGAATGGTTTCATCGTTGCGGACAAACCCTTCATCGCCAGTACTACCGCGAAGCTTGCGACCTTATTATTTGCTCGCATGACTTCTATATGGAGGATGTATGGACAAAAGAGTCGCGAAAGCGTGAAGGACAGCTTCCATTACTTCCCGAGTCAAGCTGTGTTGTTTTTGATGAAGGTCACTTATTAGAGTTTGCAGCTCAAAAAGGGTTAACCTACCGTTTTCATTCCGAAACCTTGACGACAATATTGACTGGATATCTGAATCAAGACGTGAGAGAACAATCGCTTCTTTTAATTGAAGATATTTTAGCGCTTCATGATGAATGGTTTGATATTTTGCGGGCAGGCGCAGTAATGTCAGAAGGATCGAATCGAAAAGAAATCTCCCGTTCAAAGAAGATGCTTGATGTGGCAGTTAATTTGAGTCAAAAAGTAGCTGATTTACTAGACCAGCTCGTGTTTGATTCAGAATTATACGTATTAGAAGAATATCACGTGAAAATGATTGAGGAATACTTGGAGTTTTACGCTTATGGGCTCTCGATTTTATTAAAAGATGATGCAGGAATCTTCTGGCTCGAGGAAACTGAAGCGGAAACGTCCTTTGTAATAATGCCGCGTCTAGTTGAAGATGTCTTGAAAAATGAAGTGTTCTCTAAAAAGATCCCGTTCATATTCTCATCTGCTACGTTATCTAAAAGCGGAGATTTTTCATACATCGCTAAAAGTATAGGTATTGAAAATGCCAAATCGTTTACCGTTGACTCCCCTTTTGATTATGAACAAAAAATGGAGTTGAAGGGTCATATTGAGACAACTGAGAAAGAAAAGTGGTTGAAGATGGGACGAGAATTAAGCGAATATGGCGGTAAAACGCTTGTTCTCTTTTCATCCGTTGAAGAAATGAACCGTTTCCGGGAGTGGGCTTCTGAACAAACGTGGGATTTTGAAATCGTGTATGAAGGTGACCGTGAAATAAGCGAATTAGTAACCCAGTTTCAACAAAGGAACTCTACGGTTCTCTGCTCCTATCATCTTTGGGAAGGATTGGACATTCCAGGAGAATCACTAACACAAGTGATGATCTCCTCTTTGCCGTTCCCGTCCCACGATCCGGTTTTTCAAGCTAAAAGAAATCACGCAGCTAACCCAGTTGAAGATGTGGACCTTCCCTACATGCTACTTCGATTAAAACAAGGGGTCGGACGCTTAATTAGAACGAATCAAGATCATGGTGTGGTACATCTTTGGATGACGGAAGAAGAAAGGAAAACACACAGTAAAGCAATACGTGAGATCCTGCCAACGAGTATACAATTTTAAACAAAGTTAAAATAAAGCTGGCTACTGTAATCAGAGTAGCCAGCTTTTTACGGTCATCAATTACCTTGTTAAGCCTTAGTGTCCTTTTTTCAAACAGTGGTGTTTTCGTAATGTTTGTTGCTCCTCATATGACGCTTAGGGAAAATAAATTTGTCCTCAACTTATTAATTGAGCTGAAAAACTGAAATAGTATGCTAACGCTCAATCGTTTAGTCAAATAACGTACTGACAGACTCATTATTTTGAACTTTTATAATCGCATTGGCTAATATCGGTGCAATGGATAAAGTTGTAATTCGATCAATTTTCTCCTCTTCAGGTAGGTATATAGAATTTGTTGTAACTAATTCTTTAATATCAGATTCTTCAATTCGACTTATGGCAGGTTCTGAGAGTACTGGATGAGTGCAGCAAGCATAAACTTCTTTCGCACCCTTTTCTAAGAGAGCTTTTGACGCTGAAGTGACGGTTCTTGCAGTATCAACCATATCGTCAATAACAATCGCTGTTTTCCCTTCAATCTCACCCATAATATCCATACCTTTTGCAACATGAGGATTACGGTTTCGATCAATTAAAGCAATCGGAGAATCAAGTATGTTTCCTAGTTGTCTTGCTCTAATAACCCCACCATTCTCTGGAGCAACGACGACGACATCCTCAAGGTCTTTTTCTTTAAAGTATTTTGATAAGATCGGAAAAGCAAGAAGCTGGTCAACAGGAATGTTGAAAAACCCTTGAACTTGAGGTGCGTGTAGGTCAATCGTAATGATTCTTGAGGCACCTGCTTTTTCTAACAAATTTGCGATCAGTTTTGCTGTGATTGGCTCTCTTGATCGTGCTTTACGGTCTTGACGAGAGTATCCAAAATATGGAATCACACAATTAATGGTTTTCGCAGATGCCCGTTTCATGGCGTCTATCATAATGAGGAGTTCCATAAGATAATCGTTGCCCGGCTGGGAGGTTGATTGAATCAGGTATACATCACAACCTCTAATACTTTCTTCAATATTCATCTGTATTTCTCCATCACTAAATCGCTTAATCGAACTTTTCCCCATATTAATTCCCATATGCTCAACGATTTCATTAGCTATCGAAGCATTTGAATTCAAGCTAAAGACTCTCATATTCGAAAATTTTTTTGCTGCTGGCATCATAACCCTCCATGAAAAATAATAACTTTACATGTTAGCGAAGGAGGTCAAACAAGCCTGCGAAGATCGAAGTGCGCCGGCTATGCTGTTTTGTACATCTTCTTAATTAGGCTTCTTTATCATTGATTGCTACTTGCCTAAAATGATGTACGGATATCCTTCCTATAAAACTATGACTTACTATTATCCCAAATGAAATTTTACCATACTTCTATGCTAAAAACATTTTCCGTGGACTGCTATAAATTTAACCTCATCGAAGTTGAAAATAAAAACTATCAATGTAGTATTAAATGTTTTTGAACATAAGCTATAACACTATGTATATCCTTCAGCCTCTTTGGGAGCAATCGGGCTTCTGACAAATTTTCAGAGCCCCCTGCGTTATGTTGTCAAATAAATGTAAAGGGGAACTTTCGATGAAAAAGTCGTTAAATCAATCACGCCTTGATGACCTGATGTCTTACGCAATAACGAAAAAAAATATATTTGGTGCTGTATTATGTGTGGAAAAAGGGGATCATTCACTGCCATTAATCAGTGGAGCGGGAAACATACAAGCAGATGACTTTTATTTTATTGCAAGTGTGACCAAATTGTACATTACTGCAGTCATGCTGAAATTACGTTTCGAAAATCAATTACAATTGGAAGATAAGATATCCGATTACCTTTCTGCAGATACCATCAGTCAAATTCATGTTTTAAACGGTGTAGATTATTCGAATGATATAACCATTAAACAGTTGATGTCTAATACATCAGGAATTCCAGATTATTTTACGTCAGATGTGGTTTCGGAATTAATCAGTGGAAACGATCAGTCTTGGCATCTTGAGAAGACATTGGAAGCAGTAAAGCAAAAGAAGCCCAAATTTTTCCCGGGACAAAAAAGAAAGGCACAATACTCCGATACGAACTATCAGCTGCTTGGGAAAATTATCGAAATAATTAAAGGAAAGGATATTCAAACTATATTTAAAGAATTAATTTTTGATGAGCTTCAATTAGAAAAAACTTATGTATACAAAGATGTGAATGATTCACGTCCTATCCCTTTATATTACAAATCAAAACCGCTTCATCTTCCCATTTACATGTCTTCTATAACACCAGAAGGGGGCATCGTCTCGACAGCGAAGGAAACGATGTGGTTTTTAAAAGCGTTTTTCAACGGCCGCTTATTCCCAAAACAGGATCTCATTGAACTGAAGCGTTGGAATCTCCTATTTATCCCCGGACTATTTTATTACGGAATTGGCCTATCAAAACAGCCACTATCGCTGCCCACATTTAATAAAGAGTTACTTGGACATTGGGGCCAATCAGGAGCATTTGCGTTTTACTATCCTGATAAAAATCTTTATTTCACAGGAACCGTAAATCAATTTACAGGACACGCCGTGGCAGTAAGATTAATGGGGAAGCTTATTAAGTTAGTTTAAGAGTTTGGGTTAAGTTATTCAAAACACTTCTTTTCTTACCGACAGCATTTCTTTTATTTGCCATCGGTAATCTGATTCAAGCTAATATTATTGGACGGAAATAGTATAGATTGCTTGATCTGTTTCGACTCTCATGTTGTCGGCATTCTTTTCGGTTTTGAAATCCCCGGTTAATGGGATCTCATAAGCCCTTTCCGGCAAGCCTGATTCCCCTTGATCAGTTTGAATTGTCCCTTGACCATACAAGACAATCTCCTTGAAAGCTAAATAATCATCGATATTAGCATGGCGATTCCTATTAAAGCTGACAGAATCCAATTTAAAGCTGACCTGATCAATGTCCATAACTTCTTGTTTGCCCGTGGCAATTTCCTCTTTATAAATAAGTAAACTCTGTCCTTTAAGTTGCTCCAGCCATTCAGAGACCTGTTCCATTTGTTGACTCATATGTTTTTACCTCCTGCTTCTATTCATACGTTTCTTACTTTTCCCGAAATACCTAAACTAAATGCAAAAGTACCTACAGAATCTCTGTAGGTACTTTTGCAATCGCACTATTCCACCACAAGATAAGCAATCATCGGTCCGTTTTTATCAATTGATTCGTGTGTAGTACATATTAGGCGATAAATACCTGCCTCGTTAAATTGCAAATTTAATAACGTTTCTTCGCCTTTTTTAACCGTACCTGTGATATCTGTTCCTTCAATAATAAACGGATGTTCTTTTCCATTAACTCCGTAAATACTTAGTTTAACAGGCTCACCTTTAGGAATGACGATCGTCCCTGGATCCCACCTGTATGATTCGATTTCCTCTCCATCTTCAGTCTCCGATTTAAATTCACCCGTAACCATATTTATGGTGAACTCATTCTCATCCGCTTGAGATGTCAATTGACCTCCTGTCTCAATAGCGGATGGCGTCAACATAAACCAGACAAAAGCAATTCCGAGACAAAGAATAGGAAAGATAATCCACTTCTTTTTTATGAGTACAAATTTCATCATGCCCCTCCTTCGTACTTGTTGTTATTCTTTATCTATACGTACAAAGAGGGGAAAACTTGTCTCATTTAATAAACTTCTACTAATTCATTTTCACCAATCTTTTCTAATTGATAGGCCATATCTGATGCTACTTCACTCATGAGCCCTGCTAACCGGTAATGGTGAGTAAAGAAAATCACTTGAGTAATCTTTGATAATTCAAGCAGTACTTTTAGTGTTTCTTTTGAACGCTCATCATCAAAGTGGACCAGAATATCATCGACGATAAAGGGCATCGGCTCGTTTTCTTTCACATACTTTTCAATACTGGCAATCCGGAGTGATAGATAGAGTTGGTCCGTTGTTCCGTCACTCATCCCTGAAATGTCTACCTTCTCATCGTGATTTCGGACACCCATAATTACGGGTTCATCTTTAGCATCGAACTCAACGGTGATGCCCTCAAAGGATCCCAAAGTAAGTCGATTAAAGATCTCACTCGCACGCTGAATAATGGGGCTTTGATTTTTTTCACGATAAAACTCGATGCCTTTCTTTAACAATAATGATGCGAGTTTGTGAGTAATGTACTGATCCGTGTCGTTCGATATTTTTGCTAAAATGCTTTGCTTCTCTTCTTCTGCTTGAACAGATGCGTCATTAGCTCCTGCAATTTTTTCATTGTACTCTTTTTTTACGACGCCATGCGCTTGTTCCAATTGCGACCTTGTTTGATCTAAGTCGTTCCGTTTCCGGGTCAACTCTTTTAACTCGATCTCAATAGCGTCTGTTTCAACTTCCTCTGCTTCCTCAAAAAGTTCATGGAGGGTTTGACCATTTCCAAGCTCAACCAGCTGTTCTTCAAGTTCTTCAATTTTCCCTGTGTAATCCATCTTTTGTTTGAACGTGACTTCAATTTCTTCTAACTCTTCTAACGTCGTGCATTCCGCTTGGGCAATTAGCTTTTCGAGGTAAAGGTTCGCCTCGTTAATCTCTCTTTCAGATTTTTCCTTATCACGTTCTTCCCTTTTGATTTGTTGCTCGATGTTTTCAATCGTTCCTTGATCCTTACCAGCTTTTTGAAGAGCCTCATAAATGTCCTTTACAGCAATATCCATGGTGTTTTCAATGAAATCCGTTACAAGATTTTGCTTGAGAGATTTAACCCTTTCTTCAAAGCCATAGATCCGACTTTGAATAGATTCGATATTTTTTTCTACCTGTTTACATTCATCGAAACTATAAACACAAGAATCATACGTATCAAGCAGCTCTTTTACGACAGTAGAACTCGTCTCTGCTGACACGGGAAGTTCGTTTAACACTGTTTTCCATGCAGTCACCCATTCTCCACTTTCGCGTAGTGCCTTTTGTTTATTTATCTGGGCTGTTTCGAGCTTTTCTTGTAAACTTGTAATCGTTACAAGGAGAGTGTTACGTTCATGAAGCTGGTCTGTCAAGCGTTTACTCGTGTTTTCAGCCTTGTTTAGTAATGCTTCGAGTGTTAATCCATTCTTTAATGGCTCTAGCGCTGTTAATGTTGTTTCAAGTGAAAGTTTAAGTTCATTGTGCTTTTCTTCAAGTTCGTTTAGTTGGGATAGAGTGGTCTCTAAGTTGTGATGGAGAGTAAGAATGTTTTCATATCTTTCCAACCACTCCAACATTTCATCAGGTGTTAATGGTTCAATTTCTGCCGGTTTCCAGAGACTCTTCCATTCATTTTCCCACTGATTAATGTTTTTCTCTATTTGATTCATGTCTTCTGTCAAAGTCTTGATTTTTTTCTTACTCATTTCGATATCAGAGAGGAGTTTATTTTTTTCACCGAGCTTTTCTGCTTCTCTGCGCATTCGGTCGGCTACGTCGTCTGTTTTACGGATACTATTTTCAAAAACCATATCAACTGGAAGATCATTGGTGAATTTTTCAAGTTTTGAATCGTCTAGTGGATCATTATTAAGTTTTTTGCGAATTAACAACCAACCTGAATCACGATGGTTCCGTAGTTGTGCTAACATATCTTCTGTAGGTATATCAGCAAGAGATTCTAGATCACGTATCCGTTTTTCATTTGCTTCAATAAACAAGTTTTCTTCATCGATCTTCTCTTTTGCTTTTTGAAGTTCGATTGCATGGTTCTGTCGTTGTTTTTGATATTTTTTAACGGTTTCAGTTAAATTAGGCACTTCGACTTGAAGCAGCTCATCGCTTGTTCCTTCCCATAATGGAAGGGAGTGAATGGCATCTTCCAATTCTTTTTTCATTTGCTTTACTGCTGCTTGTTTTTCTTTAAGGCTACCTTCAATTTTCCCTTCACTTTTAACCATATTGATGACGTATTCAAGTTCTTCAATATCAGGGACTTCACCAACCTCATTTAGTTCCTTCGTTTGCTTCTTTATAGTCGTTTCGATCTCTGCAAAGTCGTTTGTAGCCGTTGTTACGTCCTTGTCTAATAATGGTTTTTGGTCACATAGCTCACGAATGGTTTTCTTTTTTTCTACAGAGAGCCGATAACCCTCTACATTCGATACGTCTTGGTTACTAGCATCAATCTCTTTTAGCGTGGAAAGAACCCTCTCTTCTAGCTGTTTACGTTTCCCTTCTAATTCGGGAAGTTGTTTCACATCCTTTTTGTAGCTATCTATTTCTCGATAGAGCGATTCAATTTCTGCTGCCTGATTGAGGATACCTTTCGGAATAGAAATACTATTTAATTGGTTCTCAAACTCTTTCCGATTTATTTCAGCTTTTTCTTTCGATTTATTAGCAGCTGCAATTTGTTGCTGGCATTCTTTACGATCTTCTTCTCCATTTTCAGGAAGATTAGGAACAAAACCTAGTGCATCACGTTTTTCTATCAATTCTTTGCGTAAAGCTATTTTTGGTAATGTTTGTTTTAATCGATGATACTTCTGTTCTTCGCTGCTTATCTGTTTAATATCTGCTAATAGGGTTTCAATTTCTTTTTTTCCAGCAAAATAGGTCCGTTCCAGCTCTTGCCATTCTTGAATTTTCAGCTGATTAGTAGCAATCTCTTTTGTTTTTTCTTTTTCCTGCTTAATCGCCTGATTGATTGTCCGCGAACCTCCTTTTAAATAAAGGCTGCGAGCTTTACCATCTAACTCTTCTAATACGTGTCGTAATATACTAATTCCTGAAGCCGCAGAAAATAAGCTTTCACCCGCATTTCCATCATTTTGTAGCAAGCTTTCCCCGCCTTCTCGTAATCGGATGTGATCGAGGGCAAACATATTAATGAAGTGTTCTTCTGAAATACCATTTAAAAAGGAATTGACCTCTTTTTCATTAATGGCATTGTTATCAATGTCTAGGACTGTATTTTTCCGGCCTTTTCGTCTGATGTATTGTAACGTTTCACCGTTTGTTTTTTTCAATTGCCCTTCAATCCGCAATTTTTGATTACTATGGAGAAATGAATCTGCAGTTTGTTGTGGGAAACCGTACAAGAAGTTTACAACGGAGCGGAGAATCGTACTTTTTCCGGCTTCATTCGGACCATATAGTAAATGAAAGTTTTTGTCTTCTTTAAAAAGCACTTCATAATCTGTGAAATGACCAAATGCTCGTAAATTTAAATAGTCAAATCTCATGACGATCCCACCCCTGTCTTCCTTGTTAAATGATGAAGTAATAAATCTTCTACTTCGTCTATCTTTTGTGTAATAAGCTCAGTGTTTGTAAAATCAAATCCTTCGTCTCCGCTTTTTACTTCAAACGGCAACGCGTTCTGAAGGTCTTTTAGCTCCTTTAATAGAAATGCTAACGTATCCTCATCTTCTACCATCGTGTCAAAATACTCTAAAATCGTTGCAATCGGAGTATGGCGTTCCTTGAGCTCATTAATGTTCATCAGGCGTGTTGTTTCAATTTTTACTTTTTCAATCCATACATCGCCATAGCCAACTTCTAGTGCCATGGAACGCAAATTATTGATGACATGGTCCTTTTCAACAATGAGTTTCTGATGAATGTTTGTGGCACCTTGTACTCGAATGCGTACAGCTAGAAATCTACCTTCATTTTTTTGATACGAGTCTTCTAAACGTGTTCGAGTTTGTTCAATAACTTCTTCGGTTGATTCAGCATCTGTTACATCCACTTCAAATGTTTCCCATCTCAAGACATCAAGTGTATGGTGTTCATAAGAATCAATTTGGCCATTGTTTACTCGAACCAACGTACATCCTTTATCGCCCGATTCACGAACATGTCTCCCTTGAATATTACCGGGAAAGAGAATGACAGGATCTTTTTTTTGCAAGACCTCCCGCAAATGAATGTGACCTAGTGCCCAATAGTCATATTCTTTGTCCTGTAAATCTTTAATCTGGCACGGTGCATAATTTTCATGGTCTTCTCTACCAGTGGCACTTGTGTGTAACATCCCGATGTTAAGGTACCCCTCTTTCCTTTTGGGATATGCTTTTACAAGATTTTCTGTCACAGACCTCGATTCAAACCCTTGACCGTGGATCGCTACCTTTAACTCTTCGATCGTTTCAGTAGCAGGTTGTTCCACGGAGAATTCAACAACATTGGAGGGAAGCTTCAATTCTCTTGTAATTAAGCTAGCAGCGTCATGATTGCCACGAATTAAGTAGACGTCAATTCCTTCTTTTTGCAGGCGGCTCATCTGGCTGACAAAATATAAACCTGTATTATAATCCTTCCAATCGCCATCGTATAAATCTCCGGAAATCACCAGAAACGATACCTTTTTATCAATCGCCAGGTCTACCAAATTGCGAAAAGCATCACGGGTTGCATTTCGGATTCTCTCAACGGGAGCGCCTTCGTACTTTTCAAGACCCCTTAAAGGACTATCAAGATGTATATCTGCCGCATGAATAAATGTGAATGACAATGTTCTCTCCTCCTTTTAATGCTGTGTGTAATTATGTCGATTTTCTTCTTCGTTTTTCTACGTTCGTTTAACCTACCTATAGTTTCTATTATCCTGTTATTTATCAAACATATCAATTATTAATCTATCGGAAAAGGTACTTTTAAGTCGAAAGCTAGTTTTCTTTATGGGAAGGTAAAGGGTTGTAAGTTAGGGGAACATCTTCAGAAGTGAAGGTAATGTTTATATATGCAAATCGTCAAAAAAACCCTCACCTAAAGACGCTTAACAATTAAGTGGGGTCGTTCGTTAATAGTTATAGAAGATGTTTAAAAGGTTAAGCATGCTTTTACTCGACATTCTCAGTCAAATTCTTATTTAGCAAAATACTAGATCTAAACTTTGTGACAGGCTTATAAAACGCCTGTATAAGCGGACCGATGCCAAAAGCAACAATGATGGTCCCTACTCCGATTGGCCCACCGATGATAAAGGCAATGATTAATACCGTTACTTCAATCGCAGTTTTAGAAAAAGATAAACTTTTTCCAGTGAGGTAATGGAAAGCCATCATAAGGTTGTCGATTGGGTTTCTTGCAAAGTTCGATTGAAGATAAAAGGAAACGCCAACGGCAATTGATACAATGCCACCCACAAGCATGACTACTCTGACTGACAACAATGTCACAGCTAACTCCGGGAAAATAACCTCCAGCCAAATATCCATGAATGAGCCAATGATAAACATCGTAATTAGTGCTGAGAAATCGGGCATTTTTTTGAGCAAATATCCGTTAAGTAAGATAAGGAAAATTCCGGTAATAAAAACCCAACTTCCGACAGTTAAACCAAGATTGTTAGATAATGCTACATACATAGCGTCCCATGGTCCTGCTCCAAGGTTTGCCAGAATCATCATGCTGATACCAAAAGTTAAGAAAATTAAGCCTACTAAGTAAAACGTACCAATAATTAGTCCATTTTTCATAACTACACCTTCTTAATCCTCATCGTTTATCATTTGCATTGTTACATAGTATCATGATTACTAAGGTTCGTGCTGAAAAAAATTATGGAACTCGATTGTAACAATTAGGAAAACCGATCCCTAGTTTCGAATAACTGAGGTTTTCACTCCCCTTTTAAATAACGTTGTGAAAATATAAGTGCAGATCATTAAGTAAGTGAAGCTATCAAACAGATAATATTTATTGGTTAATGCGATTCTCACCGATCAGAATTCATTTTATAGACTAAAGAATGAGAGAGTTCAAAAGGGATAAATTTCAGTAGGGTTCGAATGATTTGTGCAAGGCTAGGTGATTGCCCGTGATAGATGGTAATAGAAATACACTACAAAATAGTAGCCAGATGAAGAGATATTCTGTGGAAAAAGCAGGGTGCTGCGAATAAAAAGCGAATTCATCATTTTTTATTTACTCTTAAAAAAAATATGCTGTGCATGCAACTCATCGCTCATTGTTAAAATGCCAAATGAATAAAAAGGCGCTTTTCGTTTGTCAGTGGCAGACCCTGGATTAAACATAAGTGTTTTATTTTTATATTTCAAGTATGGAATATGCGAATGCCCGAAAACGATGCAATCAATAGGTTGGTTGAATGCAGTGAAGGCTCTCTTTACCGTCGTCATTTTTTTTCCGTGACCATGAATAATACCAATTTTAAATCCGTTGACATTCACGATCTTTTTATCTGGAAAGACCCTTATTATATCCTCATTGTCCGTGTTTCCGAACACTCCGTTAACTGGTGCGTATTGTTTTAGTTGTTCATAGACTTCAAGTGACTGCCAATCTCCAGCATGAATAATCTGGTCAGCTGATCTTAACTCATGTAATAGGCGTGAAGGAAGCCGTTGTGCTCTTTTAGGAATATGGGTATCTGATACAACAACAATTTTCACGTAATTCCCTCCCTAAAATTAAAGGATATTTTCTACTACTCTGTCATGAATCATATTCCTACGTCAACTCGCTCATGCAAAACGAGTCTCTCTAAATAACGAAAAGCACTAACCTTTCTCACGGTTAGTGCTTTCCCTGATTAATTTGGAATTGATTTTTACTTTAGAGCGTTGTATGTGTCTACTAATCCATGACCGAAATACTCGTCATGTCCTCTTTTTCCAAGGTCTTCTGCTGTTTGTTGCAGATGCGTAATGATTCGCGGGCGAGAGAAATTTGGATTCTCAGCTTTTACGAGAGCCGCAGCGGCAGCTACTTTAGGAGCAGCCATGCTTGTTCCCATCGCCCATCCATACGAACCGCGGTCAACTGGTATCGTACTGTAAGCGCGAGATTCAGGCTCTAATAATGATTGGTCTTCATCTGGATTGGGCCAATTTGGTCCATAATCTCCACCAGGAGCAGCTAAATTAACATTTGATGATCCGTAATTTGAATAATATGCTAATGTGTCTCGATCTGTGGATGAAGATACACTAACGACACCAGGAATGTCGGTAAACGTATCAAAGAGTGGGCCGTAAACCTTACCCTCACCCTTTTCTGTTTCAACTGCTTTTCCTAAATCCATACCATTATTTCCGTTTGCACCAACGATTATCATTCCTTCACGGTGAGCATGTTGAACCGCTCTTTTAGAAGAAAGGTGAAGTAATCGCTGCTGCTCATCCGTTATCGTACTGTAAGTTCCAAGACTAAGGTTTGCTACATCTACTCCATCATCAGCAGCTGTTGTAATAGCATCAAGAATACCTGCCCAATTCATACGACCTTGATCATTAGCAACCCGGTAAGAAGCTAGCCCAAGCTCTGGTCCTACGCCTAGTATTCTACCGTTTCCAGCAATACTTCCAGCTACATGAGTACCATGTGTACCCGCATCTCGGTAAGCATCCTCTTCAGCAGCGCCGGGAAAAAAGGCTTTGCCATATAAAAGGTTATCCTCGAGGTCTGGGTGCGTAAAGTCTACTCCAGTATCGATTACCCCGACAACAACTGAGTGGTCACCTTTATTTATATCCCAGGTCTTCCCATCAGCTGTAACACGCTTAATGTCCCATTGGAATTCTTCGTACAAATCGGCTTCACTATCAGCCTCTTGAGGAACAACATCTTCATCTCGTTCAATCGCTACTTCGTTCGTGCGAATTTCAACATCCTCGACAACTTGACTAACACCTCTGATGTTTTTTACTTCATCTTTAAAGTTCACTCCAGATGCTTTTACCTGGACTAACCCTACATTCGAAGATTCCGTTATAACTTCAGCTCCAACATCAACAATCTCAGCTAGCGTTTGCTGATTAATATTATTCGAGTTAAAAAGAATCAAATATTCATTGTCTTCTTCTTCGCCCATGGCAATGTTTCCAAAACTAGTAACGGTTAATGCAATAACAAGTGTCCAAATTAGAAAGTACTTTTTCATTTTTTCCTCCTTCATTCTTTAATTAATTTTCTCTGAGTCTACACTATGTAGTCTTCAACTGACATAATCCTCCTTTTCTTTGGAATACTTTTAAATTAACACAAAAAATAACAAAATGATCAGAATATTATGGATATAGATATTTTGTAACACTTTTTATATTGAGTTCCAATAATAAAGACCTAATACATAGTTAAATAGATGTATCTAAAGTTCTACTTAAATGTAATATAACCCTGTTCTCTTACTTTTCAATGCCTGACAAAGGAAAAGTGAAAATAGGGTTTTCGTGAACTAATTCTATTTTGATCGTCATCTTAAGATAATGGAAAACTTTTACTCACATAAGAGTACTTCTCGAGTGAATGCACCGTTTTTTCTAAAAGCTGAACGGTCCACAATTGATAAGCCGGCTTTTGTGATGGCATCGTCAATGGGTTCGATCGTTACAATGACCACTTTCTCAGCAAAACGGCGAGCGCTCTTTAACATAGCTAGCTGATCTCGTGCTGACAAAACGGAGCACAAATTATAGGGCATATCGATGATCGCTACATCGAAAGCTTCTTCAACCTCTTGAATATTCTTAAGTGCAACGTCTGCTTCGTAACCAAAATAGGCGAGGTTTTTTCTCGATCCATATACGACCTTTGGGTTGATATCACTTCCTTTAACATCAATCCCCATTGAGCATGCTTCTAAAAGAACAGTCCCAATACCGCAACAAGGGTCAACTGCTTTTATACCATCGGGGTTGGGAACAGCAATATTGGCAACCGCTCTTGCAATACGTGAACTAAGCGCAGTCGAATAAGCGTAAGGCTTTTTCTGATGGCGCGTCCAGATAGGCTCGTGATAATAAAGGTCTCCAAAAACCCAACGATTATCTTTATGTATAACTCCGTACAACTTTTCAGGATCATGTAAATCAGCCGTTCCGTTTAACTTTAATCCAATTTCCCGTTCAATTTCTCGGCCTTTGGCAAATGATATTTTTTCGGCATCTGGATTTTTCACTGAGACGACTTTAAATGTGGTGTCACTAGCTGGCAGACTTGTGACTTGATCAACAATCTCCTGTAAGTCATTTCCTTCAAATAAGACGTCAATCCGTTCCTTCATAAACGGACTACGATTAGGAGTGATTTGAATGTCTGTTTCTATTGTATGGTTTCTCGTATCAAATCCGAAAAATGCTCTCATTTCCATTTGACATAACGGGTGCTCTTCTTCTGTGAAGGCATAGGTATATATTGATGTTTGATCATTCACGCGCTGTTCATCCTTTTCCACTCTATTTCGTTATAACGATACCGATAAAAACACTTTCTAGCAACTAAGAAAAACTTGGATTTTTCTTACATGTGAAACTGGCCACGAGGACGTAGACGGTAAGATAGCTATTACTTTTTTCTCAAGCTGTAACAGTAAAAAACCGCTGAGAATATATCTCAACGGTTTTTCATATTCGTTAATCTTATAATACTCCTAGTGCGAATAAGAACACAAGGAAGATCGCAACCGGAGCAATGAACTTCAAGATAAATAACCATACAGCTCCGATCGTTGAATTGCCAAAATCGGATGCTTGGAGTGCTTCTGTTTTCTTCCAACCCCAACCTACGAATAGAGCGATAATTAACCCGCCAAGTGGTAGGAAGATGTCAGATAAGAATTCCATATTATCCATAAATACGCGGTCGAATAAAATGAATTCTGAAAATGGACCGTTACTTAGTGATGACGGTACCCCTAGTAAGAAAATCAACCCACCAATGATGAGTGCTGTCTTTTTACGCGTCCAACCGAACTTTCTAATAAAGTACGCTACTGCCACCTCTAATAAGGAAATTGCAGAAGACAAACCAGCAGCTGCTAGTAAAAAGAAGAACGCTAAACCGACAATTCCACCAAGTGCCATTTCATCAAAAATAGCTGGAAGCGTAAAGAATACTAACCCCGCTCCACTGTCTGGTTCTGCACCGAAAGCAAATACAGCTGGGAAAATCACAACACCAGCAATGATCGCAAAGATTGTATCCATTGATGCAATTCCAGCTGTTGCCCCTGGTAATCGTTCTTTTTTCGATAAGTAACTACCATAAGTGATCAATGCCCCCATCCCTAAGCTAAGAGAGAAGAACGCTTGACCTAACGCAGCTAGATAAATACTAGGTTCACTGAGTATGCTCCAGTCAGGTGAAAATAAGAAGGCTAACCCTTCACTTGCTCCACCAAGTGTTAAACTGTAAATACCTAAGATAATTAAGAGAATCGCCAATGTTGGCATTAAGATAACGTTCGCTTTTTCAATCCCTTTCTTAATCCCTAGTAATACAATCCCAATTGTTGCTCCCATGAAGATGAATTGCCAAATGAGTGGTTCTAATGGACTGCCAATAAAGCCGACGAAGTAATCTACATATCCCCCACTTGGCTCAGACCATAAAGTTCCAGTCAAATACCCTGTGAAATATTTTAATGTCCAGCCTGCAACAACTCCGTAAAACGATAGGATAATAAATGCTGACGCTACTCCGAGGAAACCAGCTGCTACCCATGGTTTACCTGGTGATAAATTTTGGAAAGAACCGACTGCATCACTTTGTGCCTTACGTCCAATCGAGAACTCCGCCATCATAATCGGAACACCAATCATAATGATCATAGCGATATAAATGAGCAGGAATGCTGCTCCTCCATTTTCCCCTGCAACATAGGAGAATCGCCATATATTCCCTAACCCCACTGCAGAACCCATAGCCGCTAACATAAACCCAATCTTTGTAGCCCATTGCTCACGACCATTTTGTCCTAAATCTCTTTGATTGTGATTCAATTGATTCAAATTCTTTCTACCTCCCCTATAAAATAAGTAATATAGCTCTACATTAATAATATACGACATTAACCTATTAAATTCATTCTTTTTTAGAAAATTAACAACTTTTTGAATAGTGCGTAAGTAACAACTTTTAAAAAAATAACGGCTAAAGTACTATGATAAAAGGGTTTTGCAGGATTTCCCCTCCAAAAAAAACCTTAACCATAATTTTGGCCAAGGCTTTCTACACAATTAGCTTTGATCGATGTTTTTGCCATAATAGATTTCATCCATTTCATGCCGGAGTTTTCCCGTTATCTCTTTTTGTTCTTCTGCTGATAATTTATCTTTTTTGTATCCGAACAGGTAGTTATTTAAATCAAATTCCTTAAGTCTACACTTCGTATGGAAAATGTTCTCTTGATAAATGTTCACATCGATCATGTCAAAACACCTTTTTACTTCATCAGGAATGTAATTTTGAATGGAATTTATACTGTGGTCAATAAAAAGTTTGTGACCATTTACATCTCTTGTGAAGCCGCGAACACGATAATCCATCGTCATTATGTCCGTGTCAAAGGAATGGATCATATAATTCAGCGCTTTTAGAGGTGAAATTTCTCCGCATGTAGAGACATCGATGTCTGACCTAAACGTACTGATCCCTTCATAAGGGTGGTATTCAGGGTACGTATGAACCGTAATATGACTTTTATCTAAATGAAAAACAGCTGACTCAGGAAGCGGACCAGGGGATTCATGAAATGCAGTATCCGGAGCTTCTTCAACCGGTCCTTCAGCTATCAGCACGGTCACACTTGCCCCTTGAGGTTCGTAATCTTGTTTTGCAATATTTAAGACATGTGCTCCAATGATATCTGCAACGTCCGTTAAGATCTTTGTCAAACGATCCGCATTGTATTGTTCATCAATATAATTGATATATGCTTCCCGCTCTGCTTTTGTTTTTGTAAAGCATATGTCATACATATTAAAGCTCAGTGATTTTGTTAAGTTGTTAAAATCATGCAGTTCAATACGCTGTTCTGGGGTTAGTGTCAATATTCATTTCTCCTTTTCTAAAAGTGAGTGTTCAAAAAGGAGGACAAATGAGCGGTGGCTTCTGCGTTCGCAGCAGGACATGACGGTGCTAGCAGTAGCTGCTAAAACTGGACAGCTATTTTCCAGGCCTTTTTGGAACATCCCTAAAGTTCATCCATTTATTATGTAAGGTGGTCATTTAAACCTATTTATAATTTAAGCGTACCCAATATTAATATACAACAAACAGAAGGAGGGTCGATGAGTCTTCTCTTTAGACTTTAACCATTCACTAAACGAACCAAAAAGGCAAATAAAAATTCCCCATCTAAACTGATGGGGAATTAAACTTACACAAAATCAATTTCCAAGAGCTTTCTCACGTTTTCAATTTGATTTAAAATTGTCACCTCAGGGCTTCCAGCAAATAATAGACCTACAGCGCGGTTGTCCATATCCGTGACTAACGATCCACTGTCACCACCTTCTGACATGTGGGATGTGAGAATTTGATCATGGAAGCGTGCTACCTGGTTATCGCCGAAATTCACATCAATCGTCGCATCTACAGATAAAATCTCCCCTGTCGTATAGCCACTTGTTCTTCCTGTTTTCTTAACCGTTTCTCCTACCTCAATGTTGTCTTTTTCAACCCAGCCTTTAACATAGCCGCTCCAATATACCTCGCGATCGAGCTCTTGAAGCGAACCTTCTGCAATCGCTGCATCTACTACATTATTATGCTCCTCTAACGGTATTTCAGGGGTAAGGTCAATAGGTACAAAACGGCTAAGAGTCGCTACTTGATCATCAGGGGCGCTTCCTCCGTCGACTGCTCCTGGCTGTAAAATTGGATCACCAATATTCGCACTGTTGCTGTTTGCTAATATGTGATTATTGGAAAGTATATAATACTTTGTTATGTTGGAGTCGCCTCTATTAAAGACAACCGCTCCAACAGTTCCAGCAGTAATGTCGGGGTGGCCTATGCTCCACCCACCTTTCACAGGTCTAACTTTTGTGTTCAGTTCATTACCAGGAAGTGTCCGCATGAGGTCTGATTCTTTCGTTTTAACATTTTCTTCGCGATAATTCTGGATCTCAGGAAGACCGATTTGAATGACGTCTGTTTCTACACCGTCAATGGTTTCAGGTACAACGTCATCTTTGGACAGGGCGGTTAATGGCTGTTTATTCGTTACAAAAGTAATTAAAGCAGGCCGGTTCGTTGATTTTCCACCCTGAAATTTAATACCGATTCCAACACCAACGACGTTTTGTTTTTTTAACATGACATCTTCATTCGATTTACTTTTCACCTTTTTTAATTTTGCCTTCTCATCCTTGGATAAATGAGCCACTATCATCCCTCCTGCTATTATAATAAAGAGCTTGACCGGGGAGCGATTTTCATAAAGATATATCATATTTAATTCAAGAAACTTGTTGATATTCCTCCAAAAATTAAATAATTAGTTCTTCCTCTCTATTCCGAACCGTCTGAGCCAACACACATAGGAAACTTGGCTTTTTTCCATGGATGCAGAAAGCCTTAAAAATTTTGAATTTTCATCCATGAGGTTGCATTCTAATTTTTGAACATCCTAGCATTTTAGGAGGGGGATACATTCTTATATGTACGTGGATATTAGGCGTATGTATAAAAAGCTGTGAAGCACCCCACTATCCACACCTATTTTACTGAGCGAAAGGGGAACTATTAGTTGAATAATGTGTATAAACCTAAAACCGACTACTATCTCGCGTGTAGTCAGTCTTTTGTATCCAAAACAGCACTACCTTTACCAGAGCCAAACACAAAAAACATGCACCCTAATCGAGTGCATGTTTAAACTATTTGTCTACCGTAAAAAGTAATAATAAACTACCGTCCAAGTCAGTGCCGGGACAAAAGTAACGACGTAAATCGCCGATAAAATTACCATTCGCTTTTTCGTGGATTTTTTATAATTTTGATCGGTTGGATCGATCCCAATAACGATAGTGCTCACTAAGGCTATGACACAGATTATCGCACCGATAATGATCACTGGTGTATAATTCACGTTGTTCCCCTCATTTCTTTGTGCTCTCTATCTATCTGCTATTTTACTTGGTAAAACTTGATTTTTAAAGAGATCGCTTCTAAAAAACAGTTTTTATTCAGACCTTTTTGCCGTTCCCTGTGTGTATTGGGTTATTTTCATAGGTAATCCAATCACTCCAGCTGCCTGCATATAACTTTGGCTTTAATCCTACCTCATCAAACGCAAGAACATTTGCGCACGCCGTCACCCCTGATCCGCAATAGACAATTAATTCTTTATCTGCTTTAACATACTTATTAAGGTCCTCAGCTTGATCTTGTTTTGATTTCCACTTTCCACCATTAGCCAAGCGATTTTGCCAATCTTCATTCACAGCTCTGGGAATATGGCCTGCAACAGGATCAACGGGTTCTTTATCACCAGAATATCTTTCAGCTGATCTTGAATCAATCAAAAGAACATCGTCATCGGTTATTTTCTGTTTTACTTCTTCCATTGTGGCGAGCATGTTAGGTTGTATTTTAGGGACAAATTGTGCCATTTCTGGATTTGGTTTTTCATTTGACGTTGGAAAACCCCGTGTTTTCCACGCAGAAAATCCTTCTTCTAAAATAACCGCATGATCGTGGCCGGCATATTTCAGCATCCACCACAGCCTTGAAGCCATCGCTCCTCCTTGGTCATCATAGCAAACGAGCATTTTGGATGAGTCGATCCCTGCTTTACTGAAGACTGTAATTAATCTTTCAGAAGAAGGTAATGGGTGGCGTCCACCGTGTGTAGCGATTGGTGCGGAAAGATCTTGCTCTAAATCCATATAAACAGCCCCGGCTATATGTTCCTTAGTATAGGCTTCAAAACCTTTATCAGGATTACCAAGCTCGAAGCGGCAATCAGCAATAACAAGGTCATTATCACCTAAGTGATCCCGTAACCACTCTGCACTTATTGTGTTTTTCGTAGTCATTATACCCCTCCATTTCAAACACATTGTTATTTATAGTATAACGTAGTTAATCGGTGAATTGAGTGGAGATTTAGTTACAAAAATGACGGAGAGGTAAGGATATTTTGAAATGAAGCGTTAATAGCGGGTAAGGTGGGGAAAAGGAAATAGTCTAAGGTAGAATCTAATAAAGAACGACTCTACCTCTCTCCTTTAATTGTAAGGACATTGATTTCAGGGGTATTGAAAAGGCGGAATTTCATAAACGGCAATGCGTCACTACTTCCTAAGCCAGTGCTGACGTATTGTTTAGTACCCTGGTATTCCCATAAACCCTTTACTCTATCTTGAGGTGGAAATAGACCATAACGTTCATAATACGGCTCAGGAACAAACGGAGCACCAAGGAAGGGAATGCGAAACTGTCCACCATGATAATGTCCAGCAAGAATTAAATCGAATTCTCTAAATTTATAATTCGGATTTCCTTTTAATTTCTCGATCCGGTCATCCACTACCGGGTAATGATTTAATGCGATAATTATGTCACTATCTTCTAATGAATCAAGTGCATCCATTTTAGCTAATAGCTCCTCTTGATAGTTAAGGTTGTCCTGATAGGCCGGGTGATTAGAATGCCGGTTGCCTTCGATATGATTGAGACTTTGCCTTACATTCAAGGTAGAATACTCAAAATAAACAAAGTGAGTCGTTGCTGAACCTGTATTCACAGAATAGATAGACTCTAATAGGTGAACTCCTCTTTCTTCCATTCCATTAATAAAGTCACTTTTACTGAATGTATCATCAGAATGCAATTGATAAGTCAGAGGATCCGAATTCCCTGGAACAAATAGAGCATGTTCTTTATTATCAATCCCGTCAATAAGAGTGTAAAAAGGAGCGTAGTTTGTACTCCCCGTACTGTCCAACATGTCTCCTGTAAAAACAATCGCATCATATTCAATTGAATTAATTTCATTGATCAATCTTTGTTGATTCTGTCCAAATTCTTTTTCATGCAAATCTGTAATTTGGAGAATGGTAAATTCCGTATCGGTCTCAGTTAATTGATTTAAAGTAATGTCTTGAACTACTACTTTAATCCGGTTGTTGTCCCAGACGGTAAAGACAACGAGACCAACAAGCAAAAAAAAAAGCAATTATTAGCAAAAACTTACCTCCTAATATTTTCATAACCTATCGCTCCAATTGTTTTAAAAACACTCATAAGAAGTGAGTGCTATAAAGTAGCTTTCATTTGATTTCTAAGCAAATTGCTAAACACACTCGTTTTTTCATTGGCAAGTTGCCCGAATTCGCCGTTTTGAATGATTTGCCCTTCATCAAGTACAATGACCTGATCTGCATTTTTTATAGTAGATAACCGGTGAGCTATCACAATGATCGTCATTCTACCTTTTAATCGGTCAATTGCTTCCTGGATTTTCTTCTCGTTTTCAGAATCCAAGGCACTCGTGGCCTCATCTAACACAAGGATCGAAGGGTTTCTTAAAATTGCTCGTGCTAAAACTAGCCGTTGACGCTCTCCTCCAGAAAGTCTAATTCCCCGGTCACCAATTAGGGTATCAAGCCCATCTGAAAGTTTACTTACGAATTCTGCTGCTGAAGAAAACTTTAAGGCATCCCAAATTTGTTCCTCTGTAGCATTCGGCTCAATCAATTGCATATTTTCTCTAATCGTTTCGTTAAAAAGAAATGGATCTTGTGGTACATAACTTATTGCTCTTCTTAAAGGGAGTAAATTCTCGGTTGTTAGAGGAGCCCCATCGATAAGGATCCTACCTTCTTCCGGTTGATTTAATCCCATAAATAAGTCAATCATCGTACTTTTTCCAGCACCTGAACGCCCCACAATCGCTGTCATTTGGTTTGTTGGGATAAAAGCATCAATATTTTTCAGAGCGTAAGTAGGTTCATTTTTATTGTACCGAAAACTCACTTTCTCACATTCAATCCCCTGATGAATCTGAACAGGCTCTACATTCGAAAGATCTTCACTACCTCCAAATTCCTTTGCATTTGCACATTCATATTGCAGGGCCTTTACAGCTTTAAACGCCGGAATCGTTGTCGCTATTTGCTCCATAGACCCTTGTATACCGGTTACTTTTGGCCATAGCCTTGAAAAGATTACGATGATTAACATGAGTTGACCTGCCTGGGCATTAAATAAGTTGACAGCAATAAATATGAAAACCGCAATTAATACAGCAGAAGCAATTTTATAATACATTTGTGAGATGGTTTTTAATTTAGTAAATTCAACCTGCTCATTTTCTATACTCGTCGTTACTTTACGGTACCAGTCCATTCTTGACCTTTCCAATGTATTACTTTTGATATCTTTAATCCCATTTATTTGATCTGTGATACCGGCAAGATAGGTTTTCCCTAACGTGAAATTACGGTTTCCCAGTGCAAGAGACCGTTTAAGGAAATTACGTGAAAAAAAGATAAGAATTAATCCTGAAAGTAAAACGAAAACTGTAATACTTGGAGAAAGCCAAAACGCGAGACCTATTTGAATAATCGTAAAAATTAACGAAGTGATAAATTGTAGAAAGGAATGAGTGCCAGCACTTGCTTTAGCAATTTCAGAGGTTAGTATGTTAATGAGATCAGACTTTCTATTTTTAATGAAAAAATTCCAATCTGAATGGAGCAACGATTCATAAGTTTCGACCCTCATGTGACGGAAGAACCCATGTTGAATCTTAGCATTACGAATTGTAATTTGCCGTTGGAGAAGATTTTGACCCACAACGATTAAAACATAAATACCTAGAATTACGGGTAATCCTACAGAAGCAGGAATGCTTTGCAGAAAATCAAACAAACCAGAAACCGGTGTTCCCCCTGCATCCAGATTCACGATTCCAGTCATACTAATCATCGGAATTAATAAAAGGATTCCCACCCCCTCAAGTAAACTAATCCCTGCCATCGCTAGCAGGTTAAAGTAGAGGATCTTACCAGCATAAGAGTGAATCTGTTTTAAAAAGTAAATGATATGACTCATGACTAAATCCCCCCTAGGGTAAAGCATGTTTTCTCGTCCTCTTCAACTTCCTCCAAGCCCACAAAAACGGACGTAATGGAAAGTATAAAAAATGTAGTGATTTTGGTAATGGAAGAGTTTTTGCATCTTCTGGATATGGATACATGAAACTTAAAATAAAAAGAGCTTTTTGTTTAAAAGACATTAAAGAGAACAAATGACGCTTATGATACTCTGATACTTCTTCTGGTAACGGTTCACTGTGCAAATGAATCATACTTTCTAAATAATATATGGCGGCTTGAGCTAACTTCTTTGTACGGTCCGTGCGGAATCGTTTGTTCACTTCTTTTGGCACACGTGCGTTCAATAGCTCTGTAGACAAAATGATAGCTTGACCGCCGATTTGAACAATATGATATCTTTTTAATAAATTATGAATCTTTGTCCACTCAAGCCCTTGCACAACAAGCTGATGAATATCAATCAACCACCGAAGACGAGACCAGCCATGACGAGCACCGTGTGCGGTTAGGAATAAAAATAAATCTTCCTTTCCTAATAAGTAAACAGGATGAGCTGTAGGTGTACTTTGGATTTTCCGTTTCCACAGTTCATCAAAGGTTTGTTCTGCACCTGGCCCTGGGTGTAAACGCCAGTGAATTTCAAGCTTAATTCCTTTTACTGGATGAATATATGTAACGTGATGGTGTCGCCATCTCCAGTCACTTAACACGGTTTGGATGTAGTCATCCTTTTCATATCCAAGCTTTGAAAGAAGTGCCTCAGAAGCTTCTAAATCTTCAATTGGAACGAGAAAATCTAAATCACTCGATGTTCGCAGAGAAATGTCACCATATAGCTCTTGAGCTAGCACTGGCCCTTTTAGAAATAATAACCTTATTTGATTATCATCAAAGATTTGATTCACTCTTTGCATCTCCGCACTTAGGTGAAGCATTTGAAAAGTATTTTTTTTGTACGCCACATTCATCGACGTAAAAACGGCAGCAGGAATATTATGTTTATCAAGTAATTTTAATTTTGCATTCATGAGTGGGTGAAGGCGATGGTGAAAAACTAAGTCAATAAAATGATTCCAATTGACCCCACTTGTGAGAACTTCACTATTTTCTTTAAGGTACTCTTCATTCCCTTCCTTCATTAACTCAATAATGAGCTTCAATTCTTGAGGTACATTTTTTAAATCAAGCACAGGTTTGTTAGCCATACGTTTCTCCTTGTACATTTACTCTGTTCATACTTTTGGCGTATTTTGCAACTACCGTGAATTTTTCCATGCCTTCAGAACCAGAAATAAAATAAGGTCCACTACGCAACCAAGCGTGAGCAACAAACTTACCACTCTCATCTTTAGCTGTTCCTAAATAGAGAGTGCTATCAATATTGCGCTTTTCGAGCATTTTCATGCCAGCAATAGCCTTAACAAGACATTGGCTCTCCCATAGTGTGTAGCGACTCATAATATGAATCACTAGAGAAACGCGATGAGCCGTCTCTTTATCTGATTGATTAAACGCTAATGGTGTTTCTTTTTTTTCGATACCTAAAGTAGGAGCAACTTTTGAAAAAGGTAATTTTTTTAATACACGTGCCCACCCTAAATAGTAATACGC
Organism: Alteribacter populi; assembly: GCF_002352765.1. NCBI lineage: Bacteria > Bacillati > Bacillota > Bacilli > Caryophanales > Bacillaceae > Alteribacter > Alteribacter populi. Next base: position 640,592 of record NZ_KZ293963.1, on the reverse strand, counting down.
TTCAAAAAGCATTAACTTTGTCGATGTAGGCAATTTTATAAAAGTCTTTACCTTTCGAATATTTCACACCTCTTTCAACATGATTCGGAATATTAAAAAATAGTCAAGCCTGCGTTTCCGTCAGTTCAATCAATTCTTCTTTGCGTAACATTTCTAAGAAGGATAAGACTTGCTCTTGACACACAGAATCCTCAACATCGTATTGTGCAAGCAATCCGTTAATGACCTCTCCAATTAAGATAGGCTCATTCATAAAGTCCCAAATTTCACCGCCCATAAGTCCCAAGTTGTAATACTTTCCATTCTCAACACTAAGCATGACTTTTTCTCCGTCCATATCACTTACAATATTTCCTGGTTTTTGAGTCACATAATGGTTAAGAGAAATCGATTGTTTCACTGTCATAAGTTCTCCCCCTTGTTATTGTTGATAAAATTAGTGAGGATAGATCGTGAGCTGTAAACCGAGTAACGGGCCTCTCAAGTCTAAAAAGCTCGATTTTATTCGCAATATTCACTGAGGTATTAAAATGCCACTCCATTAACCCCGACTTAGAAACTATGAAATTACGGTAAGTGTGTCTATACAAAGTGTGAAAGCGTTCAAGTTTGTATACAGGCGTTAATTCAATTTCATGATTTTCTGTTTTTACAAGTTCAAATACACCAGCTAAAGGTAGAGTTTTAATCTCGAACTGTGAAGGAATTGGCACCGCGAACTTAGTTTCCCTGTCGACTATTGGAGTAAATCCTTTGGAATCCATACCAAACGACTCCAAACTCTCCTGCCAAAGCTTCTGTTGAGGATATGCCGGGGTGACAAGAGGCAGCCCATCTTTTGATAAGGTCACCGGAATGACGTCATCACTGATAAGACTAAATCCTTTTTTTAAAAAAGCAGAAGCAAGCGTAGACTTACCAGCACCGGATTCTCCCACAATAGCATACGCCTTACGCCCAATCGCTATCGCGCTACCGTGTAAAGGAAGGATTTTTCTTTGCATTAGAATGGCTCCCATACAGGTACCAAGGAGATAAAGACGAATTTGATCTTCATTGGCTTCTTGTAGTGGGGATACCAAAATTTCATTACCATTCTGAATTGAAAAAATAGCCATTTCAGGAATTTGAAACAGGACGAGGGTTTCTTTGATAACAAAGTACTGGTTCGGTTTTGCTAATTCTGTCCAAATAGCAGTGAGATCACTTTGTTTTATGATAATATCGGCAAGATGATTTTCTAATTTTGATTGTGGTAACTCTGGTAAATGATATTCACTTGAGACGTTAAGTCCGAACGCGCTATAAACAGTTATTTTAACAGTATCTGTCATCTGTTATGTGGTCCTTTCTTGTAAATTAACCCTTATACTTTTTGAAAGTACAAGGGTTTTTCTTGTTAACTACCTAAACAGCTTGCGTTTGATCGGCCTTCATGAGTTTCCTCTTTCCCATCATCAACATCAAAACAATCAGCATTTGCATTTCCAGGACCATTCATCGTCATACTAATATCTAGAATATCTAATACAGGTTTGGACCACGTCTTTTTCACCTTTTCACCCCCTCTCAGCCAATACCCTTAAGAAACCGAAACACGATTAAGCTGCGTGTTAAAATTTTAAATTCATCTTCAAATATTAATTCAGGCCGAGGGTGGTGGCCCATTTTCGAAATAGCGTTTTTAATGACTTTTATGTTTAGAAATTCAGCTGCCCTATGGTCATAACACATTTGACCTAATTCCTCTTTAAATGAAGTCCAGCTACTAGCCATTCGATGTATGACATCCGCTCCTTGTATGCCTCGGCTCCTTTGATTTAACCTTACTTCATCAGGAAGAACATTTTTAGTAGCTCTTCTGATAAATGATCTTTCTAAACCCTGATTGACATATTGTTCATCTGGTATAGATAAACAGAAACGTATCACTCTTAAATCGTTTGTAGGATCGCGATCCCACATTGAATACCGTAAAGACATTTTCGTTCCAACAACTCCACTTTTGTTCCAAGCAAAAAGATCTTTGAAATACTTCATTCTATAATCGGATAAGTTAGCTATGGAATTTTCATTTACCTTTACTCCATATTCGTAAAGGATTTCAAAAACATTCGTCTGCCTTGCAAATGATGGATTAATAACCATCGGAAATTGATAAGAGCTATTCTGTGGTCGAAAATGAGACCGGAAAGCCCTTTTTACAATGAACGGAATGACAACTGATTTTCCTGTATTAAAGTTTTTACAATAATCATCTAATTCACGATATAAGCGAACCCATTTAAATTTTTTTAGCAGATTAGTATAGTAATTGTACGTTAACTTCAAAGATCCCCAAGAAATAGAGTGATTCCCTCTCGCTCCATTTAAGAGAATCTTAATGCCTTTGCGATGCGCTTCTTCATTGATCCCTTTTAGCCAAAAAGAATTCTCGAAGAATTTATACGGCATTTCCATTATTTCGAGGAAGTCATCTACTTCAGATAGCGGATTCTTTCCCTCGAAGCTCAAATATTGCTCATTTATATTCCCAACGTGAGCGACGGTTTTTTTTATTAATGGTCTTTCGTTTGCATTATAATAAGATGATGTCCAATCTTTAAAACTCTCTTCTGGAATGTAACTAAACGTGTGTAATCGTTTATTCTCTTTTTGTAATTCTTTTGCAGCAAAACTAACAACAGAACCAGAATCTAATCCACCGCTTAAATGAGACCCCACTTCTCCATGAGTTCTAATTCTATCGGTAATCGCTCTTTGAAAAACTTCGCGAAAAGCTTCTTCATATTCTTCATTTGATTTAAGCTTTAACTTACTATTAACCTCAATTGCGCAATATCTAGAGAGAGTGATTCGACCATCGATAAGTGTAATGCTGTGAGAAGGAGGTACTTGTTGAACTGATTGATAAACAGTTGAGACCATATCTGCTGCTTCAACCATACTGGGAATAGCAATAAATTGAGCGAGCCAATCTTCATTTAATTGCTTTTTTACGTACGGTAGTTTAAATAATGGTTCAATTGTTGTTGAGAAGGCAAACCGGTTATGGTTACGAAAAAAATAAAGAGTACGAGCTCCAGAGAAATCCCTTGCACCAAAAAGTTTTTGCTGTTTTTCATCCCAAATCATGAAAGCAAAATCACCTAGAAGCTGTTTAGCTACATTCTCTCCCCACTTTTCGTAAGCAAGTAGGATCAACTGAGAATCCGTCATGTCTTTTCTATATTTACGGTTAACTTGTAAACTCTCAAACAATTCTTTTCGATTGTCAATAATGGCATCAGCCGCAATAACTAACTGTCTTTCATAATCATAATAAGGTAATTGTTCACCCACTGACTCAGGTGTGATCCATTGGTTAAGGCATCCCATAAATACGGGTCCTTTTTGCCAAGAGTGGAGAGCATCCGCCGGGTATCGATTAAAGCTTTCTATTAGTGTTTTTGAATGATCGTAAGGAATAAGTTCTTTATTAAAATGAATAATACCAGTAATTGCCCCCATGTGACCCCCTTGGATCTTCAGACATTTTTTACACAAAAGTGCGTTATAAAGAACAAGAAAGGTAAAAATAAAATCCGATGTCGTTTTCACTATAAAATTCTTTATAAAGAACAATGTAATTGACTTTAATTTAGCATTACTACCTAAAGATGTCAATAAAAATCATCATGAATTTCAGCTAATCAATACTAAAATAACCCCTTTGCATATAGATACAAAGGGGCTGCCGACCATGGATTCCTTCGATCTAACTACTTACAAATCATTGATTAACATTCAGCCACTTTCACTTGATTTTTAACTCCAAGTTAAATCGTCTCTGTGAGTCCCATCCTCGTATGTTTGATCTAAATAATCACCACTATCTGGATTTGCCATTGTCTTATCAATACTAAGTTCTTCGAGTACTGGTTTCTGCCACTCTTTCATAGTTTCACCTCCTCTCAAGAAAACCTTTTAATAAAACGAGATACAATTAAACTACGCATTAAAATCCTGTAATTAGGATCTGTTGCCTTCTCAGGCTTTGCTCCCTCAATAGCCTTAGAATATGCATCCTTTAGTACTTGGCCATCGATAAATTGTAAAATTCGATCGTCAGTAACCAAGTTTTTGATTTCTTCGATAAAGGCGTCCCAATATGGGGACATTCGATGCACCCAGTCTGCTCCCTGAACACCTCTTGTTCTTTGATTTAACCTTACTTTGTCTGGCAGGTAATTTTTTGTTGATCTTCTAATAAGTGCCCTGTCAACCCCTCTTTGTACAAACTGTTCTTCAGGAACAGATAAACAAAAGCGAATGACCCGTAAATCATTGGTAGGATCACGCTTTGCTAATGAATAGCGTAAAGATAATTTTGCTGTTAGGGTATTGGTCGAATTCCAATGAAAAACATCGTTAAAATGTCTTTTCCTTTGTTCGAATAGGTTATTAATAGTAAACCACCCGGTTTTATCTAACCCATAGTGACTTATTTTTTTATACACTTTTGTTTTCTCTGCAAATGCAGAATTAATTAACGTTGGGTACCTATAAGCTGGTCCGTTTGAATTGAGCTTTTTTAAACTTGGAAATGCTATTTTCATGAGAACAGGAATCCTTCGCAATCTCGGACCACCTACGTTTTTGCTGTATTGGTCCAGTTCCTGAAAAAGTTTTTTAAACTTTAGCTTCCTTAACAAAACAGCATAATAGTCCAGGGCATGCCCCCATGAAATAGAGAAGTTCCCCCTGCCGCCATCTAACAGAACACCAACTCCATTATCACTCGCTTTTTCAAATACACCTTTTATCCAAAACGAGTTTTCAAAATACTTATAAGGCATTTCAAGCATATCTATGAAACTATCGATTTGTGAAAAAGAATTTTCTCCTTCAAAATCTAAATAAGAGTCTTTAATACCAGTAATATACCGAACGGTTGATTTTATAAATGGAGTTTCATCTGGAATTAACCGTTTTGAAGTGTAATCTTTAAAATCCTTTGGTGGGATATAACTATATGTAAGTAATTGTTTGTTTTTAGTGTTTAAGGTTTTTGCAGCAAAACTTGCTACTGCTCCTGAGTCTAATCCACCACTTAAATGAGATCCGACTTTACGGTATGTTCTTAATCGTGCATTCACCGATTTTTGAAATACATCTTGGAATGCTTCGACATATTCTTCGCCTGACTTTAGGTTTAACCTCTCTTCTTGTGTAAATGAAATATATTTATTTAATCTCACACCTTTACTATTCGCAATAAAAATATGTGATGGAGGTATTTGTTCTATATTTTTATATGGAGTTAAAGATGCATCTACAGAGTCAACTGGTCCTGAGATTGCCAGATACTCGGCAAGCCAGTATTCATTTAGTTGTTCCTTAATAAATGGTAATGCGATGAGTGGCTTTATTGTTGTACTAAAAGCCGTCCGGAAATGATCGTGGTAAAAATAAAGGGTCCGAGTACCCGAAAAATCCCTAGCTCCAAATAGCTTTTGTTCTTTTTCATCCGATATCATAAATGCAAAATCACCAATTAAGTGTTTAGGACAATCTTCTCCCCACTTTGAGTATGATAGTAAAATTAATTGACTATCCGACATTGCTTGCATTTCGTGGTCTATGTTCAATTTGCAAAATAATTCTTCCCTGTTATCGATAATTGCGTCTGCCGTGATGGATAACTTTCTTTCGTAATCGTAATAGGGATTCTTTTCACCAATGGACTCAGGTGTAATCCACTGCGAGTGACATCCTAAAAAGGTATTATCTTTATGCCATATTTGTACATCGTTAGTTGGAAATTTTAAAGCACTCAATATATGATCAATTTGGTCCAGCGATACAGGTTGTTGGTTTGCGTTATAAATCCCATATATAGCGCTCATAGTCTCCTCCTACACATACTTTATTCTTTTGTTCTTAGTAAAGAACATAACACTCCATATTGACCGTTCTTTATAACGAACACCATAAATATATGTTATCAATTTATTTGGAGATTGTCAATTGAAAATGGTGTATTTAATTAGTCTCAATAAACATTTTTATCATGTTGTATGAATTATTTTTAATAAAAAGTCCAATCCCTTGAATAATTTGAAAATAGTATAAATAGTAATATGAATTCTTTATAAAAATGGTAGGCAGATTTGAAAGTAATATACTTTATTTTATTGGCTGTTTATTAGGAGTTATAAAAAATAAAGACTGTCGGAGGTCGATTTTAAAATGGTAAATAAAATACAAATTAAAAAGAGTTTAAAAGCTGATTTAAAAACGTTAGATGTTGGGGAATTTTGTTTTTGTACCGATACTGGTGAATTATTTATTGGTTCCGATCACGGAAATATTGAAATTTCAAAAAAAGAGGAAATTGGTCAATTATCAGATCTTACTACTACTGATAAAACTAACATAGTTACTGCCATTAATGAACTAAAAGAAAATAGCATTCATAAAGCTGCATCAACCATTACCCATAATCATTCAACAGCTGACATTTTAGACTTGGACACTACCGTAAAATATCATGATGATATATTTTCCTACGATGAGACAAGCGGTAAGTTTGTTTCCAAAGCATTATCTGCCATTGGTTCAAATCGTTTAGATAATCTAAGTGACGTAGATACAAATACTCAGCAACCGGTAGATGGGAATACCCTAAAGTACGAAGATGGAAAATGGCAGCCACGGTTACTCAGTGATTCAATTAGTGGAATTTATTTTGTTGAGCTAGAGCGTTGGGGCATTAAAAATAACAAAACAGACCCAATTGCTACTGTTAATGGGCTAAATAATGCATTTATATGGGCCTATGAATCAGGCTATTCTCATGTCATCTTACCTAAAGGCGAGTATTTAATATCACATACACAAAGTATTATACCTCAAAGTAATACGTACTATGATTTCAATGGTTCTAAAGTTTATATGGAACCTAATGATAAAGAAAGTTATTCCATTATGAGAATTGGCTCCACAGATTCTACTAAAAAAACACATCATATCACCATTACAAATGGGGAATTTATAGGTGATAGATATGAACATGATTTTTCATCTGGAGGTACTCATGAATGGGGCCACTGTATCACATTAAAGGGACACTGCAAATTTATTAAGATAAATAATTGTATTATAAGAGATGCAATTGGAGACGGTCTGTTTAGTGAGTATAACTATGATGTTTGGTTATATCCAAAAGAGAGTGACTTTGAATTAGGTGGAATTAGTAAAGCTGATGGTTTAAAAATTGATTCTACAACAACGATCAGATCTAAAACTCCTTTTAATGTAGCCCATTTTAGAGTGACGAATAATGATGGCAAATTTATGTTAACTGGCAATGGTTACGGAAGCCTACCTGGTATTAATACTGAGATGTTTGATATATATTTTTATAATAATAATAATGAGTTTATTTCGGTTGCTGAAAACAAAACTTGGTATCAAGAAGTAGATAGACCTTTAAATGCTGAAACAATGCACTTTGTTTTAAAACAAAACACGATCTCTAATATAGCATTTGAAGTCCGGGCAGAACCTAGACCAGAGTTTGTTTATCTAGAGAATTGTGAAGTGATGTATAACCGAAGAGTCGGGATAGCGGCCTCTGGCACGAGATTCTTCTATATATTAAATAATAGCATCCACCATAATACTGGTTATGTGGGGGGCGCTATTGATATTGAAGATGGATATAGAACAAATCAAAACTTCTATATTATCGGAAATAAATGTTATGGGCATGGCATAAACGACGTAATAATAATTGGAGCCTATTATATAACCGTCTCAAATAATTCATTTGAATCAAACTTCGGAGGTTCAGGAAAGTTTTGGACTGTGAACAGTAATAGCTTTAAACAATCTGGTGGTAGTATAACTGCTAGTGATGTAATATTTATAAATAACCATTCACATGATTCCAGGTTTTTATTTGGTGATACAAATAGAGGAAAGAATATTCTAATAACCGGTTGTGTTTTTACTAATTCCAGCGTTGTCTTAAATCAAAGTGAACCATTCGCTATCAGTATTATTGGATGTAGTTTTTATAACGATATAAACAAGTACAAAAGTGGATCGTTATCTAGTCGTAATAACATTGCCAAAATACAAAATGTTATAATATCGGGTCGAGAAAATAGTGGGCATACAATTCTTGCTACAGATGGTAGCGTGATTGAGGATTCAACTTTTATTAACCCTACACTAAATGGCTCTTTTTGGAATATTTATAAAAATTGTATATTTGATTCACCTGCAGCCCTTACTACAGTGAATGCAGCTGAAAGAAAACTCACTTTTAAGGAATGTAACTTTACTGTATCGTCGAGATTCATTACATTTAATAGTCCTCTATCTATTCTTGAATTAAATAATTGTAATATAGATGTATTGAGTAATTCTGTCGATTTTATTAGCATTACTGCTGCTGCGAGAGTAAATATAACTCATTGTACTTTTAATGCAGAATCTGCAACTTCTGGTGCTTTTTTTAACTCTAGTGGATTAAACATGGCATACACCATTTTTAAAGATAACCTTTTTAAAGGTACATCAACTAATGTTAGACCTGTTCGTTTTGATTGGAAACTAACTGTTGAACCAACAGTTTACGATAACAACCAAATTGAAGGTATTGGTTCCATTCCTTACATTATTGGTGATACCTATGAATTGGGAAGCTCTACATTAAGACCTCAAAAAAAATTGAAAGAGGGTATGAATTATTTTGATACCACTTTAGGTAAGCCAATCTTTGTAAAAAGTACTGGGAGCACAAGCTTATTTACTAACGAACCTTCAGTTCGAAATAAAGCATATAGATTAGGGTATTTAGTATTAGAAAATGGGAAAATACACGAATGTACTACCGCAGGTACTACAAATAATATAAAACCCAATTTTAGTACTACACTTGACGAAACAACAGTTGATGGTTCTGTAACTTGGACTTGCAAAGGTGATTCTGCAGTTTGGGTAGATGCATCTGGAAATGTAGTTTAGTAATTAAATTAGTAAGACCCCAAATGGAAAAAATAAAAAAAGTTAAGTATTCTTAATTAGCTTAATTTTTAAATGCCCCCGCTTCTTCTGTACATTTATATCCATTTGGGTTCTTTGATTGCCAGTGCCATGTATCTATACACATTTCAACTATCCCTTTTTTTGCCTGCCAATTTAGCTCTCTTTTTGCCTTTGATACATCCGCATAGCTTTCAGCAACATCACCTGCTCTTCTTTTTACTACTTTGTATGGAATCTTTTGGCCACTAACGTTTTCAAATACTTGAGTCAATTCCATTACACTGTATCCCGATCCGGTCCCTAAATTATAGGCCTCTATTCCATTATCTAGTATCACTTTTTCTATCGCTTTTAAGTGCCCTACGGCAAGGTCAACCACATGGATATAATCACGAATCCCAGTACCATCCTTCGTTTCATAATCGTCCCCATAAACTTGCAGTTCATTTAATTTACCAACTGCCACTTGACTGATGTACGGCATAAGGTTGTTTGGAATGCCGTTTGGGTCTTCACCGATTTTACCACTCCTATGAGCCCCAACTGGGTTAAAGTAACGAAGCAACGCGATACTCCATTCGGGATTAGATGAGTGTAGGTCCTGTAAGATGTCCTCAATCATGAGCTTAGACCTTCCATAAGGATTTGTTCCATTTAAAGAAAGGTTTTCACGAAAGGGTGTCTGATTATTTTGACCGTAAACGGTAGCAGAAGAACTGAATACAAGATTACGAACGTTAAACTTATCCATTACCTCACACAATGTTAATGTTCCAGCCACATTGTTTTGATAATAGCGCAGAGGTAAGGAAACCGATTCACCAACAGCTTTCAATCCAGCAAAATGAATGACGGCATCAATCTGATTCTCAGAAAAAACTCTTCCTAAGGTTTTTCCGTCTTTTAAATCTGTTTCACAGACTTCAAATAATTTACCGGTAATCTCTCTTACTCTCTCAAGCGCTACAAGTTTGCTATTTGAAAAGTTATCAACTACAACAATTTCATGCCCTGCATTCAATAATTCCACACATGTGTGTGTGCCGATATAGCCTGCACCGCCAGTTACTAGTATTTTCATGAATTAACCCCCTCATTTTGTTACTATAGAAAATCAACGAGCATCGTGAAGGTAGCTGCCGGCTTATTCTTTCTTATCTTTCAAGAAAAGACACTCCTCCTTTTTAGGGTAGTGTCTTTTGTGGAAGTGTGTTTTTCAAAGTTTTTGAATCGCTTAATCCATAATACACACTCTGTTATTGGTTTTTCTTGTAAATTTGTATTTAGTTTTAATGCAAGGACCTCAAGGTAAAATAGATTACGGTATAAATTGCTACTCACAATAAAACTTTGACTCTCCAAAGGTGAATTTTTACTTAATTCTTCACTGAACTTTTTAAAACTATTTTCAATATTCCTTTTTAAAAAAATGATTATTTGATTATTCCGATTACTATAATTATGACTTGTTAAAGCAAACATAAAGAACGAAAAGAAGAAGTCAAAAAAACAACTCCTAAAGTTCGTTGTTGTCCAATCTATTACCTTAAATTCCTTCTTATCAATGAGTATATTGCCTTCCCAAAAATCCCCGTGTGAGAACACCTCAATAATCCGCGTATTATCAGAATAAGTACGTAGTCTCTTTTCTGTATCAAATACAAAGTTTTTAATCAAAGCATTATGTTTTTGATTATTATCATTTGTATTTTCACTAAGGTAACTTTTAATGGTTTGCAATATATGAGATTTATATTCCTCCAAATAAATAACCCTCGGTTGTGTTGAATTCATTATACTTATTAGTATAGGAAATGTTAGAGAATTGTATTTTGTTACCTCACCTTTGGTAAACTCTGGTCTTCCTGAATTTACATAATCTTCGACTAACATGCGTTTCCGCTTGCTGAAATGTAATACTTCAGGGGATAATGGGCAAAGATTACTCTCTAATATACTGTCAACTCTATCATTGACTTTCTGACAGTCTAATTTTTGTGGAAAGATCGTTGTAACTTTTTTTTCCTTAAAATTAAAAACCTTATACTCTCCTTGACGTAATTTCAGTAGACATATCCCTTTACAACTACTATAAATTGAAGGTATTAAATTATTATTTTTTAATCTATTTCTTTGTTTATAGAACAAAAAAGTAAACTGGATAATTCTAATAACTCTTAATATAAACCTAGGAAGCGCGTTAACAATATTACTCCTTGTTTTTCTCTCGAATAAGGTAAATGGTTTGGCATACTTTAATAACATGGGAAATAATTTTTTTATCCTAATATCTTTGTTTACATAAAGAGATGATTCGACTTCTATAAAACAAATATCTTCTTTCTTCATTTTCATCCCCCTTGTCTTCACCAAATATTTTATTCCCTATTAGAGTTAGGAAAATTAGGATGATTGTTTTTCATATCTTATATTTGTTGACAGTAGAGTTCCTCCACTAATATCAAATACTATGTTACAATTCTCAATTGTACTTAACCGGTGAGCAACGATAATTAACGTTTTGTCGCCTTTTAATCCATCAATGGCTTTCATGATTTCTGTTTCTGTTTCTGTATCCAGTGCTGAAGTCGCTTCATCCATAAACAAAACCTCAGGATTATGGTATAATGCGCGTGCAATTCCAATCCGTTGACGTTGACCTCCGGATAGTCTTACTCCTCTCTCACCTACCTGTGTATCTAACATATCAGGCAAAGATTTTACAAACTCTTTTAGCTGTGCTTGATCTAGAGCCCTCCACACTTCTTTATCACTAATTTGTGACTTATCATATCCAAATGCAACATTACCTCGGATCGTTTCATCAGACAAAAAAATTGTCTGTGGAATATAGCCGATTTTTTTCTGCCATTTTGATTTCTGTTCAATTAAAGGTTTATCGTCAATTAAAAGCTGACCATCTTGAGGACTTAATAACCCAAGGATGATATCCACGAGTGTAGTTTTTCCAGATCCTGATTCGCCAACAAAAGCTACGGATTGACCAATAGGTATAGTTAAAGAAATATCATTAATTGCCCTTTGCTTCTGACCAGGATAACAAAAACTTACATTTTTAAGGTTGATTGAATGTTTAAACGTTCTATTTTCTTCTTTTATAATTATAGAAGAGCTATTGTTCATTTGTTCGTTTGAAGCATTATTGACCAAGTCTTCATATATAACTGTTAATGCTGGTAAATTGTAACGGATCGTCGTAACCATTGCTACAACGCGGGTAATAGAGGGAAGAAGACGAAATGCAGCCATAGCAAATAGGGCCATTGTAGAAACAACTTGGGTAGAGCTGTTCCCTTGTAAAATGATTATAAGCATCATTAGAAGTACTAATGACACCAATAAAGTTTCAATGAACAGCCTTGGAACTTGTTCAAGCATTTTCATATAACGGCTATTATTTGCATTAATTTGACTATGCTTGGTGTAGGCATTAACAAAAAAACTTTCTTTACCTGAAACCTTCACTTCTTTGCTTGCTCCGAGCCCCTGGTTAACCCATTTGATCATTGTACCGCTCACTCTTTGTTGCTCTTTACCTAAATAACTAATTTTCTTTCGAAAAAACTTAAAAAATAAAAAAACACTTCCGCCTAAAATGACAGAAGCTGTTAAAGTAGCTAAAGGAGCCGTAACAAACAAGAGTACTAAAATGCAGATAACAACTAAAATCTCCGTAAGAAGTTGGAAACTGGATAGGAGAATACCTTGAAATACTTTCGATACTTCATGATTTACATTTCTTAAAAGGTCTGCTGTATTTCGCTGCAAATGAAAAGTATATGGTTTCGTTAAATACTCTTTAAATAATTTTCTAGATAACTTAACTTGTTGATTAAGGATTAAACGAAATTGAGCATAATGGAATAACAAGAGGTATAAATTTTTTACAATAAATACAGACAGCATCACGATAACTCCAAATATTATAAATGATGTAACAGATTGAAAATTTAAGGTATCAAATAATAAGCTTAAGATTGCCTGTTCTTGAATAATATTTGGATTTGTTATTATTCCAACGAAAGGAACAATTAAACCTATCCCAATCGTTTCTAATAATGCCGCTAATATCATCATGAAAAAAAGTAAAGATAATTTCTTTTTTTCTTTCTTATTAAAAAGTACCAATATTTTCTTTGCAATATTCACCAATTATTTCACACCTTTTGTTATGTTTTCTGTATTCTTACTTTGATGATACTGACATTTAAAACGATACAGTTTATTTAATAGTTGGCACCACTCTTAAATTCATACGCTTAAAAAAGACATAATCTTCACCCTTCTTATGGATACAAAAGTATACTATATGGAAAGGTTTTTAATAACTTTTTGCTTTTCGTTTGAAAAATTTAAATACTCCTTTGAAGAGTTTTCAATAAATAAGTCACGTAACTCCTTGTTATCTAACAGTTTCTTTAATGCCTTATAAATACACCCTTCATTAATTTCTACAATTAATCCCGTTTCACCATCTTTAATATGTTCTCTTACACTATTAAAATTCGTGGATACTATCGGCTTTTCAAAGTACCTTGCCTCTGCTAAGGTGATACAATATCCCTCATGCCTTGAAGGTTGAACGTATATATCACACTCATTCATAAATGGATAGGGGTTAGGATTACTTCCTAGCAATATGAACTCGTTTTTCACTTTGTATTGCTCAATAAGTTTTTCGTACTCAACTCTAGCGCTTCCTTCCCCAACACAATACCATTTCAGGTTATATCCTTCTGATTTTAGTTTTGCTAAGACTGGAATAGCCAGATCCTGACCTTTTTCTTTACTTAATCTGCCCACAGTCAAGACTCTGATCCCATTAAAGTGATCTTGAAAACCCAAACCATAATCGGCCATCTTCATTACGTATTCCGATGAAGTAAGATTATATAAATAAGCACTCTTTTCTTTTATAGAGGGCAAAACATGTAATAACTTATCCAACCCTTCTTTAGAAACAGTGAATATCTTATCAAATTTTTTATACGCTTTAGATGCAAAGTGTTTATCGAATCCAACTTGAGTAATATCAAAGTGAATCCATTGAACTTTCTTTTTAGATTTTATCTTGTTTAAAACAAAATAACTTATGAAGTCCATTGGACCTGCATAAGCTACTGCAATATCATATTCCTTTTTAAATTTTGAGTGATTTCTTAATAGATAGTTAAAAAATATACTTTTGTTCTTCAGTCCCTTTGAGATTGAATAACTTGTAAAAAAACGAAAAGCTTTAATTACACGTCCTTTTTTTAATAATCGTACAAAAGTGCTTTTAGGCGGATTGTTAAGGAGTGGTTTGATATCATGGTAATCCTTTAGATAGTCGACTTTCACATTTGAAGGAATTTGGTCAAAAAAACCTCCGTTTTCTTCAAGCATTAAAATCGTGATTTCAAACTGATCCTCTGGCAGCTCGGCTATCATATTGAGAAGTGCTTTTTCAGTTCCGCCTATATTCATATTAATTAACATGAATATAATTTCTTTTTTCATAAGCATCCCTCCCACCTTCAATAAAAGCATTTAGCATTTTAAAATGATTACATGCCAAACCAGAGAGCTTATTTATATTAGCGTTAACATCTTTAGCTTTACTTAGAATATTTTCGTCAGTTTGTAATGCAAGGTTTTTCATAGTTATCATCATCGTTTCATCCATTGAAATATCCTTTAACATATTACTTGTTTTTTCACTATAAATAACAGGCAAACATGTTCTACCTAGTAGTAAAGACAAAATAACGCCATGGAATCTTGCAGCAATAAAAAGTTTAAAAGAGGCTATTAATGAAATTGCTTCTTTTATATCACCACTATACTCGTAAATTTTTATATGCTTTTTGGTTTCATTACTAAGTTGGCTATATATCATTCTACATATCTTTTGATCCCCCTCTTTTTCACAAAATGACATTAGCCAACACTTATATCCTTTATTTACAAAATGCTCAATTGATTTAACAGTCGTATTTATGTAAGTTTTTGAGTACGAAGCTAACCCCTTTTTATGATTAACATCAATAATTGAATAACCTACTATGTTCTTCTTTTGAATTGACTTATATTTATCAACATTCATTTGAAAAACAATATCTGGCGCATACCTTACTTGTTTTAAACCTTTAAATATTTCATAAGAATATTTATCTCTAAAGCAAACGTCATCGCATAACTCAAATAACCTTCTATAATCATTGATGAAATCTTTTGTTTTATATGGACCGAAATTAGCTCCCAAAATAAATATACTCTTATCTCTCTTTTTAAATTCAGAAACCATTTTTATTCTGTCTCTAAATAATGAGTTGTGATAATCCTCCTCTCTAAAAATAGAACCTCCTAAAAATAATAAGGCATCATGCTCCTCAGCAACTTCATGATAGTTCGTTATTTTATCAGAAAGTTTAAGACGCTGACCAACCTTATTTAATAACGTATATTTTCTTCTTTTTAGATTACGATACCCTGAAATAAAAGAATCATAATTCTTTCCTATATAATTAAGGGTAAATTCACAATTCGGATATTTTTTTGCAAGAACATCTAAAAACAAATCGTCTCCTAAGTTGAAGGCTAAATAAATATCAACAAAGATTTTATTCATGTAATTTTCCTCACTTTAAACATTATATAAGCTTATATAATTTTTCAACTTCATTAATGGAGCTATACGTATTTTGAGAAGATAATTCTTCAATTATTCTTTCTCTAAACCTACTATTTTCTAAATACTTGATTATACCTTGGTAAATGCTCTCTATATCATGGTCCACGATTAATCCATCTGTTTCATGATTAATAATTTCTCTAGCTGTTGGAAAATTAGTACAGACTATGGGTTTTTTTAATATTTTTGCTTCACATACCGTAAGACCGAAGCCTTCTTTTAAGGATGTTTGCACATATAAGTCACATTTTTTCATGTAAGAATAGGGATTGATTTTCTTGCCAAGAAAAATAAAAACATCTTTAAGCTGATGGTTATCAACTAACTGTTGAAGGTTCTTTCTTTCCGAACCTTCTCCAATAACAAACCATTTGAACTTCACATTTCTATTTTTTAATATTTTGGCTACTTCAATAGCTTTTTCATATGCTTTTACTGTCTCCAGCCTTCCAACTGATAATATATTAATTACTGACTGGTCATATTCTAACACCTTATGTTCTTCAGCCATTTTAAATAACAAATTCGGATCAATAATATCTAATATAATTTCCAGCTTGTTACTATACTCATAGCTTAATTGTGCAACTGAATCTTTAGTATTTTTAGAAACAGCAATGATTTTATTGAAACATTTGTAAGATTTATAATCGAGATTTTTATTATACAGGGTATTTACATAATCTGTATTTATCCAAGCAAGCTTTTTATCAGCCTTAACTTTATTTGCTACAAAGTAAGTCGGCATTCCTTGACTATAAGCTATCGCGACATCGTATTTTTGCTGAAGGGGGTTAAGTATATTTTTTATATTTTCATATACAATTTGCTCACTGTGCAAATTTTTATAATTGGGTAACCTCAAATAAAATGAAGTTTTATATTTATAAGAGCTATATAATAAGTTTTTTTTAAATCGAAATCTTTTTTTTGCTAAAAAACTAAAGTATTCCGGTAATGGTAATACATTTACCTTTTTAGGTATTAATTTTTCCAGGTCTCCTCCCCGTTTAAAAAGTAATAAATCAATTTCATATTTCGAATGATTGATTAAATTTAATAATGAAACTAAACTTTTTTCTGCTCCCCCAATTGTCAGTGAATCAATGACAAATAACAATTTTTTCTTCATAGACTCACCTATCCTCTTCTTAATAATCGTCTTTTTGATGACCTCAATAAATTTATATAAGCCCCATAAATAAAAATTAGCTTTGTAGAGTTTATCTTCAATAAATAGATATAAGGCTTATAAAAATAATTATCAGATGAAAAATAATTTCTATAAGCCTCAACATAGGGCGTATTTAATATTTTTTTTATGTTAGAAATTGTAGCTTTAATTCCTATATTTCTAATATCCTTACTTTGTTGCTCCAATAAAAACATTGTAATTTCTTGAACCTTCTCACACAATATTTGATTCGTTTTTTGCTTATCGTGATTAACGCTATCGAATATATTTTCCAGTTCACTCCATACCTTTACATAATTATCTATATAGTTAATTGAAATATTAGAGCTAATGCTACCTTCATTAAATCTATTATAATGATACAAATATTCATTAACTACTGAAAAAGAACTGCAATGGGCTGAATATTGTAAAACAAAAATTAAATCTTCACACATAAAAATATTTTTATCTAGTTCTAAGTTATTTTTAATAATAATTTCTCTTTTAAATATTTTCCCCCACAATACACCACCAGTACCATAGCAACACATTCTCATAAACAAATGTTTTGTTATAGGAGTGCTGTAATTAAAGTCAATAATTTTTGAAGTTCCATAAATGGAAACATCATTATAACCACAACAGGCTATATCAGAAGATGAACTTAACATTTTTTTTAGTAAAATTGCGACATAATATTTATCAACAATATCATCTGAGTCTACAAAAACAATGTAATTTCCTGTAGATTCTTTCAAGCCTCTATTCCGTGCTTCAGATGGGCCACTATTCGTTTGGTAAAAATATTTAACTCGTTGGTCTTTTTGCTTATAAATATTAATTATTTCATCGGTTCTGTCTGTTGATCCATCATTTATAATAATCACTTCGGTGTTTTGATAGGTTTGATTAAGTATACTTTCCATACATTTAGAAATGTAAGACTCGCAATTATACGCAGGTACAATTACACTAACTTTTGGAATCACTACTCTCACCCACTAAAAAGAAATAAATTAATCTATGTTAATTTAACCAATCATATGGTATAACTTTAACAATTCCTGATTGTTACGATAATCGAAGCTCATACAATTCTCGCATAACGCATCTCTTAATTTTATATCTAATAATAATTCTTCTATTCCACTTACAATCCCTTCCTCACCTAAACTGTATATTACTCCATCAAAACGATCGTTTACTTGACTTGCCGCTGTAGAGTAATTCGTTATTAATATTGGTTTTCCAAGAATTTTTGCCTCTGTAACGGTGACTGCTTTCCCCTCATATCTCGATGGTTGAACATAAATATCAGCAGCTTTCATATACGGATAAGGATTGGTCTTTTTCCCCAGTAAAATAAAAGAATCACTTAGTTCACATTCCTTTATTAGCTGCCTAATCTTGAATTCATCACCGCCATATCCCACCACATACCATGCGATATCTCCATATCCTTTATCTTTCAATTTTTTTAATGCTCGAACAGCATGATCAATACCCTTGGCATGAGATAACCTGGCAACTGTCATTATTTTAAAGCGTTGATCTTCTTTAATTCGGATATCTACCTCTTCTTCGGCCATCTTTCTTATAAACTCAGGAGAAGTAATATTTTCAATTACGGTAACCTTGTGTTTTAACAGACTGTATTTCTTTAAGAAAGAGTCTTTACATGCTTCTGAAACGGCAATGATATGATCAAATTTGTTCCACATTTTTAAATCTGATTTTACATCCGTTTCTACATTGGAATAGTCGGTATGAATCCAAGCAATTTTCTTATTCGCATTCACTTTTTCAGCAACAAAATAATGAGGCCATAAATAGCTAATCGCTACGTCATATTCTTGTTCAATTTTAGGGAGGAAAGGTAATGCATACTTCCACATGAGTTGCATTTGATAATAACCTGGTTCCGTAATTTTCTTTATTTTTCCGAAAACATCGGCAGTTACTTTAGAAAGTAGTCTTGAGAGTCCAATACTGAATTTCTTGTCTTTAAAAACTTCATAAATTGATTTTCGAAATGTCGTATATTGAACGATTTCATCTAATAGATTTACTTCTTTAGGGATTAAGTTCATAAAATCACCCTGGTGGCGATATAACATTAAGTCAACATTATTTCTTTTATAATCAAAGTGTTCAAGCATACTGATTAGACTTCTTTCAACGCCACCTACTTCCATGTCAAAGGAAGCTATCATCACTTTTTTCATGTTTACCTCCTATGATTTTGAAACCAACTTCCTAAATCTTGCGATATTTTCTCCTCCAACTACCTTTGATAACGCCATTTTTAAATTACTTTTGAATCTCTCCATTGGTGGAAGCCAACTTTTGTGAAAATAGTGCACGGTATAAGTTGCTTCTGAAAAAAGCATTCTACAGTTAATATAGTCATACGGTGAAAAATAAGCTTGAGGATAAAAAGCTCCTATTTCATCAATTACTTGAAATTCACCGTTTTTCTTAAGTCCAAAATCTTCAAGCATCTTCGTTACGATCGCTACATTTGTTAGATTATCAAATGTTCCATCTTCTTTAATGAAAGCTTTATTATAATAGGAATCTAAAAATTTCTTAATCAATGGATTTTCTTTAGCAGACCCTATCGTACTAGTCGCAATATAGTTTCCTTGTTCAAACCCCCAAAAAGAATCGTGATGTAACAGATCATCGAACGGTCTAAATATTTCTACATCGGTATCTAAGTAAATACCACCAAAATGATACAGTGCGTGAACTCTTACATAATCACTGACAAATGCAAACTTTTTTGCTTCATACGCTTCTCTTACAAATTGGTTTGTGTCAATATCAAAACTCTTCTCATTCCACTCCATGATTTGATAATCGGTCAAATGATTTTTCCAACTTGCAATACATTTTTTGATAAGATCAGGCTTTTCATTTCCCCCAAACCAGCAGTAATGAACTATTTTGGGGATTTTCTTTTTTGTCATCTGGTCATTTCACCCCCAACGTAGTTTCCCATCAATTCCTACCTTTGATTTTATTGTATTAACGATACACTCAATCACTCTTCCTTGTTCTTCTTCGCTCAAGTTGGATCCGGATGGAAGACAGATACCTTTTTCAAATAAATGTTCAGAAACGCTTTCGCCATCTTTATGAGGATAATAGCAATAACCTCTAAAAAGAGGCTGCATATGGAGAGGTTTCCAAACTGGTCTTGATTCAATGTTTTCTTCTCCTAAAGCGTCTAGTAATGTTTTTGTAGTAACACCGGCTTCCTCTTCATTAATCGTAAGTACCGTCAGCCATCGATTGGATCGTGTATTCTTTAATTCAGGCATGAATTCAATGCCTGGAATATCGGTTAATTCTAATAAATACCGTTCAAAGATTGTTCTTTTCGCATCAACTCTGTCTTCCAATACTGCTAATTGCGATCTGCCGATTCCAGCTAATACATTGCTCAATCGATAGTTAAATCCAAGTTGACTATGTTGATAGTGAGGTGCCGGGTCTCTTGCTTGAGTGGCTAAAAATCTGGCCTTTGATAAGGCTTCCTTATCATCAGACACAAGCATCCCTCCGCCGGATGTTGTAATGATTTTATTGCCATTGAATGAATAAATACCAAAATCACCAAATGTGCCGCTCGCTTTCCTGCAATACGTGGATCCGAGCGATTCAGCGGCATCCTCAATCATTGGAACCCGATACTTTTTACATAAAGAAACGATGTCATTCATTTTAGCGCTTTGACCGTATAAATTAACGACAATTACCGCTTTCGGTAACTGACCTTTAATAAAAGCATCATTTAATGCAGTTTCTAAAGCTTGAGGTGACATGTTCCATGACTCAGGATCCGAATCAATGAAAACTGGCTCAGCCCCCTGATAAAGAATGGGGTTGGCACTAGCTACAAAAGTTAAAGTGGAACAAAAAACGGTATCTCCAGTTTTTACGTCTAACAAAGAAAGAGCCAAATGTATAGCTGCAGTGCCTGAACTTACTGCTAAAGCTTCTTTGACTCCTACGTAATCTGCGATTTCCTTTTCAAAAGCATTAAGATTTGTTCCTACTGGAGCAATCCAATTGGTATCAAAGGCTTCCTTAATGTACTTTTGTTCATTTCCACTCATATGGGGAGGTGAAAGGTAAATCCTACTTTTAGATATTGTTTTCAACAATTGTATCACCTTCTCTCATTTTGTACTTTGCAGGAACTCCAACAGCAGTACAACATGGTGGAACATCTTTAATAACAGTGGCTCCGGCACCAATAATAGAGCCAGCACCAATCTTGATATTCGGAATAATGATTGCTCCCGCTCCTACATGCACACCCTCTTCCACTTTTACTGACCCCGTTAAGGTAGCATTAGGAGATATATGGACAAATGAACCTACTGAATTATCATGTTCGATTACTGCACTAGTATTTATTATTGTATGATCACCTATTTTTGTATCAGCATTAACAACAGCATTGGACATGACCACAGTCCCACATCCTAATTCCGCACTAGGACTTATCACTGCTAATTTATGAATCAATGTTGCGTAATGAGCTAGTGGAAGATCTAATCTTTCGGCTATCATCTTTCTGACTTTATTATCTCCAATAGCAATGACTATTTTAACAGCACCATAATAAAGGATAACCTCTTGCAAACTTGAAATAGGGCCATAAAAGAAATCTTCATTGAAAACTAATTCTTTGTAAACATCATCTAAGTACCCGACGATTTCAAATTCATCTTTTTCTAAAATCATATCCTTAATTACTTTACTGTGGCCCCCTTGACCAATAATAATGATTTTCATTCATGACCACCGCTTACCTTTGTATTTTGTCCGTTAAATCGATCTACTGTTGCCTGACCAACTTGGTTAATACCTTCAGATTTAAATACTTTGTAAACTGTTAGAATGAGAACCTTTATATCTAATAAAAAAGAATGGTTCGTAACGTACCACAAATCTAATGCAAACTTTTCTTCCCAGGTAATGGCATTGCGCCCGTTCACCTGTGCCCACCCTGTGATTCCAGGCCTAACGTTATGTCTTTTAAATTGTTCTGTTGTATACAACGGCAAATATTCCATTAATAATGGCCTCGGACCGACCAAACTAATATGACCACGAATGACATTTAATAGTTGTGGAATTTCATCCAAGCTGTATTTTCTTATAAACTGCCCAAATGAAGTGAGTCTCCTATGATCCGGAAGTAAGACACCGGCTTTGTTTTTCTCACTTGTCATTGTTCGAAATTTATAAAGGTAAAAAGGCTTTCCATATAGACCTGGTCTTTCTTGTTTGAAAATAATGGGCGAACCGAGCTTCGCTTTGATTAGTAAAGCAATGACGATAATCACTGGAAAAAACATAAATAATAAAATAAACGCTACGATTAAATCGAATGTTCGTTTGATTTTTTCACCCCCCTTTATCTAAACAGAGACTATTCAATTATCTCTACGTATTTTAGAATCTCATCCTCAATGACTTTTATTAGTTCGGAAGCTGTTATGTCTTCAGTTCCTTGCCCTTTTTGATACGTTTCCAACAAAATCTCCTGATTTCTCTTGAGTTATGTTGTTTAATATCTTGCTCACTTACCTCACCATCACTTGAAATTTAGTTTTAGAAAAAGTTACTTCTGTAATGAATGTTTAAGGATATGACATGCTCATAATAGAAGTAGATAAAATAGCATACGACAATAGCGTAATACACAAGTTTTTGATCTTTTTTACAGAACAATTTAACAACCCAGGCTATCAATATTAATTGATATAAACCGAAGTAAATCGTAAACCTTGCAAAAATCCAATTTTGAGATGCAATAACCATAAAGACAAGATTTAAGATACAAAGATTTACAATGTAATCTCCATTTGTAAAGGACTCTCTAAGTTTCTCTCTCCCAAAGTATGCAAGGGCTAATGGGGCTGCATTTACTAGAATCCTTAACATATTGGCTCCACCTTCAGAAAACCCTTGATAATGTCCATATTGACTTTCACTAATAGCTGAGAATAGAAATTCTGAAAATTGATTGTATCCGATAACGATGAGAATAGCGGCTAATAACAACCCGAATGTTGTCTTGGTCCAAGCTTTTCTTCTTACTATAAAATAAATAGGGATCAGTATAAGTGCACTTTGGTGAAATGATGATGCTATTAGAACAACAAAAATAAATTTCTTCCAGCTTCCATCTAGAATATATTTTGTAGCAGCAAAGATGATAGCTGCTGCCAAAAACTGTCTGATACCATTCATTGACACTAAAAATAAGCCACTTGTGATATACACATAGAGGCTTAATTCAAACAATCTAGAATACCTGTATAACACTAAAACGATTAATACGTTAGTAATTAAAGCAGTGACTAATAATAAGGTTTGCGGGTCACTTGAAAAACTCTTCAAGATCATTTGAAGGATACCAAATCCGATATCTTTTTCACCAAGAATACTGCTCCAACTGTGATCATTCACTTCATATGCATGGATGTAATAATAAGTATCTCCAATTGTGTTTCGGAGGCCAGATACTAATACTAGTGTTAACAGTGCAAAAAAAACAAAATACTTATTAGGTCTTATCAATACAGGCATGGTAGCGGTTGTACTTATACCGGTAGTAGCACAGTATCTAGACATAAATGAGAAACTAAAGACTAGCGCTAAATTGACCCAAAGAATAGCCATACCCTAATTCCTTTCAAAAAGGTAGTTAAGTAATCTTAATTTTTGTTACGATTAAAAAAAATAAAAAAATGCCCGGTGTAATGGCAAATAAAGTTAGAGATTTACATGGGCTCTCACTAATAAATTTGTAATTTTTGTCTAATAAACTGCTTGATACATAATGTATTGCCTGTCTGAACTTAAAAGCTATATTTGCAGATGGCAGTTTCATTAGCTCCTTGCGATAAAATGAAAAGCCTTTTGGGTTTTTATAATACTGCATTAGCATGTTTAAGGAAGAACCATCAGGCAAATATTCAACAATACATAACGTTTCATTCATTAAGAGCAATTTGTATTCTTGATCAAGCTTGTAATACTTATAAGCTAAACCGACATATTTCTCATCACCAAAAACTGGATAAGGGTACTTTTTTGTTAACTCAGTACGATAAACCAGTTTTTTATCCCCTGTAACATTATATTTGTTATATAAATCAAAGAGAGTTGAAGTTGTGGTGTGCTCTGGAAACTTTGAACCAATGATCTTTCCATTGGTGTACGAATCAAGACCTACCATGCCACTCACTTTATCACATCCGTGTTCGGACCAGAATGACACTATCTTCTCAACAGCTCCTTCGGCTAACATGTCATCTGAATCAATACAAACATTTAACTCAGTATTTATAAGTTTGTAAGCTGTGTTGTGAGCACCATGCATTCCTTGGTTCTTCTGTCTATGGTATTGAATGTCAATCTTATCTTCTGCTATCCAGCCGTTAACTAATTCTTTTGTATTATCAGTTGAGCCATCATCGATGATCAACCAGACGAAGTCTTTATTCGTTTGTTGTACAAGACTGTTATAACAATTATGGAGACAGTAGCCTCTATTATATGTCGGTGTAAATACTGTAAGTTTTTTCAAACTCTTCACCTCTATACTGATAAATAAAACATTTGCGTCCATTCTGCAGTATTCTTAATATCATAGCCTTTTTTGGATAAATTACTTTTCGCCTCTACACGTCTTAACGGCCCTTCAGCGATTTCTATTACTTTATCTATCCATTGTGCTTTATTAGTTATAGAAACAAATTCAACTAAATTCACTTCCATATCTACTTCTTTGGTAATGACATCTGAGACGACACAAGGTAACCCAGCTGCTTGGGCTTCAATTAGAGTGACTGGTAATCCTTCATGAAGAGAGGGGAACATAAATAAATCAAAACCTTGTAGTAGCTGAGAAATATCACTACGAACTCCAATTACAAACACTTGCTTATTTAAATTTAATTTTAAAATTTTCTTTTCCATCTTTTCTCTTAACTGTCCATCACCTACCAATATCAGTTTTGACTGAGGTATCGCCTGATTTATTTGAGCAAAAACATCGATAAGAAAATCGTGATTTTTTTGATGATTAAAACGTCCAACATGCCCGATTACAAAATCATCTTTCTTTAGTTCCAACTCTCCTCTAATCTTTTTTCTCTGGTCTTGAGAATAAGTAAAGTTGTCACTCTCTATGCCATTTTTTAAAACTTGAACGCGACCAATTTCATTCTTAAAAAGCCATTTTGCAGCAGCATTCGAACAAGCAAGTAAATGTGTGGCACTCTTTAAGATATAGTTTCCTATATACCATTTGTATAGCTTAGCCGCAGTCTTTCCCTCACTGTTTGTATTATGGCTGTGAGCAATTCGAATTGGAATATTACTTTCCTTAGCAGTATTGAGTACAATTCCACTCATTTTATCCAAGTGTGAATGAACAATCCTATACTCTGAATGCGATTCAAAGAAACGTTGTAACGCTTTTTTAAATCCAAAATGACCTGATTCCGAAATATATGGAATTCGATGTATGATCCCCCCAAGTTGGATAATTTCATCATCGAATACTCCTTTTTTACAAGTGAGGAAATCAAATTGTACCTTGCTGCGATCGACATTTCGATATAAATTCATAAGAAGGGTTTCGGCACCTCCACGATTCATATTGACTACGACATGCAAAACCCTTATTGGACCGCCCACTCATAATCCCCCCTCTTATTTAAGAATCTCGAATAGATGATTTCCTTTTCTTCTAATATTTTTTTAATACAATATTGATTTTTTATCGTTTGCCTTCCATTTAAGCCTAGGTTTTTTCTTAATTCTTCATTTTTCCCAAGTAGAGTCAGTTGTTCTACGAAACCGTTTATATCTTTTATATCTATTATCGATCCATTTTCATTATTTCGAACAAGTTCTTTATGCCCCCTATTATCACTAACCACAACCGGGAGCCCACAAGCCATTGCCTCCATAATGTTTACAGGCAATCCTTCACGAAAGCTGGAACTGACAGCTATATCACACATTGGTAACATCTGATGAATGTCCTTTCGAAAGCCGAGAAAATCAACTGCATTTTCTACTCCAAGAGAATTCGCTATATGTCTACACTCATCTACTTGTGCCCCCGTACCAGCTAAGATAAGACGAGCTTGTGACAGCTCTTTTTTTATCTTAGCAAGGACTTTTATAAGTAGCTGTTGGTTTTTGTTTTTGTTGAATTCAGCAGCGTAAAAGAGTAATAAATCATCACGGTGATAGCCATATTGCTTTCTTCGTTCTTTTTTTAATAATTCATCTAACGGCTTAAAGCGTTCTATGTCTATCCCAACACCATGAACATGGTCAATACTCCCCGCATTAAACCGATGTTTATGTGCTAAATTGTAGTCTTCAGTATTAATGGTTATAAGACAGTCTGTAAATCGAGAGAGATGTTTTTCAATTGGGTAATAGACTAACCAGTTAACTAGTGGTGCCCCTTTGCAAAAATGGAATCCGTGTGCAGTATAAATGACCTTTGTTCCATACCTTCTGGCTTTTCTTGCTGCAAATCGAGCAAGCACTCCCCCTATAGGTGTATGGCAATGGATCAATGTATAGTTTTCTTTATCTATAATTGTCTTAAGTTCATTGTAGGCTTTTATATTTGCCAGGTTGAAAGGAGATCTGTGTATTGGAAGATTGAACTTGATATCAGTTAACGGCAAATTAATCGTTCCAGCAGCTGCAACATGAACTTCCCACCCCTGTTCTTTAAACCACTTCATATAGGGTAAATGAAAAGCCTTAAAATGATAATCGACTGTTGCACAAAATAAGATTTTTTTAGGCATTGCTATCATCAACCCCAGCCTATTTAATGAATTCTTTTTCCACTACTCTAGAAAGGTAATCTAGTAAACTATTTTTTAAATCCTCCCGCTCAAGCGCCATTTCGATGGTTGTTTGTATAAACCCCATTTTTTCACCTACATCATAGCGAACACCTTCAAAATTATAAGCATAAACAGCTTCTATGTGTTTTAGGCGAGCAATTGCATCGGTTAATTGAATTTCACCACCAGACCCGGGCTCCTGGCTACCTAACAGGTCAAAAATCTTTGGGCTAAGAATATAGCGACCTAAAATTGCTAGGTTGGATGGGGCATCTTCTTTCTTTGGTTTCTCAATCAAATGATTAACACCATAAAACCGACTTCCGATTTTCTTTCCATCGACGATCCCATATCTGGAAACCTCATCATCCTCAACGGTTTGCACACCTAGGATTGATGCTCTGTAGTGATTATACTGTTCGATTAGTTGTTTCAAGCAAGGTTTTTGAGCACGAACAATATCATCACCTAATAAAACGGCAAATGGTTCATCACCTATAAATTTACGGGCACACCATATGGCATGACCAAGGCCTTTTGGCTCTTTTTGTCTTATGTAATGTATATCAACAAGTTTCGAAGATTTTTGGACTTCGTCTAATAGTTCCATTTTTCCTTTCTTCAGTAAATTTTGTTCAAGTTCAAACGAGTGATCAAAGTGATCTTCAATGGCCCTTTTCCCCCTGCCTGTGACGATGATAATATCCTCTATCCCTGATTCTACTGCTTCCTCTACAATATATTGAATTGTTGGCTTATCTACAATTGGCAGCATTTCCTTAGGCATCGCTTTTGTTGCTGGAAGAAAGCGCGTTCCAAGTCCTGCTGCTGGAATGATAGCTTTTCTTACATTCATATGATCACTCCCTCAATAAAATTTAATTTCCTTCCGAATACTCCCGCATTCTCTAGTTTTCATAAATCCCTAATAAGAGATACACCTTAGAGAGTGGATATATATTGTATAAATACTATTATTTCACAAAAACAATAACGATGCGTAAAGCATCTCCACAAAGCTCATTTTTATAGTAATTAACCTTGTAGTGATACCATTACTTTTTCTTCTAAACGATCTTTTTTTGTTATTTTACGATTTGCTAAATTTAGAATTTGATTTCTTAAGTTTTCTAGTTCGTAGAGTGTATAAGTAGACATTATTTCTTCTATCTCATCTATGAAGATTTCTGCTGATTTCCCTATATATATTTTCGGGTAAATTTGTGGCTCTTGAATTTCTTGTTTATTTAATAACTCTTCAAATAGTTTTTCTCCTGGTCTCATACCTGAATATTCAATGCCTATTTCTTCAACAGCGTAGCCTGAGAGCTTAATTAAGTTTTTGGCAAGGTCAACAATTTTTACTGGGTCTCCCATATCCAGTACAAATGTTTCTCCTCCCCTAGCTAAACTTCCGGCTTGAATAACTAACCTCGATGCTTCTGGGATGGTCATAAAGTAACGGACCATTTCTGGATGAGTGACTGTAACGGGACCGCCTCTTTGTATTTGTTTTTTAAATAAGGGAATAACACTACCGCGACTGCCTAAGACATTTCCGAAACGAACGGTAATGAACTTTGTGTTACTTTTTCGATCCATGTCATAAATGATCATTTCGGCTAACCTTTTTGTTGCTCCCATTACACTTGTTGGATTCACCGCTTTATCAGAAGAAATCATGACAAACGTTTTTACCTCGTGTTTGCTTGCAGCTTTTGCCACATTCATCGTTCCAATCATATTGTTTTTTACTGCTTCTTCCGGATTTCGCTCCATTAGTGGTACATGTTTATGAGCTGCCGCATGATAAACGACATGAGGACGATGTTTCTTCATAATCGAAAGCATTTTTTTTGAATCCTGGATATCTGCAATTTCTGTGACGAATGCTATGTTTGTATCTTTGTATGCAACTTTTAGTTCCATCTCGATTGAATAAATGCTATTTTCTCCATGACCTAGTAGCACCAATTTATCGGGTTTAAAGTTAGAAATTTGACGGCAAATCTCTGATCCAATGGATCCACCGGCTCCAGTTACTAAGACTACGTGATTTGAAATATACTTTGCTATCCCATTTGTATCCAATTCCACTGGGTCTCTGCCTAATAAATCCTCAACTTTTACTTCGCGAAATTGATTTACGGATATCTTCCCGGTTACTAGGTCCTCAATCATAGGTAATATTCTCGTTTTTACTTTTGTTTTCGCGCATTCTTTGAAAATGATATTTAGTTCTTTTTTTCGCAAAGAAGGAATAGCGATGACGATATTTTCGATGTTAAAATTTCGTACTGTATTCTCAAGCTGATCTATTCCGCCTATGACGGGGATGCCTAGAACGTCAAGATTATGTTTATTTACATTGTCATCAACAAAAGCTACTGGTAATAGTTCTGTTTCCCTATTATTTAATAGTTGTCTGGCTACCATAGTTCCGGCAGAACCTGCTCCAATGATTAATGTCCGGGTTTTGTTTTCATTCTTTATTAAGTATGTATCGCGAATAACTCTCCAACTAAATCGCGATCCTCCTATCATCCCCATCTGAAGTAACCAAATGATCGTAAGAAGGCGTAAATGGATTTCCTGGAAGGCGACTTGTTGTAACAAAGCGACAATTGCAATTGAAAATGTTACGGTTTTTAAAATAATCAATAATTCCCCAATACTGGCGTATTCCCATGCTTTTTTATAGAGTTTATAAAATAATGACAAGAAATGGTGGCTGATCAGTAATGTCATTGCGGTTAAAATTAGAATTGGAGCAAAGAAAATTAATGAATATTTTAATAATATGCTGCTTATCAATATCGTCGTTAGTATAAAAAATGAATCAATGAGAACGAGGAGAGATAGCCTCTTTTGATAAGCCATAATCGAACCTCCCTTTTCACCTTTTTTAAAAGTAGGTGCTTAACATTTAATGTTTTTAATGAGCCGGTAACCATTACCGAACCATTAAAAAAATTAAATAAATTGGGCATTTAACCCACCCTCACACCACACTTTTGATGACGAGCATCTAAGGCTATTAACCCACAGCATGATCGAGTGCCCCCATAGATATTGGCAAGGAGACATCACCAAACATTTGGATTTTCGATTCGTTCGAAATAAAGAACAACTTAGCTAAAAAAATAAAACGTTATTATATTTGATTTCATTTGTTCTTTTTAAAGAATCCACGGGGTTTACCATTCAAAATGACACCAAGCAATTTTGCATTGGATGTTTCTAATGATTTTTTTGCTTCTAGTGCTAATGTGTCTTCCGTTTTACCATTACGAATAACGAGAATGACCCCTTCGCATCGACTAGCAACGACTTTAGCTTCGTCTCCCTCCAGCACTGGTGGAGAATCGAATAGGACGTAATCATATTGCTTTAAGCCTTCAGTAATTAAGGTTTCCATTAGCCTGGACTTGAATATTTTTTCCGAATCATGTGGTACTGGACCACTAGTTATTAATTTCAGTCTTGCAATTTCAGTTCGATTTACTATTTCCTCCATTTTTTTTTGCCCCGATAAAAAGTTGGTTAAACCGATAGCGTTTTTCATTTTAAACATTTTATGGATCGTAGGGTCCTTTACATCGGTATCTATTAATAACACATTTTTTCCTTCCTGTGCTAATGAAACAGCTAGATTTGCTACTGTTGTAGATTTCCCCTCACCAAATCCGGGAGAGGTGATAATTAATACTCGACTTTTCGTTTCAAAAGAAGAAAACTCTAGGTTTATTCTAATTTTTTCATATTCATTGGCGATTATAGAACTAGGATTATTAAAGAATGCAGGTACTTTTCTACTTTTCAATAAGTTAACCAATCGTTTCACCCCTGAATGATGGACTCTCTTTTTTATTTTTATTCTTAACGATCGTTTTTTTGTTTATTTTTGACACACTCCCTAAAACCGGGACTTGAAGTAGTTTTTCGATTTCACGTTGCGACCTTAGTCTGTTGTCTAAACTGTCCAAGAGAAAAACATAACCAATGCCAACTATTATTCCCATAATGAATGTGATTTTTATTGAGCGATTACTTGTAGGATTTATTGGTTGTTCGTTATCACTTGCAACAGCTTCTGATAAAGAGTCAACCTCAGTAAAATTCAAGGTGTCTGCAACAACTGCTTTATATATACTTGCCGTGGTATTCGCGATTTGTACTGCGGTTTCCGGGTTTGTATCATGGACAATGATTCTTACGATCTGGGAGCCTTCGACGTCCTGAACTTGGATTTGTGTGCTTAATGCTTCTGGAGAACGGTTCAATTGAAGTTCTTCAATGACAGCTTCCATTACTGGAGGCTCTTTTATAAACACTTTAAGCGTGTTCATAAAACCGGAATCTTCTCGAATAATGATTCTTGCTGATGATTCGTAAATAGGCGTTGGCTGAAAGTAATAAGAATGAATCGCGCCAGCTGTTGTGGATATGAATGTAATTAAAAGGATGACCCACAACCGCTTTTTAAGAGTATCAAAAATCTTTTTAACCTCGATTTCTTTACTCTTTTTTGTTTCCATACCTATCACCTTCTTGTTTTTATTAAGTAAAATGAGTCATTGTTTCGTTCTTAATAAAGAACTTCACGACCAAAAAAAAGGATTGGACCGTTTAAATACGAGATTTTAGTACTAGATATAACTAATGACATCGTTAATATTACATCCATTTTAGTTCTTAATAAAGAACGTGTCAATAGAATTTACAGAATTTAATAAAAAACACTTTTTGGTTGAAAGGTTTCTCTCAATAAATAATCATTAAAAATAAGCTGCTGCCTTGACCACATATGGGGATTCATCAACTAAATTGTAACAAGGCGCGCTATCTCATGAGCTCACCTTGTTACATTTATAAAATGTTTATTCCTTTCTCTACGGTTTTAATACAACCTTAATACAATCGTACTCATGATCATTAAAAATCTTGTAGGCATGACTGGCATCGTCAAGCGAGGTTCAAGCTGTATTAAAGCACTGTTCATCTAACCGTATCGTACAACTCAATTGTCATGTTTTCTCCTGTTTCGAGTGTCCAATGGGGGTAAACTTCTAAATGCCAAGCATTCAGGTGTCTTGTATATTCACTCGCTTCTATTTCACTCAGTAACTTCTCATATGTGTTAAATATGACTTTCACAGGTCCACTGTGTTTTGCATAAGCATAGCTTTGAGCGGGTATCGTGAGCCTTGTCATTCCTTTTGGTACTTGATCAAATTCCGACACCTGGAGACAAGCCCAGTAACCGTCATCTTCCTTATTACTATTTTCCTCAACGACAAAGGCGCCTACGAGCTTGCTTCTGTCAATTAGGTAAGGTATTTCACCTTTCCGTCTTTTTAATTGCTCAACAGCTTTTGGAATTTCTATCTGGTAGTCACTTCCTTCACATACTACTCTAATCCCCACCAATTTCATTTCGCCTTTGTTGATGATTTTCATATTCAACCTTCTTCCTTTTCTTTTAACATTATGACACGGACTGTCATGCTACATCCCAACCAAGTTACCATGTAATTAGTCTGCCTAGCACTGACAAACCATTAGAACATTTTCATCCGGATCTTTAAAGTTAAACCAGTGATCGTGTTCAACTTCTGTTATAAGTTCAATTCCATTCTCCTTAAATTCCTCATAAGTTTGTTGAATATTTTTCGTATTAAAATGAAACAACGGTGCCGTTCCTGTGTAACGTTTATCAAAAATTTTACTATCAAGTACAAGGTCTATTCCGTTCTCAAGTGGTATAACATAAATGTGTCCGAATTGAATTTCCCCATCAGTAGTTACTCCTAACAAGTTACAGTACCAATCTCTCGCATCTTCAACATTTTTGACTGGTATAAAAATCGTGCCAACTTTCCGTTCTAAAGTACTTAACATTCCCTTTGCCCTCCTTCTCTTTTGAAAAACTTATTATTTCTTTTTCTAAAAAAACCGACCTTTTTGGATTTTAATTAAAAAATCCAGTTAGTTATTTTTTATTTTGTAATATTCAGAGAAATAATTCAATACATTAATAACCGTTTGATATTTAAAAACTCATTATTTAAATAATCCTTTAAGGGAGGCCAAAAATTGAAGCTAACAAGGTTAGGACATTCGTGTTTTGTTGTTGAGTTGAATACGGGAACAAGAATCATGGTTGATCCATTTTTGGATCAAAACCCTGCATGTCCTAAAGACTTTTTGAAAAAAGATTACTTAGAGACAATCGATGTTGTTTTAGTAACACATGGACATTTTGATCACGCATCAGGTTTAGCAGAGCTGAAAAAGCGTAATCCAGAGGTGTTAGTCGTCGCTCAATATGAGTTTGCTTTGAAGTTAATGGGGGATGGATACCATGTATTTCCTTTAAACTTTGGTGGAACTTATCGTACTGAAGACTTTGAAGTAACGATGGTCAATGCCGTCCACACTTCGACCTTTGGTGAAACTCACGGTAAGCCACAGTTTGTCGGATTACCTTGTGGGTATGTTTTGAATCCTGCCAATGGAGAAACGGTGTACATTTCGGGGGACACGAATGTGATGGCAGATATGAAAATTATTCAAGATATCTATCATCCTTCGATTGCCATTTTGTCGTGTGCCGGTCAATTTGTAATGGGACCCAAAGAAGCTGCCTATGCGTTAAGTCACTTATTGGATGTTAAAAGGGTTGTTCCATGTCATACGTTCCCTAAAGTTGAGGATGCAGCTGATCCTGATATGATGGAGAATTTACTGGAGAATTTTCCCGTGGTAGAAAACATGATTGGACAGGATGAAGAGTTAAAGAAGCTGATGAGTAAACGGAAAGATCCCGAGGTCATTGTTATGGATTTTGGAGAAACAAAGAGATTATAGATTTTATTTGAAGTGGAAAACTACTTAAAACGTGAGCCTTTACTTATTCATGATCGTACCGAGGACCTCATACTGTATCAAACAACGACCATGGCTTTCACTAAATTAGTAATGGCTTCGTAAGCTGCTCTCCCGCTACTCATAAATGCTTACCGAGATGTTAAAAAGATACACATTTACGCTCATTACTTCGTAGTTGCCCCCAAAAGGTCAAAAACCAACCTTTTGGGGCCCCCTCTGAAAACTGGAGGATTATCGTTTAATCCTTCCTTTTTATTTTTCTTAACGATGTATTGTATCGCATAATGTTTCTCGACATTTGAGTTACCGGATTTACTAAATTGAAGTCGTTGTTTCTTTCCTTTTCCCCAGGAATTATACATTGTTATTGAAGGATTTAATTCAAGCTTTATACAGTATGAACGAAACTCTTTCATAATGAAGCTGAATTGATTTAAATTCCCACTTATCACTCTTTCCAAATAACGAACCTTCTTAAACCGCCAATTCTCATAATCTTTTTTCGTTAACTTATCTAAATATGTAAAAACATTAATGGGACTTACGAATCCTTGCTTATGACAATAATAATGGATTGCATTTTTGACTTTTTTCGATAGCTGTTGTCGGTTCATTTATTATCATTCCTAAATCTATTTATCGTCCATGTACTTTATGCTATTTCTTTCACACCAATTTACCGCGATTTTTCTTAATTGTTGTCTACGATAGGAATACCATTCTTGTTCTATATTAAGACTGATGATTTCATCTTTGAATCTCCTAAATGCCCCTCTCCCATCGATGGTCCTCAATAAATGAGATTGAATAGGGGCGTCTTGTGAAAAACTAAATTCTTTCATGATTTCATATTCATTTACTTGAAATTTTGATGGCAGTTCCACGTACTGCCCATCTTCTTCATCTTCAAGGATAGCTATTGCCTCGACCAATTCATGTTTAATCCAATCAGGGAAAGTATCAAGCTCTCCTTCTTCAACATCTTCAGCTTTTCTTAAATGCGTAGTAGAAATAGACGTTATTTTATACGTTTTCTTGTTAAAATATGTTTTATATTCTTCCATGAGCATTTCTAATTCATCAATGATTTCATTTAAGTGTATTGATTTCATAATTAAGACACCTCTTGCTGAAAAGTATAACGCAAAATCAGAATCTACTTCAAGCCACTGAAAATATAGTCAAAATTCACTATAGTACCACATCATCGCGGCCGTGGTCTTGCACCACAAAAAAGAGCTAATCAGATTAGCTCTTTTTTTGGAAGAAAGGATAGAGCGCTACCTTCACGCCGCTCGTCTTAAGGGAAAAGCATCCTTGAGACTTTAAAACATGCGGCGGAAGCTAACGCTGTTTCTTATATAACCCATTACCGTAACGAGTCAGGAATCGCCGTTAATTACTGATTCCCTTGTTTTATCCAGCTTGCTACTTGTACTGTGCGTTTGGCTTGGTACTTTGCAGCTTCTTCTACATTTTCTTGCATATTACCGTCTTGATCTACGGTTACACTTACGCCGTATGGGTTACCGCCGGATTGGAATTGTACCGGATCTGTATAACCAGGTGAAGCGATAATCGCACCCCAATGATGCATTGTAGTGTAGAGTGAGAGAACCGTTGCTTCCTGTCCGCCGTGCGGGTTGTTTGCAGATGACATAGCGCTCACTGCTTTATTTGCGAGCTTGCCGTTAAACCAAAGACCACCTGTTGTGTCGAGGAATTGCTTCATTTGTGCAGGTACATTCCCAAAACGTGTTGGAACACTAAAGATAATGGCATCTGCCCACTCAAGATCATCTAATGAAACTTCTGGTACATCCTTTGTTTCTTCAATATGTGCTTTCCAAGCAGGGTTTGAGTCGATCGCACCTTGTGGAGCTAACTCAGGAACTTTTAACACTTTAACTTCTGCTCCAGCTGCTTTCCCGCCTTCTTCTGCCCATTTTGCTAATCTGTAGTTTGTTCCTGTAGAACTATAGTAAATAACTGCTAAATTAATATTTGACATTTCTTTTGTCTCCTTTTTTGATGAATTTCCAAATAAATTTTTTAATAATCCCATTCCTTGCACCACCTGCTCTATTTATTCCTAAAGTAAAACCACCTCCCTAATAACATAATCTTCAATTTCATATTTCTTTGCATCGAGATATTTAACCTAATTTAGTGTAATTGTTATTATTTTCTTGGCTTTTAAAAATAAGGTGCCCAACAGAATACAATTTACTCCCATTTAATAAGAGGTAGGCAGATATTGAAAGTAAAGCTAGATCAAATGCATAGCCATCTAAAAATCCATTTGGCAATTGTACAGTAAAGATTGCTCCAATCATTAAAACTGCAAATATCATAGAAGCGATGCGTGTCCCGATCCCAATAATTAAGGCAAGACCTCCTACTACTTCTACTGAAGCAACTACGTAAGCCATAAATCCTGGTATGCCGATGCTGTCAAACCAAGCAGCTGTATTTTCTATTCCACCTTGAAATTTTGAAGCTCCATGAGCTAAAAAAATTGCACCTAGAGTAAGCCGTAAAATAAATGCTCCTATTTCATTATTAACCATTGTTTAGTTCTCCTCCATTTAAAAAAGTGAATACCTTTTTACTTTAATTTAAATATTACCAAACAGTATACAACGAATTCAAATATTATTAATTCGAGGTATTTAATTAAAAAAATTTATTGTTTTTTTGCATATATTCCTAGTTTCTTTAACTCATTAATCATGACTTCTTTTTCATGATAATTAAGCCCGCCAAATATTTTCTCAATCACTTCTTTATGTTGAGGAAATATTTCGTCCATCTTCTCTTTTCCTTCTGTCGTAATTGTAGCATAGGTAATACGGCGATCTTTTGGACAAGGTTTTCTTATTAATAAGCTTTTCTTTTCTAGTTTATCCACTACATAAGTGATACTGCTGCTTGCGATCAACACCTTATCACCAATTTTCTGTATCGGTTGATCTCCTTTACTATATAACAATTCAAGGACGGCAAACTCTGTTGGGTTAAGGCCATACCGGTTAATATCTTCTTCAATACGTTTTTTAATTGATTGAAATGCACGGGACATAACAATAAATAGCTTTAACGAGAGATCTCCTTCTGAACTCTTTTTTTCACGTGAACTCATGACGACCATTCCTTTTATTAAAATCTCGAATTCGAGATAATCATACCCTGTTTATATGACATTTGTCAATAACATGAATACTTTTTAAAAATAATCAGCAAGTCTTTGTTGCATTTATCCTGCTTTTTCCCTCAACTATTTATTCAAAAATAATCGATTACCATATTTATGAAAGCATGAAATTCTTTTTTTTTCAAATAGTAAACATTAGAGTAAGTCAAAGGAGGAAATTAAAATGAGGAGAAAGCGTTGGTGGATTGCTTTTCTTGTTGTGATTTTGATTGGGGCTGTTCTCGCATTCACAATAGAATTCGAATATGCCTATATGCCTGATGAAAATGATATTTTAAATGATACATATGGTAATTTTCGCGGCTATGATCTATGGGGCGATCAAATTTCGTTTGAACAAGCAGGTCATCCTTCATTTTCTCAAAAAGACCTTTCTGCTTCTAATGGGGCTGTTAAGGTGGATGACGAGTTTCTCGATTTTGGAAGGGATCAATTTTACAAAGAAACCTTTAATAACGAAGAATACATGACTGATATTTTAGGGATTGTAGATGGTGGAATTACGATTCCGAGTATTACTAAAGCGACGTTAAAACTCATGGGGAGAGGGACGGATGATTTAAAAGTTAAACTGGCAAAAGACATTACAATCGGCGACCGAACCTATCAAAAAGGAGAAGAGATCTCAACAGGCCTAGATGTACCTAAAGGTGCATTCGTTCCAATGGGCATGCCGATTGAATACTCTCGGGGTAAAGTACGTGTAGGAGCAAGTTGTGCTTCTTGTCATGCAACAGTTGACCGGGACACCGGGAAAGTCGTTGAAGGAGCACCGAATGCAGACTTTAATGCGGGAATGATGTTAGCAATGGCTCCGAACTCGACAGCGTATTTTACCAATACTGACCTTGAGCGGATTGAAGTTTATGTTAATGATCAAAAACGGAAAGTCACTGCAAGTAAAGGTGGAGAGCATTCCCTTCCTGATCCAGCAGAAGTTGAAGCGCACGTAGATGAAACATTGGCAAATTGGCCACCTGGAAATTTTGATTCAACGATGGATTTGGAAAGCAACCCGACACAAATTCCTGATTCTTTTACACTCGCAGATCACCCATATGGTTGGAATGGCTTTGCATCGGTTGGACCTTTTCGGGGATTAAGCTCTTTGAATAATAATGTACATGCTCAAAATTCTGATTTGCTTGCTCAATTTGAACAAAGCAATGAATTATTTGATATTGACAAAGAAGTGTATATTGGCATGATCCTGCAAAATGCAGCAAATAAAAACTATCGCTACGATCCTGAGAGTGGAGAGAAACCATCTGAATTTTTCACAAAATTAGATGATACACCCGAGGTTCCGGGAGTAAATGAAATGATCAAACCACCAAGTTTTCCGAAATTGTCTCTTTTCTCCCCTAACGGTACACTCGTAAGCTCGGAGGGTTTTAGAGTTGGTGAACAAATTAATGCGATGTCAGCTTTTCAAAACATTTTACGTCCACCTACTAACACAAAAGCCAAGGATCACTCCTCCTCTATCGAAGAAGGAAGGCAAATTTTTAATCAAGCAAATTGTGCAAGTTGTCATGCAGGAGCCGGTTATACAAACCATCAGCTAATTCCTGCTGAAGAGGCTAAAACCGAGCCATCACGAGCAAAGGCGTTTCGCGATATCCAAAAGATTAGAACCGAATCTTGGACGTATTCACCTGATACGCCTGTACCAATACCTTCTAGTGCGAAGAAACTCAAGGTTCCTACCGATCATTTATCTAAAGAAGAGATTAAACGAACGTTAGCTGATGGAAACGATGGAGCTTATAAAGTGAAAGGGTTAATTGGGCTTCAATGGACCCCTCCCTACCTTCATGATGGTGGAGTTGCTGTTGGACCTGATCTGTCAAAGGATATCGGTATTCCAGGAACGTGGAATGCCGGTATAAAACCAGATCCTGGGAATAGTTTAAAGGGGCTTGTTGACCGTAACTTAAGAGAGAAAATCATCGAAACCAATAAATCCGATCCCCGGTTAAGGGATGTACATGTAGATGGAACCGGGCATGAGTATTGGGTGGATGAGGAAGCGGGCTTTACGGAGGAAGAGCAGCAAGCGTTGATCGACTACCTGTTAGACTTAAAGTTAGGACCGGAATAGCTAACTAATTAAATTGATAAAATAAAAGGTCGTATCTTGTTAGAGATACGGCCTTTTAAGGTGCCTACAATATAAACGAGAGCGCAATAAGGATGATGGACAAATGGAACAGTACTTCAAGCCAATCTTTCATTCCGGTATTAATTAGCTTTACAAAGCGGATCGTACTGCGGATCCCTACAATCACCCAGGCGATTGTTATGAGAATACCCGGCAAAGTAAACTCCCCCTCTCCATTTGCTTACCCGTGACCTTCCTGCATGTTCGATAGGAGGATGTTAAAAAAGTTTGGGAAAATAACAGCTCGAATATTCTACATTATGGATTTGAGGCAAACATTTATGTCATTTGCAAAGCAAGGAATTTAAGCTTTCGTTCCGCAAAACGGAATCATACCTTGATTTACTCTGTGATTGTAACAGAGAGGGAACCAATGCCGCTAAATGACACCGTATAATTTCCTTTCTCTAGAGGGATTGGCGAAATAAATGTCCCAGAAGAAATGATCATTCCTTTTTTTAATGTTTTTCCTTGTATCGCCAGTTTTTTAACCAACCATTGAACAGATACAAGAGGGTTACCCATCACTTGGGATGAATGCCCTACCGCAATCTTTCGGTCATTATAAAAAAGGTCCATTCGAATTTGTTCAAGCTGCGAAATACTCGTTGCATCTTGTTTTTCTTTAGAAGTAATTACTTTTCCAGTGAATGCATTATCACTAATGAGGTCGATAAGTCCAAAGTTAGGAAACCAGTTATGAAATCGGGAGTCTGGCACCTCTAACCCTGCTTTCACCTCACTTTTTTCACGGATTTCATCTAAAGACGCATGAGGTGGCAGGTCATCTTTCAATGTGAATATCACCTCAGGTTCAAGTAACGGTTCGAACAACTCATTTAGGGAAAGTGAGACCGGTTCTTCTAATACATTCGAAGTTAAAAGGGTTCCATATGCTGGTTCATGAGTATTAGCTAAAGCTTGGGTTTCAGGACTGGTCATGCTGATTTTGTACCCCTTCACCTGTTCAGATTTTGCCTTTGATTTCTTGTCAATAAACTTGTTTTGGAGATGATATGCTGTACTTTCATCAAATGTTTGGACATGGCTAATAAAATTCATCGGTTGTCTCGTTTCTTCAGCGTGAAATAATTGCTCAGGAATCTTGTCTAAATAGCTCATCGGGTCATCTCCTCAAAATGTTGTTTCATTCACCAAACGATTTTAATCGTTATTTTACAAGAACCCGCTAAAAAAACCAATACTTTTCTGAATTTTCATGACAAACCTTAACGAATTTATACCACCTCCTTAAGAATAGAAAAGCCCGGGTGATATCATATTTGATATTCCCGGGCTTTTTTGAAAGATTCCTTCAGCTCGTCTCAAGGGAAAAGCATCCTTGGACATGCGGCGGAAGCTAACGCTGTTTTTCTTAATTTTCTCTGCATAAGTTTGCAACTTTATTCTGTATACTCTGAATGATGTAAAACCGTTCTAGCGTAACTGCCATCTTCTAGCTTTTTATTCAATTCAACAGCAATTGAGTTTGTGTAAACTGCTATCACTTTTGCATCTAGACCTTTGAATTCACCCTTTACGACTTTTACGTCATCATCTACTTTTACAGTAATCGGACTTTCATTCTTTTCTTGTTCTGCCACAATTAAACCTCCTTACACGGAATAAAGATCTTCTTAAGATACCATACCCAAAACGCATTCTAAGTTACCCACATTTTTAATAAGAATCAAAGTTGATGAAATTTTTCATTCTGTGGTGTCTGGAGTGTTATTATAACAAAAACATGTGCATTTGTGATTGCACATGCTTATGTTCAAAACTTTCTTTTTTTTCGATGCTTCTTTATTGACTGATAAACATTTGTGTCCAATGATGACCATTTTGATCATATCCTACACCAATTTCAGTATAGGTACCGTTTAAAATATTCTCACGGTGACCTGGGCTGTCCATCCAAGCTTGCACCACTTGTTCAGGAGTTTGTTGCCCTTGCGCAATATTTTCTCCCGCTGAATTATAAGAAATACCAAAGTCGCGCATCATATCGAACGGAGAACCGTATGTTGGACTTGTATGTGAGAAATAATTGTTTTCCTGCATGTCAGTAGACTTTTCGCGTGCCACATTACATAAAGGAATGTTGGTTTCTAAATCACCTAAACCATTGTTGCTTCTTTCCGCATTCGTTAACTCAATCACTTGCCGCTCAAACTCTTTTAATTCCTCCTGCTGCACTGTCTCCTGTTGAGGCTCCTCTTCTTGTTGAGGCTCCTCTGGTGCAGGTTGTCCTTGATCAGGTTGCTCTTGCGGCTGTTCCGGTTCAGGTTGCTGTTCCGGTTCAGGTTGTTCAGGCTGAGGCTGCTCCTGTTCGGGCTCTGGAGGCTGCTCTGGTTGTTGTGGCCCCTCCTGTTCAGGCTGGCGCGGTACCAATTGGTCGAAATCAGGCAGATCCATGTCTACTCTATCTCTGATTTGATCATACATTTCTTCAGGATGAATTTGATTTGGATCAACATCAAAATCGAATTTCGCATCTTGGATTCGAACTGCTTTCGTGTGAGGAAACTCATCACTTGAAATATCTGTGCTGTCACTTGAAATCTCAAACTCATCGTAAGGGTTAAATGGCTGAGATTCTTGGTGGCGTTGCTGCTGCCCCCTCATACCCTCATCTCGATTCGGGCTTGCACCGTCCATCTCCCCTCCATTACAAGCACTGAAAATCATTGTAACAATGCTAAAAATACATACAAAAATAAGCTTTTTATTCATTTTACTTTTCCTCCTTCTTCATTTAATTATCATGTTTAGTTTTCATAAATGAGGAAAATTTATAGGTGGTAAAAAATTGAGAAAATGAGAAAAAGGGGAGGATTATGTTTGTAACATATGGGGGTACAATCTAAAGGAGGTTAACAATCAAAGTGACCACGTAAAACGGAAAAGGGTATCCTAAATTTTTTCAGGATACCCTTTGTATGCAACATAAAAGTTGCTTTAATATTGGAGTGGATTGTTACTGTTTCCATTATTCGAGTTATTTTTAAGTAATACTTTCAAACCTTGTCCCATGTCTGAGGCTAAAACATAGTTTCTATCTACGAATACGCCCCAAACGTTTGCCTGATCGGAAGTGTATCGAGCAATTTCTTCGGGTTTACTTGGATCGGTAATATCTACACCAAGAACACCACCCGAATAATACGACAAGTACAATGTGTTCCCGTGAACTTTAGGGTCATGAACAGTTTTAGCAAATGTGCTCACTGGTGGAGAAAAGTCGTACGTTAAGTCAGTTGTAAATTCACTTAGTAGTTCTGGATTTGTTTTATCTTTAATGTCAAAGATACGAGTGTAGCCGTATGCACTTTCGTAGCCTTCACCGTGTGGGTTTGCTACTTCGCGTGTTTCAATCAAAACAGTACCACCTCTAGCAAGTGCTGCAGAATGAGCCGCTCCTTTTTGGTCATCAGCAAACTCAGTTCTTCCTAAATATTCAGGGTTTTCAGGGTTGCGAATATCAAAAATAACAGTTCCTAAGTCCCACATAGACACGTAAGCATAATGCCCTCTACTATCAGTTATGACGCTGTGGTTAAAAACTGGTCGTGTATGACCATCTGGAGAATCCCAGTGATAGCCATTAAATGATTCATCTACTTCTGCAAGATCTCTAGGGTCAAACTCCCATAACTTTTCAGGATTTGCAGGGTCACTTACATCAAGAATTTGGAAGTCTCTCTCCTCACCACCTGTGTAATAATCGGCATAAGGGTTTGAGAGAAGCATGATGGCACGGTTTCCTTGTGTCGTTAAGTACAATTCATGTGTTCCAGTAATAGTTCGGTCGAGCTGGTAAAAGCCCAGTTGTTCAGGTTCATATGGGTCAGATACATCGTAAAGGAGCACGCCTCCAACACTGTCTGGTCTATTCTGGTTATTTCTAGACGTTTGTTGGAGACTGACTACGGCTAAATCTCCTTTAAATTCTGGAGTATTCACACTTTTTACAATCACTTTTTCTTGCCACGTATTCGGTATTTCATTGGCAAAAACGGATACTTCCTCAGGGTTTGACGGATCTTTTAAATCAAAAACACGGACCCCCCCATTAGCTCCGTTGGCCGTATGTGTTCCTAGATAAGCAAAGCCTTTATGTGCATAAACATCTGCAGTGTTATTTTGAACGCCATCCAGTTCACTTATTTGTACAGCTGCTGCTTCGTGTAAAAATTCGAGGTTTTTTCCACCCTCCATATCGGGCTCGGCTAACATTTCTAGAGCATCGTGATCAAAAACTGTTCCTTCTTTGGAATTGCCCTCGAATGCATCATGGGCTAGTCCAGTTGGTGTGAATGCTGTAAAAACGAGTGCACCTGCT
Source organism: Alteribacter populi (assembly GCF_002352765.1). NCBI lineage: Bacteria > Bacillati > Bacillota > Bacilli > Caryophanales > Bacillaceae > Alteribacter > Alteribacter populi. The sequence continues at coordinate 597,157 of NZ_KZ293963.1, read as the reverse complement.
ACTGCTGTTTTAATAACTAAGTTTTTCTTTTTTTTCATAAATCCTCCTCCTGTTTCCTTGATATCTTGAACATATAAAGTGTATAAAACTTTTAATTAACAATCTATATTGAATTTTCCCTATTTTTCGTCTATTTTTGCACTTTTCACTAAACAATCAGTTCTATTACACTAATTTCGCTTAATGATTATGTCGTTTTAAAACGAATATTAATGGTCATGCATATCCCACTTATTAAATTTAATTCTTTGGGTGTATATCATTTAAAATTCCGAAACATTAAAAATATTTTACGGATCATTTAGTACCATTCAACCAAATACCATGGGAGAATTTTCCTTTTTAAAAGGCATTATCGTCAGTAAGCTCTTTTCTAAACGAATGTTGTTATTTGATTATGAGGCAAACAGGATATTTGACACGAAACGATGGCAACTGGAACTAGACATTGGATCGTAGATTGTTTATAATTAATTCTTGAAAAAAGGGACTATTTAAATTAAATTTTAAAAATAAAACTGACGTCAAAAGCCCATAAGTGAGCTTTAACGTCAGTTTATAAAAGAAAAAATACTTTGTTCTCACATTTCAATAATTTAATTTTCTAACCACTCATCGATTTGCGAACGGTTCTCTTCTATCCACTCCTCTGCCACGGCGTCTAGCTCTTCATCCTCCATTCGTAGCATAAAGTCTTCAACTTCATCAATACTCATTTCAAATTGCTCGAGGAAAGAATACAGTTCTGGAGCTTTCTCCGCAAAATCTTTGTTCACACCTGTTTTGACATTGTCATATTCCCAAATACCTTTTGGATCCTCTAACATTTTTATGTCAAATAATTGAAACATAGTGTGTGGACGCCAGGCTAGAAATACAATCGGCTCCTCATTACCAGTAGCTCTCATAATTGCTGCTAGCATTGCTTCAGTACTTCCTGAAATAAGGTTTAAATCAAGGTCGTACTCTTCTAACGTTTCTTCAGATGTCGGCATCATACCGGCTCCCGCCTCAATACCAATGAGTTCACCATCAAACAGATCTTCATTTCCTTTTAATTCTTCCGTACTATCAATGTCCATATAATCAGGTACAGCCCAACCTACAGGCGCCTCTTCATATATTGTTCCTACGATGTCAATATCATCTTCATGTTCTGCTAAATAACTAGCATGAAGCGTTGGTAACCACATATCAGGATAAATATCTACATCCCCCCTTGAAAGCCCAAGGAACATCACACCAACATCACCTTCAGTAGTTTCTGTAGGGTACCCAAGCTCTTCAGCTATGTTTTCAATAATTGCTAGTGGTACCCAAGCCTGTTGGTACGGTACTTACCAAATGTAATGGTTGGCTTATCAGCTGAGTCAGCATGTTCCCCGTCTGGTTCATCAGTGTCCTGTGGAGCACACCCTGAAATAAGGATACTCATCAATAAGATTCCGAATGGAAGAAATGAAACATATTGCTTTAAGTTCCAGCTTTTTAAGTTTTTTTTAACCAGAATAAATCACTCCCTGTACAGAATTATTTATTTCTTGCTAACCAAATAATTTCCATAAACATTCCTATTTATTCAGTTACTCCTTTACTTCCAATTCGCTTCAACACATTCTCTAACGAGTCAGGCTGTAAAAATTCAACGGGTGATGCTCCTTTTTCAAACGAAAACGACTCTCCTTCAATGAGAATCACATATTTTCCATTTACTTTTGCAATATGGATGTTTTCACTGAAATCGGAAAGCAGTCCTTTTACGTCGATGTGATCGAGCTTTAGTTTCATTTCAATTTCAGGTTGATGTTCAAGAATTGGTGTGGAGGCTTCAATAACTTGGTCTTCAGTCCATTTTTCTTGAAGATGGCGTTCTGGTGTATTTGCCCACGCTTCAATACTTTCCTCCTCTTGAATCCGCTCTTCACTATCTGCTTCATACGTTTCAGCTATGTACTGTTGTGCTGTCTCGATCACTTTGGTTTTTACAATCTCAGGCATGGACTTGCTGTATTCGATAAACTTCAAAAAGTCTTCAAAATAGCGGGCATGGGAAGATTGATGAATTTTTATTTCCCGCTCCTCGGTCATCCCTTCTTCCGGCATATAGGGGTACTGAATTGACTTCATGTTTTTCGTAGTAATGGCCATTTCTACATGGCGAATAAGCGTATGTTCATCTGCAATCGAAGCAACCTTAGGCTCAAAATCACATTTTAAAACAAACACAAACTTGTCGTCCATATACTTCGTTAGCTTTGCTCTGATGACGAGAAGGGCACCTCCTCGAATTGCACTTGTATTCATATAAGCACGAACAAGATCTTCACTGTTTGTTCTAAAATCTTCTGCCGAAGTAGCTGTTCTAATCCGGTTAAACATATTGTAATTTGGATTGGTATCGAGCTCATAGCCAGGTTCTACTACAAATTGACCAATCTTCGTCGGTACTTGATCCGACTTTGGATTCCTCTCTACTTTTCGCTTCGAAATTTTCATAAGTTCACCGTCTAGAAATTCCCTAAGTGGACTTGTAAAGTATTCCTCACTATTTAATGTTTGAAAATGTTTGTATGTTTTATCTGCTTCCTCCCCTTGTCCGTCAACTTGGACAACAAAAAATGAAGCAAAATCTATTGCAAAATCCATCATGATCACCTATTTAAGTGTTATTTTAATCGCTTGTTCAAAAAGAAGGATAAAAAGCACATCGGGCTATTTAGTGTAAAATCCGTGTAACGCAGGTAAAAGCCTCGAGATACTTCCTGCTTTTAGCGGCCTTTTTGTATTACTTTTAATTTTTTTATATGTAAAACGCCTTTCGTATTATATCACTGTTCATTGAAACAGAACACCATTGGAACAGCTAAGAAGTTTCGTTATAATGACGATAGACTTATAATTGAAGGAGAATTTATATGAATCAAAAAGAGATGGAAGAACAAATAATCAAGAACTACCAAAAAGATGAGAACATGATGATTCTCGTTTTTGCCCAGTGGTGTGTAAATAACGACCTAGATCCTGTAGAATTGTATGTGAGAGCCTATCCTAATCAGGCTGCCAACCCCGCATTGCAGCAGGGCCTTGACTTGACGGTACCAAAGGAAGAGTCAGAAGAAATTCTCAATGAATCTGTTCTTGGTGTCTTGTCCTTGTTCGGGAATGATGACCTTGCCTTTGTTGTCTCTGAAGAAATCGAAAAGAACAAAAGTAGGAAAAATGATTAAAAATATACGTTAAGAGGGTGTTTCAAAAGGTTCGTTTTTACCTTTTGAAACACCCTCTAAGCAATGAGCATAACACTTTTTTGATCATCTATCAGTTATTCTTACTTACTCTTCTTCTTCAAAAAGCTTTTCTCCTTTTGATAATCTGAGTGCAATTTTAGCTGTGTGCGGGGTTTCTCTTGATGTTGGTGCGTGGGCAGCTAGGTAGCGTGTGGCAGCAATAATCATTGTTTCTTGGGCCCATTGAGCAAATTCGCTTCTTTCACTCGCCCAACCTTCATGCTCAGTTACAGCTGCTTCATACATTTGAAATGAATGAAATTCTGCATCTTCTCGTAGTAATGCATGCCCTAAAGTATTAAAGAGATTTTTCTTCGCTCCACCTTGCGCTAAATAATTCATAGCCCATTTAGCTGCTTCATCCGTTTGCTGCTGCTGATTGAGCAAGGATAAAAGACCATCTGTTGCCGGCACTACTCCTTCTTCCTTTTTGTCAACTTTTGGACGCCGTGCAGAAGGTGTATTTAAAAAGCGGTCTAAGTAGATACTCATCGCCCCGTGAAAGACACCCCTTACTAATTCAGGTGTCACTGATCTTTTCAAAGCTTCGTGTACCGCATGCGCATGAGTGAACGTATGGAGAACGGTGATCCAGTCTCTGAATTCATTTTGAATATGAAAACGCGCTACTCTTTCAGCGGCTGCAAGGGCTACTAATTGGCCAAGTTTTACAGGCGATGTCCCTTCTCTTAACGTTTGCATTAATGATTCGATTGTTTTGACGGGATCGTCACTAATGAGTTGTTTAACCAATTCCTCTTCATTTAACGTTTGGTTTTCAGAATCTCTATTGTTCACTTGTATTAATTCCTGAAGTTGATCAAACGCTTTTTCTAAAGGAGCAACTAAATTGATCGGTGCTTGCCAGCTATGAGATTCTTCACTTCTAGAAGCGTTCGCTAATTCAGGCAAGAGAGAAGTAAGAACATAAGATCGATGACTATCTCCTAATTTATTTAGCATTTCAAATGCTTTATTATGAAAATCAAGAGTATGCCCGACATTCATATAATAATGATCGGTAATCGCAGTCATCATCATATCAGCCAGTTCTCTTGTTGTTGCTCCCGTTTCGATCGCTGTTAAGAGAACCCGTTCTGCCCCTTGTACATCGCGCACTTCTACGTTATGCCGGTACCATTTTGCTAATTGCTCCATAGAAGGACAATCATTACTTTCTTTAACAGGGAGTGGACCTAACAGAAATCGTGTACCCATCCCAGCACTTTCACGAGCAACATGAACTAGCCCTTGATAAAGAGCGAGTATTTGCCCATTTTTGTCTAAGTAAGGAAGCATACTTGTCATTGCTGTTAAGATAGTAAGACCCGAACGCCACCCATTCCAACGATGTTTCGTACCATATTCAACACCTATTTTTGCAATGTCAGCAAGTGGAACACGTGCTTCCACTAACCCTACGACTGCTTTCGCGATCACTAGACTGAGGTTTTGCTCCAGACCTTCCTTTAATCGGCTTTCAAGGGTTGACAATGTATTGCGATTTCTCGATTCTGCTTCAATCCACACTTCTTCTCCGTTAATTTTCACCGGATACGTAGGTACATCGTCTGCCCATGGATCGAGTGTTCCTCCACTTTTCACATCAAAACGGGCATGGTGCCAGTGACAAGTGAGGAGGCCATCACACACACTTCCCATATGAAGGGGGAAACCTAAATGAGGACAGCGGTTGTCAACCGCGTATACCTCTCCATCATCATAAAGAACAGCAATACCATGATTGCCCCCTTTTACTACTTTCGTCTTCGCTTCTCTTAATTCAGTGACTGTGCCGGCATAAATTCTTTCTTCGCTCATTCTTATCACCCCTAATAGAATTTACACTTTTATCGTATGTGAAAGGCGTAAAAGATACGTGAGAGAGTGAATGGAACTTTTCTAAGACTGTAGGTGTAGTTTCAGAGGGTGTTCATAAATCCGCTCAAGTTATGTGTCGTACTAAATGTGTATGTATCGCCACGTCCTGTGGAGAACACAGGAGTCAGCCCGCTCCTCGGAAGCTTCTTTACTTCTTCTCTACTTCGTTCTTTTATGCTCCTGTTGAACACGTACTTTAAAGACGATCGCCTCCTTCTTTTTTTGGTAATGTTGGTTCACAAACACCTTCTACACCCGCCAGAGCCATCATCGTCAAGAAAATTAGCTGAGGTCCGAAAAAAGCATCAGTAGGATCAAAGTACTCATTTAATGTATGAGCTCCACCAAAGCTTCCGCCTCCTCCAAGCGTTAAGGCAGGAACTCCCAAACTAATCGGAACGTTTGAGTCTGTACTGATCGGGGGACTTAAAAGTGGTTCAAACCCTATTGACTTTGTAGCAGCTACAGCTGTTTGGACGATTGAATCCTCGGTGTGTTGTGAACCTGCCGGCCGGTTACCGACTAGCATTGCTTCCACTTGGATGACAGATTTTCCCCAACGTTCGTTCTCTTTTTCAGCTGCCTGCTCAATGATCGTCAACACTTTACTTTCAAGCTTCTTTAACGCCTCTGGTTCTGTGGAGCGAAGATCAATGACCATCGTAGCTTCAGCAGCAATTGTATTGACTGACGTACCCCCCGATATTTCACCAACATTAAACGTGGTTTTAGGTTCATAAGGGATTTCCAAATTGGATATTTCTTGAACGGCCCGGCCAAGAGCGTGTACAGCGCTAGGGGTACCAAAATCACCAAAGCTATGCCCACCTGTTCCGGAAAAAGTAACGCGGTAACGAAGACTTCCTGTTCCAGCGTAAATAATTCGTGCTGGCGATCCCGGTTCAATTGAGATGAATCCATCGATGTCACTTCGTTCTTCAAAAAGGCCCTTTACCCCATACAAATCTCCGAGTCCCTCTTCTCCAACTGTTGCCCCGAAAATGAGGTTTCCCTTTGTTTTCAGTGATGAAAGATGAAGAGACTCTATTAAAGTAAGGACAACAGCCAATCCTCTACCGTCATCAGCAATACCTGGGGCATAGACTTTGCCATCTTTCCTTTTAGCAACTGTATCCGTTCCTTCAGGAAAAACGGTATCAAGGTGAGCACAGATTACAAGATTAGGTCCTTTCCTGGTTCCTTTTCGTACTCCAAAGACATTTCCATTAGCGTCCGTTGTAACATCATGTAATCCAAGTGCTCTTAAACGGTTAGCAAATTCTGCCCCCCTCTCAGCCTCATGAAAAGTCGGTGCCGGTATGGCAGTAAGATCTATTTGATCTTGAAGTGTTAGCTCATTTTTATCTTGAAAGCTGAACAGCACCTTCTTAATCTCCTTATGGTTCTGAAGCTGGTCAAATACAGCCTTAACTTGTTCATGTTTTACTTCCATTTAGAGAGCCTCCTGTATTTATGTATTAAAAGCAGTCGTTGATTACTTCGTTGGTAACCACAAAGAGTCCTCTATACAACTTAGAAAAACACAAGAGTGATCAGAAAATTGGCAGAGTTGTGGTACAATTTTGTTAGTTGATTATTCGATTATCTAAATAGATTGGAGTCTTGTAGATGACACCGAACAAGATCGCGAGGTTTTTAGAAACACTTACTATTGGTACGATTGGGGGGGCTGTATTTGCAGTAGCTAACCTCCCCTTACCCTGGGTACTTGGCGCATTATCTTTTGTTCTGGTTTGGCAAGGAATCACAAAACGTAATGCAAATTGGCCTGAACCAGTAAAAAATACCGGCTTTCTCACTCTAGGGATTTATTTTGGTTTGTATTTTACCAAAAGTACGTTTGTAACTGTCGGGCCGTATCTTTTGCCTTATGTTTCAGCTACTGTCGCTCTTATCGCCACAAGTATTCTATTTGCAACGGTAGTTACGAAGTGGATTGATGTAGACCGAGTCACTAGTGTTTTTGGGGCTATTCCTGGGGGCTTGTCAGAAATGGCGATTGCCAGCGAGGCACTAAAAGCAAACACTTCACTTGTGGTTATCTTTCAAACCATACGATTGCTAACTGTGTTGTTCATTGTTCCATTTGTAATCGTATTCTCTTTCTCTTCAGGCCAAGCCGGAGCAGAGGTGTCCACCTCGTTAAATGAATCTGCTGTACCGTGGAGTTGGAATGCTACCCTTTATATCCTCCCAGTTGTCATTGGAGTATTAATGAGGAACACCATACCGGCTGGGATTGTCATCATTCCGTTAACAATCACGGCATTAATCAACATATTTGGTACTGCTCTTCCGCCATTTCCACCCCTACTTCTTATCGCTGCTCAAGTTACCGTTGGGATTGGTTTAGGCAAGCGTATTTCGTTTAATGATTTAAAGGTAGGCGGGAAATACTGTCTCGTTTATTTTGCAATAGCAGTAGGGTTGATTGCCGCTTCCTTTGGACTTGGGGCGGTATTAGCTGAATGGACGAGTCTTAATTTAGCTACGGCCATGCTAAGTGTCGCCCCAGGCGGGTTAATTGAAATGGTTCTTACTGCATCGATTGTCGGAGGTGACCCAGCCATTGTCAGTGCATTGCAGCTCGTTCGACTACTCGTGATCATTATCTTCGTCCCGCCTATCTTGAAATGGTATTTTCAAAGAAAAACAGCTTCATTTAGTACTTAAAGCAGGTGTCCCAACAGGTCGGAATTAAACCTATCGAGACACCTGCTGCTTATTATTTTTCATCAAGCATTAAACCACTTTATCTATTTAAAGCTGAAATGCGTTTAAGTGGATGTTTGTCAAACTCTGATTTCAAAGTTATAATGCTGTTTATGTGTAAAAAATGATCCACTGTCAGCATACATTAAAGGAGTTTATTTTCATTATGTTACGTATATTATATATGATTCTAGGTTGTACGGTTGTAAGTTTCGGAGTACTTATTCTACAAAGCTCTACGATTATTACCGGTGGAACAGCAGGACTTGCTTTAAGTTTATCTTATTTAATGCATTCATCTTTTGCGCTAGCATTCTTTTTAATTAATATTCCATTTTATATTCTATCTTTCTATAAAATGGGTTGGAAGTTTACTGTGTCCACGATTTTTGCAGTTACAACTCTTTCAGTAATGACTGAAGTTCTACAGTTATTGCCACCATTTGACGTGAATCCGCTGCTAGGAGCTATTTTAGGTGGATTGGTCGTCGGCTTAGGGTTATCTGTGTTATTTTTGAACGGTTCTTCATTAGGTGGTGCCAATATTCTTTCACTTTTCTTACAGAAGAGATTCGGATTTGATCCAGGTAAAAGCTTGTTTGTTTTTGACTTTCTCGTAATTCTCACAGGACTTTTCTCTGTCGGCCTTATTCGTGGATTTTATTCAATCCTTTCCGTACTGATGATTTCAATGATTATAAGTATCTTCAAAGGAAAAATCGCGCAGAGAAACGCCCCTGCAAAAACAGTTGTAGAAACCAATCCAACTGGACAAGCATGATTGTGTTATAAAAATTGGAGAGGTGTTACGCTTCGGAGAAAATCCGAAGCGTTTTTGCTTTCTATCTCCAAAATCAGATTGCCTTCCCCTCGATAAAACACCAATTTACTCCTAGGCCTAAAGGTTTCTTTTCTTCATTTGATCTTCACAAAAAATTGGGAGCTTTTATCCTAAATTAATTGTGATAGATCATAACCAAACCATATTAATGTCCCCCAAACGAAAAAGAAAACAGCTTGTAAAAGGAAAATCATCCCCCATACTGGTGCAGGGATGAAGGTTGATTTCGCTAATAGGCTGGCATCACCTGCATTCTTACTGTCTTTTAAACTGAGGATAAACACAACCCATGAGCTAGATAACGCTTGAATGAGGGTAGCTAAGCCAATAATGGTAATGGCTAGTTCAAAGTGATAAGGATCTGCAAAGCGATATAAAGATCCGATTCCGACCATGACAGAAAGCACCCATACCCACCCCACTATGTTTCGAACCCAGAAGATCAAAATATAGGAAAGGAGAACAAATAATGCTATGCCAATATAAAAATAATATCCCAATGACAATGCATAGATATAAACGACACTCATAAGAGAAGCGAGTGGATATCCTGAAAAAATGGTTAATACCTGTCCAATCCAATGGTGTTGAAAAATTGCCAACCCGCCCGTATTTTGAAACAAGCGGATGGAAACAACACGCCCGCCCGTAATTCTTGCGATCAGAGCATGACCTAAACTTTCATGAATCATCGTGTTAAACAGTTTCATGTAGGGTCCAATAATGGGGAAATGTGAAAGAATGATTACGATAAGGAAGAGGATAAAATAGTGTGTCAAGTCACCCATCTGATCACCCATTTAAATAACAGCATCGCTTCATTCTTCTTCTTTTTTAACAGAAGTTACACCATCTTTTTGTTCGACTTTTCCTTCTTTCATCAGCTTTCCTAACGCTCGTTTAAATGCGGCCTTACTCAGCTTAAACGTGTCGCGAATCGCTTCAGGATCACTCTTGTCAGTAAACTTCATCTCACCACCAGCACGGACTAAATAGTAATAAATTGCCTCTGCATCCACTTCGATTCCTTCCTGTTTCAGTGGGCGCAGCGTTACATTAATCGTCCCATCATCCTTCACATCAATGACGCGGCCTTCTACCCACTCACCTAAACGGGGCTCGATTTTTCGTTCAAAATGGTGAATAAATCCACGGTAGCCGGCTTCGGTAATGATGAATGACCCCACTTTTGTGGAACGATAGACGCGCCCTCCAATAAGCTGGTTGTTTATCGATTTTGGCGCATGTGACCATGAATCCTGAACGACCGTTTCTGTCGCTGGTTTGGCTAGCATGCGGCCTTTCTTATCTGTTTCCAATGTGACGAAAAGTTCATCTCCAGGTTTGGGCCATACTTTTTCGATCAATGGCAAATCATCACTGGAAACTAAAATATCATCTCGTAACCCTACATCAACAAACACACCAAGTCCTCTTACTTTTTCAATGACCTCCGCCCAATCATAATTTTCTCTTGTAATCCGAGGCAATGTCATCGTAGCGATCAGCTGATCCTTTTTATTTTGGTAAATAAATACGTCAATTTCCTCTTCTACTTCAATGCTTGAATTTACTTCCTGTTTTGGAAGAACGATGATATCGTCTCCGTTGGTTAAAACGTAATCACCCGCTACTTCTTGAGATACGGTTAATTTCTCGATCGTACCTGATTGAAATCCTGTCATATTAAGCCTTCTTTCCGTCTGGAATAAAAGTTTCAAATTGTATTATATCGCAAACTCCATTGATATGATAATGAAGCTTCCACTTAGAACAAAATTCCATTGGTATGTCTTATATAATAAGGAGCAAAAAGTCAGGAAAATTCCCATCTTGACTTTCGTCACATCGTGCAATTACTACGAGCTACCTCGACGGATTCGCTGGGTAGTTTGATTTTACACTGCTTTTTAACTGTAGGAAAGACGCAAATATCCCTTAGAAAAAGGTCCTCTACGCAGGTATGGTTCCCAGACTTTTTGAACATCCTCTTTTACAGCTTTGTGTAATGGAATTGAGAATGGTTAAGAATAATCGTATATCATGCTTTCAGGAGGATTTACAAATGACATCAGAAATGGACCAGAGTAAGCTGACTTATTGTGATACTGAGTATGGAGAATTGAAAAAGGTTGTTTTGTGTGAACCAAGGCATATTGCAATCCGTGACGTGATTAACGAAACACAAAAGAAATATAAAAAAGAAGGCATCAATATTGACCTTGCTATAAAGCAGCATCAGCTTTTTTCAGAAAGTTTGTTTGCCCAAGGGGTTGAAGTGATACATGTGCCTCCTCTTGAAAATTATCCTGAACAAGTGTTTACAAGAGACATTGGGTTTACACTCGGTCAAACGATTTATGTAGCAGAAATGGCACAAAAAATTCGTAAAGGAGAGGAGGAATCGTTAAAAACGTGGTTAAAAATGACAGAGACGAGCTATTATAATTTACTAGGTGACAAGATCGAAGGTGGTGATGTCATTGTTGATGGCATGAATATCTTCATTGGAGTAAGCGATCGAACAGACAAAAAAGCGATCGAACATCTACAAAGCTTGCTACCGCAATATGAAATTATACCTATATCTTTTCCTCATAAATACCTGCATCTTGACTGTATTTTTAATATTGTAAGTCCAACTGAAGCTTTGTTGTTTCCTGGCGTAATAGGTGAGCACGAAGAAGAGCTTCTCACATCGCGTTATGAATGTATTCATGTTTCTGAAGAAGAGCAGTTTACTTTAGGTACGAATGTTTTTTCTATTGGTAATAAAAAGGTCTATAGCTTACCTGTAAACAAAGGTGTCAATGGACAACTTCGGGAAAGAGGCTTTGAAGTTATTGAAATTGAAATTTCAGAAATTATCAAGTCAGGTGGATCATTTCGCTGTTGCACTATGCCACTTTTAAGAGAGAAAGCTTAGAACAAAGATGCTTCTTTGAATAGTGTCATATGGTGAAGATCTCGACAATAATCACTCGTTATATCAAACGACTTCGGTGTGTTAATTGAGGAAAAAAAACGAAAAGTACCTGGGCCTTGATACCAATCACCGTTAGCGGGTGCTTTATGTATCACATCCTCCCATGCTTTTTCTAATGTTGGACTGTACAAATAAGGTGGAGCGTTGTTTTTAGAACAGCTATGCCAAGAGTTGTTCTTTAGTTTCTCTGAATACGAGGAAAATACGTGGTTCCAATAATCTTCTCTGGAACCGGTATGCGGTATCTCCTTCGCGAACCTTAAAACCCCCTCGTAAATAGACGGAATGCCAAACAAAATGGAATAAAGTTCTTTTCCAATGGTGATTCTTCCAGCGACACTTTTAAAATCCTTTACCCACTTCCCGGCTAAACGAATATTCGTTGGCTTTTGAAAATATGGAAAGACCACTTGGGTTAGCTGAAAAAGGTCCTGAGCTTGGTATTGCCAACTGTTAAAGACGTCTTTTTTATAATGAGGGTGTTGGACCACGCGCTTATCGATATAATGTTGTTCATTGATGATGAGTGCAACTGTTAATAGCTGTGAGACTTGCTGGTCTTTTAAGAAATAATCCCAAATAGGTTTCATAAACCTAGACACTCCGAACTTTGGAAGGAAGCTAAAATAGTTTTTATTTTTTTCCTTACTTGCTTCATATAAAAGTAATTGAGGATAGGAATCTGCAAAAATAAGGGCATTCGCCTTTTCTAAAAAGGAAAAATAAACCTTCTGATCATTGGGTGACATGATCCCATCAAGTAAATTCCCTTTTAAATCTGTCATGTTCCAACCGCCATTTCTAGAAACCATGTGAGCTAGAAATGCCCAATGAACTTCTGGATGTGCTAAATAGAACTTGAGATATGCTGTTGTTCTCGTCACATTATTTCGGTTATTATAAGCTGTTTTTACACGAATCGATTGAATAAGCTGCTGATCTGAAGACAAAACAAAGGAAGGGCCTGTTTGCTTTTCAACTAACGCCGCTTCTATTTTCTTCACAGCATCGTGATTAATGTTAAGTGACTTCCAGTCAACGGATACTAGCTTCTCATATTTTAATCGTTCGGCTTCGTTTTTTAACCATGACCAAAGGTTTCCAGAGATATTTAATAATGAATTTCTGTTACCCATCAGTTCCCTCCTCTGTTAAGGTTATGAAGGATTGAAAATCAAAATGAAACGTTTTTAATATAATCCAGAGATTTGACGAAAAATCCCCCCTCCCGCAAGTGTGAGGAGGGGGGATTATCCGTTTTATTCTTTCGTCTTTTTACTCGCGATCCAAAAGGCTAGTATAACGAGTGGAATAGCAATGATCCAGGGCACGTTAATTTGGCTTTGCGTGAAAAATGATAACACCATAAGACCTATAAATCCGCCGATGAGGTAAAAACAACCTCTCCCAAACGTCTCCATTCATTCCCCTCCTTTAATCTAATCTATGTGGAAGGATCGATGGATTTTCTTGTGTTCGTGTTTAATAAGGAGGTCAAAAGTGCAATGAAGAAAATTCAATAGCCACTTTCCGGTTTTTTACTTCCTATTGAAAGTTAATCGATATGCTTATTCACTTGCTTGTACTCTTTTTGTATTTCATTTTTTAGAACAGGGTCAAACAAAGCTTCAAAACGGGTCAGTTCCCGCTTAATCGAATTGACAAGTTGTGTTTTTACGGTTTCTTCTAATTTTGAAACAGTTGTTTGAATCACAGTTTCAAATTCTGGCGTCATTTGCTGCAGTAAGTCAGATGCTTTGAGTGCCCCTTCTTTTACAAGAGCATCTTTTACTTCCTTGACTCGTCCGTTTTCAAAAAAGTCCTTCTTCGATTTAATAAAATCGGAGTAATCGGCCGCATCGATATCAATGATATACTCACGAATATTGATCTTTAACTCTCCCAGTACGATGTCGCATTCGCATGACAAGTAAGGTAACTCTTTTTGTATACGCGCTTCTTCATCTTTCAGCCAATTTTTTATACGTCGCTTTATTCGTTCCTCCATTCGTATCAATGTCGCTTCCACTTCTTGTCGCATAAATTGCTCCCCAAACGCTATCCACTCTTTAACAGCTCCGGAAAACTGTTCATGAAGTTGTCGTTTAGAGTTGCCAGTAAGAACTGTAACGTTAATGGCTGACGTAAAATAATCATTTAAAACAAAGCGCATCCGCTCTCGTAAATATATTGTCAGCTGTTCAAATTCATCAACAACGTCTTGCTGAACATAGTCAAAGCTCGCCTTTTTTACACGATCCGTTTGTTGCTCGACTGTCTCCATGAGCCGTATATGCTGCTCTTTTTGCTCATCTTCTTTTGCATTCACAAAGGAAAGGCTATGTTCGATTTTGTTTGCATACTGACTGAGTTGTAAGGAAATGGTTTCAGCACTTAATTTTTTGAGTTCAAGTATCGTTTTACTATAAAAGGCTTCTTCAAAGTTAGTAAACGAATTTGATTCCTCTACATTTGCCTTTTTCGCTTTCAACCCTTCTTTACTTGATAAGTGATAGAGACGCGGTGATTCAATCCCATTTACCACTAATTGATCTTTGACGTGCTTACGAACACCATGTAGCTCTCCTTCACTTCCTGCAAGGTCGGCTGCGTTAATCACAAAATATAATTTATCGTGAGTAAAGCTTTCATTTACTTTCCCTATTTGCTGTAAGAAATATTGATCGGCTTTTGAGAATGCGTGGTTATAGTACGTTAAATAAAAAATCGCATCGGATTGACGCATTTGTTGAAACGCTACATTAGTATGGCGACCATGAATCGAATTAACCCCAGGTGTATCAACTAATACGATGCCATTTTTCGTAATTGGACTATCATAGTAAATATGAACTTTTTCCACGAGACAAGAATTTTGCTCCTTGGCTACGATATCTTGAAGATTATTGAGGGTAACCTTGAACGATGTCCCCAATTCCCAATCGGTTTCAGCCAAACTGTCACGCAATGTTAGAAGGTACTCTGCATATGTTTTCTGAGTGCTAGTTACATAACCTTTTTTGTTTGGCTTCCAGTCTGATAAGGTTTCTAGCGTTACTTTTTCATTTAGTTCTTTACTTACAGCGTCGATTTCTTCTGATAAGCTCTCTGCCTTTTTAATGATCACATCGACCGTACCGTGTGGCTGATGAGACGTACTTTTCTGTACTGTATTGACAGTAGCCGTAGTTGGGTTGGGTGAAACCGGCAGCACATCGTCTCCTAAAAGCGCATTGGCAAAGCTAGATTTGCCAGCACTAAACGCCCCAAATAATGAAATGACATACGTTTGATTTTCATAGCGTGCTATACGTTTCAACAGCTGATTGCGCTCTTCTGACAAAACACTTTGCCCTTCAAATATTCGAAGTGTACTCTTTACGTCACTTAACCAGGCGAGCGTATTCTCTTCTGAAAAATCAACATTCCTAAAGTTATCAATTTCCTCTTCTTCTGTTGAAATGACACTTTCTTTTGGTAGTTCAATTTTTGAAACACCGGAACCTTCATCCTGCGGATAGCTTTTTTTCATCATAGTGAATAACGTTTTTTTGTGCTGATCGTCCGGTGGAAATTGTTCTAACAGTTTCCCGACTTTATGAAGATTTTCATCGTACGAACGTTTAAGCTCATCGATTCGTTCTTGGTAAGAAGAAATCGCTTTAAGTTCCTCGAGTTGATCCTTAATATTTTTGGATTGTTCCTGTGCATCGTCGGCCATTCCCTCGGCGTACAAAGCTATTAGCTCGTTTGCTTGACGCTGGATATCACGAACAATTATTTGCGTAATTTCTTGGGTGAACGTACGTACATAGTTTCGATCAGTATGGTTTACCTTTACATTGTTGATTAATAATGAATGTAGTGGCGGTGTTTTCAATGCTGATAACGCATGTTCAAAGGCTTCCGTATTAGTCAGCTTCGTCCGGTCCAGCCCTTGAAAATAAGCCTTCACTTTATAAAGGATCAATGTTTTCACTTTATCCTCGAGCTCCTGCTCTAGTCGGCTTAAGCGTTCTGATTGCTCTGCTTTAGTCTTTTTCTTAGTAAAAAGTACACCTACTTTGAATCCAGACTTCATCGACTCGATCCAACGTTTAGCTAGCTCTGTAGTCGTATAAGGGAACAGCGTCACGTTTTTAAACACTCGTTTAAATTGGTCGTTAAATTGTTGGGTTAACACTTTCTCTATTTGATCTAGCCTGATGAGCTCTTGCTCTAAATGCTGCTTTTCTTCAAGTTGCCTGATCTGATATCCATGTTCATTCATTTCATTAGAAACGTCTTCAATCGCTTCGTATTTTTCTTCCCCTAACCGTTTTTTAACGGCTTGATAAAAACCGTTTTCTAATCGCTCCTTAAAAAGTTCTCGAAGTTCGTGACCTTGAAACAAAAGTGACTTTATTGCCTTTTCAAATCGGTCAAATTCATTTAAGGGATGGTCTAGTTGTTTCATCGTTGTAAAGTACAGGTCGATGATGTTAATTTCCCACTTTGCTAACACTTCATTTACGGACTCTTTAAACAACGAAATCGGGATTTCTGTTTCGTTATGTTTATCAATTTGGTTGATCACGAGAAAAATCGGTTTTTTTTCAAGAGAACATTGTTTTAGAAAATAAAGATTCGTTTCTGATTGCACATGGTTATAGTCCATTACGTAAACGATAGCATCCGTTGTATAAAGCTGTTCAACTGTTACTGCTTCATGGGCATCATCAGTAGAGTCGACACCCGGTGTATCTAAAATTCGACTCGAGTTACCCAAAAATGGAAAAGGAGCGTTAATCGTTAATCCAGAAATATCATGCCCATTCATTCCCCATTCTCGTACTTTGGACCATGGGATTTCCCCCGACCACAATTGATCTTCCTCACCTTTCGCATGAACGGTAAGACCAAGCTCACCATTTTCAATTCCGATAATATTCGCACTCGTCGGAATTGGACTAGTTGGCAGTATCTCAGCTCCAACGAGTCGGTTGAGCAACGTTGATTTACCTGCGGAAAAATGGCCACAAAAGGCAACCTCAAAGGTTGATGAAGCAAATTTATTCGTTAGCTTTTGAAAGCGAAACTTTTCTTCTATTGTTAATGGAATATCCACATTTTCTTTGTTAAGATCTTTCACGATTGTTGTCATTGGCCTCCCCCTTCCTTACCTCTTTTACTATAACGAATTTTCGCATAAATGAGAAGTTCACCTTTAAAATTCAAAGTGAATTCGTTTACAATAGGAAAAGATAGAAATGGAGATGTAAATTTACCAAAATCATCTTGAGCCTTTTTCTTCATGTTAAAATAAACGACAAATACTGATTTGGAGGAACATCAATGAAAAAGTGGGCATTTGTTTCTGATTTTGACGGAACCATTTCCAAACAAGACTTTTACTGGATGATCATCGAGAAATACTATCCAGAAGGAAGAAAGCACTTTGATGAGTGGAAAACGGAAAAAATGAAGGATATTGATTTTTTAGCTCATATATTTACTTCAATCGGTCAAGAAGAAGAACAAATTATTGAAGACATTTATGATATGGCGATCGATGATTATGTCCCAGCATTTATTGAATGGGTACAAGAAAACGGTGGCGACTTTTTTATCTTAAGTGCAGGCACAGACTATTACATAAAACATACGCTTGAAAAATATGGTATTGACAATGTCACAGTGTTTTCCAATGAAGGATATTACAAAGACAAGAATGTCCATATGAAGGTGAAAGAAACAAACTGGCACTACCATGAACGATATGGTATTGATAAATCAAAAGTCATACAAAAACTCCAAGAGGACTATGAAAAAGTTTATTTTATTGGGGACAGTGAGCCAGACTCTCATCCTGCCGTTTATGCAGATGTCACATTTGCAAAAGACGGACTGAAAGATATACTTCGGTCAAGGAATGTACCCTTTGTTCCAGTCGATACGTTTAAGGAAGTGGAAAGGTACTTTACTGAAAAAAGTAATATTAATTAACACTGCAACTAAAGAACTATTAACTATAGTTTCCAAAATAATCCTTTGATTTTTATTGATTACCATTTATACTAAAATTACAACTTAATAGTTTTAACTAGGGGTGTCCAATTAAGTTGGGCTGAGAAGGAAGCGCGTTGAAGTTTCCTGACCCTTCGGACCTGATCTGGTTCATACCAGCGTAGGGAAGTTAGAGTCTAACATCTTTGATAATCATACAACGATGTACATATAAGGCCGGGTCCGTCATTTTATGGAGCCGGCTTTTTTATGTCCAATCCTTTCATACGGCTTGTCAACTAGATCTGTCCCTTTTCAAAAATTGTTTAAGGAGAGATTTAAATTATGCATAATCCGTCATTACAAGAGAAAAACATGTCCATTACGTCAAATTTTTCAGGTAGCAAGAAAGTTTATCTAGAAGGTTCCAAGCCCGATATTCAAGTTCCAATGCGTGAAATTGCACTGGAACCAACAACGGGTTCTTTTGGAGAAGAAAATAACCCTCCTCTTCGCGTTTATGATACGAGCGGTCCTTACACAGACCCTAATTATGCTGTTGATTTTAAAAAAGGCCTTCCCCTTCTTCGTAAACAATGGATTGAAGAACGCGGTGATACCGAAGAATATACCGGAAGACAGATCAAGGCAGAGGATAACGGATTTAAAGATGATAATGATCCTCGCCTGAATCAGGGTGTGTTTCCTGACTTAAATAGAAAACCGATTAAGGCCAAAAACGGTGCCAATGTTACACAGCTTCATTACGCTAAAAAAGGCATAATCACTCCTGAAATGGAGTTTATTGCGATTAGAGAAAATATGGATCCGGAATTTGTACGTGATGAATTAGCAAAAGGTCGAGCCATTATCCCTAACAATGTGAACCACCCAGAAACTGAACCGATGATTATTGGGCGTCATTTTCATGTCAAAATCAATGCAAATATTGGAAACTCAGCTGTCTCTTCTTCTATCGATGAAGAAGTAGAAAAAATGACGTGGGCAACGCGCTGGGGATCAGATACGATCATGGATTTGTCTACGGGTAAAAACATTCATACAACCCGTGAATGGATCATCCGAAATTCATCAGTACCCGTAGGGACCGTCCCTATTTATCAAGCACTTGAAAAAGTGAATGGTGTCGCAGAAGACCTTACTTGGGAGGTATATCGCGATACACTCATTGAGCAAGCGGAGCAAGGTGTCGATTACTTTACGATTCACGCGGGCGTTCTGTTACGATATGTACCGCTCTCCGCCAAAAGAATGACAGGAATCGTCTCCAGGGGAGGTTCAATCATGGCTCAATGGTGTTTGTATCACCATCAGGAAAACTTCTTATATACTCACTTCGAAGACATTTGTGAAATTATGAAAGCATATGATATTGCGTTTTCCCTTGGAGACGGATTGCGTCCAGGGTCGATTGCGGATGCAAATGATGAAGCCCAGTTCGCAGAATTAGAAACATTAGGTGAGCTTACTAAGGTAGCTTGGGAACATGACGTACAGGTAATGGTCGAAGGTCCTGGGCACGTCCCTATGCATCTTATTAAAGAGAATATGGATAAACAACTGGAACTTTGCGATGAAGCACCTTTTTATACATTAGGACCTCTTACGACTGATATTGCACCAGGATATGATCATATTACTTCTGCTATTGGGGCTGCAATGATCGGTTGGTATGGTACAGCAATGCTCTGTTATGTAACCCCTAAAGAACACCTAGGATTACCAAATCGCGATGATGTTCGTGAAGGTGTGATTACGTACAAAATTGCTGCGCATGCCGCTGACTTAGCAAAAGGACATCCTGGTGCTCAAAAACGAGATGACGCTCTTTCAAAAGCTCGTTTTGAATTCCGTTGGAGAGACCAATTTAATTTATCTTTGGATCCTGATCGCGCTACAGAGTTTCATGATGAAACATTACCGGCTGAAGGTGCGAAAACGGCTCACTTCTGCTCTATGTGCGGACCGAAGTTTTGCAGTATGAGAATCTCTCAAGACATTCGAAATTATGCAAAGGAAAATAATTTGGAAACAAAGGAAGCTATTGAAAAAGGTATGAATGAAAAAGCATTAGAGTTTCAAAAAGCTGGGAGTAACTTATATCTGTAAACTTTGGAGGGTCAAAGGTGAGGGTTCATAAAATTGAAGAAGAAATAGCTAAATTAAACACTCGTTTAACATTTCTAGAAAGTCAATTATTTAACATCCAGCAGCAGTGCAGCCACCATTATACTGGCAATGAATATGTTGAAAAGTGTGTGTATTGCCATAAAGTTAATGTGTTGTATTATTAGACAACAGTTAACATTAGGGCTAATAGCATAAATTACTCAAAAGATGTTACGGACAAATACATTTGTCCGTAACCATCTTTTGATTTGAACATAAATAGAAGACCTAAGTGTTCTTTCATTTTCAATGTCTGCTTTCTTTACGAGATACGAAAGAACGACAGCTACCTCTACACCGCTCATCTCCAGGGTCCCCCCCCTGAGATTAAAACATGCGGCAGAAGTTAACGCGGTTTTACTTAGCTAGGCTGATTCTTTGTGTAACGCTTTCCGTTTCCGCTTTTCATACCATTTAACTTCCACATAACCAGTTCCAAATAGAACACCCATTACAATCAAAATGAACCCAATAATTTGTGTGAAAAGAATCGTTTCTCCTAAAAAAATAAATGAGCCAACGAGAGCGAAAAATGGAACTAAGTTATTAAAAATGGCTGTTTGACCCGGGCCAATTTCTTGAATTGCACTGTTGTAAAGAATATGACCTAAGCCCGTAGCAAAAATTGCAGACAAGAAAAAAACAGACCAAACGATCCCAGCTGCATCTGAAAATCCCGTTCTGGCTTGGGGTTCTAAATAGAAACTCATACTGAGCAGTAGGAACGATCCGACCAAAAGCATGACGGCTGTGAGCTGTTTTGATGACACGGTCACAGTAAGCTGCTTAATTACGATAAAGCTGATCGCCTGTGAAACCATAGAAACAAAAACAAATACGTCACCTCTTGAAATGATGCCTATACCAGTCCCGTTTTGTAAAACGACGATCGCAACACCTGAAAATCCTAGCAAAATACCAATGATCCTTAGAAAAGTGAGGCGATCTTTAAATATAATCATAGCAAGGATCGCTGTTGTAATCGGTATAAGACCTAAAATTAACGAAGCATTCGAAGCTGTCGTTTCAACCAAACCCACTGCAAGTAAAGCATGGTGCCCCAATTGCCCGAACACCGCGGCGATCAAAATCAACCCCCATTCTTTAGGAACCAGCTTTCTTAAATCTTTTAGAAAATATAGAACGGTGATGGCGACAACTCCTGCAATGAATATCCTCCCCCCTTGCATCGCAACAGGGGGGAAATGTTCGACCAGGTATTTCACGGCTACTACATTGAGACCCCAAATTACCATAACGATAACTAGCAAGCTATACGTAAACGCTCGTGACAGAACAATCCCTTCTTTCTATGATATACGCCACTTTTTCAAAACTTTCTTTCAATAAGGAGCACAAAAAACAGAAATTCGACTGTTATTTTTCCTCTTTAAGTTGGAAACGGAAATGACATACGCCTTCTTTAAGAACATATTGGTCATGGATGACTTCAAAATTAGGGTTAAATCCTTTGGCAACCGCAGGGTCGATCATGTGACAATATAAAATCCCGTGTTCTTCCATGCCGTCTTTCATCCACTGGTCAGCAAAGGCACATTTCGTAAACGTTTGCTCTATCTCTGTTGGGTGAAAGTGTGTTTCAAATTCAAACAACTCACTTCTCCCCATATCATAGTTAGATAAATAGTTGTCTTTTCCGTTCGGCTCGCCCACTTCAGCGGCTCTTCGTTTAATATCACGACCTCGCTCTTCTCCAAAAGTACGAACCCCTTCCATCACGGCTTCTTTGCCCTCTTCTCCAAACTTAACTGAAACAGCCTTTGAAACATGGGCAAATACCTTTGCCATCATCGCGTACATAGTAAAAGGTTCAATACCCGCTCGCTTTTGCACATCCCTGTAGTTCTCAAAAGTACTTTCGATAGAATTCGGGGAAGCGAGTGTTTCCTCATTAAACAAGGTGGACTCGGTTAATGACGGAATCTCAGGAAGACTTCCCTTCTCTTTCATAGCTCTAGTGATGAGATTACTTTTTTGATCTTCAATCAATGCTTGAACTCCTGCTTTTATAGCTAAATCCCCCTTGTCAGAGAACGAACTCTTCACAGAAGCTTTCACATGTTTAAAAAGTTTTGCTGTAATTTCAAACATCGTCGTCGGTTCAAGATTTTCGACTTGATCACTCGGTTGCTTTGTCATATCTTTCACCTTCCTTAAATTATTTCATTAAAGATTCCACGGTCTTTCGTAATACGTGAGCGGCATACACACAATCGTTCAGTGAAGACCATTCAGTTGGATGGTGACTGACCCCGTCAAGGCTACGAACGAAAATCATCCCAACAGGAATGTGGCGACCCAAATTCATTGCATCATGACCAGCACCGCTCGGGAGAAAAGAAGGTTGTATTTGGCAAGTTAAAATCGCCTCTTCAATCCTTTTTTTCATTTCATCTTGAATCGGAACCGGAGGAATTCTCGTTTTTTCATCAATCTCGGCTTGTACATCGTAGAACAGAGCAACTTCCTCTGCCAATCTATGAATCTTTTCTACAAGTTCATCACGTGTTTCTTTATAAATATCCCGAATATCGACTGTTAACGTCACGGAACCGGGTATTACGTTTATACCATTCGGTTTTACATGGAGCTGGCCAACAGTAGCAACAGAGGTCTCGTTCACTGTAGCTGGTAAAGGATAAATTTGACGCACAAAGTCACTTGCTGCCACCAAGGCATCCTGCCTGTCATTCATCGGAGTATTTCCAGCATGTCCGGCTTTTCCAGTAAAAGTCACTTGCTGCCAACAAGGCCCTGCAATTCCTGTAACGACTCCTACAGGTCGATTCTCTTTCTCCAACCGTTTTCCTTGTTCGATATGAACTTCTAAAAAGGCTTCTACATGGCGTAGATCTCTTTTCGAACTAAAATAGCCTTCCACGGATAATCCGTCATTCTCGATCACGCTTGAAAAAGGATCGTCAAACACATCGTGAAGATTTACAAGCTTGTCGCGCTCAGCATCGCCAACCATGGCTGTACTTCCTGTTAGTCCAGATTTAAAGCGTGACCCCTCTTCATCAGAAAAGATGACCACTTCATATGATTTTTCTGGATTGTACCCAACTTCATTCCAAGCTTCAACGACTTCCAAAGCTGTAAGAACACCCAAAGGGCCGTCGAAGTGTCCACCATTCGGGACGCTGTCAACGTGAGATCCCACAAGGATGGTCCCCTTTTTCTCACTTTTTCCAGCCACGCGTCCAAACACATTTCCAGCCCCGTCTTCAAATACAGTTAGTCCTGCTTCCTTCATCCATATTTTCACACACTCTTTAGCATTACGTTCTTCCTTTGAATACCCCATTCTCCGACTCCCATGGTCTTCGGTCAGTCCAATGGCTGAAAGTGTGGCCAATCGGTTGGCTAAGCGCTTCCCATTAATACCATCGTAAGAAAGAGAATCATGATCATATTCTTTTAATAATTTCGTGTAAAATTGATCAGGAAAAGTCATAACTAACACACTCCTTCGTATAAAAATTTGAAAGTTGTAAGTAAATTTCTGAAAGTTTATTCGAATGAAAATGACCTTGGTGAGCTAAGAACCAAACCAAGATCATACTTTCGTATCTCTAAATAATTTTACAACGTTTCTTAAGTAGTGACAATCTTTCCCCCTTCTTAATAAGAGGAATTTTGTAATATTATCTAAAATGGCTTGGAAGCATTGATTCCAAAAGGAAAACATACGATAATTGCGGTCAACATTCATTCCGTATGTTTAATTACATGAATTGATTGGGTGGAGAGAAAAATGAAACAACCGAACATGATAAATGAAGTATTTTTCTTGCGTAGTATTGCGTGTCTTAGTATCGTTCTCCTTCATTCCATTGAAAGGGCAATACACACCCCTTTTCTAAATGGCATTGGCCCCTCAATGGTAATGCTGTTCGATTCAATCCAAGTTTTCCTTTACTTCGGTACACCCGTTTTTATATTTATTTCAGAACTTATCATTGCTTATTCTTATAGGAATAAGCCGATACCAAATCGCTTTTTATCTAAACGTTTTTTGTTCATATTTGTTCCATTTTTATTTATGGCCTTTTTCTACTCGCTTCCCTACACGGCTACTTTCAGTGATTGGAGTCAAAAGTTTTTACTCAATGCAGTGATTGGCGATTTTCATGGCTACTTTGTATTGATCATTTTTCAATTTTATTTATTGCATTTGTTCTTCCATCGCTTTCTTGCAAAATGGAACCCTAAAAAAGTAATAGGCATATCCTTACTGATTAATATCGGCTACCTTGCTGTTTTTAACTTTACAGCTCCTCCCTCCATACCTTATGGGACTTATATTTGGGAGCGCTTTTACTGGGTGCCTTTCTTAGGGTGGATCTTTTACTTTAGTCTCGGTTACTATTGTGGGTATTATTACGAAAGTTTCAAAGAGTGGATTAATAAAAACAAAAAGCCGATCCTCATTGCACCTGCTCTAACAAGCTTTCTCGTTTTATTTTGTTACCACAGTGAACTACTCTCTGTTCACAGTTCAAAACGAATCGACATTCTGTTTCATACTGTCGCGCTTACGTTTTTCATCCTATTAATTGCCCAGCAAATGAAACGAATTCCATCTTATTTAATCCAAGTTAGTCAGTATTCCTTTGGGATTTATTTACTCCATATGTTTTATATTCATGCAATCGACTATTTTATAAAACAAACGGGTATTCAACTTGGAATTAGCTATATTTTTATTTTATTCACCGCAAGTGTCATCCTTTCTATGGGAACGGCTCATTTCGCAATGAAATGGAAACATGGTCAGTATTTTGTTGGGAAAATCGGCGTAGGTAAAAACGGCAAAGCTCTTCAAATACCACCTGTTCAAGAAAAAACTAGCCCTGCTAATGAAAAGCAATTAAAACCTGGAATATAAAAAGATGAGGACACTTAAAAAGAAAGTGTCCTCATTTTCTGTAATTGGCCTTTTACAAAGAGCAATCTCTATAAGTTATCTCGAATATCGTCTGCTTCTCTCCCTTTCGCATCGACAATCATTTCTAAAAGAGTTAACCGTTTAGATTGGGAAACGCCTCTTCGAAAAAAACGAAAAGGCAAACGGTCGGAATCAACACGGTGCACAAATACTAAGTTCATTTCTGGGATAATGTCAATCGATTGCCCATACCTGCCTACTGCAGAATACAATCCTAGTTCACTTAGTGGACCTTCTGTTGCAACCCACCACATATACCCATAATCATAAATTGGATTACTAGAAACAGGCGCTTTCACCGTTGTACTTTCTTTGATCCAGTCTTTAGGAATCAGTTGATCTCCTTCCCACTTCCCTTCTTGTAAATATAATTGCCCAAATCGCGCAAGATCACGGGCTGACATTCGGAAAAGGTAGGATGGATGAATAGACCGGCTCGTTTCTTCACGGTATCCTGTGTAATCCAGAGAAAAGTCCTCCATTTCCAAAGGCTTAGCCATCGTCTTTTCAAAGTTTTCAAATAAATCGACTTCAGTCTCGTTATTAAAAATCGTTCCCAAGACGTTAAAATCCCAATTGTTATAATAAAAGAACGAGCCTGCCGGGTGTGTCCCTCGATCTGGCCTTTGTCTTCGCATATTCCAGGATTCTTCACCCGCTCGTAAATAAACGCCAGAGCGGGATGTGAATAAGTGATTAACAGTTGCTTGTTTTTCGACGTCAGTTAAGGGTGGGAAATCTACGATGCTTAAATCCTCTAAAGTTTTATCTAAGTCAATCGTACCATTTTCTATAAACGGTCCATACATACCACTTAAAAGGCTTTTTCGTACGGAATGTATGCTCGTATTTGATGCAACATCGCCCCAGCTAAAAAGAACTTTTCCGTTATAAATCGCTATTCCTGCCGTTGAATTCAGCGAGTTAAAATAAGTTTCTGCTTCACTCAGCTTTTGTGAAGACCACCCTGCATCTTCAGGTGTTTCATGTTCTTCCCATGTCGTTTCAGGTCTGAATATCGACGAACCTGAAGCATTTTTTAAAATAATGATCGGTGCAACAATAAAAATTAAAATAATAGCACTCATCGCTAGTACCTTTCTTACCACACGTAGTCCACCTTTAGTCCGCTTCGTCTGATAATTTCATTTTACTCTCTCTACCTACCGTTGACAATGACATTCCCTACCTTGAAATTATAAAAACCTCACATCAATATGATGTGAGGTTTTTTAGAAAGCTAAAGGTGCTAAATGTTTGTGGAGTTATTAAATATCAGAAGTTTTAACAGAATCAAATTGTGCTTGTATTTCTTTTGATGGTGGTGAATCGATTAAACTAAACACCACAATGGCTACCATACCTAAAACGAAACCTGGAACAATTTCATATAAGCTCCAAATCCCGCCCTCTAAACCAATAGCATTGAGGTTTGCCCATAAAATAACGGTCAAACCGCCAACGACAATTCCTGCAGCTGCACCGTTTCTCGTCATTCGCTTCCAGAACAACGACAAGATAATAACAGGACCGAAAGCGGCACCAAATCCAGCCCATGCATAAGCAACTAGCTCAAGTACTGTGCTGTCTGGGTTATAGGCAAGGACAATTGCAATTAATGCAATCAAAACAACACCTAGACGCCCAACTAGTACAAGTTCTTTTTGAGAAGCTTGTTTTCTAAATATCGCTTTGTAAAAGTCTTCTGTAAGTGCACTTGAGGAAACAAGCAATTGAGAATCAATTGTACTCATAATCGCTGATAAGATCGCCGCGAGTAAAAACCCTGCTACAATTGGATTAAAGAGAACTTGCGTAAACATAATAAATACTGTTTCCGCATCGGCTAATGGTGCATTTGTAAAGCTTTCAAAGTAAGCAATACCGACTAACCCGACAAACATTGCACCAACAAGAGCAAATACAAGCCAGATCATCCCGACTAAGCGGGCTTTAGGGATTTCTTTTGATGACTTTACAGCCATAAATCGAGTGATGATGTGCGGCTGTCCGAAGTAACCAAGCCCCCACGCTAATAAGGAAATAATTCCTATTGCTGTCATGCCTGAAAATGCGTCTAAGTGTGATGGATCAATGTTGCCGACATGGCCCATCGTTTCCGACCAGCCGCCCATTTCACTTACCGCAACAAATGGAACGATGACGACAGCTAGAAACATAAGGATTCCCTGAAAAAAGTCAGTCCAGCTTACCGCTAAGAAACCGCCAAGGAACGTGTAGGAAATAATGACGATGGCACCAATCCATAACGCTGTCGTGTAGTCCAAGCCAAACGAATTTTCAAATAAAATTGCTCCTCCAACAAGACCTGATGAAGTGTAAAAAGCAAAAAACAAAAGAATAAAGACGGCTGAGATAACCCGAAGTATTTTTGAACGGTCATGAAATCGATTTTCAAAGTAATCGGGCAATGTAATCGAGTCACCTGCAATTTCGGTATAGATTCGAAGGCGTTTGGCAACAAATTGCCAATTTATGTAGGCACCAATAGCAAGACCGACACCGATCCACATTTCACTCATTCCACCAACATACAATGCACCTGGTAAACCAAGAAGCACCCACCCACTTAGGTCAGAAGCACCGGCACTTAATGCAGCAACTCCACCACCGAGGCGGCGACCGCCTAAAACATAATCAGATAAGTTATTGGTCATGCGATAGGCTACTAGACCAATAACAAGCAGTCCTACTAAATAAACGATAAACGTTATAAACGTTGCAGTATTCAAAACAATTATTCTCTCCTCTCAGTAAAAAATGTAATAACAGACAGTATAATCAAAGTTACCATTGGAACGAAGAGCCAGAATGTTGTAGCTCCGGTTAATCCGTAGTCCACTGAATCACCTCCTCAAGTAGATTATAAAGAAATATATCGTTTACCCAAAAATAGGCTCTGTTCTAATTATTTTTTTCTTATTCAGTCATACAGGGTGTGAATTGCAATAAAGTTTACGTTTACTGCCTTTTACAATGATTTTTTAATTTTTGTATTAATCAGATTATTTATGGTTAATAACTACCATACCACAATCACCAAATAGGTCAAATGATAGTCCTTTTGAAATAATCCTTTTAATGATTATCCCCTTTGCTCAGAATTATGAAGGCATCAGACATGTTTAATATTTCACTTTGAATTATGGTTCTTTTCGTATGCATTGTTGCTTTTAATCTTCGCAGCTGAAATAAACTGCGACATCACCTACCGCTTCGGAAATACACTACGCTTTCCACGGAAAGCGACTGTCCGGAGCGGAAATCAATCTACTTCTATGTCGCAGTTTATATATTTTGTGTCAAGAACAACAATCTTTTAGAAAACAGCCTTACTTATAAAGGCCCGAAGACACCACGGCACTTCTGCGGAAGTATAATATGCTTCTAATATGAATGATTTCTGAGCTAATGACATACTCATAATCCTTTTTATCAATTGAGTTTTAACACCACAAAAATGCGGATCAATTTTCAGATGCTTTTTTAAATCGTATCTTATCAATTTGGTCATAATAATCAGAAGTATGAGCTTCTCAATTATTGTGGTATAATTGGACAGTTAGAGAATTTGCCCGAAAGATAGGAGCGAGTGATAAGGAATGGATTTAAGATCAGATTTACGTAATATTGCCATCATTGCCCACGTAGACCACGGGAAAACAACACTTGTTGATGAACTTCTTAAACAATCAGGTACTTTTCGTGAAAATGAAAATGTGGATGAACGTGCAATGGATAATAATGATATTGAACGAGAGCGCGGAATCACCATTTTAGCTAAAAATACAGCGGTACGGTACGGTGACACCCGCATTAACATTATGGATACACCTGGTCACGCCGATTTCGGCGGTGAGGTAGAGCGAATCCTTAAAATGGTAGATGGTGTCCTTTTAGTTGTAGATGCTTATGAAGGCTGTATGCCTCAGACTCGCTTTGTATTAAAAAAAGCGCTTGAACAAAAATTAACACCTGTCGTGGTGTTAAATAAAATTGATCGTGATGCAGCTCGTCCTGAAGAAGTTGTCGATGAAGTTCTTGACTTATTTATCGAATTGGGTGCGGACGAAGAGCAATTGGACTTTCCTGTCGTATATGCATCTGCAATACAAGGTACAGCTAGTGCTGATCCTGAAAAGCAAGACGATGATATGACGGTTTTGTTTGAAACAATCGTCGATGCTGTACCAGCCCCTGTAAACAACAGTGGAGAGCCATATCAATTCCAAGTAACCATGCTCGATTACAATGACTACCTTGGCCGTATTGGGGTAGGTCGTGTGTTCAGAGGAACCATTCGATCCGGCGACCAAGCTGCGCTAATTGCCAGAGACGGATCTATTAAAAAATTTCGTATTAGCAAGCTCTTTGGTTTCATGGGGCTGAAGCGACTTGAAATTGAAGAAGCTAAAGCAGGAGATTTGATCGCAATCGCAGGTATTGAAGACATTATGGTTGGGGATACTATTTGTCCTGTTGACAACCAAGACCCGCTTGAGCCGGTGCGTATCGATGAGCCGACTCTACAAATGACATTTCTAGTTAATAACAGTCCCTTTGCCGGCCGCGAAGGCGATTATGTCACAAGCCGCAAGCTAGAAGAACGACTAAAAACACAGCTTGAAACAGACGTAAGTTTACGTGTTGAAAACACTAGTTCTCCTGATGTTTGGAAAGTATCTGGACGAGGAGAACTTCACTTATCAATTTTAATTGAAAATATGCGCCGTGAAGGCTATGAACTTCAAGTTTCAAAACCTGAAGTCATCATAAAAGAAGTTGACGGTGTTATGTGTGAACCTGTAGAACGCGCGCAAGTCGATGTGCCTGAAGATTATACAGGCGCTGTTATGGAATCACTAGGTGAACGTAAGGGTGAAATGATCGATATGGTCAATAAAGGTGACGGACAAGTTCGCATGGACTTTATCGTGCCTTCTCGCGGCCTGATCGGTTATACAACAGAGTTTATGGCTCAAACAAAGGGTTACGGAATATTAAATCATACTTTTGATGGCTATCGCCCTGTAGCTGAAGGTCAAGTCGGCGGACGTCGTCAAGGTGTGCTTGTATCAATGGAAACAGGTAAATCCACTCCATACGGAATGCTGGGTGTTGAAGAACGAGGAACTCTCTTCCTAGAGCCTGGTACGGAAATATATGAAGGAATGATTGTTGGGGAGCACAACCGTGATAATGATTTAACGGTAAATATCACTAAACTTAAGCAACAAACCAACATCCGTTCCGCCACGAAAGAAAGCACTGTTACGATGAAGCGTCCGAAGCTGTTGACGTTGGAGGAAGCTTTGGAATATTTAAATGATGATGAATACTGTGAAGTCACACCAGTGTCCATTCGACTTCGCAAAAAAATCCTCGATAAGAGCATGCGTGAACGAGAAGAAAAGAAAAAGAAATTAGCGACAAAATAAGCATATGTTCAGGCTAAAGGTAAGTCTCATTGATTGAGGCTTGCCTTTTGGTTTTTGGAGCAGATTCAAGCAGCACTTTTTCAAAAAACCATAAAAAAATCCCCTCTCATATAATGAGGGGGATCGATTGTTACTTATTTTTGTACGTTAGCAGCTTGTGGTCCACGTTGACCTTGCTCGATTTCAAAAGTAACTGTTTGACCTTCGTCTAGTGATTTGAATCCTTCACCTTGAATCGCAGAGAAGTGTACGAATACATCGTCTTGTCCTTCTACTTCGATAAATCCGAAACCTTTTTCTGCGTTAAACCATTTTACTGTACCTTCTACCATGGGTATGTGCCTCCTGTGTGGGTTTTTCCCACAAATGTATTACTATTTTTGCTCTTCATATTGATTCAAGATGAAATCACTTAGAGAAGTTCTTTTTCATGAATAATATCCGAACATCAATAATTATTATCATTGTAGCATGGTTTTATACAAAAAGAAAGAAAATATATGAGACTTTAACAAAACTTTCTATTTCAGTTTATGTTTTGCGCCAAAATAGAAAAAACCACTTACATTAATTCCTCTTGAGTATTATCCAAACATCAACAATAATCTTATTGTAGCATTTCCCACGTCCAAAAGATATAGCCTATTCAACAATTTTCAAAACAAATTCCCAGCTGTTCCAACCTATTTGCATTTCATCAATAATTGCTGTAAGATTGATCTTAGTGCTAAAAGCACGAAGTTATGAACAAATCTTCGCAACAAATGAATCTTTACATGAACGGAACCATATAAAATTCAGTTTTGGCATCTGTGAAAACTTTGTTTATCCTTATTTACACTGGCGCGACCTCGGAGTCGCAAGGATGGAAAAGAGGTAGGGTTTTCATTATTTAAGATTTACAAGACATGCAACACAGAATTACTACCGCGGCATTACGTCGAGGGTTTAAATAATAACTTAATTATTGAAACAAACCCAGTTCTACACTAGAGCTGGGTTTTTCTAATGTCTTTTTTTATCTTAGTTATTGGATGGTCGGTCCATAATAAGTAATGGGTCTTGTTCATCGAATTGTGGATATTTATCGGGATGAAGAATGCTTGCTATTTTTGCGAGTCCAATTAATAACCTAGGTGATGGACGACAGAAAAAGGGTTCTTCTAAAACAAAAAGCTGATCTTCTTGAATTGCCGTTATTTCCTGCCACCCTGGTCTTTTTAAAATAACCTTAGGTTGTACTTTCTCTTTTTGAACACCTACCCAGACTACGGAAATGACATCTGGATTCCTATTTTTTACATCTTCCCAATCAGTCTTTACGCTGGCAACGGGTTGATCTGCAAAGACATTATTTCCGCCTGCTAATTCACTCATTTCTGTTAACCAATTTTCCTTCCCAGGGGTGAATACAGGCTTTGGCCACCACTCCCAATAAATCGTTTTTGGCTTAGTAATCGTGGCACTGATTTCATTATATGTAGTCATGATTTCCTGAAAGCGTTTATACACCTGTTCGGCTCTGACAGTTGTGTTTGTTTTCTCACCTATTAATTGTAAAACATCTCCAACCTCATTAAGTTTTTTCGGGTTTGGGACTGTGTAATAAGGAATGCCTCGCCGTTCTAACTCTTCAACATTTCGTTCCATTCCCGGCACAGACAAAGAAGCGAGTACCAAATCAGGCTTTAAAGCTTCGACCTTATCCATATCAATATTCAAATCGGGTCCTAATCTTGGCAAAGATTGAATCTCCTCAGGCCAATCGGAAAAGTCATCCACACCTACCAAGTGAGAAGTAAGGCCTAAATAAGCAATAAATTCAGTATTACTAGGGCAGATCGATATTAATCTCATGATTTCCTCCTTGTTTAAAAACAGCGTTAGCTTACGCCGCTTGTTTTAAAGTCTCAAGGATGCTTTTCCCTTGAGACGAGCGGTGTGAAGGTAGCTGTCTACTTATACTTTCAAAAAACTTTTAAGATGTTTTTGTTGATGGAATATTCGATCACCTTTAAAATAAATGAAAGGTTACCTCACATTTCATTTGAAAGGTATGAATATCATGAAAGATTTCCATTTTTGCGCGTCTTGTGTACACTTTGAAACACTGAAAAAGAAAGGTTCTATTCTTTATCGATGTAGCCGTCTTGGTTATGAAACGAAACCGGATTATAAGTTCAACTGCTGGGAGCCTAAAGAACAGGTTAGGAAATTAATAGAAAAACATAAAAAGTAAAAAAGAGGGCTTCTTACACACTTTGTTAAGACACCCTCTCATGCTATGCCTCATTTTATTTATTTGCAGGGTCTTCCCCGACAATTTTTACTTCCAATTCCAAATCCACCCCAAAGGTTTCCTTCACTGTGTTTTTTACCATTTGTATTGTGGAAATGTAGTCAGTAGCAGTAGCATTGGTCTTATTAATGATAAATCCTGCATGCTTTGTTGACACTTCCGCTCCTCCAACGCCTTTCCCTTGCAAACCGCTATCTTGAATAAGCTTTCCGGCGAAATACCCTGGTGGGCGCTTGAAAACACTACCTGCTGAAGGGTATTCAAGAGGCTGTTTTGATTCTCTTTGAAATGTAAGGTCCTCCATCTTTTCTTTTATCTGGATGTGATTTCCTGGTGCAAGGTTAAATACTGCTTCCATGACCATATAGCCCTTTTTACCAATAATGCTTGAACGGTAGTCAAGTTCAAGTTCATCTTTCATTAAAGTAAGCTGCTCCCCTTGGTTAGTCACTACTTTTACGTGATCAATAACGTCCTTAACTTCACCACCGTAGGCACCAGCATTCATCACCATTGCCCCACCAATCGACCCTGGGATGCCACACGCAAATTCCAACCCTGTAAGATCATGACGTAAAGCCAGCTTAGAAGCATCTTTAATATTAGCCCCACCTTGTGCAATAAGCTGGTTTCCTTTAACGGATAGTTCGTTTAGTTTACTGAATTGAACGACAATCCCACGAATTCCTCCATCTTTGACGATCATGTTCGATCCGTTTCCTAATAACATAAAAGGAATCTGTTTTTCATAAGTGAGTGCAAAAACGTCCCTTGTTTGCTCATAAGTTTCAGGCGTTACAAAAAAATCAGCATTTCCACCTAGTTTCGTTAACGTATGGTTTTTCATCGGTTCATTGCATAAAACATTTTCCGATGAACAAATTGAAAGTAAATACTCATAAATTTCACTGTTTGTCATGTTCGATCCCTCTAACGTCATTATTTTACTATTTTAGTATTATGCATTTTAACCAGAATCGCAACCGATTCAATCACTTTTCGACAATTTCTCTATTTTTATTGGATTATCGTATCATGAAAAAGAAGTTGTCATGACCTAATTTCGGACAAACCTCTGATCAATTTTCGTCAGTTCACTTAAAAAAATGAAATTGTATAGCTAGTTTGTTATAATAATTTTAGCTTATTGTAAGCAAATTTAGAAAGGTTGTGAAAGAGTGGATATTTTCACTTTTCCAGACGGAACTCAAGACTTCACATATGCTTATTTCGCTATGATTGGATTATTTATTGTCACTTGGTTTACCATTTTCACGCTCAAACGCGCACATAAAAAGGCAAAAAAAGAAGATAAACGATATACAGTTTATGAAATGGGAGAAACGAAAAAACGTGCTGATCATTAATCTTCAGCACGTTTTTATGCTTTCCTCTTTTATACACGATGACAGTCTTATGTTTCGGGTTATGATTTAACTTTACCATCCCGATACTCTGCTTAAAACGTTGATGTCTGCATTTTTGTTTTTTCCTGTAAAAACTCGCTAATCTGTTTTTTCCCCTTTAGCCAATAGACTTCTTTTCGATTCCCTATTGACTGGAACCGGTCGATTCGCTCTTTCATCTTCTGTTTACGCGGATAATAAGTAGTAATGATGAACTTAATAAATGGCCAGTCCAGCTTTTCTTTACACCCTGGCCCCATATCATCACGGGTTTTTCCGATATTTGTGATCCACCGTTTTACCACTCTGAACAAACATGTCGTTAGCGGTACTTCTAAATAAATAATCGTGTCTGCTTTTTCTGCTCGTATGTCATATGTATTGCTATAATTCCCTTCAATAATCCAAGCTTCCTTTTCCATAACTTCTTTTTGATAAGCGGTAAATTCTTCAAGGCTCGCTTTAACCCAACCAGGTTTCCAAAACAATCGATCAAGATGACAAACATCAAGGCCAGTTATTTTTCCAAGCTTTTTCGCAAACGTGGATTTCCCTGCACCTGCAGAGGTACCCAAAACCATAATTCGCTTCATGCTTCACCTCACTTATCTGATTTCAACGACGTTTCATCACTCCGATTGTAAAGGG
The DNA here is from genome assembly GCF_002352765.1 of Alteribacter populi. Lineage (NCBI taxonomy): Bacteria > Bacillati > Bacillota > Bacilli > Caryophanales > Bacillaceae > Alteribacter > Alteribacter populi. Next base: position 562,470 of record NZ_KZ293963.1, on the reverse strand, counting down.
ATCAGAGCGTTCTTGAATTGCATTGATTACACCACTACTGATCTCCTCATGTGTTAACCAACGATCTCCTTTTACACCTTTTATAAACCCAAGTTGGATCTGAAAGTACGCTTGCAGATTCTCTAATTGCAGCTGTTTTTTTACGGTCGTAAGATCACTTCTGCTGCCAAGTACATGAAAAAAAATCAGCATTAGTAAACATTTCTTCTCTTAGCAGCTGAGACAAGCTCTCACTGCCTTGTGAATGAACCCACGCTACAATAAGTGAAAATGCCCCGTATTCCTGAATGGCAACCTTTATCTCGTTCTGGAAATAAGAAGAGTTTTGATAATCAGCGAAAATTGGGTTTAGCATTTCGCCTTCTTCATAATGGTTAATTAAATTATCCATCTTATTTTCAGATCTTCCTACCACGGAGACATAGTATCCTTGAGTTACCAACCAACGCGTAACTTCTTTTAGCATACCAGTACCGCCAATTACCAGAGCGTGCTTCATATGAAGGGTTCTCTCCTTTTACTATTTAGGCTCTTTCCTAAAAGATTGTTACTATTGGCTTTTGGAGCGTTTGGCAAGTGAATGATTCTACCTATCTCACACTTTAAAAATAACGATTCTGAAGCTTATCATCTCTTTCATGTCGTTCGATCGCTAACACAATTAAACGATCGATTAATTCAGTATAGCTTACTCCACTAATGTCCCACAGTTTTGGATACATACTGATCTTAGTAAACCCAGGTATTGTATTGATCTCATTAATAACAAGCTCACCGTTTTCTAGTAAAAAGAAATCTACTCTGGCCATCCCTTCACAATTTAAAGCCTCAAACGCTTTAATTGCTTGCTCTTTAACTGTTTCTACCTCTACTTCAGTCAAGGTTGCTGGAATGTCTAACAGAGCACCCTTTTCATCGATGTATTTTGCTTCATAAGAGTAAAAGTCACCTTGAGGTAAAATTTCACCAACAGCAGAAGCGATCGGATCATCATTCCCTAATACGGCACACTCGATCTCGCGCCCAATCACACTTTTTTCCACAATAATCTTATGATCAAATTGAAAGGCTGATTCAATTCCAGTTAAAAATTCTTCTTCGTTACTTACTTTGCTTACGCCAACTGATGACCCCTGGTTAGCTGGTTTAATAAAAAGAGGTAAACCGAGTTCATTTTTCACATTTTCATATGAAATCTTATGGTGATCGCACTTTTTAAACGTTAATGACTCTGCTACAGATAATCCGGCGTCTTTTAATAAACGTTTCGCAATATCTTTATCCATGCTAACTGCTGATCCAAGAACGCCAGCACCCACGAATGGTAAGCCAGCTAGCTTAAACATCCCTTGAATTGTCCCATCTTCACCTAAAGGTCCATGTAGGATGGGAAAAATAACATCAAGCTGTTCTATACTTGAAGCGTTCGTTACATTTATCAGTTGCGACTGGTCTTCTCCTGGAACGACAGCCACTCCTTTATTTGTCTTATTTAATTCAATAAGTTTAGGGTTTTCTGCATTGAGTAGATAGCTGCTGCTTTCGTTTAAATGCCATCTTCCTTCTTTATCTATTCCGATTAATAAAACGTCGTATTTGTCTTTATCGATTGCATCATACACATTTTTTGCAGACTGAAGGGATACTTCATGCTCAGCTGATTTACCCCCAAAAATAATACCTACTTTTTTCTTAGTCATTAGTCAAACTCCTTTTTAAAATGAATAATCTAAGTATTGTTACCAATTAATAATGACGAATAACATATGATTTACATTGTGAAAACTTTACAATCTATATGTAGAACTTCATATGGTGCTTTTCATCTTGATAATATTCGAGACGGTCTTGGAGCGTGCCTGTATGAAATTCAAACTTATGGCCATCTGGATCTAAAAAATAAATGGATTTTTTATCTCGTTTATCTCTTTTTCGTCCTTCAAGGATCGTAACGTTCTCATACCTAAGCTTTTCATACATTTCCTCTATATCCTGTTCGTCAATGGTAAAAGCAATATGGGTGTAGGATTTATGAATGTCACTTCTCGGAATATCTTTCTCTTCATTTAACGCAATCCAGATCCCGTTCAAATCAAAATAAGCGGTTGACCTTCCTTTAACTAGCAATTTTGCATAAAATATTCTCTTGTAAAATTCTACTGATCTGTCTAAATCAGATACAGAAAATAAAAAGTGGTTAATTCCTTGGATTTTCATCTTTTTTCACCCTATTTTAGTTTAATATAAGTTAAGTCCTTTGTCTTAATCAGTGGCTTTTTTATAAAAATCGTTACTATTTATTTTCAAAAACAGCTTAATTAAAAAAACTACAATAACCGTAATTCTACAAAAGTTTCGATAACCCTGCTTGCAAGTTTAATTTGATGATAATGAAAACGAGGAATTTTCAAAATTGGGGTGTCTAAATGTTACATTCACAGTTCACGATGATTATTCCCTAACTTTTCGTAATGATTCGATTCAGTTGTTAAGACAGGCAAACCTTCTTTTATAACAATAATTTAAATAAAGCTGTATCGAGAGAAACCACTCTCAACCGCATCTGCCCCCTTTTATAGTAATGTCCAGGCGAATCTCCACATTGCTCATTTATGGTTGAAAATCCGATCAAGTAAGGGTATCAGCTGCTTGAAAATAATTAAACGCCAAAGGTATATGACCTTTGGCGTTTAACATCCTATGATCTTTTCGTGTCCAATGGCTTAAGTTTCTCTTCAATTTCTTCACGTTTTGATTCAAAAAATGGTGGCAAAGCTAAGCTTTCACCTAAGCTATCCAGGCTCTCATCAGTATCAAAGCCCGGTCCATCTGTGGCTAACTCAAATAAAATTCCGTTTGGCTCCCTAAAGTAAAGGGACCGGAAATAAAATCTATCTACGAAGCCAGAGTTCGGGATTTGCAATTGCTGAATTTTTTGCACCCATTGTTGAAGCTCTTCTTCATTCTCCACTCTGAAAGCAACATGGTGGACACCGCCTCTTCCCATTCGTTCTGGAGGAAGGTCTGACCTTTCTTCAATGTGAACTTCTGCTCCGTTTCCCCCTTCTCCTGTTTCATAAACGAGAATATCAGATTGATCATCTACTGAGGATGCGTAGGAGCGATCTGTTTTTCGAAAACCAAGAATTTCAGTCAATACTGTAATAGTAGAATCCGGTTTACGGACCGTTAATTTTACTGGCCCTAATCCGGTTGCACCTTTTTCTTGTGGCACAGGTGCTTTATTCCATGGCCTCCCTGGAGAAACACCTGAATTTTTTTCATCAGAAACAAAAGTGAGTCGTTGTCCTTCAAAATCCTCAAAGTCCAAATACTTTTTCCCAGCTCGTTCGACGATTTGACTTCGTTTAACACCGTAATCGTCAAGCCGCTTTTCCCAATAAGTTAATGCCTCATCGGATGCAACACGTAGTCCAATAGTGGAAATGCTGCTTACCCCTCCGTGATTTTTAGCAGCCATTGGTATTTCAAAAAAGGTCAGTTCAGTCCCTGGATTCCCCTTTTCGTCACCATAAAACAGATGGTAAACGGATGTATCATCTTGATTTACCGTTTTTTTAACTAAGCGCATGCCTATTACTTCTGTATAGAAACGGAAATTTTCATGAGCATTCGCTGTGAGTGCAGATACGTGATGGATTCCTTTGATATTCATAATACTCCTCCTCAAATGATCTAGTTAATTTGCTCAATACTGGATAACTTTAGCCTACCGTTATTCAATAGCTTACTTTTTGTAAGTAAAATATATCGCAATTAAATTATATTGTCAATAGAACGAATATCATTCCCTGGTACGATTGCACACATCACGTTCATAAATGTTTTTTGCACATAAATTCAAGAAAATTAGTCAAGCTAAAAATCCCCTTAAAGAAAAGGCGCATAGCGTTCTTTTCTTAAATACGGCTTAGCTTCCGCCGAATGTTTTAAAGTCTCATAAAACGAGAGCGCGAAGGTAGCAGTACGCTCTATACTTTCTGATCTTTCAAAGAAAAAAGACTGCCAAAAGACAGCCCTACTTTGTTTTTCCCCAAACATCATCAATTCGTGAAGCATATTTAATGCTATTAATCACACCGATGTGCATACTATCATGACCAATTAAAAGTTGAATAAGCTCCTCACCCGTTTCCATACCGCGAAATGACTTGGTTAAACGAGCGTTTAAAATTGACTTTTCGTTTCGAAGAACCCACTCTTGCTGTTCCTTAAGTAATAAAATAATTGTTTCGAGTAAAGGCACATCTCTACCTTCCCAATCCGCAGGGCTCGTCCCATTTAAGAACAGTTCACGAAAACCAGAATCTAATTCTTCTTTTTCGTCACTTAATGGTTCAAGCTTGTGGTTCAAATTGGCGAGGATATGTCCTGCATTCCAGCGGATATTGTTTTTAAATCCATCCGGCACATGATCTGCTAACTCTTCTGAAGTAGCTGAAATTGTCAAAATCGCTCGTTCCCGCCACAGTTGAAATGCTTTTAAAGTTCCATTCATAACGGTTAACCTCCCCCATTTTAAATCGAAAGCTTTACGCGTACTTCCATATCATTTAACGATTTTAAAATTTTCTGCTCTGATAGATTTAGTTGTAACTCATCGAATAAAAAGTCTTCCAAAGCCTCTATTTCACAGATGATTTGTGACAATTCTTTACTAATATAGGTCGTTTCTTTTCCAGCTATGAGTTTCTTTTTGTAGCGGTTATATTTTTTATCTAAGTCCTCAATTTTTTCATAAACCGTATCAATGGAGCCGTATTCTTGTATGAGAGGCAAGGCTGACTTTTCCCCAATTCCCGGGCATCCTGGAATGTTATCACTACGATCGCCTAACAATGCTTTTACATCAACCCACTGATTGGATTGGATTCCGAACTCCTCTTCAAAGTGACCATGTGTATAAACAAACTCTTCTTTTCTGCGATTAATGATTTGTGAAACGCTAGGGCTAAGGAGCTGAAATAAGTCACGGTCGTTACTGTAAATAAGACAGCTCCCTTCACCTTCCGAAGACCATTTTGTTGCCAGCGTCCCGATCACGTCATCGGCTTCATAAGCAGGAACGGTAATTTGAGCAATATCCATTTTATCCAGCATATTTGTTAAGGTCTCATATTGTTCAATTAATGGCTCCGGCAAATCATTTCGCTGTGACTTGTAAAAATCATGCTCCAGACTCCGCGTGGTTTCATCACGCTTCACATCCCAAGCAACGGCTAGATGAGTAACGTTGTGTTGAGAAACTAAGTTGAAAAGTTTTTGGAAAAATACCCGCAGCGCATTCGTATACACCCCTTGGCTATTTCTCAACTGTTCATCACTACGCCCATAACTGGTAGCGAAGTACCCTCGGCTTAATAAGTTGAATCCATCGATTAGCAACAGTGTTTTTTGTGTCATTTAAATCTCCTTTGTATTACCTTTTAGAAATATTGTACCACTCCTCATAGTAAAGCGAATACCTAGGTTCATTTCTACTTTGTTCATGGTAAAATAAGGGTGCCACATTAAAAGGAGGAGTATCTATGGTTGAGTTAAAGGCGAAAGAATTTCATCGATGTATTTCGTTTTTAACCCGTAAAACACTAGTGGACATCCATTCCTTTGTGCACGGCCCCCACCCAAGCAGAACTGTTTCTTGATAAAGCTGATCAACCCACCCTCGCCCTCGTTTGGCCGGGCACTAATGATGGTTTTTGTTTTATAGGAAATCATGAATTAGTTTATTTGTAGTACTCTTGATACTCAAATAAAAGTTGGTTAACATAGTCAATGAGGTGCAGTTATTGAACGGTTATTTGACGACAGTCTATTGGAAAAGACCGTTCAGCGCGTTATCGTTACGAGGAAAATAATGTTTTAAATGACATCGGAAATAAGGCGATAATGTTAACTAAGGGTACGGGAAAGGTGTTACGATCCGCCTTCTTTAAGAATGCGTGCAACGGAATGTTTTCCCAATTTGGGATTGTATGAATAACAACATTCTATCTATAAAACTAGCTGAATCGTTAGGCTTTACGTTGGATTTTAGTGATCAGGTTTATGAGTTCGTATTTAAAGGAAGGATGGTTGAAAAAATGCAAATTTCTCCTGAAGCACTACAGTTCCTTAAAAAGCTCCAAGGCAAGCAATCAAAACCAGGTTTTCGAATTGGCTATAATGAAAAAAGCACCTGAGGAGCTTCAAAATTTAAATTAACTCTGGATGAGTTAAATACGAATGACGAAAAAGCGCAGATTGATCAATTGTTATTTTTCTTTGATTATGAAGTTGCACCACATATTAATCGCCTTAATATTACAATGGAAAAAGGAAAGCTCCGTCTCTTTGATAATGCTAAAGTTTAGTTTTGAGCCACCACCTCTACTTTTATCCGATCAGGATCTTCGAAATAAACCGCGTAGTGATCAGGACCGCCAGCAAATGGGTGTCGGTCATTATACAGGATCGTAACATTTCTCTCTTTTAAATTTTTTGTTAGCTGATCTACCTCATGTTTCGTTGCCACTTGAAATGCAAGGTGGTTCAAGCCAACTCGGCTACGGTGATAAGATATCTCTAGAAATCTCTTTTCTGCTTGGACAAAAACAAGGTAACAGTCGTGATGTCTCCAACTTACTCCTTTTTCCCACTCCTGGTACTTTTTATATCCAAGCTCTCCAAGAAGCCAACCCCAAAATGGTTGTGAAGAAGCGAGATCTGACACATAAATTTCAACATGGTGTAACAAGTAGTTCCCCTCCCTATTTTTTTCACATACAACTATCATCTCACTGGAATTTTCATGGAGCGGCACTTGATCCCAACCTCCGTAAAATCCATTACTCTCAAGAAGTAAAGTAATTTTAATTCTTGCGGAAAAACATAACTTAAACGAATCGTATGAAAGGCAATTTCTTTCCTTTCATGGAATTTAGTCGTTTTATAATGAAGGATTTGCATGAGCGAATCATAACTTTCTATTGTTTTCACACAAATATGTTGACCATTTTCATTTTGGTATGTAATCTCTTCTTCCCCTTCAGAAAGAAAGCCTTTAGCATCAGAAAATTGTGTGGCAAAGATGAACGTTCCACCTGTAGATAAGTGAGCTTGTACCGATTGAAGGAGCTTCCATCATCTTATCTGCTCCTTTTGAAGCGTAAGATACTCAGCACGCAATAACGAATAAACAACCGTATCATGGAATTTTTCCCCATCAAAATCGGTTTGTCTCAAAATTCCGTCACGGTGAAAGCCGTATTTGAGCAAAAGCTTTTCTGATCCTTTGTTTCCTGCAAAAATATCTCCAACTAACCGGTTTAATTTAAGTGTTTTAAAAACATAAGATAATATTTCAGGTAAAACCTCCGTCATGACACCTTGCTGTTGATATTCACTTCTAATGACAGCATTCATCTCCGCTTTTTTGTGCCAGTTGTCAAGTTTGTGTAAACGAAACACTCCTACCATGCAATTGTTTACTAGATCAAAAATCGTCCATGGGAGTTCTTTCTTCTCTTCTAGGAGAGTCAGATAATGGGCTACTTTCCCCCTCATTTGCTCTTTCGTTTCCACAGGATGTGGAGTGATAAATTTCATCGTCTCCTTATCTCTCATTATCGAAAATAGCTCATCTGCGTCTTCACGCTTGATTTGGGTTAGTTGATAGTTTTCAGTTTCTATCAAGGGAACATTCATTTATTAACCTCCGCTTTTAGCTTTTTTCGAACAGCCTCTGCATAACGTATACTATTTTTCGGCCATATTGGTACATATCGGTGATTTAAAATTTCTTCATACGCCATCCAATATACACCTGCAACTTCTTCATGGCTTTTCGGATGGGCAATTCCACTTTCATATTCACAAAGAAACACAATATCAACAACATGTATGCCGGTATCAGAAACAAACGAAGTGTTATGTACGTAGTGCATGCCTTCTTTTACACGGATACCAACTTCTTCTTCAATTTCACGTTTTAATGTTCTTTCTAAAATATCTGTAGTATTTCCTTCTCTCTCTGCCTTTCCACCAACTAACGAGAGCATGCCTGGACCATGGTCTTCTTTTGCACTTCGCTTGATGATCAACCACTTACCATTATGAAAAACAGCCCCTTCAACATTGACGATAAACATATTAATCCCACCTATTAGACTGAAAATTTCGATAAATAAGGCTTATTTTCATATTTTACCATGAAACTGGAGTACGTGAAATTTAAATACTCAATGATAATGAGACAAAAACAGACTGCCTCCAGTATAAAGAGACAGTCTGAAAAGACGATTAATGCAATTCTCTCTCTAAAAACGAATAGAAGTCAACCCACTCATCAATGAGCTTTGAAGTAGGTTTTCCGAGTCCGTGACCAGCTTTTGATTCTAATCGTAAAACAACCTTAGAATCAGCACTCGCTTTTTCATTTAGTGTTGCGGCAAACTTTTTCGCATGAGCAGGAACAACCCGGTCATCACTTTCAGCTGTTGCAATGAGTACAGGTGGATAAGTCGCCCCCTCTTTTACATTGTGTAGTGGGGAATAGCGATATAAAAACGGAAAATGGTCCGCTTTTTCCGGGTCCCCGTATTCCGGCATCCAGTAACGGCCAATTGTAAATTTGTGATATCTGAGCATGTCGATAACAGGAACACGACATACTACAGCACCGAAGAGGTCAGGTCGTTGCACCATACATGCAGCCACTAAAAGCCCTCCGTTTGAACCACCCATGATTGAGAGTTTACTTGATTCCGTGTACTCGCGTTTGATTAACCATTCACCGGCAGCAATAAAGTCATCAAATACATTTTGTTTGTTCTCAAGCATGCCAGCTTTGTGCCATTCTTCTCCATACTCCGCACCGCCACGCAGATTTGCCACAGCATAAACCCCGCCTTTTTCTAACCAGCGAAGGATTGATGGATTAAACGCTGGTGTCTGGCTTACGGTAAATCCCCCGTACCCATAAAGGATTACTCGATTTTTACCGTTTAGCTCTATCCCTTTTCGATGAGTAATAAACATCGGCACCTTTGTTCCGTCTTTAGATGGGTAGAAAACCTGTTCAGTAACAAATTGATTTGTATCCACAGATAACGAAGACCCTGCAAAGACATCAAGACGTCCATTATTGAAATTGTACTTATACACGACAGTTGGATTCAAATAAGACGTGAGGCCAAAATACATGTCCTCGTCTTCTTTTCCTCCGGTAATATTTGTGAGCGATCCGATAATCGGCAGGCCTATGTCTCTTTGGCGGTATCCTTTTAGATCATAAATCGTAAGCTTATGATGTGCATCTTTAAGATAAGCAACAACAAACTTACCGTTCACGCACACGACTTCATCGATGGTATCGTCTGTTTCAGCGATAATTTCTTTCCATGACGTTTTTTCTGGAGCGTTTAAGTTAATTGCAACGACACGTTTTTTAGGTGCATCCAGGTCGGTTTGAAAATAAAATGTATTTCCTTCGTTAGTGATGTAATTGTATTCGGCATCCTGTTCATCAAGTAATCTTGTAAAAGGTACTGACGAATGGAGAGGTTTTACGTAGAAACGGTTTTGAGCAGCAGTACCAAAGCGAACATGTAAGATTAAAAACTGCTCATCTTCAGTTACTGATGGTGCAAAGAGAAGCTCTTTATCTTCTGGCTGTTCATGAATAAGTTCATCTTCTGTTTGCGACGTTCCTAGTTTATGAAAATAGACACGATTAAAATTAGCTTCGTCTTCTTTTTTCACTGTACACGTTTCTGGAAAACGGCTATAGAAAAAACCTGAATGGTCAGGAGCCCACGCCAAAGGGGTAAACCGCACCCATTCAATTACATCAGCTAAATCAGTACTTTTATCAATATCGCGGACGTGAATCTCCTGCCAGTCGCTTCCGTGAACAGAAGTTGAATAAGCTATGTATCTACCATTTCGACTGAAAGAATAGTTTGTCATCGCTACTGTTCCATCTTCACTTAAATAGTTTGGATCAAGGATCACTTCTTCTTGACCGTCCTTGTTCATATATAATACAGCTTGATTTTGCAGCCCAATATTTTTTTGATAAAACAAGCGATCGTTGACTTTTTTAGGTACAAAGAATTTCGAATAATTCCAGAGCTCGGTTAACCGTTCTTTATCTTGTGTTTGCGATTGGCTTTTTGAAAAGTAAAGGTCGCACTGGTTTTTCCAATGCTCTCCCCACATTTTTGTTTCCTCCGATTCAGGATCTTCTAACCATCGATAAGGATCTTCTACGATTGTGCCATGAAAATCTTCAGCAACCTTACTCTTTTTTACTGTTGTCATATAATTGCCTCCCTTAAACATTTCTCGCTATTATTCTTTCGACAAGCGAAATATGAAGTCCTTTGATTTCGGTGAATTTTATAAGCTTTAGTGAGGTTTGTAGACAAATTGCGAGATTATTTTTTCCTAAAAACCAGCCATAGACCAAGGAATATGAAGATAGCTACAACTTCTAGGCTTAAAATATACCATGGGTAAGGGCCTAAAAAATCCAATAAACTACCGTCACCGGGTTTTTCAGTTAGAAACCAGTAGTTTCCTCCTACTCGATTATTCACCCAAACGATAACCGGTAACAAAAGGTTAAGAAAGAGGAGCGCTTTCCAAACAGAAGCAAATGTTGGCCTGTAATCACGGATGATCGTAAAATATACAGCAACCCAAATAATCAATATATGTGTAGAAAAGAAATGAATAAACCGAAAATGGGGCAGCCCATAGGAAAGGACAGGTGTAAAAATTGCCTGTAGTGCCCCTGCGACCCCAATAAATAAAACAATCTCATGCGTAGCCCTGTGCTTTGTAAGCAGAACAATGATAATAAGGATTAAGCTAATATTACATAACTCAAGAGGCAATGCGTGATCTTGACGCCAGTTACCTGTCGTGACAAGCCATATATGGTAGCCAAGTTCAATGAAGATGAGTATAATAGCCAGGGTAACTTCAAATCGCCTAAGTGAATACCTATTCAATCGATTTTTTAATAGGTATAAAGCGATGATGCCCGCAGCTAAAACCGTAATCATGAATAGGTGCTGCCAGGAGAACATTGTAAAAGGAGTTAAACTTGGATCCGCTTCAAACCATTTCATAGGATCCCCCCAATTTAGGCTAGTTTTTAGTGATCAAAGGCTCCTAAAATATAGCGTGTAAAGAAGGTAAACGGTTTAACCCCTTCTTTACGACTATACTCACAAGTAAAAACACATACGATTTGTTTTTCCGGAACAATAAAGATATATTGTCCACCACTGCCAGCTGCGTAATAAAATGAAGACAGGCGTTTTGTTTCAGGATTCACCCACCAGTGGTAAGCATAACGCTGGTTTCCCATATCTGTAGGTAATCGGTCTACTGTCGACTCCTTAATCCAGTTTGGATCAATGAGTTGGACACCTTCCCACACTCCGTTACATAAATAAAGGTAACCGAATTTCAATAAGTCATATACTGTCATTTCAATACCAAACCCGCCTGTAGAAACCCCTTGTGGGTCAGCTCTCCACTTATAGCTTCGAATATGTAATGGCTGGAACAAATAACGGTCAGTAAATTCAGCTGTATTTATTCCCGAGGATTTTTGAATTACCGCACTAAGCAAATGAGAATTTCCACAAACATAGGTCATTTTTGGTCCGATATCCTCTGTCACGGGTCTACTAAGGATATAGTTAAACCAGTTTTCTGACTGAACAAGTGGTTTATTCCCTTTCCAATCTATTCCTGAATTCATCATTAATAAATCTCTTAGTGTTAACTGTTTAAAAGAATCACCTAGCTCTCGATCAGGAAAAAAATCGATTAAGGGAGTCTGCAAATCAGTTATGTACTCGTGCTGAAGTGCAAGTCCTAGCGAAGCAGAAATTATGCTTTTCGTAATTGAGTTAACTGTATGTAATTTTTCAATCTGGTGCTTGTCTTTTGCGTATTCAAATTCGATTTGTCCATTAACCAACACCGCACATGCATTTACCGGCTCTTGTTGAAGTATCTCATCAAGAGCATTTTGCTTATCTATATCCATAGCGGATTGGCTCTTTGAAACAATTTTAAATGGGTGTGGATTCATTAAACATACGACTCCTTTTGCCGTTTTCTTCATTATACATGAAAAAGGCTGTCCTCTCTTTTGTAGGAGGTCCAGCCCTTCATTTTATTCTATAGCCCATTTACGGTCATTTGTAAATGAAACGGTAAGCCATTTAGTGAAGTTCAAATCTTGAATGTGGAAGGTCAGTTCTTCCCTTATCTGATCCTGTTGTGCGATAGTCAAGTCTTTAGAAACTTCATTTACTACAAAATCAACCTCAATAAACAGCTTACTCCCCACCTTTGATACACGTAAATGCGTTTCATCAAACTGGTATTTTCTTTCGATTCTTTGCGTACTCTCTTCTAGAATCGATTTAATTTCTTCACCAGGAGACATTTCTAACACTTCTCTAAGTTGTTGTTTAATGGATGTCACTGGCACTTTAATAAAATAACCAGAAACAAGGATGACCATCAGTGGGTCAACAAAGGCTGTTAAGTGGGCAAAAGGTGTTAACGTTAATAGAAATGCGATGAAAAAGCCAATCATCACTCCAGCACTTAACAACGTATCCATTAGCCATTGATTAGACTCTGCCTCAACGAAACCAGACTTGATTTTTTTTTGTCCAGCTTTTAAAAAGCGATAAACGATGAATCCGCCAACTGTAGCAACAATTGCATACAGAAGCGCAAACCCAGGATCTACTTCTCTTCCTCCTGATAGCAAATCAGAAACAGCCGAGGAAAGAGCGAACAAACAGAGGATTAAAATAATGAAATATTTAACAATAATCACGAGTGGTTCGAGCATTTCTTTACCAAACGGAAATTGTTTATAGTCATGTTTTTGAATATACGAAGCTGATAACAATGAAAATAGCGATAAAATAACACTAATTAATGAATACACACCATCGAACAAGATCATTTGTGAATGGACGAGAATACCCCAAACGATCGCAATAACAGCAAACGCTAACGCTCCATAAACCGACATGGCTAACAAATGCTTTTCTTTTCTCATCTTAGCACCTCATACAATCCATTTCTGAATGACTGTCAGTCATTATTGGTGTAAAATATAAAACCTTAATACATCGACAGTTATAGATCTTTAATTTTAACATCCCGAGGCGAAATTGTCAATAAAAGTTAGCTTGCCGTCAAGCTTTATGGCCAGCTGCCTTCACGCCGCTCGTCTCAAGGGAGATGCATCCTTGAGACTTTAAAATATGCGGCGGAAGTTACCGGTATTTTTAATAAAAGACCGTTATGCGGATTTTCTTCTTTCATGAGAGATCTTTTTGTATTGATAATACATATAGCACCCTACACAGAAACCCATTAAAGCAATAGATGCTGCAATGGTCACCATACCAACTGGAACCCATACGCCCCAATGGCTCCAAATGATACTTAACAAGAAACCAATTGTTAATAAAACCGCTGCAATCGTTTGATTAAATCGCTGTAAAACAACGGCTTCTTTATCATCGGTAGAAAGGTCTTTTTTTATAACCTTCGTAATAAAAAGCATCGCAGGATTAGCTTTTTGTCCAAAAAGTAATGACCCATATACAATAGCTACAGTTAGACCAAGTAACAGTGAACTTTGCAGTAAAATTGATAAGATGGTCAAACCGACGAGCATTGTCTGATTAGCTTTAACTAATGTAACCGGAATCTCCTTCATCCTAATGCCCCCTCTCCCCTCTATTATAATCTAGTTTACTAAAATAATACGGCATAGTAAAAGGAAAAATGAAGTCTCCAATTATTCAAGAGCTTTGAAAAAAATAAATTGAAGATTATAAATTGGTGGCTGTTAAAAACAGTGATGATAATTATGAGAGTAAGTTTAAATTAAAAATAAATCGTCCATCATGCTAAAGATAGTAAGAAAGGGTGGTTAAAAGATGAAAGGTAGTAAAAACCAATTTTGGATTATAACTGCAGTTTGTTTAGCCTTGATCATAACCGGTTGTGCTGGTGATGATGAACAAGGTTCACCATCACAAAGCGACGATGGTTACATAAACAATCAATCTGTCTTAGATCACGGTATTTATGATGAAAGCAGCGGTGAACACTCTGAAGACTATGTCGAGACACTATCTTCAGGTTCAGGATTTAACTTTGGTGAACTGAAGTCCAATGCTAATATGATCAACACAAATAACGAAAAAATTGGTCAGGTTTCTTTCTATGCACTTGATGATCAAATGGTCGTCAAAGCTGAAGCAAAAGGTTTAGAGCCAGGATTTCACGGGTTTCACATTCATCAAAATGGAGTTTGCGAACCCGATGCTGCCGAAGGTCCTTTCATGAGTGCAGGTGATCACTATAACCCCGGTGGTACAGACCATAGTAAGCATACAGGCGACATGCCTCCATTATATGTGGCATCAGATTCAACTGCCTTTCTTGTTGCTAAACTGGACCGTTTCACCCCCCAGCAACTAGTCGATGATAACGTAGCTGTGATCATTCATGAAAAAGCAGATAACTTTGCCAACATTCCGGATCGCTATCAATCAACTGAACAAGATACACCAGGTCCTGATGAAGAAACACTAAGAACCGGCGACTCCGGAGACCGCGCCTCCTGCGGCGTAGTTGAAGGGGCCTGACCCCGCACAATTTTGTGTAAAAATAAGCCACCCTATTGACATGGGTGGCTTATTGGTATCCTTCTCTACTTCTGCGTTTTATGTATGTAAAGAGTGCCTCACTTCTCCCGCTCTTGCTTTATGCTTTATGACACACTCCCCTCAAACTCACATCATTTTATGATTGCATTTGCGATAAACTTCTAGTAAAATACCAAAATTGTGAGCATTTATAACCTATTTATTGAAATAGATATTTTGTCCCGTAAAAGGAGGATTGGATGTTACTTCTACAGGATGAGACGAATAAAACGAAAGACGAACTCATTCAAGAGAAATCTGATCTTGAGTTTCAAATGTTTCGAATGCAAGAAAATATAAAAAAAATCGCCAAACGATGGCATGTTTTAGGTATTGACCAAACGAAAGAAGACCAATGGGTTATCCTTTATGCCACAGATGACGGCGAAACATGCAAAATCATGCTTCATGACTGTAAAACTCCATTCCATGGGAAATGGGAGTTTTCAATTCACGCCCAATATACCGACCAAAACACCATTCATATTGATGACATTCGTGGAGAAAAAAATCGCGGATTTGGCTCTGTCTGTATAAGACACCTAAAAGACTATGCTCAGGAACAAAACATTCAATATTTAGTAGGTGATATCGCTAAACGTGACTGGGATCACGTCGATCGTCTCGTACATTTCTATGAAAAACATCATTTTCAAGTGACGTTACACCCAGTTCAGAAATCAGGCAAAATTATTTGGAACCCAACTCAATAACCTCAAATTCCCCGCTGTCCCCACCCACAATTTTACACAAAATTGTGCGGGGACAGTCCCCCTTTCTGGTATTTATCTTGCATACACTGGTCAAAAGGGGGGATTACATGAGTTCTCAATTTCAATTGCCTGTTGGCGTGAAATCTTGTGTGTACCATTCGGGTAAGGTAACGTTATTTTATCCTCAAGTTAGAAAACTTGTTGATCCGCACGTTCAGGCAACGATAAATGATAGGATTTATCGAACAGTCACAGAAATCTATCGCGATCAAATTCAATCTCAAACTGGAACACTTGATGAGATGTTAGGGAATTTTGAGATTAAAACGAATGAGCGGGGCTACTTTAGTATTAT
The DNA here is from genome assembly GCF_002352765.1 of Alteribacter populi. Classification (NCBI taxonomy): domain Bacteria; kingdom Bacillati; phylum Bacillota; class Bacilli; order Caryophanales; family Bacillaceae; genus Alteribacter; species Alteribacter populi. The sequence goes on along the minus strand of NZ_KZ293963.1, from coordinate 546,631 downwards.
ATTGAGCAATTATACGTACTCTTACCCAATGGCACACGGACTCACTCTTGCCAAGGGATTAACGTTTGATACGAACACAGGTAACCTTTATTCTCTTTCACAACTTTTCAAACCGAACTCAGAATATGTAAAGGTCTTGTCTAAACAAGTTTCCGCTCAAATCAAAGATCGGGAACTCCCTCTTTTAAATGGATTTACCTCAATCAAGCCTGAGCAAGACTTTTATCTTGCGGACAAAGCATTAGTCCTCTTTTTCCAGCTTTATGACATCACTCCATATTACGTTGGATTTCCGATGTTCCCAATCTCTATTTATACACTTCAATCACTTGTTTCCGACGTTAGTCCGTTAGCCAAACTATCCATTGACCTTGTCTAACCTTAAACATTGAAGTAGTCTCCAAAGGTCAATGACCAACCTTTGGAGACCCCTGCGATATATGAAACTATAACATTACTTCGCCATTGTTTTTTCATTCTCTATATGAATAATCCGGAAATGATGGCTTTCTAAATGGCGAACAATCTTCGTTAAATCTTGTTCTGTTGTTTCATTAGGCAAGGTTACTACACACCTTCTCATAAAAGTTCGATCACTATCTAAAGTAATAAAGCTTCGAATATCTGTCACTTTTGTAAGCGTGGTTACAATATCAAGTAAAGAGCCTTTATACTCTTCCATTGATAACGTAATCGCATAACTACTATGACCTACAGCCCAAGCATTTTCTAAAATATCGAGTATCTTGCCGTGAGTGAGAATACCTTTAAATTTTTTATCTTCATCAATTACTGCTAAGTATGGAACCTGGCGAATTGTAAAAAAGACGCTAAAGAAAGAAGCTTTTTCATCAATGACTTTATCTTGATCTGTGATTATTTCTTTTACTGATTTCATTGGATTTTTTTCATCACGATACAAGTATTCGTATAGATGCATTTTATAAACATTTCCAATAAATTCACCACTATTCGTTAGAACAGGCACACAACGGAACCCCGTTTTTTGAACGAAATCTAACGTCTCTTTCACACTCATTGTTTCATTAACTGTTCTCACTTCTCGCTTTTGCAAATAATGTGATTTGATTTGCAATTGAACCCTCTCCTTCGTTAAATACATAAAATACATACATTACCGTTCCATCTTTATTCTCTAAATGCATAAAAAATCCTCTAAGAACTTATAAAAATATCACTCTACAACAAGAAAACAAATACACATAGATAGACCGCCGCTTACAATGAACTCTACCTAAATCTCGTTAGTGATGAGTTTCCTAATACATCACAAAGGTCGGATACTTACTGATGTACCGTTTGGAACAATTGCAGCCAACTCTTCTACATCATGATTGTACATACGTACGCACCCTCTGGAGACGGCTTTTCCAATTGACGAGGGATCGTTCGTACCGTGAATCCCGTAGCTTTTTTTTGATAACGAAAGCCACATTGTTCCATAAGGACCACCAGGGTTAGGTGCGCGGTTAACAATGACAAATTCTCCAACAGGTGTGTCAAAAAGCATTCGCCCTACTGCAATAGGGTATACTTTTTGCACACCTTCATTATCATAAAGTGTGAGTGTCCGACCTGATATAGAAACGGTAATAGCATATGGGATTTGGTTCGGATCGGGAATACCTGGAATGACGATCACCTGACCAACATAAATCATATTTGGATTCGGAATGACGTTCGCTTGAAGAATAGCCGCATATGGGGTTCGAAAATCTTCAGAAATTGAGAAAAGTGTCTCCCCAGGTTGAACTATATGCTGGTACATAAGAAACCTCCTTCCACATAAGTTACCTTACATACATATGTGGAGGAGGTTTCGTTTTAGTTCTTATTCATACATCCTGACTTCATTACCGAGCCGTTACGTTCAAGACCACTTCAATATTGTTACGAGTCGCTTTAGAATAAGGGCAAAACTCATGAGCTTTATGTGCAAGCTCTTCTGCCTCAGCTTCTGCTACCCCTTCAATTTCACAATTAAGTGTGACGCCAAGCATGAACCCATCATCTGCTGGGTCTTTCATCAAACTCACTTCAGCCTTAATTTTCGATTCTATGTCCTTACTTGCCTTTGAAGCCATTAAATTTAAAGCGCCATCAAAACAGGCAGCATACCCTGCAGCAAACAGTTCTTCCGGGTTTGTACCTGCTGTTGTCGGGTTGTTTCCTTTTGGCATGACTAAATTATGATCTACAACACCACTTGCTGATTTAACATGTCCTTCACGTCCGCCTTCAGCTGTTGCTTTTGATGTAAACATTACTTCTGACATATTACGAACTCTCCTTTCATTGTGATTGTCCACACGGTATTAGTTTCCTTTTCACGATCATTTTAAACCTAAAATTATTGAATTTTTATTTGTGACATAATGAGTACTTATTACACATACCGTTTATGATGAAAGGATTGGAGGTGTTTAAGGTCGGTTTGATAAATGGAACACATATCATCTATACTGTTCAAAATGGAGACACTCTGTTCTCATTAGCTGAACGATTTCAAAGCACTGTAGATCAAATTGTAAGAGCCAATGCCCTTTATCCCCCGTTCACAGAACAATATAGGATTCTACCAGGCCAAGTACTTGTTATTCCGAAATATTACTTGGACCGAACAGTTACTCTTTATGTGATTCGCCAGAGCGAAAACCTTACAAATGTAGCAAATCGATTTAATACATTTGTTGATTTACTTGTTGGAATGAATGATACTTTACAGAACCCGAATACTATTTATATTGGTCAACAAATCATCGTACCTTCCGTTATTTATGAAATTGATCGAGGAGATTCATTGTTTGCAATCGGTGAAAAAGTAGGCGTCCCCTATGAAACCATTATCGCTGCTAATCAAAATCGTCCTAGTATTTCGCCAGAGTTAATTTATGAAGGCACTCTGCTCATTATCCCTCAACAAACCTCACAAAGCATCGTAGTTTTCGAGCCAAAACCGGGAGGAGACTTTGCTGATGGGAGTGTCATCAGCGGGTTAGCGAGAGCATTTGAAGCAAATGTCTTGTTTCAAGTTAAAGATGGTGACGATCACATTGTAACAGAAGAAAGCTTTACAACAGCTAGTCTAGCAGCCCCTGCTTTCGGTCCTTTCATAGCAAGCGTCTCCTTTGATCACAATCCAACAACAAATAACGGTGAACTTTGGGTTTATACAAGAAGTGCCAAAGATGGTTCAATTCAAGACCTCGTCACAACGAAAATTACTTTTGTAGAGGTATAAATCCCCCATGGGAGGTTTCTTAAACTCCCATGGGGGTTTCGGTCTCTAAGATTTCAAGGCAGCTAATTTTTCCTCAACAAAAGCTACAATGTCTTTAATTGTTGCTTCTGAAAAGTCAAATGTGATTCCCGCAGCCTCGAAGATTTCGGGTGAAGATTTTGAACTTCCAAGTGCCAAAGCTTTTTTAAATTTATTCCACTATTGCCATGATTTATAACGGTCCTCTAGATTTTTTTCGCTTACTAGCCCACGCTGCATCACCGGTGGACATTTTCGGTTGTACTTCCTTACGAGAGCGTTAACTTGATCAATTTTCTCCTCTAGTTCCTGATCATCGAGATGGGGCCTTAATTCAATCACATTCTTCATTTCAACTAAGATATCTTTACGCTTTTGCACCCATTCAGGTACAAAATTCGCACTTTTTATCGTTCGGTCAAGGACGTCTCCTTCAAGTACGTCTCTCGATAACCGCTTCCCTTTCCCTTCAAGGTATTCAAAATCTCCCAGTTTTTCATGTTTCTTGTACATTTCACCAAACCAGTCACGCATGCTAAACCCTCCTCTTTTTAATTGGCTGTTATCGTTTTGTTGTTTTTTGAGTGTTTTTCAACTCAAGTGGTGCTAACTTTCAAAAAAACAAATAACAACAATCTTTTATAAAAGAGCCTTTTAGTTCCTTACATATATCTATCTTTCACGTTAGAAGCTAACAAATCCTGTTACCTAGAAAAACATTCACAATTTATATATTTTTTTTAGGTTCTTCTATTCCATTTTCATTTTTCATAAACTGATATGGAGGAGGAATCAAAATGAAAACAGTACAGTACAGCATTATTATTAAAAAGCCGGTATATGAAGTTTTTCAATATATTGAAAATCCGGCCCATAAACCAGAGTGGGAAGAACCTGTCCTTGAAGCAAAAATTACAGAAGGCAACACAGTAAAAGAAGGAGCAACGATAGAAGTAAAGAGTCAGGTTTTAGGGCGGAAATTTACGGCTAGAGGTAAAGTGATTACATATGAAGAAAATAAGAAAACCTCTTGTATCTCAAGTAAACCCTTCAATCATGTGATCACAAATACGTATGAGGCTGTTGATGGCGGAACCTTGTTTACCCGTACAGGGGAAGCAGATATTGATGCAGTAAAAAAGAAGTTTAAGTTTGCTTCGCCAATGGTTGTTAAAATAATGGAATCTTCATTAAAGCAATCCGCAAAAAAGGCGAAGGAAATATTGGAATCATAAAGAAAACTCGGCTTACCGCCAAGCCTTAGTGGTGCTTATAAAGTATAAGAAAAACAGCGTTAGCTCGCATTTTTAGAGTCTCAAGGATGCTTTACCCTCGAGACGACCGGCGTGAAGGTAGCTGTCCGCTCTATAAATTCTTTTCAAAAAAAGCGCAAGGCGCCCGACTATCGCGATGGCGCCTGGAGCTAGACATCGAAACGTAGATTTTTTATAATTTCTCTTAAAAAAAGCCGGAGAATTTCCCGGTTCTTTTGAATAACAACGATAGTCCCTTCCACTCTAACGGGAATTTAAAACCACCTGACAAAGCCAAGTGCTCCCTTCATTAATTAATCATTCCAATGCTGAGCAATAAATATATCCCTTCCTGAATCAATACGTTCGCGCTCGTATCGTTTCGGGTTTTTTTGATAAAATTTCTGATGGTCTTCCTCCGCCTTATAAAAAGTCTTTGCAGGAAGAATTTCGGTTACGATCGGTTTAGAAAACTTACCGCTTTCCTTCAGTTGTTTTTTTGTTTTTTCTGCGAGCACTTTTTGAGCGTTGTTATGATAAAAGATTGCAGTCCGATATTGACTGCCTCGGTCAATGAACTGTCCACCATCATCTGTTGGGTCTATTTGCGGCCAATAAAGTTCAAGCAATTTTTCATAAGGAAACAAGACTGGGTCGTATGTGATTTGAACGACTTCGTAATGGCCAGTCTTACCTGATTTCACTTGTTCATAGGTCGGGTTGTCAACATCTCCACCTGTATAACCCGAAACGACTTGTTCGATCCCAGGAAGTTCATCAAAGGGCTTGACCATACACCAAAAGCATCCACCTGCAAATGTCGCTATTTCATGTTTTTTATTTTCCATTTATAAGCCTCCTCACAAACTAATACTACGCAATTTATCAGGGTGCTATTTTATCATAAGAAAGACCTCCCCTGGTTTTATTTGCTCATTTCCATTTACTAGCCTATATTTAAACAGTTGTTTAATTTCAGAAAAAAACTGACTTTTTAAGTAACAACAGATTACTATTGAGCATGATATTGGGTACAAGCGTCCAGTGTACCGTTAATACAACAACGGAGCTGTCTCACTTTCATGAGACAACTCCTGAGAAAATTTACCTATCCAACCTATTCCTCTTCTATAATTTTATCCAAAATTGATGTATCTACAAAGTCATCAAGATTCGGTTCATCTTCAATAAAGTCCAATTCATATGATGCGGTAGCCCAATATTGCAATGCATCAGCATGCGTTTCAGTCGTTACAACCATTCGCTCCCAAGCATTTTCCAATACTGTTTCAGGCAATCTAGTTTGCGTTAAGTTATAGAGTGAATCATTAATCGTTTGTAGCGTATCCTCAGTATCTTCTTGAGTATAATCGACAGCCTGTTTGTGCGCTCGCAACGCTTGTTCTACTTGACTTGGATTTTCTTCAAGAAATTCACTCGTTGTGACAAAAACGACACTCGCTAAATCCTCACCTAAAAATACGTCATTCCACTCGACAACGACATTTGCATTATGTTCTTCAACTAATAACGTCCCCCACGGTTCTGGTGCAGCCGCAGCGTCAATATCCCCTTGTTCAAACATCGCTACCATATTAGCGGGAGCTACACGAGACTGGTGCTCTACGGTTCCACCTAAGCGGTTTGATTTTAATCCAATTCGTTCCAGCATTATTTCGAGTTGTACGTTGTGGGTACAACCATTGCCAGGAGTACAGAAGGAGTGTCCATCCATATCTTCTAAAGTATGAATACCCGAGTCTTCTCTTGAAACGATCAGTGTTGCTCCATTTGCCGCGGCTCCAATAACAACAACGTCCCCGCCCTGCAAATAGTAATTAATTGCAGGACCCGGACCTACATAGCCCATATCAATGTTCCCTGTACTTAAAGCGTCAATAAAGTCATTTCCATTGGGAAAATTGATAAAATTAACTTCACTCTCGGTCATCGACTCTTCGAAATAACCTTTTTCTTTTCCAATAATCCCCGCTGCGTGATCTAGGTTAGGAAAATATCCAATGTTCACTTCCTCACCTGATCCTGCACCGTCTCCACCTGTACTACACGCTGCCAGCCCAAGTAAAGCAACGCCTCCAAGTAACCATCCGAATGCCTTTTTCATCTTTGTTCCTCCTTTGGAAGTTTACGTACTGTTTGTTGCTAATCCCCATCGGGCTAATACTTTTTTCTCTACTTTGCTGAAGATGAAATATTCGACAATTAATCCTATTGCAGAGATGATAAACATTATCGCTACAACCAAGTCCATATTGTAAAAATCTCGTGCATCCATAAGCGTACGTCCTAGACCACCGCGACCGATTAATTCTGCAGCCATTAATGCTCGCCACCCAAATGCCCACGCCAACCGCGCACCGGTTAATGCCGATGGGATCGAAGCAGGAAGCATCACTTTCCAAACAAGTTCAGTCCGACTGTAACCCATCGTACGTGCAGCTCTTATAAGGATCGGTTGAACGTTCTTAATACCCATCCGTGTGTTTAACGTCATCGCCCACGTTCCGCCTAATACAACGACGAATAAAATAGCGGCAGATCCTCCTTGGAACATCATTAATGCAATCGGAAGCCAGACGATACTCGGTACAGGCTGCAAGGCAATCACAAGTGAACCGAGCGTTTCATCTGCTATTTTGGAAGTCGCAAGTAACACCCCTAACGTACCTCCAATTAAGACAGCCAAAACAAAGCCTGCTGAAATTCTTTGTAAACTTTCTGTTAGCGCTACGGTTAAAATGCCGGTCTCAAAAAATCCACGATATAATTGTTCTACTGCCCCTATTGGTGACGGGAATAGTGTTGTCGACCAAAAGTTTGTTTTTAAGTTGATTCTAAATGTGGTCTCCCATATTACGATTAGAGCCGTAAAGAAGAGAAGCCTTCTGACTATTGAAGTCATCACCCATTTCCTCCCTCATCACTTTTTCTATTTCCCCAGCTAAGATTGACATGATATCTTGCTCAATCTTGATAAAATCCTCTGAGGACGGTGTTCTTGGGCGAGGCAAGTCAATCGGAAACTCTTTCCGAATGCCCCCTGGACGAGTTCCCATTAATACAATGCGATCAGACAACAGAATGGCTTCTCGTATATTATGAGTAACAAACAGGATCGTTTTCTTTGTTTCTTCCCAAATATATTGAACTTCTTTATGAAGCATTGAGCGGGTTTGTTCGTCTAATGCACCAAAAGGTTCATCCATTAATAAAACTTTAGGATCCATTGCTAAAGCCCTTGCAATGGCCACTCTTTGTTTCATGCCACCTGACAATTCATGAGGGTAAGAATCCTGAAATTTACTCAAGTGAACAAGTTTTAAGTATTTTTTTGCCTCGTCGATCGCTTCTGTTTTTTTCATTTTTTTCTTAAGAGCGAATGTGACATTATCAAGTACGCTCAACCAAGGCATCAACGCGGCCTCTTGGAATACTACACCACGATCAGAGCCGGGAGAAGTCACCTTTTCACCGCCAATCATAACTTCTCCATTTGTCGCTCGGTCAAGACCGGCTACTATATTTAAAAGTGTTGATTTCCCACAACCTGACGGCCCCAGCAAAGAGACAAACTCACCGGCTGAAACCTCAAGATTAATATCATCAAATACTGTGAAGCTTTTTGCTTCTTTATCACTAGTTCTAAATGTTTTTTCAACATTTTTTATACTTACTTGCTCCATCATTACCCTCCCATAAGAAAACAGCGTATAAAATACCTTTGAACAAAACAAAGACTTTAAATCTCATAAACTTACTCGGAATTATCTTTATTAGTATATGATACGATTAAATGAAGTGTCAATCAGTTTTAAAGCTTTTAGCGCCTCCTCTTCCCTCTCCCATTTTAATATTTCCCCTAATTCCGATGTTTTCGCCACGTGATTTTTGAATTATTTCACAATTTTCACTAGATTTTGTGTATAATTAAAACAATTCGTGTACCTAAATATAAAGGAGGACATTAGCATGGAAACGACAAAACAAAAACGACCTACACGTCAAGAAGTGCCCGAACCTTTAACCTGGAATTTAAAAGACTTATTTCTTTCCCATGAAGCATGGTTAGCAGAATTAACTGCATTAGATAGTGATGTATCAGAGGTTACGCAATTTCGAAATCACTTAATAAACAGTGGTCAAACCCTGTTTGTTTGCTTGCAGACGAAAGATGCTTTTATGGAGAGAGTCATTCGTGTAGTAACCTACGCTAATTTAAAATTATTTGAAGATGGATCCAATGCAGAGAACCAAGGCAATTACGCTAAAGTATCAAATAAACTAGCTACATTCAATGGAGCATTATCTTTTATTGAATCTGAAATTCTTTCTTTTCCAGAAGGTAAAATTGAAGAATTTTTTGTTGAAGAGCCTAAGCTTCAAACGTATCAAAAAAACTTGCTTGACCTTGTGAAACGTAAAGCCCATACATTAACACCTGAAACCGAACAAGTATTAGCCTCACTTAATGCTGTCCACTCTTCTCCTTACCAGATTTATTCCCAAAGTAAGTCGAGTGATCTTCACTTTTCTCATTTTAAAAACGACCAAGATGAAAGTATGCCTCTTTCTTTCGCTTTATATGAAGATCGGTATGAGCTATCATCCGATACAACTGTCCGTAGAAATGCATACAGCAATTTCATTGAAGGGTTAGAAAACTTTAAAAACACCTATGCTGCTACATATTCTTCTGAAGTAACGAAACAAATTACCATGTCTAAAATACGAGGATACGATTCCGTTACTGAAATGCTCCTCGGGCCTCAAGATGTCACGCTGGATATGTACAATAATCAACTTGATATTATTTATAAAGAGCTCTCACCTCATATGCAACGTTTAGCGAAATTAAAGAAAAGAGAGCTAGGGTTAGACCAAATGTACTATTGCGACCTCAAAGCACCGCTAGACCATGAATTTAATCCGGAAATATCCTACGAAAAAGCCACAGAAATGATCTTGGAAGCATTAGAAGTGATGGGACCGGAGTATATGGAAATCATGAAAAAAGGAGTCAATGACCGGTGGGTAGACCGAGCTGAAAATCACGGAAAAATGACAGGAGCGTTCTGTTCAAGCCCTTATGGTGCTCACCCATACATCCTCATGACGTGGACAGATATGATGAGAGGAACGTTTATTCTTGCCCACGAATTAGGACATGCAGGTCACTTTTATTTAGCAAATAAATATCAAGAAGTTTCAAACACAAGACCGTCTACCTATTTTGTAGAAGCCCCATCTACGATGAATGAGCTATTATTAGCTGACCATTTGATCAACCAGTCTTCGGATAATAGAATGAAACGGTGGGTGATCCTTCAACTTTTAGGCACTTATTATCATAACTTTGTAACCCATTTATTAGAAGGGGAATTCCAACGAAGAGTTTATAAGCGCGCAGAAAAAGGCGAATCCCTAACTGCTGCTTCCTTATCTGAATTAAAGCATTCAGTGCTGACAGGCTTTTGGGGAGATTCTGTCACCATTGATAATGGCGCAGGATTAACTTGGATGCGACAACCGCATTATTATATGGGGCTCTATCCGTATACTTATTCCGCTGGCTTAACTGCGTCAACTGCTGTTGCGAAAATGATTAAAGAAGAAGGTGAACCTGCTGTTGAACGGTGGATTGACGTATTAAAAGCTGGAGGAACTAAAACTCCACTTGAACTACTTAGTGATGCAGGTGTGGACCTTTCGAATCCAAATCCTATTCGGGAAGCTGTTGCATACATCGGATCACTTGTCGATGAATTAGAAAAAAGTTTCGATCCACAACAGCTATAAAACTGTCTCAAACCACCGAACTAAATACTACACTAGAATTCACCATGAGTTATTTTGAGGATGTCTTAAAAGGGTTAAAAATGAACCTTTTAAGACATCCTCTTTTTATTTTGACTAGGAACAAAATTCCCTTTCACTTTATTTTTCTCCCCCTCATTTCTTTCATTTCCCTTCTAATCACCGAGTTTATTAGGTACCTTACAAAGTCCTTCCTTAGGAATATTAACCTTATCTAAAGCGTTCATATCATTCTATTCGTTCATTAATTTTTCAATATAAAATCAGTCATTATATCGAAATAACGTCGTTCGTTATAGTGATTTTTGTGATGTTTTTCTAACATAACTTTTGTCGTGAACGTTGTTATATCAATGTTTTTTAGACTGAACAATTATACTACTACAAATTAAATTTTAGAAAGAAGTTAATAGAATTAATCCCTGATAATTTAAAATATCCATTACAGTTGGCATCGGATTGTTAGTTGCTTTTATCGGGGAAGCTTTATGGTTGGGCTGTTTTCTTATATCTCCCACACTAAGAAAACAGGCAGAGACAATCATTGTCTCTGTCTGTTTTGCACCTTGATTAATGACTCTAATTCCCTTTTATACAAATTTCTCGCAGTTTAAACGATCGTTTAAACTGTCAAAAGGAAACTGATTCCCTATTGCAAAAATTGTGGAAAATTCTGATATAATGAATAGGTGCACTTTCATATTTTAAAAGGGGGAAATGGAATGGCAAACCTATTGGCAGGAATTGATCATATCCAGTTAGCCGCACCAAAAGATTGTGAAGAAGAAGCACGACACTTTTATAATGGACTTCTCGGTTTAGAGGAAATACCGAAACCAGAAAACCTAAGAAAAAGGGGTGGTGTTTGGTTTAAATTAGGTTCCCAGGAGCTACATATTGGTGTTCAAGAGGCATTTATTCCAGCAAAAAAAGCCCATCCCGGGTTTATTGTGCATGATTTACAAGAAGTAAAGAATTTGCTTACGAATGAAAATGTCGAGATTAAAGAAGAGCCTCCTATCAAAGGGAGAGAACGATTCTTTGTTTCTGATCCATTTGAAAACCGAATCGAATTTTTAGCTTTCGATTAACCTCATTAACCTCAAATTAAAAAACCTAGCTTGGGCAGATTCCCTTGCTAGGTTTTGTTAACTATCATATATATTTTTTTAAACTTTCCTTAATTGAACTTTTTCGACACTGTGATCATTCCCCTTACGTAAAATAAGATCTGCACGGTGTTTTGTCGGGAGAATGTTGTTATATAGATTAACCTCATTAATATCTTTCCAAATCTTCGTAGCTACTTTGTTTGCTTCATCATCTGTTAAATCGGCATAACGCTTAAAATATGATGCCGGGTTTTTAAAGGCTGTATTTCGAAGCGTCTTAAATCGATCGATATACCAATGGAAGATGTCTTCTTCCTTGGCATCCACGTAAATTGAAAAATCAAAGAAGTCGGATACGAAAACTTCCGGAATATCTCTTCCATCATTTGTTACTTGTAAGACGTTAATGCCTTCAACAATGACAATGTCTGGTTGATAGACCGTTTGTTCTTCACCATCGACAATATCGTAAACCAAGTGTGAATACACTGGCGCGGTTACTTTTTCTACCCCTGACTTTAAATCAGCTAAAAAGCGGATAAGTTTAGATGTATCATAGCTCTCTGGGAACCCTTTACGATTCATAATCCCTTTTTCTTCAAGAACACGGTTTGGGTAAAGAAAACCATCTGTTGTTACTAATTCAACTTTCGGATGATTCGGCCATCTCTTTAATAGAGCCTGAATTAGACGGGCAGTTGTACTTTTACCTACTGCCACACTACCGGCCATTCCAATAACGTAGGGGACTTTCCTTGTCTTTTTATGTAAAAATAAATTCGTTACGGAATGTAAGTCTTGAGAAGCTGTTGTATAAAGGTTAATCAACCTTGATAGTGGAAGATAAACACTCGAAACTTCTTCCATTGATATGTTTTCGTTTATGCCCTGTAGCTTTTCAATTTCTGCTTCAGATAGTGGCTGGACTGATCCCGGGCTTAAGGTTGCCCATTCATCTTTTTTAAGCGTAATATAGGGTGAATATTGCTTTTGAACAGGGTGGTTTTGGATCATGTTGAATGACTCCTTGCCTTAATGTTATATAGATGGTAGCGCTTTACTTTTGTTAAAGAAAACTTAGCTTTCCGCCAAGCCTTAATGGCGAAAGCCTTAGTTGCGCTTATACTTTATTCCTTTAGAGAAGTTAAACTTTCTTAAAGTACAAGAAAGCGCAAGGCGCCCGACTATCGGCGAAATGCAAATGTTCTGTCCGATAAAAAGTGCTTTTTACTTTTAATCGGGCAGGTTATTTGACACGAGCCGATGGCGCCTGGAGCTAGACATCGAAACGTAGATTTTTTTATAATTTCTTAACTCTTAAGAAAAACCGCATAGCGGTCTTTCATTAAAAACAGCGTTAGCTTCCGCCGCATGTTTTGGATGCCTTTCCCATGAGACGAGCAGCGTGAAGGTAGCTGTCATTCTAAACTTTCCTATCTCGTAAAAAAACACTATAAGCAACAGAATTTATGATAACAGCCTATTACTTTGTAAACTTTTTTAATCTTAACATATTTTTTGGCTCTTTTCTAAAAGATTGTTGGTTTTTGAGCTTAATGCAAGCGAGACGTGACAGATTTTTATCTCAATGATAGTGAAGTACAAATGATTTGTCCGTACTATAATAAAAAATCCCTCCTATTTTTCTTCCTTTGTCTCACCTTAATAAACAGCTACTTTGCTTTGAGAATCGCTTTTCATCTAGGAAAATGTTATACTTTTCTAGACTTTGATTGTGAAGGATGAGATAAATGATTAATGTAAATAATGTAAGTTTGCGATTTGGTGATCGCAAGCTTTTTGAAGATGTAAATATCAAATTCACTCCCGGTAATTGCTATGGATTAATTGGTGCAAATGGTGCCGGTAAATCAACGTTTTTAAAGATTTTATCTGGTGAAATTGAAGCACAAACTGGTGATGTATCGCTACCTCCAAACCAACGGATGGCTGTTCTTAAACAGAACCACTTCGAATATGAAGAAGACACCGTTCTCGATGTTGTCATAATGGGGCATACCCGCCTATATGAAGTTATGAAAGAAAAAGATGAGATCTATATGAAAGCTGACTTCTCTGATGAGGATGGCATGAAAGCTGCTGAGCTTGAAGGTGAATTCGCCGAATTAAACGGTTGGGAAGCTGAATCCGATGCAGCTCTTCTTCTAAGAGGTCTTGGCATTGGTGAAGACCTTCATCAGAAAAAAATGGCTGACCTGACGGGTGGCGAAAAAGTAAAAGTTCTTTTAGCTCAGGCGTTATTTGGTAACCCTGATGTACTACTACTCGATGAGCCGACCAACCACTTGGACATCAAAGCCATTCAATGGTTGGAAGAGTTTTTGATTAACTTTGAGAATACCGTCATTGTCGTTTCCCACGACCGTCACTTCTTAAATAAAGTGTGTACTCATATTGCTGATTTAGATTTTGGTAAATTGCAGATTTATGTAGGGAACTATGATTTCTGGTATGAATCCAGCCAACTCGCACTCAAAATGGCTCAAGAACAAAACAAGAAAAAAGAAGAAAAAGTAAAAGAGTTGCAATCTTTTATTGCCCGTTTTAGTGCTAACGCATCGAAATCGAAGCAAGCGACATCCCGTAAAAAACTTTTAGATAAAATCGAGCTCGATGACATTAAACCATCATCCCGTAAATATCCATATGTCCACTTCAAACCCGAGCGTGAAATCGGTAATGACGTTCTTCAAGTGGAAGGTTTAACAAAAACCATTGATGGAGAAAAAGTATTAAATAATGTCAGCTTTATTATGAACAAAGATGATAAAATTGCACTCGTAGGTGAAAACGAAATTGCTAATACAACTTTAATGAAAATTTTAATGGGTGAAATGGACCCAGACAGCGGAACATTCAAATGGGGCATTACAACATCACAATCTTACTTCCCAAAAGATAATTCAGCTTACTTTGAAGGCAACGATCTTCCACTTGTTGATTGGTTGCGCCAATATTCACCGGAAGATGAAACAGAAACGTTTATCCGAGGTTTCTTAGGACGTATGCTCTTCTCGGGTGAGGAAGCGAAAAAGAAAGCAAGCGTACTGTCCGGAGGGGAAAAAGTTCGTTGTATGCTTTCAAAGATGATGTTGAGCGGCGCGAACATCCTTCTTTTAGATGAACCTACAAACCACTTAGATTTAGAGTCGATTACCGCCTTAAACAATGGCTTGATTAATTTTAAAGGATCGATGATTTTCACTTCTCATGACCATCAATTTAATCAGTCAATTGCCAATCGCATCATTGAGATTAAGGACGAAGGTGTTTTCGACAAAGAAATTACCTATGATGAGTATGTAGAGCTTAAAGCAGCTAAATAATTCCTATAAGAGTTGTTAAAAAAGTCCACTAAAAATAGCTGTCGTACCATACGCTAACTATTGTCTTTAAACCTAGTTATCATCCCTCGTGGTGTCTGATAAGACATGGAAGCTTTGAACACGCACTCGATTCTTATCTCCTAAAAGAGGACTGGACGCCTATTAGCCCAGTCCTTTTTTATTTACACTACTATAGAAAATGAGCAAGTTTTAACCTTTCACAACTCTTAAACACTATTGTTAGCAGTACTCGCCTCTAACTAGTTAGTTTACACTCATTTAGATTTACTATATCATTATTATGTAAACTGAAACTACTAAATCAGGCTACCTGCAACAGTATGCGGAAGCCCATTTAGTTTTATTTCACCTAGACACAGGACAATCCCCTGCGGATGAGGTTTGCGGAGGGCGGTTTTATACCCATTTCACGAAACCACACCGACATCTGTCCCATATGATGGATTTCATGAGCAATTAAGTGATCCAAAATTTCCCCATACGTAAACTCTTCCTTTAGTCCATTTTCGCTGTCGACCATGATTGGCAGAGACCCTCTGTCAAGGGACCCATTATTAATAAATGCTTGAATTTTACGAGACCATTTTTTTGATAGCTGTTCAATGCTTTCAACCTTCGGATAATCTTCTGAACGAATATCTACCTCTTCTGCTCCAAGTATATCAACAAGGACCCAATCGTGTTCCACTTTGACCACATGAAAAAGTGTTTTATGAATTGTGCCAACTCCTCCTGTCCTTTCCTTATGAAGCTCCTCAAATGACAATCCTTTACAGTAGTCAAACCATTCCTGTCGTCGCTGCCAATTATAATAAAATAACCGCTTCATAACATCCTCCTTTAAAATAAATACCATCATCCAATCGCAGTATTATTACGAACAAGAGGTTCTTTGCTTTTGTTGCTTTTTGAGGGCAAAAATTTTACTATTTTTCACCGTAATTATTAATTAAACTATTATAAAAGACTTAAATAGTGTGACAGTTTTCAACTCAAGTGATCGATAATCATATTTATTTGCCCACAATTCATGAAAAACGCTCATAAAGCAACAAACATTACGAGAACAGCCTTATAAAATAAGATTATAAGAGTTGAGCTAAAAAAATGCTGAATATCGGAAAATAAAATATTCCAGGAGGTAAGCAAATGGAAAAGGCTGTAGAAAAGCTGTTTTCACCTTATGTACAGGAAGAAGGAGCCGCAAGATTTCAACTAACGAACTTAACAAGATTAGGAAGCTTTGAAAACTATGTTTTTGAAGGAGTGAAAATCGATACACCGTATATTTTACGCTACACACACAGTAATCACCGCAGTATAGCTGAGATTGAAAGTGAACTCGATTGGATTCATTTTCTAAAAATACAAGGAGCCAATGTGTGCAGCGCTCACCCTTCTCGCTCATGAAACCTTATCGAATGTATCCAAGTAGAAGGGTCTTCTTTTTATATTACAATGTTTGAAAAAGCAAAAGGGCAACCGGTTAAAATAAATGAACAACTTAACAATCACACATTGTTTTACAGTTGGAGCAACGCGATTGGCCAGCTTCATAGACTTACGAAACAATACCAACGACCTGAGCACCTAACACCTCGAGAGGATCTAACAGAGTCATTCGAAAAACAATATGCTCCTTTCATTCATCAAAAGAATGAAAACGTCATGAACCAAATAACACATACTATAGAAACCGTGAAACTGCTCCCGAAAACAGGGGATCGATACCAGCTCATTCATTCTGATCTACACTCAGGAAACTTCCATTTCGATGGTAAGTCACTTCATATGTTTGATTTTGATGATGCTGCGTATCATCATATTATTAGTGATATTGCTATTGCCCGTTATTACACGATGTAGTGAAGAAAAGCAAACTCCGAAATGAAATTGCTAACTCTTTTCTTCAGACGTTTATAAAAGGGTATCTAGCTGAATCCTCATTAACAGAAGAGCAATTATATGATATCCCTACCTTTTTAATGTTACGCGACTGTGAATTGTTTGGGGTGCTTCATAAAAAATGGGATGTTGAAAACTTGAGTACAAACCAGGCAGTGTTCCTCGATGACCTGGAAAAACGCATTCAAGCAGGGGTACCAATTGTCATGCTTAATTATGAGACCTTCTTGAAACCTTAAAGCTTAAGAGTTCGAGGGTATCCCAATAGGTTAACCATCAATCTGTTGAGAGATCCTGTTTCATTGTATAACAGCAAAGGCAAGAACACCGAAAATGAGACCAATTAATGAGCTTGAAAATGTTCCAATTAAATAATATTCAGCAAACTGTTTGTTATCAAATTGTTTAAATCTCGTAAGCGACTTAAGGGCTGCAATAAAAGCTAGTCCATGCGGAAGTTGTAGCAGCAGTAAGACGACAATCATCAAACGCTCAAGCATGCCAATATACCTGCCTATTTTTTGCGGGGAGTCTCGATATAAATGTTCGGTTTTTACTGTCATCATTTCAGATTCCCGTTCCCCATTAGGAAGCATTCTCGTTCGCACTTCAGTTTTTTCATTCGCAATTGTGTAATGATCCTTTTGAATATCATCTTTTGGGGTAAAATCCTTTAGTAAAATGCCCAAAAAGTAACCCGCGCCGAATGTCACAAGAATGAAAATACAACCAAGTGCAAGGCCTCGTTCCATCTCATTCCAAATAATTGTACCGTTTATAAGTGAGACGAAACCATTATAGATGGACGTCATTGAAAATGGCTCTAAAGTGAGAAAATGAAGTACGACTACAATGGCAAAGATATGAATCATTTGGTCGGTAACAAATAATAACGTTTGTCCCAACGTTGATCGAATCCGTCTAATACTTTTAATTTTGGCATAATCAACAAAAAAATGCGTGATCGTGATGAGGACAACAGCCAACAACATCATCAATATTGAACCACCAAAAAGCAGCCAGTAAAAGGATAGTAATACTACGTATACGAGTAAGTGAATAAAACAATGTGCTAGTAATCCTTTTGTTAAATGTCTAGTTTTTAAATCAATCATTCGACGATTTTGAAAAATAAAATCACTAAGTAAATGTCCAAATAATAGCCATAGCCACAATATTATTCACCTCCATTTTTTAATGACGTTTCAAAAAATACCATCAGTTCATCAAAACTGTTTTCCATTGTTTTTACTCTAAGGTATTGAGATCTTGCTAACAAGTAACTAACGGTCGATTTTGGTGACTTGTACCCTAACTCTTGTCCAATCTTTTCGAATGTCCAGTCAGGATTTCTTTCCACAAATGAAATAACATCTTGCTGTTTCTTTGTCCATTGAGACTTTTTATCTAAAATAGTCAAGTACAGACTGTTCAATGCAGAGGAAGGGATCTGTTTAGAAGAAAAGAACACCTCATTATCAATCTTCTGCCAGACCTTCCCGGCATCTCCTTTGTTTTTTAACTCTTCGTCTCTAGCAGACAATGCATTAAGAACCGCACTGCCGTTAGCTGTATGAATGGACGTTTCGTTATTTTCAAGAAACCCCACTCCGATTCCTAGATAATAATGTAGCTCTGCAGCCGAAAATATCTCATATACTAATTCTATTAACTCACGTGTATCGGAGAATTGATTGATTACTCCGATGAGCTCGTCCCCTTTTCGAATATCAAATGGAACAATCAATGACGGCATGTAACGATCATTCAGTTTTTCCTTACAGTCCAATAGTGTGTTTGTAAGTAATTGTTTTTCAACTACAGACGAGCGTTTTACGTCAAGAGCAAACCCTACAGCTGGTATCAACGGCTGTTCACCTCCATGACTTATACTTCTATCAACCATTCATTTGTTGATGTTTTTATATCACCTAATAAGAAGTTGTTGTATCTACATCAACTATAACGTGGACGGCTATTTTCATCAAGTATTCGATATTTACAACCTCTTCCAAACGATATAAACTTAATCTACACCCTAATCTCCCCCTGGTTTTGAAAGAAAGGAAAATGAATATGACACACCACGAAAGTGGCTCTCAAAGAGATGTATCATTAGGGATAGTCTCAGGCATTGCTGCCTATACTATTTGGGGTTTCCTGCCAATGTATTGGAAACTACTAGATCATGTCCCATCAGGTGAAGTATTAGCCCACCGGATCATTTGGTCTCTTGTATTGATGTTGATCGTATTGTTTAGTTTACGAAAAAGTACGAGCTTACTAGATGACTTGCGTTATATTCGTACATATCCGAAAATATTAGCAGGTCTTTTTTTAGCCAGTTTATTCATTTCAATCAATTGGTTTTCTTTTATTTGGGCTGTAACGAATGATCGTGTAATTGAAGCAAGCTTGGGATACTACATTAATCCGCTCGTGAGCGTGTTACTTGGTGTTCTCTTTTTAAAGGAAAAAGTCAGTTATTGGCAAAAAGTATCTTTTATTATCGCCCTTATTGGAGTCCTTTCCTTAACTTTATCCTTTGGAACTGTTCCCGTAGTTGGGCTTATTTTAGCATTTAGCTTTGCCTTTTACGGTCTGGTTAAAAAACTCACTCAAATTGGAGCGTTTACGGGATTAACGATAGAAACATTTATTTTAACACCCGTAGCAATCGTTTTTCTTTTCATCACTCACTCAAATATGACTTCGCTTTTTTATTTTGAAAGTGATTTTTCCACATTCCCATTATTAATTGGAGCTGGTGCAGTTACAGCCGTCCCATTACTCTTGTTTGGTATTGGTGCAAGAAAAATCCCGCTCTCTATGATTGGTTTTTTGCAATACATCGCTCCGACAATTATGTTATTCTTAGGCGTCTTTTCTTACGGAGAATTATTTAGCCTCATTCACTTCATTTCTTTTAGTTTGATTTGGCTCGCATTAGTTATATATTCCTTCTCCAAAACATCTTGGTTAAGAAAGCTAGAGCCTCAGAAAAGAAAAACACCTGTTGGAACAGACGACTCATCCAGCTCTTAGGGGGAAGTAGCATTGATCTTAGACCGAATTGTATTTTCTTGTTTATTCTTAGCAGCGTTGGGTGTGTTATTGTTTTCAATCGAAGGAATAGGCTCGTATCCATACTTTATAACGACTGTTATCATATTCTCAACCTCTCTCGTTGCTTTTGTTCTGTTTTTAACTTCAATTACAAAAGAATGGTTAATCCGACTTGTTGTTATCAACATAAGCCTGATCATTTTGCTTCCTATTCTTGAATCAGGCTCCCCATCGAAATGGATATGGATTTCATTACTTTTCACAACCTTACTCGTTGGTGTCTGTATCAGCTACAAACTCATGAATCAAAAATAGAAGTCACTGAAGGTTCATTCAGTGGCTTATTATCCCAACCCAAAAGGAACGTTTGTTCTCATTATACCACAAAAAAGATATCTCCATCCTGCTAAATGACTATAGACACATGTATAAACAAAGTACAAATGCTGGATATTAAAAGAAGAAAATACAGATGGAGGTATAAAGATGGATGCTATGAGAGCGCAAGAGATTATAGAATCAGCGAAAGAACATTTGGTTTATTTTAATGGTACAAGGATTTGGATACAACGTGTAAATGAAGAGCTCAACACGGCAAGAATATTTCCTGCTACGGATCCTAATGACGAAATGACGGTTCCTCTTGATCAATTACGCGAGCAACACTAATAAGCGGGATGAGAGGCAAAACAGCTCTCATCCCGCTTATTTTTCTGTTATTGGATCCAACTCAATATCTTTTTTATTTAGTTTACCACGAACATAAACTGGGATTGAAAAAGCAAAAAGAAAAGTGATTATGGTAACGATAATCATTCTCCAGTCCCCTTCTACAAAGCTGGCACCTAAAAATGTGAATGCTAGCGTACCTGGGATAATCCCAATCATTGTCGCCCCAATATAGGTATTAAACCTGAGTCGAGATAGGCCGGATAAATAACTAACTAAGTCAAAGTTTATAATCGGGAGAACTCTAAGGACGATAACATAGAAAAAACCATGTTTTTCCACACGAGCTTGAAGGGCCTCCGCTCTCCCCTTCCATTGACGATTCGCAATTTTTTTCCCCAGCTTACGAGAAACCCAAAAAGCAACCGTTGCGCCTAACAATGATCCTATATATGTAAAAACAGGACCAAAAACTGGACCGAATGAAAGCCCTCCAGCTACTGCCAACACCGAAGCCGGAAACAGTGTAAGCGGTCTCAGAGTAAAAATAACAATGAATAATATCGGAGCTAGCCAACCGAAAGTTAAAATCCATTCCCTTATTTTTTCAGGATCAACTTGAAAGAAAACTTGATTCAACGAATATAACAAATAGATAACGATACCTAATATAAGAACTCGCACGAACATTTTTTTCCACATAGTAAACCCCTTTGAGAAAGTAGCTGTCTTTTATTGTTTTAGGTTATTTACTTTACTATACCATTCTTATACCCATTTCACCTTTTGTCCACTCCTCGAAATTCATAAGGGAAAGAAACCTTAAAACCACGTTGTTAAACAAAGCATCCCGATAAGTCCCAATACAAATGAATAAGTTGCACTTAAGGCGTGCCCATCTCCATGACTTTCTGGGATAAGTTCTTTGTAAACGATGTATAGCATTGAACCAGCTGCAAAAGCGAGCCCGAATGGCACGATACCAATTACGAGATTAGTTAAAAAATATCCAACTATTGATGCAAAAAATTCTACCAACCCTGTTAACAACGCAATAGAAAACGCGAACCATAACCGAACACGTTGTTGAATAAGAAATAACGCGACTAAAAATCCTTCCGGCATATTTTGTAGGCCAATCGCCACCGCAATCAATGGACCTAACCCTTCAATGTCACTTCCATAACTTACTCCTACCGAAAGCCCCTCCGGCAAATTGTGTAAGGAAATTGCTGCAACGATCAGCATAGCCTTCTTGTCCACTTTAATACCATACAAATTGTGTTCTAGATGATGATGAGGAATTGTTCTTTCCAGCAATGTTAAAGTACAAACCCCTGCCATCAAACCAAGTGCTACCATGATAAAATCCGAAAGAAGTAATGCTTGAGGAATAAGTTCAAACGCAGAAGCAGCCATCATCACACCAGCACAAAAAGCCAGCAGTACATCTCGAAATCGATGAGTTCCCTTCCGAAAAATTAAAGCCGGTAAAGCACCAACACCTGTCGCACCCGCTGCAATAGCACTGCCAATCAAAAACTCCGTCATGTCATTTCACCTGTGCTTCTAAAATATTAAAAACTCAATTTATACCATTCAAAACTAGTATACAACGACAATCAGAAAAAATGATGAAATTAAAAAGGATGAGCGGTTAGCTCATCCTTTTTATCCAATGTTACACTAAATTTCCAGTAGAAGTTGGTCTTACCCAGTCAGGATCACTTGCGACTTGGATTAATTCAGCTCCACCTACTACTAGTGCTACTGCTACTAAAGAAAATACAACTAACTTTTTCATTTTAATTTCCTCCTTCTTTGTTTTCTAATTTATGGTGGTATTGATAGAACAAACTAGCTGATTTACAAATTAATTCTTGGTTACCAGTTTCTTTCCCTAATTCATAGGCATATTTTGCGGCATAATATAGTAACTCCGCATTAATAAAAGTATCAATTGATCCATTTAAAAACTCAATATATTTTGCCGTATTACCAATAGTTTTGTAATAAGAAGCAATAGTTGCATAGCTATGGCCTTTAGTCATAGATGTAGTTACTTTTGGTAAGTAGGATTGAATCTCTTTAATATAGAATTCTGCCATTTCCTTTTCATTTGAATACAAATGGGATTTAGTTAATATTTCCAATGTATTCATAATGTCCGTGGGAAAGCTATTTAACTTTTTTTTAAGTGATAATGATCTCGTACCATACTCTATCGCTTTTTTAAAATTCTTAAGTTCTAAATATACTAGACCAATATTATTAAATATAAATGAAGATGTTCTTAAATCACTGTTATATATAAGGAGATTTTGGGCCTTCTTATATATATCGAGCGCATCCTCATAATCTCTACGACGATAATAAATATTTCCTAAATTTATGTACGTATCCGTTAGCTGTTTGATTTCCCCGATGTCTTGGAATATACTTTCTGCTTTTTTAAGGTGTTGTTCTCCCCAGCTTAAATTACCAATGTAAGCATAGGTCATTCCTAAATTAAAGTAAGAAACCCCAACCTCAAAAGGATGTTTCTCGAAATTCACTTTTACGTTAATCGCTTGATGGAAACTCATAATCGCTTTCCAAAACTCTTCTCTGTAAAAATGTATAACACCATAAATTCGAAGATAAATAAAATAAAGATCATTATACCTTTCTACATCAACAGAGTCTAATGATTGAATTAAATTATAAGCGTCATCAATTTCTTCTTCTTTAATTAAAGTTAAGCACTCTACTAATGATAACTTTACTCTCAGTTCTTTTGAAAAATCTGCTTCTAACCCTTTTGCCTGTAAAATATTGTCTTTAGCAAGATCTAATAAGTCACGGTAGGTATAACGAAGTGCTGAGTCCAGCAGTTCATTCGCTTTCCTTATGTTTGTTTCCTTTTCAATTCCTAGTAACGAATCAACGGATGTTCCGAGTCTGGATGCTAGTTCAGGCAGAATGTCGTCGGGAATGTGTCGGATATTATGTTCAATATCTTGTATGTATTTTGGAGAAAGTATCCCATCTGCTAATTCTTCGACACTAAGGTCTTTTTCTATTCTGAGTTCTTTTATTCTGTCTCCGATCATTTTACCACCTGAATATTTAGATAGTTAAGAACATTATACAACATAATTCCCAAACAACTAGTATAAAATAATAAATTAGGTAATAAATACCTATGTTTTTTCATTATCATTTTAGATTCACTCCTATTCACCAAGAAAATTAATCCTATTTTACTAGATAGGTTGCTCTTGCATTTGTCGGATTAGGTTGATATGGTACCCTAGAATATAAAGGAGGTTGTCTATGAGTACATTTTTTTTCACTGGATTTCCTGGATTCATTGCTCGTGAACTTGTAAAAGAGATTGTTCAGGAGATTCAGAATATTACTTCTATGTATTTCCTTGTGCTTGAACCTCAACTACAAACAGCACGGTTAGAAGTGGAGAAATTAGAAATAAAGTTTCCCGAGCAAAAAGGAAGATTTCATTTAATAGTAGGCGATATTACAAAACCCTCCTTAGGTTTACAAGATGAAAAACTGAAACAGCTAACTACCGAAGTAAACTATGTTTATCATCTAGCAGCTTTATATGATTTAGCTGTAGATCGCACGGCAGCTGAGACTGTCAATGTTAAGGGTACTAAACATGTTAGCAGATGGACAGCAACTCTCCCACATTTGGAACGATATGTTTATTTTAGCACAGCCTATGTATCTGGCAAGCGAGAAGGTCGGATATATGAAAAAGAACTAGATAAAGGTCAATCTTTTAAAAATCATTATGAAGAAACAAAATTTATCGCTGAAAAGGTCGTAAGTAGCTATACAAGCCAGATTCCCACTACCATTATTCGTCCAGGTATCGTAAGAGGACATTCAGCCACAGGGGAAACAATTAAATTTGACGGCCCCTATTTTATGCTGAATTTTTTTGATCGGCTTGGCTTTTTACCGGTTATTCCCTATTTAGGAGCTGGTAATGTGGATGGTAATTTCGTTCCAGTGGATTATGTAATTAAAGCAACTACCTACTTAAGTCACATCAGTGCAAGTATAGGAAAAACGTATCATTTAACCGATCCTTCTCCACTAAGGATGAAAGAAGTGTATCGGCTTTTGATGGAAGAATACTTAGGTAAACAACCTATTGGTACCGTTCCATTACAGTCAGCTACCTATTTTCTTCGTTATAAAAAAATGAGGCAATGGCTCGGTGTAGAGAAAGAATCCCTTGCTTATTTTACGTACAATGCAATTTATGACACAAGTCAAGCTGAAAAGGACCTAGAACCTACAGGGATACATGTACCAAGCTTTAAAGAAACGTTGCCCTCGATGGTTTCTTATTTCAAACAATTTAAAGCTGATCCTCAAAAAAAAGTTAAAATTAATTAATAGCTGAAAATATCCCAGCGCTTACCGTGAGCGTTTGTGAGTAATCTTAGTAAATTCTTTTTAAGTGCCCGCTATAAGACTTCATAGCGGGCTTATCAAGTTCTTTAGAAAGACCCCAAGTGATCCTAGAGCTCAGGGTGATTGGTGAAGTGTAACGTGGCTTCTTTCACTCGTCCCCCCGTAAAAAATTCCCACGACTTCACGTAAACATCTAGTTGCTTTTCGTAGTATTCCCGTAATTTTTGGATCTCCTCATCATTTTTTAGGTGGTCTGTTTTAAAATCAATGATCACCCACTCTTCACCTTCTTTTAAAACTAAGTCAATAATTCCATTGACATAGACATAACCTTCGAAATTCCCAGGGTGAAATGGCGCTCCTTTTTCTGCTTTAAATGTAAATGGAACCTCAGTCAATACCTGGTCTGAATTAACAATTCGTTGATAGGTTTTAGTCTGGATAAAGGAGTTCAGTACTAAGCGAGCCTCTTCTTGTCGATCTTCAGAAATATTGTTTTGAAGCATAAGAAAAGGAATTTTTTCATTAATTGTTTGCGGTGATTTGATAAGCTCTTCAAAAAGAACATGGATGAATGTACCCCACTCTTTGCCTCCCCCAGACACTCTTTCTAAGGTGATTACATCCGTCTCTTCTTCCTTATTAGAAGGCGTTATCAGACGATAAGTTTCCATACTTCTCGACTCGATCCACTCATCGCGCTCCTTTTCAAATAATTCGTATTCATGAAACGAGATAGGAGAGCTTTGGCTTTGTGTATTCACCTGACGAACACTCTCAGGAACGAATACTTCACCCAAACTTTCAACCCCTTCTAGTAAAGGTGACCACGGGTTTGTTTTATTTTTGCCACTATCAACAGCACTAATAATTAACATCTCTTCAGCTCTCGTCGCCGCTACATAAAGTAACCGGTCTTCTTCGGCTTTCAAATAAGTCGTCTCTTCGGCTTTTTTATCTTCCCAACCAACCGGCTGAGCAAGAACCTCTTTATGAAACAGGCCGGCCGGTTTGGAAAAGGTAAAATATCCAAGAGATTCTTCTTCTGAGCGTTGAATGTGTTTATCTACGTGCTTGCCTGCATCCGTCCATTTTTTAGGATGTGCCAAAAAGACAATCGGAGCTTCTAAGCCTTTAGATTTATGCACGTTCATAACCCTGACTGCTTGATGATCCTCAGGAAGGAGAACTTCCTCATGATATGCATCGGTAACTAATTGATAAAAATGTCTCGCGCAATCGCCAAACATCGTTAATCCTTTATTTTCAAAATCGCGAATTTTACTAACCATTTGATAATAATGTACAGCTTCACGTCTATTAGTTTCTTCCATGACGTGACTCGCGTGAAAACCTAGGTCTTCTGCAATCGATTCTATTACTGTACTTGGAAGCAGGACTTTCGCCCATCTCAAATATTCACGGATTTTTTGGAAAGCAGGCAAAATCATTTTTCGGTCATTTTCGTTTAATGTTTCAGGTATTTTTGAGAAGGCTTGAAATTCTCCGCCATCGTTTTTATACCTGAACAAGGCATCGTCACTAACACCGAAAAAAGGGCCGCGAAGAACCGCACTAAAGTAAAAGGAACTGGATGGGTTAGCAATGTACATAAGAAGATGTGCAAGGCTAAGCATCCACTGTTCACCTTTAAGGGTATACTCACCTGACGTCATTACCGGGATGTGATAGTTTTGCAATACTTTAGTATAGTGAGAAACCCCTTCATTGTACCGAGTGAGAATCATAAAATCACTTGGCTTCGCTTTCCCTTCGTCGACACAATGACGAATATAGGATGCAATTTGATGTGCTTCTGTTTCAACTACCTCATCCTTTTTGCCATCAGGTACGGTTAGTTGATAAACTCCTTTTAACTCTTCATCCTTCTCAGCTAACTTATGAGCGGTCAGTGGCCTATAAGCCGCTTGGTAGGTGTCTTCTTCTGGAGGAAAGGCTTGTTCAAACACAGGATTAATCCGCTCTGTAATTCGGCTTGTCGTTCTAAAGTTCATCACAAGATCGAGTGTTTCTCCTCCAGTTTCGGAGATGATTTTTTTGACTTTCTGGTAAATATCAATATCTGCCCTTCTAAAGCGGTAAATCGATTGTTTAGGATCTCCAACTACAAACAGAGATCCTGGTTTTGGTGCTTGCTTCGTCCAGTCATTTTCATGTAGCTGCTCTCCCGTTAACAGGAGCATCATTTCTGCTTGTACAGGATCGGTATCTTGAAATTCATCCACGAGTAAACAACGGTACTTCTCCTGAAAATAGTGTCTTGTTTCCGGTTGTTCCCGTAATAGTTGTGCAGTTAGCAAAAGCATATCTTGAAAGTTTAGTAGAGACCGTTCTGCTTTTATTTGTTTATACTCTGCTAGTGCAGGACGTAAGAACGGGACAATTTTACTGTGACAGTACTCTTGCCAGGATTGGATAAACGCTTTTGCATTCTCATGAAAGGCAAGCGCTTTTTCTAATACATCCTTTGCTTCCTCTTTTGATTCCCATCGATTTTGAGTCACTTTTGGTTTGCTGTCGAACAGTTTAATTAACGCGATTTTTGTCCTATTTTGATTCATGTCAAAGTATTGAAGGTGACGGATTGCTTTCATCAATTTATCTTGTAACTGGTCGTATCCCTTCTGCGGCTTTACTTTTGGCAACGAAAATTTTGCGTATTCAACAAAGGAGAACAGCTCGTTGAAAATCGGATCGACGTTAGGTTTTTCTACAGAACTTGTAAACCAATGAACATCTTCATATTCTTTCACTGTTTTCATTGCACTTCTTAGCTCTGTAATATCAATACCTAGACCTTGAAATTCCGCAAGTTTTTTGGGCTCCTTCACCCGAGAATTGACTAAGTACCGCTCCCAAGCTTGGTCTAGCAATTGTTCATCTTCCTGGTCATCTAATTCGGTAAAATCAAAGTCTAACCCAGCCTCAACTGGACGTTCTCTTAAAAGCTTTGAACAAAACGCATGGACAGTCCCTAAGAAACATTGGTCAAATTGTTCAAGTGCATGCTCCACTCGTTCTGATAAGAGCGGATCACTTGTCTCTGACGCCGCCTTTTCAAGAGAGGCTTGGAAGCGCTCCTTTAATTCATCGGCTGCCTTTCTTGTAAAGGTAATCGCCACAATTTGATGGATACGGAAGCTACCGGACAAAATGAGATTTGTCATCCTAGTAACAAGACTACGCGTTTTTCCAGAGCCCGCACCAGCTTCTACTAAAAAATTTCGTTGCAAGTCGTCATTAATTAAGTCTCGCTGCCTTTGGTCGATAAGTTTAGTCAAACTGACGCACCTCCCTAAGTAACCTCGTTCCAGTCGTGGTATCTTTCGCAATTTTTGTTTGAACGTGCGATTCGTCATACCCATGTCTCATACAAACCGCTTTAAAATCACAAAATTTACAGTCATTTTCGTCATCTGTGAAAGGAAATTCACCCATTTTTATCATTGAACATAAATGATCGACAACCTTCAACAGTTCCTCTTTTCTTTGTTCGTTAAAAGGACGGGATACTTTTTTACCCTCTCCTTTTTTCGTTGGAAATAGATAATGGGATTCAGATACTCGTTTCGTTTCCGTTTCATTTAACATTTCAAACGCTAATGCATACAGACTATGCTGAAGCTTCCGGCCTCCATTAAAAAAGGTATCTTCATCATAGCCAAAATCGCTACCACTTTTATAATCAACCATTCCGAATGACCCATCCGATAGTTGATCAACGCGGTCAATTTTCCCCATTAATCGCATGTTCTTTCCTTCTTTAAGAGGAATGCTGATACTTTCCTGACCTCTAAAACCGAATGCGTATTCAAATCCAATCGGTTTTCGATCAATCGTAAACTCTTCTTCTAATTTTAAGAAAATAAAGCACGCGTCTAATATTTCCTGACTTTCCAACTCATAAATGACCTCATTTGGAGGAGGGAGGAGCTTTTTTGTTTGCGCTAACCCTTCCTCTGCAATTTGCGTGATCCATTCAAGCCCACCGGCAAGTTCAGCCGTTTTTCCCTGGTCATACAGTTCCTGATAAAAACGTTCAAAAATCCCATGAAGTAATGTACCTTTTGTTGCTGGATCTAACCAACGGTAACGATCTTCTTCATCGTCTTCTTCTGGCTCGATTTCAAGTACATCCTTAAGAAAATAACGATAAGGACACGTCGCTAAATTTTCTAATTTACTTGCACTCATCACAACCTGGCTGTTTTCACGTGGATCAAAATGATCCGAAGTATACCCAATTAAACCATCGTAATTCGTAAATTGATCTCCGCTGCGTGCATGACGCGCTTCACGTCCTTGCAGAAGATGTTGAAAAATTTCTTTTTCATAAAAAGGTTTTTCTAAGCACTTATTTTCCCATAACTGGTGAACCCACCAGGACTTCCGGTTAATTGCCTGACTATCTTTGTTAATAAAAGTAAGGTTCGCAGCTAAGGTCGTTTCCACTTCTTCCCCTGTTGCATCCGAATGTCCTGTCGTCCAACGGTAGAGCTGAATAAACCCATAAGCGGGTGCTGATTTTCGGTTATTTGTAATATCCATATATGGATAGCTGTAAATTCGTTTGCCTTGAAGTGTCCCAATTAAGTTTGCCGTTTTCCAGGAAGCTCTTTTCATGTGTTCCTTTGATGTCATCATATCTTTGTGAATGTTTACACGTTCTTCATCTAATAATACCGGGTCTTCTTTATGACTACCAGGGACATTTTGATTACTCATTCCAACTACAAATACATAGTTATAATCATAGTAAAGCCCAGTCCGCGTTGGGGTGACGTGAAGGTGGCCGGGTTTTGGCATAGATGAGACAACCTGCATTTGCGAAAACCAATACTCAGCGTTTCCAACCGCATCCATGCTTTTCATTTCTCCATCTACAAAAGGTTTTAACTGATCAATTGTCGCCAAAACGTGAGCCTTAGCAGATTCATCCTCTGATTGAGTTGGACGGACCCATATTTGGAGAAATGATGCTATTGATTGTAAGAACTCAGAATATAAAACAGTCTCAAAGCGATAATTAAACGGTAAAACAGCGAGTAGTGACTGAAGCCATTTGGAAAATTGCGGCATTTCACCTTTTTTCTCTAACTCTTCAATTGCATTTTTATACGCCGTTACCCCTTGATTAACACCAAGCTTCTTTAGTTTTTTTAGTGCTTGAGGGACAGATACCCCCTCTGGTTCAATAAGCAAACGTTCATTAATGATCTTCTCAAGTCCTTGAATATGAAAATCAGACTTCATCCATTCCAAGTAGGCTAAAAGAGCCTTTCCTGAAGGTTGGTAGAACAATGGTATCCCTTCAGAGAATGTCATCGGAACTGACTCTTTGCTCCTCAATTGATAAAGTAGGTTTCGATATGGGTTCCCCGTTGGGTATTGTATAACAGCCTGATCAAGCGGGATGTTATGTTTCTTTAAACAGGAGAGAACGTGATTTAGTTCTTCCTCGGGACTGAAAGAGACGTTCAAATCGATTTTATTTTGTTCGCTTTTTACTTTACTCTCTAACGTTTCTGTCTCCTGTATTTCCTCGTTGACTAGGAGTTGCTTATTTTGCTCAACATATTTTATTTGACTAAAATTTGGCGTGTAGACTGTTGCTGATTCGGTGAATTCAGATAAAAATGCTGAGATTATTGGATGATATGCATCATGCGGGAAAAGTACAAAAACCTGACTTCGCTTTGCTTTTTCACCTGAATCGATTGCAATACTAATCAGGTCAGCACGATCAAATAGTCCTCTGGCTTGCCGAATTTCCTCGTATCTTTTGAAGATCGTCAGCAAGTCTATCCCCTTTTCTTTTTTCTGAAATAGAGCTGGGTTTAGTTCTGCTAAATCGACACCTGCCATTTTTATATCAATTATCGCTCGGTAAACAGCTTCACTCAATGCAGGATTCAATTTTACTGTCGTGAAATAAAGAAATTCATTTTTTGCTTGCATGTCTTTCATCAATTGATGAATTAGCTGTCTTCCGGCTTCATGCGGTAATTCATTTTTCCCTTCTCTTACAAGCTGCCACTGAGTACAGTCTTTCGCAAGATCATCGATCGTTTTGCTATGTACATTAACAACCGAAACAGAAGATTTAGCTAATGCTTGAGAAGCCAACCTACCATCTCGCTTTGAAGGAACGACAAAAACCTTTTCTTCAAGAGGATGTTTCTTCACTATTTGTTTTAAAGAAGCCAAAAATTCAGGTGACACGTAAACTCCCCCTGTATCTCATTTTTTATTTTCCTCAGCATACGATCATATGTTCTTATCCTTATCATAGCATAGGTACCTAAAGGAAGGAACATCTATATTTTTCTTTAAGATTGCAATTAATAGCTATATCTTCACTAAATCATATCATAGCTTCTTGACTAGGTAATTCTTGTCTCTGTTTTCCAATCGCTTAAAAGTTAAAGAAAAGCCTCTAAAGAAAGGAACCAAGAAGGCTTCCTTTTTGAATAAGAATGATCGTATAAATAACACTTGCTAATAATAGGGTATTTTCAAAGATACCTGAAATTTCATATGTTACTGGCATTTTTAAACGAAATCGGCTGAAAGGTGCAAATAATGGAATGCTTCGTTTAGAAAATAAGTCGCCCAGCAAATGAATGGAATAGCCTATTAAAAATCCAGTGATAAATAAAGAATCTGTCGGATATAAAAAATAAACAAGCAAAAGCCAAGTAAGAACAGAGTGTGTCACTCCCCTGTGACCAAAAATACGTTTAATCGGTTTTGACAGGACTCGTACTCTCCTACCTAAAAAAGAATTGGGTTCATCAATATCTGGAAGCAGACTCCCGATAGCTAATCCAATCACGTAAAGGTAGGAAAATAAGACGTCAGACTGAAAAAATGAAACAGTAGCTCCCGCTGCTATCGTAGTTGCAAGGTGGGTGTCATATCTCATGGTAGTATCCTTTCTTAGTGTTGTCGAAATGTTAATGTACCATATCGCGAGAATTTTTGTCATGAAAAGTTTGCTTTACATAAATACAAACTCATTGGTGATACTATAGGAAAAGGAGATGATCGGATGTACAGCTACAAGTGCCCCTCTTGCAGTGCGAAAACAAGGTTTAATGTGATTGAACAAGTCGTTACTCCGGTTAAATGGAATGCAGATGAAGAGTCCTATTTACAGGTAGAAAAGCAGGAGCCTTTTCATATAACATACCAAGGTCCGGATAAACGGGTCCAGTGTGGTAGTTGTGGCTTAGTAGAAGATGAGATACGATTTCAGAAGATGGCAGAAAACGCTAATCGCTAATATAGGTAAGAAAGTGCCCATTGACCTTCAAAAAACCAGTCTTTTTTCACAGGTTGGTTTTTGGAAGGTCTATCGTTTCAACAACCTCTTGAAGGCTTCAGCTTTAAGCTAGGTTGCGGATTCGTAAAGAGTTTCATCTGTAACAACACATTCAAACCACCTCTCCCCCATCCTTCATGAGTCAAGTTCTATATTAATTGACGATTTCTGAATTTTCAGCTACTATCAGATCAACTAGAAACATAGAGGGGGAAAACATATGTCACGCCAGCATACCATCCATAAGCATCACCACCATTTCACTTGGGACAATAAGATTCCACCGATTTATGAAGCAGAAAATGGAGATTCAATCTGGATTGAAACCATTGACTCATCTGGAGGTCAACTCTCTACCCATTCTACAATCCAAGATGTAAAAAACATGGACTTTAACAAAGTTAATCCCGTATCTGGGCCTGTCTATATAAAAGGAGCAAAACCCGGAGACACTTTAGAAGTTGAGGTTCAAGATTTTGGCTCAAGAAGTTGGGGATGGACCGCAATCATTCCTGGCTTCGGATTGTTGCAAGAAGAATTTAATGATCCTTTTTTAAAAATATGGGAGCTTTCAAACGATGGTCATGCTGAATTTTTACATGGCATTGAAGTACCTGTTCACCCCTTTCCAGGTACAATTGGCGTAGCCTTACCAGAGCCTGGCGCCTACAGCGTAGTCCCACCTCGTAAAAACGGCGGAAATATGGATGTACGACACTTAACGAAGGGTGCAAAACTATATTTACCAGTTTGGGTTGAAGGAGCGCTTTTCTCTGTAGGTGATACTCATGCTGCTCAAGGAGACGGTGAGGTGTGTGGCACTGCAATTGAAGCGCCAATGGATATTCAAGTAAAATTCCGATTACACAAGAATAAAACAATAGCAGAACCACAAATGTATATCCCAGGTCCATTAAAAAGTGAAGGAGATGAAAGAGGTTTTCACGTAACAACAGGTTACGGCGAGTCACTGATGGACGCAAGCAAAAAAGCAGTTTCTTATATGATTGAGCATTTAACAAGAGAATATGGTTTAAAAGATGCAGAAGCATATGCATTATGCAGTGTGGCTGTCGATCTAAAAATTGGAGAAATTGTAGATGTTCCTCATTTTCTTGTTACAGCATTTTTACCTAAAAGTTTATTTAATTGAGAAAGAACGCATAGCTGTCACGCTATACGTGACAGCTATGCGCTTGCCTAACGCTCTAAAAACAAATAGCAGCAATCTTTTAGAAAAGAGCCTTTATTAATAACAGCGTTAACTTCTCCGCACCTTTTAAGTCTTAAAGATGCTTTTCCCTTGAGACGCGCTGCGTGAAGTCGGCTGTCCGCTCTATATAAACTTTTATGAGTATGTATATTAGAAGCATATTATACTTCCGCAGAAGTGTCGTGGTGTCTTCGGGCCTTTATAACTAAGGCTGTTTTCTAAAAGATTGTTGTTCTTGACAAAAAATATATAAACTGCGACATAGAAGTAGATTGATTTCCGCTCCGGACAGTCGCTTTCCGCGGAAAGCGTAGTGTATTTCCGAAGCGGTAGGTGATGTCGCAGTTTATTTCAGCTGCGAAGATTAAAAGCAACAATACATACGAAAAGAGCCATAATTAAAAGTGAAATAGTAAACATGGCTGATGCCTTCATAATTATGAGCAAAGGGGATAATCATTTAAACTTTTAATGAAAAGCCCTACTGATGGTCTTCGTACTTCTGTAAATGGTATAGACAAGGACGCTTGGATCTAATTTCCCAGAGCGTCTTGTATGTGATTAAACATCGTTTAAGTATTTGTGTAAGTCATGACAAAGTGTAACACAGTAGTGGAGTCTGTAGGGTTAATATAAGCGTGTTCTTTATCACCGTTAAATTTTATTGAATCATATTCAAAAAGGTGATAATAGTCATCTTGTACTTTTATTTTCACCTCACCCATCATTACTGTAACATACTCAATCACACCACTTTGATGAGCACCTGGACAGTATTCACTATTTGGTTGTAAATAAGCTCTATGAATTTCACTTGAGCCATAGGTTGATACATCAAACATAGGTTCAAGGATACAAGCTTCATTGGTGCTTAACACTCTATTACCATTATTTTTACGCGAAATGATTACGCCTTGATCCTCCTTAAGCAATAATGAAATGGGAATCGAAAGGCCATTTGCAATTTTCCAAATAACAGTTAAGGAAGGGTTCGCTTCCCCTCTTTCAATGTTACCTAACGTTAACTTACTAACTCCGATCAAATCAGCTAATTCTTGTAAATTCATTCCCCGCTCTTGTCTCATTTTTCTTACAGTTATCCCAACTTGTTTAGCTAACTTTTCAGCATCACCGATCTTTGGTTTGTTATCCATAGAGAAACCTCCTTTATTTTCTTGTGGTCATAACAAAAACATAAAAGTATAATATAATAAACATTAAGTATATTTTACTATATGAAAGAAGAAAAGGTGAGCTTATGAAAGAAATCATAATTGGTGTTTTAGCTTCTATGTTCTTTGCCGTAACATTTATTTTAAATCGTTCTATGGAACTCTCTGGAGGGAGTTGGCTTTGGAGTTCATCTTTAAGGTTTATTTTTATGCTTCCTTTTTTAGTTTTCATTGTAATGCTACGGAATAATTTAAAGCAAGTGATTCATGAAATGTTAAAGCAACCATTTCAATGGCTGCTTTGGAGTTTTGTCGGGTTTGTCCTATTTTATGCCCCCTTAACATACGCGGCTGCTTATGGACCCGGGTGGCTAGTTGCAGGGACATGGCAACTAACCATTGTAGCAGGAGTTTTATTAGCACCCCTCTTTTTCGAAACAGTTCAAACAAAGGGAGGTCAGAAGAAAATAAGAAAGACTATTCCGATAGGAGCCCTTTGTATCTCATTTGTAATATTGTTTGGTGTTTTTCTTATTCAACTGCAAAATGGAAATCAAATAACGTTTACTGACGTCACACTTGGTGTATTGCCGGTGGTGATAGCAGCATTCGCTTACCCCTTGGGAAATCGTAAAATGATGGAGATTTGTGGAGGTAGGTTAGATACCTTTCAAAGAGTCCTTGGAATGACAGTAGCAAGTCTACCTATCTGGATACTGATTAGCTTATTTGGCTTCATAAAAGTAGGGGGTCCATCTTCTGACCAATTAGTCCAATCGTTTATTGTTGCCATCTGCTCAGGTGTTATAGCTACTACGTTATTTTTTATTGCTACTGATAGAGTTAGGAACCACCAAGGAAAATTGGCAGCTGTCGAAGCTACACAGTCCACGCAAGTGTTGTTTGTTATTACTGGTGAGGTTGTCCTTCTATCTACCCCGTTACCAACAGGTTTGGCTACGGCAGGGATTTTATTTCTTATTCTAGGCATCCTCCTCCACAGCTACTATACGAAGAAGATAACATCAAATCAAAAGAGTCCATTACAAGTTTATGACAATAAAAAGCATCAAATACGTTAGCACGGATGCCAAAAATCAGATCAAAACTGGTAGTTACACTATTAAAATGTTGAATGACACTCATCGGTAACCGCCTAACTTCCTCACGAGCCACTCCCTGACTACATAAAATGGTCAGAGAAAAGGCAAAGGGAGTGAAAAATGATGAATACTAAAATGAATCTCACTCTAATGATAGCGGCCACTATTTCTATAATGTTTATTTTAGCACTTTCGGTTTATATGAAACCATTTACGTCAGAG
Source organism: Alteribacter populi (assembly GCF_002352765.1). NCBI lineage: Bacteria > Bacillati > Bacillota > Bacilli > Caryophanales > Bacillaceae > Alteribacter > Alteribacter populi. The sequence continues at coordinate 510,660 of NZ_KZ293963.1, read as the reverse complement.
CCGGCAAATGCTGATAACGGAACTCAAACTCAATCAGAGAGCGATCCTGATTCTTCTAAAATACAGAACTCTAATAATAACTCTGATGGTAGTCATTCGCTTAATAACAATATAGAAAATAATGTTGACGCAGAAAATGCTGATGTCGATAATTCGATTGAAAATAATATCAACAGTGGAGACAACAACGATATAGATAATAATGTGACAAACGATATCAATGTAAGTGTTGATGTAAATGTGACGAATAATATTTATAACAATATCGAAGCAAACAGCAAAGATAACTCTAACGGCAGTGACAGTAATAACGGCAATGGTAATAGTAATGGAAATAATGATACGACTGAAAATGTTTGGGGAGTTGACTCTGCAAGTTTAACAACAGAAGATATGCTGGCTTGTGTAAGAGAGAACTTTGGTGACCCTAATGTTTGGGGACGATATCTCGGTGATAATGAAGATGTTTCATTTGGCATAACTGAGGATGAAGTAGATTTACTACATTCCAATGACATTGAAATTCTTGTGATCTGGAATCACTTCACCGATGCTACTGGTTATGACAAAGGCGAAAGCGAAGCCGAAGCCGCCATTGAAATGGCAAGAGATTTAGCTATTCCTGAAGATGTTGCGTTATTTGCAAATGTAGAACCTATTTATCCGATCAACTCTGAGTTCATATTAGGATGGCATGAGACTATAATGGATTCAGAATATAGTTCTGGCATTTATGGGATATTTGACCCTAACGAAGAACTATATGCAGCTTTTGAAGCTGCTGCAGAAGAAAATAGCGACTTACTCGATAATATGTATATTTGGACTGCAGCACCGAACGAAGGAATTACGACAGAAGAAAATGCTCCTGATTATAACCCAGAGTATCCAGATGAAGCGTTGATCGGTGGCTGGCAATATGGGATTGATGCAGAAACCTGTAATATCGATACAAATATCTTTGATGGAAATGTGTTAGATGTTTTGTGGTAATCAATTTTATCTACTTTAATAGAGCGAATCGTCTTCACAAATTCTATTTTATCACACAACAGCAGCCAATACAGGTGACTGATCAACTCAACATGAATATCCTCATTCAGAAAAAGAGCACTGCCAATAGTTTATTGGCAGTGCTTAAGTATTTTAACTGTTCATTTACTACTTAGCCTTCAAGCAACAAAGACTCCGGATCTTCAATAAGTTCTTTTACTTTCACTAAGAAGCCAACAGCTTCTTTACCATCAACAATTCTGTGGTCGTAAGACAATGCAATATACATCATCGGACGGTTTTCAAAATTTTCGTTATCGATGGCAACTGGACGCATTTGGATCTTATGCATACCGAGAATACCAACTTGAGGTGTATTTAAAATTGGTGTAGACCAAAGAGATCCGAAGATGCCGCCGTTTGTAATTGTAAAGCTTCCACCTTGTAAATCTCCAAGTGTGAGCTTTTTATCCTTCGCTTTATTAGCCAAGTTTCCAATCTCTTTTTCAATACCTGCAAAATCAAGACGGTCTGCATCTCTTACTACTGGAACGACGAGGCCGTCATCTGTAGAGACTGCCATTCCAATGTCATAGAATTGCTTCATGAGAATTTCATCATCTTGAATTTCTGCATTGAGAAGTGGATATTTTTTGAGTGCGCCAATAACTGCTTTTGTAAAGAACGACATAAAGCCTAACTTTACACCATTATCGTCTAAAAACTTATCTTTACGTCGTTTACGAAGTTCCATGATGTTGGTCATGTCAATTTCGTTAAACGTCGTTAGCATCGCAGCCGATTGCTGTGCTTCAACAAGGCGCTTCGCAATCGTTTGACGGCGACGAGACATTTTTACACGTTCTACCGGCTTGGCAGGATCATCTTGTTTCTTTTCCTGTTGTTTTGGTTCAGCAGGTTTTGATTCACTCTTCTGACGGTTGGACTCATGCTCGATAATGTCTTCTTTACGAATGCGCCCTAACGGATCTCGCGCAGAAATCTCGCTTAAATCAATCCCCTTTTCACGAGCATATTTCCTTGCAGAAGGTGAGGCAATTGGACGACCAGGACCTTCTGTTTGCTCTTCACTACCAGAAGCCTCTTCTGATTTCTTTTCTTGTGGTTCTTCTTTAGAAGATGACTTTTCCTCTGCTTTTTCTGTAGTAGCTTGGTTGTTGCCAGAACCGCTATCACCAATTTTAGCAATAACTTCCCCAACTTTTACAGTATCTCCTTCTTCAAATAGCGTTTCTTGTAATGTTCCAGCTTCATCTGCTGCGATTTCCACGTTAACTTTGTCTGTCTCTAATTCAACGATATCATCGCCTTTATTTACTTGGTCACCTGGCTGTTTTAACCACTGTGCCACTGTACCTTCTGTTACGGACTCTGCTAGCTCTGGAACTTTAATTTCAATCATTCCTCTTCTCTCCCTTCACTGTTTAACGACAATGCATCTTCTACAATTCGTTGTTGGTCTTGTTTATGGGCTTTTGGATCTCCTTCAGCTGGTGCTGATCTTCTGCGACGGCCGATATAAAGAACGTCCGCATGATCTTCAGCAAGGTTGCGCAAATGTGGGAACACATAATGCCAAGCTCCCATGTTACTTGGCTCCTCTTGAGCCCATACCCATTCTTTAGCATTTGGATATTTCTCTTTTAACTCTTCAACAGCTTGGCGAGGGAACGGATAAATTTCTTCGACTCTTACAATGTGGACTGTGTCTTTATCTTCAAGGTCCTCGGTTGCTTCCGCTAAATCTATAGCCAGTTTTCCTGTCGTAAACACTAATCGTTTCACTTGCTCTGGATTTTCTGCTAATCCCGGTTGTTCAAGGATAGGTTGAAACATTCCGTTCGTAAGCTCTTCACTTGCTGAAATCACTTTCCCATGACGAAGCAAGCTCTTCGGTGTCATCACCACTAATGGGCGAACCTCATCCTTTTCAAGAATCGTTGCTTGACGTCGTAGAAGATGGAAATATTGAGCTGCACTTGTAACGTTCGTCACATGCCAGTTGTTTTCAGCAGCAAGCTGTAAAAACCTTTCAACTCTTCCGCTTGAATGCTCTGGGCCTTGTCCTTCAAAACCATGAGGTAATAAAAGGACTAATCCTGATTTTTGTCCCCACTTCGCTCTTCCACCAGATACGAACTGATCAAAAATGACTTGTGCACCATTTGAAAAGTCACCATATTGTGCTTCCCAGATTGTTAACGTTTCTGGTGATTGCACAGTATAGCCGTATTCAAACCCTACAACAGCCGCTTCTGAAAGAGGGCTATTATGAACTGCAAATGTCGCTTTTGCCTGTTCCATTGTGTGTAATGGCGAATATTGTTCATTGTTTTCACTGTCAGTGAGCACAATGTGTCGTTGAGAAAACGTTCCCCGCTCTGAGTCTTGTCCAGTTAAACGGATCGGTTTTCCATCATTAAGGATCGACGCAAATGCCAATGTTTCAGCTAAAGCCCAATCAATAGATCCTTCTCCTTCAAATGCTCCTGCACGACGTTGCAGAATCTTCTTGAGTTTAGGGAAAACATTGAATTCTTCAGGAAAGTTCAATAATTCGTTATTAATTGCTTTTAGCGTGTCCAAGTCAACCGCTGTTTCAATATTATCCAACCTTTTTACAACTGTATCAGGAGGGTTCATTTCACCAACGGAGTCTCGCTTATTTTCCTTGATTTTCTCAAACTTCGATTGAAGCTCTTCCAATAATTCACTTCGCATTTTTTCTGAATCATTTTCATTAATAATACCTTTTTCTACTAGTTTTTGACTGTATAAGTTAAAAACTGTTGGATGCTTGCGGATTTTTCTGTATAAATCTGGCTGTGTCGCCGCAGGTTCGTCCATTTCATTATGTCCATAACGACGATATCCAATAATGTCTATCAGGACGTCCTTTTCGAACTGTTTGCGATATTCATAAGCAAGGTGCATAGCTGCAACACATGCTTCAGGTTCGTCAGCATTTACGTGAATAACCGGAACTTCAAATCCTTTTGCTAAATCACTTGCATAATTTGTTGAGCGGGAGTCATGGCTTGATGTTGTAAACCCGATCATATTGTTGGCGATAACGTGAACTGTTCCGCCTGTAGAGTAGCCTGTTAGTTGAGATAAGTTTAACGTTTCAGCGACAATTCCCTGACCCGGGAATGCTGCGTCACCGTGAATTAAAATTGCCATCGCTTTTGATTTATCTTGTTTAGGATATCCCGGTTCCCTTCTATCGTCTTGTGCAGCTCTCGTAAAGCCTTCAACAACAGGATTAACAAATTCAAGGTGACTTGGGTTATTTGCCAGTGTAACCGTAGCGTTAGCTGTATCTTCAGTAATTTCGCGATCTGCACCAAGGTGGTACTTCACATCACCGGTCCAGCCATAGTTAATCCCAACAGATCCTTCTGATGGTACCAATTCCTTGTTTGGTGCGTCATGAAACTCGGAAAAAATGATATCGTAAGGCTTTCCTAACACATGTGCCAAAACATTCAGACGTCCACGGTGAGCCATGCCAATCATAACATTGTTCGCCCCGTCCTGGACTGATTCTCTGACAGCGTTGTCCAGCATCGGTACCATGGAATCTAAACCTTCAATAGAAAATCGCTTCTGACCTACAAACGTCTTATGTAGGAAATGCTCGAACCCTTCTACGTGGTTAAGACGATCTAAAAGATTTTTTCGCATTTCTTCTGTAAATGATGGACGATACTCTTCGGATTCCACCATTTTAAATAACCATTCACGCTCTTCAAGGTCATGTACCTGGTTAAATTCAAATGCCAGTGCAGAACTGTATGCTTTCTTGAGATGCTCTATCGCATCCAGCCCATTCTTTACTGAGTTTGGCGCATGCGGTGTCAGCAATTGTGCTGGGATTGACTTTAATGCGTCCTCAGTTAAGTGATAATTCGTAAGATTAAACAAGTCTTCTGTCACTCTGTCTTCTACAGATGAGAGCTTTGCCATAAGGTGTCCATTACGTCTGATGTCATCAGCTAACTTTGCGGCTTGGATTGCAGCTGTTACGTCACCCGCGCCATCATTAAACTGTTCTACCTTCGTAGTTGAACTTGGTGCTCCCCATGTTTCAAAAAATACCTTTAGTTCCTCGTCTACTGCTCCGCGATCTTCCTCGTAAAGATCATACATTTCAAGCAAATATCCGAGGTTAGGTCCATGAAATTGAGACCACCCTTCATCCATTTGAACATGTTTTGTGTCCATGAATCCAGTACCTCCATTGTACAATCAGTTTTACTTTCATACTTTTTCTTATGTAAATTATTAGAAGGATGAAAGATTATCCAACAAGTAAAAATCATAAAACGCTTACACGTTTATTTTATCACTATAGGAAATAATCCTCAAAAGAAATTGTAGATTTTTTAGAATTTTTCTTATCGAATTCTCACATTATTTCTGTATCAGCGCTGTTTTTGGCTTTTTTTGTAAATTTATATAAACCTTGTTATTTTTGCAGTAAGTCATGACAAACCAGAATTCGCTTGCTTACGCTCAAAAGTAAGATTCCTTCGATTACAGTCTCAAAAAAATTAAACTGCTGAAAAATCAGCAGTTTTATAAATATTGGTTTTTCGAAAGTTTGTTTTATTAGTACATAAGAGCTTAAGCATTTTTCTTTTTTTTCTGAGACGTCTGCTTTTTCGTAGTTGATTTTTTCTTTCCTTTTTTTGTTTTCTCAATCGACTCTTGAAGAGCATCCATTAAATCAGTCACATTGGACGTATCAAGTTTTGGTTCTTTTGCGGTGACCACTTCTTCTCCAGATTGTTTCTTTTCGATGAGGTCGATGAGATCCGCACGGTACTCGTCCTTATATTTTTCTGGATCAAATTCAGTTGTAAGCTGGTCAATAAGCATTTTTGCTGTAGTTAGCTCTTTTTTAGAGATACTTTCCTCTTCTGGAATGTTCGGAACTAAATCAGCCTGCCGGACTTCATCAGGAAAATGAATGGTTTCCATCAAAAGTGTATTTTGATATACACGTAAAACAGCTAAATGCTCTTTGGCGCGAATCATAATTTTTGCTACACCAATTTTACCGGACTCTTCTAACGCTTTCCTTAACAAAGTATACGCTTTCGAGCCGCCTTCATTGGGAGAAAGATAATAACTGCGGTCAAAGTAAATCGGATCAATCTCTTCTAATTTTACAAAATCAAGAATTTCTACAGATCGTTCCGCTTGTGCCTGTTGGATTTCTTTTAATTCCTCATCTTCAATGACAACAAATTTATTTTTCGTATATTCAAAACCGCGTACAATTTCCTCTTTTTCAACTTCCTTTTCACAATTAGGACAAGTTCTGTCATACCGTATTGGCGTATGACATTCTTTATGAAGCTGTCGCAATGAAATATCTTTATTTTCTGTGGCTGCATGCAGTTTTACAGGAATGTTCACTAATCCAAAGCTGACTGTTCCTTTCCAAATCGTATGCATATGAAAGCATTCCTCCTTCCTAGAAATCATTTCATTACTTTTAATTTGATCTTTATGAGGGACATTATGTATAGATAAAATTGGTCGGAACAGGAGTTGTTAATTTATGGTGATGCTACCAACAAGAGTAGAAGAATGGCCGGAAAATAAAAATTCCTGGTATTATGAAGTCAAATATGACGGCTTCCGTTGCCAGCTTCAGTGGACAAAACGCGGGGTTACACTACTAAGTCGAGGGAAACACTCATTAAACGAGCGATTTCCTGAGATTGTTTCCTTTTGTAAAAAGAATGCCGAAAAAGTGGCTGAGCATCTTCCTCTAACATTTGACGGAGAATTAACGATGCTTACAAGCGCTTATACAGGTGATTTTGAAGCTTGCCAAAAACGTGGCCGAATGAAAAGTCAGCAATCCATTACGCTTCATCAAAACAGGCACCCTGCCTCTTTTTTAGCCTTTGATTTACTTAAATATAAAGGAAAAAACACTAAATCAGAGACATTTAAAAATAGAAAATCCCAATTATTACACTTGTTTAAAGAATTATCCTGGCCCTTATCACCGGAATTTACACAGCTCCGTGAAAAACCAGTGCAATATATACCTGCTTATTCTAGCCCAAGCGAAGTGTGGGAGGTGGTTACTGCATATAACGGTGAGGGGATCATAGCAAAGGAGGCTAAAAGTAAATGGATCGACCAAAGAACAATGACTTGGCAAAAAATCAAACATTATAAGGCTGTACGCGTGCTTTTAACTGGGGAGAAAGATAACGGTTATTTTACAGTTGGAGTAGTGGATAACGCCAACATTATCGATGTCGGTTCATTCCACCATGGATTACAACCTTCAGAAAGAGAGGCGCTCCAAAAGGTGGTCCGAGCAAACAGCAGTAAGACCAAAAAGGGATATCAATTAGAAAATCCTTTATGTATAACTCTAAACTGTACCGGAATGGTCGGAAAAGAGCTGCGCGAACCTCGCTTTCATTCATTTGAGCTGAATGACGACGCTAATACTTATACTAAAGAACAGATGACGCACGACCTTCATCCGATTCCTGATCGAGTTGGGGTAACAAACGTAGACAAAATCCTTTTTCCAGAAGCCTCTATTGATAAGCGGGCCTACTTACACTACTTGCAATTGATCGGTCCCTTATTACTTCCTTGGCTTAAACAAAGACCCATTACGGTCATACGTTACCCTGACGGGATTCATAAACCTTCGTTTTATCAAAAAAACGTTCCGGATTTTGCACCTTCTTTTGTAGAAACAAAATATTGGGAGGGTCATCAATCAATCGTGGTGAATAAAATGGAAACGTTGCTTTGGTTAGGCAACCAAGCGGCCATTGAATTTCATATCCCATCTGAGACGGTAGACGGTAAAATCCAGGAACTGTACATGGATCTTGATCCTCCGACGAATAACGACTTCCCCATGGCTGTTAGAGCGGCCATTGATGTAAAGGAACTGTGTGATGATTGGGGACTGACTTGCTTAGTTAAGACTTCTGGCAGAAAAGGACTCCAAGTTTACCTCCCAATTCCAGCAGGTGCTTTCACTTATAAACAGTGCCGGATTTTTTTATCCTTTTTGGCAGAGGTGCTTATCAAGAAAAACCCTGACGAACGAACGACGGAAAGATTAAAATCTAAGCGTGGCAGCCGGCTTTACATTGATTATTTGCAGCACGGTAAAGGAAAAACAATCATCGCTCCGTACTCCTTACGTGCCCTTCCTCAAGCTTCTATTTCGACTTTGCTTGAATGGAACGAGATGAACTCTTCTTTAAAGCCCAGTCATTTTACAATACAATCGGTTCTAGATAGAACAAAGAATGGCATAGCAACAACAAAACAAGAAGATCGAGTTAACAATCAGCATTACTTAACAGTACTTTTAAAGGAACTGGACAAATCAAACTGATGTCATCTCTTCTATACAAGCAGGGCCTTCATTCTTTGGAGAGCTAACAAAAGAGGTTACCGGATAATACGACATTTTTTCTGAAGAATATGGTGTATACAAAGGCTCCAGCAAATGAGGGTCGGTAATATTTCCATTTAACCAGTCCTGCCTTTCTTCGCGGTCAAGGATAACTGGCATTCTGTCATGTAAGGTTGCCATTTTTTCGTTCGCTTTTGTTGTTAAAATCGTGCAAGAAACAATCGTATCACCGTCGTGTTTCCACCTGTCCCAAAGTCCTGCAAATACGAACGGTTCCTTGGATGAAAGTTGGATATAGTAGGGCTGTTTTTTTATCCCTTCTTTTCTCCATTCATAAAACCCGCTCGCGATAATCAAACATCGTCGTTTTTGAATTAACGACCTAAAGCTTGGCTTTTCATGAGCGGTTTCCGACCGGGCATTGATCATCTTATAACCAATAGAAGAGTCTTTTGCCCAAGTGGGAATTAGCCCCCACCTCATAAAACCGGCGCGATTTGCATGCTTTCCTGCTACAATCGACAAGACATCCTGACTCGGGGCTATATTATATCTGTGTTCAATCGGAAATACATCCGTTGCATTTTCGATTTCAAACTCACGTTCTAAGAAGTCTGGATCTGCATAAAGCGTATACCTTCCGCACATTAGCTACACCTCGTCGTTATCAATATGAGTTGATTGTATTTCTGTTGATTGTAACTCGCTAATTTTCTTTTTGAGGCTTGTTAAATACTCTTCAGACAGCCACCCTGTCCCACCACGGATAATCTCTAATGCATAATGCTCTGGAGGGGCGATTTCTGCTTGTTTGTTTATAACCAAAAAGGTCAAAACGCTAGTAAATAAAACGCCATTTTGTGCCTTGACTTGGATGATAGCTGGTCTATAATTGCCTACATGAACTCCTTCTCGTTTGTATAAGTAATTAAGCCCTTGCCGATCCACCCGATACAATAACCCTTCACAAACACCGCCACTTTCTACCATATCTGCTCGTCCTTTACCGTCTATAGTAGAGGCGATTGTAAAACCGATATCATACCCCGGTAAAGTACACCCTGCAACTTCCTCGAACAAATGATCAACGTTGGCTTTTGCCATCCGTTCTTTATCCATGCACGACCCAAAAGCAAAATAGTAAAACGAGTCTCCTAGCGTTCTCTCAAATAAGTACCTCATCCAGTCTTTTTCAATAATTTCTGTTTTTAACAACGCCTGTGAACCTGCAACATAAACCATAGCTTCTGTTTCTCCGTTGTCTGTGTACACTTTTTTCCTTTTGGGAACAAACAAGTCATTATCTGTTCCATCATACCTTTCAAGGTGGTGAAGTTGGTCCCACTCACCAGGGGCTACCTGATAAAGCTCTCCATATACCCAGTTAACTCCATTGTCGTGCAGGGCAGGATATCCGCATCCGGTGTCGTAGAGAGTACCCTCGGTCCACGCTTGTTCCTTAAACAATATGCCATTTGATAAAAATGATTCATTTTCTCCACCTTTGCGAAGAGAACCGTATACGAACAATAGATTTATTGGCATCCTCCCACCCCTATTCGAAAATGTTTAGCTAGTACTAGATAACTTTTTCCAAAACGTTTCTAGACGATCAAGTGCTACTTGAAGGTTTTCCATATTATAAGCGTAGGAAAGCCTAATATATCCTTCACCATATACTGAAAATGCGTTACCGGGAACGACAGCGAGTTTTGCTTCTTCAAGTAATTGAAGCGCAAAATCAAAGGATGCTAACCCCGATTCCTTTATTGATGGAAACATGTAAAAGGCTCCTTGTGGCTGTTCCACTTGCATCCCCATATTTATAAGCCGGTTATACATATAGTCACGGCGTTTTTCGTATTCAATTTTCATCGGATCAGCATCATCGATTCCATTTGTTAAAGCTTCAATGGCAGCCTTTTGTGAAATAGATGTCGCACAGCTGACATTATATTGATGAACTTTAAGGATGTGCTTCAAAATGGCTTCAGAAGCAAAAACAAATCCAATTCTCCACCCTGTCATCGAGTGAGATTTTGAAACACCATTTATGACAACCGTTTTTTCTTTCATTCCTTCCATACTAGCAATTGATACGTGTTCCTGACCAAATTGAAGCTCTGAATAGATTTCATCCGATACAACAAAGATCTCACGGTCTCGTAATGTCTCTGCAATTTGTTGAATGTCTTCCAAAGTGAGTACGACTCCCGTCGGATTTGACGGATAAGGAAGCATAACTGCTTTCGTTTTATGAGTTATAGCTTCTTCTATTTGCTCAGCAGTTAATTTAAATCCGGTCTCACGTGTATCTATAAAAACAGGAATAGCACCGCAAAGACGAATGATTGGCTCATAGGCCGGATAAACGGGAGCTGGCAACAGAACTTCATCACCTTCTTCTAAAATACTACGCATCGTGATGTCGATGGCCTGTGAGGCTCCAACTGTTGTAATTACTTCTGTAAAAGGATCATAGGACAATCCATATTTTTTTTCCATGAAAGTCGCAGCGGCTTCAACTAAAGCATCATCGCCGGGGTTTTTTGTATACGTTGTAAACCCTTCTTCGATTGCTCTTTTTCCAGCCTCTTTAATATGATCAGGTGTGGCGAAGTCAGGCTGTCCAATTGTTAATTGAACGGCGTCCGGATACTGACCTACGCGATTAAAAAACTGACGAATACCCGAAATTTCGATAGCTTTTACTCGAGAGTTTAATCTATTTTCCATGATATGTTCCTTTCTAACCTATTATGTAAAAATGCCGTGTGCGTGTAGTTTTTTTTCTTTGTTCAAAAAGTCTATCAGCTTCATCGCTACGGCACAAGATGTATGGTCATTATAGCAAACCTAAATTTTAAAATAAAAACATGCGAGGTGAATAAAAGCTCGTCCACTTTTAAATTGCCTTTCAAAACAAAACAAGAGGCCCTTACTAAGTAAAGGACTCTTGTATAACCTGTTATCCCATTTGAATAATCAGCCATAATGCGATAACGAAATATAAGGCATAAAGGAGTATAACTCCCATCGATGCTATAACAACAACCCTCCTAGTTGTCTCTTTAATACAAAATTCGCTTCTTACAGTCCGTCTAAAAAAATAGCCTAAAAGCAATAGAAAAAGGATTACAATAAAAAAGTCAGCTGCAAACATCTCCCATCTCCATGGTTCAGCAATAGTACCGGTAAAAATGAGAAACCATTCAGAACCGGACCCAATGACCTTGCTTAACAAAAGCTTTCCGTACAAAATAATGGTGACCCACCACCCCCAAGGCTTATAGAACCAAATTCCGACTGAACTCACTAATAAAAATACGTAAATGCTGTCTGTGACTAATAATTGAACAATACGAGGGTTAAATCCCCATGCCACAGCAATATAGAGCATATAGCTAAAATAACAAACTACAAATACAGCTTGTAGAATAGCAATCACTTTGATAATTAGAGGTGACTTCATGAATATCTCTCCCATCTATCTTATCTGGTAGGGTAAGCAGGGTCATATTGGAATAACTAATCGAGTAAGTTAGCACCTGCTCTCCCAAGTAAATAAGCTGCGATTGCAAAAGCTTCTGCTTGCTCTCTCACGCGGTCCATACCTTGCGGTGCTTGGCGAACCTGTAGTTGATAAGGACTTTCCTGAAGGGCTCCTCGATGAGCCTGCCTTAGATAGCTTGAAGCTTCCTGGAGTCCATACCTGCCACTTTGCATTACTTCGTAAAATGAGACAAATCCATGCATGACACCTCGATAGCGGGTTGCTCTGACATGTACATCAAATTCTGCAAGACGCTCTGCATAAGCTTCTCCTTCGTCTCTAAGTGGATCGAATTCAGCGGTAATGATTAAGGTAGGTGGTAACTCAGATAAATCTTCAGCATGCAATGGAGATGTATAAGGATTAGACCACATCATTTCTTCAGGAGCGTATAGATCCCTTGCTCTGTACATGACTTGTCTTGAAAGTAAATAATATCCACTGTCATAAAGGTCCCTTGATGCCATTTCTACATCTTGAAAAGTTGTCAATGGATAAAATAGAACTTGTGAAGTTATTTCAGGTCCCCCTCTATCCCGTGACATAAGCGTCATTACAGTAGCAACATTTCCTCCTGCGCTGTCTCCTGCAACACTAATCGTCTCTGGATTTCCATTAAATGTTGTTGCGTTTCTTTCGGCCCACTGCAAAGCGGCGTAACTATCTTCTACAGCAGCAGGAAATATATGTTCTGGCGCGACGCGATAGCCAACAGATAAAACAATGCTTTGTGTACGAGCTGCTATAGCGCGAACGATATTATCGTGAGTCTCAATACTTCCATACCCTTCGAGAAAAGCACCTCCATGATAATACATAATGATCGGGTACGGACCATCCCCTTGTGGACGATACATACGGACTGGTATTTGCACTTCACCTTGAACAGGTACATAAATATCTTCTCTTAATAAAGGGTTTTCTGCTCCTCCACCACTCACTATTCGAGGTGGAGAAACATCAATATCCAGTGATACAAGATTATTATTGATCGCATGTAATACTACAGCTGTTTTAGCTGGAAGTCGTCCTGCATCTGTAGACTGCCATAAATAAACAGCCACTGCTATCGAAATTAACACTATAGCAAAGGTTACTGAGCCGAGAAGCACTAAGTTTTGAAAAATACGCTTGGCCCACCGCATTTTATAACAGCCCTCCTCTCAAAGTCGGATGTGGGTCTTCTTACTACCAGTATAATAATCTCCTCTCGCTTCGTTCACGCTTTTTTAGAATGTCTGTAGACCCAAAGGAACAATTAACGACCTCAAGGGTTAACTGCTCTAGACATTAAAACGAAGGTATAATACTACTTATGTTTTACAATAAACGAAAAACTTTCCACTTTTATAACATTTCCCGAAAACCAGGAAATTCACACGTGTTGAATGTGTATTTCGGGAATTTAAGGAAAAGATAAAATAAGAAATGTTGATCCTCTAAACCAAAATTTAAAAGGAGCCCGCTCTAAATGGATTATCAAATTAAAGCAAACGATGGCGCAATTCCTTGTGAAGTAACCATTGACCCTGACAACGGACGTTACACGATAAGAAAATCAGATACTTCTGGTGAGGTATTTAATTCAGAGTCCGAGCTCACTCAGTGGATTGCAAAAAACTGGGATGCGTCAATGTTTGAAGATCCTCAACAATTCCAGCTATTGATGGATTCGCTGCCATTCGAAAGGTAAAGTAGACTTGCTTGCCACAAACTTCGATGGTGGAAGCCTTAGTTTTGCCTCATGCTTTAATCCGTTAAACTTTTTGTAGCACAAAAAAGGGATCTCAAAAGGCCAGCTTTTTGACCTGTTGAAATCCCTCTTTTTTTATTTGTTTTTACATAAAGCTCTTTTATAAAAGATTGTAGCTATTATTTTGAGCGTTAGGCAAGCAAATTTGACACAAGACGATGGCGCCTGGAGCTATACACCTAAATGTAGATTGTTATCCTTCTATAAACAACAAGCTTTACGAAAACAGCCTTACACAATGCCCGTATTATTATAATAAATACACTCTACTGTTTTGTAGCGGTTAAGTGATTAAATCCGCTTACAATAAACCATCGCCAAAGCCCTGTTTGATGTGATCTTTTAGTTAATTTTTCATCCTGATTATCGGGAATAATATAGGAAGGTAGATTCGTTAAGAACCGCTCTTCAAGAGTCTCTTCCTTAACTAGCCTCTGGTTTTCCCCTGTAATGGTTACATCACCATATTCTGACACATGATAATCGATTTCTTCACCTTTTTTTGTTGTAACAGGCATTTTTTCTGGATAGATGTGCTCGAGCAATAATTCTTCATCATCAAATGTTAACCACTGCGTTTCGTAGTTCTCGAGTCCGTAGTCTAACAGTTCTGATGTATCCTCAAATGCTTGATTTCTGGAATTGGAATTTAGCGTAACAACGATCACTTCTGTGTCATCCTGTTCAGCAGATGTAACGAGTGTATATCCCGATTTCCTTACATATCCATTTTTCACACCCGTAATCTCTTCATTTTGTCTCATTAATTCATGATGATTATAAAGAGTCGTCTCCCATCCCTCAGCTTCCCATTCTACCATCTGTGTACCTACAATTTCACGAAATTGTTCATTTTTCATAGCATAAGCACTTATTTTTGCCATATCAAACGCTGTTGTCACATGTCCTGCTTCAAAGAGACCATGAGGATTCTTAAAATGAGAGTTCTCAACGCCAACTTTTTCACGCACAAACTGATTCATCTGATCAGCAAACTCTGTTACAGACCCACTCAGATGTTCAGCGACAGCAATGGAGGCATCATTTCCGGAACTTACCATTACTCCTAAGAGCAGTTGTTCAAGTGGGAGAACCTCATCTTCCAACAAATATACTCTAGAGCCCGTTACATTCACAGCATCAAAGCTGACTTCGACCTCTTCAGCAAGATCTGCATTTTCAAGTGCAAGAATCGTTGTGATAATTTTCGTGATACTTGCTGGATACATTGTACGATGAGCGTTTTTCTCATATAGCACTTCATGAGTAGCAGCATCCATTACAATGACAGCTTCACTATGAACACCTGGTGGTTTGTCTGCATGAACAGGTTGAAAAGTGGCTGGGAATAAAAGTAGAACAAAAGAGACGACTACAACAGTTAATAGTGGATTTTTCATGCAATCACCTTTATCAAATTAAATTAATATCTTAATTTTTAACGGTTTTTGTACAAATTCCAATGAACAAATAATACTCATCGTCCATCCGATAATTCGACAAATTTCGCTCCGCCCTGTATTTTTTCACATCCAAGTTCCTTTTGCAAGTCAAAACATCGAAAGTCAAAAAGTACCTTTGAAATTTATCGAACCTGATCTTTCACAAGTATAAAATCCAAAGCAGATTCACCTTCAACTAACCCCACAGCAATAGCAGTATAGACCCCTCCCTCTTCCAATTCAAGGTTAGGTATTTTGTAAACTGAGCCTGTCCGGCCTGTAGGGCGCACTTCTATACTCGCTTCTCCTGGATCTACTTCTAAATAGTCACTTACTTGAGGAAAACTAACATTTTCGAATAAAATAGTATTAGGTACGGCTACAATATCTACACTTGGAGCATCGGGTGAAAGATTGGCGACTCTTACTTTCGCTTTCTCTTCTACAGGTTGCAGTTGATCCCCTGTCACAACCAAATCAAGTTGATTCAATGTACCGATGCCTGCTAGAGTATAACTTTGACCTGCTTGTACATCTATACTTTTTTCAATTACTGGTTTTTCGTTATTCGCATTTGCACCTTCCTGAAAAATTTGAATGTTATACGAACCAGCTTTTAATGGTAAGTAATTGCTAACATCTTTAAAAGAAACGTTCTCTAACACTTTGTCTTTAGTAATGTATATGTCAACAGCGGGAGCATCAGGTGAAGCATGAATGGCCCGAATGAAAGCTTCGTTCCCCTCTGTTTCTGCATACGTGGAAGTATTTGCTACACCCAGTAAACTAATAAGAAATGTTAAGCATAAAAGGAACCATTTTTTCATTTTCTCTACTCCTTTATTTATATTTTTACAAATTTAATGTCTCCCCCTTGCAATAACATTATTCCATGAGAACAAACGAGTAGAATTTAATTAAAGTAATTGAGGTGAACAATTTGAAACAGCTAACAAAAAAACTAAGAGAACTCGATGGTAAAGGCTACAAGGCGTTAAAATCGATTCAAGGTCGATATAAAGGTGATAGCTACACATTATTCATAGATTATGTACAAGGGGACCCTTTTGCCAATCCTTCAAAAATTCGAATGGTCTATCCGTTATCACAATCGCACCTTCAGAACTCTTACTTTCATACACGTGTTCGAAAGGTGGCATTAGAGGATTTTATTGCAAGACAAGTACAAAGAATGATTATGAAAAAGAAGCATCGAATTGGAGGTACTGGTAAAAGTGGTTTAATTGCTGTGGACGCGCCAGGTCAGGAAGTGATTGACCGAACGACCGTTCTCGTTAGTGAAAATGAAATCGATATTCGTCTTTCGATCGGCCTCCCTGCAACAGGAAGAAGGATTTCCGGAAGAGAAGCTGCCAAATTAATGGGTGAAATCATTCCTTCAATTACAACCGATGCTTTGCAACAATACTCAAAGAATGACTTACTCAAACATTTGGAATTAGCAGATGATCAAGAAATGATGAGGGCTTTCTTGAAAGAAAATGATCTCGTCAGTTTTATTGCAAATGATTCGGTTTTACCGAGAATTAGCGGGATCAGTAATAAACCACTGCTAAAAGACAAGGTAGTGCCATTTTCTTCACCAAAAGCTTATGAACGAACAATTCAATTAACAAACGGTAAAACTGTGACGGGAATGGCGATTCCTAAAGGAGTAACCCTTATTGTCGGGGGTGGTTATCATGGAAAAAGCACCCTATTACAAGCAATTGAGCGAGGCATATACAATCATGTAAAAGGTGACGGCAGAGAATTCGTAATCACGGATGAATCCGCTATGAAAATTCGTTCGGAAGATGGACGATCGGTACATAAAGTGAACATTACACCTTTCATTTCCAACCTTCCATTTAAAAAAGCTACCCACGCTTTTTCGTCACAGGACGCAAGTGGCAGTACATCTCAAGCAACAAACATTATGGAAGCACTAGAAATGGATGCAAAAGCTTTACTAATTGATGAAGATACTAGCGCGACAAATTTTATGATCCGTGATGCTCGTATGCAAAAACTAGTCCATCAGACTAAAGAGCCGATCACGCCCTTTTTAGATCAAGTCCGGCCATTATTTGACTCAAAACAAATTTCGACGATTATGGTAATTGGTGGTTCTGGGGATTACTTTGATGTTGCAGACAATGTGATCATGATGGATGAATACAAGCCTTATGATAAAACAAAAGAAGCAAAACAAATTTCTAAAGAGTACAAAAACCATCGTGAGTCCGAGGAACTTAAAAATTTCATAGATCCTCCCCTTCGTCTGATTGACCGGAAATCTTTCTTAAAAGCTTTAGACCGAAAAGAAAAGCTTGATGTTAAAGGGAAAAATACGATTTTAATAAATCGCCAAAGCATAGATTTAAGTCAAGCCGAACAACTCGTCGATCCAAGTCAAACGCGTGCAATAGCTTTGGTAATTAAACAAATCATAAAAGATAGTAAAGGCCCTGCCACAATGAAAGACGCCGTTGAACAGATGATAACAAAAATGGAAAACGAGGGGTTAGAAGTCCTTGCACCGTTTAAGGATCAGCATCCAGGAGATTTAGCACTTCCTCGAAAACACGAAATTGCCGCAGCTTTTAACCGCTTTCGGCGATAGTAAATTTTCTTGAAACAGAGCTTTCCGCCAACCCTTAGTTCCATTTGTACATTTTTCTTTTAGTGATATAAAACTTTATTAAAGTGCGTGTTCAAAAGGAGCATAAAAAGAGACGAGTAGGTCGAGACGGCGAAGTCTTCGAAGAGAAAGAGACATCTGATGTTAATACGTGAGGAGCAGAGAAGTGCGCCAACGTGCTTCTTCCCCAGGAGGTCATATTAAACGACAGCTATTTTTAGCGGACTTTTTGAGCATCCTCTTAAAGGAAAAAGATAAATGATCCGGGCAATTGCCCGGGCCATTACCTCTTACTTAATCTCGAATAATTTTTTATATTCTCCGTAACCTTCTTTTTCAAGCTTATAATATGGAACAAACTTAAGGGCAGCAGAATTTATGCAATATCGAAGGCCCGCTGGTTTCGGCCCATCTGTAAATACATGGCCGAGGTGAGAGTCTCCTTTATCACTTCTCACTTCTGTTCTGCGCATCCCATGAGAAAAATCAGCATGTTCTTTCACTTCGGTTTTATCAATTGGTTTCGTAAAACTAGGCCAACCACATCCTGCATCATATTTGTCTCTCGAGTTAAAAAGCGGCTTACCAGAAACGATATCAACATAAATCCCATCGTCAAAGTGATCCCAATATTCATTTTTAAAAGGGGGTTCTGTTCCATTTTCCTGTGTTACTTTATATTGCATGTCGTTTAATTCTGACTTGTCGTACGCTTGTTTCTTTTTGGTCATGAAAATTCATTCCTCCAGTGTCTATTTATAAAGTCGGCTCTCCCACTTCCTTTATGATAAAGCTTATAATGAAGCGGGTTTTTTCGGTGATAGTCTTGATGATAAGCTTCTGCCTCAAAAAACTCAGCTGCCGGTCGGATTTCTGTGACGATCGGATTGTGAAACTTTCCGCTCTTCTCCAAAGATTCCTTCGATTTTTCGGCCAGTTGTTTTTGCTCCTCATCATGATAAAAAATTGCCGTCTGATAGGATTCACCACGATCATGAAATTGTCCACTAGGATCCGTAGGATCAATTTGTGACCAAAACAGACTCAGGAGCTTTTCATACGGAAACACATTCGGATCATACGTAATTTGTACTGCCTCTAAATGTCCTGTCGTATTCGTGCATACTTCTTCATAAGTAGGATTGACTTTATGCCCCCCGGTGTAGCCGGAAACAACACGATCTATTCCCGGTTGTTCATCAAAAGGAGAGACCATACACCAAAAACACCCACCTGCAAACGTTGCTTGTTTTGTTGGCAAATTCCTCTTCCTCTCTTTTACTTTTTAGCATTATATCAATGTTCAATCTTTCCGTCCAAGCTAATGCTTAAATTCCACTCAAAAGACTAGAAGCGCGGCGATTCATTATGTATTTTCGTTACCTCATTGCTGATTTGGTAGGTGTTTTAACACATTTTGATAAGCAAACCCCTTCACTTCATTTTCGCTGTAATGTTGCAGCAATGCATTGATAAGATGATCATATTTTCCGGCATGCTCCAAATCATCAACATAACAACCAATTCCATCAAAGTCCGATCCAAAACCGATATGATTTTTTCCGCCTAATGCGCAGAAATGATCAATATGCTTAATGATATCAGAGACTTTCGCTTGTTCTTCTCCAGTTAAAAATGGTGGGTTAAAGACCATACCAATAAAACCACTCTTTCTAAATAAAGCCTGTGCCTGTTCATCAGTAAGGTTACGTCGATGATTGCAGACCGTTTTTGAATTAGAGTGTGTAGCTATTGGATATTTAGCATGCTTCATTACATCCCAAAATCCTGGTTCGGTTAAATGGGAAACGTCTGTCCAAACGAAATGCTCGTTGTTGTGTCTCACCACTTCAATTCCAAGCTCTGTTAATCCGCCATTTCGACTTTCACCCACTCCGTCAGCACATAAGTTAGCATTGTTCCACGTAAGGCCAATCGATTTGACTCCTAATTGATAAAACGTCCGCAGTTTAGTCAAATCATTCCCAAAGGCATCTGCCCCCTCTAATGTTAGCATAGCCCCTATTTCATCGTATTTTAATCGTTCTATATCACTCCACTCGGTGATCTTTTTCATTTTTGGATGAGAGAGAACAACTTCATGAAACAAATCAATTTGTTCAAGCGCCACTTGAAATTTCTGATCACTTGGAACTTCCGGTTCTACGAAAATCGCAAAAAGCTGTAGTTTTACTTTCCCTTTTTGCAAGCGTTGAAAGTTTGCTTCAACTGACGGATGGTCGAGAAACCCGCGCGTGCGATCTTCCCATAATTTAAGGAGAGCATCACAATGCAAATCGTAAATGGTCATAGAATTCCCTCCAGTTTTATATGAATATTAGTTTTCTTATTATTATAACAGGGTGGTGTATTAAAGGGTAAAATCCACCCATTTAATACACCATCTCTATTCACTCGGTCCAATCATTTTTTCTGGGTTTATTGCTTGTTCAAACTCCTCTTCTGTTAAGTAACCTGAAGCTACTGCCGCTTCTTTTAACGTAGAGCCTTCTTGAAATGCTTTTTTAGCGATTTTTGCAGCCTTCTCATATCCGATATGAGGGTTTAACGCTGTGACGAGCATCAGAGAGTTATTAAGATGGTTCTGGATCTCTTCTTCATTGGCTTCAATACCAACGATACATTTATCGGTAAAGGTGAGCATCGAGTCACTTAATAACCTGACAGATTGAAGAAAGTTGTAGATGATGACCGGCTTAAAAACATTTAATTCAAAATTTCCTTGACTCGCTGCAAATCCTATTGTTGCATCATTTCCAAAAACTTGGGACGCAACCATAGTTAGTGCTTCACTTTGTGTAGGATTCACTTTTCCGGGCATAATTGAACTCCCCGGTTCATTGGCAGGAATTGTTATTTCCCCAATCCCTGAGCGCGGCCCACTTGCTAGCCAGCGTACATCGTTTGCTATTTTCATTAAATCAGCAGCCAACGCTTTTAACGCTCCGTGAACATAAGTAAGCTCATCATGACTCGTTAAAGCATGGAATTTATTTTCAGATGAGTGAAAGTCGTGCCCGGTAATAGCGCTGATTTCCTCAGCTACATAATCTCCAAATTTCACATGTGCATTTATCCCTGTACCTACAGCTGTTCCACCAATAGCCAAAGCCCTTAAATGATCGGCACTTTCTTTGATCATTTCTTCATTTTTTCTTAGCATGTGGAGCCAACCACTCATTTCTTGTCCTAATGTGAGTGGTGTTGCATCTTGTAAGTGCGTCCTGCCAATTTTTATCACATCTTGAAAAGCAATCACTTTCTCTTCAATTGCATCCTTTAAATGTCGTAATGCTGGGAGTAAACGTTCATATACATCCACAACTGCTGCAATGTGCATCGCGGTAGGAAAGGTATCATTTGAACTTTGTGAACGGTTTACATCGTCATTTGGGTGGATGCGTTCCTTTCCCCCATTAGCTTCCAACTGTTCATTTGCTTTGAAAGCAACCACTTCATTCATATTCATATTCGACTGGGTCCCACTTCCCGTTTGCCAGACAACAAGAGGAAAATGCTCTACATTATTATCCTTACGAATTTGTTCACACATTTTAGTAATCGATTCTGCTTTTTCTTGAGACAAGTTGTCTAATCTTAAATTTGCTTTTGCACACGCTTCTTTTAAAATGGCAAATGCAAAAACCAGCTCAACCGGCATTTTTTCTGTTCCAATTTTAAAATTTTCAAGACTACGTTGTGTTTGAGCACCCCACCATTTATCGGAAGGGACTTTTATTTCACCTAATGTATCACGTTCTAAACGGTAATCCATATTCAAATGGCCTCCTTGTTAGGTTTTGCTTCCATTAATCTACCCTGAACAGGCAAAGGTTAAAACAGGGGGACATTCCAAGCAAAAGCAGCTTCTATTAATTGTGTGACAATATATAAAAAGAGAAGAAATAGGCCGATTCCAATCACAAATTTAAGAATTCTACCTACGACTTTTAACACGAGAATTCCTGCTACAATAAGAATGAGTATGGCTAACCAATCCATAGTAATACGCTCCTTCATCGTTAGAGGTTATTCAAAAAGTTGACTAAAGGTGCTGTCGTGCTAAAGGAGCCTCTGCTAAGTTCCGCGTCGAGCTACTCGGCTCCTTTTTAAACACTCACACTGTAAAGAATATTTTATCATGAATCCTTTGAACTCCACACCACTTATCGACATTCATCTCCCACTTTTCGTTGGGTTTCATCCTTCACACGATTGAAGAGGGTCTTCTGTCTGAAAACGATAAAAATTTCTTCAGAAAAACTAGTTTGCGGTTCAGGTATGTACAAACTATTGACAATCAATGGAGATTTTTTGTAACGTTAACATATACTCAAAATTCAGAAACTTTAGAGTATACATATAACACTTTACGGAGGTGCTTGATTTGAAAGTATTACAACCACATTCTACATCACACCAACTTGAGAATTACGAAACAACAAAAAAGAATTTCGATTGGAATCAAGTAAAAGAAGCATTTTCCTGGCATGAAACAGGAAAAGTCAACCTCGTTCACGAAGCGATTGACCGCCACGTAGATAACGGTCTAGCCAACAAGCCTGCCCTTTTATATTCAGATGCAGACCGAGACGAGACGTATACTTTCCGACAACTTAAAGACTTGTCAAATCAAGCGGGTCACGTATTTCAGGACTTAGGTGTTGAAAAGGGTGATCGTATCTTTATTTTCATGCCTCGTTCACCTGAATTATATGTCTCTTTATTAGGGGCAATAAAAATTGGGGCTGTAGTCGGCCCGCTATTTGAAGCATTTATGAAAGATGCAGTAAAAGCAAGATTAGAAGACAGTGAAGCGAAGGTGCTAGTGACAACGCCTGCCCTTCTCCCACGTGTTCCATTGGACGAATTACCTCACTTAGAAAAAGTAGTTATCGTAGGTAACGAACTACCAGACGGTGAACGTTTTGTATCTTATTATGAAAAAATGAAAACAGCTTCAAAAGAGGACGTCGTGCAGTGGGTTGACCTGGATGACGGTTTAATCCTTCACTACACGTCAGGATCTACAGGTAAACCGAAAGGTGTGTACCATGTTCACAACGCAATGCTACAACATTACCAGACAGCAAAATGGGTATTAGATTTAAAAGCCGACGACGTATATTGGTGTACGGCAGATCCTGGTTGGGTTACCGGAACCTCATACGGTATTTTTGGACCATGGCTTAATGGGACAACAAATGTGGTTCGCGGTGGACGATTCTCACCTGCAGATTGGTATGAAACCATTCAAAAATACCAAGTCAGTGTATGGTACAGTGCTCCAACTGCCTTTAGGATGTTAATGGCTGCTGATCCAAACATTAAGGAGATGTATGACCTCACTTCTCTACGTCATATTTTAAGTGTCGGTGAACCACTCAACCCTGAAGTTGTACGCTGGGGTGTTGAAGCTTTTGATCACCGTATACACGATACATGGTGGATGACCGAAACCGGTGCCATGTTAATTTGTAACTATCCGACAGAACCGATTAAACCAGGTTCAATGGGAAAACCAATTCCTGGAGTTGAAGCTGCTATTTTAAATGACCATGGCGAGGAGCTCCCTCCAAATGAAATGGGGAATTTGGCCATTAAAAAAGGATGGCCTTCCATGATGAAAAAGGTTTGGAATAATGAAGAAAAGTTTAATGAGTACTTTTCAATTGAAGGATGGTACGTATCTGGTGATACAGCTTACCGTGATGAAGAAGGATACTTTTGGTTCCAAGGGAGAAACGACGATGTGATTAACACGGCTGGTGAGCGAGTAGGCCCGTTTGAGATCGAAAGTAAACTTGTCGAACACCATGCTGTAGCTGAAGCAGGCGTCATTGGGAAACCTGATCCTGTACGTGGTCATATTATCAAGGCGTTCATCTCACTTAAAGAAGGAATTACACAAGACGATGTATTAGAAGAAGAAATTAAACAGTTCATCAAAAAAGAACTCTCTGCACACGCCATGCCTCGTGAGATTGAGTTTAAAGATAAGCTTCCAAAAACGCGCAGTGGTAAAATTATGCGCCGTGTATTAAAAGCTTGGGAGCTAAACGAGCCTGTAGGTGATTTATCAACAATGGAAGACTAATATAAAAAAACAGCGTCAGCTTCCGCCGCATTTTTTAAAGTCTCAAGGATGCTTTTCCCTTGAGACGCGGCGTGAAGGTAGCTGTCAGCTCTATACTTTCTTAACTAATAATAAAAGCCTAGCTTGGGATAATCTCCCAGCTAGGCTTTTATTATTAGTTTGAGGCAAACACATGTTTACCAATTTGGCTGTCAACAGTTAAACGGTTAATCCAATCAGACGTTGATGTCTCCGGATTAAAGAAATAAAGAGCTCCATTTGAAGGGTCGTACCCATTTAACGCTTCTTGGGCAGCACGGATTGATTCCTCATCTGCATGACGATTGATCTCTCCATTTTGCACGGGTTCAAAAGCGTAAATGTTGCCGTTTCCGTGAGTTTCATAAATAACGCCTTCTACACTATTAGGGAATTCCCCACTCTCTATTCGATTCAACACAACCGCAGCTACCGCCACTTTTCCTTTGTACGGCTCGCCTCTTGCTTCGGAGTGTACAAGGCGTGACAATAGTTCAAGCTCCTCTTCGTTTTGAGAAGCAGTAGTAGCTGGTGCACTGTTTCCTTGAGCATAGACGGTAATTGTTTGCCCAGGGTAAATCTCATTTGTCCAAATACCGTTCAGCTCTTTTAGTTGATTAACAGTCATGCCATGAGCTTGGCTAATCGTCCATAAGCTGTCACCATCTTGGACAGTATAGTGCTGATTTCCAGGAATAACAATCGTTTGTCCTGGATATATTGTCGAATGGCTTAATCCATTCGCATCTATTAATTGATTAACGGTTGTCCCGTATTGTTGACTAATCTTCCATAAACTTTCTCCATCTTGCACTGTATGGTGTGTAGAAGCATTTGCATCCGTCGTTGGTAAAACGATTGCGAGTGCTACAGCACCAGTTGCGATCCATTTCTTCATAAATGATCCTCCTTAGCACTGAAAATAGTTTAAATCATTCAGCGATAATCATATTACGTGAGATTAACCACCCTTTCACTAGTAGAACATTAGAAATGAATGAAATTAATGGAATCTCCTGTTGAAAAGTAGTCAAATAATAAGTAAGATATAAATATGCCGAATTTTCAGCACATTACATAATTTTCGGCACACCACTCTATTTTGCGCTGGAGGTTTTTTTAGATGTTTGTGACAGACGCAGATACTACTGAAATGCTTAAAGCAATATTAAACAGTATAGACGAAGGAATTCACGTAATTAATAAAGAAGGAAAAACGATCTATTATAATGAAATTGCTGCTGATCATGATGGTTTAAGTATGGATGATGTTATTGGTAAACCGCTCTTAGACGTTTTTCCCTCCTTATCATCAGAAACAAGTACAATGTTCACCGTTTTAAAAAAAGCCCAGCCCATCTATAACCAACATCAAACATATCGAAACTTGAAAGGAAAGCTCATCGATACAGTAAATACAACAATTCCCATCATTGTAGAGAATCATGTAATTGGGGCTGTTGAAATTGCGAAGGATCTCAGCCGTGTAAAAGACCTTTCTCAAAAATTATTAGACTTGCAAGCAAAAGTGAATAATCGCTCAATCAAAGCGAAAGAAATAAATCTAAACGAGGTAAAGTTCCATTTTAGTCATATTCAGTCTGCATCACCTAAAATGAATAAAATAAAAAAACAAGCTGAACAGGCGGCAGCCACTAACTCTCCGATTTTCGTCTGGGGTGAAACAGGAACAGGTAAAGAACTTCTCGTGCAAGCTATTCACCATGCCTCACCACGACGAGAAAAACCTTTTATTACGCAAAACTGTGCAGCGATTCCCTCTTCCCTTTTGGAAAGTATTTTGTTCGGAACGACAAGAGGTAGCTTTACTGGTGCTGTTGATCGAGAAGGGTTATTCGAGCTTTCTCACGGTGGAACGCTGTTCTTAGATGAAATCCACACCCTCCCGTTTGATTTACAGGCAAAGCTTTTACGCGTTCTTGAAGATGGGATTGTGAGAAGAGTCGGTTCAAACAAAAGTTTTTTAACGGATGTCCGAATCATTGCTGCTACCAATGAAGATCCGACTCAATTATTAGCTGATCAGAAAATCCGTGCCGACCTCTATTACCGATTAAACGTTGTCTCATTTCACCTTCCTCCATTAAGAGAAAGAAAAGAGGATATTTCTCTTCTTACGGAACATTTTGTATCGACGTATAACTACCGGTTTAACAAGCTAATCTCCTGTGTCGATAAGGGAACAGCCATGATGTTCCAAAACTATGCATGGCCGGGAAATATCAGGGAATTAAAACACGTGATTGAAGCAGCTATGAATATGGTAAATGGGAATGAAATAAAACAGGAGCATTTACCGACACACTTCACACAAAGTAGTGATTCCACCAGTCCGCAAATTCCAAAAATCATTCCATCTCTAAAAGACACCGTTGAACAATTTGAATCAGCTGTAATAAAGGAAAAGCTCCTGGAGGCAAAAGGAAATGTTAAGCATACGGCTCAATTGTTAAACATTCCAAGACAGACTTTACAATATAAAATTGAAAAATACGATTTATAGGTTTGGTCACCTCGTTTAACTCCACAGTTACATTGCTAACTCCAGTCTTAGCAATAAAACAGGAACCTCTTCTAGCTTAGCCACGCGATGTATCCTTCGGGTCTCTCTTAGATGCATCGCTCTTCACTTTATCTCTTTGCCGTGCTCTTGACGTCTCATTTTTTCACCTTTTAAACACTTACTATGCTGAATTTTCGGCACCACATCAATTTTACATTTCGAAATCTTTTTGATTAAACGTTTTTCTCCTCCGCCATGAATGGTTTTTTTATATCAGGGATGCATTTGGCACAACTCTTGCATTAAATATCTATGAGAATAAAAAAATTGGGAGGAAATTCAAATGAAAATGGACCTTTTTAAACCTGCGCGTCATTGGAAAGAAATTGAGCTTTGGAAGGATGTTCCTGAGGAAAAATGGAACGATTGGATTTGGCAATTAACTAATACAATTCGCACACTAGAAGATTTGAAAAAAGTGATTAACCTAACTCCAGATGAAGAGGAAGGAGTAAAAATTTCAACGAAGACTATTCCTCTTAACATTACGCCTTATTATGCATCTTTAATGCATCCTGACGATCCTCGTTGTCCGATTCGTATGCAGTCCGTTCCTATCTCAAAAGAAATTGAGAAATCAAAATATGATTTAGAAGATCCCTTATCAGAAGATGAAGATTCACCAGTACCTGGCCTAACCCATCGTTACCCTGATCGTGTGCTCTTTCTCGTAACCAACCAATGCTCGATGTATTGCCGATACTGTACGCGACGTCGTTTTTCAGGTCAAATTGGCATGGGCGTTCCAAAGAAACAGCTAGACGGTGCTATTCAATATATCGCCGAAAACCCAGAAATTCGTGATGTATTAATTTCTGGTGGTGACGGACTACTCATAAACGATCAGATTTTAGAATATGTATTGAAAAACCTACGGGCGATCGATCATGTTGAAATCATCCGGATCGGCACTCGTGCTCCTGTTGTGTTTCCACAACGAATTACAGAAAATTTATGTAACATTCTTAAGAAGTATCACCCGGTATGGTTAAATACCCATTTTAATACTTCACTTGAAATAACAGAAGAATCAAAAAAAGCATGTGATATGCTGGCTGACGCTGGCGTTCCATTAGGAAACCAGGCTGTTATTTTGACTGGGATTAACGACAGTGTAGGGATTATGAAAAAGCTGATGCACGATCTCGTTAAAATTCGAGTAAGACCTTATTACATTTATCAATGTGACTTAAGTGAAGGGATTGGTCACTTTAGAGCACCTGTATCCAAAGGTCTCGAAATTATTGAAGGGCTACGTGGCCACACATCTGGATATGCTGTTCCTGCCTTTGTCGTCGACGCACCTGGCGGCGGAGGGAAAATCACCCTTCAGCCGAACTACATGGTCTCTCAAAGTCATGATAAAGTCGTTCTTCGTAATTTTGAAGGGGTAATCGCCACTTATCCTGAACCGAAAAATTACACTCCTGGTACAGCGGAAGATTATTTTTATCAACATTATGAAAAGAAAGAAGAGATTAAAACAGGCGTATCAGCATTGCTGAGTGAGGATAAAGAAGCCCTCACCCCTGAAGGACTTAACCGCCTTGACCGTCGTAAAAACTATCAATCGGATTCAAGTCATCGAACGCTAAAGGATCAGCGGGAAAAGCGTGATCAAATGATAGAACGAAAATATTTAAAAGAACAAAAGAAATACGCAGAACAAGAAAATAAAAGTGAAGAGGCATAATGGGAGGTGTGAGGATGAGCTGCAAATGGTGTGAATCGGAAAACGCAATCCATTCGTTAGAATCCGCTTTTTGGGAATTACCTGACGGAACCAAAGCAGTAGAAATTACTCAAGTCCCGTCAATTAAATGTCCCGATTGCGACATCGTGTATATCGAAGAGCACATGATTTCAGAAATTGAAGACCAATTTATGCTCATTGATACGAAAAAGCTTGAGCAACAATTTTCATATAAAACTTTAATGGACCAACCCCGATTCTTAAAGAAAAACTATTTTAATTTTGAGAGTTGAAATTGTCAGTTAATGGCTAGACTAAGTATGTCAACTTTCATTATAGGCTTATAAAAACTTTCGAGGGTGCTTTAAAAGGAAAAATAACCTATTAAAGCACCCTCTATTTTTGTGTCAAATGAAAAGATAAAAGAAGAGCATTAGTTCTTATGTCTGTTCTATTTTTTTAATGCTTTACTCCAAATATTCATATCCTCAAATCCACTTGTAATAATGCAATTATTGATCAATGTACCTTCATATTCATAGTTTAACCGTTTTACTGTCATGTTCATTCCCGTTGAACGTGCCCGTGTAATTGAAAAAACGTGATCAATCCCCTCAGCTATACACTCCTTTTCAAGAGCGACAACTAGATAATGAAGTAGCTGTTTGCCCCGATAATCCGGATTCACCGCACAGTCAGTGATCTCAGCACTGCCATATCCTGTTCTCATTGCAGACGCAGCAGCAATAACTTCTTCCCCATCTTTGGCAACAACAAAAAGATAGTCATTTTCCATTGCTTTTTTCAGTGCTTTAGGTTCAAAAATATTTGTAGGATACTGGGGAAAAACTAATTTGTATAACTGTACTAACGATATTAGTTCTTCTTCTGTTACTTTGCCTGTGGGATAAGGTGATTCGTTTTGCAAGTTAACTTCTTTTTTGTCATTACTTACAAGGCGGAGAACCTTCTCATTTCCTTCCTTCGTTTTTGTGCAACTTCGGTCCTCTCGACCATATCGAGTGTAAATATATGCCTTTTCACCGTTAAAGAAACCAGATGTCGCGGCTTCTAATGAAAAACCCAATTGAATGAGTTCCTCAGCTTTTGCATCTATCGAATAGATAATCCACTTCCCTCTTTGGTGTTGGTTGATATCCTCTTTTAGTTTATGAACATCCGTATATGTAAGGTTAGGTAAATAGGCTACAAGCCGATCATTTTTTATGTCTGTTTCCCAAATGTTTTTCATTATTGTCAAATCCCCTTTCATTACTATTAGTAAAGTCTCGTTAAAGAATTGACATTCCATGCGTTTAAATTTCGTCTGCTATAAACACTATTCCATATTATTAACAAATGTCCTTCATTCCGTCTACAAATTTCATTCTTGGAGCCACAAAACCTCCTTCTCATTGTACGAGAACTTGAACATTCAACTCAAACGATAGAGAAGGGCAAATTTATTTGCCACTTCTCATTATTTAAGCTAAAAAAGCACTCAGAAAACGACGATTTATACGAAAACACCCATAGTTCGTGTTCAAAGCTTCCATGTCTTATCAGACACCACAAGGTATGATAACTAGTTCTAAAGACACTAGTTATCGTATAAAAGGAGCATAAAAAGAGCCGAGTAGGTCGAGGCCGGAGAAGCGAGCCAACGAGCTTTCCCAGGATGGGGTGACTCCTGCGTTCGCCACATGACGTGGCGGTGTTTAGCAGGAGGTCATATTATACGACAGCTATTTTTAGCGGACTTTTTGAACATCTCTAATGAAAATTTTCCCTTTAGGTTTTATCTTGCCCCTGATGCTTCTGGCTGTCTTCAATTGATTGCTCCTTCCTGTTTGGGTTGGTTACACCAATCCATCATCGTCAAAGCGAGGATTTCAGCACACGTCATCACGTTATCCATTTCAATATATTCATTGGCATAGTGAGCCATACTCGTTATTCCGGGTCCAAATACAATCGAAGGGACATTACCAATGGCTGATAATAAGCCGCCATCTGTTCCCCATGGAGAAGCTTCAACAACGGGTTCTTTCTGGCAAACGAATTCATATTGACGCTGCAAACTTGTAAGTAACGGATGGTCATTTGATATCGATCCTGGAAGCCAGCGTGCACCAAACCATTCAATTTGGACAGGGTGTTCTATGAACCAGGGATCGATCTTCGATATTGATGCAAAATGATCAAGAAACTCTGCTTTTGCAGACTCGATGCTTTCATCTGGAGAGACTCCAAACCGCCCTTCGACTTTTACAAGGTCAGCTACCGACGATGGCCAATCTCCCCCTTCAATTACACCGACATTGATCGGTATCGGGATAGGGATATCCTTAAATAGAGGATCATTAATTCTTTGGTTTCTTATTTGTTCCAACTTTTTGAGCTCGTCAAGAACTAGTTGAGTTTTTTCAATCGCACTTATCCCTTCATACCGCGTACCTCCGTGAGCCGATTTGCCCTTCACATACATGCGAAACCAAATAGACCCTTGTTGTTTAGGGAAAATTTTCATGTTCGTTGGCTCCGGGATAATCGCTGCATCGCCTGTATACTCTTTTAATATAGCGGCTAACGTTCCGGCTCCACCACTCTCTTCTTCTATAACGCTATGAAAAATAAGATCCCCTTTCAGTGAAACGTCACATTCCTGAAGAGCTTCCATAGCCATGATCATGGCCACATTCCCGCCTTTCATGTCTGTAGCTCCTCTGCCAAAAACCTTATCATCCCGGTATTCTCCACCGTAAGGATCAGCATCCCACGCCTTTAAGTCGCCTTCTGGAACGACATCAATGTGCCCATTAAGAACAAGGGAACGTCCACCGCCTATTCCTTTCTTTACCCCTACCACGTTCGGACTTCCTCTAAAGTCATCTCTTGGAGAAATAAAGGCTTGGTGCGAAGTTAATATTTCACCCGAGGGTTCCCACACATCAATTTTACAGCCCAGTTCAGCTAACTTTTTTGCAACGAGTTCCTGAACCCTCGCCTCATTCATTTGTGTGGATGGCTCACGAATCAACGATTGAAGGAGTTCAACAGCTTTTAACTTATGATTATGGAGCCATTTTTGAACTTCATTTTTTTTATTTTCCATTAGTACCTCCCTTTGGCTACTCTAAGAAACAACCTTCACATCGCCTTTTACTTGAAGCTCGGGTTCTGTATTATCAATCACATCTTCCAACGAATAAGGCGAAAAGATTTCCTTTAAGACAAGTCCTTTATCAGTAACTTCGATCACTGCCATTTCGGTAATGATTAAATCAACACAGTGCGGGGCTGTAAGCGGAAGTCGGCATGTCTTTACAATTTTGGGTTCTCCATATTTGTCTGTATGATTCATTAAAATGACCACACGTTGCGCTTTCTGTGCCAGTTCAACCGCACCACCCATTCCTGGCACTCGTTTTCCAGGTACAATCCAATTGGCTAAATCACCTATCTCACTTACTTGAAGAGCTCCCATAATCGTCATATCCAATTTTCCGCGTCTGATAATGGCAAAAGCAGTGGCACTGTCAAAGTAGGAAGCGCCTTTTACAGTTGTGATCGGGTACCCTCCAGCATTACATAAATGAGGGTTTTCTTCTCCATGATTCGGTTTTGCCCCGGTACCGAGAACGCCATTTTCAGCATGAAACATAACAGGTAGAGAAGGTGGCAAGTAGTCGGCTACTAATGTAGGTATCCCAATACCAAGGTTAACAACCATCCCTACACTAATTTCTTTTGCTGCTCGTTTAGCGATCATCTCTCTTACTGATTTTCCCATACCCATTGCCAGTTCACCCCTTTGCTTTGCACAATCGCATCGACAAACACCCCTGGTGTCACAACTTCTTCAGGGGCGAGTTCCCCCGTTTCTACAATTTGTTCTGCTTCAACAATTGTTGTTTTCCCAGCCATTGCAATTAGCGGATTCGTATTTCTAGCACTTGTATCGAAAGTCAGATTGCCATACTTATCAGCTTTTTTTGCAAAAACGATAGCCACATCTGCTGACAGGGCTTCCTCGACTAAAAATGTTTTCTCGTTAATAGTAACTGTCTGTTTGTTCTTTTCAATTTCTGTGTTGCCTACCCCAACATCGACGAAAACTCCACCCAATCCGACTCCCCCTGCCCTTATTCGCTCAGCCAACGTCCCCTGAGGAGAAAACTCCACCTCAAGTACACCGTTTGTCATTTGCTCGCCTGCAACAGGATTCGAGCCAATATGAGAAGCGATTAATTTCTTTACACGCTGAGCAGAAATTAAGCGACCAATTCCAATTGTTGGAAATCCAGCGTCATTCCCAATTAGTGTTAATTCATTGATCCCTCTCTTGATGATTTCATCAATAAGTGTCGGAGGATTTCCTACTCCTCCAAATCCACCGAACATAAGCGTAATCCCATCGTTAATAAACGAAAAAGCCTCGTTTATATCCATTGTTTTGTCTACTAACCCACGCTTTTCATCAATGGTACTCATGTCAATCCCTCCTTATCCTACTGAGCTAAAAAAACCTTGTACTTGCAGCTCATCCTGGATTTCTTTAACCGTTTGTTCAAAAAGTTGAATGATCTTATCAACTTCTTCCTTTTTTGTAATGAGTGGTGGTGCAATAATAATCGCATCCCCATTTAAACCATCAACGCCAGCGGATGCCGGATAAGTAATGAGGCCTTTTTCCATCGCCCGTTCAATAATTGTTCTGGATACTTGAATTTCACGAGAAAAAGGGAGTTTATTAAAGATATTTGATACAAATTCAATTCCAACAAGCATGCCTCTCCCTCTAACATCACCAATCATTGGGTACTTTGTTTGAAGAAACTTTAATTGTTCTTTTAAATATTCACCTACAGTTCTTGATTGATCTACAAGTTGATGACGTTCAATATAGTCTATAACTTTAAGTGCTACTGCTGCAGATTGAGGGTTGGCACTGTAAGTATGCCCACTCATAATCAGCTTTGAACCATGGAAAATAGGCGCCATTACTTTATCAGTCATTATCGTTGCTGCAATTGGCGTGAAACCTGCACCAAGACCTTTTCCTAAAGCCATAATATCTGGCGTGACATTCCAATGTTCAATTGCAAAGTTCTTTCCACATCGCCCCATTCCTGTCATTACCTCATCTGCAATAAACAAAATGTCATGACGTTTACAAATTTCCTGGATCGTTTCATAGTAACCATCCGGCGGTACCACTGCAGCACCAGATGCCCCTATGATAGGTTCTGCAATAAAAGCTGCAATGTGATTAGAACCAATACGTCGGATTGCCGTTTCTAGTTCTTTCGCACAGTGGAGTGAACATTCTGGATAAGTCTTGTTAAATGGACAGCGGTAACAGTATGGAGGATTCAAAGTAGGAAAGCCCTCCAATAAGGGGGTAAACCGCTCCCTTCTCCCAATATGTCCAGACATTGACAATGCACCAAGCGTAATCCCGTGGTAACTCATCCACCTGGACAAAATTTTCGTCTTACTGCTTTTCCCTTTTTCCTGCCAATATTGTAAAGCAACTTTTAATGCGGTTTCTGTTGCCTCAGATCCACTGTTAACAAAGAAAGTCCATTTCAAATCACCAGGGGTCCAATCGCTTAATTTTTTCGCAAGCTTCTCAGCTGGTTCACTTGTAAATTGTGAGCGGTAAACAAATGATACTTTTTCGGCCTGTTCTTTCATGACTTGAGCTATTTCTAAAACACCGTGACCAATTCCTGCCGTTACTGCTCCTGAAGCACCATCGATATATTCTTTTCCAGCTGAATCGTATAAATAAATCCCTTTTCCATAAGTGGCTGTCGGGTACTTTTCATCCAGTAAAGGTTTAATTAAATAACTTTCTCCCACCTGTCTCCCTCCTTTACGGTTAAAGCTCTTTTATAAAAGATTGTTGCTATTTGTTTTTACTTTCACGTATAACTTGAAAGTAAAAACGCTGAAAAAAAACAACAAATTTTACGAAAACAGACCCAATTAAAAATAGTTGTGTCTTTATGATTGAAAAATCTGAAAATAATTCTTAAACTGAAAATACATGTAAATGTCCTTACTTCTATCCTATTCAACAAACGCATGACTGACCATTGGCTGTTATCCACCATTTTTGACCCTCTTTTTTATACGCCATGTATAAAAAGAAAAGAGAAGGAGAGAAAATCATCATGTTGACAATAAAGGAAGCAATGAAATTACCTGCACTGAAGGAAACCAAATTAATAGCTGGTCATTCTGGGATTGACTTTCCAATAAAATGGGTTACTACAGTCGAAATTATCGAGGATACTTCTCGTTTTCAGAATGGAGAATTTCTAGTGACAACCGGATTTGGCTTAATAGAAAACGAGGCTTACAAAAAGCGATTTTTAAAACTGATTAATGAGAAAAAATTGGCTGGTGTTGCTTTATATACTGGGTTTTATATTCCTGAAATCCCCTCTTTTTTTATTGAAGCTGCAAATAAAGCCGGGCTTCCTCTAATTGAAATTCCTAAGACCATTAATTTTTCAACTGTAACAAAAGCGATTCTAGAACAAATTGCCAACCGGCAAATACGTTTATTGGAAGACTCCTTATCGATCCATAAAGAAATGACAAAACTTGCTTTACGCAATGATGGCCTACAGCAAGTATTGAGTAAGTTAAGTGAACTCACAGGCTCAAGTATGTTTGTATTTGATGATATGTATCAATTGTCCGCCCACATGAAACGCCATAAGCAAATGCAAGTAACAGAGAGCATGATATATTTTAAAGACAAACCTTTTATTCTAAAGCACTATTTGGAGAATAGCGGTACATCCACCAACCAGCTTCACCGGTTTAAATTAGACGAATTTCCTTGTTTTTTAACGTCAGTACAAACAGGCGAATTTACTTACGGATATTTACTCATGGTAAACGAAAAGACGTATTCCTCTGAAATGGACGAGGTCATTTTAGAGCATGTAGCAACCCTGATTGGTATTGAGTTTATGAAAGATTATGCCATTGAGGAAACAAAGGTGAGGTTACAAGGGGAATTGGTTGAAGAAATCTTACACTTACAAAAAAATGATTTAGATGAGAATATGGCATTAAGACGTGGATTAAAGCTTGGGTTTGACCTATCAAAGAATCAAGCAGTGCTCTTTGCTAAGGTCAAAGATCCCGGCAGGTATTCAAACGACCAAAATGACTGGGGACAACACCTTCATTATATCGCCTCACAGCAGTTTTCAAAATTGGATAGACAGTATATTCTCCTGCCTAAAACTGATGCTCTCGTGGCGCTTATCGAAGTCTCAGAAAGCTCAAAAACCGTAGCTAAACAACAGCTTAAAGAAGCATCTGAACGGATACTGGAGCATTGGAAGTTTCATTTCCAAGAGCAGCTCACGATCGGAATCGGAAAAACGTATAAAGAAATTGAGAAACTCTCACGTAGCGGGCGTGAGGCTGAGTATGCGGTCCAATATTCATCATTACTGTTAAAGAAAACGAATATCATCCATTTTGATGATTTAGGGTTTTATCATCTACTTATTCGCGTCCAGGAAGCGGGATTATCGTTAGATCACTACTATCAGCAATATTTAGGAGAACTCGTTCAGGGAAAAAGCCACCGGACAGACTTAATTCTCACTTTGGAAACATACCTTGCGCAAAACTGTCACATTCAACAAACCGCAGCTAAACTTTACATTCACCGCCACACTCTAAAATACCGTTTATCTCAAATCGAAAGGAAAACTGGGCTCTCAATGCAGTCAGCCGACGATCGATTAAATTTGCATTTAGCGGTGATGGCTTATAAATTCTTCCATACAATAAAATCTTAATTTTAGAATTTGTCAGATCATCATTAATCTCCTCAATTTCTATCATTTTTTGTCTGAAGATTGAAAATTTAATTTTTAATGTGATTTCTCCTTTTCATGGTACACTACAATCGTAAACGGATCGAGGAGGGTTTTGCTTTGACATTAAAGACGTTAATCGACTTTTATTGTGTGCGTTTTGATCAATCACCTACACAGGTAAATGATTTGATGGACTTATTAGCATGGTGTTATGTATCAGAATTCATTTCCCCTTCCGGCTACAAAAGCTTACTTCATGAGCTTGAAAAAAGAGGGGCTGAAAAGCCAGAGTTTAGTGACTTAAACGTTCTACCGATTTATGCTTAATAATGTTCCCTTCCCTGCAGGGTCTGTGTTACACGTTCTCTTCCGAACTACAATTAAGCATGTTTTATAAACAATCGGAAAAGCTAATCTTTGCAGGAGGTGTTCTTAATTGGAGAACAATCAAAAAAGTAAGAGTAAGGAAACTCAAAGTAAACAAAAAAAGAACAGAAAAGAGCGTAGACTACATTATCAGGTGTATATCCAAGAACAAAGAAATCATCATCCTAAAGAAGAAGAAGATTTAGAATATTAATCAGATAATGTCGATTAACAAAGACTTTTGACAACCTTTAGGGAATGAGTTTTTTTTATCAGAGAAAGAATGTAAGATAATAAATGAATAATTCATAGGGAGTATGGAGTGGGAGTTATGACATTGAATCAACACATTGAAGAAAAGCGTAAAGAACTATTACACACAGCAAAATCATTTGGTTTTCAATCAAGAGAAACTTTAAGGTGTTCCAAAGAATTGGACGACTTAATTATTAATGTTCAGCATAGTCTTTCTACTCCATTGTTTGCAAACCAGAAATAATAAGCTGCGGGTCCTAATTGGGGCCGCAGCTTTTATTTGGCTGAAATCATAAGCTTAGTTTTTTACTTTTTAAGTGTTGCTACTCAGCATTTGCCATATTGACTGCCTTGGTGACATTAATAACACCATATCCCGTATATGGATCTGCTCCTTCGTCACCTATGTCATCACAAGATTCCCTAATAATCGAATACACCTCTTCGTTCGTTAAATTAGGGGAGACCGATAGAATAAGGCCAGCCAATCCAGCTACATGAGGAGAAGCCATTGAGGTACCACTCATAGCAACATATTCGTTATGAATATACGTACTAGGGAT
Organism: Alteribacter populi; assembly: GCF_002352765.1. NCBI lineage: Bacteria > Bacillati > Bacillota > Bacilli > Caryophanales > Bacillaceae > Alteribacter > Alteribacter populi. Next base: position 473,378 of record NZ_KZ293963.1, on the reverse strand, counting down.
ATGTTCTCCTGGAGCGGAGACATCGACATGATCACCAAAGTTTGAAAATACTGCCTTTCCACCTTCAGGATCCAAAGCAGCTACTGTCAAAACTTCTGGATATGCCGCAGGATACATCGGTTCTTCCACATTTTCATTTCCGCTTGCAGCAATTAGAACGACATCCTGTTCATAGGCATAACGAATTGCATCCCTCATTACTTCAGAATCATGATTATCACCCAAACTCATATTAATAACCCTTGCTCCGTTATCTGTTGCCCAACGAACCGCTTCCGCAATGGAAAAAGAATTACCTTCTGCATTGGCATCAAGCGCTTTCACTGCAAGAATTGGATTATTCCAGGATACCCCTGCAATCCCTTCCACATTATTGGTGATCGCAGCAGCCACTCCTGCTACATGAGTTCCATGACCGTGCTCATCATAATAGTGTTCATTATCCTCGAAAGAGTTATAGCCTCCAATGATTTTTTCTTGGAGATCTACATGCTCCGGATCCACACCACTGTCAATTATTGCAATAGGAATTTCTTCATTCCCCTCTGTAACTTCCCATCCATCTTCCACCGTAATCATACTTAAATTCCATTGATAAGGATCGTACAACTCGTCATTTGGTGACACGGCCTGCGGCTGAAATAAGCTAGGTTTAGACTCTAATGACGGGTTTGCCCGTTTTTGATGAAATGATGTTTGTTTTTCAACTGTATAGTTAGGTTCCGTAAAATAGAGATCAGGGTCAGCTTCCCATTCCTCGATAAGTTGATCTGTTGTTCGACTCGTATCTCTAAACACACAGTCCTGCCCTTCTTCATCTACTAAAGTAACCTCGTGTGCTTTAGCCCAATCTTTTGCATTGACTCCTTCCTTTAAGCGAGCAACCACTTCTCCATCCTTAAATGGGACTTCAGTTTCAGCAGTCGGTTCACTATGCACATAAACATTCCAGTTCAAATCCGCAATCTCACTTTTAGCATAAGGCATTTCCGTTTCTTCCGGTTCAAAATCAACCGCCATGTTGCTGGATCCCATAAAAAACTGTCCATTATCTCCAGTAATCACGGCAAGGTCTTTCACAAACGAACTTACAAACGAAAGGTCCATTTCACCTATATACCACGTAGATTCATTTTTGGTCCCCATTAAAAGCTTTTCGGTTCCCTTTTCAACATAAGGTTCTGATATCCATACTCCTTCTTTCTTTTGTCGGTCTAGTTTTTCAACAGGGTTGTCAATTACTTCTCCGACCTTTGACATTTCTCCACCTTCATTTACGGTTGCAAAACCGTGAAAGTGATCGTGGTCTCTAATCTCTTCATCCATTTGTGCCAAGTCGCCTTCCTCCGTAGCATCACCTGCCCATTGGATAAGCTGGTCCTCCATTTTATCCATAAACATATGAACGGTCCAAGAAATATCATCAGCAAATATTTCATCCATTTGGGCTTGAAGTCCGTTTGTATCATCCGTTGCTATATCTTCTTGTTGGTGATCACTGAAAAACCAAACGGCTAGTACCGCTAATAAGGCTATTGAGAAAAAAGCAGAAAGTCTAATAATCCGTTTCATGATGTCTCCTCCAGCTGTTTCGTCATTTTTCACGTTATTAGCATGCACGATAAGGTGAGGTTCATACCAGTATGTATGAAAGAAAAGCGACTTACTACACAGCAAAATTCAGAATGAACTTTGACCGCGGGGACATAAGGAAACTTTTGCACCTATCCACTCTTATAAATTATCGCTCAAAAAAACGCTCACCTGTCGCGGCGAGCGTCCATAGCGTTATTAATAATATGGGGATATTAAAACATATACAATGACACCAGTAAGACTTACATAAAGCCATAGTGGCATAGTCCACCTTACCCACTTTCGGTGTCTTGTACGATGATCATTAAATCCGCTGAAGAAGCTCATGAGTGCAAGCGGAACAATAATTGCTGCTAGTATAATGTGAGTAATCAAAATGAAGTAATAAACCCCAGCGATCCAACCTTCTCCGCCAAATGGTGTAGATGGTGCAAGGAAATGGTATGTTACATAGGATAGCAAGAAGATAAAGGTTGTCGAAAAAGCTGCATAAATAAAGCGCTGGTGAACTTTAATGTTACGTTTTAATATGGCAATTAATGCACTTAATAAGAATAAGAAAGTAAAACTATTTAAAATCGCATTTAATAATGGCAGCTGTTTAACAATTGTCGGGAGCTCTCCCTCATAACCTGGTAAAAAAGAAAGACATACAACCAAAGTATTGACGATAATGGTTGCGATAATCACAGTTTTAACGTAATGTGTATTCATCCAATTCCAGATGGCTTTCACTTTAATCTCTCCATTCAATTCTCTTTTTATGCTCTTTTCATCACAAACCAAAGTATACAATGAAAGCGTGATTCGCGGAAGAAAAGACATGATATTGTCACGATTCACAATAGAATATCCTTAAAGTGCCTTCAATCCCAGTTGAGTAAAGAAAACCCGGCTTGAATGACGGAAGATTTCGTTGCGACTATACTGTTATTTATGAAGTTAAAGCTTTCTTAAGGTATAAAAAAAATAACCCGATGACTCGGGCATTAAAAAAAACCATACCATCTTGTTTTATAATTTCGATGGTTTTACTTTATTTATCTTCTCATTTCGCGTATTTTGTTCAAGTTTATCTAATAATTCTTGAACGTCACTTTTATTTTCTTTTAGTCCAAATACCCTACTCTTTTCTTTTTGTAACACACGAATAAGCAACTGCTTTTCTTTTTTAGTGAGAAGCACGGTGCCACTTCACTCCTCTTCCAACGAGTTATCAATATCATATAAGTTACTTGTATTCTATCATTTTATAAGATATTCAAAAAGTCTCCATTTTGTATCCGCACTTTATTAGGTTTCGGTTATCAATGTTACCATTAGGAAGCGTGCACTGAGTTTTTTACTACCTTTTCGTTGTCATGCTTCATCGCCCACCAAATGCACAGCGCAGCAATAATGAAAAGAGCGGTTGAAAAGTAAAAGACAGAAGCAATCGTCCAATACCCTGCGATGACTCCACCTACTACAGGTCCTGTCACATTCCCTAAAAACCGAAAACTTTGATTGTATCCAAGAACTTCGCCTTGAACAGACAAAGGGACCGTTCTTCGGATGTATGCAGTTACACAAGGTATAATCCCACCAATTTGGATCCCGAATAGAAATCGCAATATAATCAATTGCCAAATATTTGTAACAAATGCTTGAGGGAGAAAGAATAATCCACCTAACGCTAAGCAGATAAGGAGAACTTTTTCATGACCAATTTCATCACCTAGTTTTCCCCATGAACGTGTCGCAATTAGGTTTCCTAAACCGGTAACCGAGAAAGCAAAACCAGCTAGAAATGCGACATTTTCGATTGAAAGTAACGAACTGACATACAATGCCAGCTGAGGCTGTATGCTAAAGTTTGCTGTTTGAACAATCAAGGAAATAATCATAATCATCAGGAGCATCCGATTTCCGAAGACATATCGTAAAACTTCAATCATACTTTTTCGTTGGTGTGTTAATGTTTGCTCAATCTTCTTTTCTTTAATTCCGATCGCAACAAATGTTGTCGCTAACGTAATAACAGCAGCAGTAATGATAAAGGTGTATGTAAAACCAAAACCATCAGCGAGAGCACCACCGAATAGTGGGCCAATTAGACCGCCACCAACTGTTCCAGTCTGTAATGTCCCTAATACTTTCCCTGCTGTCTTTTTATCAGTTTGAGCAGAAATGAGAGCTATTGAAGTAGGAATAAAACCTGTTACGACACCCATAAACATTCTTAGTAAGAAGAGTTCAGTTACCGAGCTTACATAACCCATGAAGAAAATTGAGGCGGCAATACCATAACCGGTGAATAAGAGGATTTTCTTTCTCCCAAAACGATCGCCAAATCTTCCCCATAATGGGGAAACAAGAAATGCAACTAAAAAGGTAATACCAAATACAAACCCAGACCACCGTTGCACATAATCCGCAGAATAATTGCCGAAGGTTTCGATATAAAGGGAGAGAAACGGTAATACCATCGTTGCACTGGCTGCCACAAAAAAATTGGCAATCCACATGATGAGCAGGTTCCTAGTTTCTCTAGAGATGACTAACACCTTCTTCATATTTTATTTCGACTATCTAAATAAACAGTATACGCTACTTTAAGTAATATGAAAAGAAGGAAGCTTGATTAAGGGGGGCATTTAGTTCACCTTCGTTTAACCACTTTCTGATTAGAATCGTTATGCCTACGGAGAATAGAAGCCCGCAGGTTCCAAACAATTCACACGAAAAAAGCAATGGCTAAGCTCACTGTCACCCACTTGGAGTAGGCTTTTTTAAAGATGGCCGTTTTCGTAAAGATTGTTGCTTTTTGAGCGCTTTTTCAAACCCAATGGTGTTACAGACAAATGAATTTGTCGTCCACACTTATTTTAGTTGAAAACTGTCACGCATAGCGAGACAGGGCAAATAGTCGCATGCCTAACGCTCAAACAATCTTTTATAAAAGAGCCTTAAAGATACAGTGGCTATAATCATTGCTTGAAAAAAAACTTTATTCGGGATCTGCGTAATACATGAGCGCGATTGCTCCGGGTCCGGTATGGGTACTTATAATCGGAGTTGTTTCAATGATTGAAATATCGTCAAAATCGGTTAATTGCTTGATTGATTCTTTAAGCTTATTTGCTAATGCTGAAGCTTCTACGTGAGCAATGCCGATTTCCTTCACTTTTTTGCCCGCTGTCTCTTCCTTAAACTTTTTTGAAAAGAAGTTCAGCATTTGCATATGTGTCCGAACTTTCGTCACAGGTGTATAAACACCATCAGCAAGCGAGGCTAGTGGTTTTATTTTTAATAAGGAACCTACTAGTGCTTTCCCTCTGCCAATGCGACCACCTTTGACTAAATACTCTAATGTATCGACCATAATGTAAAGTGAGGTATTTTCTTTAATCGTGTTAACACGTTCTTTAATTTTTGCAAGAGCCGATCCTTCGAGGGCCATTTTAGCTGCTTCTTTTACTTGAAAAGATAAGGCAACGGATGTGAAGCCTGAATCAATGACGGTTACATTACTTTCACTCATTTGTGCAGCTGTTTGAGCGGAGTTAAAGGTCCCGCTCATTCCCGCAGTCATATGAATTGAAAGTACTTGACTACCATCTTCACCAAGCTTATTAAAAACTTCCACAAATGAACCGACGGAAGGTTGGGAACTTTGAGGAATAGACTCTGATGTAACGAGCTTTTTTACAAACTCTCCAGGTGTTATATCGATTCCATCAATATAAGATTTTCCATCTATCGTCACGGATAACGGGACAATTGTAACATCTAATTTATCGATTGCTTCTTTAGGTAAATCTAGTGTTGAATCTGTAACGATCTTTACTTTTTTACTCACGTGAGCACTCCTTTACTACTAGCTAAATGCTCTTTCTATCATACTACATGGGACCTATGTTGTTAAATATTATTTTTGCAACCATGATCTAGTATCCAGCTCTTATTTACTAGTCACGTTAAAAACAACCACCGCATTCAATAACCTTATCGAAATTTAAATTAAATATGTTGAAATATGTTAAAATAAACATTGTTTTATTTTATTAATTTCCTACATATGGTACCAGACCAGTTTACATACATAGAGAGGGGGATGAGAAATGAAGTCACATGTACCGTTTATTGCTGTTGAGGGCCCGATAGGGGTTGGAAAAACATCTCTGGCGGAAAAACTCTCTGACGAATTCAGCTATTATTTATTAAAAGAAATTGTCGAAGAAAATCCATTTCTAGGGAAATTTTATGAAAACATTGAGGAGTGGAGTTTTCAAACGGAAATGTTTTTCCTTTGCAATCGTTTTAAGCAACTTGAAGATATCCAAGTGAACCAACTAACTAAAAATCAACCTGTTGTTAGCGATTATCACATTTTTAAAAATCGTATTTTTGCCAAACAAACATTGAAGGACCATCATTTTCAAAAATATGATCAAATCTACCAGCTTCTAGCAGAAGAACTTCCTAGACCTAACGTCATTATTTATTTGCAAGCAAGTTTAGATACACTGTTATCTCGAATTGCAAAACGCGGGCGTTCCATCGAGCAACAAATTGACCCAGAATACCTTAACCAGTTATCTAAGGACTATGAAATGTTCATACAAACATTTAAAGAAACGCACCCGGATATTCCGGTTCTCACTTTTTCGGGAGATGAGCTGGACTTTATACAACGAAAACGAGATTTCCAAGAGATTGTTGAAAAAGTGAGTCAATCAATTCACGAATCAAAATCGCAAATCCGAACAGAAATGAAACCTATAAACGGAGTGAAAGCATAAATGAAAAAGGAATCTTTTAATATCCCTGACGATGCACTAATAACGTTAGCTGGAACAGTGGGTGTCGGGAAATCAACGTTAACTAATGCCCTTTCAGAAAGGCTTGGCTTTCAAGCTTCGTTCGAAAAAGTTGATGGCAATCCATATTTAGAAGATTATTACGCTGATTTTAAGACGTGGTCCTTTCATTTGCAAATTTATTTTCTAGCTGAGCGATTTAAACAGCAAAAGCAAATGCATGAAACGGGAATCGGCTATGTACAGGACAGAAGTATTTATGAGGATGTTGGGATATTTGCAAAGATGCAACACGATAATGGTAATATGACAAAACGTGACTACGATACTTACCATTCCTTATTTGAAGCCATGGTCATGTCCCCTTATTTCCCAAAGCCTGATGTATTGATTTACATCGATGGCAGTCTGGACAAAATTCTTGAGCGTATTAACCTAAGGGGCAGAGAAATGGAGACGAAGACCCCTCGCACTTTCTGGGAGGACCTTTATAAAAGATATCAGGAATGGATTCGAGAGTTCAATGTTTGTCCAGTGCTTCATTTGGATATTGAAGCGTACGATTGCAGAGATCCGCAATCAGTTAATCGTATCCTGGAGGGTGTTGAAACATTAATTAACAACAAAGACGAACAGTACCTAAAGCTTTCTAGGGAAACTGTAAATAAGGCGTAATTAATCATTTATCAATGCAAAAAAGAGCTGTCTCAAATTGAGACAGCTCTTTTTTGAATCTGCTCTTTCTTAAGGCGACGCTCAAAAAAGCAACAATCTTTTACAAAAGAGCCTTTCTTCCTAGGTTATTCATAAAATCAAAGTTTACGGTAATGACCTTGAAATTTATACCCTCACTTACTGAGAAAGTTGATTCGCCTCTCGGTGCTTTTTCCGATAAACAAGTGAAGATAACGTAATACTAATTTCGTACAACAAGATGAGTGGAATAATAACTAAGATATCAGAAATAAAATCTGGTGGCGAGATGAGCACAGAAATGACAACAATCGCAAAAAAGGCGTACTTTCGGTTTTTCCTTAACCCAAATGGCGTGATCAAGCCTAAACTTGTTAAAAACATAACCACTAATGGAAGTTCAAACAAGAAACTAAAAGGCACCGTCATACGCAAGACGAACTCAAAATACCGATCCGGTGTGAACATGGTTTGAAACATGCCCTCTCCTAAACCAAGTAAGAAGTTTAAGACTAGCGGGAGAACTACAAAATAACCGAAACTCAAGCCAGCTAAAAATAAAATAACAGAAGCTGGAATGTACATTAACGTTACTTTTCTTTCTGAGCTTGTTAAAGCGGGACGAACAAACAGCCAAATTTGAAACAACAAAATTGGAATTGTAATTGAAAATGCAATCAGAGCTGCAATACTAAAGAAAATCCATATGATATCCAATGGTCCAAGTACCGTTAATTGCATATCTAAATCTTTAATTAACCATTCATAAATATCTCGTACAAAAATAAAACTCAAAACAAAAAATAATATAAATGAACCTAAAACGATGATAATTCTCTTTCTAAGCTCACTTAAGTGGTCGAGCATATTCATATTTTCTTCTATCATGATTAACGCTCCTTAACTCAGGCGTGCAAACGATTCTAGATGGTGTTCTATAAATAGGGTGTTCAAAAGATCAGGAAAAATTGCTCGCGCAACGCCTTACAGTCCCCATTCAGAAGTGCTTCTGCGTTTGAGGAGCTGACGCTCGTTTCTCTCATTGAACACTACTTAAAGATGAAAAGTCAAAAGAAAAAGATGCAAGGTGATTTATCACCACCCTACACCTTCTTGTTTATTTTTAATCATTAGTATTTTGTTTTTTTGATGATTGATTGTCATCTTCGCTTGTTAGATCCTTAGCGGAAGCTTTAAATTCTTTCAATGTCTGTCCCATAGCCCGTCCAATTTCCGGTAGCTTTTTCGGTCCAAAAATGACGAGAGCGATGACCAAGATTAAAATCAAGCCACCAATACCGATGTTTTGAAAACCCATCTTTAATCCTCCTTTAGGCATCTGTAAAGACTGCTTCATGATGTTCAAGTTGATCCCTTACTCTATTATAAGACGATTTTGGCTACATTACTAGAGCTAGAGAAATTTATCTTTAAAAATTCACTTAATCGACAACAATTTCTTCAATCTGATCTAACAAAGTCTCAATCGAAACCCCTTCTCCTACATTAATCGCACTGCTATCCCACAGAGGACTAAGAGTTGGTTCTTCCATTTCACCCACACTTTGATTCACCGCACTTGTACTTCCTTCACCTTCTGTTTGAAAACGCATATTCTCAGCACTTAGTGTACTATGTTCAATACTATTAGCTGCACGTAGCGACGCATTATGGGTTTGTATAGGTTCACTGTCTCCTAATAGAACTACAAGGACAATCGCCCAAACACCTAAACATAATAATGATACGCCACTTATTGTTGTGATCTGCTTCATATGCATCAACCTCTTTGTAGGGGATGTTCAATACCTCTGACCATGCTTATCCTTCATATTTGAAGATGCTCTTCTATCGATTATTATTCGTTAACGTCTTTGATCTGTATCTATATCATACATCATCCTTACGGTTCAATCTTCAGGACTTTTGACCCGGAATTTGTAGTTCAAATGTAGTTTCGAAAGTCTTCCCTTCTTCATAACGTCGTTCAACAATAGATAAATGTCGATTTCGATCCATAACGATAACCGTCGATGAGCGAGTTCCATAATCAGGTGTTGAAATAAAAACAGGGGAAAGCAGTTTTTCCAGTTCCTCCCCTACACCCGTGTTTGGAAGCTGCTCTTTCGGATAAGGTTCAGAGTCTGATAATGCAAGGAATAATTCATCGATTAGTTTATTCCGGTTTTCGCAAGAATGAAGGATTGAAAGATGATGTTTAATCCGTTCAACTTTTGGCCAACTCGTATCCAAAGCTGCGTTACTAAGGCCATATATTCCTTCTTTTAAAACAAACTGGTCTTGGTTGCGATTCGAACCATACACTAATCGATCAGGATTACCAACAAAAAGGTTGTATCCATCAAACTCGCTCTCTTTTTTTCTTAAGTGGGCAAGGTATTGCTCAGAAGACTCTTCATTTAGCAAAAATTGCTTAACCAGTTCTCCTCGGGACTTTTTCCTTTTTACTGGTGGCCATTCTCTCACATTTGTTATCGCTGCGACTTTTCCCTCAGAATTTACCCCCATCCACATTCCACCTTTTTTTAGATCCTGTCCACCATAAATAGACGGCGAACCACTCCATTGATGCAACGGTAAAGCGGGTCTGTTTAAAAACTCATCTCGATTTGCAGCTATGATAAATGGAAACTGCTGATTCATTTTCATCGATACTCCAATTAAACACATGATTGCACCTTCCCTTTACTTTCATACATAAATAAGAAAATTAACTCCACGCTCCTATTATCTTACCAGAATTGCTCATGATCATTAATTCAATGAACATCATGATCTTAACTTAACACATACTTCTCTTAGAGAAGTGGTATTGGTAAAAGATAAGGTGTTCATTTGTTATCCCTTGCCGAGAGTAAATTCTTCATTATATAATCAAGCCAACAGAGAAGGAACTTTTTTACTCGTTATTCGTAAATCATAGAGAGAAACGAAGCATGAATCAGGAGGTAACATTAATGTCAGAAGAACACAATAAACCAGCAAAAAACGAAAAAGCGACAGAGTATGTAGAAAAACTGCGTTCTGAGAAAGGCTTACATGATATATTAGATACGATCAGTCACATTGGAACAACAGAACAGGAAAAAGCAGGTGAGTCTTTAGAAGCACTAAAAAGGCCTGTTAGCGAGATGATGAACGATCCAAATCATGAACTTCCTGAACAACTGACCAAGTTAAAAGAAGTGGTTTCAGACTTAGAACCAAATTACCTTAAACAAGGAAAATTGCAACGTTTCTTTAGCAAGATTGTTCGGAAAAGTCCAATTGACAAATATGCAAAAAAATACCAAACGATCGAATCAGAAGTCGAAACGATCATTGAAGCACTTCTTCACGGAAAGGATAAGCTCCAAGAGGATACCGTCATGCTCCAGCAATTAAAGGAAGTTGCCAAAGAGAGAATCCATTCCTTAGAAGAACAAATTGCCATCGGTAAAGAACTAAATACTATGCTTGAAAAGGAAATGCAAAATGAAGAATGGCAAGAAGATCCTGGAGCGATTCAAAAAGGTCAGCAAAAAGTCTTGTCCAGAGTGAAAAACATGCAGCAGGCTACACTTGTATTACAGCAATCATTAGCATCGGTTGATATCATTGTCGAAAATAACGATAAACTAGAAGAAGCTATTTTTAACGCGATCACGATGACAAAAAACATTATTACAGTCACTGCCTCTATACAGCTTGCGTTAAGTAACCAGAAAAAAGTCATTGATGCTGTACAAAATGTAAATGAATCAACAGAGGCAATGCTCCTTTCGAACGCAGAGCTGTTAAAATCAAATACTGAAGAAACCTTAAAGACGTTAGAAAAACCAGCGATCGCAATTGAAACATTTAAGAAAGCCTACGAAGATGTGTATGCTGCTATCGAAATGACCGAACATTCAAATGAGCGTATAATAGAATCCAGTAAACAGTTTATCTCTGAAATGGATGAACTAAATAACAAAATGGAGCAGAAACTGTTAAAATAAACTGTCTCTTCTCCATTTAAAATCATCTGGCAGGTGAAACATATGTCATTTAAAGAAAAGTTTATCCACTACGAATGGGTTCAGCCATTTTTACCAAATTATATGAAACCTCTTCAAGAACCACGGATTGAAGAGGATTCTACCAGCCTAATGGTCCATGAGACGGAAGAATTTTTATCCGACCTTGCTTCCCTCTCTGAACTACCGAGAATGAATAAAACTTTTAAACGAAAAATTAAAGGTTTTATGTTAAAGGTGAAAATAAAACACAAAAAATTACACTTGGAAATGCTAGATTCAAAACGTTCAAGTGCTTCCATTCGGAAACGTATTTATATTACGATTTATAGAAAAAACATTAAAGCCGAAAAAGGATTAGGGAAATGTATTGATGCTACCATCTATTTTAACGTTGACGGCCGCAATATGGTTCGCAACATTAAACATCACCCTCTATTTCGGCCAGTATTTCTACATCTTCACATGCTTGATAGCTCATTATCTGGATCTGGTCAATCACACCCTACCCAGAGTTCTTTATCTTATGAAGAACCAAATGAACATGAAATGAATGTGAGCACCTTACAAGAAGCTGATAAAAATGAGCTGCATACAGAAATAAAAAAATTAGACCAACGCTATCAAAAAATGAACCAAAACATTTATGCCGCTTTTACATTGATGAAAAAATCGATAACGAGGTGTATTGAAGATTTCGATTTACTTGATATTGAGGAAAGACATCAAGTTAAAAGAATCATTGTAAAAGAAATCCCGGATCTGTTAGGTACCTATCAGACCTTACCTCCTCAGCAAAAAGAAGAAACAGAGCATGAGATTATTTTAGCAATCGAGAAAATGGATCGATTCCTAAAAAAAATCACCTCCTCTCTCGACTCAAATAGAATGGAACGAATGAATCACTTATTACGCGTTAACAAATTACGGTACGAAGATAAAGAATAAGAGGGTGTCTCAAAGGTCATAAATCAACCTTGAGACACCCTCTTTATTGTTTGTCTTGTTAAGAAAAGAAACTTTTAATATAGTATGGTCAAAAAGTCCGGGAAATTAGTTATGGAATCTTGTTTTAGCTAACATTCATTTCTCATGTTGATAAGCCATGTGTCTCTTTTCCGCTAGCCTGACCCTAACTACGAAGTGTAAATCAAAGTCCTGAGCGACGATGCTCCTACGCACTTCGCTTACTCTTAGATTCCCATTGTAAACGCATTTATAAAATTATAATAAGGTGCGACTTTCACTTATCCAAAAACTAAACTGTCTTTAGATTTTATGGGCGGCCATTATTATTGGCATTGTTTGAAGGGTGGCCATCTCCTCCTTTAGGATTCCCGTTCTTCTTTCCTTTTTGACCGGGGTGATCCTCTCCTTTATTGTGACCCTTCTTTTTCCCGTTTTGTGAAGGATGATCTTCTCCTTTATTGTGACCTTTCTTTTTCCCGTTTTGTGAAGGATGATCTTCTCCTTTATTGTGACCTTTCTTTTTTCCTCCAGTAGGTGAAGGGTGAGTGTCTTCATCTTCCTCAGACTTATTCTTACTTTTCTCCTCAGGATGATCTTGCTTATCAGATTTTTCATCTTCTTTACCTGCGCCTGTTAATTGGCTCTTTTCAGCATATTTATTCAAGTCGTATGAAGCTGGTTTGGTATCTTCGGCTTTGTCCTCTTCATAATTCTTATTACTTGATTCACCTGTTGAGTCATTTTTTTCATTGGCAGGTGAAGTTGCTGAATGGACGAGGGAATCAGCTTCATTACCAGCGTCATTAACCAGTTCAGCCATGGACCTGTCCTTTAGTTCTTCTATAGCAATACCTAGTTCTTCTGCCGATTGGAAGATAGCCATTTTGCCAGGTGAAACTGCTTGTTGGTCCGCTTTTTTAACTGCAAGCTCATCGATCAACAATGAAATTATATCAATTGAATATTCTTCATGAACAGACGAAGTCCAGCCTTCATAATCACTTAACCAATGCTGATCATCATGAAACAGGGATGGAGTTGAAATATATACACTATGACCTTCATCAAGATACCCAAGGTTTTTACTTTCATCAAGAACTTTGTGGCTTACAAAATCAAACGAACGCCCTATGTAATCGTCTCTATCTAGTTGGTTTATTAACTCCCTGCCTTCTTCGTTGTATCCATTCATTTTCACAACCTTATAGTCACGATCCAACGTTAGACCTATACTCGGATTAATGTCTATGGCAACAACACCATAAGCTTTATCTTCCGTTAAAAAAGGGTTGCCTGCAAAGAAAATAAAAAAACAAAGAATTGCAACGATCGGAACCGCCATGGTTTTATGTTGGTAAAGCATTGAAACTTGAAACGATTTTTTTGGAAGGTAGGGAACTTCTTCTCCCAATATAGCCTCAGCAGACCGTCTAGCTTTAACGAATTTTCCATCTTTCGTTAATACGATCATAAATCGTTTATGTTTCTCCATGACGACCCCTTTTTTCATGCTAACCACTCCTTCAAGTAATCCTTAAGGTACCGGTAATCTTCCATTAACACAACCGCAACAGCAATAATATATTTCCGGTTCCTTTCAATGGTTTTACGACTCATTCTAATATGATTAGTAAGCTCTTTAATCGGTAATCTCTTTTTCGACATTAGTTTTTCACGAAGCTGTTCATGTTCCACAACAGTTTTAGCAATTCCCACCATATTCTCTCTGGCATCCTGATGCTTTGGGCATTGTTGTGCAACGTCTGACAATGTGATTTTGAAAGACTTTAAAACTTCTTTTAAATGTAAGATTTCCTCTCGACGATACTCACTCTCTAATTTCTGATAATAATCGTTAAACGAAGCATGAATTTCAGCGACGTTTTCCATGTTTTCATTATCATCATCTGTATAATCAATGGATAAAGGTATTTTTCGCCTTTGTTCCTGTCGGATAAAGTCAATCACACGACGGCGAATGACCAAGCTTGCAAATGACAAAAAGGAGCTGCCTTTATCAGGAGAATATTGATGAATAGCCTCGTTAAATGCAATCAGAGCAATTGAATATTCATCATCTTCTGATGTATTGATATATCTCTTACAAACCCTGGCTGTTGTTTTTCGTATAAAAGGAATGTATTGTTCGATTAGTTCGTTTTCTAAATAATCATTTCCTTTTTGAATCTCTATTACAGTTTCATTTATATCATAAGTTTTATTTTGATTAATGGTTAAGCGCTTGAGCAATCGTAGCACCTCACTTGTGCATCCTTAATATGTATTCGACCCTAATAGGTAATTTATTAGGGTATTTTCATATCTTAACGATTTTTTTTTACAAATTCAGTGGACCTTCGACCTAACTATCAATTACATTTCAGTAATACGAGGTTTACAGTTTTATTACGATTCATTAAAATGAACATAAATCCAATTTTAGGAAAGGTTGATGAACCTTGACTGCTCACGTTTTTCACTTAAATAATGCTCGTTATCTAATTGATGGTTATGATTTAGGGGTGGCACAAAGGACCGGGATATATGTACTAGACGAAGATGCATTAACACTTATTGAAACTGGTCCCAGCCCCTCTATCCCTTATATTGTTAAAGGGTTAGCACAAATCGGCAAACGACTAGAAGATGTCGAATACGTAATTGTTACTCATATCCATCTTGATCACGCAGGAGGAGCAGGACTTTTGCTTCAGCATTGTCCAAATGCAAAGTTTATCGTTCATGAAAAAGGAGCTAAACACCTTAAAAATCCCAAACGCCTTATTGAAGGAGCAAAATCCGTTTATGGTGAACGTTTTGATTCGTTATTTTCCCCCGTACTACCGATCCCGCAAACGAAGATTAAACCAATTATGCATGAAGAATCATTAATGATTGGTGAAGATTGTCAATTAACCTTTTATGATACACCCGGTCACGCTAACCACCACATTGGTATTTTTGATCATAAAACGAATACGTTTTATTGTGGCGATACACTAGGAGTAAAATATCCTCACTTTGAAGAAGCTGGTGTTTCTTTCTTTTTACCCTCTACATCGCCTAATCAATTTGACCCTGACAAGATGCTAAAATCTATGAACCTTGTACGGGAATTAGACCCTAACTACCTTTGTTTTGGCCACTTTGGAGTAACAGCAGCTACCCAAGCCGTTTATGATCAACTGGAATATTGGCTCCCTATTTTTTTAGAGGAAGGGAGAAGAACCATCAAAGCGGAAAAAGATGTTTATCAATTAAAAGACAACTTGTTAAAATGTGTAATTCTAGAATTGAAAAGAATGGGTGTCGATGTTCAAGGTGAAGCATACACATCTCTTGAATTGGATCTTTTCGTAGGTTCAATGGGGATTTTGGAATATTTAAGAAAAACGAACATAGGTAACACTTAAACGTTCACTCATTTTTTAAATCATAGGTAATAATAAAAGGAATTCACGATCATCGATTTAAATAACATATTCTGTTACTATAGAAGAAGATAGGCTCCATCTAATGAAATGGAAATATACTCTTCAAAGTGGGGATAGCTATGGATCGGCAATTAGCAAAATCATATGTAGGGAAAAAAGTGATTTTAAATGAAGGTAAAAATGGTCAATATATCGGACTGTTGGAAGATATCCAAACAGAACCGCGAAAGATATGGGTGGGTACGCTCCGGATCCTAGGTTTATACAGTTTTCCGGAGATTGATCTTGATTCAAATCAATTATCTTCTCCCCTCTATTCTGAAAATGAAAAAGTGTTTTGTTCCGGAAATAAAATAGACTTATTTAATCAGGATTTCACATTTAGTTATAAAGAATCCATTGATTTCGCTCTCAAAAACAAATGGAATGAAATTAATGCTCAAAAAGAAGAAGCAGAGTCAACGTTAACAATGATTCAACAAGAGTTAAAACGGCGTAAAGCAGTACACCTGCTCAACGAAGACATTTTTGTCTATTATTCACTTGTAAAAAAGAATCGCCGTTTTTATGTTTACGATGAGGAAAAACAGGAAGCTTTGTCACTTGATGGATGTCCTTTTGAATTTGAAATCAAAATTAAAGATCATTGGGAAAAGGCTCACGTCGTCAATGAGGCAACGTTCGAACTTGAAGATGGAAATCAATTTGAACTGCAGCATGGGGACCGGTTAAGATTAAACAAATCTCAGTTTGATCCATATCGTATTTTATTAAATGAACTAGAAGGGCCTGCACTTCAAGCACTAGAGAGAGGCTTACAGCAATTAGGTATTTTTCATGAGCATAATGTTTATTGCCATAACACACTTTTAATTCAGCTTCTCAGCTCGGTTGAGAAGTATGCATTTGATGGGGTGAACTTCCTCTCTTACGCTACTGATAACCAACAGTTTTCGGTCCAGCATCATTATGAGCGTGAGATACAAGAAGGTGATCACGATATTACCTACGATCGATTTGAGTTCACAGCAGATACAGGTGAAAGGTTAATCACAACCTACGCCACTCAATTTTCAAAAGATTAATGCGTAAGGAAAAAAGCGTTGGTCAGCTTGCATAGCTGACCAACGCTTTTTTATCTGCACCTACGAACGTATCTGCTTCTCTTTTTCATATGAGTACCATTGAAAATACTTCATGGCTTGATTTTCAGATAGATGTTTCAGTGAAAATGTTTTTCCTAGTATGCTTGTTAAAATCGAAACCTCGATCGTCGTTAATTCATCCATTCGCTGTAATGGATTACTTGTAATTTCCACAGATTGAATTCGTTTTCTCGGTACAATCACGGTCGTTCGCACAACTTTCCGCGTCCGCATCCATAAGAAGTGATCATTCACACCAATTCCGGCGTCTTTATATTGCCAATACCCAAGACCTAGAGCAAACCCTATTACGATAAGGCTATATGCACCGTAATCAACAAAGTAAGTAGCAACAGCTGCCGCAAGAAGAACTGGAACTGTCAATCTGACCATGTATCTCTTCATGCTTTTTTTCGGTAATCTCGTAAGTGGTCGTTCAAAAGCAAAATCTGGTGCTATTTCTTGTAAATGAGCACGGACCTCAGATTCCTTACATAGGGGGATCAAAATAGTTGAAAGGTCTTCAGCCTTCGTCCCGCCTCCTGCAGTTTCCACATAAACGGAAGCATATCCAAATGGCTGACGAAGCATATTTTGAACGAGACGAATAGCTGTTATTCGCTGTGTATTAATTGTCAATTGCCGTTGCTCCAATACGCCCCTAGAAATCACCACATCGCTGCCGGTCTTCTCGATTTTAAATTGTCCATACTTAAGAATTGTACTGATGATTCGGATCAGCCATCCAATTAGCAAAACGAGTACTACAAACGATATGAGTAATATGAGTGAAGATTGAAGCACAAAACCGGCTGCAGTTTCATACCAGCTTTCAGGTACAAATTGTTGTATTTGAGAAAAAATCGCGGCTACAAACGTGGCAGCCACTCCGATCCCACTTGAAGTGATGGCGGCAATAACAAGACGCTTTGTTGACAAACCCCATCGATAGTCTACCTCGTCTTTCACTTTGTCCTCGTCTTCTTGTATCGACCAGGAAGCGGAGTCTCCGGGGGGACTCAACTGTTCCTCGTTTTCTCCAAAGTGCGCTTTTCGATGAAGAAGTTCGTAGCGGATTTGCCCGGCTTCCTCTTTATTTAAAGCAACGATTCTAAACTCAGGTTCCTCTCCGCCTCCAGCCGTTTCAATTTTCACTTCTACAAGATTAAATAATCGTTGGATTAGCTTTGCATTTAAGTCGATACTTTGTACACGATCTTGATGGATGTACCGCTTCTTTCGAAATATCAGCCCATGTTTAATATGTAATTCCTGGTCATCCAACTGATAACGAAACGTAAGCCAGTGGATAAATCCAGACACAAATGAGAAAAGAAGGAGAGCCGAAAAAGCGATTCCATAAAACCACGGGTTTGCTGTTTGAGATGTACCAAAGAAGAACAAGACAATGAGAGTAATAATCATTTGACGCAAATTACTAAAAAAGGATACAAAAATCGAAATTGGATGCTGCCTTTTAAATTCATTCATCTGGATCAGCTTCCCTTGCTAACCGCGCAATATGATCCCGTACTTCATCAGCCTTTGATTCCGCGAGTGCAGGAATTTCATGAACCGTAGCAGCTGTAGTAACTTTTACCGAAGCCAGTCCGTAGCGACGCAATAAAGGTCCTTGTTCAGTGTCTACGTGCTGCACACGGATCATTGGGATAATGACGCGCCTAATAATAAAAATACCATACAATAGCTCCACTTCATTATCATAAATTCTGTACCGCCACCGCTGCCAGTGCCACTTAGGAAATATCCCTACACTTACTAAGCCATATATGACTAAACCACCAATAATAATCCATAAAAACCAAAATGGGAAGAAATCTACAAAACGAGAGAGCCACCAGTAAGCGACTGGTACTAAGAGATAAAAAATAAGTTCAATAACTGCCGCAATTCGCCATACGATTAATGCTTGGTCGGAAATTTTTTGATCTGGACGTGGTCTATGAATGGAATGATTCGTCTCCATGACCACTATTCCTTATCAAATGGAGTGTTTTCATCTACAAAGTATACGTGTACACCTTCGTCTTTTAGTATTTGTATGACAGCTTTATTTAATTGCTCATCACGTAATAGCCCGAGAGATTTAGCTAATTCCAACTCCTCTAACTTTCCTTTTTCAGCATCTTCAATAAGATCTAGAACTTCAGTATAATTATTTTCTTCCAACTCTTTCATCACAGCTTGTTTCTCCATTTTTTTACTCCTTTATTCTGTCTATTTTAGTAACACTACTACCAATTCTATCCTATCATAGCTGATTTTTTACCTCTATTACAAATTTATAAGAAAAAACAGCGTTAGCTCGCATGTTTTTAAGTCTCAAGAATGTTTTTCCCTTGAGAACGAACACCGTTCATGTGACACTTGCATACTGCAAATCAACTCCTTTAGAGTAATAAAACTTTCTAAAAAACAAGAAAAGGGTCTCAAAAAGTTTAGTTTGACCTTTTGAAACACCCTCTTGTTAAATGTTATTGATCTTTTTGCATCGTCTCTGTCATCTGTTTCCAAACCGAACCTTTAGCTTCTTCTCCACCTTCAATTCGAGCAAGAGCTAACTTCACTTGCATACTGACTTCAAACTCTGGGTCTTCTTGTGCATTTTTCAGAGCCTCGATCGCGGACTCGTCACCGACTTCATATAAAAACATTGCAGCCCGCCAGCGTACAAGCTTATTTTTATCCTTAAGTGCATCAATCATCGCAGGAATTGCCTTTGGACTTCCAATGTCGGAAAACGTATCACCGGCTGTTCGCCTTACTGTTACGGATTTATCTTTTAACGCTTCGTATAAATAAGGAAGGACCTTTTCGTCTTCAATCATCCCTAAATATACAGTAGCTAATCGACGCATTGAAGCTTTCTCATCTTGTAGCGCCTTTTCAATAACAGGTAGGTCATCTAATGTAGGGTTCATTTGTTCAAAAACGGCAAATCTTTTACGCCAGTCAGGGTCGTCAAGCATCTCAGGGGTTACTTTTAACCATTCTTTTTTACCCGCTATTTCCGCAGGTGAATCATTGTGAGCTTCCTTAACTAACCGGCTTAGACGGTCATCAGTATATGCTGCCTCAAGCTCTTCAGCTACTTCGTCAGCTACATCCTGCAAATCACCGTATCGAGGTTTTTGTTCAGCCCATTTCCGCTGCAGAACGACATTATCATCCGGGAGCTGGGCGTTCATAGCCGCTTCTTGGAATGCACCAGGTAACCCAACTCTTACTTCTTCTTCCCCTGTTGATGCTTTTACTTGCATCGGAATCCCTTTGAACAATTGAACAGCGACATTCACTTCCCCATAATGTTCATCTACTTCAACCTTTTCTTCTTCCTCTTCTTCGGCGTCTTCGCCAAAAACCTGACGTACTTTAGGCAAAATTACTTTCCAGTCGACTTTAGCATTTCTTTCAACAGCAATAAAGTCTGCAACATGATAAACACCCTTTACCCCTTCAATAGTAAAAAGATCCTTCACAAAGGAGGGGGCATCATCGAGATTTTTTGCTGTGAAATTATGACTCTTTCCTTGAGGTAATGATTCGCTAAGTGTAAGTTTCATTGTATTTGGACTTGGTGTAGGCTCAATTGCTTTAATCTTCATTATTTTTACCCCTTTCTGAGTGTTTCTCGATTAAATCGTAACACAAGCTTACCGAACACCCAAACAATCCACGCTCTGAAGGGACTGCTCAAGCTTTGAAATAATTTCTCACTGCTCCAATACCTTGCCGATACTTGTTAAAATTTCCTGAAATGATGCTTTATCATTAAATCTGCCTGCAATCTCATGTTGTTTATTTAGGAGAAATGTCGTCGGCACGCTCATACAATGGTATGCATCATACGTTTTCGTTTTCTCGTCAATCAACATCGGAAACGTAAATCCTTGTTCTTGGTAATAATCGATGCCTGCCTCTTGCGTGCCTTCTCTTCCGACAACGTTCACCATTACCATGTCTAACTCATTTGTTTTCATTGCTTTATAAAGCTGTTCTTTGTTTGGAAGATCAAGCTTAGAGTCAGGACACCAGGAAACCCAAAAGGTTATTAAGACTGCTTTATTATCAAAGTCCGTTAACGATACTGTTTCATTTGTCATTGGATTTATAAGCGTAAACTCTGGAGCTTTCATGATGACCCCTCCTGATTTTGATATGCTACTTGTAACTGTTCATAAATATTTGTCACTGATTGAAATGCGTATATTTTATTTAAAACTGTTCCATTACGAAATAAAATTGCACAAGGTACACTTTGTATTTCATAGCGAATCGAAAGGTTTGTAAAATAGGATAAGTTACATTTATAAATAGTAACATTATCAAATAATGGTTCCACCAAAGTTAAAAACTGGTGCGCCAGCTCACAAGTCCCGCACATCGGAGTATAAAAATAAACGAGAACATTCCCTTGTTTAATAAGGTTCTTAAGTTCTAATTCTGAATGACACGATATCAACCGACGATCCTCCTCCACTCACCAAATCATTTATCCATTTTTAGTTTCTTTAAAGTCGCACGTACAAGACTGCCATCTCCACCATCAATGCGCAGAGGAAAAGCAAAGAGCATCTACATGGGGGTACTCATTGTGAGCTTTCCTACATTCACACTATCACCGATTTTCGTTTCCATCGTTCGTTCATCTTGAAATGGTGTGTCACCAGGCCATACATTCATCTTTTCTTTTTATGATTGTGTAGGTCTATGTACTTCAATTTCTAGCCTCCCTCGTAAGATCCTGTTTCTTGCTAGTATAACAAAAGACTCCCCACCTCATAAGCAGGTGTTTACTGTTGTTTCATTTGCTATTCTAATAAAAATGCAAAGATTGATTCAATACTATATAAAATTTATTCCCTTTTTTGAAGCATCAAGATTTTGGTTTACAACAAATTCATTATAGGTTATTATACGTAAAAGATTCAATTCCGATAAGTCATATAGGAATTAATTAAGAGGTGGTAATATGAACATAAAAGAATCAGCAGCAAAACAAGAGTCAGCAACCACAACACCATTACCTCCTATGCAGACAACTCACTATTTAGTAGGAAGCATCGCCTTTCTGTTGCTTGCGTTAGTCAGTTATCTGGTTTCAGGTGTTCAGATGGTAATCTTGCTCAGCTTCGGCTTAGTATTCGGTTATGCATTATTCCATGCCCGGTTTGGTTTCACGTCAGCTTTTAGACGATTTATAGCTGTAGGAAATGGTCAGGCACTGCGAGCACATATGCTAATGCTAGCAGTCGCAATTACGCTTTTTGCACCGATTTTACATTTTGGCATCGGCTTCTTCGGAGTCGACCCTGCTGGGTTTGTTTCTCCGGTAGGGACAAGCGTGATTGTTGGATCCTTTCTTTTCGGAATAGGGATGCAGCTCGGGAATGGTTGTGCTTCAGGTACTTTGTATTCTCTTGGCGGCGGAAAATCTTCGATGATTTTAGTGCTTATTAGCTTTATAATTGGTTCAGTATTCGGAGCATGGCATTTTGAATTCTGGACTGAAGACATGCCAAACTTAGCAGGTATTTCGCTTGCTGAAGATACTGGCCTCGGTTACCTTGGAGCATGGGTTTTACAAATGATCATTTTCGGAGGCGTAATCATTCTCACACTTTATGTTAGAAAAAAACGTCGTCCGCCGTCAATGCAAGTTCTTCCCACGACTCAAGGCTGGAAACGAATGATCCGTGGTGCATGGCCAATTTGGGTAGCTGCAATTGTTTTGGCGCTATTTAACGCACTAACATT
The DNA here is from genome assembly GCF_002352765.1 of Alteribacter populi. Classification (NCBI taxonomy): domain Bacteria; kingdom Bacillati; phylum Bacillota; class Bacilli; order Caryophanales; family Bacillaceae; genus Alteribacter; species Alteribacter populi. The sequence continues at coordinate 450,942 of NZ_KZ293963.1, read as the reverse complement.
AATGGTTCGCGGACAGCCTTGGGGAATTACCGGAGCTTTTGCTCTTTGGGGCTCAAAAGTAGCACAACTTCTAGGTATTGATGTCCTGCAGTGGGGATACTGGGCAAATGGAAATCCGCAGCAGTTAGAGGAATCCGTTTTTAAAGACTCGACAAGTGTCATGAATTTTGGTGTCATGGTTGGTGCCTTTATGGCTGCTGCCGCGGGAGGAATCTTTAGCTTCACAAAAAAGATACCTTTTAAAATTGCCATGGCTTCCATTCTTGGTGGGATGTTAATGGGGTATGGCGCACGTCTAGCATTCGGGTGTAATATCGGGGCTTACTTTGGAGGTATTGCTTCCTTTAGTGTACACGGTTGGCTTTGGATGTTATTTGGTATGTTAGGTACGTACGTTGCTCTTTTCATTAGACCATTATTCGGCCTTAAAAACCCGAAACGTGATGATCGCTTTTGTTAAAATTGATCTGCGAAATAGCCTGCAGCTTTTTAAAAGAGGACATTCCCTATGGAGTGTCCTCTTTTGTTCACAATTCAGAGAGTCGTATTTTCTTACTTAATAGAGGATGTTCAAAAAGTCCGCTAAAAATAGCTGTCGGAGAATAGGATCTCCTGCTAAAAACCACCTCGACCTACTCGCCTCTTTTTATGCTCCTTTTTGAACACGCACTAATATTGGAGGAGTACCGCTATACCTCTACTCCTTTTTCTACTACCTTCGCCCCTAATGTTAACTTAAAGTGAGTTAAAGCCCAATCGTGACCTGTTTCATTAAAACTTTGAACAGCATCACTGTGGATGACGACCTTGAATCCTTTGTTAAAGGCGTCAACTGCTGTATGCAATACACAAATGTCCGTGCATACCCCTGCAAGATGAATTTCATTGATTGAGCGTTCGCGTAATTTAAGTTCTAGGTCAGTTCCAACAAAAGCACTATAGCGTGTTTTATCCATCCAAAGTAGATTTCCGTATTCCTTTTTTATTGCTTCCCCATAAAATTCTCCTAGTTTTCCGTAGAGCTTACGTCCTTTTGTCCCGCGAATATTATGGGGAGGAAAAAGGTTCGATTCTGGGTGATGATGATCGTTTTCATCATGGACATCTACTGCCATTACAACAAAATCATCTGAATCAAAAAACTGGTTGGTTAACTGTGTAATTCTATCTTCAATTTGTTGACCTCGTTCTCCACAAGTGAGCCGTCCGTCCTCTGCTACAAAATCATGCGTATAATCAACCACAATAAATGCACGCATTGGCCTACCTCCCTGTCCTAATTCTCTTTATTATACCAATTATTACACATTAGAGCACGGTTTAAGAAAATTACAACTACAAAAAGATACTCGCCTATACGCTTCTCCACTTTTATCATATGTTGTAAATGAATAAACAATCTTATGAAACAAAGGAGGTCTTGTTTCATGTCCGGATATTATGGTGGTTTTGCGTTAATTGTAGTGTTGTTTATCCTACTCGTTATCGTAGGGTCCGCTTACGTTTACTAAAATAATTAAAGGCTGGTTTCCGTTAATACGGAAACCAGCCTTTCTTTTTTATTTCTGGTGATGTAATGCTCTTTTAAAAATTCATATAAGAAAAACAGCGTTAGCTTGACACGAGCCGGTGGCGCCATACTCTAGACATCGAAACCAAGATTTTTATAATTTCTTAATTCTTAATTAATGTTGATATTTGCTTTTGAGCTTTAGTCAAGCACAAGTTTACGATAACTGACTTCTATAAGTTCTTTCTTCAAGGCTCTGTCACGCATAGCGTGACAGCCTTCTTCAAAGTACACTGTTTTGTTTAAATGCCTAGGATCATTCGGTTTTGCAGTTGGTGAATTTGCTGTTCGACTCGAACTAATTGGTCTCTTTGTTCGGCATTGGCGCTAATCATTAACTTTTCCAATTCTAAATGGACTTCTTGTAAATGTCGTTGTGCCTCAGTAAAGTCAACAGGGTCTCCAGGCTGGACCCGTTTAGAATTGTCAAGTTGAGCTTCCGCTTCTTCCATTACTGTACGAATTTCAGAAATTGTCTGCTCCATGTCATTATAGTTTGTCACATTTTACACCCCATCTTTTCAAACATCTTATTAATTAGTAGGATGTGCTATTTATATGTATTTATCCTATTCCTTCTGTATAAAGCGAAAAAAAGATTGGCATTACCGCGAGACCGTGTTATTTTTATTTGGGACAGAAAGGATTGAGGAAGTTGACTTGGGAATTATTTAACGTAATTGGTACAATTGCATTTGCATTAAGTGGTGTCATTGTTGCAATGGAAGAAGACTATGACATCATGGGTGTATATATATTAGGTCTGGTAACTGCTTTTGGCGGAGGAGCAATCCGCAACCTCCTCATCGGCCTTCCTGTAACAGCTTTATGGGAACAAGGAACTTTGTTTACGATTGCCATTGTGGTCATGACACTGGCTTTTATTTTTCCTATTTGGATTAATAAATGGTTAAAATGGGGAATTTTATTTGATGCGATTGGTTTAGCGGCATTTGCTATTCAAGGGGCGCTGTTTGCTCAAGGAATGGGGCTTCCTTTAAGTGCAGTGATTGTTGCAGCAATGCTCACAGGTACTGGAGGAGGGATCGTCCGTGACGTCCTTGCCGGAAGAAAACCACTTGTATTCAGCAGCGACATTTACGTGCTTTGGGCCATTTTTGGCGGGCTTGTTATTGGAATCACTGAAATACAAGCAATGTGGCAATTACTTATTCTACTCGTCGCTATTGTTACCCTTAGAATGTTATCAGTGCAATATCGTTGGCAGTTACCTCATAAAAATGTTAAAGCGTCAGGATAATTCCTGACGCTCCATCTGTGTCACACGATATTGATCCTTAAACGGTAGTAAATAATACATTCTTAAACGGGTTTCTTCTCCTTCTTCTCCACCGCTTTTTAAAACTTTCTCTTCAACTACAGTACGGTATTCACCGTCTTCACTTTTCTCAACAGAGCGCACATTTAGCTCCAACGTCTCTTCAACTACTCTTTGCGACATATATTCTTGGTGTGTCCGGCGCTTCATATGATAATACTGTGAGTTCGGATAGAGGTAAGGTTCTACAATAGAAAAAGATTGAGTCGATAAGCTTTCATTCCAAGCTTCTCTGTATTCAACGATAAATTCCTCTACATTTTTTTCGGACTCTTCTTCTGCCTGATCCCAAACAATTTGGTCATCACAACCTACCATCATAAAAAGAATGACCATCGGAAAAAATACACTACGAATAATTAAACTTAGCTTCACAATGACACTTCCTCTTCTTACTATCTTTATCTGATTCTTTGAGTAGAATCACATTCTGGCTAAATAAGTTCGGGTCTCCCTAGTTAGTATAGCGGATTTTCCCTTCAGGTTACAGAGATAATTACTTCATAGCAAAAAACCAATGACAAACCGGTCATTGGTTTTTCTCAATCGCCTCTTTGAGCAATTCTAATGTATATCGAACAGACTTATTCATCTCAACGAACCTTTTCTTTTTTGTATCTGCTTGAAAGCAAGTAACAGAAGAAATTGTCAAATTTTCATGTGCCGTCTGAATTTGCTTATCGTGAAGATATTTGGGCTTGGTTTTAATAACAAAAACCGATGCCAAAGGTAACCATTGATCACTAGCTTCTTTTACATCATCAGCGAAAGGCTTTACGTAAGTTGCGAAATCTGCGTTTTGTTTTTGTTTAGCATAATTCTCAAAATGGTTGAAAGCCTCATTGTTTAAAACAAGTAAGCGGTCAGTTAATACTTCTAGTTTGTGAACCTCTGTTGTCATCCTTTCACCTCCCTCTCTATCCTATCAGAAGTGAATAAGAAAGGGAAAACATACCATTATTTTAGAATAAAAGAAAAAATATTAGAGAACATTTTTTTCTTCGGGCCTTTAGGTTTTTTATGGTTATTTAAATAAACGACTTGATTTTCTTTTTCAGAAATAGAATGTTCCAAGCTTTGTAGACGTTTATCGACTTTCTTCAATAAATCTGCAAGGTCATCAATTTCCTGACGATGTTGAAGCATCTGATACTCGACCACTTCATCGGCTTTTTCAGATAACTTCTTTTCTAGTTGATCTACATGAAGGAGAATTTGCCCAAAACGATCATTAAATACATGACTTGCTACCATCTCTTTATCCCTGATTGGCTCTTTAGTTCCACCTAGTTTTACGTCTTTTAGTTTTTTTCCTTCACTTAATTGTTTATGAATAACCTGCAACGTGTGTACGGTATCTTCTGTCAACACGTAATGACCAAGCTCGTTCATCTCACAATCAAGTTTAAAATATTTTATCCACCTTTGAACCGTCGTCGGGTTAACACCAAGTCTCTCTGCGACCGATTTTGTTTTGAAAGCTGTTGCCATTCGTGATTCCCCCTTGCTTTCGTTTGCTACATACATTCTCTCTTTCATTTGTAACTTCCTCTACCCTTGACAAAACTAGAAGTGATTCGGCAAAGAAAGTGAACAATAGATGATTAGTCAGGAAAAACACATGAATTCGACGGAAAATCACAAACTAAAGAGTGTAAAAAAATAGATGTTCAAAATAGCGGTCAGTAAGGAGAGCAATTCGACAACTTCTTTTACCTTTTGAGCATCCCTATAAGAAAGGAGAAAATGATGAAACAAAAACGTAATCCACAAAATCCAGCACAAGCAAAACAAGAAGCTAAAAATCGCCAGGTACAAAATTCAAAAGCCGGTTACGGTGACAAAAAAACAGAGGGGCCAAACCAACCTTCTACTTAATTCCAATCAAAAGGTGCCGAATGACGGCACCTTTTGAATTCGTCTTCTCTCACGGCATGGTTATCTTTGTTGTTTTCGAGCATTAGATATAACGCTTTTTCCCAAGAAAAAACACAATTTATTATTTTGTTTTCCTTAGACGACTTTCCTTCTTATTAAAAGTACGATCTGATACCCAATTATAAAACCTTTCTACTATTGCAGCCATTTGCAGCTGATTAACCTTCCCTTCGTACCAATCTGTTAAATTGTACTTCTTCACTAGTTCCAGTGGTACTACGAGGCGATTAGGGTTAAATCCCAGGTAATCTACCCAATCATCATCATACTCCCGGTTGTGGCGAACCACTGGAAAAGCCCATCGCAAAATCGGTGTTTTAGGGTATCTTCTAGCTGAAAATTGTTGATAATCATGACGAGAGCCACTATGAACAACCGATTCATGGAACTGACGCAAGGCTTCTCTTTCAGGTGCATGAAACAAAATCCAAGCTAACTTTCTCCCAAGCTCGACACGCTTTTCAATTTGGGTGAAGTTATGTACTGAGCAGCCAAAAATCTGACCTTCTTTTGTAGGAAATAATACAGTACTAAAGTGCAGTCGATCCTGCCATTTAAAGGCACTCGTTTTAAACACATACTTCCGGTAAAATGCCTGGTCAATCACCGGCTTTTGAATGATTGCCTGTTCATTGACAATTTGAGCAACTAACAGTTTTTCTTCATTTTTTTTTCTCCAAAATTCACACCATTTTTTTACAATCCATTGACTAACGCCAAAATGGGAAAGTAAATGAAAGTATGGCTCTCCATCCCGTTTTGACTGTTCATAAATCAACAATTGTGGAAAAGCATCAGAAAAAATGAGCCAATTGGCTCGTTCATAGGCCATAAATAATCGCTTACGTAAAGAACCGTTTAATAATTGCTGATATGGTTTACTGCATAGATCTGTCATTGCCCATCCCGCATTTCTTGACACGTAACCAGCAAGATAGGACCATTTTATTTCAGGGTTTCTTATGTTGTATTGGTGATAAAATACAGTACGTGAAATATTATCAAGGTTACCTTTAGCTATTTCAGCTTTCACCTTTTCAATGATACGCTGTTCATTTTTGTTCATAGCTGTTCACCCTCCCTTTTTAATATGGCTGGGATGAGCTAAAAATAGTCATAAAGACTATGGTCTCTTCTTTTAATTATGGTAATATATATTGATGGTTCGTACCTTCATGGAAAGGGAGTGACGGATGTGGCCTTCCGCTATCCAAACGGAAAAAAATTTACGCCAAACCGAAACGTAAACAAACAAAAAGACGTCAAAAAGGATGCACGGTTCAGTAATCGTGGGATGACTTTAGAAGAAGACATTAATACAACAAACGAATATTATCTCGCTCATAATATTGCGGTCATTCATAAAAAACCGACACCGCTTCAAATTGTTAATGTTCATTATCCTTCTCGTAGTGCTGCAGTGGTAACGGAAGCTTATTTTCAAAAACCCTCTACTACAGATTACAATGGTGTTTATGAGGGTAAATACATTGACTTCGAGGCGAAAGAAACAAAAAATAAAACCTCGTTTCCATTTAAGAACTTCCATGATCACCAAATTGATCATATGAAACGTGTTCTCGAACAAGGAGGCTTTGCCTTTGCATTGTTACGCTTTACACTAACCGATGAAGTATATTTTTTAGAAGCAGAACATTTAATCCGCTTTTACGATGAACGAGATCAAGAACGTAAATCCATTCGAAAAAAAGATATCGAAACTTATGGTCATCTCATCCCGCTTAGTTTCCAGCCGAGAATTGATTACTTATCTATTCTTAAAACACTACTATAAGAAAGTGTTCACTCTTAAACAGTGAAAGCAACATCAGTTGCATGAAAGGAAAGATGCACTATGTCAGATGAATACCGTACAAGACAAGAACGTAAAAAAGCAAAGCAACAAACACCTAAACAATCGAAAAAAAATAAAGGGACAGGTTCTGGAAAGTCGAGAGGGAAAAAAATCCTCACAGCCCTTACAGTCATATTCTTAGTAATGATGGCTGCCGGTGGGATTACCGCCATTGCAATCATTGCCGGAGCCCCGTCATTAGATGAAGAAAAACTCATTATGAGCAACAATCCGGAAATTTATGATATAGATGGAGAATTAGTTACGACACTTTCAGGGTCAGAAAATCGGCGCCTTGTCGATATTGAAGATGTTCCCGATGTTATGAAAGACGCGATTATTGCCGTTGAAGATATCCGATTTTATGATCACTTCGGCCTTGATGTAAGACGAATCGGCGGTGCAGTTATCGCCAATGTTACTGGAGGGTTCGGAGCTGAAGGCGCCAGTACGATCACGCAACAAGTCGTAAAGAACCTATTCTTTGATTTTGATAAAAAGATTACACGAAAAATTCAGGAACAATATTTAGCTGTTCGTTTAGAGCAAAAGTTTACAAAAGATCAAATCTTAGAAATGTATTTAAATGTCATTTTAATGTCTGGAAACCGCTATGGAATTGTTGAAGGAGCTGAATTTTATTTCAATAAAGACTTAGATGAGCTTACGATTGCGGATGCGGCATTGCTTGCAGGGATCCCACAGCGTCCGAATGCGTATAATCCATTTAATAACCCGGAACTGGCAGAACAAAGACGTAATGTCGTTCTCAGCCAAATGGAGAAGTACGGGAAAATTACCGCTGAGGAAGCTGAAGAAGCACGGAATATTCCAGTTGAGGATCAGTTGGAGGAAAGCGATAAAGAAGCTTACCCTTATCAAGCCTATCTTGATCGTGTGCTAACTGAAGTCGAATCGATTGATGGCGTTGAAGCAAGCGACATTTATACTTCAGGTATGAAAATCTATACAAACTTGGATCAAAATGCTCAAGAGCATGTAGAAGAAGTGATGCAAACAAATAATTACATTAACTTCCCTGATGATCAAGTCCAAGCTGGAATTACACTAATGGATTCGTCTACAGGGCAAGTAACCGCTATTGGAGGGAAACGACAGCCTGCAGAAGGTGTCCGCAGTTGGAACTGGGCAACACAGCCACGCCGTCAGCCAGGCTCGGCCATCAAACCAATTTTGGATTATGGCCCGGCTATTGAGCATTTTAAATGGTCGACCTACCATCAAATTCGTGATGAAGAATACAAATACAACACGATAGACCAAGTGATTCGTAACGCTAACCGACAATATCACGGTGATGTTTCGATGCGTTATGCGCTTCAGCAATCACTCAATGTTCCTGCAGTTAAGGCATTTCATGAAGTAGGACAAGAAAGATCAAAAGCTTTTGGTGAGTCCTTAGGGCTTCCACTAGATTCAATGGGAGAAACCTATTCACTTGGCGGTTTTAGCAACGGTCTCTCATCATTTCAAATGGCTGGTGCCTACGGTGCATTTGCTAACGGAGGCGAATTTAACCGACCTCACACCGTTCAGCGCATTGAATATACTGACGGAAGAACAATTAATTTAGCTCCTGATTCTGAAAAGGTGATGGAAGATTACACTGCTTTTATGATTTCTGACATGCTAAAAACCGTTGTACAACAAGGAACCGGACAACAAGCAGCGATATCTGGCTTACCGGTTGCCGGAAAAACAGGTTCATCAAACTTTACATCAGAAGACCGGCAAGAGTATAGCATACCTGAAGGGGTCGGTGCAGTTCGCGACTCTTGGTTTGCAGGGTACACAACAGAGTATACGGCGGCTGTATGGGCCGGGTATAACTCCCCTTCTGATGGTGTCATTCGAAATGACAACGGATCGAACCTTATTGCCCGACACTTATTCCGCGAAGTGATGAGCCACGCTCATGAAGGTGTGGAAACGTCTGATTTCCAACAACCGGATTCAGTTGTAAGAGTTGGTGTTGAAAAAGGCACAGGTCTTTTACCAAGTGATTTCACCCCTGAAAGTGAAATAACGTATGAATACTTCGTAAAAGGAACAGAACCATCAAGCGTCTCAGATGAATATGAAATCGAAGCTGATGATTTACCTGCACCTGACGTTACAGCAGAATACAATGAAGATGAACATGCGATCTATACAAGTTGGAGCTTTGATGACGACTTAGTTGATGAATTCAGTTTCCAACTTGAAATTCAAGGACCAGAGGGAGATTTTGAAACGATTACGATTACAAATGACAGGGAATACATGCTAAACAACCCTGAATACGGCGAAACGTATACGATTCGTGTTACAGCTATCTCAGATCAGGATGAAGATCTAGCTAGTGACCCAGGAACCGTTGACATTACAGTCCCTGAAGAAGATGATCTCGTTGACGAAGACATCCCGGATGAAATTTTTGAAGAGGATGAGGCTGAGTTAGATGAGGGTGATGAAGGTAATGAAGGTCCTGGACAAGGAAACGGGCCTCCTGATCATGCCAATCCACCTAACCATGCCGGACCACCTGATGATGAGGACGAAGAAGATCAACAAGAGAACGGTGAAGAGGACAATGGAGACGATGAAGATGAAGATGATGAGGATACGGATGGTGACTCTGGTGATGAAGATGAAATAGATGATACAGAGCAAGAGCCTGAACAATAAATAAAACATTAAGAAGAGCACCTTTTACTTGGTGCTCTTCTTTGTTTTACATAGTATATTGGCAGTATTTGCTCTATTGATAAGAGTACATGTAGCCGAGGAGTGGAGAATCTGTTAGTAACTCAGTCAACTTTTCATAAAGTACACTGCCCATTTCTTATTTGCCTCGTCAAAAAGCTGCTGTAACGCTATAAATGATTGATGATGATCTATTGTTTCCAAAATAAATGAAAGTCGCTCTTTACTATTCATCGGGGCATAAGGTGTTGAAGCTACATCCATTTCAATGTTTTTTAATGATAAAACTGGCCTTCCTTCCGCCCAAGTCATCGCCTGAATAAAACATGCTAAATAGCATATCATTTTAGGTCTCGCTTTTTCTCGGTTTCGTTCTTTAAAGCATGAAGTAATTTGTGGTTCGCCAACTTCTTTCCAATTTTTATATAGGGTAGCAACAGCTGTCCTTGGCTCTTGCCACGGATAATCTCCTTCAGTCCCAAACCCATTTTGATATAGGATATCCTCTTGAAATATGCAGTTATCACTGGAAATTGTCCCCCCTTCTTTCATAAAAAAGGGTGGACGAATCATCTCACTCGGTACTGTTTCGCGCCTTTTCACAGCTCAATCCCGCGTTTTTTCATTCTTTTTTTCCCTTCTCTGCATAAGTGCAGCAAAGGACATTCAGGGCATTGAGGGGATTGAGATTTACAATGGTACCTCCCGAAAAAAATCATCCGGTGATGGGTAACAGACCACTCTTCAATCGGAACTTTCCGCATTAATGTTTTTTCCACTTCAAGAACACTATCTTTCCATCTGCATATTCCTAGTCGTTTACTTACTCGCTCTACATGGGTATCGACAGCAATAGCAGGCTCATGAAAGGCTACTGACGCTACAACATTAGCCGTTTTCCTGCCTACTCCTGCTAATTTGACAAGCTCGTCTTGCTCATTAGGGATTTCCCCATTATAATTTTCTACTAGCGACTGGCAAAGTTTTTTTATATTTTTCGCTTTACTGCGATAGAGCCCGATAGAACGAATGTCATGCTCTAACTCTTCAAGAGGGACTTGAATATAATCTTCAGGTTCTTTATATTTAGTAAATAAACCCGGCGTTACTTTATTAACAAGCGCATCTGTAGCTTGAGCAGAAAGTACGACGGCGATCGTTAGTTCAAATGGGTTAGAATGAGTTAATTCACATTCAGCATCAGGAAACATGTCCCCCATCGTTTGCAAAACTTCTTCTATTTGACCAATTGTGAGCATCTGTTTCCTCCTTTACTAATCATTTTCCAGCCAGTTAAATGTGGGATGTCTACGCTGACTGCTTTTATGACCGTCATTTCCACTGCTTTTAGAAGCTGAAGCAGGACGGTGGCGACGGATTTTTTCTCCATATTCTCGCGCTTGCTGTACAGTTTCGATACCATTTTTCTTCCATTCAAAAAGAATTCGATCAATATAGCGAAAATTCAACTTGCTTGATACGACCGATTCTCTTAAGGCTGCTTCAATTAAAATCGGTGGATGACGATCTTCATCCATCCACATCGAAATCATTTCAATCTCCATCGGGGAAAGCGGGCGGGAAAACTCCTCCTCAAATCGTTTAAAAATTCGACCTTCTTCTTCATTTATTGTTTGTTCTTTATTTATTAGTTGTTCTTCCTCTATTTTTCGGATAATTTTTTTATATAATGGCTCTAACGAATATTTTTCTTCGAGTCGTCCGTTAGTATCGCGATCTTCTTCGATTCCAAGTAATCCTTTTCGCACTAGTTCACGTAGTAAATGTGCGGTTTCGGACGCATCTATACTCATTTTTTCACTAATGGCTGTCGGTGTTGGAAAGGCATCACCTTGTTGAGCAAAGTGTTTTACATGAATTAAAAGCATCATCTCCTGTTCGGAAATGCCAATTTTTGCATAATACTCCACTAGGATAGCAGGTAAAGATAATGGGTTATTCATTATTAACTGTACAGATAATTCATTGTTCATTTGATCCACCTCCATCCTATTATATCATCCAACTTCTAATGAACTGGTTATTAATAAAGTACTTTTTTAAAGATTGGTTTGTTGCTTATAGAGCAACAAAACTAACGTATCTTAACAGCGCTTAAGAAAGAAAAAAGCCCCGAATCAGGGCTTTTACTCGTATATATGAGACGTTATGGGTAGAGCCTGTTCAATAAACGCGGGAATGGGATCGTTTCACGAACATGCTCTGTTCCACTGATCCAGGCCACTGTTCTTTCTAGACCAAGTCCGAATCCTGAGTGAGGAACTGAGCCGTAAGTACGAAGGTCCATATACCATTTGTAGGTCTCATCCGATAAATTGTGTTCTTGATAGCGTTCCTTAAGTAAAGCTTCATCATCAATTCGTTGACTACCACCGATGACTTCACCGTAGCCTTCAGGTGCTATTAAGTCTGCACAAAGTACAACTTCTTCTCTATTTGGATCAGGCTTCATATAAAAGGCTTTTATATCGGCAGGGTAGTGGGTAATGAAAACCGGCTTATCATACTTTTCGGCAATGGCTGTTTCATGAGGAGCGCCGAAGTCTTCACCCCATTCGATTTCATGCCCGTCTTTTTTCAACATATCAATAGCCTCATCATACGTGATTCTAGGGAATGGTGCCACAATGTTTTCAAGCTTACTTGTGTCCCGATCTAACGCTTTTAACTCTAATTTACAGTTTTTAAGGACGGATTGAATGACATGGGTTACATAATTTTCTTGTACTTCCAAACTATCATCGTGATCCATGAAAGCCATCTCTGGTTCAATCATCCAAAATTCAATCAAGTGGCGACGAGTCTTTGACTTTTCCGCACGGAATGTAGGTCCGAAAGAAAATACTTTTCCTAGCGCCATTGCAGCAGCTTCCATATAGAGCTGACCACTTTGTGATAAGTAGGCATTTTCATCAAAATACTTTGTATGGAAAAGGTTTGTCGTACCTTCAGCAGAGCTTCCAGTTAAAATAGGTGGGTCAACTTTTACAAAGCCTTCTTCATGAAAAAATTCATACGTGGCCCGGATAATTTCATTACGAATTTTCATAATCGCATGCTGCCTTTTAGATCGCAACCATAAATGACGGTGATCCATCAAAAACTCTGTTCCATGTTCTTTAGGTGTAATGGGATAGTCCTTCGCCTCATTAATTACCTCTACTCCCGTTACCGTTAATTCGTATCCGGAAGGAGCTCTGTCGTCTTCACGAACGATTCCGGTTACGTACAATGAACTTTCTTGTGTCATTTCTTTCGCTTGTGTAAAGACTTCTTCTCCCGCTTCAGCTTTTACTACGACGCCTTGAATAAAACCTGTGCCGTCACGCAGTTGTAAAAAAGCAATTTTCCCACTGGAGCGTTTGTTCGCTAGCCAAGCTCCAATGGTAACCGTTTCTTCTACATGTTTTCCTACTTGTGAGATTGTTGTTTTCACTTCGTTCCCTCCAACTATGTAAACGTCTTGTTTGGCTTCTATGTGATATAAGTTACTTGAATGGAATGATTCACGATTTTCATTATACAACTCTCGTGATCGTTTGTGCAACAGCTCGAGCCCGGTAAAAACCGGCTCGATAGCATATTTCCTCTGGTTAACGGGTAGAGTTTTTTACAAAGCGTTTGATTCTTTCTAACGCTTCCTTGAATTGATCCAAACTCGTGGCATAAGATAAGCGAATATTATCTGGTGACCCAAATCCAGACCCAGGCACTACAGCCACTTTTTCCTTCTCCAGTAAAGCTGCAACCCAATCATCCGTCGTTTCATATATGGAAGCGACTACTGCTTCTTTTACATTCGGAAATAAGTAAAAGGCTCCCTGTGGCTTAACACAGCTGAATCCTGGAATGTTAATTAAACTCTCATACACTTCATCCAGTCGTGCTTCAAACGATCGACGCATTTCCTCTACAGATTTATGGCCGTCATTATAAGCAGCGACAGCTCCGTATTGAGCCATCACAGCTGGATTTGACGTTGTATGACTTGCCAATGTACTCATCGCTTTCACGATGTTTTCGTTACCAGCAGCATAGCCAATTCTCCATCCCGTCATTGAATGGGATTTACTAACGCCATTAATGATGACAGTTTGTTCTTTTAATTCATCACTCAGCTCAGCAACAGACGTATGCTTAGCTCCATCATAGATCAGCTTTTCGTAAATTTCATCAGAGACAATCAAGATGTTATGTCTAATACAAACGTTGCCGAGGGCTTGTAATTCATCTTTAGTATACATTACCCCGGTTGGGTTACTTGGAGAATTGAGGATCATTGCTTTTGTGTTTTCAGTAATCGCCTCCTCCAATTGTTCAGGTGTGAGTTTAAAGTTGTTCTCTTCCTGACCTTCTACAACGACAGGTTTACCACCGGCAATTTTCACTTGCTCAGGATAACTCACCCAATAAGGAGATGGTATAATAACTTCCTCGTCTTCGTTTAATATCGTTTGAAATAAAAGAGCCAGAGCATGTTTTGCCCCGCTTGTGACAACAATCTCCGTTAATCCATAGGACAACCCTTGATCTGATTTAAATTTGTTGGAAATGGCTTGTTTTAATGCTTCCATCCCGCCAGCAGGTGTATATTTAGTATGTCCTGCGGTCATAGACTGGTAGGCTGCTTCAATGATATGTACTGGTGTATTGAAATCAGGCTCCCCTGCCCCTAACCCAATGACGTCATACCCTTCTGCCTTTAAAGATTTAGCCTTTGCTGTGATAGCTAGTGTTGATGATGGTGTAATCGATGAAACACGCGGTGAAAACTTCATTTTTCCAGCTCCTTTCAAATTTACCTTTATGTGTTGTTTCGGTTTACAATATCTGTTTTATCCGTTTTGCCGTAATTGATAGTGACGAATGTATGATCCGTCTTCAAAATTGATATAATAAAATGAATAACGTTCGTCTGTATCAATGTATACAATTTCGAATACTGGGGTTTGCCCAATCATTCCAAGACGGATTTGTTTCAACTCATCAATATCAAGTCTCTCTTCCGCAATTTGTCGAGCTTCACTTTTAGAAATGCCTGCTTCCTGTGCTCTTGTCACAACTACCGGTTCAGCTCCATCGTTTTCATCTTCTGATTCTATTTGCTCAACCCATACATAAACTGGCTCAGATTCATTAGTTTCTCCCTCAATAATATGAAAGGCTCTGTTTCCATTATAATAATGGACACGATCAACAGAAGATACAAGCCCTTCATTTTGTGCAAATGCCTTTACTTCTTCATATCCATCATCCTTTTTCGACTGCACAGAGTGATAAACCGCATAAGACATGATGGTACTTATCAGAAGTAATACAATTGTGATACTTATTAACCAACGCTTCAACCTTATTCACCTGCTTTATGTTTCATAAATCGTAAAAACCATTTTCTCTTGGTCTTTTTCATCTAACGCTAACCCAAACATCAAATTTCGCTCTTTTAACGTTCTGTTAAGCGAATCAACGACTTTGTATAAGTCTTCACTTTTCTCAAGTTTTACAGAGGTTAACGCTTCAATATGCTTTTTTTCCATATTACTCCTCCTACAGACCATTTTGTTTCCACATTTCGTACTTCTTTGGTTTTCGCTTCCCTCACTGGTGAAATATTAACTATCATAACCTTTTTGGTTAAGGTGATAATAATAATACCGCTCAATCAAAAGGGGGAATGAGCGTGAAGCAAGATCATGAAGAGGTACAAGTCATGAGTACAGCAGAGTGGTACGATTGGGAAAAGAGTTACTTCTCGCTTAACTCACCATATCGACCTCATCATTTTAACACAATTTCGATCAGCTTTAGACAGACAAAGTTTCCAGATTTATGTGAAAAACAATACCAATAACCTGCCTGCACCTAAACGCCTGCACATGCTCCGTGCAGGTTGTTTTATTTTGTCAGCTAAATAAGTGGGGCAAGTATATGGTTTGCTTCATAGAGAATTTTTTCTTCGTCTAAAGTTAAACTTACACGGTTTTGTACGACTCTTTTCCCCTTGATAAATACATCGGTAACATCGCTGCCTTTACTAGCATACACAAGGTGAGAAAGGACTCGGTTTTGCTCCAGCGGCATAAAATGGGCAGCTTGAGGGTCAATAAAGATAAAATCTGCATCATAGTCTTTTGCCAGTACACCCTTATGCGTGAATCCTAATGCCTTTGCGCCCTCTTCTGTACCCATTTTTAAAATATCAAAGGCGTTCGTAACTGTCGGGTCTTCATTGGTTCCTTTGTGAATGAGCGCTGCAAAGCGTAATTCTTCAAATAGGTCAAGGTTGTTATTACTAGCTGATGAGTCCGTTCCAATCGCAACACGAATACCTTTTGCTCGCATTCTTTTTATATCAGCGATACCAGAACCCAGTTTAAGATTGCTCATCGGATTATGCGAAACAGCCACGTTTTTATCTGCAAGTAAATCCAGCTCATCTTCCGATAAATGGACCCCGTGTGCAATAAGTGATGATCCATCAAAAAAGCCAAGTTCATGTAAATGTTCAGCTGGACGTTTTCCGTATTTTTCAACATGGTCATGTACTTCTTTTCGTGTTTCTGCTAGGTGTGTATGCAGAGGTATAGACTTGTCTTTTGCTGCACAAATGATCATGTCTAGAAAATCGGGTGGACAAGTGTATGGTGCATGAGGTGCCAACATCACTTTCAATTTGCCTTCACCTGCTCCATTCCAGGAATCATATAGTGCTAATGATTCTGTCAATTTATCTTTTTGTTCTTCAACAGAGCATAGCCCAATCATTCCACGACATAAAACACCATTCATTTGTGAGGTAAGCACCAGTTCTGCTGTTTGATCCATATGTAAATGGTACATATCTAAAAATGATGTCGTTCCGCTTTTCATCATTTCAAGTATGGCAAGAGACGTTGCAGCTCGAGTCATTTCTTTTGTGAGTTGTTTTTCCATTGGCCACATAACGTCCGTTAACCATTTTTGAAGGGGCAAGTCATCACCTGCTCCACGCAAAAGAGTACTCCCAGTATGTCCGTGTGTATTCATCAAGCCAGGCATAACCCATTTTCCAGTGGCATCGATTGTTTTTTCTGCTCCACTGAGCAGGGTATCAGATGGTTCTCCCTCCCATATACCTTCAATTTTATCATCATTCACTATCATGTATCCTGCTCGAACAGGTTTTTCCTGTGTTTCTAATGTTACAAATACGCCGTTATATACAATTTGTTTCCCCATGATTTAAACTCCTTTTAGAGGTTCAACATGCAATTTTTTCAATCGACCTCTGAACTGAACAATGTTTTGATCCGCTGCGCAATGTTTTCATAGTTATCCTTTTCAGGTGGCCGAATCGTAAAGATTTCATAATCCTTTTCACTCCACTTGATCGAAACCGTCCCGATGCGAGCTGTCTGATAAATTTCAATCCACGTATCTTGTAGTCGTTCAAGTACGGTAGCGCTTGGTGTTTCCTCACCATTTTGAAATATAACAGCAACTTGAGGGTCTACTTCATCAAGTAATTTCTGACTTGTTCCTCTGGGGCTTGCAAATTCAGCCACCTTAAGAACGGTAGAATCAACTGATAGCTCATCAGTAATATACGTTTCCATTTGCTCATCAGCGATGCTCATATACAGAAGCTTTTGGTCCTCATGTTCAAATGTTAAAACCGAAGCTCCCTCATGGATTCCCGGCCGGGTATCCACAAATAAAACCTCACATTCAAGTCCTTTCATCACGGTAAACTCATCGTTAGTTTCATACACTATCACGTCAAGCTCTGTTTTTGCCAGTAAAGGCTGCAGCTCTTCATACATTGGTTTCGGTATATAAATATTATCAACATTATATTCAGTTAGCAGCCAAAGTAAATTACCGGTATATTCAGCTTGTTTATTTGTAATGATGACTGTATCAATTCGCGACACATGGTACATTTCCAGACGCTCCGCTAACTCCTGTTTGCTTATCCGGTGTCCGGTATCAACAAGCGTATTTTCACCATTTCCGTTTTGAATAAAAGTCGATTCACCATGATTGATATCAAAAAACGTGTATGCGAGATCGTTTGGGTGCAAATTCATTTCAACATCCACTTCCTCCTCCGCATATGAAACAACTGAAAATAAAGAAGCCAGCAGCGTGGCTAAAATTAATAAAGGTAGTGTTTTTCTCGTCAGTAATCTAGTCACTTCACATCGATCCTTAAACAGGTATTTTCATTCTACATATCATTATAACCAATCTTTCAGTTCTGCTTCCAATCCCTCAATCGGAGCTTCCACAATATCAAGATCAGGGAGTGATTTTATAAACATTTTACCATAACGCGTAGTATGAATCCGCCTGTCAAGAATTACAACTGCCCCTTTGTCAGACTTTTTTCGAATGAGTCGACCGAAACCCTGTTTAAAACGAATGACCGCTTGAGGAATCGCAAGTTCCATGAAGGAAGACTTGCCTTCACTTTCAAGCAGAGAAGCTTTCGCTTTATAGATCGGGTCATCTGGTGGTGTAAATGGTAACCTTGCCATGACGAGTAAGCTGAGATCTTCACCCGGGATGTCAACGCCTTCCCAAAAACTGCTTGTACCTAGCATAATCGCTTTTTGGAACTGCTGAAAACTTTTAGTCAGCTTTGTTCTGCTTCCACTATGGATGCCTTGAGAAATTAACATGTATTCTTCGTCTAACAGCTCCTTTAACAGCTCATGACATTGCCTTAACATATCATAAGACGTAAACAATACGAGCATCCGCCCCTCGCTTACCTGAGCTAAACGGTATAAATGGAGGACCACCGCCTCGATGTACGTTCGATCATCAACCTTATTCAACAAAGGTATATCGTTAGGAATCATCAATTTTACTTGATCTTTCCAGGAAAAAGGCGAATTCACCATTAATGTTGTCAAAGCAAAATCTTCAAGTCCGAGGTTTTCAATGACATAGTCAAAACGCTGATTCACCGTTAATGTCGCTGAAGTGAGAATTACACTATCTTTTTTCGTAAATAAATCATCTGCTAAAATCGCTGAAACATCGATCGGACGCGCTTGCAATGAGACAATATGTTTCGGCCCTCTTGATTCAGCTTCGAGCCAGTAAACCTTATTTTCTTCCCAATGCAGAAATAAGTCTTTCAATGTATCTTTAGCTTCATGAAGTTGGTCAATCATCATTGTAAGCGACCTGAAACTACTGTTGAAACGATTTCTTTGATTTTCCGGAATATTGTGGTGGTTTTCATAGTACTCCATTTTTTCTGCAAGTTTAATTAAATTGTGCAGGGAATCATTACATGAAAAGACACAACGAGAGGCTGCTTCTTTTACTTGCTGCCACTCTTCACTCCGAGGATCGTAAGTTACACTGATTTTCCCACGTTCATTACGTTTTCGTTTATGCTTATTTGCCCAATGATGTAAAAATAGAAACAGTTCACTCACTTCTGCTTTTGTGTTTTTTATAATTAATTCAACGTCGTCAATTTGTTGCGTTATTTGTTTGTCATCCATTGCGGTACGTGAAATATTTGAAAGTAGCCCATTCCCATCGACAGTACCTACCTCGTTCAAAAGCTGAGAAAAGCTGACATAATCAATTCGTTCACCGAGTTGGTGTGATGCGGCTCGCTCAAAATGATGGCCTTCATCAATAACCATCCGTTTGTAACTAGGTAGCAGTCCACCCTCTCCATGTAAGTCAGATAAAACGAGCGCGTGATTAGTGATTATTAAATCAGCCGTCCTCGCTCGTTGTCTCGCCCGATGGTAAAAACACCGCGGGTACCATGTATGAGAACCTTCATCTTCTCGGTTAGCGCAAATGTCAGACCAGAAACGCTTTGCTCCAGCAGCTAAGTTCAACTCTTCTACATCTCCTGTTTCAGTTTGAGTCAGCCATACTAAAACTTGGACTTTAGATAAGTTTCGATCATAATTTTCGTATGGATCATGTTCTAGTACAGCTTCAAATTTTTGCAAGCTAATATAGTGTTCTCTTCCTTTTATTAATGCCACATTACACGAGAAAGGGATTAGAGATTGAAGGATAGGAACATCCTTTTTAAGCAGCTGTTCTTGCAATTGAATCGTATATGTACTAATGACAACAGGCTTTTTTGACTGGTTTGCGGTAAAGGCAGCCGGTATAAGATAAGCAAGGCTTTTACCAGTACCAGTGCCGGCTTCAATCAAACCATGCTGGCGAGTCTTAAAGGCTTCAAAAACAGCTTCCATCATATCCACCTGGCCCGTCCTATCTTCATAACCGGTAATCGCCCGTTCCATTTCAGTTTTATTCTTAAATACATTCTCGATAAATTCATTAAAACGATCCCCTTGGAGCTCTGTTTCCACTGTCTTCTCTTGAATAGAAGGGATTGCCTTTAACGCAAATCCCCGATAGATATCAATTTGTCGATCTTCTTGATTATTGTATTGGATTTTTTCAGCTATCCATTCATTGAGTAACGACATCAAATCACTTGATAATGTATGAGCAAGACGTTTAATTTGCTGTAACGTCACAAGTGGTAATTGTTTAAAAGCAGCGAAAAGGTCAGTAAGTAGTTTGGCTGTCACTTCAGCATCACTATCAGCCCTGTGTGGCTTCGTATGATCAAGATCGAATTCTTCACTTAATTGCGTAAGTCGAAAACCATCGGCAGTAGGGTATACCATCCGGGCCAGCTCCACTGTATCAAGCACGGGACCCTCAAAAGGTTCATAACCCGCCGCTTCTAATTCTTCGTTAATAAACCTCAAGTCAAAATTCACGTTATGAGCAACAAAAAAAGCACCGTCCAGATGCCTTAGTAACGTTGGAGCCACCTCGCTGAAGAACGGTGCTTCTTCGACCATCTGATCGTTAATTTTTGTTAAAGACTTAATAAAGGATGGGATCGGTTGTCCAGGATTTAAATAGGTCGTAAAGCGATCTTTCACTTCATTGCCTTCCATGACAACAAAGGCCATTTGAATGATGCGATCTCCCTTTTTATAAGACACACCTGTTGTTTCCACGTCTAAAATTACGAACCGTTTCATAATTGTTCCTCCAAGCTCTCGTTTCCCAATAAAGACGATCTTATCATTTAATTAGGTTTTCTAAAGGTTCTTTTTTGTTTATTGAGCGTTAGGCAAGTGAATTGCTTGCCTTGATACGCCTGAAGTGATAGCGTTCAACTCCATTTATTGCAAACAACTTATCATTTGAGCTTAAGAAACGCTCAAAAAACAATAGATCTGCAACTTTCAATTAACGGTGTTCAAAAAAGAGGTAGCTAGCTATTCCTCTTGAACTTTTTGAACCTCCGCTAATAATGGGTGGTTGATTTTTTGCTCCCCTAATGTATGAATCGCTTTTTCCTGTTCCTCCGACCAGCCCCATTTACTTAACAACCATAGGTAAGAAATCCATACATTCGTTTGTTCGGGGTGATCTTTTAATGCTCTTTCAAATAATGCTTTAGCTTCAAGTCGTTTATCTAATAGTCCTAAGTTCCAGGCAAGACCGTGTATTACCCAGCAATCCTCAAACCCTAATGCGGAGAGCTTTTGATAACAATGGAGGGCACAAACAAACTCCCCTCGCTCTTCAAATTCATAGGCTAAGGAAACGATGATTTCTGCTGTGGTAGCCGCCTCAAGTGTTTCATACCAAATTTCGTACGCTTTTGTGACATTCCCCTGATTTAACAAGCTTTTCCCCAGCCAATAGAAAACTTCGGGCTCTGGCTCTTCTTGTGCGACACGAAGGAAGCATTGGGAAGCCTGATCATATTTCTCTATAACATAATAACAGGTTCCTAAATTATATAACACATCAGAATGATTGATAAGGGTAAGCGCCTTTTCAAAAATAACGATGGCTTCTTCCATTTTTTCTTGTCTTCCTTCAAGTAAGCCGAGACCAAGTAAAGCAAAATGCTTCTCCACTTTATCAAGACCTTGTTGATAAACAGTTAAAAATGCATCTTTCGCTCGCTCCTCTTGCTCTTCGTAGAGGCATGCAAAACCTATATATAACATAAGCCTGACTTTTTGATCGGAAGACGGCAGTTCAGCTTCTAGGTTCTCTATAGCATGTGAATACATCTCCAACTGAAAATAGCCAATTCCCTTTGTAAGACAAGTCGGATTAGAAAATACCCACTTTTCTTGTTTAATTGAAAGTGCCTCTTGAACTGTTGCAAGCAAGTCATGTTGAGTGCTCCATATATCGAGAAGTTCAAGATGCTCTCGCTCTAATTCAGAATAAATTTCTTCTTGCTCTGCTTTGGAAAGTTTATGATAGTGATCGGTAAACCAGGCACATTTTTCTTCCCAGGTCGCCGAGTGCTGTTGCAAACTAAAAACCCCCTTTTATAAAGAACCTTATTTTAAGTGTTCCTTTAAAAAAGGGGGCTCTATACCTAGCTCAAGCAGGTAGAAGCTGGTTCTGTTTGGATAAGATCGACAATTTGATTATCTTCGTTTAAAATCGCAACTTTTGGTTCATGGTTTACAGCTTTTTGTTCATCCATCCACTGATAAGCGATAATGATTACCGTATCTTCTGGCTGAACAAGTCGAGCTGCTGCACCGTTTAAACAAATCGTTCCACTTCCCCTTTTCCCAGGAATTACATACGTTTCTAACCGCGCACCATTGTTATTATTTACAACTTGCACTCGTTCATTAGCTAAAATATTTACAGCTTCCATCAAATCTTTATCGATCGTTATACTTCCAACATAATTTAAATTGGCCTCTGTTACACGGGCGCGATGTAGCTTTGCACTCATTAGATGTCTCATCATTATTCCCTACTCTCTTTTAGAGGTTGTTCAAAAAGTCCGCTTCAAATAGCTGTCGGAAAATATAATCTCCTGCTAAATACCGCCTCGACCTACTCAGCTCTTTTTATGGTCCTTTTTGAACCGTACTTATAGCTTAAAAATAATATTGTCAATTAGTCTCACTTCTGAAAATGCTACAGCACAAGCGATAATAAGCTCACTTTCTTTCGCTTCATTAATCTGCTCCACTGGATCCAAAGATGGAAAATGCCTGATTGTAAAGTAATCGACTGAGCTTTTTGTTTCTTCTTCCACTTTCTTCTTTCCTGCTAATTCCAAGTTCATGATCGTTTCTTTTCCGCTCATAACGTGCTCTTTTATTTCCGATAAGGTACGATAAATCGCACTTGCCTGTCTTCTTTCCGCATCCGTTAAATGAACATTTCGTGAGCTTTTTGCTAATCCGTCGGCTTCCCTGACAGTCGGAACGCGAACGATCTCTATAGGCACAAAATAATCTTTAACCATTCGTTCAATAACAGCTACTTGCTGAGCATCTTTTAAACCAAAATAAGCACTGTTTGGTTGAACAATTTGAAATAGTTTCATGACTACCGTCGCAACTCCATCAAAGTGTCCTGGACGATTTTTGCCGCATAACGTATCGATCCCTTGCGTGATACGAATAAGAGACGCCATAGGAGATGGATACATGTCCTTTTTATCAGGCAAAAAAAGGACATCTACCCCAGCTTCCTTTGCAAGCTCGCGATCACGGAGCAAATCTCTCGGATAAGTTGTGAAATCTTCTCCAGCCCCAAACTGAAGGGGATTGACAAAAATACTTGCCACAACGCGGTCGTTGTCGGTTTTAGCTTGTTTGATTAACGAAAGGTGTCCATCATGTAAATATCCCATTGTTGGGACAAATCCGATCGTTTTATCGCTTTGCTTCTCTCGCCACTTCTGAAACTCACTAGGTGTTTTAATGACGATCATGACGAACTCTTTCTGATCCATACAGCTTCCCTACATTATCTTCGTTCATGGAAAAAGAATGTTCTACTGTTGGAAAAGTCATCTTCTTGACTTCTTTTTTATACTGAGCTAAGCCTTCCTGTATGTTTGAAGCTAAATTTGCATATTTTTTAACAAATCGAGGAACACGGTCAAATGTGTAGCCTAACAGGTCATGCCATACAAGAACCTGCCCGTCAACTTGAACACCAGCTCCAATACCAATCACCGGTATGGAAAGCTCCGCTTGAATGCGCTCTGCCACTTGTGCTGGGACACACTCGAGAACGAGCATGATTGCACCAGCACTTTCAGCTTGTTTGGCTTCATCGATAAGGTTTCTTGCTTGATCTATTTCTTTTCCTTGTACTTTGTAGCCACCAATTACACCAACTGATTGAGGAGTCAGGCCTAAGTGAGCGACAACAGGTACTCCAGCCTGTGAAAGGGTTTGGATAACGCTAATAACACCTTTACCACCTTCAACCTTAACAGCCTGAGCCCCACCTTCTTGCATCAAGCGCCCAGCATTTATTAGCGCCGTTTCATGAGAAGCGTGATACGTTAAAAATGGCATATCAGCTACAGTAAACGTATTTCCGGCTCCCCGCTTAACTGCTCGAGTGTGAAGAATCATGTCTTCCATTGTCACAGGAATAGTTGAGTCGTAGCCTAATACAACCATCCCCACAGAATCTCCCACTAAGATTAAGTCAATCCCTGCCTGCTCTGCATGGTTGCCGCTCGGTGCATCATAAGCCGTCACCATGGCTATTTTTTCACCTTGTTGCTTCATCTGTTTAAAATCCGCTGTAGTTTTCATATTTTCCTCCTTTTGAGAAGGACCAGTGAGGAATCGTTCAAAATGCAAAAAACCTTCTCAGCAAAGGGAGAAGGTAGCCATCATGAAAAAACCGAACACAAATTAATGTGCTTGGAATGTTATGAACGTTCCTTCTGTCCCCGTCCGTTTTTGGATCAAGGCAGACCTTGAACTGACACTTATAATTAGAAATGGGTACAGTTCATTAACGATACTGTCCCATGAAGTCACATATAAAGTATAGCAGAAACCTCAGTATTTTTGTGAAGGTTTTTAACATTGGCTTTTTTGTTTGGCCACTAGATTGTTACATTATAATTCAATATCCGCAGAATAAATTTGCTTTAACGTCCCGTCATCTTGTCTTAAAAGCAACACACCCGCTTCATCTATTCCAGTTGCAATACCTTCGACCGTTTCCTTTGGTGTCCTTGCAACAATACGTTTACCCATCGTCAGCGCATGGGCTTCCCAAAGCGGTTTAATGACAGCAAAGCCTTCCTGTAAAAATAATTCGTATAACCATTGCCATTCATTTATGATTGCCGTTAACACATCTGCTCTATTTACGATTGTTCCTTTTTCAATCTTCAAAGATGTCGCAATTTCATCGAGGGGCATCGGAAAGGCATCTTGGTTGACATTAAGGCCAATGCCTACAATGATCGCATGAATGTGATCGGGCTCTGCTTGCATCTCTGTTAAAATACCTGCTGCTTTCTTGCCATTAAATAAAATATCATTTGGCCACTTTATTTCAGGGTCGAGATTTAATGACTTTTTTATCCCACGAACGACAGCTATAGCTGTTAGCAGGGTTAGTTGAGGTGCTCTCTTTACTTCAATATCAGGTCGTAAAATCATACTCATCCAAATCCCTGTTTTTGGTGGTGAATGCCACTCTCTTCCTAAACGCCCTTTCCCTTTTGTTTGTTCATCGGCCAAGACAAGAGTACCTTCCCCTGCTCCATTACTAGCTAGTTGATGAGCCGTTTCCTGAGTCGAATGAAGCGAAGGGAAATGATGGATGGCTTGTACAATCGTTTGTTCCGGAAGCCGTGATTGTAATTGATGTTTCGTTAGAGCGTCAGGTTCACCGGCAAGTCTGTAACCTTTTTTCGTAGCTGCTTCGACCTCATATCCTTCTTTTCTTAAGGCATCAATGTGTTTCCAGACAGCCGTTCGGGAACACCCTAGTTTTTCGCTTAACCTTTCACCGGATACAAACTCATTCTCATCAGTTCTTAACAATTGCAGGAGCATTGATTTCATCTTCGTTCTTCCTCTCTTACATACTGAAAAATGGACTGCTTTTCGTTGGTTACCTGGCCGTTTACAACAGCGCGCTCTATCCGATTTAACATAGTACCGATTCTTTTTCCTTCATTAATTTTAAATTCATTTATCAAGTCTTTCCCTTGAACGGCAAGATCACTCTTCGCCTGAATCGGCAAGGTCTCCCTCATAGTAACCACCGCTGATCTGCAGGCTTGTTCCCCTTTTAATAGGGCTCGTATTTGTTCACAAAAGGGAAGGTCACCTTTCCTTGCTAAATACAGCGTTTCTGACGTCCAACCTCCCTTCAAAATCCCTTCTACAACCTGACGCATAGCCATTATGTCTTTAATTAGCCGGTTGCTCCTCTTATAGTGATTTAAAACCGCTCTAACTTCACTGTCACAGGAGCTCCAGGAAGCAAGAAACCAGAAGGCGTTCTCATTCGAAATTACAAAATCATATGGATAGTCTCTAAGAACAGGCAAACATTTAACCTTTTGAGGAAAAGCAGTAAGATGATCAGTCAACGGTGAAGCAAGCAAGTTTATGAAAGTATGTTTTTTTAAAGGTGTGACGAGCATCTTCCGCCATTCATCAGCTATTCTCTCAACAGCCACATTTGCAATGAGGAGAGAATGTTCCCTGATAGATTCCTCCGTTTTTTTATCAAGTTGAAACCCTAGTGTATGTGCAAACCGGAGCGCCCTAAGCATACGTATCGGATCTTCTTCAAAGCGCTCCTTTGCCATTCCAACAGAACGGATAATACCGTTTTCAAGATCCTGTATTCCACCAAACGGATCGATTAACGTGTCAGTATTCGAAATGGCCATGGCATTCATCGTAAAGTCTCTTCGTGTGAGGTCTTCTTTTATTGTCTTTCCAAACCTACCACCATCACCTTTAAAGGTTGTTACTTCAACCGTTTGACCACCGATAGGTACGATAACGGTACCATGTGTCACACCTACATCGATCGTTCCTGAAAATATGGCCTTGACGTTTTCGGGAAAAGCATTCGTTGCTATGTCCACATCAACAATGGGATCGTTTAACAACCAGTCCCGCACAGCTCCACCGACGATATAGGCTTCAAAACCATGTTCAGCTAAGCTCGCTATAACTTTATTAGCAATAGTCCAGAGCTCCTTTTGCATCGAGCCGCCTCCTGTAGGTCATTTTTCAATAATTGTCCGTTCATAAATGTCTTCATACTGAGCGACAATACGATCTTTATGAAATACCTCTTCAGAGCGCACCTTAGCATTTTTCGCCATTTCTCGATGAAGATCTTTGTTGGTTAAAAGTTCAATAGCTTTTTTCGAAATAGCCTGGACATCACCCAGCTCACAAATAAACCCCGATTCATTATGACGAATGACTTCCGGAATACCCCCAATATTAGTTCCAATTACCGGCAGGCCACATGCCATAGCTTCAAGTAAAACAAGACCGAAGCTTTCTTTTTCACTAAGTAATAGCTTCAAGTCACTCATAGACAAGAGTTCAGCAACTCGTTTTTGATTACCGAGAAACTTCACCCGATTTTCAATACCTAATTCTTTTACCTTTTTACATACAACAGGATGTTCCGGTCCTTCACCAATCAATAAAAGCTTGGATGGCACGTGTTTTTGTATTTCATAAAAGCTGTCAACAACATCTGGCACACGTTTTACCTTGCGAAAGTTAGAAATATGTACAATTACTTTTTCATCAGATTCAATTCCGTATTCTTCCCGCAAATTTGTTTCTCTATGTGGGTAATACACCTGGTGATCAATAAAGTTATAGACGGTTTCGATCGGCTTTTGTGTACCGAGCAATTCGTTCGTTTGTCTAACAAGGTCATTCGACACAGCTGTGACAGTATCTGATTTTTCAATTCCAAATCGGATCATATCAGTAAGGGATGGATCGTAGCCTAAAACTGTGATGTCAGTTCCGTGAAGAGTTGTGACTACTTTCAACTGCCCTCCTACCATTTCCTTTGCTAAGTAGGCGCTAATAGCATGAGGGATTGCGTAGTGCACATGAAGAAGATCCAACTCCTCGCGTTTTGCTATCTCTGCCATTTTACTAGCCAAAGCAAGATCATAAGGCGGATACCTAAACACAGAGTATTGATTAACTTCAACTTCATGAAAAAAAATATTAGCATTCACACTTTCCAGACGAAAGGGCAAACTAGAGGTAATAAAATGAACCTCATGCCCTCTTTCTGCTAAACTTTTCCCTAACTCAGTAGCAACAACCCCGGAGCCCCCAATAGTAGGATAACAAGTGATCCCGATTTTACGTTTTTTCATGATGCTATTCTCCTAACAAGTTTGACATGACAAGAGGTTTATCCGTTTTAAAGCCTTCTCCGTACATGACACCGATTTGTTGACCTATTAGATGCTCCCTTGCTTTTACACGTTCAAGATACGCTTCAGTTAAAGGCGTTGTGACCGTTTGGTCTGTTGTACGAAACTGACTTTGATACGCCTTGAGGGCATGTAGTTTATCGTCTATATCTGAACTGATATCAATGATAAAATCCGGGTGCTGAGTCCCATTAATTTGATAATAATAAAGTGCTTCCGGTTTATGCGCCGGCCCTACCTCTTGTTTGTATTTATAAAGACCTGCATTAAACACTGCTTCTTTTATGAGGTTCCCTGTTTCGGTGTGATCGGGGTGCCTGTCGACTGGATATGGCGCAAAAACTAAACGCGGCTTTTTTTCCCGGATCAGTGCCACAACGGCATCGATACAGGTTTGCCGATGGGCAAGAATACCCCGGTCAGGAAAATCCAATTGTACAAGAGTCGATACTCCGAGTCTGTTACTTGCCTCTTTTGCTTCTATCTGACGCTCTTCCACAGTACCATTTGAAGAAAGTTCAGCTTTTGTCAAATTAACAATCCCTGTTTGATAGCCTTTCTTCCTATACAAGGACAAAGTTCCTCCCATCCCGATTTCCACATCATCAGGATGAGCACCAATAGCGAGGAGGTCTATTTGGTTAGTCATTTTTATCCCCCTCTCCCCGTACTAGATGTCGCCACTCAAAATCCCCCCGGCTGAGTCCTTTTAACAACACTTCTGCTGTGGCCATATTCGTAGCCAGGGGAATCTTATATACATCACATAAACGAATCAAAGCAGTCACGTCCGGCTCGTGCGGCTGAGCGGTTAAAGGATCTTTAAAAAATAACACTAAATCCATTTCGTTTTGAGCAATGAGCGCACCTATTTGCTGGTCTCCACCTAGTGGGCCTGATTGAAACCGATGAATGTTTAACGAAGTCTCCTCCATAATCCGTTTCCCCGTTGTCCCTGTTGAAAAGAGATCATGCTTAGTCAATTCGTTTTTGAAAGCCGTTGTAAACTGAATCATTTCATTTTTTTTATGGTCATGGGCAATAAGTGCAATTTTCAAAAGTCACTCCCCCTAATGCGCTTTATTCTATAATGTGCTCCAACCCGTAAACGAGCCTGTCTATGTTCATTACTGTTTCACATGCAAGCTTTACCCCCGGCATGAATGAGCGGCGGTTCATAGAGTCATGGCGAATTTTAAGAGTCTGTCCTTCTCCGCCAAAGAGAACTTCCTGGTGGGCTACAAGACCCGGTAAGCGAACACTGTGGATGTGCATCCCATCAATACTCGCTCCTCTTGCTCCATCAAGCGTTTCCTCTTCTTCCGGATGGCCTTGTTTCTTCGACTGACGCACTTCACTTATAAGTTGGGCAGTTTTAACTGCCGTTCCGGACGGTGCATCGAGCTTACGATCATGATGCTGTTCAATAATTTCAATATCGTCCATGTATTTAGCAGCCATTTGCGAAAATTTCATCATTAATATCGCGCCGATTGCAAAGTTTGGAGCGATAATAGCACCTAATTCTTTCTCTTCAGCAAGTCGCTCAAGCTCGCTAACATCGTCATCACTAAAACCGGTCGTACCAATAACTGGGCGAACATTATGTTCAAGTGCAAGTTTCATATGTATTTTCCCGGACTGAGGCGAT
The DNA here is from genome assembly GCF_002352765.1 of Alteribacter populi. Lineage (NCBI taxonomy): Bacteria > Bacillati > Bacillota > Bacilli > Caryophanales > Bacillaceae > Alteribacter > Alteribacter populi. The sequence goes on along the minus strand of NZ_KZ293963.1, from coordinate 421,606 downwards.
GTTAAATCGATAAGTACATCCGGATTCGTTTCTTGAAAACAAACTTCGGCATCCTCAAATACTGGAATGTCTAAGTTTGTCATTCCTTCAACTTCTTTCATTGTAAATCCGCCATTCTTTCTATCAATCACAGCTACTAATTCAAAATGCGCTGTTTCCTCTACCATGGTTACCGCTTCTTTTCCCATATTCCCTCGTGGACCCGCGATTACAATTCGTGTCATTTTTCATCCTCCTCGGTGTCCTCTGATTCAATTTTTGTCCATCTGTTTTTATCACGTGTGTTGAATTTGTGCATCACCAAATTGTGCGCTTCATCTAAGTCAATATTTAAACTATTGGCCAAACACGTCAACACAAAAAACAGGTCGCCAATTTCTTGTTCAATTGTTTTTTCATCTTCACTAGATTTTTTTGGTTTTTCACCGTAGTAGTGGTTAATTTCTCTGGCTAGTTCTCCTGTCTCTTCTGTTAACCTAGCCATCATTGCTAATGGTGAAAAGTAGCCTTCTTTAAACTGAGATATGTATGCATCTACCTCTTTTTGAACTTCTTGTAATGATTTAGACGTTTTGTCCATGGTGACACCTCAACTTTTCATTCATTCTTTTCCATCGTAGCTAAAACGATGGCTTATTACAAATAATTTAGCCGATTGAAGGGAATCTGAACTTCTTATATAATAGAGCAGTCGATCAACTTTGGAGGTGAGTGGTTTGATTCATGCAATTAAACTAAAAAATATTATCGCGATATTACTAGGAACAGCAATTATGAGCTTTGGCCTCGTTTATTTTAACATGGAAAATAATCTTGCTGATGGCGGGTTTACAGGGATTACGTTGATCTTATATTTTATTTTATCCATTGATCCGGCATTTTCCAACCTCGCATTAAATATTCCGCTTTTCATTATCGGTTGGAAGATACTTGGAAGGAACGCATTTATTTATACGCTAATCGGTACGTTAGGCGTGTCAGTTTTTTTATGGTTTTTCCAAAGGTATCCATTTGTATCAATTCCATTAGACGACGATATGACGTTAGCAGCTTTGTTCGCTGGAGTCTTTATTGGAGTCGGTTTAGGTATCGTCTTCAGATACGGCGGTACAACAGGTGGTGTTGATATTATTGCTCGTTTAGGTTTTAAATACTTGGGCTGGAGCATGGGAAAAACGATGTTTCTCTTTGATGCTGCTGTAATTACTGGTTCGCTTATTTATTTAAATTACCGGGAAGCTATGTATACACTTGTGGCAGTGTTTATTGCAGCGAAAGTGATTGACTTTATGCAGCAAGGAGCTTATTCTGGCAAAGCTGCGATGATTGTTTCTGAAAAGGCACCGGAAATTTCCGCTCAAATTATGATCGAAATGGATCGTGGGGCCACTCTCCTAAAAGGGAAAGGGAGCTTCACCGGTGTTGAAAAGGAAGTTTTGTATTGTGTAGTCGGTCGAAATGAAATGGTTCGCTTAAAAACGTTAATTGATCAAGTAGACCCTCACGCATTTGTTACACTAACAGACGTACAGGATGTAATGGGTGAAGGGTTCACTCTCGATGAAAATAAACGTCCACTTGGAATATAATCAGCGACCTGGAGGCATACGAAATAGGAGGCTGGATGACTTTTTGAAAATGTTACCCCAAACCTTAACCAAATACATTGTTTTAAACACAACAAAATCCCATGCCATTAGCGGCAAGGGATTTTTATAAAAGCATTTTTACGCTCAAAAAAACAATAGCAGCAACATCTTATAGAAGAGCCTATATATTCAGTACTACTCATCTCGCATTACAAAATACATAAGAAGAAACCGGACTAGTTCGGCCACAGCTACTACTGCTGCTGCGACATAAGTTAACGCTGCAGCATTAAGCACTCTCTTCGTCTCTTTCTCTTCGTCGTTACGAATGACACCGACTGAAATAACTTGATCCATCGCCCGGCTGGATGCATTAAACTCCACCGGAAGGGTAACTAACTGGAATAAGACAGCGGCACTCATGAAGATGATTCCAACGAGCATTAATTCAGACATCGTAAACAGCATACCTGCAATAATTAAAAAGATCGATGTATTAGAGCCAAAGTTTGCAACAGGCACTAATGCATGACGAAAGCGCAAAAATGCATAATCTTCCGCATCCTGCATGGCGTGTCCGACTTCGTGGGCTGCGACTGCTGCACCCGCAACTGAATTACCATAGTAATTACTTTCAGACAAACGAACAACTTTTTGTCGCGGATCATAGTGATCAGTAAGCTTCCCTTTAACAGGCTCTACACTTACATCATACAATCCATTATCATTTAATATTTTTTTAGCAACTTCAGCACCTGTCATACCCGATGATGCACGCACTTGCGAATATTTATTAAATGCCGATTTCACTCGCATTTGCGCCCACATTGGAACAATCAATAATATGGCGAAGTATAGTAAAAAAGCCCCTAGACTTCCAAACATAAATGGTTCCCTCCGTTTACTCTATTCTCTTTATTTCTAATAAATCGTGTTTTATAAGGGGTACAACAAAAAGAACCGAGATGTTCAAGGCAGAGCAAAAAATGGATCTTGTTACTATCTTTAGTCCATGCCTGGATTTCCGCACTTTTTGAACTTTCCCTAATCTTAATTTTAGTCAAACGAATGGTAAGTGTCAATATATTAGCTTGGCTCATGAATCGGCTGCTATTACTCCCACCTTCTTGCACGGATTTTACCTTCTTTTTGTTGTCCCCGGTATTTTTTCCACCCTGCATATGTTAAGGCAAACACTATGGCACCGCCAATCGTGAGAATGACCCAAATAAGTGAAGGGTCTGAAGTATCTTCACTGTCATTTGAGTAAATGGCATCTAAATCACTTAACATTACCGCCATTGTTTCCATTAAATTTGAAGCAGCTTCTGGGTTTTGACGGTACCGTTCAATATAAACAACTTGAGAATCGAAACGTTGATATTGGTGCGGTTCAAGGGACGCGTGCCAGGCAGGGCGGACAACCTCATATGATTTTAGGAAGCTGTTAAACAACCGTTGGAAAGCTCCCCAGTCTTTTTTTTCATATGCTTCAGCCATTTCCATCAATGGTGCTGAGACCGACTCTTTAGTCCCTTTCCATAAATAGCGTTCACTTGAATCATACACATCTACTAGCAGCCGAAAAGATGAAACAGCTCGTACACGATCTTCGTGACTCATGGACATACTCGTTGTCGCCCCATCTGCGGTTTCATATGTGGACACGATCACACGTAAATCATTCATTGAAAGATGATAATCAGCAGATCGGATGTTTAAGAACTGCTTGGAGAAGTAATCCATCAGCTGTTTCGCCTCATCATATCGTTTTTCTTTAACATATTGAAGAATCGTATCGCTTGTCCGGTTTAATTCTCTCCAAAGCTGTTCATCTGACTCTTCTAATCCACTCTCACCTTCTGCTGAAGCTGTCATAAGTGGAAGTAGACATAATATTATTATTGTCAATAAGGATAATAACCATCTTACTTTCATGCCTGTCCCTCCTCTTTTACCTACTTCATCCTATGAAGAGGAGGACATGTGTATACCTTAAAAGTTAAGCTTTCTCTTTTTTTGATTGTTATTCAATAGATAGACGATAAATAAGGAAGAGATACTTAACCAAAAGGTAAAATAAGCAATTTCTTGATAGTAAGGAAGAATAAGATGCGATACCGTAGGATGCATGCCGTAAATATAGTCAATAACATCATTGTGAAGTGTCCATATGGCTACCACAATAAGGTGCCAAGGTTTAATCCGATAATAAGGTGCATATAAAAGCCCTTGGATTGCCATCCCCAAGTGAGAACAAATAAGCATATAGTGATCCCAGCGCATTTCAGAACCAGCCGCACCCGCAGAAACGATCATCACAACTGCCCAAACACCATATTTAAATAATGTTACGGATGCTAAAGCTTCTACAATTGGTATACTTCTCCTGAATAAAAATGCTATAAGAACGATCACAAAAAACAAGCTTGCCGTTGGACTATCTGGGACAAATATATAAAATATCGGCGGCGTGTTTGACAGTTGTGATTCGTACCAGATATAACCATAAATTGTACCTGGAATATTGATCACAAGCAATAAAAAAACCGCCCACCTTTGCCCCAGAACGTCATAGATTTTGTTCATCATATGTAACCTCTTCTTTCCTGCTATAATAAGCTCTTTTAAAATAGAATGTTGTTATTTGTTTTAATGATTATCCCCTTTGCTCAGAATTATGAAGGCATCAGCCATGTTTAATATTTCACTTTTAATTATGGCTCTTTTCGTGCTTTTAATCTTCGCAGCTGAAATAAACTGCGACATAACCTACCGCTTCGGAAATACACTACGCTTTCCGCGGGCTCGCGCTGAGCCTCCTCGTTCGCAAAGTACGATCACTTTGGGGTCTCAACGTCTTCGCTTTCCTGCTGGAGTCTACGTGTATTTCCTTCGCTGGTATAGTGCTTTGTAAATTCATCACATTTATATTGCTTGAAGATGAAGTCAAACAATGGCCATTCATTATTATAATGGATGATTGGAGCGAAGGGCAGTCGACTCCTGCGGGAAAAGCAACAACTGAAGATCCCGCGGGAAGCGACTATCCGGAGCGGAAATCACTCTACTTCTATGTCGCAGTTTATATCTTTTAGAAAACAGCCTTACTTAAAAAAGCCCGAAGATACCACGACACTTCAGCGGAAGTATAATATGCTTCTAATATCAATGATTTCTGAGCTAATGACATACTCATATTTGTTTTTAGACCCAAAAACAACAAACTTACCTTCACATATGAGAAAAGCTGACTGAATGATTCAGTCAGCTTTCAATAAATTACTCTCCGTCTGGATCTTGTCCGTCGTTGGCGATCCAATCCGCTAATGTCTCAAGTTCTTCGTCAGAACCTTCGAATTGATCTGGAGGCATTTGTCCTTCACCATCTCGGATAATATCCATGATTTCTTCCTCAGAATAATCACTTTCGAATAATGGCGGTGCTGCTGCTCCACCTTCTCCTTCATCACCGTGACAGTTAATACATGCCTGCTGGCTCAAGTATATTTCATAACCTTCTGCACTTTCATCAATTTCAACATCTTCCACAATAGCACCTTGTTGTGCAGCTGCTTCCCAGTCATGCTGGTCAACAGATTCCCAAGTTAAGAAGATAACAGAAATGACCCCTAGCATCATAAGACCACTTGCAATAGGGCGGCGTATTGGACGGCGCTCGACACCTTTATCAAGAAATGGTGCTAGTAACAATGCACCAAATGCAATTCCTGGAATAACAACAGCTCCAATAACCGTAAAGTCTCCGGCAGCATACTCATACTTTAATAACTGGTATAAGAACAAGAAATACCAGTCAGGTAACGGTATGTAACCTGAGTCGTTAGGATCTGCTACACGCTCTAACGGCGATGGGTGCGCAACTGTTAAACATAGATAACCAATTAGAAAGACGGCACCTACCATCCATTCACGAAGCAAAAAGTTCGGCCAAAATGCTTCGGTTTTATGCGGATATTCCGAATAGTCTTTTGGAATATTCGGCATCCTTTCAGCCGGGACACGAGAGTCTCCGACAAACTTCATACCTTTCCCGCGATGCATAGATTTCCCTCCTTTTCTGCGTCAAAACCCAATCCTACAATGGACCGGAAATTCCTTGTTTACGAATCATGTAGAAGTGAGCTCCTAATAGGCCAAGAAGAGCCCCTGGTAAGAAGAATACGTGAATCGCAAAGAATCTTGTCAGCGTCTGTGCACCAATGATTTCCCCACCAGCGAGCAAGGCTTTGGCAAATCCACCCACCACTGGTACGGCTTCGGCAATTTCAAGTCCTACCACTGTAGCAAAGTACGCTTTCATATCCCAAGGTAATAAATAACCAGTAAAACCTAGACCAAGCATGACGAAGAAGATTAGCACTCCGACAACCCAGTTTAATTCACGCGGTTTTTTATAGGAGCCGGTAAAAAATACGCGCAACGTATGTAAGAACATCATTACGATAACTAAACTTGCTCCCCAGTGGTGCATGCCGCGGACAATGACACCAAATGTTACTTCATTTTGTAAATAATAGACCGATTCATAAGCATGAATAATATCTGGTACATAATACATCGTTAAAAACATACCAGAAAGTATTTGAATCACCGTAACGAAGAACGTTAAGCCTCCGAAACAATAAACAAATGCCGAGAAATGATGGGCAGGGTTCACGTGCTCAGGTACTTCATGGTCGGCAATGTCGCGCCACATAGGCGTGATATCGAGCCGCTCGTCCACCCAATCATATATTTTTTGTAACATTTACTATGCCCCTTTCTTACTACCGTTGCACTGGTCTACCTAGATAAAGATCGCCATCCCGAACTTCCATTTCATAAACATCCAATGGTCGCGTCGGTGGCGTTCCTTGAACATTCTGTCCGTCTTTTTCAAAACGTCCGCCGTGACATGGACAGAAAAATTGTTCAGGGTAATCGTCATTCCCTTCCCAGTTCACTGTACAGCCTAAGTGAGTGCATACAGGCGAAAGAGCGACAATTTCATCGCCTTCTCTGTATATCCAGGCAACTCGAGTTACCTCAGAAGTATACCAAGCATCCTCTTGCTCAAACTGAAAGTCCTTACGTACAGGTTCTTCTGTTATTTCATCGACTGGCATTACATTGATAAAATCACTTTCTCCCCCCGCTTGTAATGCCGGATCAAGAGCAAAGCGAGCCATTGGCATGAGCATTCCTGCTGCCATGAAACCGCCTACACCAGTTAATGTATACGTTAGAAATTGACGCCTTGACACTTTGTGTTCTTTTTCGCTCACAACTTTCCCTCCTCCTTCGATGATCTCTAAAGCTGCCATAATAACACACAAATTTCATACTAAGACATACTCATGATAGCCTAAAATTTCTTTAAATGTCAACAGAATCAGACAAGGACTTTTGAATTTAATTTCAAAGTAGTCTCCCTCATTGTTGTATAGCGTTAGGTATGTTGCTATTTGCCTTAGATACGTGCATAACGGAATTAAAATAAACTGTCATCGTAAAGTTTGTTGCTTTTTGAGCGTTTTTCACCTCAAATGACATCAAGAATGATGGTTAAAGCTCATTATGCCAAAGTTCGATTTACTCCCTATCCCTTGGCTCTGACTGCCATTTATCAGATATAATCGGCAAAATTTGTTTGATCTGCTGTTCCATCATCTGTTTTACATAGGCAGGTTCTACATTCTCTAATGGAAGGGAGGGAATCCAAAGCAAAAGATCCGGAAACTCACTCTCTGCTTGCTTCCACTCTGCATCGGATGTCAAATAAACAATATGTTTGAAGCCGTTTTCATAGAAATGTCGATCCCATTCTTTAATTCTTTTCATTCTTTCTTCCACCGGTTGATTCATCAAATATGTAAAGGGAGGAATCTGGAATAAGCGACCTTTAAATTGCTTTTCAATTTCTTCAATTAGAATTCCGATAAATTCCCCTTTTGATACCGCGCCTTTAGGATCTTTGTCCCAATCTATCGGGATAAGGGGTATTACTGCCGTATCAACGTACTCTCTTGATTTTAAATACATGTCCACATCATTGGTGATCCATTTCACAAGCAACCTCTCCTATACTCACATCTTTTGTTTTTTCTTTCCATATTATTCGGTCAATGTTTAAAATTTATCTAGTTTATTGAGGTCATTAACATAGACATAAGCTATTTCAAACATCCCTTATATGTTCAATAACTAGCATATTAATCATAAAAGAAAAGCCCTTATACATCAAGGGCTTTAAGAGCTTTATATTCTTTTGCCAGCTCGTGAAAAAGATTTTCATTTCCACTTTGCAATGCGTTATCAATCTCACGTTCCATTGACTTAATCCGTTCATTACGAATTGACTTCTCTAGCACCAGTTCAGCCATCAGTTGTTGTACATTCGTTTCTTCTTCATTAACAGGCAAATACGGATTTTCTTCTAGGACAGCTACATACTGAGGGGTCATTTGCTTGTCTTTGAAATTCAACTGAATAAAAATGTCTTCGCTGCGATTTAAACGAATATCGTGAAATGATTTCTCTGCATCCATTGTTACATGTTGATTTTTGTGGAAAGCAAATGGGACACAATCTACATCGTTTGTTGAAATCATAAGTGCCTTTGGACAATAATCGGCTTGTTCAACAAAATGTACCCGTTCCATTAAAATGTCATCACTCATCAAAAAATTCAACAACCATGCACACTCACGCCGCTTTAACTGATATTGATCGAGAAACCACTTTAAAAAGTCTCGTTTCTCCATGACTGGAACAGTATTATTCATTTCCACCCCTCCTCAATCATGAAATAGAATCCATACGTCCTCGAGATCATTGCAAGACATTTTAGAACAATTAACAATTCCTTTATATATGTTTATATTCTTTATGTTTTAAAAAAATCCTTTTAGATTTTAAATTTAAGAAAAGTTTTTTATTGAAAATGGCGTCGATTTCCTTTGAAGCGCAGATAAACAATAAAATTGTTCATTCCCAATTTGTACGATATGAAAAACGTGCATATCTCTTAGCATTGTGAGAATTCTTTCCCGGATAATTGCTTCTACATCATCATAATAATACGGCTCAATAAACGGAGATACCGTTTTTATAATTCCCTCTTCTGAGACAGCGGTATTGCTCGTTTTAAGTAAATGATAGAGTAATTTGAAAATAAACGGAAGCTTTGGGATCGCTCTTCGGTATTGATTTAAGTACGTCTGCAAAACCCGCGTCAGCACCGAGGTCACACTTAGCTTTTGTGCTTCAATCCAGCGAGGTGAATCTACTTCCAATGAATTTGATTCCCTTATCCAGCCTTCATCAAAGCATACGTCATAAAGGAGAGAGAAGCGATTTGGGTAATGATAAAAATGCCTTCCGTATCCAAAACGCCATTGCTCTTCCGGTAAGGATTCTCTTACTGTAAACGATTGTTGAAGTTTGGCAAGATCGTTTTTTCTTAGTGTTTTTTGCTTGGTCAAGATAAAGCCCTTTTCTTCCACACAATCCATAAACGTGTATAAATCATCTATAATCGATAAAGAAGCATCTTGGTCTCCCGGGATGATAACCCTTTCTTCCTCAATGATGGCTAATAGCCATTTGCGGACTCGTTGTTTTAACTCCTCTGGCATCGTCCAAGTATCTCTCCCGATCTTAAAGAACCATCCTCCATTCTCCAGAGCTCTTAAAGTATTAGAAAAACCGGCTCTTTCTCCGGGGGTTAGAAAGCCTTGAAGCTCATATCGATTTACACAATCACGTAGGTCGAAGCTCATTTGAGTGACGAGCTGCTGCTCCCCTTTTGAAAACCTTCTATACCTATTATAACGTTCTTCATGATTTGAAAGCGAACGAATAATGAGCTCAATGCAATGTTGCCTCGAACGAACGTTCGAATCTACTTTCATTGTTTCCAATAAATTTTGTAAGTCTTTTTGCGGTAGGGAAAGTAATACTTCCATCACATTCATAATAAAACCCCTTTTCACAGCATCATTTATTGCTAGTATGTGAAAAAGGGGTTAAGACTATAAGCAAGACAGCTTTATAAACCTGTATTTAAATCCAACAGCCTTCCTTTTAGATCTTCGCGTTCAGGCTGTTCTTTTATTATTTTTTCGAGGAGTACGACCGCTTTTTCTTTCCTTCCTGCTTCCAGCATAATAAAGGCAGCTTCCTCCAATACAGAAAGCTCATTTTCAAAAGCAGGAATTGCTTTTTCATAGGCCTCTGCCGCTTCATTGACTTCATCATTTTCATACAGAGCTTTTGCCTTGTAACGATCATACAAAGGATCTGTCTCTTGATAGTCTTCTAAAAAACTAATCAATTCAAGTATTTCGTCATAATCATCACGATCTTCATAATAATTCAACAGATCTTTTACAGCTTCAATATTTGAAGGGTTAATCGCAATGACTTTTTGCAAAAAAGTACGGCCTTCATTGGCATTTCCTTTAGTAAATTGAATTCTCGCTGCTTCTAAATAGAGCGCTTCGTTAAACTCATCTTTAGAAAGACCCTCATTAATTATCTCCGCAGCTTTGTCTGTTTGTGATAAATAACGTAACGCCTGTGACATATAAGGGTACAACGTTGTATAAGATGGATCTAATTCTTTTAGTCGTTCGAATTGTTCCACCGCTAATTCGTAATCGTGAAGTTGTAAAGCTGTGTACGCATAACCAAAGAGGCCATTTGTATCTTCTTTTTTTGCTAAGCCTGCCTCGTAAGCTGCCAGTGCTTCTTCAAATTGACCTGTAGCACTAAATGCCTCTGCTAGTCGTAAAGAAGGGTTTACTGTTTCATCGTCTGGGAGTTTTTCATCATGCATGGCTTTTTTATAATAAGGGATGCTTTGATTGTAATCACCGCGGTTCAAATAAAATTCTCCGAGACCGTACTGCAGAACTGGTTCGTCCCTGGCTTTATCAAGAGCTTGTAAAAGCTTTTGTTCAGCTACTTCATCCAGGCCTTGATTTTGGTACAAATCGGCAAGTAAGAGCTGCGCCTGAACAAATACCGGATCATCTTCTTTGACTTCAATAAGCATTTCCATCGCTTCGTCTTCCCGCCCCATATCCATATAGCATTCTGCAGCAAAGGAGAAAAGTTCTCCATGGTCAGGGTAACGATACAAAAGATCTTCAGCGATATCAACTGCCCTGTCGATGAGACCTAACTCAAAATAAAGTTCAGCTATGGTTCGTTTTGTCTCATCATCTGAGCTTTCATAGGCTTTTTCAACTTGCTTTAACCCTTCTTCATGGCGTCCTTTTTCAATTAACTGGACTGCCTCCTCTAAGGTTTCATTCATAATATCCCTCTCTTTTCAATCGTCACTTTCAATTACGTATTCAATTTTGAATATCCTATCATACCATTTTAGCCTATGAAAAGGAGGTGTCAAACATCTATTCCCAGCTATTATCTTAATTTAGAGGAACGACAAGCGGGAGTTCAATCAGAATAAGTATACACATCTCGTATAGACAAAAACTTTTCAGGAATCAAATTTGAAAGCTCCTTGCCTTTCCTACTATATAAATGCCACTTGTTCCCTGCTTTGATTATCTTACCTGAACATACAATCACGTCAGGGGTTAACCTCGTTTTTTCGCTATCATGAAACATAAGGTAGTCCGCATCACTCCCAATTTGTAGTCTTCCTTTTTGCGGATACAGTCCTAATCTCTTCAACAAAATCCCTGGTAACGGAGAGAGTACATTCGGTAAGGGAAAAAATGTGTTGAGGCGATATACTTTAGCTACGTGATCCCAAGCTTGATAAATATCCTTTCGGGCTTTTTTATCATTGTAGGACACAGTTGGTTCAATGACGATCATCATCCGCTTTGGAAACATCGCCTCAGCGATACGCTGCCAGGGGATTTCTTGCATTTCCTGAACACTTTTCGCTCGTAAACAAAGGAGGGTAATCCCTTCTTTTTTTAACCTTCTGATCAATCTTTCCGTAATTTTTTTTAAGGGCATTCGAACTGCGATGAGATAGTCAAGTGGAGTTTGTGCTAATCGTTTTCGTTGTTGGGTTAGTCTGTCATCTACTTGGCGTTCATAGAAAACTGGGACAGGGACAATGAGCGTTGTGCACCCTTTTTTAAGGTATTCTTTAATCTGAATTTCACTCATCGCTTGTGAACTTTTAAAATGGGAGGAATCGCATAACGTGACCTTCCCCTCTGCGATTGTAAAGCCGCTGTAGTTTAATCTAACCTTTGATAACCGGTCTAAATGACTACCTGTGTAGCGAATTTTTCCTTTTTCGATATAAAGAGATCGCTCTTGGCTCATTCTTGTAAACCCGTCAATCACATATCCCATTTCTTAACCCCCTCCACAAAAATCTACTTATTGACAAGCTATGTGAAGTAGTAAAGAGATATGTTACGGAGGTTGTTTATTCAATGATCATCCACCCACGATCCAACTATTTTTCCGGTACTTTTTGAACACCCTAGAATCGAAAAACTGACGTGTGGAAGGTATGTTAATACCCCCACTACGTCAGCTTATCTTGAAAAGTGTCACCAAAAGTAACAAAACTTATTGAAAAGACTAATTTTTGCATCCATTAAGAACATTGAAAAATCCAGGAAAAGATACATCGACAGCTTCTGCTTCTTTTATTGTGACCGGATTTTTTGCAATAAGCCCGCATAAAGCTAGACTCATCCCTACACGGTGGTCACCGAAGCTTGAAACTGTTCCGCCCACTAAATCAGTTTTCCCCTCAATGATCATACCGTCGTTTGTCGCTTTTACCTTTGCTCCTAGCTGCTGGAGCTGTGAAACCATTGTATCAATTCGATTGGTTTCTTTCACCTTCAATTCTCCAGCGTTTTTGATCACAGTCGTACCACTAGCTTGCGTCGCAAGAACTGCTATAGCTGGAATTTCATCGATTAACCGAGGAATGAGATCTCCTCCGATCTGGATTCCCTTTAATGTGCCATATGTTACTTCCAGATCAGCCACTGGTTCACCATTTTGCATTCGTTCACGCTTTACCTGAATATGAGCTCCCATTTGTTCAAGGACATCGAGGATGCCAGTACGAGTTGGATTCATCCCGACGTTTTCTAGGGTAAGGTGACTATCCGGTGTAATTAATGCTGCCGCCAGAAAGAAGGCTGCAGAGGAAATGTCACCCGGAACATACACATCCGTTCCGGTCAGCTTTGCACCACCGTAAATTTCTACCCTTCTACCATCCTCATCCCGGTTAACTTCAACACCAAAAGCAGTAAGCATCCGTTCAGTATGATCCCGTGAAACGGCTGGTTCTGTTACAGATGTCTTTCCTTTCGCATTGAGACCTGCTAATAAAATTGCAGATTTTACTTGGGCACTGGCAACCGGCGAGATGTAGTCGATTCCTTTTAATGAACGACCACGAATAGCAAGTGGTGTCAAGTTCCCATCGTCTCTTCCGTCAATCGCTGCCCCCATCATCTTTAATGGATATGTAATACGAGACATCGGTCTTCTAGCAATTGATTCGTCACCAGTCACAACAGAATATAGCGAAGTACCAGAAAGAACCCCACTTAGAAGTCGAATCGTCGTACCTGAATTCCCAACATCCAACACTTCTAGTGGTTCCTTTAGACCATCCAGTCCACGACCGTGAACAGTGATGACCTCATCCTTCTCTTCAATCTCAACCCCCATCTGCCTCATGCAGGAAATGGTACTCAGACAGTCTGCCCCTTTTAAAAAGCCTTGAATCGTTGTATTCCCTTCTGCAATAGCTGCAAAAAGGACAGAACGATGAGAGATAGATTTATCACCCGGCATTCGTACAGCTCCTTTTAAGCCGGTTTTTGCTAAGTTCACTTTTTCACTTGCCATTTGATCACTCCCTGTCTAAGGTGATTCATATGCGTCGTACAAATGCTTTGTGAGGAGATTTTTTGCTAAGAGCAAGTCCTCCTCTGAACGAAAACTCACTCTAAGTACACCCATAATGTCCTCTCTCGTTTCCAAAATGCGAATATTCGTTATACTAATTTTTTCCTTTGCCAATAATCCCGTAACATCTGAAATCACTCCAGGATGATCAGGTACATCTACAAACAAGTCGTAGAAGGAAGGAATCGCTCCTTTTTTTCGGACTGGTAAAGCATCTCGCGTTTCTTTAGCATCAGAAAAAAATTGAAAAATATCATCTGAACGCTCTTCTTTAATGAACGTTTTTATTTTTTTCATTTCCTCTTCCCAACGGTCAATTAAAGTGATCAATACTTCTCGGTTAGAAAGCAGAATATCTCGCCACATAATTGGAGATGAAGAGGCGATCCTTGTAATATCTCTAAACCCGCCCGCTGCGAGCTCATTGAGAATCGGTTCATTCTTTCCTTCCTTTTTCAGTTGGTGTACAAGTCCTGCTGAGACAATATGAGGGAAGTGGCTGATCGTTCCGGTGAAAAAGTCATGCTCTTTTGCTGACAAGTGAACAAATTGTGCCTTCGTTCCTTTCAGCCAATTTTGCAATTGAATGACAGCACGCTGATCACTTTGAGAAGAAGGCGTTAAAATATAATATGCATTTTCAAATAAGTGCGCTTTCGCAGCCTCAACTCCCGTCTTATGAGAGCCAGCCATTGGGTGGCCACCGACAAAATGAACAGATTGAGTTGTAAACACTTCAGCTGCTTTTACGACCGTTTGTTTCGTACTCCCAACATCCGTTATGATCGCTTCCCTTTTTAAAGAATAGGAAGCAATCTCGTGGATAAGCTGGATCGTTTGTTTTACGGGAGCAGCGATTATAATGAGGTCGGCTTTTTCCGCCCCTTCTTTTACGGTAGCTGCTGCTTCACTAATTACACCTAAAGCACGAGCCGCTTTTACTACATTGTCATGGATGTCATAACCAATGAGATGAGCATCAGGGTGCTCTTTTCTTAGTGCTAACGCGAGGGATCCACCGATCAAGCCAAGCCCGACCACAAACACTTCTTTCCTCATACGGTCATTCCCTCCGATCTATCTTGATATAAGTGTTGTTAATTCCTCGATCATTTCTTTATTTTGTTGTTCAGATCCGACGGTTATCCGAACAGAAGTCGGGAAACCGAGAGCTTCTCCGTTTCTTACAATATAGCCTTTCTTTAAAAGGGCATCGAAAATTTCAGACCCTGGGATTTGAAGATCCATTAATATAAAGTTTCCTTGGCTTGGATAATAGTGCAGGTTATGTTTTTCACAGAAAGCTTCAAATGCTTCAATACCGTTACGGTTTTTGGTTTTACACTCTTCAATAAAGTCTTGGTCATCAAGAGCATTGTAAGCAGCCAGCTGACCAATAGATGACGTATTAAACGGTTCTCTCGCCGGGTCTAGTGATTGCATAAGCCCTTCCTCACCGACACCATAACCAACTCGAAGTGAAGCCAAGCCGTAAGCTTTTGAAAAAGTCCGTAACACAATAAGGTTCGGGTGGTCGGCAATTAAAGGAATGGTATCAGGATAATCTTCTGCAATAACATACTCTTTGTACGCTTCATCACTTACGACAATGACATCCTTGGGTACACGTTTTAGGAAGTTATAAAACGACTCACTTCCTAGATAGTTTCCTGTTGGGTTGTTTGGATTACATACGAAAACGATTTTTGTATTCGCGTCGATTGCCTTCTCCATTTCATCTAGGTCATGTTCCCCATTCACTAGTGGTACTTCTTTAACTTCAGCACCTTCAATGACAGCATTGTGGCGGTATTGCGGAAAAGTCGGTGCAGCCGTAACAATGTTATCTCCCTTGGACAAAACGGCACGGCATAGCATAAGAATAACTTCATCTGAACCGTTTCCAAACATTAATTGTTTTTCATTTACACCTACATGATCGGCTACTTTTGTACGGAGTCTTTGAGCATACCCATCGGGGTAAACAGCCACTTCAGAAAATGCTTGTTGAATGGCGTCTTTCACATTAGATGAGCAACCATATGGGTTTTCATTTGAAGCTAGTTTCACAACTTTTTCTAACCCTAATTCTCTTTTTACTTCCTCAACTGGTTTTCCTGGTTGGTAAGGTGTTAATCCTTGTAAAGTATCTTTTACTTTCACTCTCAATCACCCTCGTCAATTAGTTGTTTAAAAATTCACTCAATAAGAAGTTCAAAAGGGGACAATCAGAGTCAAGAAGATCAAAACATTGACTCTAAGAAGGGAGATTAAGGTCTTCACAACCTGTGTACAATGAAGATATTCGTGACTATGATTGCGTACTTTTGAACATCCTATATAGTCTATCTCTCTATGTTATTACGAAATCAACTCTTCTACAAACCCTTTTAACTCATTTAAAGCTTTTTCTTGTTCTTTTCCCGTTAACATCCCCCTGCGCTCGTGTAGAAAATTCACAATTGTACTTCCTATAACAGCACCATCGGCTAGTTGATGAAACTTTTTCACATGCTCTTTTTTTGAGATTCCAAAGCCGACTGCCACCGGGATTTGAGAAATTTTTTTTATTTCGTGAACCATGTCCGTAATACCTTTCTGAAAAGAATCTCTTGTTCCTGTCACCCCAAGAGATGAGACGAGGTAGAGAAAGCCTTCACTTTGTTCTGCAATTTGTTTTATCCTTTTATGTGATGTAGGAGCTACTAAAGAAATCAGCGCAATTTCTTCCTTTTTCGTGAGTTCGCGAAGACTTCTGCTTTCTTCTAATGGAAGATCCGGAATGAGTAACCCGTCAATTTCAGCTTCCTTTAACTTTTTAACTAGTTTTTCTTCACCAACGGCTATTACAGGGTTTACATAGGTAAATAATACTAACGGAACAGTAAGTCCTCTATTGCGAGCTTTTTTTGCTAGGTTAATTGCCTTTTCAATATTCATCCCTTTAGCAAGCGCTCTGTTAGCCGCGTTTTCAATAACAGGGCCATCGGCAAGAGGGTCGCTGTAAGGAACTCCCCACTCTATCACATCAGCTCCTGCTTGCTGAAGAGTAAGTGCTGCTTGAATTGTAACCTCAGGATCCGGGTCTCCTGCCATTAGATAAGGAATAAACAGATTCTGTTTTTGTTTAAAGTCTTCAGTCACTAGATAGCCCATTAGTTATTCCCTCCTTCTTCATATGATTTAATCGTGTGTACATCTTTATCTCCACGTCCTGATAAACAAATAAGTACTTTCTGATCTGTAGATAATTGCTTGGCCCTGTTAAGTGCAGCTGCCAATGCATGAGCAGACTCAATGGCTGGTAAAATACCTTCTGTTTCACTTAACATCTTCAATGCAGTCATCGCTTCTTCATCTGTTACCGCTTCGTATATTACTCTGCCGATATCTCGTAAGTGGGCGTGTTCAGGACCGATTCCTGGATAATCGAGCCCAGCTGAAATCGAATAAGGTTCTGTAATATTCCCTCCTTCATCTTGTAAAAGATAAGAAAGTGATCCGTGAAGAACACCTCTCGTTCCTTTAGTTAACGTAGCAGCATGCTGGCTTGTTTTTGTACCTTTCCCTGCGGCTTCGACACCGACTAACGTTGTTTCATCTTCAATAAAGGGATGAAACATGCCAATAGCGTTACTTCCCCCTCCTACACAAGCGACAATTTCATCTGGCATAGTACCGTTTTTCTCTCGCATCTGCTTCTTACTCTCTTTACCAATGACACTTTGGAAATCTCGAACCATCATCGGATAAGGGTGAGGACCTACAGCAGATCCGATCAAATAATACGTATCTTCTACATGGGTCACCCAGTGGCGAATCGCTTCATTCGTTGCATCCTTCAATGTTTGACTCCCACTAGTCACTTCAATAACTTCTGCCCCTAACAGCTCCATTCGAAATACGTTTAATTGTTGCCGTTTCATGTCTTCTTTTCCCATAAATACTTTACATGATAATCCATAGCGCGCTGCAGCTGTTGCCGTTGCTACACCGTGTTGGCCTGCACCAGTTTCTGCAATAATTTTTGTTTTCCCCATTCTTTTGGCAAGAATAGCTTGGGCAATTGCATTGTTTATTTTATGGGCACCTGTATGGTTCAGGTCTTCTCGTTTAAGATAGATTTTTGCTCCACCGATTTTATTCGTAAGGTTGTCTGCAAAAGTAAGTGGTGTCGGACGGCCCGTATACGTCTCCCATTCATGATGAAGTTCCGAAAAAAATGTGTCATCTTCTTTAATCGTTTTATATGCCTCTTCTAATTCTGTTAGGGCGTGCATTAGCGTCTCTGGTACATACTTCCCTCCAAAATCGCCAAACCGGCCGAGGGAATCCGGAAAAGTATATCTGGATTTAGCCTTGACATGTGATTGCATCTGAGCCATCTTCCTTCCATCTTTTTTTCTGTTTGTTTCAATACCTGAGGATAGGTCAATCCCAATAGGGTTGTAGGTTAAAAGTTCCTCTATATTATCTGGTGAAATCCCGCCGGCAATCAAACATTCTTTTTGAAACTTAGTTGCAGTTGTTGTATAAGAAGGAACGGCATTCCAGTCAAAGGAATGACCTGTTCCCCCCCATGCGTGCTCCGCCTTTGTATCAACGACAAAACCATCTACTAAAGGATGGTACTCTTCCATTAGTTCTGGACCATTCTTTTCGTGGTGAATCGTTTTTAAGACAAACGCTGAAGTGAGCTTCCTTAATCGTGATAGCATTGCCGCTGACTCTCTTCCATGGCATTGAACACCGTTCAATGGCACTTGGTCTACAATGGCGGCAATCTCTTCTTCATCTGCATTAACAAACACACCAATCAGCTTTTGGCTTCTTTGCAATGGGTGTTTTCTTCTCCATTCCGCTACTTGATCTGCCGTGACCTTACGCTTACTCTTTGCAAACACAACACCCAAATAGTCAGCTCGTGATTTGGAAGCTTTTTCAAAATCCTCCTCATTTGTAATACCACAGAATTTTAGTTTTACTTGTTTCACAAAATCTCTCCTCCCGAAGCTACCTGACTTTAAACAAATCCTCCAACTTGCTTATTTTATCCGCTGCAAGCATAAGAGATTCCCCAATCAACATCCCTTTCGCTCCGTATGAAAGTACACGCTCAACATCGTGACAACTGTGAATCCCACTTTCGCTTATCGCAATGGCCTGCGGAGGGATCAGCTTGGCTACCTCTTTCGTATGGTTAAGGTTTGTTTTAAACGTCTGTAGATCTCGATTGTTTACTCCTATTAACTCAGGTGTTCCTTCCTGAAGAATACGGTGAAGTTCTTCTTTGCTATGAACTTCTACTAACACATCCAGCCCTAACGACCTCGCATAATCATGAAACTCTATTAGTTTACGCGGACTTAGAATCGCAGCAATTAATAAAATCGCATCAGCGCCAATGTTAGCTGATTCATCGATCTGACTTTGGTCAATAATAAAGTCCTTCCGTAAAACAGGTAATGATACATGAGATTTCACTTTTTTTATATAAGAAGCGTCTCCTTGAAAAAATTGTTGATCGGTAAGAACAGATAGTGCATCAGCACCAGCCTGTTCATATGCTCTAGCAATCGCTACTGGATCAAAATGCTCGATAAACGTCCCTTTTGAAGGGCTTGCTTTTTTTATTTCTGCAATGACAGCTCCTTGACGATTGGGTCTTTTTAGTGCTTGTAAAAATGAACGCTTTCGTTTGGGCCTTGGATTTTCAGGAACGATCCTGTTCACTTCTTTCCGTTTTTGCTCGACGATATGATCCAAAATCATACAAGAACTCCCCTCTCTTTTGTTGTCTGCAGCCGTTGAAGCTGTTCGTAACCAGCTCGATTCTCTAATGCCACCCTCGCTTCGGTAACCCCTTCTTCGATTGTATTAGCTGCCCCACACACATAAAGAGCAGCACCTGCGTTCAATAAAATGACATTTCTTGCACTTAAGTTCCCTTTTCCTTCTAAAGTGCCATGGATAAGGTTAGCACTTTCCTCCTTATTCCTGACTTGGATATCTGTTAGCGTTCCCCTTTGAAGACCGGCTTCTTCCGGTTTGATAGTATAGGTAGATATTTTATTTCCCTGTAATTCGGTTAGTGAGCTTGCACCCGTAATCGTCAATTCATCAAGTCCATCAGACCCTGTTGCGAAAAGAGCTCGATCCACCCCTAAGTTTCTCGCTGTTTCTGCCATCTTTTGAGCTACTGTTTGATCGTAAACGCCAATGAGCTGATGTTTTGTCCGAGCAGGATTGGTTAAGGGACCGAGGAGATTAAAAATCGTTTTTACCCCGAGTCCTTTTCTAGCTTTTGCTACATGCTTCATTGAAGAGTGATACACCGGTGCAAACATAAAACAGAGATTATGTTTTACAATCATCCTTTCAGCTTCTTCTTTCGTCGCTTGAATAGGAATGCCTAATTCCTCTAATACATCGGCGCTGCCCGTTTTCGATGACACACTTCGATTTCCGTGTTTAGCTACAGGTACACCGCTTCCGCTTAGTAAGATCGCAACAGCTGTGGAAATATTAAACGTGTTTGTACCATCCCCTCCTGTACCGCACGTATCAATGAGATTCTCTTTGTCATGGTTGATTTGAACGCTTTTTTCCCTCATCGCTTTCGCAAATCCGGTCATTTCAGCCACCGTTTCTCCACGGTAACGTAGCACGGATAATAAGGCAGAAACTTGTTCATCTGTCATTGCTCCGCTCATCATCTGGTGCATTGTTCTTTTCGCTTCTTCCTCTGTCAATGATTCAGGTTCAAAAATCCGTTCGATGAAGTGATTCATAATTCAATCCCCTCTCGTGTAAAGTTTTCTTTTGCTTGATGAACCGCATTAATTAAAGCAAGTGCTTTATTTCTTGTTTCTTCCCATTCCAGCTCTGGGACAGAATCGTAAACAACACCAGCACCCGCCTGAATATATGCCTTCTTTTCTTTTAGACGAATCGTACGAATCGCAATGCAGGAATCAATCGTGTCATTAAAGCTGCAGTAAGCAACTGTTCCTGCGTACGTTCCTCGAGAGTCGACCTCTAATTCTTGAATGATCTCAGCAGCTCTAATTTTAGGGGCTCCAGATACAGTTCCTGCTGGATGCGCACTTAGTAGTGCGTCGATTGGGTGAGTACTTTCCTTTAGTTCTCCTTTTACCTTTGAAATTAAATGCATCACATGAGAAAACTTTGTTACAGTTAACATTTCAAAGGTGTCAACTGTGCCGTATTTGCAAACCTTTCCGAGATCATTGCGCGCTAAGTCGACGAGCATAAAATGTTCTGCTCTTTCTTTTTCATCCGCCAACAAATCTTTAGCAAGGTGTTCGTCTTCAGCCTCATTCCCCCCCCGTTTGCGGGTACCTGCAATCGGATGGATATCAATCGTTCTATCCTTCTCTACTTTCACGAGTCTTTCAGGAGAACTACCAACTAACTCTTCACGAAGCGTACGAATATAAAACATGTACGGAGAAGGATTCAGTTTACGCAATACTCGATATAACTCTAATCCCTCTATTGTTGTTTCCATTTCGAACCTTTGTGAAAGGACTACTTGAAAAACATCTCCTGCTTCTATATAATTTTTGACCTTATCTACACTGCGCATAAAGTCAGCTTTTGCTACATTACTTTTTACCTGACCTAATATACGTTCTTCATTTATTTTTTCAGTTTTAAACAACCGCCTGCTGATTGGCGTATCTCCTTTTGAGAGTTGACCTATCATAGATTTGACATCAGCAATACTTTCTTTATACGATTGCAAACGCGTCTTGCCTTCCTTCAACGGTTTAAAGTGGATGATTTGCAGTTCTTCTCGTTCATGGTGGAAAGCCATGATCGTTTGACAAAATACAAACGAAGCAGCAGGCTGATCTCCCCGTTGGATTTTCTCTTCCTGAAGACACATCGCTTCAAATGAAAATGAACCGACCGCTCCTCCTGGAAACGGGATGTCAGGTAAATGAGGAGACACATTTAGCCGAGCAAGAGTCGTATTCCACGCTTCAATAAAGGTTTGATAGGAATGTTGCGTATCGCCTTCATGATTTTTTATTAAAAAGCTTCCGTCACTTTCTTCCAAATATAAGAAAGGATCAAGCCCGATAAAAGAATATTTGGACCATAAAGATAGCGGGTCACGACTTTCTAGCAGAAAGGCCGCTCGTTCATTAAAAGTTTCGAATAATTGTATTGGAGTTAATGTGTCAGCTACTACACGTGCGGAAATAGGAACTGTTCCATACGTGTTTGCTTGCTGTAAAAATGAAGATTTGCTCGTTTCAATCATTGTCTACACCTCGATTTTGTTGGTGGAAGAAATGACTGAAGCAAAGGGGGATAGAGTGGGTTGTCATAAACCTGGCTAACTACTAAGCCCTGGTTAAACTTGGACTATCGATCTTTTCATCTCACTTTTTAAATACGATCTGATAGTACTAAAAAAACACCTGTCAAAAAATCTTGAGCAGGTGTTTAGGGTCATAGGTTTTAATAGTATGATAAATAAACCTGTCAATATAAGACAGTACGCTACCCTATTCTTGCTATCCTCTGCTCCAACTCTTCTCTACTATACTACTCTCGTCTCTGTAACGCTTTTAACTAAACTAAACTGTTGATTGCTACTGTAACTTCTAACTTATACACAATCCTAACCGGGTGTGATCCTAATGTCAATCAAAATCTTTCTTCAACCAAATCAGGGCGCAGTATTCTCGCTTCGTTTAAATATACGTGCGTTATTTCTTTTTGTGAACGCTCAGTTTCCACTATTACCATAACACGAATACATTTATTAAGAGATCCGTCTACAGGAATCTCTTGCGCGCACATTACCGGTACGCGATTAAATCCATCGATCATTCTAAGGGCTCCTGCTGGAAAGGTCGCATCCAAGTCAGGGCTTGCTGTCATCCAAATGTAACTGATTTGTTCAGGCGAAACGTGATTATTTTTAACGATCGTCTCTACTAACACCTTTGTTGCCTTCAACATTTCTTTTCCCTCATTTTCAGTCACCGTTGTTGCGCCTCTAATTCCTCGAATCATCCGCATCTACCTCCATTGCAAACTGCTTACACAACTGTTCCACACTTACCGAAACTAAAGCCGGGGATCCGAATGACGTTAATAACACAAATCGTATTTGACCTGATTTTCCTTTTTTATCTGATTTCATTCGATTAATTAAAGAATTGAGTGATAAGTTTCCGGGAATATGTGTTTGATACCCAAATTTTTCGAGCTTTTTTTTCACAGCCTCACTCTTCAGATCAGTTTGAAAATGCTGTTCACTCAATTTCAATGCAAAAACCATCCCAATCACAACAGCTTCTCCGTGAGTCCACTTTCCATAACCTGCTTCTGCTTCAATTGCATGACCTAATGTATGACCAAAATTTAAAAAGGCGCGTATACCTCGTTCTTTTTCATCGTTCTCGACAATTGTTTTTTTTATATTAATTGAATGTTTGAGCAAAGTTACGATCGTTTCCACATCAGGAATCGATTCAGGGACGATATTGTTTATCGTCCATTCATAGAAAGAATAGTCATTTATTAGTCCATGTTTGATCACTTCAGCTAACCCAGACCGCCACTCTTTGATCGGTAAAGTCGTAAATACTTCCGGGTCAAAGTACACTCCTCGTGGTGCATGGAACGCTCCAATCATATTTTTACCAAGTGCATGGTTAATCCCTACTTTCCCACCAACACTACTGTCATGAGCTAAAAGCGTCGTCGGCACTTGTACAAAATCAATTCCACGCATGTATGTAGCAGCCAAAAAGCCAGCTAAATCACCGACCACTCCACCACCCAATGCAATGATCAAAGAATCGCGATCAAGCTCCTTTTCAAGAGCATACGTTAATAGGTCTTCATATTGAGATAAACTTTTTGATGATTCACCTGAAGGAACCGCATACGTATGAACAGGACATTCTTCTGGAAAGGATGCCAAAATATCTTCAAGGTAATACTCCTTGACGCGACCATCTGTGATCACCAAATATTGCGAATGAAGGTTAGATGCCCTCCGGCATAGCAGGTCATACAAACTGTGCCTTAATCCAGCTTCAATGTAAACCGGATACGAATGACTGGACGATTGTACTAAAATGGGGCTCTCCATTAAAAAGCCCTCGCTCGTTCGCAATATTCATGATATGCACGCTTTACGTCCTCCAGTGAATCTGAGCCGAATTTTTCCAAAAAGCCATTTGCTAATTCCCAGCTTACTGCATGTTCACACACAATCGCCGCTGCTGGAACCGCACAACTATCGGAGCGTTCGATACTCGCTTCAAAGGCTTCCTTTGTTTCGATATCGACACTCTTTAGTGGCTTATAAAGTGTCGGAATTGGTTTCATAACGCCTTTTACTACAACTGGCATCCCCGTTGTCATTCCTCCCTCAAAACCACCTAAACGGTTCGTTTTCCGGTAATACCCTCTCGTTTCATCGTAAAGAATTTCATCATGAACCTGGCTTCCTTGTTTCCTGGCAGCTTCAAACCCAATTCCAAACTCAACACCTTTAAAAGCATTAATACTCATTACACTTTGTGCAACTTTTGCATCAAGCTTTTTATCATAATGAACATGACTTCCTAAGCCTACTGGAAGACCCGTCGCTACAACTTCAACAACCCCGCCGATTGAATCGCCATTATTCTTAGCATCATCAATCGCTGCCATCATTTGCTTTTCAGCCGACTCATCAAGACACCGAACTGGAGAGCCCTCTGTTCTTTCAAGAATCTCAGCAACGCTACTCACTTCGGGGGCTATCTCACTTACGATTCCACCGATTTCTAACACGTGACCAGCAATTTCAATACCAAATTCTTTTAATAGCTTTTGAGCTACGGCACCAACAGCAACACGAACCGTTGTCTCTCTTGCTGAAGAACGTTCCAAAACATTTCTCATATCGCGGTGTTCATACTTTATTGCACCATTTAAATCTGCATGTCCTGGTCGAGGCCGGGAAATTGTTCGCTTCATCTCTTTTTCTTCTTCACTTGAGATCGGCTCAGCACCCATAATTTTATTCCAATGTTTCCAGTCATTGTTCTCAACGACGAGGGTAATCGGTGCCCCAGTTGTTTTCCCATGTCTTACCCCGCTTTTAATCTGTACATGGTCTTTTTCAATTTGCATTCTTCGTCCACGCCCATGGCCTTTTTGACGTCTTTGAAGGTGGTAATTAATATCTTCCTCTGTTAGTGAAAGTTGACTAGGCACGCCTTCTATAATGGCAGTCAATTGGGGGCCATGAGATTCCCCTGCTGTTAAAAACCTCATACTGTGTCACTCCTTCAGTTTTCTTTAATGCTTTTATGTATTAAACTGCTTTTTTCTTATACTCCATTGTGGCTGATTCACTTCAAAATTTCAAGAATTAAAAAAACTTTCTTGTGAGAAAATAGTTGGTTTTCTATTTTTAGATTTCTCTCATGCTAACTATTAGGAAGCGAGTTCAATATCACGATTTAATTTTTCGGTAGAAAAAGGTATCTTCCGTTTCAAAGCCGTGCGCTTTTGGGTTAAAAATTTGTTCTGTACTTCCTACAAATAAAACGCCTCCAGGATTAAGAGCGTTAGCAAATTTAGTATACAAGTTTCGTTTTGCTTCTTCTGTAAAATAAATTAACACATTACGACACATAATCAAATCGTATCCTGAATTGAAAGGTTCATTAAGTAAATCATGTTTACGAAAGCTGACCGTTCTCTTTATTGTATCATCAATCCGATAGCCAAGAATTTCGCGACTAAAGTATTGGGATTTCCATTCCCGAGGCATATCTTTTAGTGATCGTTCAGGATAGAACCCTGCTCTAGCACGCTTTAAAATCGTTTCATCTAAATCTGTAGCTTCTATTTTAACCCTTTCGTCCGACTTGATTTCGTTTAATAACATCGCCAAGGTGTATGGCTCTTCTCCTGTTGAACAAGCCGCACTCCATATTTTCAAGGAACGACGAGACGTCAGGAGGCGCGGGAGAATTTTTGATTTTAAGATGTTCCACCGTTCGGGATTTCTATAAAATTCCGATACATTGATCGTCATCCGATCTAAAAACTCTTCAAATAGGTCCGGTTCTTTATTCATCGCCATCCCGTAATCTGAAAAAGTGTCATATCCGCGCTTTTCCCGTAATGAAGTCAATCGTCGTTTCATCTGTGCTTCTTTGTAAAGACTTAGATCAATACCGGCTTTTTGCTTAATCTGCTTTTTGAAATCAAGATAATCTACGTTCATTGCTGCACTTCCCCTACTATTTATAGATAATAACTACAGTATTTTTATTCATTATAAAACATTACCTACCTAATTGTCCTCCTATATCATTTCTGTTGAAAGTAGCTATGAAGGAAGAGTGTTATTTTCATGAACATCCTTTTTAAACACAAAAAAGGCAGGTTTCCCCGCCTTTCATTTCAATGGATACAAGCTCAAACGTCTGCGAAATGGCGTTCATCAGCCGTTATTAAACGAAGCCAAGTTTTCTATTCGCTAGAGAGAAATGCTCTGCCTTCTTCTAGTTAAACCCATTTGTTAATCGTTTTTTCGTAACTAACAAGTTCATCCTTTTGGAAGAACAGTTCAATTTCTCGCTTCGCACTTTCTTCAGAGTCAGACCCGTGGATGACATTCATAGATACTTGAACACCATAATCACCACGAAGCGTTCCTGGTAATGCTTCCTGAGGATTTGTTTTCCCCATCATTTTTCGGGCTTCATCTATCACATTGTCACCTTCCCAGACCATTGCGAATACAGGTCCAGAGGTGATAAAGTCTACTAATTCCCCAAAAAATGGACGTTCTTTATGTTCACCATAATGAGTTTCAGCTAGGTTTTTTGAAATCGCTAACATTTTTGCTCCAGCTAAAGTAAATCCTTTCTTTTCAAAGCGGGAGACAATTTCACCGATTAAATTCCGTTGTACTCCATCTGGCTTTACCATTAAAAAAGTGCGTTCCATGTTCATACCTCCACCGTTATGTATATATTTATATTATAAACCTTTTTGAGTATAGCAAATTTTCGTACGAATCTCAATAAAATTCTGTAATCGCTTCCAAAAGATAAATAAAGTTTTACCGCTTTATTCTAATTTTACGGCTAAATATAGTTATTTAACCATATTCCAAACTTAAAAACGACGAAACCATTACAGTTTCGTCGTTAAAACTTTCTTTTTCCGATATATTCAGCAATTTCATAAAGGGCTTTTTTAGCCTGTATATCCGGCAGCGGGTGCAGTGCCTCTTTTGCTTTAAGCAGATACCGGTCAGCGATTTGTTTCGAAAAAATCACTGCGCCTGTTTCTTTGATCATAGTAATGACATTTTTTATCTCTGATTCACCAAGGTCACCCTCTTTTACACAAGCGACAATTTTTTCTTTTAATTCTGGATTTTTATCCATAGCATAAAGGGCTGGTAATGTTACATTTCCTTGCTTCAAATCACTGCCAGCAGGTTTACCTAGCTCTTTTTCCGTTCCAACAAAATCTAAAATATCATCGGTAATTTGAAATGCCATGCCCACATTATATCCGAAAAGTGTTAATTGCCTTCTTGTAACATAATCTGTCCCGCTAGCAACAGCGCCAAGCTGACAACTTACAGCGATGAGAAGTGCTGTTTTTCTTTTGATCCGTCTTAAGTAATCTTTCAGGTGCTGATTCCAATTGTACTGATCTGAAATTTGTTCCACTTCTCCGACGCACATTTCAACCATAGCATTTGAAATAATTTCATGAACTTTTTGCTGCTTACAATATGTTGCCATTTCTACTGCGCGTGCAAACATGAAGTCGCCAGTATACATTGCTACACGGTTATCCCATTTAGCCTTAATCGTCTTTTTCCCACGCCTTAATTCAGCATCATCAATCACATCATCATGAACGAGAGACGCCATATGAATAAGCTCTAAAGGAACAGCCACATTTTTAATTTCATTGACGTCATAGGTGCCAAACTGTCCTGAAAGAAGAACGAAAGCAGGTCGAATCCGCTTTCCTCCTGCTTTTAACAGATGGGAGGAAGCTTCTTTTAAAACAGGATGATGAGCACCGATGTTTTGCTCTAGTTCTTTCTCAATTGTCGCAATATCTTTTCGTAAAAACCAATAGATTTCCATAAGTTTCATAAGATAACTTCCACCTTATCCTAAACAGATTGCCAATTTTCTGCTTCTTGCCACAATGATAATTGACGAACAGGATGTACAATGAACCCCATATCATAAGCCAATTGATAATAATAAAGTAGGCCTTCTCGTTGCTTCTCTGTAAAATCATGATTTAAACCTGCAAAATAATGTTCCCAAAAATGCCGGTCGCCACCCATTTCATACTGAATAGAGGTTATCATATCACGAAAATGATTTCTCTGCGCTCTTTTTTTACTCGAAATCATTTCATCATAGAGGTCCTTCATTAGCCATGAATGTCTTTGAATCGCACCCGTTCTTGCTGCAACTACAGCGTAAGTCATCGGGTAACCCGTTCTCTCGTTCCATAATTCCCCTAAGTCATACCGATAGATTCCTTCAGGATTAGACCAATAAGTTTGGATCGCATCGTCACCAATCAACAGGCACGCGTCATATTCCATCATCCGTTCAAAATCCGGCTCCATCGTCACATAGTCAACACCTAATTCGCAAAACTTACCTAAAATAATTTTTAATAAATGAACAGACGTTGCTGAACTTGACGTCAAAGCGACCGTTTTTCCTTCAAGCTGAGAAAGCGGCACCTTCGAAAACAAAAAGATAGAGCCCACATTCCGAGCTGAGGAGACCGATAATTGCGGCAATAACTGAAAAGTCTCTTGGTTTTCTGCATAAGCAAAGGATGAAATTCCGCCAATATCAACTGAACCTTCACTCATAGAACGGTTTAGCTCAGATGGTACTTGGGGAACAAAAGAACATCCCCTCTTAAGGAGGTGTGGTCGATTTAGATAATAAAATATAGGTAGAATGTTTGTATATGAGATTTCACCTATCACAAGTGACATAACTATTCCCCCCACCTAGTAAACAAATCATGACTGACATCCAATTGATCTAAAACTTTTCCAACAACAAAATTAATGACATCATCCAATGTTTGCGGTTGATGATAAAACCCCGGCATTGCCGGTACAATTAATCCACCCATGTCACCAATGATTTTCATATTTCCTAAGTGAATAGAATGAAGCGGAGTTTCACGTGGTACAATGACGAGAGGTCTTTTTTCCTTTAACATGACATCTGCTGTACGCTCTAGTAAATTACTTGAAATTCCTTGCGCGATTTTTGCCATTGTTCCCATCGAACACGGGATAATGATCATGCCGTCATTTTTATAAGAACCACTGGCAATCGGAGCCGAAAAATCCTGCAAAGTATGAATTTGCAAATCCTTTTCATTTAAAAACAATCGTTCAAGACAAGAAGCTCGATCAGTTGTGTCTTCATTCAATTCATGGTAAAACACCTGCCACCCTGCTTCAGTTACAATTAAATGAACCTGGTGATCTGCTTTAAGTAATGCGTTTACAAGACGAACTCCATAAACAGCACCGCTGGCTCCGGTTATTCCAACTGTGAAAACTCGTTTTCCTTGAGTCATAGAAGTAAATCTCCAATCGTAAAAATCAACATGACGATACTAATGATCCCGTTCATTGTAAAAAAAGCCACGTTCACTTTAGATAAATCACTAGGTGATACAAGGGAATGTTCGTACATCATAATCCCGCCTGCAATCAAAACACCTAGTAGAAAAATCAAACCCAATGGTGTCGCAAAAAATAATGCAAGCATCGCTACAAAACTAACGAGATGAAAGACTTTTGCTATCCATAAGGCATTAGAAATACCAAACCTGCTAGGAATTGAATGAAGACCCACGTCACGATCATATTCGGCATCTTGTGTCGCATAGATAACATCGAATCCAGCAGTCCAAAAAGCGACTCCGACAAATAGGAGCATCGCCTCCCATGTTAATGTTCCCGTAGCTCCAACCCAGCCTCCTAGTGGGGCTATTCCAATCGTGATTCCTAGTACGATATGACATAAGTATGTAAATCTTTTCGTATAAGAATAGATGACTAAAAAAAATACAGCAATTGGTAATAGATAAACAGCGAGCATATTTAATTGGTACGCCGCAAAAAATAGTAATAAAAATGAAACAAAGATAAATAGTCCTGTCTCGAGCCTGGACAATAGACCGGCAGGAATGGCGCGGGCTGCTGTTCTAGGATTCTTCTTATCAATATTGGCGTCAATGACACGATTTAAACTCATCGCCGCACTTCTTGCCCCGACCATGGCGAGTGTAATCCAAATCCAGTGGTGGACTGTCGGCCAATTACCGGAAATTAGTAAACTTGATAATACCGCCCCTAAGAAAGCAAAAGGCAATGCAAATACTGTATGTTCAAACTTAATCATTTCTAAGATGATTTTAAATTTTCTCATAAACCTGAACCCTTTCGATTGAAACATCTAATTATAGGTTTCCAAAATGGGGATTATCAAAGCAAGGATGGTCGAAACTGGAAGTTTCAAGATCCAGAGCAGCAAAATTTGGAGCGCTGATTATAGACGTAACACCCTATGCGGCATAGGTCTGTGGACTATGAATCCCTCATTTTTTTGAACTTCTTAATCTATCAACCTTTTCTTCCAAAATGACTTGCGGCTACTCCTCCAGAGTAAGATTTGTAGCTTACATTCTGAAAACCAGTCTTTTTAAACATGTTGGCAATCGTTTCTTTATCAGGAAACGATTGTGTCGATTCTTGAAGCCACGTGTACTCATCATAACTTTTTGCCAAAACTCTACCGAAGAAAGGCATTATATACCGGAAATACAGCCAATAGAGTTGTTTAAAACCTATCAGAGTTGGTTGAGAAGTTTCAAGACAAGTCACTAGTCCTCCTGGTTTGGTAACACGATACATTTCCTTTAATGCTACACTATAGTCAGGAACGTTACGCAAACCAAAACCAATCGTAACATAATCAAATGTATTATCTTCATATGGCAGTTCCATAGCATTTCCTTGGACAAGTTCGATGTGATCTAGGCCACGTGCGCTTACTTTTTTCCTTCCTTCAATGAGCATATTTTCACTAAAATCGAGGCCATAAGCTTTCCCTGTTGGCCCGATAGCATCTGCCATCGCAATCGTCCAGTCTGCTGTTCCGCAACAGATGTCTAATGACTCAGAACCAGGCCTGACATTCATGCGCTTCATTGTATCTTTTCGCCATGATAAATGGCGTTGAAAGCTAATAATCGCATTCATACGGTCGTAATTACCGGAAATAGACTCGAATACTTGATGTACTTTCTCTTCTTTTGACTGCCCCATCTTACCCTTCCTCTACAACAAAATCCTGGACTACACCATGTTCGGTGAGTAATTCATCCACTCTTGAAAGTATATATTCACGAATTGGAATCCACTCATAAGAAAAAGAGTGGAGCTTCACTTTCGAAGCTTCGATTTCCTTTTCAAGAGCGAAAGAAAGTTCGTTTCTCTTTTGACCTTTTCTCGTTAAAAGCGAGGCTGTAAGCGGTGTCTCATGATTCCTCTCAATCCAATGATACCTCGTATTGAGAAGCACTTTAAAATAAAAGAACTCTTCAAGCGGTTGTGCCCATTGCTCGGAGTGGTAAAATACCGCTACATTTCTAATTAATAATGATTCGATCGCGCGAATATCTTTTAACGTTTGAAGCTGGTCAGTGCCACCCTCATACACATTCATTTTTGCTTCATTGATTTCTTGAATCGATCGGCTAAGTACGCGAATAAAAGGAACATCGTCAACCTTAGCTAAAACGTAATAATAGAGGCTGCTGTAATAGTCTCCTGATAGGACAGTTAACTGCCGTTGCCGCTTCACCGTTTCAGAGCGCCATGGCGTTACAGAGACTGTTTCATGTACATTGAGTGCGGTTTGAACAAGGACAGTAGAGAGGACACTGTTTTTTATGTAGGAAAAGTCAAACTCTTTTCGCCGCAGCAAGTAATAAAGGAGGATAACCTGATCATGATCTATGATCGGATCCTGTAAGTATCGGCGTAAATAAGGATGCTGAATTACCTCATAAAAATCCGCCTTGATCTTTTTAATATCCTCATTTAGATAATCCATTGACGTCGCCATTCAAAGTCCCCCAACAATTAGTATATCAACATTGAAGAAAACCGCTCTTAATTAATAGTTGTATTATACCACAATTCATACCATCGGATAAGTCATTGAATCATACAAGTACGGAAGACGACAGTGTTCTCCCATGTACACTTTCTTCTACTTCATAGTAAAGATATGAGCTTTCTCAAAAGCATAAAAGAAAAGCAGGTCACTTCCCCGCTTTTAGTCGTTTGTATTCATTTCACCATGACTTGTTTGAATCGTAGCTTTTCCTCTTACTTTTATAGCAGAGGTATGTTCAGTAAATTGAGCAATCATCACTTCATCTTTGTCCAGCTTTTCGGAATGGTGAAATCTTGTATCCGACCCTCTCGTTAACCCGATGACGTTAACACCATTTTCACGCGCCTTAATCACGATATACTCGGGTGATTGTGCCAAGATTATTCCTCCTCCATCGTTTTGACATTCTAAAGTAAAAATATATAGATTAGGTAAACTCCAATGATGATGCCTGCAGTTGGAATCAACCAAGAAAACAATTCAGATTTATCATGATTTTTCATCATGCACACCTCCACTAGTAAGATGTGCAGGACGAATACTTTTAAACGTAATTTAGCTCTTTATTAAAGAAAGGACCTCTGAACGAGCAGCATCGTTTTCTTCAAACACACCTCTGACTGCAGACGTGATTGTTTTGGATCCTGGCTTTTTCACACCGCGCATTGTCATACACATATGTTCTGCCTCCACCACTACAATAACTCCTAAAGGTTCCAACGTTTCTACGATGCTTTCTGCAATTGTCGAAGTAATTCTCTCCTGGAGTTGCGGCCTTTTGCAAACGGCATCAACCGCTCTTGCCAGTTTACTCAAACCAGTAACTTTCCCTCCGCTTGGTATGTATCCAATATGTGCTACTCCGAAAAAAGGAACGAGATGGTGTTCACACATCGAGTGAAAAGGAATATCTTTTACTAAGACAAGTTCCTCGTGGTCCTCTCCAAAGACGGTTGCAAAATGTTCTTTCGGGTCTTGGTTTAAACCTTGAAAAACCTCGGCATACATTTTTGCGACACGCTTCGGTGTATCTAAAAGACCTTCCCGGTTCGGGTCTTCTCCAATTGCTTCCAAAATCATCGTAACAGCTTCTTCTATTTTTTGATGGTTTACTTCACTCACAATAGCGCCCCCTCATCATTGATGACCAATACTTTGTAGAAGTCGATAAAATTCTAGCACAGCAACGCCTTTAATACAAGAAGGCTGTTTTCGTAATATCTGTTGTTCTTGAGCGATTTTACTATCACGCTATGCGTGATAAGGCAAGCAAATGCTTGCCTAACGACCTAAATAAGAAAAACCGCAAAGCGGTCTTTTATTAAAAACAGCGTAAGCTTCCGCCCCATGTTTTAAAGTCTCAAGGGGCTTTTCCCTTGAGACGAGCGGCGTGAAGGTAGCTGTCCTCTTATAAATTCTTCCCTTCCAAGAAATGCGGTTACCATTAAAGAAAAAAGAAGAACTACGTAAAAACGCAGTTCTTCTAATGCAAGCTCCCTTATGTATTACTTAACAGCGTCTTTAAGGGCCTTACCAGGCTTAAATGCTGGTACATTGCTTGCAGGGATTTCGATTTCTTCCCCAGTTTGAGGGTTACGACCTTTACGAGCAGCACGTTCACGTACTTCAAAGTTACCAAAGCCGATAAGTTGTACTTTTTCTGCTTTTTGAAGAGAGTCAGTGATTACATCGAATACTGCATCTACTGCGCTCGTAGCATCCTTTTTAGAAAGGTCTGTTTTTTCAGCAACTGCATTGATTAGTTCAGTCTTGTTCATACCATTCACCTCCTCCCAAGGAGTTTGTTATTTCTTTTCTTTCACAAAAATAAGAGTTTTATACTAGTTAACGCACAATTAGTGGATAACAACGCTAATATTAACCGAAACTACCCAAGAATTCAACATTTTTTGCGGATTTCCCTGCATTTTTATCACTTTTTTACCTAAAATGGAAAAGAAATCATCCGTTTCCTTCCAAACTTTCATATTTTATTAAAATGTTGATATATCAATGGTCTATAATGATTTTTATCATAGAGAGGTTCTCACGTCAAATTTTACCCTCTACGAAAAGTAAAGAAATAGTAAAAAAATAAACCCTCCAAATTGGAGAGTTATAGAATAATCGCGATTAATCCACCAGAGCCTTCGTTTATAATACGCTCAAGCGTTTCTTTTAGTTTGTAGCGGGCATTTTCCGGCATTAGCGAAAGTTTTGCTGAAATTCCTTCGCGGACAATGGAATTTAACGAGCGCCCAAAAATGTCTGAATTCCAAATTGAGAGTGGGTTTTCTTCAAAGTCTTGCATTAAATAGCGCACCAGCTCTTCACTTTGCTTTTCTGTTCCAATGATCGGTGCAAACTCAGACTCTACATCGACTTTTATCATGTGAATGGAAGGAGCAACGGCTTTTAAACGAACGCCAAAACGTGATCCTTGTCGAATAATTTCTGGTTCATCAAGGCTCATGTCACTAAGTGACGGTGCAGCAATTCCATATCCTGTTTGTTTGACCATTCTAAGCGCATCAGATACCTGATCATATTCAGCCTTTGCATAAGAGAAGTCCTGCATCAATTCAAGCAGATGGTCTTTACCACGTATCTCGACCCCAACTACTTCTTTTAATATTTGATCATATAAGTCGTCAGGCGCGTGCAAGTCAATTTCAGCCACGCCTTGCCCCATTTCTATTCCAGCAAGCTGAGCTCTTTCGACAAATTCGTAATCGGTAAAATGCCCAACAACGCGATCGACATCACGCAGCCGTTTAATATCTTTTACTGTATCTCTTACAGCACTTTCATAGTTCTCCCTAAGCCAATGTTCTTCTTTTAGTACCATGACCCAACTCGGCAAGTTCACATTGACTTCATGAACAGGAAATTCGAAGAGTACCTCCCGCATAACAGAGTTAATGTCTTGTTCAGTCATCCCTTCGATACTCATGGATAAAACCGGAACATCATGTTCAGTTTCTATTGACTGCCGTAGGTCTTCTGTTGTTGGATGATGAGGATGGACACTATTTACGATGACTATAAACGGCTTTCCTACCTCTTTTAATTCTTCAATTACTCTTTGCTCAGATTCGACGTAATCATGACGGGCAATTTCCCCAATTGAGCCATCCGTTGTTATGACGACACCAAGTGTAGAATGTTCTTGAATGACTTTTCTAGTACCTATTTCAGCTGCCTCATGAAATGGAATCGGATCTTCGTACCACGGAGTATGAATCATTCTCGGTCCATTTTCATCTTCATAGCCTTTTGCACCAGGTACTGCATAGCCTACACAATCCACGACTCTTACATTTACGTCCAAACCTTCATCTACATGGATAGAAACAGCTTGATTTGGTACAAACTTAGGTTCAGTGGTCATAATTTGTTTTCCTGCTGCACTTTGAGGAAGCTCATCCTGAGCTCTAGCTCTGTCAGACTCACTTTCAATATTAGGAATGACGGCAAGCTCCATGAATTTTTTAATAAACGTCGACTTCCCTGTTCGAACCGAACCTACGACGCCTAAGTAAATATCGCCACCGGTCCGTTCAGCGATATCTCGAAAAATATCGTACTTCTCCACACGATCCCCTCCCGATCGATTTTGTATGTGACAGCTTCTGCATACGATTCAATGTGATGACACTATAATACTTATGATGTTGTCCATTAATTATGACAAGCTGCTTGTTTAGTTTTAATTATTATTTTTGTGTATGTTCAAAAAGGAGGACAAAAAGAGCTGAGAAGTTCAAGGAAGCGCCACTTTGAGCACCAGAACGTATGCTTTTAATACGTGAGGAGTAAAAAGTAAGATGACGCAGAAGTTCGACAGCTATTTTTCCCGGTCTTTTCAAACATCCTCTTTTATTAATTGTGAACAACCTTTTAATACTGATGATTCATTAGCATCACCCACTCTAACGAAAAAAGATTCAAAATCGACTTTGAAGGGAGCCGCTTAAAGTGCGTGTTCAAAAAAGAGGCCAAATAAGCCGAGAATATCGAGTACAGCAAGCGCTACACCGATGATTTTACTCCGAGTTTTGACATCCTCTTAAAGACGTAGTTTTACAACATGCATAATTAAAAAAGCTTCCCTTTCTCTTGATAATATATTGAGAGGGGAAGCACAATAGAACATTCGGATTCAATTTTCAACGATTCTATGACTCTTTCATAAATACCACTTCACCATTTTTTACTGTGATTGGTTTTGAATGAACCGGAACAAATGGTGAATGATCAACCAATAACCAACGAAGGTCTTCACCTTCCGAATAATTTTCCATTCCGTATTCATCAATAAAATGTTGAATATCGATGCGATAATCAACCACTAATTCACCACTCGTCGTAAGTAACACGGGGAGCTCATGTGTAGGGTGAAAAGGGCTAGCTACAGTTGGTTCCTCATCAAAGTTTAACGCTTCGTAATCCAATTTAAGGAGATTGCTACCTAGTAATTCACCAACGGGAGCAAAGTTATTTTGGGAACGATATTGATTGATACGTCTCGAAAGTTCCTGGAGGCCGTTAGCAGACCTCAAGTCAATCAGCTTTACCTCGGGCTCATCTTCCACATTTGTCAGCACATATTGAAAAATACCGCCGTTTTCAAAAGAGTTCCCTGGAGCTTGTTGTAAATACTGTGGTACAAGTGACCGGAACTCTACTGGATACTTTTGGAATATCGGTGTTTCTTCATCTCTTGTTTTTATCGGTAACACACCTGAGTCTTCTCTAAATTGATTCACAGCTGTCTGTACAGACTGTAACTGATCATCATAAGGAACTTGATTTTCAGTCCGGCTCTCCTCCGGGAACAAACAACCTGATAAGAAAACTAAAATGCATATAAAAGATAGGCTTAACGTTGCTTTTTTCATACAAACCCCTGCCTTAAGTAAGCTTCCATTATTCGGGTACAGGACCACTAAACACTACAAGAAAAATAATTAAACCAGCAATCATCATACAGAAAAAGCTAAAAGTTAACAAGGTTTTTTGAATCCAGCCTTTTAACTTTTCTCTTGAGACGATCGTAACGATAACTGAAACAAACATTAGCCCCATTGCAAAAAAGCTGATCCACATTTTTGTTAATCCGTCTTCCATAGTAAACAAACCTCCACATTATCTGATCAAACATGCATTTCCTGACTCATTATAGCATAGAAACAAAAAAAGCTGAATGAACATGGGTAAGAGAGCAGGCTTCCCCAAAAACGGACACTCAGGTTCTATGTTGCGTTTCATTCTTTAATTGTTGCTATTGTTTTTTCACCCTAATCAAGTCAAGAGAGTCCATCCTCAAAAACTGAACAGAGAATCGCTCACATGAGGGTGGCTTATGTAGAGGCTGCTGAATCAGTAGCATACGCCTGGGTGGCAAAAGGATATGCTCTTTCTCATGGAAAGAATCTGCAAGGACATAACTCTTCTTTTGCTAAAAGCCTTGCACTTGATTTTGAGATACACATGGGTAGCTAAGGGTGTTGCTGCAATGGCGAGACTCCATCAGGAGAAGCAACAATGGTCTTCTTGCGACGAGGAACCGCAGGAGCAGCTGAAGACCCCGCAGTGAGCACGCCTTTCGCCTTTCGCGAATGAGGAGGCTGAAGCGTCGCCAGCGGAAAGCGTCCACCGAAAGTGAATCACAATACCAACAACGGGCTTTAACAGAGCTTAATAATAAACAGCGTTATTTTATCTCGCACGTTTTTATTACTCGGCTTTTCTATATTTTTTGGGATACACATATAAAAAGTCAAATTTCTTAAAGTACAAAAAAAAGCTGAAGAAAAGGGGCTCCTTTCTTCAACTTTAATATGACTAAACACCGCCAGTAATCACAGCCCGATTTTGGCGCCTTTTCTGTTTCAGTATATGCCAGCACAAAAGGTTCGTCGCAAACGATAGCCTATTTACCGCCTTTTTTCTGAAACATTTTTGCAAGAGTACCGAAGTCCATCGGTACATTATTTGAAATGATCGCCTTAACTAATTCATCTTCCTTCTTCTTAGAAACAGGAACATTCGCAACGCGTGCGACTTGCTGAATTAACTGGCGGACATTTTGTTCACTCTTTAAATCGGTCTTGCTAGCGTTTTGAGCTAATTTAAATAAATCTTGTTGTTTAACATTTGTTTTTTTCTCAACCTGATCAAAAAACGAATTTTTCTTTTCGTCCAAAAGAAAACCCTCCTCATAGATGATGTCAACATATCATATGCAGAGGAGAGTTTGTTGTGAAAGTCGTGTTATCAAGGCTCTAAATCATTTAACGGATCTAAATCGCCAAGTTTTAAGTCTTCTACTTCATGTTTTTTTACACGGCCCATTAGTTCTTCAACCGCTTCTTTAGGTTCTTTTTCATGGAAAAGTACCTGGTATAAGCCATTTGTAATTGGCATTTCTACATTTTCCTGTGCAGCTAACTGAAAAGCGGCCTTCGTTGTACGAATCCCCTCAACAACCATGCCCATTTCGTCTAAAACCTCGGGAATCGTTTTACCTTTCCCAATCATATTACCAGCACGCCAGTTACGGCTATGTACACTCGTACAAGTAACAATTAAATCTCCGAGTCCAGAAAGTCCTGCAAAAGTAAGTGGATTTGCCCCCATCTTCATTCCCAGGCGGGCAATTTCTGCAAGACCTCGTGTCATCAATGCAGCTTTAGCATTATCACCAAAGCCTAACCCGTTCGTCATTCCTGCGCCAATGGCAATGATGTTTTTTAAAGAACCTCCTATTTCAACTCCGATTAAATCCGGGTTCGTATACACTCTGAAGTGTTGATTCATAAAAAGATCTTGAATATATTCAGCTGCATCAATGGTAACTGAGGAGCTCGTAACTGTAGTCGGCTGACGAAGACTCACTTCTTCTGCATGAGATGGTCCTGATAAAACAACGACAGATTTTCGAAGAGATTCAGGGACTTCCTCTTCAATAATTTCAGACACTCTCATTAACGTATTAGGTTCAATCCCTTTACTTGCATGAACCATTGTAACAGGTTCATTTATAATACTAGTGACTGACTTTAGGACGCCTCTCATCGCTTTTGTAGGAACGACATAAAGGATCGTTTCGCAACCTGAAAGAGCCTCTTCCATACTTGTATAGGCTTGAATGCCTTCTGGAAGTGTCACTCCAGGTAAGTAATTTTCGTTCGTTTTACGCGTGTTCATTTCCTCTGCTGCCTCTTCTGAACGGCCCCATAGTTTAACGTGGTGGCCATTGTCTGCAAGAACGACTGATAATGCGGTTCCCCAACTACCAGAACCTAGAACTGTAATTGTTGCCATTGTAAGGGCTCCTTTCAATTTGAAGGTGCTTTTTGTCCAATTTTATTCTCAGTCCCTTTTACTAATCGAGCAATATTCGTTCGATGACGCCAAAAGGAAAGAGCTGTAATTACAATTAAAAAATATAGATAGACCGTAGGATAAACGTAATAAGTACTAAAGACAATCGTTAAAATTGTTGTTCCGGAAATGAATAATAAAGACCCTAGAGAAACGTAACGACTAATAACAATAGAAATAATAGCAATGATTCCTGAAACTAACGCAGCTAAGAAAACGAGGCTTACTAACACACCAATCGTAGTTGCTACCCCTTTACCACCACGAAACCCGTAATATATTGGCCAATTATGTCCAACGATCGCCGCCAATCCACTTGCACTAGCCACTAGTGGATCACCGGTTAAAAAGAGGCTGCCCCAAACCGCAACAACCCCTTTTAGACAATCCAATAGGAGAACAACAATAGCAGGACCGATTCCTAATACACGAAGCGTGTTAGTCGCCCCCGCATTCCCGCTGCCGTGTTGCCTAATGTCTACTTGCTTTAGTTTTTTAGCAATAATCACACTAAAGCTAACCGAACCGAGCAAGTATGCCGCAACGACATATAGTATCGATAACATCCCAACCCCCACTTTGCGTCATAGTAATGTATAATTTCAATAAAGTATAATTTTTCCACACTCATAACAAAGTACTTTCTCAGCCTGAGTAGTGTACTTTGTTAATTTAACAAGCTAACCCCACTCTCTTTATTGGTTCTTTTTACGAGCAAGAATTCGTATCGGGGTTCCTTTAAATTCAAAGGTATCACGAATTTTATTTTCTAAATATCTGCGATACGAAAAATGAAGTAGCTCGGGGTCATTAACAAAGAGAACAAATGTCGGTGGTGCTACTGCCACTTGTGTAGCATAGTTAATCTTTAACCTACGCCCACCATGGTCAGTTGGCGTTGGATTCATCGTAACTGCATCAACAATTAAATCGTTTAATACATTTGTTGGAACACGCTGATTATGAAACTCACTGACTTCGTTAACCATCGGCAGTACTTTGTGCAAACGTTGCTTTGTTTTCGCTGAGACAAAAACAATCGGTGCATAGTCCATAAACAAAAATTCGTCACGAATTTTTTGTTCAAATTCACGGAGTGTACTATCATCCTTTTCTACTACGTCCCATTTATTTACAACAATAATGATGGCACGTCCCTCTTCATGGGCATAGCCTGCAATTTTTTTGTCCTGTTCGATTAACCCTTCTTCTCCATTAATAACCATAAGTACCACATCTGACCGTTCAATGGCTCTTAAAGCACGAATGACACTATACTTTTCGGTACTCTCGTATACTTTTCCTTTTTTTCGCATACCGGCAGTATCAATGACTACATACTCCTGACCGTCTTTTTCAAAAGGAGTATCAATAGCATCTCTGGTTGTGCCTGGTATATCACTAACAATCACACGTTCTTCTCCAAGTACCGCGTTAACTAAAGAGCTCTTCCCTACATTCGGACGTCCGATTAAACTTATCCGGATCGTATCTTCATCGTATTCTTCGTCAGAAATATTTTCGAATTGTGCAGCTACTTCGTCTAGTAAATCGCCTAACCCAATACCATGCGAGCCTGAAATGGCGATTGGGTCACCAATACCCAAACTGTAAAATTCATACATCTTCTCATGCAGTGTTGGATCATCCATCTTGTTCACACCGAGAACAACAGGTTTTTTAGAACGGAATAACAGCTGAGCTACTTCTTCATCTGCTCCAGTTATACCCTCTCTTCCATTTACTACAAAAACAATGACATCTGCTTCTTCAATAGCAAGCTCTGCTTGATATCGCATTTGGGTAAGTAAAGGTTCGTCACTTATTTCTATACCACCTGTATCAATAACGTGAAATTCATGATTTAACCATTCTCCATATCCATAAATACGATCCCTTGTAACTCCTGGTTTATCTTCGACAATAGCAATGCGTTCTCCTACAATACGGTTAAAAATTGTGGACTTTCCTACATTCGGTCGCCCCACAATGGCAACTACCGGCTTAGGCATAGGACATCCCTCACTTTCTCTCCTTCATTTCATAAGGCTCTTTTAAAAAGATTGTTGCTATTTGTTTTTTGAGCTTAGGCAACAAACTATACGAAAACAGCCCTTCATAAAAAAACCCTTCCTTATACGAAAGGGTTTGCCAAAACTAACCTATTTATTATACCAAAACAACTTGTCCTCCACAAACCTATTCATACCAATTTACCTTGTGATCATGCATTGAGCTTTCGCTGACCTGCTGGTAGTACACCAAATGATGAGTACACCTTTTGTTTTAACCATGCGGCAAACCATTCAATCAATGACCATCCCAATACAACCAAAAAAGTTAACGCTAACATATCTAGGTATTGAAAAGAACCAATTGTTAACTCAACTTCCCGACCTGTCATAATTAAAAAAAAAGTAAAACCAATTTCACCTTGAAAAAAACTGACTGACAATACTGCAATTCTGATTACAACTGTTCTCCCTATTAATATTAAA
This sequence comes from Alteribacter populi, assembly GCF_002352765.1. Classification (NCBI taxonomy): domain Bacteria; kingdom Bacillati; phylum Bacillota; class Bacilli; order Caryophanales; family Bacillaceae; genus Alteribacter; species Alteribacter populi. Next base: position 379,924 of record NZ_KZ293963.1, on the reverse strand, counting down.
ATCAATGAAAACAGCGCTACAGTTGAGGTCTGTATAGTAAATAGCATCCAAACAGGTTCATAGTAATAAACAAACTGGAGCCAGCCAAATAAGGCCGAGAGAAGCAAACTTATGAAAAAACCAATGGCAAGTGCTGCTCCTCCAACTTTGATGAGGGTTTTATAGCCTATCCATGCAATGACAATCATTGCTAAATTAACTCCAAACCCAAAAAATGGAATCGTAACATTAGCTAATATTAAAATAGCAAAGGCAACTATAATCCACTCGACCCTGACGGATGATTTTTTATCAGAAAAAAAATAAATGCAAATGACCAAAAGCCACATTACCCAAAAAAACCAGAAACCCATCCTATCGGCCCCCTCCTTTCATTTATCTACATAATCGTCAGAATATAGGGTAAAATATACCTTACTGCGCAAGAAACCCTTTATTTTCCTAACGAAACGACGACAAAGGAGGAACTTGTTATGGGAAAAGACCGACAAGAAAAGAAAATAAAACAGTCCAAACGTGTTGAATCAGACCGTAATCAATCTCTTCACTATCCTAGTTCAACAGAATTAGAATCAGGCAATCATGCTAGAAAACGACAACGGCAGTAAGAAGTTTGCAAATCGATCGTTAAATAAGGTGCCCTCAGCAAACAATACTGAGGGCACCTTTTTATTAGGCGGTTTTCGAGCAACAATTTTTAATTATAGTGCCTTTTACCTTTCCAATGATCGGTTACTAAACAAAGAGGTATTAACCCCTCGTTCCTGTAACCAATGATGTGTATCTCCTTTTAGGATAATAGGAACTTTTTTAAACTGAATCGTTTGATGAATCCCTAAAGCGGCCATAATCCATGTCAATTCGTATTGAATATGGTGAATTTGTTTCACAACTTCTTCGGGACCGCCCGTTTGAACCCACTTTAAAACCTGCCCGGCCATGCCACACGCGCTCGCCCCTAGTGCCAGTGATTTGGCGATATCTAATGCAGATTGAACCCCTCCAGTTGCCAAGACTTCAAGGTTCGGGCAAGCTACATTCGCTTCGACTACGGCATTTGTTGTAGCAATGCCCCAATCATCGAAAAAAGATAGCTCATTTTCCCGGCGCTTATTTTCAATACTAGAGAAATTGGTTCCCCCGAAACCACCTATGTCAATAATAGAAACCCCGGAACTGTGAAGCTTTTTCGCTGTTTCCATGCTCATTCCAAAGCCAACCTCTTTAACTATGACAGGAACGTCAAGAGCATCACAAATGGCTTCAATTCTTTGTAAAGCACCTTGGAAGTTACGATCTCCTTCCGGCATTACAAGCTCTTGAATCACATTTAAATGAATTTGCAGAGCATCAGCATCAATCATCTCGACACAACGTAAAGCTTGATGGACCTCTGCTTCACTTCCAATATTAGCAAATACGATTCCCTGAGGATTCTTATCTCGAACCACCTCATAGGTGCTGCGTTCACTTTCATTATTTATCGCCGCCATTTGAGAACCTACCGCGATAGGAGTTCCGAGTACCGAGGCAGCTTCTGCCAGAGAGGCATTTACTTTTTCAGTTGCTTGTCCGCCCCCACCAGTCATGGCATTGATAAAAATCGGCGAACTGATATTCAGTTCGCCGATCGTAGAATTCAGTTGGACATTCTTAACATTTGTATCAGGTATACTTTGATGAACAAAGGAGATATCATCAAAACCTGAACGTCTGGACTGTCCTGAATTTAACGCACCACGAAGGTGATCGAGCTTCCTTTTAGCTCTACTCACAATTCCACCTTCTACTATTTGTATTTTTTCAGTTGATCACCGATAACATCACCCAAAGAAAAACCTGAGTTATCTTCTTCTTTTTGATACTCTTTCTCTACTTTGCGGTTCGTTGCAGTTTCCTGCTCTTCTTGAAGAGAACGGATACTTAGTGAAATTCGCTTGTCTTCTGTGTTGACATCTAAGACTTTTGCTTTCACCGACTGACTTTCTTCAAGTACTTCTCCTGGAGTACCGATATGACGATTAGCGATTTGAGAAATATGGACAAGTCCTTCAACGCCGGGTGCAATTTCAATAAAGGCTCCGAAAGAGACAAGGCGCTTCACTTTCCCTTCTACTACATCACCTGTTTTTACTTTTCCTCCGATTTGCTCCCAAGGACCAGGTAATGTTTCTTTAATGGATAATGAAATACGCTCATTATCAGGATCCACACCTAAAACTTTAACTTTGATTTGATCGCCTTCATTCACGACTTCAGACGGTGTTTCTACATGATGATGCGCCATTTGTGATATATGAACTAAACCGTCTACGCCACCGATATCGACAAATGCGCCAAAATCAGTTAACCTTTGGACCGCCCCTTCGATCACATCGCCTTCATGGATATTCTCCAAAGTACTGCGCTTACGATCTTTTGCTTCAGCATCGAGAACGGCACGTTGAGATAAAATCAGCTTATTTTTTTCACGGTCCATTTCAACAACCTTTAGTCGTAGAGATTTACCTCTGTAATCAGAAAAGTCTTCTACGTAGTGACGTTCTACTAGAGAAGCCGGGATGAATCCGCGAACGCCTACATCCACCACAAGTCCACCTTTGACAACGTCTGCCACTTCAGCTTCAAATGTGTCACCGCTGGCAAGCTTGTTCTCCATATCTTCCCAGGCTTTTTCTGCAGCCACAGCTCTTTTCGATAAGACAAGTTCGTCATCGGTTGCTTTAGTTACCTTTAATTCCACTTCGTCGCCTTCATTTAAGACGTCGCTTACTTTTTCAACATGAAGACTGGAAAGTTCGCTAATCGGTACCACGCCGTCCATTTTATATCCGACGTTAACAAACGCTTGTTTTTCCTCTACTTTTGTTACCGTACCGGTAACGATTTCCCCGGCGGCAAATGATTTTACGTCCGCCATTTCGTTGTTCATTTCTTCTACCATTGACAATACCTCCCTAATCCCCCGAACAGAACGGGAACGTTGAAACTTTTTATCATAATCTTTCACCCTGGGTGAAAGTTCTACCCTGTTTTATTATTCCGGTGTTTCTGGAGTAAAGCCCCAATCCCAGCCATAATAGCTTCTGATGCTTCTTCAGCTGATGCTTTATTCTCACGCAGAGTTTGCAAATCAACTGGCTCTCCATACACAATTGTTAAAGTAGAAAATGGCTTATAAGATCCAATGATAACACTTGGGACGACTTGGGCATCTGACCGAAGTGCGAAAAATCCAACTCCTGTCAAACCTTTTCCTAGCTCACCAGTTTTACTGCGGGTCCCTTCTGGAAAAACACCGATCATTTCTTCATCCTGTAATAAAGATAAACCTTTCCGTAATGCCTGGCGGTCACTTCCCCCTCTTCTAATAGGAAATGCACCGAGTTTAGGTAACAACCACTTGAGGATCGGTTTGTCAAATAACTCTGCTTTTGCCATAAAACAAGTATTTCGTTTTAGAAATGCCCCTAAAAATGGAGGGTCAAGTAAGTGAATGTGATTACAGCAAAGTAAAACGCCGCCCTGAGTAGGGATGTGTTCCCGCCCTATTACCTTTACACGGAAAAAGATTCTGTAAAATGTCCTGGAAATCCATTTTCCAAAGCGGTATAATGATTTATTCAAAGCTACTCGTCCTTTCTTTGACAAGTACAAGAATCTCCTCAATAACTTCCTTGATCGAAAGAGAAGTTGAATCAATTTCATTGGCATCAACTGCTTTTTTCAACGGTGCAAACTCTCTTTCAGAATCAATTTGATCCCGTTTGGCAATCTCTTCCTTCAAGTTAGAAAGGTCTGAAGAAATTCCTTTTTTGAGGTGTTCCTCATGTCGCCGTTTCGCTCTCTCTTCCACAGAAGCAGTAAGAAAGACTTTCACCGCTGCATCAGGCAAAACAGCTGTGCCAATATCTCTGCCATCCATTACCGTTGCACCGGATTCGGCTAAGATTTGTTGTTTTTTTACCATTTCTACTCTTACTAATTCGTGCATAGCAACGTAGGACACGTTATTCGTTACTTCATTAGTACGAATCTCTTCTGTAACCTCTTTGCTATTTACATAAACTCTACTAGATGACCCTTTATTTTCTAACGTAATTTCCAATTTCTTGAGTAATTCAATAACTTGCTGTTCATTATGTACATTGACTTTTTGCTGAAGAGCCTCGTATGTTAAAGCCCGGTACATAGCACCTGTGTCGATATAAACAAATGAAAGCTGCCTTGCCACTTCTCTAGCCACTGTACTTTTCCCTGCTCCTGCAGGTCCATCAATTGCAATGTTTATCTGCATTCCCATGTCTATCCTTCTACCTCTTTCATGAAACTTCAATAATAATATATTTCTTCAGTTAATATTATCATATCTCCTCACGACAGGTCTATTTTAAAAACAAGTTACCCGAGAATATCGGATAAACTATTTCTTCAATTGCATTTCTTTTTTGCGATGTTGAACTTGCCTTTCATAGCAAAAGCGGATCACCTTCTGACGCTCATTTTCTTCCATAGTTATAAACTTAAGAGAAGCCCTTATAGAAGCGTTTTTATTACGAATACGGATCACTTTGGATTCCGCCTTCACATACTCCACTGGGTTTGACTGAAATGATAGTGGAAGCCAAGCTGTCACTTCCATATTCTCAGAAAGGCTATGGTCATGAGGTAATACAATTTGAAGACCACCTCCACTCAAATCCAAACTCGTAGTAGTAAAAGCAGAAAAATCGTTATTGACTGAGCCAACAGCGACATCTAGGCAAGTATCTACTCTTACATACTGTCTTCGTTGAATACGAATGAGATTTTCTTTTTCAGGCTTCTTTAACACAATAACTGGGATTTGCCCCCCTAGCTTTCCTGTAACATTGCTCTCAAATAAGTAGATTGCGTCATCCTTACCTAAGAACCACCCTTTAAACCTTGTTTCTTCAGGGAAAAAGTGCGGTTTCGAATCATGTACACCAACAGGGAAATGAATGAATATTGATTCGTTATTTAAATCCGCAACCTTACTACGATATCTGCTAATATTATCTTGCTCCATATTGAGTTCCAAATGAAGAATTTCCCCAACTTTAATCAAAGATGACATTCCTTCCCCACTCAAAATTTACTTACTCTATATTCCTTCGTGACCAATGACATTATTCCTTCTTTTCATACAAAAAAATAAGTAAATGCGAAAAGAGCCTATAGAAAAAAAGCCAAAAAGAAAAAGCAATGGCTTTGCACGTTTAGAAAACAACGGCTTCACTCATTGCTTTAACATCACTGTTTCAAGGTTACCCTCTTAGTCAAAATCATATACCGGTTCTGCACGGTCCATCTTCTCTACTTTTTCTTCTCGACCGTTCTCAGCATTTATAAAAATGCGGTACGTATCATCATCAATCACACCGAAAAATTCATGGCATAGAACTTCTTCTTCTAAATCATTTTCAATAACCGCCATGTGGTGTTCCATGACTTCCAAGCTCGGGTTTAAATTTTCTTTTGCTTCTTCTTCAGACAATTCCTGGTTTGATGGTTTTCGTTCTTTATGATTGGCAATGTAGGCAAAAGCCTCATATCCAATAACATCACTATTATCTAGTGCCACTTCGACTACTACAGAGTCAGAGTATACACGGATGTCATCATGTAGGTGGGCAAAATTAAATACACCAACATTATCATACTGTTTGCTGTCAACGAGCTGCATGTTGTCAAAACCGTTTTTATTAATAAACGATTTAGCTTTCTCAGAAGCTTCGTGTAAGCTGATTTCGGCTGACTCCACCTGACGATCTTCTAATAGCCACAGTGGTTTCCCGCCTTTCTTGGTAATATCCATGTAAATGGTGTGGTTATCTTCAGGATCCTCAATCAAGAGGCTGTAGGCATCATATGCAAGGCCATCTCCAGTATTTTCAACTTCAGCTTCGAGGTTCCCTTCTCGATCGAGAAATTCCCCAGCAATGTTTACAGCTTCTTGTTCATCGATTTCTTCACCATCTAAGTTTTCTGCGATTTTCTCATCATCTGCAGAAATTTCTTTTGCACCTGTACCGAAATCTACTTCTGAAAAGCCGCCCACTTTTTCATCAATGACCTCAAAACCATTGACTATGGCATTGTCTAATGGCTCATCCTTGGAAGCCATTTCCAACTCAACATCCATCCATTTTAAATCATCCTCAATTACCATACCTTGGACTTTTCTCATTTCATTTTGAATCTCACCTGATTGATGATACAGCTCTTTTAGAGATTCGTATTCTTCATCCGTAAGCGGATCTTGATCTAAATCTCGTACGGAGTTGCGGTAAGAGTAATCACCAATTTTATATAGGAACTCTTCTGTTTTACTAAACGGAAGTAAAGATAATGGAAGTTGTCCAAGGTCATTTTGAGCCTGAGCGGTTATTCTCCAGACGTCTGTAAGTGATGGAGATAGACGATCTTGCGAATTCATCGCTAGAGTAGACCCCAATTCATCGTGCAAATGATCCAAGTTATAGGATAGTTCATGAAAGGCCCTTTGATAGTTATTCTCTGCTTGGATAAGAACCGCGTTTTTTTCCTGATGTTCTAAATAACCCCAATATCCCGTTCCTACCACAGCTACTGCTAATACTCCGATAATAATTGAACGAATCATTTAATCACCTCCATCCTTTATTCACAGAAAACATGCTTACCGATTCGTTTGACTTGTCGTCTTGTCCAGATCCAATCTGATGTTGCCGTATCAGGATTAAAGTAATACTCAACTCCCCCTGAAGGGTCTTGACCATTAATTGCATCCATTACCGCTCTTCTTGCCGTTTCATCTGGTTCCAGATTGATTTGGCCATCTGCTACAGCAGTAAATGCTCTTGGTTCGTAAATCACACCTGATGCAGTATTTGGAAAGGTAGGGCTTTCTATACGATTTAAGATGACGGCTGCAACCGCAACTTGACCGACATATGGTTCGCCGCGGGCTTCCCCGTAGACGGCTGCGGCCATAATTTGAATATCGTTATCTGTAAATCCTTCAGGTGTATTAATCGCTTTTTGAATGTCAGCGTCGTTGTCCTGCTCTTGTGGTGCTTCCTCTGCTGGTGTATCTTCAGCTGGCACTTCCTCTGGTGGCGCCTCTTCTGCTGGTGCTCCTTCCTCTGGTACAGGCTCCTCAGCAGCTGGTTGTTCGGGCTGCTCCCCCTCTGGTGCTCTTTGTTGCTCTTGTTCTTGACCAGGTGAAGGGGGATGTTCTTGTTTGGCTTTTTGATCTTTACTTCCTTTAGGCCCTTTTTGAATGTCTTTAGGAGTATCTCCATAGTAAGTAAATTTACGTCCCTCTTCTAACATCCTATGGACATATTCTTTATCAAAATCTGTAGACTTCTTGAGCATTTGCTTCATTTTTGTACCTACTAAACCATCAACCTCAAGTCCAAATTCCTCTTGATACTTCTTAACTGACCAATAGGTCCCCCAACCGTACACTCCATCGATAGTTTCATTATAAAACCCGATGTACTGAAGTCTTGACTGAAGCTCAACAACATCGTCTCCAGTAGCACCTTTTTGTATGATTTGATCTGTAAATGCATCAACCTCCATCGAGGGAAGAATGATGACAAATTGCATACAAACTAGTGCGGCAAAAAGCATACGTTTGAGACGTCTGATTTCTTGACTTTTCATGTTGTGTCCTCCTCTAGAATGAAATCATCGACGACTTTCCTTGCGTATGGATAGTTTTATCCAAAGAGCTTTTTTTATACAAATTTGGGTAGGACAAAATTGGTTTTATAATGAGAAGTAACCTTAATTGCAATTAGGGATTGCTGAATAACTCTAGAACTCCAATACAAAGGGTGCCGCTTCCATGGCTTCGCTTTCCGCAGGCAACGCTTCAGCCTCCTCATTCGCGAAAAGCGTGCTCACTGCGGGGTCTTCTGCTGCTCCTGGGGTTCCTCGTCGCAAAAAGACCATTGTTGCTTTTCCTGCAGGAGTCTCCGCCATTGCAGCAGCACCCTTGGCTCTCTCAAAATCAAGCCAAGGCTTTTAGCAAAAGAAAAGTTATTTCCTTGCAGATTCTCTCCATGAGAAAGAGCATATCCTCTTGCCATGTAGGCGTATGCTACTTATTCAGCAGCCTCCAATTAGACTTCAAATGTTCTGTCCGATAAAAATGCTTTTCCTTTTCATCGGGCCGATTTTTGACATGAGCCGATAGCGCATGGAGCTTGACACTGAAACGTAGATTTTTATACTTAACTCTTGAAAAAGGGACAAAAAAGCCTTGTACAATGTTGTACAAGACTTTTTCTCTACAGCTTTACTATTCGGGACTTACATCTACATCAAGCTTTGTATCATTGCCACATACACAACGTTTAAACCCTGTGTCGTACCCACCTTCATTATTTGGTCTGCCTCTTAAAATGTATTTTTCGCCACATTGCTGGCAGCGGATCGTGACTTTAAATCTAGGTTTTGTTTCTGTCAACACACTCACTCCTTATTCATTCGGGATCTGTTTTTTTGGACATACACTGCTCATGTTTTTTAATACTATACAATGAACTGATTTCGTAATTCAACCAAAGACGTTTATCCTGCATGGTTTTGTGTATACTCCCTTTCTTGCATGCGGTTTGCCCGCTTCACTTTTTTCATGGCGTATACCCAAAGAAAGATCATAAAGGGTATAACTGTATATGTCCAGTAATTTTGTGTGAGCAATATTAAATTGTAACTACCGTGCAAGATAACCGGGATCACTAATGATAAAACGAGAAATGCATTCTTTTTCTTTGAAGTAAATTTAGCTTTCCCTAAATAATAGCCCATTACCACACCAAATAGTGCATGACTAGACACAGGGAGCAATGCTCTTATAAAGGCATGTTCTACACCTGTTGCAACTAGATAAAAGATGTTCTCCAAGGTGGCAAACCCAAGTGCAACTGCCGTGGAGTAAACAATGCCATCATACCGTTCATTAAAATTCACATGGTGATAGACCGCAAAGTATACTAAAAACCATTTCAAAAACTCTTCTATAAGTGCCGTTTGGATAAATGCTGTAGTAATGACCGATTGGAACAAGCCTTCTTCATCAAAGGCAAATTGAACAAACATCACCGGAAACACCAATAGACAACCAAACAAAAAACAGCGGGCCACCGTCGTTAATGGTTCATTTTCAAATTCATCTTTTAAGTAAAAAAATGATAATAACGCGATCGATGGGGCCAGGGCTGCAGATATTATGATAAGCATCATTCGTTTTCCTCTCTGTTTTTTCACGTCTAAACATGATACTTTAATATAGAAAATAATAAGGGGATTGCATTTTTTCTGGTAGTTTAATTTTAACATTTATCACCCTGAAAATGGACGTAGTAAAATTCATACCAGTCATTTCATTAAAGGAGCTGTGAGACATGAAACGATTATTAATCATTCATACCGGCGGTACTATTGCCATGAGCGAGGATGCTAAAACGGGAGCTGTAAAGCCAAATCCTCTCAACCCACTTCACGAAACCATTCATACCGTTGAAAATATTGACCTCATTGTAGAGGATTTCCTAAATGTTCCTTCCCCCCATATGACTCCAAAAGATATGTTACATTTAGCGAAGCGTATTGACAAACGAGTAATGGAAGAAAAAATTGACGGGGTCGTCGTCACTCATGGTACAGATACCCTTGAAGAGACTGCATACATGCTTGATTTAATTGTCGAAACGGATTTGCCAGTCGTCATTACCGGTGCAATGCGATCAAGTAACGAATTGGGATCAGATGGTCCCCACAACCTGCTAAGTGCGATTAAAACTGCTGCCAGCGGAGAAGCTCGAGGAAAAGGAGTTCTTGTCGTTTTAAATGATGAGATCCATACTGCAAAAAACGTCACAAAAACTCACACGAGTAATATTGCAACGTTCCAAAGTCCACAATATGGTCCGATTGGAATTGTCTCGAAGCGGGGTGTACATTTTCACCATCACCCTGTCACAGACCAGCGTTTCGTAGTGTCTGGAATATATAAACGAGTTCTTCTACTTAAGGCGGTAGCCGGCATGGAAGCAGAAGTTGTCGATTCACTATGTGAGCTGCCAATTGACGGACTTGTCATCGAGGCTTTAGGTCAGGGAAACCTCCCTCCTGCTACAATCCCTTCTTTTGAACGGTTTATAGAAAAAGGAATTCCAATCGTTCTTGTTTCTCGATGCTTTAACGGGGTCGTACAAGACACTTACGGATATGAAGGGGGGGGAAAAGAATTGAAGAATATGGGGATGATTTTCACGAACGGTCTGAATGGGCAAAAAGCACGCCTAAAATTAATGGTCGCACTTGAAAAAACATCGGATAGAGAACGTCTTCAAGAAATTTTCCAGCGGTAACCTCATTAGCCACACTTAGTATGTGACTAACAATTGTAACCGACAATATTGTACGAAAACCAAGCTTCTAGCAACACTTTTCTAAACAAAAGAGTCACGCCAGCAATTTAGCGGCGTGCTTCTTTGTTACTATGACGATTTTTCAATAACGTTTATTGCTTTTTGAGCATTCGCTTGCCAACGCTCAAAAGGCAGCTACCAACAATCTTTTTATTAAAGAGCTTTTGCTATAGACTTGGCAATAAGAGCTCCGTGCTCCCGTCCATTTTCAATGAAGATTTCATTTGCGTTATTGCCTGCAGCAATAACGCCTGCGATATAAATTCCACGACTGTTTGTTTCCATTGTTTCTGGATTGAATGCAGGTCTTCCAGTCTCACGGTCCATTTCAACGCCCATTTGTGAAATAAACGAATGGTCGGGATGATACCCTGTCATAGCAAAGACAAAATCTGCTTTTTGCTTTTTTTCTGCTCCATTAATCGTAAAGATTACTTCATCTTCCGTAATCGATTTTAATCCTGCCCCAAAGTGCATTTTAATCGTACCTTTTCTCACAAGGCCATCAAACTCTGGTAGAATCCATGGTTTGATGCTCTTAGAGTATTCTTCACCACGATACAGTACAGTAACGCGAGCTCCCGCTTTTTCTAATTCTAATGCTGCATCTACAGCAGAATTCTTTCCTCCAATTACACATACGTCCTGAGCAAAAAATGGATGCGCTTCTTTAAAATAATGAAGCACGTGATCCTGCTCTTCCCCTGGGATCCCCATCATATTTGGTGAATCATAATAGCCTGTAGCGACAACGACATAGTCGGCTTCATAGTTTGCTTTTTGTGTCGCTAATGTAAACCCACCTCCAACTTTACGTGTAACTAAAGTGACCTCTTCATAGGCATGAATTCGAAGTTGTTTTTCTTTTACAACCTGTCTGTAATAAACTAAAGCCTCGTTACGTTTTGGTTTACGTTCTGTACTATAAAATGGGATGTTTCCAATAGCGAGTTTTTCACTAGTACTAAAAAATTGCTGATGTGTAGGGTAATGATAAATCGCATTGACTACATTTCCTCTTTCTATAATTAACGGATCTATCCCATATTCCTTAAGGGCGATCGCTGCAGATAGTCCACATGGACCTGCACCGATAATGATCACTTTTTCTTTTGTCACGACCGAAACCACCTTATTCCAATACTATTTGCTAAAAAACCGTACCCACAAAGAAAACCCAAGAGGTCATTCTCTTTGAACACGCACTTGAACTTCTTTTATCACTAAAACATACTTTCTACATTTTCTGCAAGTACCATCCAAATAAAGATTTCTTAACTCTTAAGAAAACTTGGCTTACCCATCAATTCTTAGTTGGGGATTGCTGAATAACTTTAGAACTCAAATACAAAGGGGGCCGCTTTTCATGGCTTCGCTTTCCGCAGGCAACGCTTCAGCCTCTTCATTCGCGAAAGGCGTGCTCACTGCGGGGTCTTCTGCTCCTCCTGCGGTTCCTCGTCGCAAAAAGGCCATTGTTGCTTTTCCTGAGGGAGTCTCCGCCATTGCAGCAGCCTCCTTGGCTCTCTCAAAATCAAGTGCAAGGCTTTTAGCAAAAGAAGAGTTATTTCCTTGCAGATTCTCTCCATGAGAAAGAGCATATCCTCTTGCCATGTAGGCGTATGTTACTTATTCAGTAGCCTCTAGTTGAATAAATCTTTACCCGAGCGGCATGAAAGTAGCTGTCCTTGTATAAATCATCTTACAAAAAGAGGGTGTTTCAAAAGGTTTTAACCTTTCGAAACACCCTTATTCTAAATTAAATCCATCCTCTAAAACGACTTGCTTCGGACATTTTCCTAACACCAACCATGTAAGATGCCAGTCGCATGTCCACATTTCGAGCAGTGGAAACTTTGTACACGTTGTCAAAAGAATTGACCATCACTTTTTCAAGCCGCTCCTGTACTTCTTGCTCTGTCCAATAATATCCTTGGTTATTTTGTACCCACTCAAAGTAGGATACAGTAACGCCACCAGCGCTTGCAAGAACATCTGGAACAAGAAGAACTCCACGTTCACTGAGTATTCGAGTTGCCTCAATCGTTGTTGGTCCGTTTGCAGCTTCGACGACGATTTGCGCTTTGATTTTATCAGCATTTCTCTCGGTAATTTGATTTTCAATTGCAGCTGGTACTAAAATATCACAATCTAGCTCCAACAATTCGTCATTTCCGATTGTATCTTTAAATAACTTCGATACTGTTCCAAAGCTGTCACGGCGATCAAGAAGGTAGTCGATATCGAGGCCATCAGGATCGTGGAGACCACCATAAACATCTGAAATTCCGACAACTTTTGCACCTGCATCATGCATAAACTTCGCTAGGAAGCTCCCGGCATTTCCGAACCCTTGTATAACAACTCTCGCACCTTCTATATTAATCCCTTTCTTTTTGGCTGCTTCATTAATACAGATCGTAACACCCTTTGCGGTCGCAGATTCTCTCCCATGAGATCCGCCCAATACTATTGGCTTTCCAGTAATAAACCCAGGTGAATCAAATTCTTTCATCCGACTGTATTCATCCATCATCCACGCCATAATTTGAGAATTTGTAAACACATCAGGTGCGGGAATATCTTTGGTAGGTCCAACAATCTGACTGATGGCACGGACATATCCGCGACTCAGTCGTTCCAATTCCGGAAACGACATTTCACGAGGGTCACAAATAATTCCTCCTTTACCGCCACCATACGGTAAATCTACGATTCCCGCTTTTAAACTCATCCAAATTGATAACGCTTTCACTTCAGTTTCTGTAACATCCGGGTGGAAACGGACACCGCCTTTTGTTGGGCCAACGGCATCGTTATGTTGTGCTCGGTAACCAGTGAAGACCTTAATTGAACCGTCATCCATACGAATTGGAATTCTAACCGTCATCATTCGGAGTGGCTCTTTCATTAAATCGTACACTTCTTGAGAGTAACCTAACTTGTCTAAAGCCGTTTTAATGACAGTCCTCGTAGAAGTAAGTACATTTTGACTTTCAGGTTTATCTGTCCCCTTTTCGGTCTTTTCGTTTTCAAGCTTTTCGCTTCCTTCCATGGATTTCACCTCTATGTCTTGTATGTAAAGATTATATTTTAAAGGAATTGATGGAAAGTTCCTTACATCTATAACTATAAAGAACCTACAAAGATTTTTCCACTGTTGTTTCGTATTTTAAGCAAAAACTTTTCATTCTGTTACAAAAGACTGGTTTTTTACTTTAAACATTTCATACAAATGAAAACTTGGTCTTAGAAGAGCCAAGTTTTCATGAATTACACGGTCTGATAAAAAGAAAATATTTTAGTTAGCCGAACCTTTTATTAAGGAAAGGTTCGCAAGCTTCTCCATCATTTGATTATAGTCGTAGCCTACTTCTCTAGCTGCATCAGGAAACAAACTCGTCGGTGTCATACCTGGCAGCGTATTGACTTCTAGAATAACTGGTTCAGAGCCATCATTTGGGATAATAAAATCAACTCTTGAATACGTATCACAGCCTAATATATTATGAGCTTCCGCCGACTGCTTTTGCAGCTTCCTTGTTAAATCTGCTGTAATTCGAGCTGGGACAAAATGTTCGCTCCCACCCTGAGCATATTTCGATTCGTAGTCATAGTATTCATTTTTAGGTACGATTTCTACCACTGGAAGTGATTTAACATTTCCCCTATTTCCAAGGACAGCTACAGTCACTTCTTTGCCACCTATAAATTCTTCTACTAATACCTTATCATCAAACTGAAAGGCCTCTTTTATTCCTTTCACCACTTCCACCATTGTTTTTGCAATTGTCAGACCGATCGTAGAGCCCTCCTGATTCGGCTTGATGACAACAGGTAAAGGTAAATCCATACTAAAATGGTTAGGGTCAAATTCATTTTTGTATAGTAAAACTTCCCTTGCTATTCTAATGCCCGCTTGATTAAAAAATTGCTTAGCCTTAGCTTTATCCATAGCAAGACTTGAAGCTAATACCCCGGACCCAACGTATGGAATGTTAAGCATATCCAATAATGCCTGAACCCGCCCGTCCTCTCCAAGTCGTCCATGTAATCCAATAAAGACGAGGTCCACGTTTAAGTGAAGTATTTTCTCCAAACACTTTCTTGTTCCTCTAAAATCAATTTCCACAACGTCATGCCCATTTTCTCTACAGGCTTGTGCCATCCCCTTTCCTGTAGATAACGAAACATCACGCTCTCTAGAAATTCCTCCATATAATACTGCCACTTTCATGTCCTTCACTCCAAATGTATTTTCTTCAGTTTATTCTTTTCGTTTCATTTCGAACCGTCTATAACCCATAATCGACTATCAGGAATAAACACTATATTAGTTTAATCTTGCCCCCAGTATTTCACAATGCTTTTTATTATGGTTGTTTTCATAATGTTTGTTGCTTTATTGAATGTTTGTTAGGCTTATATGATGAGATGTGGGCAAAGAACATTGTTCTTCTCCATCATTTTAGTAGAAAGAAAATAACAAACTTTATAACAGCCAAAGAGAAAAAGAAAAAACCCCGAAATCGGAGCCTGATCATTATTTTCTTTAGGCTGTTTTTGTAATTTTTGTTGCTTTTAAGCGTTTATTCAACTCTAATAATTATAAGCAACAAACTTTTTAGAAAAGAGCCTTTTTTACTTAAATATTTTTTTAATAATTGAAATCGCATCGCTTTCCATTAATTTTTTTCCATATTCTTGTAACCGGTGTATAGTAACGTGGGAGCTTTGGCCGTATTCAGCTAAAATTGCGATAAACGCTTCCGGGTCTCCAAGAATTTCGTGTTCATTAAAATGAATGTAATATCGACCTGAAAAAGAATAAAGTGTACCAGCCGTAACGCCTAAGGGGAAAAGTCGCTGAGAAAGTTGAATTACGTCTTCAAAATCTAAGCATTCGTATACAATATCTTCAGTCTCACCCAGTGTGATCTGCAACTCAATATAGGAATCATCGAAGGTTTCATCATCGTTATCAATCTCTTCGTCAGATTTAGATACGATAATAACCATTCCTTGTGCTGGTAATGAAAATACTTCGACCATAACTGGCCCCTCTGGATCAAAGCCTAATTCTTTACTAGCTTCAACAATCATTTCCCTAAATAAGTCATGGACTTTTGGAACATCCATCCATAATTCTTCTTTGGAGATACCGCGGTCCTTCAAATCATCGAATGTAAGAAAAATCTTAATCTTGTCGTAAGCCAGACGTTCGAGGCGCATGGACGACCCTCCTTGAAGGCTGTCACTTGAAGAAGGGATCGGATTGTTCAGGAAGAATCTTCCGCAATTCACTTCGACGTGACAATGTTTACTACTACAGTATGTAAAGGAGGAAAAATTGGTTCGACACTACGCCCAATCTATATTTCTCGGATCCGCCTTTCCCAATCGTCCTGTTGAAAGCCTGTGGTCAGCTGGCCCTAATTGTAAAACCTCTACTAACTTTGTTCAGAAGCCATAGATATTGATCTGTATATAGTCTATGGCCGGACTCATTTCTTTTTGGTTCAATTACTTTATATCACCGCTCTCAGGCTACTGGCTTAAATACTAGCATACTTGAGCAGCTTTTTATGTTTTATTCCCTTCCACCAATTTCAAGTTTATCTCCTTGATCGTATATTAATTAAATGGGCTTCTGCTTCTGTTCCAAGCCGCAATGGAAGTTTTGTTGTGCCATAGCCATGACTAATCAGCATAGGTATATCGTTTTTCCTTTTCCATCCCCCTTTTTCAGCTATACCAAAGGGGCCAAGCCGAATTTGTCCTCCATGGGTGTGGCCGCTCAAGAGGTATACGATATTCATAAAGGAGGGTAGTTCATTTACAATATCAGGATTATGGCTAAGCAAAATACAAGGTCCTGCAGCTCCTTGAATCGTTTTCTCATAGTCAAGTTCACCTGTGCTCAAATCATCTACTCCTGCTAACGTCCACACATCACCGTATTCAGAAAAAGGATAACATTGATTTTTTAGTACGGTCACCTCATGGTCTTCAAACAATTTAGTAAGCTCTGATTGCGGCCATTCATAATCATTGTTTCCCCATACAAAAAAGATTTTCCCGATCTTGTTTAAAATGGTTAAGTTCTCTTTGAGCTGTTCTGCTGAGACGCCTTTTTCTAGAAGGTCTCCACCAATCCAAACCATATCTACCTGTCCTCTTAACGTCTTAAAAAAGGGAGCATTTAATTTACGGCGATGAATGTCTGTGATAAAAAATACATTTATTTCACGAATATTCACAGGGAGTGTTAATGTTTCTTTTGTCAACCTATGACTATGAGCTAAACGGTGCATGTAGTTTAGAATTCCGATAGTTCCAAAAAAAGCCACGAATAACATTAAATAAACCATCGTAGTATTTCCTGCTTTCGTTTTTTTTCCAAATCAACGGCATCCATTATACCATAAATAAGGGCAAGGATAAGGAAAACGACCCCAAGCCAGCTGTAAGTATACATGAATACCGTACTCATCACCATACATGATATGAAAAGGTGATTTAGTTTTGTATGAAGCAATGGGTAATGAACCTTAACAACTTTAGATAAGCAAAGAAATCCTGCGATAAACATGACTATAGCGGTAGCCCATGAGTAGGGAGAAAACACAAGGGTAGCGACTAATATTTGAAAGGGACGGTACGGTTGGTTATAAAAAAATTGAATCGACTGGTGTCCTAAGAGCAATCCGATTGTCAAAAGGATCCATTGTTTTCGATTTGTCATCGTTTCCCCGCCTTTTTTGACACTCGTAGGGTTTCTCCCACCATATTATGCTTTATCATCATCATTAGAAAAGGCATGTACCCAGGTAATGATCAAAATGGAAGAAAAAGTATCATACAAGAAAAGCGCAAGGCGCCCCGACTATCGGCGAAATGCAAATGTTCTGTCCGATAAAAAGTGCTTTTTACTTTTAATCGGGCAGGTTATTTGACACGAGCCGATGGCGCCTGGAGCTAGACATCGAAACGTAGATTTTTTTATAATTTCTTAACTCTTAAGAAAAACCGCGTAGCGGTCTTTTATTAAAAAAAACTGCTTTGGAGGCCAAGATAACCTCCAAAGCAGTTTCTTAATTTAAAATAAGCCGACAGCTCTTCCTTGTTCATCTACATCCATTTTCAATGCTGCAGGCTCTTTTGGTAATCCTGGCATTGTCATGACATCACCAGTAAGAGCTACAATAAACCCAGCCCCAACAGATGGCTTTAATTCACGAACTGTTATCCTAAAACCTTCCGGGCGCCCTAATTTACCAGGGTCGTCACTAAGTGAATATTGGGTTTTTGCCATACAAACCGGCAAGTCTCCCCATCCATAGCGGTCGTAATCAGCCATTTGTTTTTTCGCTTGCTGACTAAAGTCAACACCGTCTGCCCCGTATACTTTTTGGGCAATAGCCGAAATTTTCTCTGCTATAGACTCGTTCACATCATACGTATACGTGAAGTTCTTTTTGTTTTCCTCAATTAATGCTACTGCTTTTTCGGCTAGTTCTTTCCCGCCATCTCCTCCGTGAGCCCATACATCGGCCAGTTCGACATTAATTCCCTGACTCTCGCACCAACTCTTTAATATAGCAATTTCTTCATCCGTGTCATGGATGAAGCGATTAATTGCGACGACATGAGGTAACCCAAAACCACGGATCGTTTCTACATGCTTCTCAAGGTTTTCGAGGCCATGTTTTAGAGCTTCTACATTTTCTTCTTTTAGTTCGTCTTTAGCAACACCCCCGTGCATCTTCAGAGCGCGGATGGTAGCAACAATGACAACGAGATCTGGGTCAATGTCACCGGCCCTCGTTTTAATATCAAGGAATTTTTCTGCCCCTAAATCTGCACCAAACCCAGCTTCAGTAACAACAAAGTCCGCAAGTTTAGACGCCATTTTTGTTGCAATGACACTGTTACATCCGTGAGCAATATTCGCAAATGGACCTCCATGAATAAGTGCTGGTGTGTTTTCAAGCGTTTGTACAAGATTTGGCTTCACCGCATCTTTTAGTAATAGCGTGAGAGCTCCTTCAGCGCCTAAATCTTTGGCTGTAACAGGTTCATCTTCTGCCGTGTAGCCGACAACCATCTTCGCCAACCTTTCTTTCAGGTCTGTCATATTCTTAGCGAGACAAAGAATTGCCATTATTTCAGAAGCAACTGTAATATCAAATCCAGACTGACGTGGAACCCCTTTTAACGGTCCTCCTAAACCTACAACCACTTCTCTAAGTGATCGGTCATTCATATCCATAACACGCTTCCAGACAACACGTCTCACATCAATTCCCAGCTCATTTCCACGGTGAATGTGGTTGTCCATCATCGCTGCTAATGCATTGTGAGCAGTAGTTATCGCATGGATATCACCTGTAAAATGAAGGTTAATATCTTCCATTGGAACAACTTGGGAATATCCTCCTCCTGCTGCTCCACCTTTTATCCCCATCGTTGGGCCAAGAGAAGGTTCGCGAAGTGCAATCATCGCATTTTTTCCGATTTTATTTAAAGCTTGTCCTAATCCAACTGTACATGTTGATTTCCCTTCACCTGCTGGCGTTGGGTTAATCGCTGTTACTAAAATCACTTTTCCATCTTTTTGACCCTGTAACCGATCCATTACCGCTAAATCCAATTTAGCCTTATAATGGCCATATGGTTCCCATTCATGTTCCGTGATTCCAAGATCACTTACAATTTCCTTAATCCGTTTCATTTGGCTTTCTTGGGCAATTTCAATATCTGATTTACCAGTTTGACTCATTTGACTACACTCCTATTCTCCTCAAAAGTTAAATATTATTTATGTAACCCCTTACATTGTAACGAATATTCACGAAAAGTACACGGTTTCTTCTTCAATGATTTTCCGTCATCCTAGCCACACCTGCAATAGAAGCATAAAAAGAGAGAACGTAGCTTGATTCTCTCTTTTTTACTCATTGAATTTTTGCAGCATCCTCATCCATTCTTCTACTTTATCTTCACTTAACTGATTTAACATATCTTGAATTTCTTTTTTCTGCTTTGCTAAATTACCTTGTAATACAACTTCAACCTGCTGGTCAACAGTGACAAGTACAGCTTTAACCCTCAAAACGTTGGTGAGCATTGCCAAAATAACGGCAAGCTGCTGAGGACTTAGTGGGCCTAGGTCTTCCGAAAAACGCCCTTTTTGATTTTGATTCTGATTTTGACCTCTGCCCTTTTTACTCAAATTACAACACCCACCTACTGTTGAATTTCTTTATCCTGGAGTCAATATAAAAATGTCTTCAACTTCATTTCCATTTCCAAGGCCAATCGTAAAGCTGATAAAAACAAATATTGTTATTACCAGTAAAATAGCATTACCAACATTACTGTAGTCAGCCACCTTAATCACCTCATTCTCTTATCTTTTCAGTATATGTGTGAATCGCAAATTTGTTGTAAGGCTACTCACAAATTCACCCATTAACCCAATTGTTCTTTGCCTAATTTCTTCAATCGACTTGCAATCCATGATGAGTAAAAGTATAATAAACTTATATCCTAAATTCTCAATTTTCTGACTCTTCTTGAATTGATTGAAGGAGGATTCCGATGACTTTACAAAAATGGAAAAACCACACGTTAGTAACTGACGCGGAGTTCGCCCATAATATGAAATTAGGCTATCCTGTAGAAGCTTTTTGTCTGACTACCTGTAAAACAGTAGCTTATGGAAAAATAGAAAAGGTCGACCACAAAGGAGTTATGATCCACGGCAGACGTTTTAACCGGGAAGGCTGTGCATTCTTTGGACTCGTTTCAACACCTCTTTTAGAAACCAAAAGTTCGTAACTGAAAAACGAAGGACTGCGTATTTTCAAAAGTAAACAAGAAAAAAGCAATGACTTCGCTCGCTGCCCTCGTCCGCTGTAGTTTACAGCGGGCTTTTACCTTTTCAGCAGCTTTACTCATTGCTTCGTGGGAGTTTCGTAAGATCAGTTATTGATTTTTTGAGACTCCTACTTTTATTTATGAAATAAGTTGATATCATGTTTTTCTAAAAGAAATTCATATAGCTTTTTCCTTGAAGACGGGAACTCTAACTCCTCCCAAATTTCCGGTGAGCGGTCGATGACATCTTCTCTTAGTTCATCATAATCTTTTTCTGCTTTATCCAGTGACTCTTTTTTAAAACGAACATTTACAAAACTTATAATTAGAAAAGATACTAGGACAATAAAAATGCCATCGTTGAGTATCGCTGTAAAAAAGGATGAAGCCTGATATTGCATAAATATCGCTACAACCGTATATACAATTGCAACTAATAGGATAACCAAATGTACAACGCCTGCTTTTATAACCGCTTTTTCAGCCTTTTCTTCCTTGCTCTTTGCTTTAATAAGCGCTTGTACAATAAAGTCATCCTGTTCATACTTTGTTAACTCAATTGATTGGATGGTCATCCTCAGTTCTCCCCTCATAGGTTTCGACTAGTACGTGTCCTCTACTAACAACATATGAGGAGGGATGACGGTTCATTCATGTTACTGGGAGAATAACCTTTCCACCCAGAAAGGATAAGTTATTACAGTAACGACAAGGAGGAAAAATAGTAACAGCAACAACCTAACTAACGGGAACTCCACTTTTACTTTTTTCTTTTTTTCTGTCCTTTTTCCCTTCCTTCTCTTACGCTCCTCTTCTTTTTGTTTTCGAATAACACTTCTTGGTGGAAGGTTCAGTGCATCATGAGAATCATCACTTTCTGTGACACCGTGGTGAACCAATGTTTCCTGTTCATTGTCTGAAATATCTAAATCTAAATTCTGGTGAGTACGCATTTACTTTTCACCTCAACGAATAAATATCTTCTTAAATAAAATAAGGCTTTTTTCGTAAACTTCGTAACAAGATGTGAGTAAAAGCCTAAAAAAACAATTTGGATGAATTCTATCATCTATCCCTGTTACAAAACATTTCATCTCATTATAAGTGATTTTTCGCACTCCATAGCCGAGATGTATTAGCAATAAAAGCAATTTGGCTGTATTTACGAGCTGCTTTATAATTCCGGACTTTTTTTGTGCCAATCCATAATTCCTAACCGAATAGCAAGACCTAGCAAGGCATCAATAAAGAAATGTGCGACTATAACCGTTAGTAAATTTCCAGTCCAAATAAAAACCCCACCCAAGAGAAAGCTGAGCAGAACAGTGAAACAAAACAAAAATGGCTGTTGTAAATAGCGAAAATGAATGAGTGCAAAAACAATAGAAGCGAATACGATTCCAAATGATGTTTGTAAAACACCACGAAATAAGATTTCCTCGCTAATGCCAACAACAAGAGAAATAACAAGAATATGGCACACCGAACGATTGCGAAACATCCGGTCATTTACCCCACCATCATCGAACCATGATGCGGGCAGGAGCCAAACAAAAAAAAACTCAACTAAAACAACAGCTAGAGCAATTAATAATCCATAAAGGACCGCTTCGAATGAAAAGGTGATCAACGTAAAAGGATAAAGCCATGACCCAAACAACAGTCGTGAAGCTACCAATGCCAAGGCGACCATGAGAAACTGTGATAAGTATAAGTTCAATAGTAATTCTTTATCGGATAAACTTTGGATGATTTTTTTATGTGATTTCATTCTTTATCCCTCTGTTTCTCACCTTGATGTAAAATCTCTATTAAAAGTTTTTCCCAAGAAGCAGGCCTCTTTTTTTCGTCACCTTCGTTTGTAACGTTAGTATAAAAGTCTTCCGGTCTACTTCCACAAGTCGAACAACATGGACCTGAAAATGGAGCTAATTCTTCGTCAAAATAAACAAGAACCCCTTTACGCAAACACTCACGTTCACTATTCAATAACGTTTCTAGTCGAAGAAACTGGTTCCGTTTTTCATTTTGCCGTTGTTTAAAGCGAACTTCTAACTCTTTTTTGCAAGAATCATCAATTCTCTGAAGACTAATGCTATTACCTTCTAAAATACTTAGCCGCTCAAAGTGGAAGTAAAGAAGACGTTTTTGCGTTTCTTCAAGACGGAATGTGATCGCAAATTCCTCAAATGGCAATTGGGTTTGTCCAGTTTGCTTTAACGACTGGAAATAATAAAAAAACCCCTCCAGTTCTTCTTTTACAGGTACTTCACGATCGATAAAGGATAATGGTAAAAAGCGGTCCTCCTCTTGATAAATAAGTAATGCAAGACTTTGTTCACCTCCCCGTCCTGCTCTGCCAATCTCCTGAACATAATGCTCTACTGATTGCGGTAGATGGTAATGAATGACGAAGTGAACATTTTCCTTATTAATTCCCATTCCAAAAGCATTTGTGCAACAGACAATGTCAAGCTCGTCCCGGATAAATTGCTGCTGAACCAATAGCCGATCTTCTTTCGTCATTCCCCCGTGATAAAAGGCCGCTTTTACGTTAGATTGAGAAATAAGCGTTGCAACACTTTCTGCTTCTAACCGTGTGCCTGTATAAATGACACCTGGTTTTTTTAGATTCTTTACGACATTAACCAATTGTTCTTTTTTTTCGGAATCACTGGTTACTTTACTTACATGTAAAGCGATGTTAGGACGATCAACAGAATATAAGTGTTTTCTTACGTTGGCCAAACAAAGGTGTTTTACAATATCATCTTGGACATTTTTGGTAGCTGTAGCCGTTAATGCCAGACAAGGCGGGTTGTTTAGCTTTTTGCGAACATCGGCCAATTTTAAATAATCGGTTCTAAATTCATGCCCCCATTGAGAAATACAATGGGCTTCATCAACAACAAACAACCCCACTGTTCTCATATGTAGTGCACTTTGTAACCATTCATTTTGCAGCATTTCTGGTGAAACGTATAGAAGTGAGCGGTTAGTTAATGTAGATACGATTCGGTTGCGGTCATTTATTGGAACATGACTATTTAAAGCAACAGCACCTTTTTCCCCGTACGCTTTTAATTGATGGACTTGATCCTCCATTAACGAAAGTAATGGTGAGACGACTACCGTGATACCAGGGAGTAGACGGGATGGGAACTGATAGCAGAGTGTTTTTCCTGTACCTGTTGGCAAAACCGCTAATACATCGTTCCTCTTTAACACATCTTGAATGATTTCTTTTTGACCGGGACGGAAAGCAGGATACTCATACCATTCCCACAGTTGACTTTCGAGAAGTTCGCTCATGACACCCTCTCCTTTAAATCGGCTAAAGCTAGTCGAATCATGAAGTAATCAACCTCTTCTCCTAATGCAGTTTTAATGGCTTTTAACCTCTTAGTATTTAACCGTTTCGCTGTTTTTTGAATAAGGGCAATCTTTTCCCTGCTCAAGAAATAATCAGCAGGGAAATCAGCTGCAAGGAGGGTGATCTCCATGATGTGATCTTCGATTGTACTTCGTTTCAATCCCCTTAATGTAGGTATTTCATCTATTGTACACCCTTGGCGGAGTAGTTCAAGGGTTTTTATTGCCGATTTTGTTAGTAACCCATCCTCTGTTTCTTGCATAAGAAAGAGGGTAAGTGAGGGGAATTCTTTTACCCGCTCTGTTTTTGAAATACTCCCTATTATATAGTGAAGAACGCTTCTAAATCGTAAAAAGGTATGCCATTCATCAGATCCATTTTCCGTAAGTTGACTCGTCGTTTTCCCTATCCTCGTGGATGATGAAAGTCTGCTTACAAATAGCATTGCATCTTCATTGGGCAGCTCGGCAAGAAGAGTATGTAATTCGTTATAAAGACCATTAGAAAAAATGGCTTGTCTGGATCGGTTCCGAGGAAAATGATTTTTTACCCAAAATTGCACATTATAATCGTATTGAACTGGGATAAAAGAAGACTGAGCACATAGTACATTTGAAAGAGATTGTATAAATAAGGAGAGTCTTTGCCAAAACCAATCCGTTTCACCATTCCATTCAAAACGGCCTCCGTTAAAATATTCTGGAAGTGAAAGACGACTTTGATAAGAAAAAAGCTGCTGTCGTCCGTAGCTAGTAAGAGTCATTTTTCCAGTGGCATCTTCTCCTATCCAGTTATTCTTTTCAAGAATATTCTTAACCTTAACTAATTGGTCAAAAGGTCGATGCTTTAAGCTTGCTGTTAACGGTAAAACATTAAACAACGAAGCATCTTGAATCGTTTGTGCCGATCGTTTTCCTGATAAAAGATACAATGCGCCATTTATACTGCGTTGCCCTTGAAGCCGTTCAACCATCATTAATATTAACCACTTTTCGATACACATTACGCGCCGTCCTTCCTGTATAAATAGGGTTTTTCTGTTACCATTATAAGAGAAAAATGGATCACAGGCTAGAAAGAAGGCGTATTACAGAACAGTTCTTCAAGGATATTTTCTGTTGAAAAGTGCTCTAATAACCTATACAATATGTTTAGATGAAGTCTTTATAGTTATAAGTTCTAAAAACGCCCTTTTTACATAATAGAGAAATAAAGGGATCATACTTACTATGAAATGGGAGGTTATGTATAATGGCAAAGTTCACAATTGTAGACAAAGACACATGTATTGCTTGCGGTGCTTGTGGCGCTGCTGCACCTGATATTTACGATTATGATGACGATGGGATTGCATTTGTTATCCTTGATGATAATGAAGGAACTTCTGAAGTACCTGAGGAACTTCACGAAGATATGGAAGACGCCCTAGATGGTTGCCCAACTGATTCCATTAAAATTGCTGATGAATCATTTGATGGTGACGCATTAAAATACGAATAACATTACAAAACATCCACCTGGCAAGGGTGGATGTTTTATTTTTTTATTATTATTTTTAAAATAAGGCTTTGATTCAAAAGGAGGACAACGAGATCTGCTAAAACCAATGATTACGTCCTGTGCGCCGGAATTAAGGATGATATCTTCAGCTACTTCTCCCCCCCACATTTGAACACGCACTAAAAAGCTTACTGTTTATTTTTTCATCAATTTTGTTAACGTTAATCCCTCCAAAGCGAGAAGTAGATTATTTGCCCATATTTCTGAATAAGCGCGCAACGGGAGCGGGTTAACCCCTACTCCTACTTCGATCGTAAAACCAGGACGACCCGTTTTCTGAATAAACCAGTCTTTATAACCAGCATCACTGTCAGCAGTGTGAATCGGTACATAAGAACTTTTAAGGGAAAGGCGATGTACCATGTCCTTACTTATTTCGGGCTCTAATCCGTTGTAACCCCAAAAGATCATTTGACCTTGGGAATGAAACGCAAGAACATATTCAAAATCGTGTTTAAGTGACCAGTCATAAATTGCAATAGCTTCAGGTTCAGTTAAAGGATTCCTTCCACTATAATGTCTCGGCCACGGCTCTTGCGGGCTTTCATCGGCTTCTTTTTGCCAGCCTGCTGGCCACTGGTGGTTTAGGTCAACGCCCCGGATATTCGCTGACCAATGATCAAACTGAAGTCCTCCACGGTTTATCGCCAGCACTTCTTTGTAATGAGGGTGCTTAGGGTAAATGCCTTGCTGCACAAGTTCAACACCGTCAGGATTCACCATAGGTACGATGTGGACAGTTACTTCTTTTAGGATATCACGAACAGGATAACCAAAAAGCCAGCCCCCTTTTTCTTTTGTTTCCATTAATTGTTCACACCAATCGCAAAGGAATTTGCTCGTTAACCACTCATTCCCATGCCAGGCTCCTGAGTAGAAAAGATGCTTCTTCCCCGTTCCAATTGATACGCTGTAAAGAGGCTTACCTAACACAGAGGACCCGATTATTTCAGTAGATACATCCGGCATATTTCCCAAACTTTCTACGCACTTTTTGACATCAAAATTGTTGAACTCCTCACAGCACGTCCCGATCGTTGCTTCTCTTGTTCCCACTACTTTTTCTGAAGGTGTATTTAACAACATACCGGGATATATATAAGCATACTCATCCAATTCCCGGTTCAATTCAAGAATATCGCTTACTCTTATATTGTGTTCTGCCGCTACTCTTCGGAGTGTATCCCCTTGTTTTACTTGGTAATACATCAACTCACCTCGCTTTTATTTACTCACACCTGTTCATAAATCAATATTACGAATATTCTTTCTTCATGTTATGATATTACGTATTACTACTTTCCTCTCTCCGTCTAATCCACGACAGAGGTACTTATTTTTGATATCCAATCTGAATTAATAGGAGGTTTCTTCGTTGTCAACGTTTTCTTCAAGAACAGACGATTTATTTACAGTATTAGTATCTGACCCAGTGAGTCCTGAAGGTCTCGCGCCACTACTCGAGGCTCCCCATGTTCATGTAATCGAAAAACCCTTATCGCAAATTTCTTCTCCGGATTCGACAATCGATGCGTTGATCGTTCGAAGTGGGACACGCGTAGACGATTCTGCATTTCGTCTACTTCCAAATGTAAAGATCATTGGTCGTGCAGGTGTCGGTGTCGATAATATCGACGTTGAATTGGCTACTGAGCACGGAACTATTGTTATTAACGCTCCTGATGGGAATACGATTTCAACTTCAGAACACACTTTTGCAATGATGATGTCTCTTTTACGGAACATTCCGCAAGCTACGCAGTCTGTAAAGAGGGGAGAATGGAACCGCAAGTCTTTTGAAGGCTTTGAATTATTCGGAAAAACCCTCGGGATCATCGGGTTTGGCCGTATTGGATCCGAGCTTGCTTCCCGTGCCAAAGCCTTTCAAATGAACGTTTTCGTATTCGATCCCTTTTTAACAAGTACTCGCGCCAAAAAACATGGTGTTCAGCTTGCAACTTTACATGACGTTCTCGGCTCCAGTGATATTCTTACCGTTCACACCCCTCTTACAAAGGACACAAAAGGAATGATCAGTCACGAAGAGCTTGCACTTACAAAACCTGGAGTATTTCTCTTAAATTGTGCGAGAGGTGGGATTATTGACGAAGAAGCTCTCCTTTCCTATTTAAATACCGGTCATGTTCGCGGTGCAGCATTAGATGTATTTGAAAATGAGCCCCTTGGTGAACACCCTTTCAGAAATTTGAATCAAGTGATCTTAACTCCTCATATAGCTGCTTCCACTCGAGAAGCACAACGGAGTGTAGCAGAACAGGTTGCTTCAGAAGTTTTAGCTTTTTCAACTGGCCACCCGATTGCTCACGGCTTAAATTTCCCGCGCATTTCGAGAGACCATTACGAAAAGCTGTACCCCTTCTATGAACTAACACACAAAATGGGTAAAATGGCATCTACATCCATGCCTGTACCGGTGAAGCATATTGAACTCACTTTTGCCGGACGCATTGCTGAAAATGAAACAACGATGTTCACTCGTAGTTTATTAGCTGGCTTCTTTAAAAACAGAGTAGACTCATACATTAACGACGTAAACGCTTCTTTTATTGCTAAACAAAGGGGTGTTAGCTTAAGTGAACGTGTAACTGATGATGATACAGGCTATCAAAGTTTGATTAAAGCTGTCATACAAGGTGAACATGATAAGTTTACGATTTGGGGCACTTATAACGAAGACTTCGGCTTACGATTTGTTAAAGTTGACGATTTCTCTATCGATTTTCAACCCTCTGAGCACCAACTGTTTATAAAACATCAAGATAAGCCTGGGGTCATCGGTAAAGTCGGCCGGATCCTTGGAGAACACGATGTGAATATTGCAACGATGCAAGTTGGACGAAAGCAAGAGGGCGGAGAAGCAATCATGATTTTATCGGTAGACAAAGAAGCGGAATTCCAAACACTTACGACTCTTGAGAAGGTAGATGACATTCAGCAAGTTATCGTTTTAGAGCTCTAAAAAAAGCAAATGAGGCATGCGTATTGCATGCCTCACTCTTTCCAAACTATATTGTCCTACTTTAGAGGTATTTCTTTTCTTTCCCCCTTCTCAAACGTCATCACGGTTGAATAACCTATTTCTTTTGCAAACGCCACCGCCTGGTCAAATTCATATCCGACTTGATACGGTTCGTGTGCATCAGAAGAAAGAACGATAGGAATCTTCTTGTCATGACATTTTTTTAATAATCGAGGATCCGGATAGATTTTACCAACGGGTTTACGTAATCCAGCTGTGCTAATCTCTACACATGTTTTTGACTGGGCTAATGCAGTTGTTATCCGTTCATATTCTACATCTAAAAACGCGTCATCATCAGGTACGTAGCCAAAAATTTTCACCAAATCTAAATGACCGACAATATCAAAAAGATTAGATTCGGCTAAAGTTACAATTTGATCGAAGTATGCCTTATAGACTTCTTTTACATCCCTTCTTTCCCACTCCTTTCGATACTCTGCTAAATCAATACCAAAATCTCCGATCCAATGCACACTCCCAATGACATAATCAAATTCATATTGTTTAATAAATTGGGACATTTCTTTATGCTTACCTGGCGTGTAATCCATCTCGATTGACATTTTCACATCCATACCGATCTCGCCGGCTTTTTCAAACAACCTTACATAGTCATCCATTCGATAACAGCGCCTAGCATTAACCCAAGGATTCGATAAAATGTCCTTCGTCTCTTCAAAGTGATAGGCGTGCTCGGATATCCCGAAATGACTAATATTTTCGTTTTTTGCTTTTTCCACAAATTGTTGTAAGTAGTCAATCGTTAATGTTCCCTTTTCTAAATGATTGTGGTAATCTGTCCTCACCAAACTCCCCCTTTTTCATTAATCTTAGCATACTCCAGACTATTGACCACAGTTTTTGACAATCTCTCAATTGAAACATGTCTGTTATATATGGTAAAGTGAGTACCAGTACACAGGATAAGATAAAAACTTTTTCCAACTAGAAAGGTGATGCAAAAAATGAAGCGAATAAAAAGGATGCTCGCCATCGGGCTTACGGTAACTACGATTTCAGTGTTAGCAGCTTGTGGAGAAGATGAAACACCTGAAACCCCAGATGGAGAGCCTGATGATGGGGAAGAGCAAGTTGAAACAGATGAAGATGAAACAGATTCCGAAGCAGCTGGTGACGCCGTCGCAAATGTAAACGGAGAAGAAATATCTCGTGAAGAGCTGGATCAAATGGTAGAGCAAATGTTTGCTCAACAAGGCATGGATCCAGAAGATGAAGAAAACGCTGAGTTTGTTCAGCAAATGGAACAGTATCTTGTTGATGAATTGGTAAATCAAGAAATACTCATTCAAGAAACCGCCAGACAAGAGATTGAGGTTTCCGAGGACGAGTTAGACGAGCAACTTGCTCAGTTTAAAGAGTCATTCGAAAGTGATGAACAGTTTGAGGAAGTCCTTGAGATGAACAACCTTTCTGAAGATGAGCTCAAAGAGGAACTTCGCAAAGAATTAGCTGTTGAAGAGCTAATGACACTTGATCATCTCGAAGACAGCGTAGAGGTCTCAGAAGAAGAGATGGAACAATACTATGAGCAAATGGAAATGCAATCCCCTGAAATTGGTGACTTCGAAGAGATGCAGCCTGAGATCGAAGAACAATTAAAACGAGAAAAATATTTAGAACAGCTTCGTGAAGATAGCGAAATTGAGATTCACGTTTAAATGTAGGAAAGCCTGTCCACACCGGACAGGCTTTTTTGCACTTCAAGAAAGTTTAATTGCAACTAGGGCTTCCTCGATTAAGGCTGGCGGCCAGCCAAGTTTCCTTAAAAGAGAGCGACAGCTACCTTCACGCCGCTCGTCTCAAGGGGAAAGCATCCTTGAGACTTTAAAACATGCGAGCTAACGCTGTTTTTAATAAAAGACCGCTATGCGGTTTTTCTTATTCATTTTCTTTTAAAAACCTACTTAAACACATCACTGTTGCTTCGATACAAAATATCTTTTTGTCCTTCTCGAAAGTTGACAACACGTGCTGCAGCAAACAAGTAATCAGACAATCGGTTCACATATTGCAATATGGCCGCTGGTACTTCTTCTTGTTGCATGACAGAAATGATTCTTCTCTCACTTCTTCGTGCAACAGTTCGAGCGACATGCAAATCTGCTGCAGGCTGGCTCCCCCCTGGAAGAACGAACGTTTTAATTTCTGGCGCTTCTTCCCAATAGTGATCAATCGCTGTCTCTAATGTTTTGGTGAAGGATTCTTTTGTTTTGTATGTCGGATTCTCAGTGACATTGGCCAAATCGGCTCCAAGGTCAAAAAGCTGATGCTGAATCTCAGTTAATTCCTCAATCACATCTTCACATGACGTACGTGGCATACTTGCAATCGCTTTTCCAATCAAACTATTTAATTCATCCACTGTGCCATAAGCTTCAACTCTTAAATGATCTTTCTCTACACGCTTTCCAATTAAATGGGTCTTACCTTTATCGCCTTTTTTCGTATAGATCTTCACTCTTTTCCTCTCCTTCCAAACTTCTAGTCAAACGTTCCTGCTCATTTGAGAAAATCCAATCGAGTAGCTCTTGATCCCCGTGCCACTCGGAAACGTTTGCTCTTACTGAAATGCTAATCTCTCTTGGAAGTTGCGAATTGACAGAAACTGACTCGAAAATAGTATGAACCTTCATCATTAAATCAAGCATTTCTCCATCATATAAATGCCCATCAATGAAGATTGCAGCAGCAATGCATTGTCTCTTCAATTTTTCTTCGAGAAGAACAACGCAAAAACCTGCCGTTTGTTTATCGATAATCTCATATTGATGTTCATCTGGACAAGAAAATGGATACCGGAGCTTCTCTGTTGAAAAAGAGTTTGTCGTTTTATGCTTTTCATTATAAAATATGAACTCACGTACCCACCTAAATGGACGTTCTTTATTACTCGTAGTAAGTGTTCGTAACGGATGTTTGCTTAAAATTAATAGAGCATCTTCTGTTTCTTTATATTCCAAAAAAGGGACTTCATCCACCGAATTCTCTATCGGTTCATAGGTTATCAGTGGTTTCGGGATCGTCGGATGAGCCGTTTCAATAAGAGGGGTTTGGTAAACGTTAGACAAACGAGCAGGGATCAGCACTTCTCCTGGAGCTCCCGTTTTCACCTCACGGCCATCATGGAGAAGCAGTACCCGATCACAAAATAAACTTGCTAAATTAATGTCATGGAGAATTGAAAGGACGGTTAACCCTTTTTCCTTTGACAAGTTTTTAATTCGATTCATCAATTCCATCTG
Source organism: Alteribacter populi (assembly GCF_002352765.1). Lineage (NCBI taxonomy): Bacteria > Bacillati > Bacillota > Bacilli > Caryophanales > Bacillaceae > Alteribacter > Alteribacter populi. The sequence continues at coordinate 348,352 of NZ_KZ293963.1, read as the reverse complement.
ATACGAGATATCAAGGTGGTTTGTAGGTTCATCCAAAAGTAACAATTTAGGCTGTTGGACTAATGCTCGAGCTAAAAACACCCTCTGTTGTTCTCCACCGCTCAAAGTGTTTAACGATTGATTCGCAAAGCCTTTCACGTCCATCAGCGTCATCATCTCATCTATAAGACTCTCATCTTCTTCATTATAAAAATGAAACAACCCTTTTTTATGTGGGTACCTTCCCATGGCAACCACTTCTTTTACAGTAAAGGAAAAAGAATGCTCCTGGTGCTGAGGCAATAAAGTGACAACCTTAGCAAGGTCCTTTACCTCAAAGTGACCTAGTTCTTTTCCTGCAATGTAAATTTGCCCTTCTTTCACATCAAGTGAACGGGTCAAGGCTTTAAGAAGAGTCGTTTTTCCGCTTCCGTTAGGTCCTAGTACACCAAACAACTCTCCTTCTGCTACATGAAAAGAAAGGTTGTTTATAATTCTTTTTTTATCGTACCCTGTTGATAGGTTTAAGGCTCGAATCACGTTCAACAGTCCTTTCTTTACATAGCGAGTTTACTTTTTAACTTCAACACAAGAATTAGTCCGAATATAGGTGCTCCTACTAGTGCTGTAATGACTCCGATCGGAAGTTCTTGGGGTGCTAGAAGGGTTCGTGCTAGAACATCGGCAAAGATGAGAAAAGCTCCTCCACCCAGAGCAGATAAAAATAGCAGATGTTTATGATCCGGCCCGATTAATAATCGAATAAAATGAGGAATAACCAGCCCTACAAAACCTATTGTCCCCGATACAGCCACAGCTGCTCCGGTTAATATCGCTGCAGCAAACAATATCCATTGCTTCTTTTTTTGGACATCAATTCCTAGGTGATGAGCTGATTGTTCTCCAAATCCAAAGGCATTCAGCTCACGCCAATGGACGAGCAACATTACCCAACCCGTTATAAAAAAGGGAAAGATCAAATATACGTAAGGCCAACCTCTCATTCCTACCGATCCCATAAGCCAGTTAATGATTTGCCTTAACTCATCCGTACTTAAAGCAATCATCAAAGAAATGATTGCCCCTAAAAAAGAACTGAGCACAATCCCGATTAGTATAATCGTTTCGACAGCCATCGACCGACTCACTAGCTTTGCAAGTGCTAATACAAGATAAAGGGATACAAATCCCCCTGCTATTGCCATCACAGGTATTGTAAAAGTACCTACGAGTGGAATGGTAAACCCAAAATAAAATACCATCACCGCTCCAACCGCTGCACCAGAGGATGCCCCTAGTGTATAAGGATCCGCTAGCGGATTTCGTAACAGCCCTTGAAAAGCTGCTCCCGCTACAGATAATGATGCCCCAACAAGTAAAGCCAATAGGACGCGGGGGAGGCGGATTTCAAGGACAATATGCTCAATCGTAGGATCAATTTCCCTCATTAGCGGAACACCAGGTAACTGCTGTAGTAAAATGAAAAGCACCTCGACAGGAGGAATCGCAACGCTCCCTACACCTACTCCTGTTAAAACAGCAGTGGTTAATAAAAGAAATGTTAGCAAATATTTAGGTGTAAGCAATCCCTTAGTAATATTCTGGGTAAATAAGTTCGGCAAGGGTTTCGACTCCTTCAATTAACCGAGGACCTTGTCTTGATACAGTATTTGCATCGTCTAATGAATACACTCTCTCATCCTCTACAGCAGGTACACTTTGCCAAGCTGCTCTATTTAGCACGTTTTCCTCAGAATTTTCTATATAAGCACCGTATGTAATGATAATCACATTCGGATTAAGACTGATCGCATCCTCTTCTGTATATTGGACCCAACCCACTTCCTCATGAGCTACATTGTTAGCACCAATCATCGTCAGCATTTCATCTACAAACGTTTCAGAACCGGTTGTGAAAAGGTCCGGATCAGCATCAACTTCCACCCAAACATCCAATTGGTCTTCATCAGGAATATTTTGAGCGACAGCTTCGATGCTTTCAATTCGCGCTTGCATATCGTTAATTAGTACTTCTGCCTCGTTTTGTTTCCCTAAAACAGTTCCTACAAATTCAATCGTATCGTAAAGGTCTTCAAAGCTGTTTGTATCTTCAATCACTACAACTGGAATGCCAGCTTCCTCGATTTGACCAATTGCATCCATGTCATTTATCTGACCAGCTAATACGACGTCAGGATTTTGAGAGATCGTCTCTTCAACATCGATCGTCATATCTCCAACAGTTGGTAGTTCATTAGCTTCTGGAGGATAATCATCATTTCCAGTAACTGCAATAAGCTGATCCCAAGCATCCAAACTATAAATCATTTCTGTATTACTTGGTAACAAGGAAATAATTTTTTCAGGCTGCTCTTCTAGTGTAAACTCTGTGCCACGCGCATCTTCAAGAGTGAGTGGGTATAAACTCCCTTCTTGCGTAGTTTCATTAGCCTCATCTGCTTCCGGCTCTTCGCTTCCATCTGAACATGCCGCAAGTATAATCATCATGCTACATGCAATAAGTAACATCACACTCTTATTCATCACTTATTCTCCCCTTATGTATATTTGCAAACTGTTTCTATCGCCTCTATCATCGAAAAGTAAAGAAAATCAAAAAAACGTCCTTGAAAGACAACCCTTCAAAGACGGTGATCACAACATATGAACGAAAGTTTTATTCATCTTGAATAAAAGCGCCTCGCTCATTCAAGAATGAACACCTCTCGTCACTGCTTCACCTTTTGCCCGAAGGTAAGAAAACTTTAAGGCAGGTCTCCTGACTTACGTTATTTGACCCATTCTTCCTTCCCGTCAATAGTACCAGTGGAGTGAAAAAACATCCCAAGCCCATAGTGGCTATGAAAAAGTCAATACGTTTACAGTGGCGGGACCGTGTCGGATTTACACCGATTTCCCTTTTCACATGTTGAAACACAACACGACCTTAAAGTAGCAGACGTATAGAATGCATTTACAAATTTCATTATACATCAAGATGATTCGATTCGTCACACCAAAATTCTACATTGTTGTTCTTCAAGGCTGACATCCTATACAATATTAATAGCCATTAAAGAGGAGGAGAAAATATTGAGCACAGAACAACACCGAAAGGAATCGCCCAAGTACGTAAATTGTATGGTTTTAACTGTCTCTGACACACGAACTGAAGACACAGACAAAAGTGGAAAACTGATGAAAAAAAAACTATCAGATGCCGGGCACAGCGTTGTGCGATATCAAATCGTTAAGGATGAATTTACGACTATTCAACAAGTAATCCGAGAAGCGGAACAAGACAAAGACATTTCTGTCTTATTGATAACCGGGGGCACAGGCATTGCATTAAGAGACACAACTTTTGAAGCGGTGGAAAGTATGTTAGACAAAACGCTCCCTGGATTTGGTGAACTCTTCCGATACTTAAGCTACGAAAAGGATATCGGTCCCGCGGCTATGTTAAGCCGAGCCACTGCCGGAATACGTGGAAATACAACGATTTTTTCAACACCTGGCTCATCCGGGGCCGTAAAGCTCGCTATGGACGAACTCATAATTCCAGAGGTTACCCATGTGGTCAAGGAAGTACAGAAAGACTTATAGATCACGAGCGGCATGAAGGTAGCTGTCTTCTTTATAAAGAAAGCTTTCGTTGTGCTTATACTTTATCCCTTTAGAGAAGTTAACCTTTCTTATAGTAGTACAAAAAAGCTGAAGGTTCGTTTCCCTTCAGCTTTTTATACAGTGATTGTCCATGTTTCGTGTGGAACTAGATTTTTCGGAACAATACGTCACTAATTTGTTTTATCATAAGGTAAAAGAACTGTAAATGTCGTTCCTTCGTTCAATTTACTATGAACCGACACTTTTCCATTATGAGCATCTACAATATTTTTAGCTATGGATAATCCTAATCCTGTTCCAGAATGTCCTCTCGTCCTAGCTTTGTCTGCTTTATAAAACCGTTCAAAGACAAAGGGCAAATCTTCTTCCGGGATTCCGCTTCCCGTATCTTCAACGTCCATTTTAATCCCTTGTTCAACGCTATTTACTTTTAATGTTACACTGCCTTTTTCAGAAGTATGCCTTATCGCATTATCAATCAGGTTGGTGAGGACTTGCTCAATACGATCCGGATCAATCTCTAGTATGGTGTCCAGTTGTTCGATGCTTTCCTGAAGTTTTACATCATGCTCTTTAGCAAGACCGGAAAACTTCCGGACCACCCGATGAGAAAACTCCGATATATTTACTTTATCCAAGTTCAATTGAATATGGCCCGCTTCCATTCTGGCTAGGTCGAGTAGCTCATTTACAAGACGCCCAATACGTAAAGATTCATCATAAATAACCTGGGCTAACTCTTTCTTTTCTTCTTCTGAGCCTGCAATGTCATCAATAATCGCCTCACTATACCCTTGAAGCATGGATATCGGGGTTCTTAGCTCATGAGACACATTTGCGATAAAGTCTTTTCTAAGCTTATCATGAAGACGTTCATCAGTCATATCTCTTAAAACAGCAACAGCTCCACGAATGTCATTTTTATCATAAAGAGGCGTCATTAAAATCCCCCAGCTCCTGCCTTGCACATCTACCTCTGCAATTTGCTCAGTTTCTGTTGCAACCACTTGTTTAAAAAGATAACCAATTTCTTCAGGAAGCTGATTGCCATTTTTCTCATTTTTATCATTTTCATAGCGCCATGCTTGGACAAAGGCTTCCGCGGGAGGATTCGTTACCCTCATCTCACCCCGGCGATCAAGAGTCACTACCCCATCCGCCATAGAACTTAAAATCCGCGACAGCTGTTCTTTTTCCCGGTTTAATGCAGCCAAGTTCGTATTCAACGCCCGAGCCATTCGGTTAAACGCCATTCCTAGGTGGCCGATCTCATCTCTAGTTCGAACGGGGATTTTTGTATCGAAATTTCCCTTTGCTAATTCTAATGAAGCTGTTCTCATCCTTCTTAGTGGCGCTGTAATCCGTGTCGTTAAAAAGAAAGCAAAGATCGTTGTAAGAATGATAGCAATACCAGCACTTAAAAAAATAATATGCTTCGTTTGAACGGAAGCTTCATTTACCATCTCAAGTGGCTGATATAAAAATACTGCTCCAATTTCACTTTCCGACTGAAAAGGGATGCCCACAATGAGCAACTCCTGATGACTCTCATTTGCACCATTCAGTTCATAATCGCCTCTTTGAACGACCGGTTGCCCTTCGTTTAGAACACTTGACAGTTGAGGATCCTCATAAAGTACGCTTAGAGGAAGTTCTTTCATTGAATTACCGGACGAATACCAATAATCTTCTTCACCGCTTAGAATAACAGCTTTAGTTGAGTAAGTATCAGCTATTTTCCAACTCATTTCAATTGCTGATTCACTTGTTTCCTCATCTTCTAACACATCGACAATCAACGAAGCGTGATTAATCATTTGCTCTTCTGCATGCTCTGAATGAAAGTGCTCAAAGTATTGCAAGAGAAGAACAGTGAGAATAAGGAGTACAACACTAACGAGAAGTAAGATTGTCGCCCATAATTTTCCGACGACACTCCTCCAAAACATTATGACTTCCCAGCCTCAAACTTATAGCCAATACCCCAGACTGTAGAAATCATATTCGCTGCTTCTGGAGAAACTTTTGTTAGCTTTTCCCTCAATCGCTTAATATGAGTATCCACAGTTCGCAGATCACCGAAAAACTCATAATTCCAAACATCTTTAAGCAGATCCTCTCTAGCAAACACTTTATCCGGAGATTGCGCTAAATAATGAAGAAGCTCGTATTCTTTTGGTGTAAGACTGATTTCTTCACCGTCAGCTAAAACACGGTGAGCATCATGGTCGATCGTCAGATGTGAAAAAACGAGCACATCCTTCGTTGATGTTTCCGTTTGTAAAAACTTTGTAGATGATGACCGACGCAACAGCGCTTTTACTCTTAACACGACTTCTCTCGGGCTAAATGGCTTGACGATATAATCATCTGTTCCCGCCTCAAACCCTTGCACGCGGTTCGCTTCTTCTCCTTTAGCTGTGAGCATAATGACAGGCGTTGCTTTATGCTTTCGTAATTCCTCACAAACTTCTATGCCATCAATTCCTGGCATCATTAAGTCGAGAATAATTAAATCAAAGTCCTCTTCCAAACCCATCTTTAACGCTTTTTCTCCATTTTCAGCGTCTTTAACCTGATAGCCTTCTCGCTCTAAATACATTTTTAGAAGGCGGCGTATTCTTTCCTCGTCATCCACGACTAATAATTTTGCTTCATTATTCATTGTGAACCTCCCTAAACACGAATCGTTCAAGAAAATCTTTTTTTATATTCTCCTTAATAGTATCATTTCTACATTCCATTCGTCATATCGTACACGAGAAACCTGTGTCTAAATCGTGAATTAAGTAAGAAAAGCGCAAGGCGCCCGCTAATCGGCGACATGCAAATGTTCTGTCCGATAAAAAGTGCTTTTTACTTTTAATCGGGCAGGTTATTTGACACGAGCCGATGGCGCCTGGAGTTAGACACCGAAGCGTAGATTTTTATACTTTCTTAACTCTCAGGAAAGCGGATATAGCTGTCCGCTTAAAGGAATACAAAACCGTCCTGCCAACAAAAGCAAGACGGTTCTCATTTTAATATTTAAGCATATGAGTGAAGACCTGCAATGACGAGATTAACGAAAATCAAGTTGAACATAATAATTGCAAATCCAACAACACATAGCCACGCGCTCTTTTCTCCTTGCCAGCCTCGTGACAAGCGAAGATGAAGGTAGGCAGCATAGAATAAAAAGGTAATTAGTGCCCACACTTCTTTCGGGTCCCAGCCCCAGAAGCGCGTCCAGGCAATTTGTGCCCAAATCATTGCGAAAATAAGTCCGCCAAGTGTAAAGACTGGGAATCCGATCGCTATTGCCCGATAGCTTAGTTCATCTGCACTCTGTGGATTTACACCCTTTACAACCTTTTGCAGTGCTCCGCCAATAGGCTTTCTGATGATGAGACGAATGAGCCAATAAAGAACAAGACCAGCGAAAAACGCCCAAATGACAGCATTCAAATCATCCGCAACAATGATTGCAGGTGCAGAAACTAGCGGTGAGAATCGGTCTTCAGTGAGAAGCGTACCCTCATTAGGACCAATAAGTGCCGGTAATTGATAAGTCATCGTAGCTTCCTGCTCATTTTCATTCATATATTGGAACTCTGCTTCATAACCAGCAACACCAAAGCCCATATTTAAGATTACATGACCGACAAAACAGAGTAAGCCGTAAAAAATGATTTCAAGAGTTCTAACTTTTTTTGAGCTTTTCGTAAAGTCAATCACACGCACAAGGTAAATGAGTCCCGCCGCAAAACTGACGGCAAGAATTCCTTGACCAAGGGCTGTTGTAATGACATGTATTTTCAGCCAGCTCGATTGAAGCGCTGGAATAAGCGGTTGAATTTCTGTTGGAAATACAGACGCGTATGCAATAATGAGCATCACGACAGGCATCGTAAATAATCCGAGTACATTACTTCTATAAATCGGATAGATGATCACAAACCCTAAGCTCATCATAATACCAAGGAACGCCGTATATTCGAACATGTTACTAACTGGCGCATGTCCACCAGCAATCCACCTCGTGATAAAATAACCAATGGCTAATACTAAAGCCAAAACGGCTGCGGTGTAGCCAAAAAGACCGAGTCGGTTTTTTTCATTTCCTTCTTTGTCCTTAAACCGTCTCCCTGTAATGGAGACGGCGAACAGAATCGTAGATAACAAATATAGAAAAAACGCAATCAGTAACAAATTACTGCTTAGTTGAGCCATTATTGTCTTTCACTCCTTTATCGCTACCTGGACCTTCTACATCTTGGTCAGTTTGATCATCTGGTACCGGAATACTAGTATGCTCCGACAAAAACTCGAAGTCTTTTTTAAGAGCATTCCAATTTTTATTCGCATGACCAGCTATCAAAATGTCACCCTCACGCTGTTGTATCCACATTCGTCGGTGGTGCCAGTAGGATCCTTGAATTAGACCAATCATGAAAATCACACCGCCTACTATTAAAATTGGAATCGTCCGGTCTCTTCGCACAGCTAACGCACTGACGTGATTAGAGTCAAAATCAACCATTCGCAAACGGTATTCATTGTCTTCCTCTAACGCTTCATTTAATTGAATACCAACAAAGCTTAATTCACTATCATCACTGTCAGGAGGAAATACCTCAAAGATGAAGCGTGGATTATCAGGTACTTTGTTTAAAGAAGCCGGTTCGTCTTGCTCATTGAATATAAAGTTAGGAAAATATTCATAAATTTCTACTTTGTATCCATTTTCAAATTCATAGACAGGTTCTGGATCATATAAATCGACCTCAAATTGAATATCGTCTACACGTTCTCCATCATGCTCAAGAGCGAAAGTGAATCCCGACAGTTCATCCAACTTATAATCGACTTGATAAAGGGAATAGCCTTCGAATGACATCGGATCATTAACACGAATCTGGTGGCTCTTAACTTCTTCACGCGTAGTTCCCGCACCAATTGTTTCAGATGACTGTTTCAAAAGAGTCGCCGTTGTTTGGTACGTTTTAACAACAGGATCACCAGTTTGTTCCAATCCTTCACGGAAGCGTTCGTCTTCTTCGTCATAAAATTCAACGAGAAACCCTTCGTTCCGGAGTGCGTACTCGCCATTCGTCCCTTTTACTTCTACTTCTTGACCTTCTCGAACCCAAATATGGTCGTCTAAGTACATCTCGGGAAACAGACGTAACATTGCGCCGATTAGGAAGATAATTAATCCAATATGATTTACATAAGGTCCCCATCTTGAAAAACGCCCTTTTTCCGCTAACAAATTTCCGTTTTCTTCACGAATGTTATATTTTTTCTTTTTCAAGGCCTCAAAAGCTTTTTTGATTTCATCTTCTGGATTCTCAACTTGCTCAGTGGCTTTATATAACCGCTGCTTTTTTAAAAATCCAGGATGCTTTGTTACTCTTTGGGTTTTGAGAGACCGGTAAAGTGGAAAAAACCGATCAATACTGGCAATGATAAGCGACACACCTAAACTTGCAACTAGCAGCATGTACCACCAGGAGCTATATAGGTTATGAAAGCCTAGCTGGTAATAAAGCTGGCCAAGAGTGCCATATTCTTGAAAATAATAATTAGATGCTACTTCACCGGGCGGAATAAACATTTCTTGAGGGAAAATGGTCCCGACAGAAGAAGCGATAAGCGTCAGAACAATAATCCAAACGCCAACTTTCACAGATGAAAAAAAGTTCCAAATTTTATCTACTATTGATTTTTTATAGGTTTGTGAACGTCGTGCTACACCTTCATAACGCATATCGGCAAGCCCTTTGGCCTCATCCTTTAGCGGTTTACCGCAGGATTCGCATAAATAGGTGCCATAATTGTTTAAGTGACCACAATCACACGTGATTTTTTTCATGGTGACCCCCTACTCACTATCAGGTACAAGTTTATCCAGTGCTGTGAGGACTTGTTCTTCGGTTTTACCGCCTATTTGTCTTTCTAAAACCGAACCGTTTTCATCAATTATAAGGACAGCGGGCAAGTTACTGATCCCGTAAGCATTACTCACAAGCATTCCTCGGTCAATCACATTCGGGTAAGGTACATCATGACGGTCAATATAACGCTCAACTTGAAGCGAAGACTCGTCCACGTTTACCGCAATAATTTCAACGCCTTTATCCTTGTATTCATCATAGTGATCTTTTAAGTACTCCATTTTTTGCCGGCAATACGTGCAATAGGTAGCCCAAAATGTTAAGTAAACGCCTTGTCCTTTAAGCTCTTCTAAATGCACAAGATCTCCATTCATATCCTCTAATGCAAAGTCAGGAGCATGATCCCCTGCATCTACGAGACCTCTTTCTTCAGAAAAATGTGTAATGAACGTATACCCTATTGCTACCGTCATTACAATTAAAATTGCCGATCGTATGAGCAATCTTCTTTTCTTCATTTTTTTCCCCCATTTATCGAATGGATAATTATAGCTAAGACAGAATGTCGTTGGAAAAACAACGCCTACTGACATATTAGCATTACAACTAGATTGTTTACAGTGAATCCCCGTCGAAAAGAATGAACATTATGTGACGGCGAGTTCACGAAGTTTTTTCACTTCATGAGGCTTTAGTTCCCGATACTCGCCTGCGTTTAATCCTTTTAACGTTAAAAAACCATATTGCTCGCGCTTCAACTTGTCTACAGGGTGCCCGATTGCTTCAAGCATTCTTCGTACTTGACGATTTTTTCCTTCGTGAATCGTCAATTCCACGATCGCTGTGCCTTTTTGGTTATTACCTTTAATAAATTTCGTTCGTGCTGGTGCAGTTTTTCCGTCTTCTAAATGAATACCTTTTTCAAGCTGTTTCAATTTCTGACGAGAAGGTATGCCTTGAACTTTTGCAATATACGTTTTATGAATACGATATTTTGGGTGCATTAACAGGTTAGCAAACTCACCATCATTTGTTAGCAAAAGTAACCCGGATGTATCTGAATCGAGCCTTCCGATCGGAAAAATTCGACTCTCTGTCTCAATTAAATCTGTTACTACTTTTCGACCAAGGTGATCTTCTACACTTGAAATAATACCTTGTGGTTTATAAAGAAGGTAATAAACAGGCTCTTCTTTGCTGATCGGGACGCCATCCACTTCAACATCATCTGTATGTACATCTACTTTTGTACCTAATTCAGTCACCGTTTTTCCATTAACACGCACACGACCTTCTTCGATTAGCGTTTCCGCTTTCCTTCTTGAAGTAATTCCTGCCTGCGCTATTACCTTTTGTAGTCTTTCCACGACTTCCACCTCTTCTATAACATACTTTTCGCACACTTTTCTATTATTAGTCTCGACGTAACCCTTTCTATTTCAAACCTTAATTTTAGCTTTTTTTATCAAATGTCTCAACGTTAAAATACTATTTTAACGGACTTTTATTATAAAGCCACAAAAATAGCCAAATAAAGAAAGGTGCAAGGAGCTAGATGTCGCTACAACCTTAAATAGTTACCCACAACCTTACACAAAATATAATTTCCTAACAGTAAAAAAACCAACTCGTATCACCGAATTGGTAAATGTAAAAAATTAGAGTGATCCAAAAACCATTGTGACAATCACAATAGATGCTATGACTCCAATCATGTCTGCAGCAAGCCCTACTTTTAATGCATCTCCCATTTTTCGAATTCCCACGGCCCCAAAGTATACAGTCAAGACATAAAACGTTGTGTCCGTACTTCCTTGCATAGTCGATGCTAGTCTTCCGATAAATGAATCAGGACCATGAGTTGCTATTAAGTCCGAGGTCATCCCCAGAGCTCCTGTACCTGACAAAGGGCGGATCATTGCTAATGGTACAATATCAGCTGGTATACCTATAGCATGTAACAACGGCTTCATCATGTCAATAAAAAACTCCATCGCACCGGACTCCCTAAATACACTAATGGCAACGAGCATACCAACCAAATAGGGAATTATCGAAAAGGCCATGTTCACCCCTTCTTTCGCTCCATCAACAAACGTTTCATAGGTTGGTACTTTTTTTATCGTAGCAACGATTAAAATAAAGCCGATTAAACACGGAATCAGCCATAAAGATAAATACGTTATCCAATTCATCGGATGTCACACCCTTTTCCTTCTCATCCGCCGATAATAAAAGAATCGGTCAATCAAAATGGCTCCTGTAGTTGAAAAAGCTGTAGCAAGGATCGTTGTCCCGACAATTTCTGTTGGTGAACCTGATCCGTAATTCAGCCTTATAGAAATAACAGTCGTCGGAATCAACGTAATGCTGGCAGTATTAATTGCCAACAGTGTAATCATTGAACGACTCGCTTCATCTTTACCACCGTTAAGTTGTTTTAACTGTTCCATTGCCTTAATTCCCATTGGCGTAGCTGCATTTCCTAATCCAAACATATTAGCACTCATATTAGAGAGTATATACCCCATAGCAGGATGATCTTTCGGCACATCGGGAAAGAGCCGTTTAACAAAAGGACCCATAAGCCTGCTCAGCCCACGTAAAATCCCTCCTCTTTCAGCCACCTTCATTAACCCTAACCAAAACGTTAGCACACTGATTAAGCCAATACAGATCGTGACAGCCTCTTTTGCTCCATCAAATATCGCTTTATTCACTTCTTCCATCGTTCCATTTACAGCGGCGAACGCGATTCCAATGACAAATAATATTACCCAAATGAGGTTAACCACTGGTTTTCACTCCATGAATTATGAAAAAAATGTCCCATACCTTTTGTAAAAACGAACGTTTTTGTTCTACTTCTGTTTCAAAGGTTAACGGTACGACACCGATTTTCTCATCGTTTAAATGTAAGTGAATCGCTCCAACAGAATCAGGGTGGCCTTTTTCTAACCATCGATCATCTCCAGGGGGAGTTAATAAAAGAAGTTTTTGCTCGACTTGTCCTACTTCTTCCTCACTTAACGGGTACACAAAGTTATGAGATGCATAAAGTTTGTCTTCATAATAGGGATCATTTACCTCTTGTATTTTCCCTTCAGTCACCAGTTGAACTTTATTAAAGTGGGCAAAAGCCCAGTTGAATAAATTCATATGATCGTGCCAATCACTCCCCGCATTTAGCGTAACAGCAATTAATTCAACGTCATCTTTGGCAGCAGTAGATACAAGCGTTCGTTTTGCCCTTTTTGTATAACCGGTTTTCCCACCAGTAGAATATTTATATAGCTGGGTAAGAAGGCGGTTCTTATTATTGAACACACGGTACCCATTCTCCCTCTCGCTCGCACGATATGTTTTCGTGGAGGATATTTCTCTGAACGTCTCATTTTCCATTGCATAGCGCATAAGCAAAGCCATATCATACGCCGAGGAATAATGATCTTCGTGGTCATCCAACCCATGAGGATTATTAAAAATTGTATTGTTCATTCCAATTTCCCGGGCTTTTTCATTCATTAAATAAATAAACCCTTCCAAACTTCCACCTACTTGTTCAGCAATGGCCACGGCTGCGTCATTTCCAGAACGGAGCATGAGACCATAAACTAAATCCTTTAACGGTAACTTTTCTCCTGCCTTTAAGTAAAGAGAGGACCCCTCTGTTCCCTCTGCTCGTGAAGACACCGTAACTTTTTCTTCGAGACTTCCCGCTTCAATTGCTAATATCGCTGTCATGATTTTTGTAATGCTCGCAATACGCATCGGTGTATGAGCTTCCTTTTCGTATAAAACCCGACCACTTTCCTGCTCGATTAATACGGCGCCTTTTGCAGAGGTGCCCTGTGTGAAGTCGACCGCTTTAACTCTATATCCTTCACCTTGTAAAGTTAGTAATAGGAAAATAATTATAAGTGAAATCACTGCTTGCTTTTTCATGGTACCCCCGTCCCTTATCAGCGCATTTGTACAAGTCTATGCTCAAACAAAAACGATATGCTTTAGAGAATATAAAAAGTATAATCACATGGAAATGGAAGAAAATAGACGTATTGATTTAGTATTGGAGGCTGCTTTCTTTATGACCCTTCCTCAGGAATTGTTAATAATACTTTTTCGGGTAGGTACCATTTTACCTTTATTGTTAACGATTACGCTTTTTATGGGAAAAAGAGCAATAGGTAATCTTCCAGTTTTTGATTTTTTAATCATTATGACACTCGCTTCTGTCACTGGAGCCGATATTGCTGACCCTAAAGTCCATCACATTCATACTGTAGTGGCAATATTAGCGATCACGTTATTGCAACGATGTTCAGCTTACCTCATGATCAAAAATAGGAAGATCGGTAAAATCATGACGTTTGAACCAACGATTGTTGTTCATAATGGAAAAATTCTCTCTCGTAATTTGAAAAAGATTCGCTATTCTGTAGACAACCTTTTGCAAATGCTTCGAGAAAAAGATGTATTTGATGTAGCAGATGTTGAGGTAGCAATTGTTGAAGGAAACGGTACGCTCTCATTGCATCTAAAGCATGAAAAAGCAAACGTAACAATAGAGGATTTGCAACTAACAAAAAAATCACCAGGTATTGCATACCCAGTGATTCTGGAAGGTACAATCTACTCTTCAGTTTTAAACAATTTGGGGCTTGACCTCAAATGGTTACATGGTGAACTTCAAAAGCAAGGTATCCAAAACGTGAACAATGTTTTTTTCGCAAGTGTAAATGATAAAAAAGAGCTTTATATTTCTGAACGATCTTATTCAGCTGAAGGTCCTCTCTTTTATCATTAGTCAAGTAAATACGGTTTAACATTCTGTTCAAGTTCTGCCAGCTCTTGTGCATGCACGGCATACATCTGCTTCGCTTGGGTATTTTCTGTTTGCAACGAAAATGATTGCATATCAGCTTGTACTTTTTTTAGCGTCGTATAAAGTGCCTGTTTTTCAGTAGGTGGAGATTGTTTAAGCTGATCATCATACACATCTGTATATAATTGTCCATCCCTATCAACTTGCGCTAAAAAGACATTATCAATCGTATAATCCTTTTGGGTAATTTTCTCCTCTAACCAGCGCCGTGAAAAACCTAATCGGTTTAATGGTTCATCTTGAATTTTTCCATCTCGTATAACGGTTTCTGTTTCTTTGACGTTTCCTACTTGAATGCTCATATCTTTAGGAGTGATTGGCTGCTTATCCTTTTTCAAAAGCGCATCAATCTCTCCCGTCTCCTCCAGCATGGCAAACTCTACATCTTGAACTTGAAAAATTCCTTTTCTACGTAATTCAGTTTCCAAATCATCACTTGAAAGGCGTTGTTTTTTTAATTCTTCTTCAAGTACCTTTCCGTTTTTAATAACTGGAACAGGCTGTGCTTGAAGCCAAAAGCGTACCGTTCGGCTTTTTAGCTTTACTAATTGTAAGGAGTACAAGATAAGCGTGGCAATAAAAAAACCAAGTAAAGGAAAGACAATTGGAATGGCCAGATTAACAGCGCCAATACCTAACATCGCTCCAAAAAATGCCATCACGATAAATTCAGTCTGAGTCATGTGCTGCAAGTTTTTTCGAACCAGCAGTCTAGCTGAAGCAAGAATTAATACTAGAGCACTTACGGTACGTATCGTTACTTCTAACCACCCTGGCATGTTTTACCCTTCTTTCTGTTAATTTTTATATTGAGGTTCTTCAATTTCCAGTTGATATACTCTTTTTTCTACGTCTTGTGCAACTGTTCTTATTTTTAAGGCCGCTTTTCGAAAAACATCATGAGCTTCCTCATCCTTGGTTTCTGTTTGCAATTGATTAAATCCAGCTTCCAGTGATTGTAAGGATGCTAAACATTGTTTGACTTGTGACGCAACTGTCATGGGTCTTCCTCCTTCACTTTATTAGACATTTTCTCTTTTAAAAAAGATTGTTGCTATTTGTTTTTTGAGCGTTAGGCAAGCGGATGCTTACTACCCTTTTGGTTTGAAAATTAGAGCTGCAATGAATCCAAAAATAATCGCTGAAGATATCCCCGCACTGGTCACCTCAAAGATCCCTGTTACAATTCCAATCAACCCGTTCTGTTCTGCCTCCGCTATCGCTCCGTGAACGAGGGAGTTCCCAAAACTTGTGATCGGCACTGTTGCACCTGCTCCAGCAAAATCAATCAACGGTTCATAAAGTCCGACTCCGTCTAAAACAGCACCACTAACAACGAGCGCACTCATTGTATGAGCAGGTGTTAATTTACCTACATCCATCATTATTTGGCCGATTACACAAATCAATCCCCCTACTATAAACGCCCAGACAAAAGTCATCATTGGCTGTTGTTCCCTCCTGCCTCAATCGATACTGCATGTGCAATACAAGGAATCGATTCATTCTGTTGGAATGTCAATGGAGATAATAAGGCTCCAGTTGCGACTACGAGAATACGCGTAAGCTCGCCTCGCTTCATACGATTTAAAAAATGGCCATACGTAACTGCAGCTGAACAGCCTGAACCGCTCGCTCCCGCAAAAACAGGCTGGTCATCACGGTAAATTAGGAGGCCGCAATCTTGAAAGCGATCAACATCAATTTCTGTCCCTTGCTGCTTAAATAAATCAAGTGCAATTGACCTGCCAATTTTACCCAAATCACCTGTAATAATCAGGTCATAATAATCAGCTGTAATGTTACGTTCTTTTAAATGAGCCGTAATCGTATCCACAGCTGCTGGCGCCATTGCCCCACCCATATTAAAGGGATCGGACATTCCTAAATCAATCACTTTTCCGATCGTAGCAGAAGTCACTACCGGACCTGCTCCTCCTTGCGACAATAGTGCCATACCAGATCCTGTCACCGTCCATTGGGACGTTGGCGGTTTTTGCGATCCGTACTCTGTTGGATAACGAAATGTCTTTTCCACAACAGCATTATGACTCACCGATCCAGTCAGGATATATTCAGCCCCTTGATAATTCATGACAAATGCAGCCATTGCCAGCCCTTCCATTGAGGTCGAACAAGCACCGAACAAGCCAAAATAAGGGATCGCCAATGTTCTGCAAGCAAAAGAGGTCGATGTGATTTGGTTGGATAAGTCTCCCGCAAAAACAAACTGAACGTCATCAGGTTTTTTCCCGGCTTTATCGAGAGCTTTTAGAGTAGCATCTTCAAATAGTTTTTTTTGGGCTTTTTCATAAGAATCCTGGCCACACCAAAGGTCTTCATGAATCGTATCAAAGTCGTCTGATAACCGACCATTCCCTTCAAAAGGTCCTACGACAACCCCTGTTGATGTGATGACAGGCCTATTTTCAAAAACCCAAGTTCGATGGCCTGATAGCATGATTTATCCTCCCATACTTAAAAGCGTTGTAATAAGAGCAATAACAAAAGCTGCAAACGTTCCGAAAACGATTACTGATCCAGCAAGTTTAAACATATTCCCACCGACACCTAAAACGTATCCTTCTGTTCTATGTTCAATTGCAGCAGATGCAACACTGTTTGCAAAGCCTGTTACTGGAACCGCCGTTCCTGCTCCCGAAAATTGAGCAAAACGATCATAAACGCCAAAGCCTGTTAACAATACAGCAACAAATATTAACGTGGCAACAGTAGGGTTTCCCGCTGTTTTTTCAGTGAAATCAAACTGGTACATATAAAAGAGCTGTATAGCTTGTCCGATTATGCATATAAAGCCACCAATTAAAAATGCCTTTATACAATTTTTAAAAACAGGCCTTTGAATTTCATGCTTCTGAGCAGTTTGTTGGTACTTTTTTTGTTCAGGTGTAAGCTTTTCACGTTGTTGTTTTTTTCCCACGTCAGTCCCTCTTTTCTACCCTTTCATATCATCTTCAATTTTTTTTAGCTCCGTTTTCAATTGTTCCTTCTTAACACCATTTTTCAATAACCTTTTTTCTATAGCTTCTAATTCAGAAGAAATTTTCCGATCTGTCGAGACATGAATATGATCTTGCTTATACTTTTTCTTAATTGCGTCCTGAGCATCTTTACGTATTCGTTCAAGGAAAAAACGGTCAAACCCCTCTACTGTTAAAGCGACGTAGATATCGTTATCCACCGAGGCAGCCGTTACTTTTTCTACTTCCTTCATATTACTCACTTCTCGTTTAGCGGTATCTGCCTTTCCTTGATCAACGTCACTCTTTTTCTGAATATACGTCACTTCAGCATTCTCTTTCCTTTGCCCTTTTGCTTGATCATTTGTTTGGCATCCCCAGAGGTTCATAGAAACAACCATGATCACAAGAAAACAAAGAACGATTTTATTTCGCTTCAAACCCTCGACCTCCTTCGCTACTTTTAGTATGAAAAGTCACGAAAATAATATGTATAAGGTTGGTCTTGAAATAATCCGCATTGGAACATTAGCCCAACCTTATAAGAAAAACAGCGTCAGCTTCCGCCGCATGTTTTAAAGTCTCAAGGATGCTTTTCCCTTGAGACGAGCGGCGTGAAGGTAGCTGTCCTGTTATAAATTCTAATTTTATTAAGAAAAGCGCAAGGCGCCCGTGTACCCGACAACATGCAAATGTTCTGGACGATAAAAAGTGCTTTTTACTTTTAATCGTCCAGGTTATTTGATACGATCCGATGGCGCTTGGAGCTAGACATCGAAGCATGGATTTTTATGCTTTTTTAACTCTTGAATAAAAAGCCTCGCTAAGCGAGGCTCGTAAAAGGTTATACAGTTGTAGATACTAATAGATGAAATCTCAGTCATGTGTTATTGACGATATTGCGGTTCTTCTTGTTCTATTTGCTGAAGTCGAGGGTTCAGACTATCCACAATCATTTGTGTGTCTTGTGCTGCCTGCTGAAACATTTGTTTTGCTTGTTGGTTATCAGTTTGCAATGCAAAACCTTCCAAGCTGGCTTGCGCACTTTTTAACCCTGCCAACGTTTGCTTTACTTGTGTTACTACTGTCATCATGTCACTTTCCTTTCCAAAGATTCGTTTTCTTTAATTACAGTTAGTATTGTTCTCAAGAACTCACAAAACATAAATGGAAATTTCTTTCGTATTCACTTAAAGCGGAAGGCAAATAAATTCAAAGGGAGTTGGGGTAGTATATATAAAAGAAACAGTAAATAAATGAGGTCTTTTGATGAATACGACATTCCCTTCATTAACCATTGAGTTACTTTTCGGGTTTTTCGCTTTGCTCATTTTGACAAAAATTTTAGGGAAAACACAAATAACCCAGCTTACTCCCTTTGATTTCATCTCTGCTCTCGTTTTAGGAGAGCTTGTAGGTAACGCGATTTATGACAAGGATATTGGATTAAATTATGTATTATATGCTGTTGGATTATGGGGAACATTCATATATTTCATTGAATACATTACACAAAAATGGAAAAAAAGCAGAGGATTATTAGAAGGGAAGCCTTCAATTGTTATCCGCGATGGGATCATCGATCGGGAACAGTTAAAAAAATCCAAACTTGATCTCGATCAGCTTCAGCATTTACTTAGAGATAAAGATGTCTTTTCACTAAAACAGGTAGAATACGCCATTTTGGAAGCTAATGGAACTGTGAATGTACTGAAGAAAGTACCGTTCCAAACGGTCAACAAACAAGATTTTCAACTTCCACCTCAAAAAGCTAGCATTTCGATTTCTTTTATAAGTGATGGAGAATGGGTTGAAGAGAATGTACAGCAAACACCTTATAAAAAAGATGCATTAGTGGAGAGATTTACAAAAGAGGGCATAAGGATAAAAGACATCCTATATGCTGAGTGGACGCAAGATGAGCCACTTTATTTACAAATCACTCATTACCCTTATATAAAAACCCTTCAAATATAAAACGAGGATATCTCAAAAATTCGGTAACCGATCTTTTGAGATATCCTCGAGTAATGAGCGCGCCTGTCATGAACTTAACTTTTGAGTCCATCCTTTTTAGTTGATGAATTTATTTTCGTTCGGAGTGAATAACTTTTGTATGATAATCTGTTTCATAATATTCCAGCTCTTCTCTCATCTGTTGCATTGGGCCTTCCAGATTTGCCATTAACGTCTCAATGGCTTTTGGTACACGATTACGAAATTTGATCGCGTTTTTACCCGTATATGCGGCACGACTGTCTTCATACCATGCATCTAGACGAGGCTGAAAAAACTCCTCTATACATTGGTGAAAAATCCAATACAACGTTTTTTCAGCAGCTGCTTTACGGAATGTTTCCCCTGAGAGAATAATTTTACAAGATTCTCCACCTTCATCGCAATAGACTAATAGCCTTCTTAATTCATCTAAAAGTGGTTCGATATGCTCCACGTTTAACGATTGGTCACGATCATAAGCAAGGGAGTCCAGTGTGACTCCGTTTAAGAAAACCCGTATTTCATTTGCCGCTCTTGAAAGACTCTCTTCCGTAAAGGAAAGTTGATGCTTAACTAAATTATTTCCCATAATGTTCTCCTCCAATTTTGGTAGGTACTTCATACTATGCAACTTAGATTAATAGTACTAATCATAGCTTTTTAAGATGAAAGATTTTGATCAAGTTGTTCTTGGAATTTTTCAAAGAATAGATCCACTTCTCCTTCTATACCATCACTTTCAACATCCGTTGGTAATGGTGGAAGCTCGTCTGTTGAGCGGAGACCGAATTGTTCTAAAAACTCATTGGTTGTTCCGTATAATATCGCTCTTCCTGTCCCCTCTGCACGTCCTACTTCCTTAATCAAAGATTTCCCTTGGAGTGTACGAATTGGCCTTTCCGATTTTACTCCTCTGATATCTTCAATTTCCACTCGCGAAATCGGCTGCTTATAGGCAATAATCGCCAGTGCTTCTAATGCAGCCTGAGAGAGAGTTGCAGTACTTGGGGATTGAACAAGCTTTTTAAAGTATGGGGCATGCGCTGCTTTTGTGGTCAGCTGATAGCTTCCACCGTATTCCACAATTTGTAAACCCCTCTCTTCAGATTGATAACTTTCCATCAATTCTTCCATCCAGGACTGAATTGTGATCTTGTCGACTTGAAGAACATCCATTAGCTGTCCTATGTCTATACCTTCTTCACCAGACACAAACAAAAGTCCTTCAATTATTGCTTTCATTTCTTTATTACTCACCTGCAAACACCTCTTGTTGAAAGACAAAAATATCATCAAAGTTCCCGACCTGTTCACAGCCAATCATGTTTGATTTCATCAACTCCAGTATGGCTAAAAAGGTTACGACTTTTTGTGTTCGAGAATTTTCTTCAAACAGCTCGGAAAATCTCGTTTTACCGTTTCCTTGCATTAAACGATCAATAATTTGTGTCATCCTTCTCTCAATAGGAACTTCTTCTCGATGAACTGTTGAATACACCGGTTTTTTTTCTGTTTTTCTTTTCATCATTTTTTGAAAGGCATCGAGCATATCATAAAGTGTGACGTCAACTTTCGATACTTCCTGAGGCTCTTCCTCTAATAAAGGGGTTAGGTCGGTCATAGGTTTAGAGAAAAGCTGACTTCTAGCTACCTCTTTTTCTTTTAATTCGCCAGCTGCTTCTTTATATCGTTTGTATTCAATGAGACGTTTCATTAAATCATCTCGCGGGTCTTCAACATCTTCTTCCAGGAAGTATTCCTCTTCATCTATAATATCATCCTGAGCGGGAAGGAGAAGTTTACTTTTCATTTCTAATAAAGAGGCCGCCATAACCAAGTACTCACTTGCAACGTCTAGTTGAAGCACTTGCATCGCATGGATGTAAGACATATACTGATCTGTGATCTGAGCAACCGGAATGTCATGTAAATCAAGATCATTTTTTTGAATTAAGTGTAAAAGAAGATCCAATGGACCTTCAAAAGATTGCAATTTCACATTATACTGCATTTATTCTTCACCATTTCCTATCATTCTTCAAGCATTATATCATATGAAAAGCGCATAGAGCGGTCTTTTATTTAGGCTTTTTTCTAAAAGATTGTCGCTTTTTGATACGCTAAGACCTTCGCTCAAATGGTCTTCAGCTGCTCCTGCGTTCTTCGTCGCAAGAAGACCATTGTTGCTTTTCCCGCTGGAGTCGCCGCCTTTACTAACTAGAGCGGCTAGTGTTAGACATTATTAATGAATGGCTCCTTTGGTTTATGTTAAAGTAGGTTTTAATGAATAGCTTATTTCGATAAACCTTAACATAGAAGTTAGGAGGACAAAAATGCCTTTTTCATACCCGAAAGCATATCTCGAATATTTAGTGTATTTCCAAGGTGAAAGAGACCTTTTTGAATGCCATGAAGTCATGGAAGAATATTGGAAACAGGAAAAAGATCCCCAATGGCTCGCGCTCATTCAGCTCTCTGTCTCTCTTTATCATCACAGACAAGAAAATTTCCGAGGCGCCTCTCGTCTCCTTGAAAAAGTTATTGATATGGTAGAAAATGACCGTAAGCGTTATGAGAAACTTGGTATTCGTGTTGCTCCCTTTGTGAAGCAATTGTACGATCGACAAAAAGCGATCAATAATCTTCACCCCTATACATCATTTAACATCCCACTTGCAGACGCCACACTTGAAGAGGAATGTAAAAAACGATGTATGGAGCAAGGTCTCTCTTGGTGTGCAATGGAAAATGCCCATAATCGAGATGAGTACTTGATTTATAAGCACCGAAAAAGAGACCGCAGCGAAGTCGTTCTTGCCCGTCAAGAAAGTTTGCTGAATAAACGAAAAGAAAGGGAGGCTGATTGAGCCTTCCTTTCTTTTCGTTTGGCTCTTTTATCACTTGAACTAAGAGCTTTCTTTGTTGCACGATTCCAGAAAATCGCCTGTAGACTTTGTCGCGCACAATATTATTCCATTTTGTTTTTCTACTGCCTGAACCATACGCTTGGCAACCCCTTCATCACGGTATGATGGGTTGACACAAAGATGTTGCAAATAAGTTGTATCTTCCGCTTCTTCGATCCCGATGACGCCAATAAAAGCATCTTCTTTCCATAAATAAAGCTGCCAGTTTGAGTCACTCGCATATTGCGCAATGGTATGTTGAAGCTTCTTAACCTTTTTTTCATTCGGCATATAGGAAAGTAACCCCATTGCAATTTTTTCATAATCTCGCTGATAAGGAATGAGCATACGGTTCCCTTCTTTTTATCCTTCTAATGTTTTCGTTAGGTTGGCCATTTCAATGGCACCAACAGCCACTTCCGAACCTTTATTACCAGCTTTGGTTCCAGCCCGTTCGATCGCTTGCTCGATTGTTTCTGTTGTAAGTACACCAAAGATAACTGGAATGCCACTGGATAAAGCAACATTGGATACACCTTTTGCAGCCTCTGAACAAACATAGTCAAAATGTGGTGTAGATCCTCGGATGACGGTTCCTAGCGTAATGACTGCATCATATTTATTAGAGTCAGCCATTTTTTTTGCAATAAGCGGAATTTCAAATGCACCTGGCACCCACGCAAGATCGACATCTTCTTCACCAACACCATGTCGTCTTAAAGCATCTTGTGCCCCAGCTACGAGCTTACCGGTAATAAACTCATTAAAGCGACCTGCAACAATCCCTATTTTTAATCCTGTACCTACTAATTGGCCTTCATACACGTTTCCCATAACTTTTTTCCTCCTTGGATTCTCGATCTTATCAATATTAATTTAGAATTGCTTAACAAAGCTCTAAAAGTGCAGCATATGTCCTAATTTTTCTTTCTTTACTTTTAAATAACGTTCATTTGCTCTCGTATGCGGTAATTGTAAAGGAACCCGGTCCACGACTTCAAGGTCATATCCTTTTAAACCGGTAATCTTTCGCGGATTGTTTGTGAGAAGTTTCATTTTACTTACGCCAATATCCCTTAATATTTGAGCACCAATTCCATAATCACGGAGATCAGGAGCAAAGCCAAGCTGTGCATTTGCTTCTACCGTGTCAAACCCTTCTTCTTGAAGTTTATAAGCTTTCATTTTGTTTAATAAACCGATACCCCGGCCTTCTTGCCTCATATAAAGAAGGACTCCTTCACCCGCTTCCTCAATTTGCTCTAATGCAGCGTGAAGCTGCGGTCCGCAATCACAGCGTTCGGAAGCAAACACATCTCCAGTTAAACATTCCGAATGAACGCGTACAAGTGTAGGCTTTTCAGGAGTTATTTCTCCTTTAATTAAAGCGACATGTTCTTTTCCATCAACAACATTAGAATAACCAACCGCTTTAAATTCACCAAACTGTGTTGGAAGGGAGATTTCTACTTCCTTTTTAACAAGTTGATCTTTCCGATTACGGTATTGGATCAAGTCTTTAATCGTAATCATTTTAATTTCATGCTCATCCGCAATTTTACGAAGATCAGGGACCCTCGCCATACTTCCATCCTCTTTAATAATTTCACAAATAACTCCTGCAGGTGCAGACCCGCAGAGTCTGGCCAAATCTACAGCAGCTTCTGTATGCCCCGCTCTTCTCAATACGCCCCCGTCTTTAGCAATAAGAGGGAAAATGTGTCCTGGCCTTTTAAAATCTATGCCTTTTGTTTCCGGATCGATCAACGCTCTTACCGTGTTTGCGCGTTCATGGGCGGAAATACCAGTGGTAGTAGACTGATGGTCCACACTAACTGTAAAAGCAGTTCCGTGGGGATCTGTATTATGATCAACCATCGGCATGAGCTCGAGCTCTTCTGCTCTTTTTTGGGTAATTGGTGTACAAACAAGTCCTCTGCCATGAGTGATCATAAAATTAATGACTTCTGGAGTCGTTTTATCGGCAAGTGCGACAAAGTCACCCTCATTTTCGCGGTCTTCATCATCGCAGACAATGACCATTTTACCTTGTATTAGTTCATATATCGCTTCTTCAATTGGATCGAATTGGATCATTTGACATTCACGACCTTTCTTCAACTTTTAAAATCCATGTTCTTTTAAAAATGCCTCGGTTAACTTCTCAGAAGATTGTTCATCAGCTCTGAACCTTTTTAATAAAAATTGTTCCATGTACTTCGCAAGCATATCCGCTTCAATATTCACAACATCTCCAGGCTTTCTTTGACCGATAATTGTTTCTTCGATCGTATGTGGAATGATTGAGATGATAAAGCTATGATCGTGAACGCCAAAAACAGTTAAGCTCGTGCCATCAACAGATACAGACCCTTTTAACATCATATATTTGATGAGCACGTCGTCCACTTCAATTTCATAATAGACAGCATTGGCGTCTTTCTTTTTTGAAATAATTCTTCCTAAGCCATCAACGTGTCCTGATACAAAATGACCTCCAAAACGGCCATTTGCTGCCATCGCTCGTTCTAAATTAACTTCAGAACCTTTTGTTAACATCCTAAGACTTGTATTTCGAACTGTTTCAGGCATCAAATCTACAGAGAACGATTTACTGTCAAATTCGGTTACCGTTAAGCAAACACCATTAACAGCTATACTATCGCCAAGTTTGACATCAGATAAAATTTCAGAAGCTTGAATGTTCATAACGATCGCTTCACCAGATTGACGAATTTGCTGGATTGTTCCTTTTTCTTCAATTATCCCCGTAAACATCAAACACTCTCCTTTTCCGCAGTAATTTTTATATCAGAGCCGGTCTGAGTCACTTCAACAATGCGAAGCTTCACAGCATTTGACAAATTTTCAATGCCTAATCCTGAAAAAGAAGAGTAAGCTTCTTTACCCCCTATTAGAATTGGAGCAAGGTAGACAATAACCTGATCAAATTCTCCCGATCTTAAAAAGCTGTCATTGATCACGCCCCCTCCTTCTACAAGAAGGGAGTTTAATTTCTTTTCGCCAAGGAAATAAAGTAGCTCAATAATCTCAATATGTTCTTTTCCTACTGTAAAAACCTTGACCCCTAATTTCTCAAGAGCGTCACGTTTATTACTATCGCTTGCTTCACTGGCAATAATCCATGTTGGCGCTATACCATCTGTTACTAATTTTGCATTTAATGGGGTTTTTAAATGATGATCGAGTACAATCCGAACCGGATGTGACCCTCCACCAGACATTCGAGTCGTTAAACTTGGATCATCTTTTAGAACTGTGTTCACTCCAACTAAAATTCCATCATGAATATGACGTAGATAGTGGACGTCCGCACGCGCTTCATCTCCTGTGATCCATTTACTTTCCCCTTTTGATGTAGCAATTTTTCCATCAAGACTTGTCGCTGACTTTAAGGTGACAAACGGTTTTTTCGTTTGAATAGCATGAAAGAAAGTGCGATTCAATTGATCTGCTTCATGTTTTAATACCCCTTCCACGACCGTAATCCCCGCACTCGTTAGTTTTTTAATACCTTTTCCGGCAACTTGTGGATTAGGGTCTTTCGTAGCCACGACCACCTTACTCACCTTTGCTTCAATTAAAGCATCTGCACAAGGAGGAGTTCTGCCATGGTGAGAACAAGGCTCAAGCGTCACATACATTGTTGCCCCCTCTGCCTTGTCTCCTGCCATTTGCAGGGCATGTCGTTCTGCATGGAGCTCTCCTGCTTTTAAATGAGCCCCCATACCGACAACTTGATTATTATGAACAAGAACTGCACCTACGACTGGGTTTGGTGATGTTTGTCCTTCGGTTGTCTTCGCCATTTCAATTGCAAGCTTCATATATTGTTCATCTGTCATGACATCCTCTCCTCCAAAAAGCCATAGTCCTTATTTATAAACATAAAATTACGCTTATACTTTATTCCTTTAGAGAAGTTAACCTTTCTGAACGTATAAAAAAGCCTGAAGGAAGGTCCTTCAGGCTTTAATTACAGATAAAAAACAATGGAGAATAGACCGAGCATCTTTCGCTCAAAAAGACAAGACGAACCGAAAGTTCAGTTTTTGCCTTAAAAATGGACACACTGGTCCCGTTGAGCATTTGCCGGTTTTTTTGGCCACTGTTCCTTCTCCCATCCAGACTATACTGTCGGCTCCGGTTTTTCACCGAATCCACCGTTTCTCGTTGTTTCATTTTTGAAACGAAGAGTTATTTTCTTTCTCAACTCTCAAGAACCGGGTCACGGGCTTAGAGCGAATATGTCGCTGCATCACCGCCGGTTGGGAATTTCACCCTACCCCGAAGGAAAATTGTGTTTGTTCAGTTTCGTATAGTATATCACAAAACTTTCTGATATGGTCTAAATTTGACTTACTTTTGAAGTTAAATTGTTTTTTCCCTTGGCTTATCGTTTGAAAAAAGACGACCTCAAAAAGAGATCGTCCTCCATAACCTTTATTCTTCATCAAAAACACGGACTTGTTGCATTACATCGCCTTGCTTAATATTTAGTACAGCATCCACACCTTCTGTTACTTGTCCGAACACGGTATGGACACCATCTAGATGAGGCTGCGGTTCATGAACAATAAAAAATTGGCTGCTTCCTGTATCTTTACCAGCATGAGCCATAGATAGAGTACCTCGTACATGTTTGTGAGGGTTTCCTTCTGTTTCACACTTGATTGTTTGATCACTGCCACCAGTTCCATTTCCAACCGGACAACCACCTTGAGCTACAAAGCCTGGAATCACACGGTGAAATGTAAGGCCGTCATAGAAACCGTCGTTAGCAAGCTTTTCAAAGTTTTCAACCGTACCCGGTGCTGCTTCTGGATAAAATTCGAGTTCTAATTTGTTTCCGCTGTCTAACACAATCGTTCCTTTTTTCATTGTCATCTTCCTCTCTACTCTAAAAATGCGTAACCTATATGTGCTCTATATGTAGCTTACTTTATTAGTTTACTACAAAAACACTGGAAACAAAAACGAAGATGCATGGTGTCCAAAGAAAAAACCACTCATTAAAGAGAATAATTAGCTAGATTTCACTAGTACCTCTGTCTTTTTCCCGTTTCGATTCCATGGTCGGTCTAATTGTGTCATTTGCTGATAGGTTTCTCTTTCAATAACACAATAATCTTGATTATCTTGTAGAAAGACAACAGCTGGACGTTGTATTCGATTGTAGTTATTAGCCATTGAATAGCCGTAAGCACCTGTTGACTTAACTGCGAGCAAGTCCCCCTGCTCAATGAAAGGAACCTTCAAGTCCCAAATAAGCATATCCCCAGACTCACAACATTTTCCAGCGATAGACACCGTATCCGTGGTCGGGGCATCTCCTTTATTGGCAACAACAGCTTCGTACTTCGCCTGGTAAAGAGCAGGTCTTATATTATCAGTCATCCCTCCGTCAACCGAAACATAATCCCGGACACCGGGGATCGACTTTCTTGCTCCAACAGTATAAAGGGTCGTTCCTGCTTCACCGACTAACGCCCTCCCTGGCTCAATCCAAATCTCCGGAATTGAAAAGCTATGACGTTCGGTATGATTTTTTACAGCTTCAATCATTGCCTTGACGTAATCACCTAACGGCAATGGTTCATCACCTTTACTGTATCGGATCCCAAAACCCCCACCTAAATTTAAAACCTCTGGGCAATATCCAGTAGTGTCCCGCCACTCAACAAGATGTTGAAAAATTTCATCTACTGCAGAAACGAAGCCGTCCGTTTCAAAAATTTGTGAACCGATGTGACAATGAAAGCCTAGAAGATGTAACCGTTCATCACTGACTACTTGTTGGATTGCTTTTTCAGCCTGTCCACTTGATATGTCAAATCCAAATTTGGAATCTTCCTGTCCGGTACTAATGTATTCATGAGTATGAGCTTCTACACCTGGTGTGATCCGCAATAATACATTCATTTTTGTCTCAAGACTTTGCGTAATCGCCATAAGCCATGTGAGTTCGTGGAAATTATCGACGACAAAACAACCAACCCCTGCTTTTACTGCCATTTCAATTTCGTCAGGAGATTTATTATTGCCGTGAAAATGAATTCGTTCAACAGGGAAACCTGCTTGCAAAGCTGTATAAAGCTCCCCGCCTGAAACGACATCTAAACTTAACCCAAGTTCATCCATAAGCTGGACAATGGCAATACAACTAAAAGCTTTACTTGCGTAGGCAACCTGGTATCTCACTTGTTCTTCTTCAAAGGCCTGTTGAAAAGCTTTAGCTCGTTCACAAATGTCTTGAACGTCATAGACAAACAAAGGTGTACCGTATTTTTCTGCTAAAAGGGTCGTATTCACCCCTGCAATTTCCAGGTGACCTTCACTATTAATCCGATGATTTTTTGTATTCATATTTTTCTCTCCTCAACCATTAGGTCTCGAAAGATGAAGCGTTGATTTTAACTTTTAGCTCTTTTCTAAAAGATTGTTGCTTTTTGATCAAATTATCGCTCAAATCCGCTACAGGCGGACGCTTTCCGCGGGCAACGCTTCAGCCTCCTCGTTCGCAAACCCACGCTCACTGCGGGGTCTTCAGCTGCTCCTGCGGTTCCTCGTCGCAAGAAGAACATTGTTGCTTTTCCCGCTGGAGTCGCCGCCTTTCGCTCCTTCGATTTAAACAAAGGCGTTTTTAGTTTGTTACTTTTTGAAGGCAAGCATTCGCTTGCCTAACGATCAAAAAACCCAATAGTAAAGAGCCTAAACAAAAAAGGTAATCGATACAAGCAGCACCAATTACCCTAGAACGGTTATAATCAACCCTTCATCAATCGGATAGTGCTCCACTACATACGTAGTGACAGTGTATTACTTATTAAGCAATACCCCAGAAAGACCCACTTGGAGCTAGTGTACTTCCTTCGGCAAATTGACCTTTCACCTAGCTTCCCCGTGCTCCAACACTCAGACAGGCTACTGATTCTCTTTGCTCCTCTATCTCATGACTTTCATGAGAGCTATTCAGTTAGAAAAAAATATAACATAAAAAAGAAAAGGCTTCAAGCCTTTTCTCGGTTTACTTAGACTGTTTGAATACATTTTGCGGATGAACCACGCTTGGTCGTCTTCGCTTAACTGGAATAGCTTGACGAATAAGAACGTCATACATCGCTTTTGGATAGAACGGGATAAACGGCCATAGATACGGAACATTTAATGATTTTATCGAAGCTAACATCAGAATAAACACAGTTGTTGCCAACATAAACCCTTGAACTTTAAGTAGAACGACTGAGACAATCAGAGCCAGCCGCAATATTCGTAGAGCTATACTCATTTCATAGCTCGGCGTCGCAAACATGCCAATCGCACCAACTGCGACGTAAAGAATGACCTCTGGAACAAACAATCCAACTTCTATTGCGATTTCTCCAATAAGTAAGGCGGCTACTAAACCAAGTGCCGTCGCTAATGGAGAAGGAGTATGAATAGCAGCCATCCTCAGCAGTTCGATCCCGAGTTCTGCTAATACGATTTGCAGGAAGACGGGAACATTCGTAGTGTCTTCAGGTCCGATAAAATCCAAATGTTCGGGCAGTAAAGTAGGCTCAATAACTAACAGAAGCCAAAGGGGTAAAATAAACAGGGAAAATAAGATTCCCGCAAACCTTACCCACCTTAAGAACGTCCCGATTGCTGGAGCTTGCCGGTATTCTTCCGCGTGCTGGACATGATGAAAGAATGTCGTCGGAAATATCATCACGCTCGGAGAAGCATCTACAATAACGGCCACATGACCTTCTAATATATGGGTCGCAGCTACGTCAGGCCTTTCTGTGTATCGTACAAGAGGAAAAGGGTTATTCCCTTGTTTAACGATAAACTCTTCTACCACTTTATCTGCCATTGTCAAACTATCAATATCAATATTTTCGAGCTCTTTGCGAATAACAGAGACGAGATTCTTATCTACTACACCTTCAATGTAGGTGAGACTAATGTCTGTTTTCGAGCGACGCCCGACTCGCAATATCTCATTTCGCAATCGCTCATCACGGATTCTGCGTCTTGTTAGCGCCGTGTTTTCAATAATATTCTCTGTATATCCATCCCGGCTCCCCCGCACTACACGTTCAGTGTCCGGTTCCTCAGGTCCTCTTCCTGGATATTGCCGGACATCTATTACAATAGCTTCTTTTTCTCCCTCAATAAGAATAAAAATAAGTCCGGAAAGCATTTCGCTAATAGCGTCATCTAGATTATCGACATATTCAACCTGCACGTGTGTGAGATGATTTTCAATTTGTTCTCGTGCGTTTCTTTTTTTTCGCTCAGTCACGTCAATAAACATTAATTCTTTTAGTAATTCAATAATATATTGTATGTCACATAAACCGTTCACAAAATAAAATTGTACTTCTTTATCTAAAATATGTAGTTTACGAACACCTACATCAAAGCTCTCACCAATTCCTACACGCTCTTTGATTCTTCTTTCATTTTCTTTTATATCAAAAGAAAATGGATGGTCTTCTTTCGTCTCATCGTGATGCCGTTCCGTCATAATGTCCGCTCCTTTCTAGTATCATCCGGATCGCCTGTGTCGTTATGGGCGCTCCCTTCTTCGCTTCATCACGTCCTCCCATTTTTCCTAAGTCCCCTATACCCATCACGATTGGAATCGGGAGTTGGTCCAATACATAAACCGTATCCCCTCGAATCCGTCCCACTTCCGAATCGATAATTCCGTCTTTATCAACCCCAAACTCCGTTAATTCTCCGTTACGATCAATAGAAAAATGAACTTTTGTCCACTCATGGGAAAATGATTGCGATGCTACAGCTAGAGCACCTAACAATTCTATTTCAGGATGCTTACATACAGTCATCAACGCCTTCTCACCCGGACCCTCTTCGGGATATCCACAGTCATCAAAAAGAACAAGAACAGGGTCATAAGGGCTTTCTAAGATGAGTTGGATGAGGGATTCCCCACTTAAAGGGCTTGGGTTCCCACCTGATTTGGATATACAAAAACACCCTAATTGCTGAGCGGCTGTTATCACTGCCTCCCGTGCGGAAGCATCTCCATCGGTAATTAATATAACCCGTTTTTTTGAAATCATGCTTTCACCCCTTTGGCTTAAAGATGAGTGCAAATAAAAACCCAAATAGAATCGCTGTAGATACACCGGCAGAAGTTACTTCAAATATCCCCATACCGATCCCTAGGAAACCATATCGATGAGCTTCTGTCATAGCACCATGAACAAGAAAATGACCGAAGCTAGAGATGGGAATAAGGGCACCCATTCCTGCAAAGTCAATTAACCGATCATAAAGATGAAACCCATCTAACAGAGCTCCAGCTACAACGAATCCCCCCATTATATGAGCAGGTGACCACTTCCCAAAATCCATAAACAATTGACCAATTAGACAAAATAATCCACCCACCACAAAAGCTTGTAAATATTCCATTATTACGCCTCCACACTCGGGTCGAGTTCAAACTCCACCGCGTGAGCTATACATGGGATAGTATCTTTTTGTCGCACTGTTAAAGGATTAAACAGAGCACCTGTCGCAATACACAGCACTTTTTTCCAATGTTCACTTTTCATTTTGTGAAACACATATCCATAGAGCACTAATGCGCTACAGCCTGCTCCGCTTCCACCCGCAATTCCTAATGGATGATAGCCATAAATCGTATTCCCCCCATCTAAATATTTATCTGTGATAAAAAGACCTTCTTCTTCACACATGGCAAGAAATTGGCGAGAACCATACATACTTAAGTCCCCGGTGATGATCAAATCATAATCTTTTTCTGTTTTGCCCGTTTCTTTTAAATGTTTTTTAAAGGTATCAAAAGCGGCTGGAGCCATCGCTTGTCCCATGTCCAAAGGATTTTTCATCTCCCAGTCAATCACCTTCCCAATCGTTAAGGAACGTATAGAAATTGGGCTTTCTTTAGTGGAAATGAGCATAGCACCTGCTCCCGTAACTGTCCTCATCGCTGTCGTAGGCTTTTGTTTTACATGCTCTAGCGGCAATCTGAATTGCCTTTCAACGGCTCCGTAATGACTGCTTACAGCAGTTAGTCCGCGTTTTATCATCCCGAAACTTACAAACAATGCGATCAGTGCTACACCTTCCATGGAGGTAGCGCATGCACTAAATACCCCGAGATAAGGCCAAGCGTAATTTCTTGCTGTGTAGTTACTAGTAACATTTTGATTAAGCAGATCACCAGCAATAAAAAAGTCAACTTCCTCTTCAGGACACCCTTTTTTCTTTAGACAAAGATCAACAGCTTCTTTCATCAGTGCCCTTTCTGCTTTTTCCCACGTGCTTTCACCGCAGTACAGGTTATCAAATGATTTATCTAGGTAATGGCCAACTGGTCCTTCTTTCTCTTTTGGTCCTGATACACAGGCCGTCCCTTCCACGTATACCGGATGATTAAGGACCCATGTTTGTCGAAGATTTTTCACGATAATTCCCCCATCAATTAATGAGCGTTTCTACCAATAGTCGAATGAAGGAGACGAGATAAGCTGAAACAACTCCAAATATAAGAACAGCCCCCGCTACTCGAAACATATTTCCTGAGACCCCATACACAATCCCTTCAGCACGAGATTCCATTGCACTACTTGTAACCGAGTTCGCAAATCCTGTAATCGGCACAATAAGTCCAGCTCCTCCTTTTTCAGACAAACGATCGTATACACCTAACCCGGTTAATAAACAAGCGACGAAAATAAACGTAGCTAATACAGGATTTACCGCTTCTTTTTCAGTCAGATCAAACCAATCAATATAACGATTAAAAAGCAGTTGTCCCAAGATCGCGATAAGTCCCCCTGTAACGAAAGCAATGAGAGCGTTTTTTATCCATTTCGGTTTAGCTACAATTTGTTTGCTTCTTTCTGCAAATCGATCCTTTCTGCTTTGTTCAACGGATTTCATTTGATTCACCTCAATGGAGAAAAATACAACCAGTGGAACAACGACCCGGTTATTTTACCTAGTACGATCGCAAACAAGAGCCAGGTGATTCTTTCATCTACTCCAACTCTTTTCGCGAGTATCGGAAATACATTAAGCACTTCTGTTAATGCAGCTGCCAAGAGTCCAACAAAAATGCCCGCTGCTAGTCCTACTGGGATAGCGACCAACTTCGTAATCGTAAACATTGGACTCCCTAAGCTCATCCAAGCACCCGCAAGAGCACCTAAAATGACAGCACTTTCATATTTTGTTATTAGTCGACTGGTACTACTTAATTGGGCAAGTCGGGGAATTATCCCAAGGACAGTTAAAAAAGCAACAAAACCACTTCCAACCGCAATCCCACCCGCGAACCCAATCATCACCGTCATTGCAAAATCAATCATGTTCCTCGTCATTTCCTTTTTCTGATCGATGATTTAACGCCACATACCGGTCAATATTATCTTGGTAATTAAACATCTCCATTTCTAATGGGCTCGGCTCATTATTTATTCGTTTTTGAAATAGATGATTAAAAAACAGAATCATCCCCATCCCCAATCCGAAAGAATAGGGAATTTGTAACCATAGTGGATGTTCAACGGTCACACCGGTAATGACTTTGTAAAGTTTTTGATGAACGCCTAGCATACTGACGTCCTCATGGAAGTTCATGATCGCCAGAGCTGATCCTATAAATAATAAAAACCAAACGAGTGAAAACAAAAGAGGTTTCATTGGTTGTTTTTTGATATCATGCCATACGACTGTCTGAACCGGACCCACAACTTGAACATCTGCATCTGGGTACTTTTTAGCAATTAATGATACAATACTCATGGCTTCAAGAACGATCGGGCTATTTGCATGCTTTTTTCCAACAACAGGGAGCTGGTTCAGGTCGTTTATCCACTCTTCCGGGGCAATAATTTGTGCGACATCTTTAAGGACAAGCGTTTGAGGATGACGAACTTTCACCCGTGCTTTTAATCGAAGATACATCCGTTCTTCCATAAAGTCGCCTCCCTGCTAAGACTTACCTATTTTTCTCCCCTTAGTATGAGACGAAAAGACAATGATCATTCCTGATTCAGTGAATAATTGATGATAAAGCCGAGGGGGTGGCACGTAAGTAAGTTAAATAGAGGCTACTGAATAAATAACCTACGCTTGTGTGGCAAGAGAGTATACTCTTTCTCATGTAAGAGAATCTGCAAGGAAATACCTCTCTTTTTGCTATTTGATTTTTGAGCGTTAGGCAAGCGCACGCTTGCCCTGTCACGCATAGCGTGACACTTGGAAAAAACGATCAAAAAGCAACAAACTTTACGAATACAGCCTTTACCAAAAACCTTGCACCTGATTTTGAGGTACACATGGGAATTGCTAAGGAGTGCTGCTGCAATGGCGGAGACTCCCTCAGGAAAAGCAACAATGGTCTTCTTGCGACGAGGAACCGCAGGAGCAGTAGAAGACCCCGCAATGAGCATGCCTTTCGCGAATGAGGAGGCTGAAGCGTTGCCTGCGGAAAGCGAAACCATGGAAGCGGCACCCTTTGTATTTGGGTTCTTGATTTATTCAGCACCCCCCTAAATAAGAAGGGTTACGATAAAGCCAACGCCAAAAAAAACCAACTGAGGTTACTCCCCCAGTTGGTCTTTTAATTGCTTTAAGATTTTCTTTTCTAGCCGAGAGACTTGCACTTGTGAAATCCCGAGCCGTTCTGCTACTTCTGACTGCGTCTGATCTTTGTAATACCTCAAGTAAACAATCAATCTTTCTCTTTCCTCTAGCTTTTGAATCACGTCCTTCAGAGCAATCTTATCAAACCATTTGCCTTCATTTTGGTCAGAGATTTGATCAAGCAGAGTAATAGGATCTCCATCATTTTCATATACCGTTTCATGAATCGACGAGAGATTACGGCTCGCTTCTTGGGCAAATACGACATCTTCCGGAGTCATGTCCAGACTCTTGGCTATTTCGTTTACAGTAGGGACTCGTCCTAATGTTTTTGTAAGCTCTTCTTTCATTTTACGAATTCTGTTAGCACTTTCTTTAATGGAACGACTCACCTTTACCGTTCCATCATCACGTAAAAACCGCTGGATCTCTCCGATAATCATCGGAACCGCATAGGTAGAAAATTTCACATCGTAATTTAAATCAAACTTATCCACTGATTTAATCAGCCCGATACAACCGATTTGAAACAAGTCATCTGGTTCATATCCGCGGTTTAAAAAACGCTGCACGACCGACCAGACGAGGCGGGTATTATGATTGACAATTCGATCTCTAGCTTGTTGACTCCCGTCTTGCGCTTCTGCAATTAATCGCTTCAGCTCCCCGTCCTTCAAAAACACCTCTTTCTTTTGTTTTACATTCACTTCCATAGGCATACCCCTAATTACACATGGCCTTTTGTTTAGAAAGGCGCTTAGATAAACGTATCGTCGTCCCAACCATTGGCTCTGAGTGAATGGCTACGTCATCCATGAAATTTTCCATAATAGTAAAGCCCATACCGCTTCGTTCCAGTTCCGGTTTCGATGTAAACAAAGGTTGTCTTGCCTGTTCTATATTATTCATACCTATCCCTTCGTCTTGAATCATAATGCGTATCGTATCATCGTCTAATTCCGCCTCAATACGTACCATTCCGTTTTCATCATTTGGATATCCGTGAATAATTGCATTCGTAACTGCTTCGCTGACAACTGTCTTAATCTCTGTTAGTTCATCCATCGTTGGATCAAGTTTCGCTACAAACGCCCCTACGGTAACTCTGGCAAATGATTCATTGTCACTAACTGCAGTAAATGACAACTTCATTATATTTTTTGTCATGATGCCACCCCCAACATCGATAATGCGCTTCCCTCATCTGTTTCCAGTCGAATAATTTTAAATAACCCTGACATGTCAAACAGTCGTTTAATTTGAGGAGAAATAGAACAAACGACCATTTCCCCTCCTAAAGTCTGGATATATTTATACCTGCCTAAAATAACCCCTAAGCCCGAACTGTCCATAAATGTTAAATTCTCTAAATTCAAAAGCATATGTGTTAAATGATGCTCTTTCATCGCTTGATCGACTCTTTCGCGAAGCTTCATCGCCGTGTGGTGGTCGAGTTCACCCTCTAACCGAACGCACAATACATTTTCCTTTTTTTCCAAGTCGATTAGTAAACTCACGATCCCCTTCACTCCTTGCATGTAGGTTTATGGAATCCGATCCAGATTGAATCGTCGCTTTTCGGAATTCCGTAAAGGGAGTTTCGCCTATAAAGGTTTAATCTCCTTCTTCAAAACAAAACTAGTGGATCTTCGCCAAATTGTTTGCTCGAACGACGAATCATGACGCTTCTTTTCCGACGAGAACGGACGCCGTTCTCTTAAATAGTTGCCATAAGGAGGCTTCGTCCACATCTTCTGAAACAACTAAAGGAATTTCAGATAAAATCTTTTGATCCACCTTAACCGTTAAGGTCCCTACTGCATCACCTTGGTTTAACGGAGCTTTAATGTCTTTTTTCCAGTTGATTTCCTCAGTCAGTTCATCAAGTGATTCACCTTTTTTTGTAAGCATGGAAACATTTTCTGCTGTAACAGCATCGACTTTATTTTTTGCTCCTTTACTTACTTTCACCTGACCGATGACAGTGCCTCGATCATGTTGTTTGTGAAGTTGATACTGACTGTAGGCATAGTCAAGCATTTCAGTAATTTGTCGGTTTCGATCTTTCGGAGTGGATGCCCCCATGACAACTGCGATTACACGCATATCTTTTTTATTTGCAGTTGCCGTTAAACAATATTTTGCTTCACGAGTATAACCTGTTTTCAACCCATCCACACCTGGATAAAACTTTACTAGCTTATTTGTATTCACCAGCCAAAATTTGTTATCTGAGTCCGCTCGTAAATAATCTTCATACATGCTCGTAAAATCTGTAATCGATTCATATTTTAACAACTCTTTAGACATCATCGCTAAGTCGTTTGCCGTTGTATAATGATTCTCCGCAGGTAATCCGTTTGAATTTACAAAGTTTGTATCTTGCAACCCTAGCTCTTTTGCTTTATCGTTCATCATATTGACAAACTCTTCTTCAGACCCCGCTAAATGTTCAGCCATAGCTACAGAAGCATCGTTCCCTGAGGCAATAGCAATACCTTTGAGCATTTCCTCAACGCTCATCTCTTCTCCAGGCTCAAGGAAAATTTGTGAGCCGCCCATCGAAGCTGCACGCTCACTTGTACGCACTTGTTCATCCAATGAAATTTTCCCATTTTCAAGCGATTCCATTATTAATAGCATCGTCATAATCTTCGTCATACTTGCTGGCGGTAATTGTTCATTGCTGTTCTTTTCAAATAGGATTTCACCGGTATCTCTCTCGATTAAGATCGCCGAACTAGAATCATCCGCAAGTTTAACGCCACCTTCCTCCCCAAACGTCTTTGTAGGTACAACCCCACTAAACATGACGGCAACAATCAGAATAATTGAAAAGCGAGATAACAACTTCATTACACAGAACCCTCCTAGGTCTTTTTCTTTACCATTCTGCCCTAGTAAAAATGGTTTATACGTTTGATAGTTTCGACAACAGAAAAATTATGATTCTTACTCAAAAAGTAACACCGGTCAATTAGGTTTTTGCTAATAGGTTTTTGATCGTTGGTGAGCGAATGCTTGACCTTGTACTTCATCAAAAAATGGTTTTATACAGAAAATGCAAGCATTTTCGACCGCAGATTGAAGCTGATTTCTGGCTTCTTCTGATGGGCTAAATTGACCTCTTAGCTTTTCCACGAAAGTAATGCTTGTCGCTAGAGCAAGATGTTACTCCAATTACTAAAAAGGTATCCACAACCTAAGCAAATATAAAATCGAGTAGGAGGGGGTGACTAACCCCCGACCTCTCACCCTTGTCTTAAGCTAACCGCTACTACTGCCTTCACGATTCGGGACTCGAACCCTAGAGAATATGCCTGGCGCACACAAAAAACCCTATTACGCTTATTCGCGCAATAGGGTCGCTGATTATTTTTCAACTACATCATAAATGAGCGGCGGGGCGCTCACTTCCTCTTCTGCTATTTTATATGATTCGAGAATTCTTGCTTTGCAGTCATCTACTTCTTTTTGATTACTGTGAACCGTAACTAGCGTGTCACCTTTTCTAACACGATCACCCATTTTTTTATGAAGGACAAGACCAACTGCAAGATCAATTTCCGAGGACTTTGTCGCTCTTCCAGCTCCTAGAATCATTGCAGCCGTTCCGATTTTGTCCGCTACAATACCTGATACAAAGCCATCGGTATCAGCTTGCACTTCATAGGTGTAAGCCGCTTTTGGCAGCTTGTCAGGGTCTTCAATGACAGAAGCATCACCGTTTTGAGATTCTGCAAACACTCTTAATTTCTCAAGCGCACTCCCATCTTCAATAGCGCGGGTTAATAACACTTTTGCTTCATCATGATCTTTCGCTTTGCCAGCTAATACGACCATATGGCTGCCCAGAGTCAAGCATAGTTCTGTTAAGTCACTTGGTCCTTTTCCTTTTAAAGTATCTATAGCTTCTTTTACTTCCAAAGCATTGCCGATTGCATATCCTAAAGGCTGACTCATATCGGAAATAACCGCAGAAGTTTTTCTCCCTAAGTCATTTCCGATTTTCACCATCACTTCAGCCAATTGCTTTGCTTCTGATAATTCTTTCATAAATGCACCAGATCCTGTTTTCACATCTAAAACTATCGCGTCTGCTCCAGAAGCAAGTTTTTTACTCATGATCGAGCTAGCAATAAGAGGAATAGAGTTGACCGTAGCCGTTACATCACGGAGAGAGTACAGTTTTTTGTCAGCAGGTGTTAAGTTAGCCGTTTGTCCGATAACCGCGAGTTTATTCCGGTTTACTAGCTCGATAAACGTATCATTGGTAATCTCGACACTAAACCCGGGAATGGACTCAAGTTTATCGATCGTTCCCCCTGTATGACCTAACCCGCGACCGCTCATTTTAGCAACCGGAACACCAACACTTGCTACGAGAGGAGCTAAAACGAGCGTTGTTGTGTCCCCTACTCCACCTGTACTATGTTTATCCACCTTTGTTCCTTGGATGTCAGCAAGGTCAATCGTCTCTCCAGAATGCACGATGGCATTCGTCAGCGCCGCACTTTCTTCATCTTTCATACCTTGGAAGTAAACAGCCATCGCCCATGCACTCATTTGATAATCAGGAATCTCATTATTTGTATACCCTTCGATAATAAAGCGCATTTCTTCTTTATTTAATGCTGTACCATTTCGTTTTTTTTCAATCAAATCAACCATTCTCATTCGTGGCAACCTCCTTTACTCTATATTACATTTCTTTGACGATACCTTTTACTAGCTCCAAGAAGTCAGCCTTCACTTTTTCCGTCGTTTCAATGACTTCATCATGATGTAGAGGCTGATCCAAGATACCTGCAGCCATATTTGATATACACGAAAGGCCTAAGACGTTCATTTCACAATGTTTGGCAACAATCACCTCTGGCACTGTGGACATCCCTACTGCATCTCCACCGAGAATTCGAAGCATTCTAACTTCGGCTGGGGTTTCATAGGAAGGTCCTGTGTTTCCAACATAAACCCCTGTTTGCAATGAAATACCGAGTTTATCTGCAATGCTCTGAGCCAAGGTTTGATGTTTTTTGCTATACGCTTCACTCATATCCGGAAACCGCGTTCCCATCTCTTCTAAATTAGGACCAATTAACGGGTTTGTCCCAAAATTATTAATATGATCCTTAATGAGCATCAAGTCTCCTGCTGAAAAGGTATCGTTTACTCCACCAGCAGCATTAGTAACAATAAGCTCTTGAACTCCAATGGCTTTCATCACACGAACAGGGAGTGTCACGAGTTCCATATCATAACCTTCATAAAAATGAAAACGACCTTGCATTGCTACGACTTGCTTTCCCTCTAGCATCCCAATTACTAACTGCCCTTTGTGACCTGCGACGGTTGATGTTGGGAAACCGGGAATCTCCCCGTAAGGAATGACGGTAGCTTCATCAATTTCATCGGCTAGTATACCGAGACCAGAACCTAAAATAAGACCAATTGCGGGCTGAGTTGATAACTTCGATTCAATATACGTTTTAGCTTCGTTAATCATGTTTGACATAGTATTTAACAATCCTTTCTAGAAGTTGTTTAGATGATTTTTTAAAATGTCCGGAAATATTATCGCCTGACACTTCGACCTTGCGGTATTTTATTTCCGAAGCGATCAGCTCTTTACTCTAAGCTGCGCCACTTCAACCTTCTCTACTCTATTTATTGAACACGCCACACTTACAAGGTTTTTATTTCAGTTCGCTTAAAAAGCTGTTTCCATGTGCAGGCATTTTTACACCAAAGTTATCTGCAATTGTGGCACCAATATCAGCAAAGGTTGATTTTTCGGTTAATTGGTTACCGCTAGCAAATTTCTTGTTATAAGCAATAAGAGGTACATACTCACGCGTATGGTCTGTTCCATGATGAATAGGATCGTTTCCATGATCGGCTGTAATAATAAGAAGGTCGTCACCCTTAAGCAAATTGAGTACTTCTGGTAAACGGGAATCATATTCTTCTAATGCTTTTCCATATCCAATCGGATCTCTTCTATGACCAAATTTAGCGTCAAAATCCACTAGGTTTAAAAAACTGATTCCAGTAAATTCTTTCTCTAATGTCTGAACAAGCTTATCCATCCCATCCATATTGGAAGTCGTTCGCAAGCTCTTTGTTATCCCTTCTCCATCGTAAATGTCGGAGATTTTTCCAATCGCGATGGAATCATAGCCACTATCTTTTAATTCGTTCATCACCGTTCTTCCGAAAGGCTTTAATGCGTAGTCATGGCGATTTGACGTGCGTTCCCATTGCCCTGGAGATCCGATAAATGGTCGCGCAATAATGCGTCCCACCATGTATTTTTCATCAAGGGTTAGTTCGCGTGCAATTTTACAAATCCAATAAAGCTCTTCTACTGGTACAACCTCTTCGTGAGCTGCAATCTGCAACACAGAATCAGCAGACGTATAGACAATTAAATCACCTGTATTGACGTGATGTTCGCCAAGTTCATCTAGAATCCCCGTTCCTGATGCTGGTTTATTGCCGACAACTTTCCGACCTGTCTTTTTCTCAAGCTCATTAACAAGCTCGTTTGGGAACCCATCAGGAAACGTTCGAAACGGCTGTTCTATATGTAAGCCCATAATCTCCCAATGACCTGTCATCGTGTCTTTTCCATTAGACGCCTCAGCCATCCTTCCGTAGTGCGCTGAGGGTTTGTCTGCTTTGTCAACTCCTTCAATTTCGCGAATATTCGCTAGCCCTAACGCCGCCATATTCGGCATTTTCAGCCCGTTCATTTTTTCAGCAATGTGTCCTATTGTATCAGCCCCTTCATCATTAAATGCAGCAGCATCAGGAGCTTCACCAATCCCTACTGAGTCCATTACAATTAAAAAAATACGATTAAAGCGCTTTCCTTGCATAAAAAGTCCTCCTTAGTACCGTCCAATGTTGTCTCAACTTACTATACCCTAGAAAAAACGAATATATCGCGGTAACTTACGTCGTCAGAAGTCAGACATCTCCATTGTCCCTTCCATACCACAGTACACTACGCCCGTGGATGGAAGTTCGCGTAAACATCCTTTAGTCTCGTTTTTGATACCTGAGTGTAAATTTGTGTTGTAGAAATATCGGCGTGACCGAGCATCTCTTGAACCGCTCGTAAATCAGCACCATTCTCTAACAAATGTGTAGCAAATGAATGCCTGAGTGTATGAGGAGTAAGTTCCTTTTCAATCCTTGCGTCTTTTGTCATTTGTTTGAGCACTTTCCAAAAGCCTTGTCTTGACATTTGTCTACCATGATGATTAACGAAGAGCACATCATGTCGCTGTTTTTTTAAAAGCTGTGGTCTGCTATATCGCAAATAAGCTTTTAAAGCTGATGTAGCTTCCCTGCCTAGAGGTATAATCCGTTCTTTATTACCTTTTCCTACACAGTTAACAAACCCCATTTGCAAATGAAGGTCTGCAAGGTTCATCGTACATAATTCGGTTACTCGCAATCCCGTTGCATAGAGCATTTCAAGCATGGCCTTATTCCGAATTCCTAACAGGTTTGATCGATCCGGAGCTTCTAGCAGTGCCTCCACTTCAGCTGGTGATAACACTTTCGGTAAACGCTTCTCCGCTTTAGGTATATCGATATGTACGCTAGGATCTTGCGTTGACCGCCCTTCTCTTATCAAGAACTGATGAAAAGACCTAATAGAAGAGATATTTCTTGATATTGTAGTGGCCGCTCTGTCGCTTTCTTTTAAATGAAATAAAAATGAGACGATATTGGAGCGGTGAACATCATTTAACGAATCAATTTGTTCAACCTGCTTCATATAGTGTAGATACTGCGATAAATCTCGCCGATAGGCTTGTGTCGTGTTTGAAGAAAGCCCTTTTTCCACAACTAAATAATGAAGGTAATCTTCTAGTGCTTTGTCCACCCAAATCCCCCCTCTTTACTCACCATGCAAATAAAAATGCCGCAATCTCTCTACTATTGTAGTAACAGCCCTTTCCTCATGAATCGGTTGAATGACTTTGACTGCTTTTCCCTGTGGTTCATCATAGCGGTGATAGCGCTCGTACTCATCACTCACCCATAGAATACCATAATAGAAAAGAAGCGTGCACCCCATAAATAAGACAAAAACACAAACTGTCTCACATAATGACCGGACATATTTCAATTGGATCACACCCTTAATACATTATCTTTTTGTAAATTTACTAGAAAAGGAGTATTGATAAACATCCTATTAGTGCTTGTACAAAAAGGAGAATAATCACGGAATTTTTGAACATCTTATTAAAGAATATGCCGGAGAAACCTAATTTTATACTAGAAAACCGTAAAAACCCTAAACAGCCGTCCTCTAATTAATAAGGGTACCTCAAAAGGCCGGATTGTTGACCTTTCGAGGTACCCTCGAGCTCATTAATTATTATAAATATTGTCCTATTAATTCGACCTCTTCTAGTCTTCACTTTTTTCTTTATCATTGCAGCGGTGACATATTCCGTGAAACGTTAATCGATGGTCTTTAATCATAAAATTCCAACGACGTTCCACGATCTTTTCCACTTCTCCTAAAAGGTCCTCTTGAATTTCATCAACAGCTCCGCATTCAATACAGACTAAATGATGGTGAAAGTGAGTAGCACCCTCTTTCCGAAGATCATAGCGGGAAACACCGTCACCAAAGTTAATTTTGTCGACAACTTTTAATTCAGTAAGGAGCTCCAGTGTACGGTAAACTGTAGCAAGACCAATTTCAGGGGACTTTTCTTTGACGAGCATATAGACATCTTCAGCACTCAAATGGTCCTCTTCGTGCTCTAATAGAACTCTTACCGTCGCTTCTCGTTGTGGTGTTAATTTATAACTTTGGGAGTGCAATTGTTTTTTTATTCGTTCAATACGTTGCTCCATATTTAACACCCCTCCAAATTGCCGTTTCCTTTTTCTATTATACTCCCGGGCAAAAAAGGGTGTCAAATAAGAATTGTTCCAAAGACAAGAGAATATCTATTATCATTTAATAACAATTTTAATTAACCTATGCTAACCATTGCACGAGTGACCTTAATAAAATAGGAGAAGCGTAGGCCTCATAAACGGAAACCAAGGTTATAAATGCCCCTGTAAATAACAAGAACAATGAATAGGCTGTAAAATGCTGAAAAATCGGTTCATAGCCCTTTCTAACAATCTGTTTACAAATCTTTAAGGAAAACGAAATTGAAACGGTGGCTACAACGATAAAGACAGGCACGAGAACTAAGTTTTGTGGAAAGATTGCAGCAAAAGCAAGCAAGAAGCCATCCAGCCCCATTTGACTTACTAAAAACCCAACTGTAAAGCCGACTACTAAACCTTTTAAAAATAGAAGAATGAGTATAATTGGGAGCCCGACAATAGACAAACCTAAAAGCCACATAAGACCTAAATACTTCCCGTGATGAGCAAAGCTTTGTGTAAACATGGCGGTAGAAGACGCTACTTCTCCCTTTTCCACCTGTCCAAAAAATTGCATTAAGTACGTATAGAGATCGTTTTTCTGCGATATATTTAAACTGTTCACAATGATGGCACCGAAAATGACCCCCATCATGAGTAGCACAATTGAAAAAACGTAGATGGATCGGTTTTCTTCAAAATGCATTACGATCATTCTTTTTAATCCGCCGCTCATTCGTCTCATCCACAGTTCGCCCCTTTAATTGATGTCTCGCCCTTTTATTGCGTCTTTCATACAGGAGATAAAATAGTTGATAAACTTCTTTAAAGACTCTTTAATCTCACTCTATGAAACTACGAGTAGCTCTATGACAAAAACATAGAATTAGGGAGGGGCATTGGTTTGTTCATATATGTAAATAGATTATTTATTGTTCAATAACCAGTGCTGGATAGCACAAATTGTTTTTGCATCATGAATGATATTCGCTTTGATTAAATTCATAGCCTCAGAAAATGAAACTTCCATTAATTCCACGAATTCATCTTCATCCGTTTGCTTCTTTCCATCTTTTAATCCTTTCGCTAAATAAAGATAAATGATTTCATCTGCAAACCCCGG
This sequence comes from Alteribacter populi, assembly GCF_002352765.1. NCBI lineage: Bacteria > Bacillati > Bacillota > Bacilli > Caryophanales > Bacillaceae > Alteribacter > Alteribacter populi. The sequence continues at coordinate 303,401 of NZ_KZ293963.1, read as the reverse complement.
TGAAGTGTAAAATGACATAATCTCTTCTATATGATCCGCACAATAACCTGTTTCTTCTTCCAATTCTCTCAGTGCACAAGCCTTTGGCTCTTCCCCTTTTTCAAGCTTTCCTGCTGGGATTTCAGCAATAACCTTATCAAGTGGCTTTCGGAACTGTTTCACAAGCACAAGTTTCTCGTCATCTGTTACTGCCAGTACAGCAACAGCACCTGGGTGATTGACGACTTCCCGTTTGCTTTTTTTACCATTTGGCAATACTACGTCATGAAGGTTCACATCGATAATTCGACCTTTAAAAATATTTTCTTTTGATAATGTTTTTTCAACTAACTGGTAACCCATTGAAATCACTCCTTCTTTTCTGTTCTGTTTTTCAAGGGGGATTCATAATCTAAAGCATATCAGACTCTATCGTTTATTTCACTTACCTATAAAATAAAAGGAGAGGGCTAGCATGCATGTTTATTTAAAAGAAAACGGGTTTGTTGTTGCAGGAAAGGTTTGGCAAGTGCAAGCTTATTTAAAGCGATTATCTTCACAAAATCAAACAGTTCAGCAATGGGTCGGAAATAATTCTGAATTGATGCCTCCGACTAAATCACGTTCATCATCCAATGTAGTGCCGTTCCCACACCGATAAAAAACAATCGATCCTCATCAAAACCTCTGCCCATTGAACGAATTGCTGGGCTGTCGGAAAAGACTTCTTGAAGCCAAGGTAGGATTTCATCCTCTGAAACTAATGTCAAATGAATGTGCTCGTAACACGAAAAGTCTTCTGTGACATTTTTAATAGAAGAGTCGGACAGCGGTCCTTGCGGCATAGGAAGAATACTATATGCGTACGTTAATTCGGTAAGCGCTGTTTTCGTATGATGGGACAACCCGAAGTGACGTTGGCGTGTATCCCCTCCCGACAAGCGCGGAACCCATACCGGCACACCATTAAACTTACCGATAATATTAGCCCATTCGGCTTGGCTAACTCCGCTAAACCCGTAACGAGTACCTGAGCCAACAACGCCGGGACCTACTGTAACAACAAATAATGCTTCTGGATATTTTTCCTTTGCATATTGCAAGGCCGTGATGAGATTGATTGCTTCTACCTTTCCGCCAAATGCTTGACCGATTGAAATCGAGATAAAATCATCGAATTGATGTAACCTTTGAAGATGCCGACTCACAGGTAAAGCCAAAGCCGCCGAATCATCAATAATGGCTACTAGCTTTCCATTTCTGCGCCGGCTTTTATACAACTCCCAAAGGGCAGGGAGCATACTATGGAGTTCACAAAGAAGTACGGATTTTTCTCGTAAATCGAGTCTCTTTTGTAGGAAGTCTCTTCGGTTTTGTTCTGGAGATTCAATTGTAAGCATGCTGTGTTGTATCGGCAAATAACGTCCTTTTATAATGTGCCCCTGTTTATTACCAGAGCATGACTGATGAGAGGATTCTACATTCACAACAAAATCATACCCTCCCGTACCTAGCTTTAGCTGAGTAGCCGTACAATTAATTTTGACCAAGTCCCCTCTTTTAACAGGTGGGAAAAAGGCTAAAAACAGAATCACTTCCTTCGTTCCATCTGTTTTTAATATTTGGATATCTTCGGTTTCTTCGACGATCTCCTCCACACAGACTGTCTTTAGTAAAATCACTCTCATCCCTCCTTCTTTTCCAACTTATTCTCATCGCCCGACCTTCATACCCACATATTTGAATCTTGGAAAGCCTTCTTGTACGATGAAGTATAAGGAGTGATGATACGTGAAAAAAAACCAGCTTGGTTCTTCTGATCTATATGTAAGTGAAATAGGATACGGTTGTATGTCATTATCGGAACGTCAGGACGAAAATGAATACATATTGCACGAAGCGATTGATAAGGGTATCAACTATTTCGATACCGCCGACCTTTATAATTTTGGTATGAACGAAGTATCAGTCGGAAAAGCGCTCAAACGAAAACGCCAAGACGTTATTATTGCATCGAAAGGCGGGAATGAATGGGGCGAAGGAATTGACGGCTGGCAATGGAACCCGAGTAAGGCTCATATGAAAGAAGCAGTCAAAAAAAGTTTGCAACGACTTGGTACGGATTATCTCGATTTATACCAGCTTCACGGAGGAACAATTGACGACCCGATCGATGAAACAATTGAAGCTTTTGAAGAACTGGTTAAAGAGGGGCTCATCCGCTATTATGGGATATCATCCATTCGCCCCAACGTTATTCAAGAGTATGTCGAACGCTCAAACATTGTTAGCGTAATGATGCAGTACAGTCTACTAGACAGACGTCCCGAAGAGTACCTTCCCCTTCTTGAACGAAACCGAATTTCCGTTATTGCAAGAGGACCTGTTGCCAAAGGCTTGCTAGCAGAAGGCTATACACGAAAAGTGAATGAAAAAGGGTATTTAAATTACAACAAAAAAGAACTTACTAAAACGATCGAGGACATTCACACTGTAGCAACCGAAAAGGAAATGGCATTAAACGAAGTAGCACTGAGGTATGTCTTAACTCAACCCGCTGTTGCTTGTACTGTGCCTGGTGCAAGCAGCATAGAACAACTCGAACAAAACATAAAAGCAATTTTACAACCACCTCTTACAGCAGAAGACATCGAGCAACTGCAAACAATCACAAAAACAACCCAATATAAAAAGCATCGTTAAGAAAAACCTAGCTTGGTGATTTTCCCAAGCTAGGTTTTGTATCCTTTCTATCCTTTCTATTCTCCGGCTTCTTCGTACCGTTTTTTTGCTTCTTCCACGTATTCTTCTAGCATTTCATAATTAATGTAACCTTGCCGCCTCACTACAACTCTGCCATCTGGATCGAGAATAAATGTAGTTGGCATCGCAATCACTTGGTAATTTACTGCGACTTCGCCATCAGGGTCCATCATCGTAGGGAATGGAATATCAAATTCCTCAATAAATCGGCCGATTTCTTCCTCACTCCGCTCTTGTGTGGTCATATTAATCCCTGCCACTTGCACTCCCTCTTCTTGATAATCTTCATGGAATTGAACAAGGTCCGGCATTTCATCTCGGCATGGCGGGCACCAAGTTGCCCACATATTAAGAATGAGAAAGTCACCTTGGAAATCGGATATGCTCATTTCACTTTCATCTTTCCAAACAGGAAGTACGAGATCCTTGAGCATCGTTCCAGGGCGAACTCCTACTTCATCCGTTTCTTCATATTGATGAATGGCATCTAGGTTAGGTTCCTCGCCCTCATTCACTCGTTCAATACCTTCTTTTTCTAAATACGTATCTAAAGGGTCATTAGCAGAGCTATCCGAACGATGGTCTTGCACGACGAATACTGCTACACCCAAGGCTGCAATTAAAATCAATACACTGGAAAGATGCTTGCCTTTCATTTTTTGATCCTCCTTTACTTACTACTATTAGTATAAAGATTTTTCCGGAAAAACAAAATCTGAACGGTGTCTTTCACAAAAAATTCATTATTTCTTGCTCTTCAAGTGATCCTCTACAAGGTAGGGTTTGCGCTTCCGATCCTGTTATACAAATCTTAAATCTTAAACTATTGATCCCTTCCTAGAAAAAGATTTCTTCACAACGTTTAATTTGATAGAATAGTGAACAGTATTTGTAAATTGAGATTGAAAGGAAGAAGAAAATGTCCATAATCGAAGCAATTGTTTTCGGGATTATTCAAGGGCTTACAGAATTTCTACCCGTATCAAGTACCGCTCATATTGTCATTACACAACTTGCTTTTGGGTATGCGTTTCCGGGTCTAGCATTTGAAATTTATTTACATATCGCATCCGTTCTCGCTGTCATCCTTTATTTTTGGAAAGATCTATGGCACATCATTAAAGGTTTTTTTGGTTTTATTACGAACCGAACATCAGAAAATCGCGTTTCATTTTATTTTGGCATTTTTTTAATCGTTGCCACGGTCATAACCGGGGTTCTTGGCATGTTGTTATCTGACTTTATTGCCGATTCAATAAAAACTCCCCCATTCATTGCCGCTGCATTAACGGTTACCGGTCTTGCTTTGATTTTCATTGAACGTTTTCACAAATATGGAAATCGTACGGAAAAAGACATGACGTTTTTAGATTCAATTGTCGTTGGACTCGGGCAAACATTAGCTGTCATCCCTGGAATTTCACGCTCGGGCTCAACTCTTGTCGTCTCTCTATTATTAGGACTTAACCGAGATACCGCAGTCCGTTATTCCTTTTTGTTAGCAATACCCGTTATCCTCGGCTCTAGTGTTTTAGCTCTTGATGAGCTGTCAGGTGATTTAGTAAGTCAAATCGGAGCGCTCCCGCTTATTCTTTCCTTTATTGTCACGTTCTTCTTCTCATGGATTGGGATCGTTTGGCTTATAGAATTTATTAAACGTAGTAAGCTCATTTACTTTGCAATTTATTGTTTCGTTGTGGCGATTCTCGTATTTGCTTTCTTAGACCCAACAACAGTAATGGACTTAGAATAGGGATTGCTGAATAACTCTAGAACTCAAATACAAAGGGTGCCGCTTCCATGGCTTCGCTTTCCGCAGGCACGCTTCAGCCTCCTCATTCGCGAAAGGCGTGCTCACTGCGGAGGCTTCTTCTGCTGCTCCTGCGGTTCCTCGTCGCAAAAAGACCATTGTTGCTTTTCCTGAGGGAGTCTCCGCCATTGCAGCAGCACCCTTGGCTCTCTCAAAATCAAGTGCAAGGCTTTTAGCAAAAGAAGAGTTATTTCCTTGCAGATCCTTTCCATGAGCAAGAGCATATCCTCTTGCCATGTAGGCGTATGCTACTTATTCAGCAGCATCTAGAATAATAAAAAACAAAACGTTTGAAAAGCCTCGAGTGTATTGAGGCTTTTCTTTTTGCTGTTTTGTAACGTTCGTTGCTTTTTGACTCTTTTTTTTTAATTCAAATGATATTACGGACAAATGATTTTGTCCTCCACGATCAACTCTCAAAAAACAAATAGTAACAACCTCTTATAAAAGAGCATTTCTTTTTTTCTTAAGCTATCATTAGTAATATTTCATTTCTGTTAAAATACAAAAGGACGCATTTATCTCTCTTATTAGCTTTGATAGAATATTTTCAGTTAACAAACTTTTTTTCACTATCATTACTAGAGTCAGCTCTAGATAACGGGAGATCACCTATATGAAACCACAACAAGTTCGATCCTGGGGAAAAGATTTAATTGGAATTGGACTACTATTTTTATTTCTTTTCCTCTTCTTATTTAGTGACCGTCTAAGCGACGCCCAGTACATTCAAGATTTACCCGGTGCATGGGTGAATGTAAATACCATCTTTTTAAGTATTGTGATTGAAGCTATTCCCTTTATTCTGCTCGGGGTCTTTGTATCCGCTCTTATTCAGATTTATATTACAGAAGAAACGATTCAACGTTACTTGCCTAAAAATGCCCTAGGAGCTTTATTTCCGGCAGCTATTCTTGGGGCGATATTTCCTCTTTGTGAATGTGCCATTGTTCCCGTCGTAGCAAGACTTGTAAAAAAAGGCATGCCGCTTCATGTAGGCGTCGTCTTTTTAGTTGCTGCCCCAATTTTAAACCCTATTGTTTTTGCATCAACATTCTTTGCCTTTGGTTCTGATTGGACACATCCCGTCCTTGTATCAAGAATGTCCCTTGCTTTTATCCTTTCAATCGTCATAGGCGCTGTATTATACTTTATGTTTAAAAACAGCTATCAGTTACGATCGAAAAAAACTCCGGATGCTCACGTTCACATACATGGTGTTCATTCTGGGAAACCAACCATTGGTGGAAGAATAAAAGAAACTATTTATCATGCTGTAGATGAGTTTTTTCTTATGGGGAAATATTTAATACTCGGTGCCTTCGTTGCTGCGTTATTCCAAACATTTCTAGACAGGAATGTTCTCCAAACGATCGGCCAAAATGATTATTCTTCTTCCCTCGTAATGATGGGATTTGCTTACCTTTTATCGCTATGTTCTGAAGCAGATGCATTTGTAGCCGCTTCCTTTGGTCGGGACTTTACCATCGGTTCATTAATTGCCTTTCTCGTTTACGGACCTATGTTGGATCTTAAAAATACATTCATGCTTTTTGCTTACTTCCGGTCAAAGTTTGTCATTGCTTTTATGGTTATTGTCACCATTGTTGTCTTTATTGCTATTGTCACACTCAATCAATGGGTACTGCCAAATTGGTATCAATGGTTTTAGGATATAAAACAGGAGGGGTTCATATTGAGGCAGTATGATTCATCATTTCATGCATATATACAAAGTATTATTTTAATAGGTTTTGCTTTACTCATTTTATGGCTTATATTAAGCGGGAACATCATTTATTACATCGCACCAAAGATGATGCCGTTTGTTTACTTTGCTCTGGCTACTTTTTTTATTCTAGGTATTGTGCAAATTTTTAGAAGTACGAAAAATGACGATCATGAACATGGAGAAGCATGTGGCTGCGGACATGATCATAAAATACCAGGACCACCATTGGTAAAACTAGCTATTTATAGCGTGTTTTCCCTTCCCATTTTACTTGGTTTCATTTTACCCGATCGCGCCTTAGACGGGGAGATGGCAGCTAACCGGGGAATCATGTACGGCGGAGGTCAGGCTCAGGCCGTATCTACTCCAGAAAACTCTGAGACTGCAGATGAGGTTGATGATTCAGCTGAAATTAATGAAAATGAAGGATCCTTGGCTGATGCTTATCTCGAAGACCCCGAAGGTTATATGGAAAATTTAGAAAAAGAAATTTCTGGGCAGCAAAAAGGTGAACCAGAAGATGTAGATGAACATTACACCGTTGAAGACATTTACGATCAAGATGCTTTTGATCAATATTTTGTTGAACTAGCGAAAAAATTAGAACACGAGGATGTCATTACAGTTACTGAGGAAAATTATCTCGACATTATGACGGTTATGGATATTCATTTAGATACATTTGTTGGTAAAGAAATTGAAATCATCGGATTTGCTTACCGGGAACCGGATTTCGATGACCATCAGCTTGTGGCTGCACGTTTTTCAATGACTTGCTGTGCAGCAGACGCTGGCGTATATGGCACGTTAATCGATTCTAATGAGGCAGCGCAAATTGAAGATGATAGTTGGTTTCACGCATACGGAACGATTGATGCTGATAAATATAACGGCCAGCGTCTCCCTGTGATACATAATGCCGAACTTACAGAAGTAGAGGAACCTGATTCACCTTACGTATACCCTAGCTTCTAATAGCAGAGTTTTCAAAGAGCCAAGTAATAAAAAAAGCACCCAGCATCAGGGTGCTTTTTTGCTACTTTGTCGTAATCGTTATAATGGTCGTATCACCTTTTGTGACATCTTTGTTCTCTTCTTTTTGCAGCTCATTGACTACATCACCGTTTGTAATAATAACCGGTGTGATCGTGCTTTCTGCTTTTTCATTGATTAAATCCATGTCAAAAGTAATCAACTTGTCTCCAGCCGCAACTTTGTCACCTTCTTTTACAAACGCTTCGAAGCCTTCCCCTTGCATATTAACCGTTTCTATCCCGATATGAATTAATATTTCTACTCCGTTAACTGTTTTCAGTCCAACAGCATGTTTTGTAGGGAACAATTGAACAACTTCACCGTGAACAGGAGCGACGACCGTTCCTTCATCTGGTTGAATCGCTAAGCCATCCCCCATCATTTTTTCAGCAAATGTCGGATCAGGTACTTCTGACAAAGGAACAGCTTTACCAGTAATAGGTGAAACCAATACGTCCTTCCCGTCTGCTTCTGGCATTTGTACCTCTGGCTTTTCTTGCTTTTGTTCCTTCTTATCTAATCCAAATAATTTCTTTAACATTTTCAATCACCTTTCTCTACTTTTAGCATTTGTATGTACATGCTCCACTGCAATGATATAGTTTAACCGAATCCTCCCGCATTGTAAATTTTTTTGCTTTGTTCGTTCCACCAATAGTGAGCTAAATCCCGAACAATAATACATATATTCAATGTCTAGTTCGGAAAAAAGGTTTGTTTCTTCAAAAATCTGTGATATAATCAGGACATTCTTTCAAAAAATAAATAACTCGTATAATCGTGAGAATATGGCTCACAAGTTTCTACCGAACGACCGTAAATTGTTTGACTACGAGTGACGGCCTTCTATACTGATTAGACTACCTTACTATACCCTTTTTTCACGGGGGGTATGTGTCTAATTTTTGTATTCATTAACCGGTGATTTAAGCCTCGGTGCGCCTTCACTTGCAGTCAGCAAGTAACAGCCGCATCGAGGCTTTTTCGTTTGCTTTCCGTAAAGTTTGAGTTGAAAGCTGTCACGCAAGTAACCATTACAGGAGGGAACACAACATGAGAGAATTACAAGATATGATTACTAAAAGAGGAGTTGTCTTATCTGACGGCGTACTAAAAGTCGATGCTTTTCTGAATCACGGGATTGACCCATCATTGATGGTAGCCATTGGAGAGGATTTTAAAGCCCGCTTTCAAAATGAAGGTATTACAAAAATTTTAACAATCGAGTCTTCTGGCATCGCACCTTCATTAACTACCGCTCTTGCCTTAGACTGTGAACTTGTTTTCGCACGTAAAAAAAAGTCACTTACTATGCTTGATCAGCTCTACACTACTGACATTTATTCATTTACGAAACAAAAACATCAACAGATTTCTGTGTCCAAAGAGCGACTAAGTCCATATGATCGGGTTCTTATTATCGATGACTTTCTAGCAAACGGGCAAGCTGCCTTAGGCTTAGCTTCCATTGTAGAACAAGCAGGTGCTCACGTAGCCGGTATCGGAATCGTTATTGAAAAATCGTTTCAACCTGGTCGTTCATTACTAACGGATGCGGGTTACCGTGTCGACTCATTAGCTCGAATTGCTTCTTTAAAAAAAGAAGGCATTGAATTCATCGAAGAAACAAAACCACTAAAAGTCCATTCATAAGGGGGATGCACACCATGAGTCAGACGACCGTTCGTTATCCTTGGTTTAAGAAGGAAGATACTGATGCTTTCTTTGCTCTTTTTCAAAATAACCTTGCCAATTTCGTCATCATTGCCGTAACCTTGCTCGGAATGGGTTTTCCAAGCAGTATCGTTTTTGGCAAAGTCATCCCCGGAGCTGCTGTGGCAGTCATTTTCGGTAATCTCTACTATGCATATATGGCCAATCGCCTAGCGCAAAAAGAACAGCGTACAAATGTAACTGCCCTTTCCTACGGGATTAGTACACCTGTAATGTTTGTATTCTTATTTGGTGTCCTTTTACCGGCTAATACCTTAACAGGAGACCCGGAGCTCGCTTGGAAAATCGCGCTGGCCGCTTGTTTTATTAGTGGTTTGGTCGAGATTTTAGCAAGCTTTACTGGCAAATGGATTCAACGTAACCTTCCCCGAGCTGCCATGCTCGGTGCACTAGCTGGTGTCGCTCTTACCTTCATCGCCGGCGAAATGTTGTTTAAGACATTAGAAATGCCTGTTGTTGGTTTATTTGTTTTAGCCGTTATTCTTTTAGGTATTGTCGGCAAAGTAAGTCTTCCCTTCAAGATCCCTGCCTCTTTATTTGCAATCATCATCGGGACAGGCTTGGCATTTACTCTTGGTTATGCTGAATGGGGAACAGTTCATGACGGTTTGGCGAACTTGGGCTTTTACCCGATCCTTCCTTCTCTCGCTGTATTTGAAGGGTTCGGATTTTTGTTCGGGAGCATGATTGCCTTATTAGCGGTCTTATTACCAATTACGATTTATAATGCGATTGAAACGATGAACAACGTTGAAGCGATGGCGGCTGAAGGGGATTCATATGACGTTCGTGAATGTCAAGCGGTAGATGGCGTTGGAACGATGCTCGGCTCCTTATTTGGCGGCATGTTCCCTACCACTGTTTACATTGCCACTGTCGGTTCAAAATGGATGGGCGCCGGTCGTGGATACAGCATCCTCAATGCTGCTGTTTTTCTTATTGCAGCCTCTTTTGGAATAATTGCCGCACTGTCAGCAATTATTCCGATAGCTGTAGTAGCACCAATCCTTGTCTTTGTTGGTATTTCCATGGTGTCTTCTGCTTTTGGCTCAAATGAACAAAAATACTACCCTGCTGTTGCGATCGCCATGCTTCCTTACTTTGCAAATTATTTGATGACAAACTTCAACAATGATGAAGCTGGGTCAGTCTTACAAGAACTTTCTACAGGCATTGTTCCTTTAGGTGAAGGGGCAATGTTTACCGGCATCCTACTCGGTGCAATAACCGTTTTTATCATTGATCATAATTTTAAAAAAGCAGCAATGTTCTCCTTCGTCGCTTCTTTGTTTAGCTTTTTGGGGCTCATGCACGCACCTTCCATTGGTATTGCACAAGCTCCAGACTTTGCTATAGGTTACTTCCTTGTTGGAGCATTTATAGGTGTCTATTATTTAAAAGACGTTCGTGTGTCTCAAAAACAAAGAGCCGCCTCTAAAATAGAAGCGGCTTAAGAACAAAAACGCAAGGCGCCCGCTTTCCGCGGGCAACGCTTCAGCTTCCGCCGCATGTATTATTAAAGTCTCAAGGAGCTTTTCCCTTGAGACGAGCGGCGAGAAGGCAACTGTCTTCTTATACTTTTAAGAAAACCTAGCTTAAATAACCGAACCAGCTGGGTTTTCTTAATTTTATTGATCAATCAAGTCATAGATAGCTTTTGCGACACCATCTTCCACGTTCGAAGCGGTTACACGATCACTGATTTTTTTCACTTCGTCTTCTCCGTTTTTCATCGCTACACTGACCCCCGCAATGGAAAGCATCGATACATCATTTAAATTATCACCCAATGCCATTGTTTCGCGAATGGAAACGTCCAAATCTTTCGCTAGCTTCTCTAATGCCTTCCCTTTTGTTGCTTGCAGGTGAGTAATCTCCAGGTTTTCAGATGCTGAAGCACTAACTGATACTTCTGAGAGGTCTAGTAATCGCTGTTTCGCCCGTTCCCGACTACCATCATCTTCTGAGAAAGCCAAGAGTTTATAAATCTTCACATCGTTTGTTAAGACAGACTGATAATCGTCGGTTACGCTAACCGCGCCCTCCTTAAAACGTGCTTCAGCTACTTTCATGACTTCATCATATGTAGCAAACTCTCCTGTACTCATCATAATGTTGACGACAATATCAATCCCTTTTTGCTGATTTTCAGTAAAAGAACCCTTTGTTGTATACATTTCGTAATAGACATTTTCTTCTCTTAGAATAGCTGACATTTGATTGTACAATGTTTTATCTAGTGGAGCTTGTGATAAAATTTGTCCGTCGCGACTTCGCATTTCAGCTCCATTTACACAAATAAGTGGGAGCCTGAGACCCGCTTCTTTCAAAGGAGCGATCGCTTCAGTATAATCTCTTCCTGTCGCTACAGCTACAGTTATTCCTTTCGATTCGGCGTACCGTATCGCTTCAGCATTAGCTTTTGATATTTTTCGTTCACTGTTTAATAATGTTCCATCCATGTCTGTGGCGATGAGTCGAATGTTCGTCATTGTTTTCTCCTTCATGTTCGTTTTCTTACTCATTGATCGTATCGAAATCCTGCCTATACATCAAGAGATCTCGCGTCTAATTTACCATAAGTTTTTAAGTAAGATTCAGCTTTTGCTTTCCTAGTTAGAATGAGCAAATGTATGATTATTAATTACCGGAGCTTACTTTATAAAGGCTATATGTTTTTTGAGCGTTCGATAACACCATTATAAATAAAGAAAAACGCCTGCACAATGCAAGCGTTAAGTAAGTTTTACCGAGGATCCAGTGAGCCAAATATGAAACTGCCAAAGGTGAGCGAGGAGTTGAGGACCTGTCATCAATTGACCAAAGTACGGCGTTTTAAAAGAAGACCCTTCCGTATTGACAAGCTCACGGATTTTTACTCGATCAAACAAATCGAAGAGCGGAGAATCTCCTTTATGAACGACTTCGTGTAATGCCTCAATTACTTTTTGGGTGTAAACAGGGTGGTGAGTTTTCGGATAAGGGCTTTTTTTCCGGTATAACACTTCATGAGGGAGAATCCCTTCTAGCGCTTTACGCAATATCCCTTTCTCTCTTCCACCGTACATCTTCATCTCCCAAGGAACATTCCAAACATATTCCACTAATCGATGATCCGCGAAGGGAACCCGAACTTCAAGACTAGCAGCCATACTCATCCGGTCTTTCCTGTCTAAGAGCGTTGTCATAAACCATGTTATATTCACATAGAACAGGGCCCGACGTTTAGCTTCAAGTTCCGATTCGCCATCAAGAAGGGGCGTTTCCTGAACCGTTGACTGATACCGTTCTTTCACATACTCTTTAAGAGCGAGCTTTTTTTGCAATTCTGGTCGTAATAACGATTGTCTTTCATCCACAGCTCTCATCCACGGAAAAATATCTCCCTGAATGGCATCCTCATCATGAAACCACGGGTATCCCCCAAAAATTTCATCGGCGCACTCTCCAGAAAGCCCAACGGTCACGTTTTCCTTAACCTTTTCACTAAACCAAAGAAGTGACGAATCGATATCGGCCATTCCAGGAAAGTCCCGTGCAGCCGTAGCAGCTTCTAGATAGTCAAACAACATTTGATTATCTATGACGCACCCCCTATGGCTGGAACCAACGTATTCAGACATCTTCTTAACCCAGGGTGCATCGGGATTTGGCTGGAATTTGCTCGCTTTAAAATATTTATCGTTTTCTTCATAGTCAATCGAATACGTATTTAACATGCCACGCCCCTGTTCCTTAAAGTAATTGGCAGCTAAAGCAGTAAGGGCACTGGAATCGACTCCTCCAGATAAAAATGTACAAACTGGCACATCAGCCACAAGCTGACGTTCAACGGTATCTTTTAACAGCCAACGAATGTGATCAGCCGTTTCCTCAGCATTTTCATTATGGTGTTCACTCTTCACTTGCCAATACCTATCGACCTTTCTTCCTTGGCTTGTAAGAATTAAAAAATGTCCGGGACGAAGCTCTTTCATTCCGCTATATACGCCATGCCCAGGCGTACGGGAAGGGCATAAAGCTAACAACTCCTGAAGGCCGTCTTCATCAAGTTGCGGTTCAATTTCTGGGTGAGTGTTGATCGCCTTTGGTTCTGAAGCAAACAGCAGCCCCTTTCCATGCTCTTGATAAAATAATGGTTTAACACCTAATCGATCTCTTGCTAAAAACAGCTTTTCTTGCTTTTCATCCCATATCGCAAACGCAAAAATGCCGTTAAATTTTTCAACACACCCTGCTCCCCACTCAATATACGAAGTAAGAACGACTTCTGTATCAGAATAGGATTTAAATGTGTATCCAAGTGCATGTAATTCTCTACGTATGTCTTCTGTATTATAAAGTTCTCCATTGTAGCAAATGGTATAGGTGTTTCCTCTAGTTGTTGTTCGACTCATCGGCTGTAAACCGCCTGCCGGATCGACAACAGTCAGTCTGGTGTGCCCGAAGCCCATGTTCCCATCCACCCATACTTCAGAAGCATCTGGACCACGTTTGGAAAGCGTTCGAGCCATCGATTTTAAGGTCGCTGTTTCCTTATTAAGTGGACGACTAAAATCCACCCATCCTGTAATTCCACACATCCTGTATCCCTCTCTTTCTCAAATTTAAAGTCGTCTAACACATCGTATTCACGTAAAGGAAAGAGGGTGCCCAATCTCTCGTGCGCCTTTAAGCATAAAAATATCCCTTGCCAAGAATGCAAAGGATACATTAGATAGAGAACGAAAATTATTTATGATTGTCCTCCGCCGCAGCTTACTTACTTTTCTACTCCCGCGAGTTTTATTTCTTCGTTCACATCACATATTTTCCTAAGATATTTACCATAACTGCAACCAAGAAATATGTTCAGCTTATTCCTTTCTATCCATTCACCGAGCTCCCTTATAATCCTTCCTTTTCTCGAATGTGCATGAGGAGGTGTTCACATCCTTCATTTACTAGCTCGTAGACGTAATCAAAATTCCCGGTAAAATATGGATCGGGAACATCGTCCTCTTTTCCATCCTCTATAAAATCTAACAGCCTGGCAATTTCTCCTGAAGGTCTTAGTCCTTTCATCCGGCTCAAGTTCCCTATGTTTTCAGCATCCATACCAATAATGTAGTGATACTCTTCCATGTCTTGCTTCTGTACTTGACGTGCGGTGATTCCTTCATGATCGATTCGATGCTTTTTTAATATAGCTAACGTGCCTTCATGAGGTGAATTCCCTATATGCCAATCACCTGTACCTGCAGAATCAACGGCAATGGTATTTTCTAAACTAGCTCCTTTCACTTTTTCTTTAAAAATGGCTTCAGCCATCGGTGACCGGCAAATATTTCCGAGACAAACAAATAAAACGTTGATCACTTGTACTCGCTCCCTTATTTTTAAAGTACATGCTCAAAAAGTAGGGTATTATGCAGAGATTTAACAGCTATTTTCCCCAGACTTTTTGAACATTCTCTATATGTTCCTTTCATTATAGCTAAGGTGACTTCAAAATTAAAATATCTGTTTGTTTTTCTTTTGAGCTCCTGGTGGCGCCTGAAGCTAGTCACAAAAACATAGATTTTTTATACCTTCTTAATTCTTAAGAAAAACCGCATACGGTCTTTTATTAAAGCTGTTTTCGTATAGTTTGTTGCTTGTTACGGACAAATAAATTTGTCCTCCACTATCATTTGACTTGAAAAAGCTCAAAAACAAATAGCAACAATCTTTTAGAAAAGAGCCTTTATTAAAAACAGTCTCCAGCATCAATAGCTGGAGACTGTTCGTTCTATCAATTAGCTAACATCTGTATGTTCAAGGAGGTGAGTGTGCTTGTGGCGAATCGTTTTGAGCACTGCTTCTATAGTTGGATAACCTCCATTGTCATCATTAATCCCATACGTACCAATGTTACAAAGAGATCCTCCATTTACCTCCAATAAGATTTTAATACGCTCTTCAGGTTCACACTCTTTTTGTTTAATGAAATAACCTGTACCCACGCACTTACTATTATCAAATGTTCGTAAATGACATAGATGCCTTCTTTCGTTTCCTCTTTCATCCATTCCGTTGATTCTACTAAATCACGTACAATCATCGTGACGGTCTCTTCTTTCTACTTACAATTTAACGTTCCGGCGGGATAGAAAAACTCCACACAGATTCCCTACTATACACCTTTCCAACTGATTTACCTCCCTTTTTTTAAAGGAAAATTCTTTGTAAGCGGAACCATTTCTCACTCCAAAAATAACCACTTGTTTTCTTTGCCACAACTGCCTATAATAAGAACAAATGTTCCTGTTATAATAAGGAGGGGTTGAAGTGTTGCGCGATCGCGGTGTAATAAAATGGACATCAATGATGCTTCCAGAACACGTAAGAGAGCTAAAGCAGCTAAAACAAGGTTATGCAAAAATGAAAAAGCCGGAGTTCGATCCTCAAATGATCGAAGAATGGGGGAGGATACTAAAAGAATCTGCTTATAAACAAACTCCTGTATCCGTATCTTTTATTGAAGAAGGTGTGATTCAATCGGCGACTGGTTTTTTTGTTCGCTTTGACTCTTTAGAACACCTAATCACGCTTCGAACCGATTCAGGAGAGAGAATTCACCTTTCGTTTGACACAATTACCGATCTCACACCCGAATAAGAGCCGCAGGCATCTATAAGGTTCCTTACCTTCTTTTGGTAGGGGACCTTATTGTTAGCTGTTATCGTAAACTTTACTGCTTGCCCTGTCACGCTGTGCGTGACAGTTTGAGCTTTATTGTAAGAGATTTTACTTATGCTTTATGACCACCGACGAGGGTATTCCGGTGTTTCGCCGTCCCACCCTCTGTATAAGAAACCGCTCGGAGAACAGCATTAGCTCCGTACTTGTGACGAATTTCATCCATCGCGTAACCGAGAGCTCGTTTTCTTGGCCGGTCGTTTTCAAATAAATTAAGTTGAATCGAATCGTCTGGGTATACGTTTGAAATCGAGACGGATAACTTACGAACAGTACTACCGTCATAAAATTTACTCAACAGCTTCAAACATGCCCCGTACACTTCCATCGTAATGTTCGTCGGCTCAGGAACCGTGAGCTGCCGGTGAAAACCTCCGCCTGCCTCATTTTTACTATAGCCCACGCCAAGAGTAATCGTCTGACCAACGCGCTGCTCCCGTCTTGCCCTGGCCGCTACTTCTTCACACATCTCCAGAAGCACTCGTTTGATTTCTACAGGATCATTGTAATCGCGAAGCAAGACCTGTCCTTTTGCATAGCTTATTTGTCCGCTCAAAATCGGAGCACCCAGTTCTGAGATATCGATACCGTTTGCGTGATAATAAAGCTGGTTCCCCATGACACCGAACGTTTTCTCCAGTTTATCGAGAGAATAATTGGCCAGCTGTCCTATAGTAAAGATCCCCATACGATGAAGTCTTTTTTCCAGTTGCCCCCCGATTCCCCACATTTTTTGCAAAGGGGTAACAGGCCACAGCTTCTTTGTTACATCATCATATGTCCACTTCGCTACTCCTCTTTTTTTCGCTTCCAAATCTAAACAAAGCTTAGAAAGCAACATGTTATCTCCAATACCAATGGCACACGTCAAGCCAAAACGACAGTACAGATCATTGCGAATACGCTCGGCCAGCTCCCACTCCGTTCCCCACAGCTTCCTTGTGCCTCCGATATCTAGAAAGCTTTCGTCGACACTATAAGTATGAATTGCCTCCAATGGAACATATTGGTGGAATAAATCGGTCACTTGAACAGAGATATGCAAATATGTAGCCATCGACGCGTTAACGACTCGAATCCGGGAGTCTTCTGGAATTTCAAATAAACGATTCCCCGTTTTAATACCAAAGTCTCTTTTTAGAGGGGGGGTAGCAGCTAATACAACACTTCCACTTCTTGTTGTGTCTCCTACAACAGCCAAGTGGGCCGCAAGCGGATCAAGACCGAGAGCCACCGCTGCACAGCTGGCATAAAAGCTTTTCATATCAATACAAAAAATCGTCCGTTTCGGATAAGAACCATAGTCTACGTTCATTTCCCACACCCCATAAGAACATTCATTCGTTACATTTTATGTTTATTATAGGGGAATATACGTTCTGTTTTCAACTGTAAATTATTCCCGGGTTCAATACCATCCTTTTAGATACTATTTTTTTCGAAATTGATTTCCTGCAATTTTTTCTATTATTCCAGGGAAGAGTTGATATATAGTCGTTCCTAAGTTCATCCAGCCAGGAAGATTCAGCTCTCGTTTAGGCCGATCGATGAGATTGATCGTTTTTCTTGCTACGATACTTGCATCCATCATATACTTGTTCACGTTTTTTTGATATTCTCCCGTTTGATCTGCACGCTCAAAAAAGTTAGTTTTAATCGGGCCCGGGTTAACTGTACTCACACGAATGTTTGTTTCAGCAAGTTCCATACGCAAGCTGTTAGCAAAAGCAAGGACAGCATGCTTTGTCGCTGAATAACCACTTGATTTCGGTGTCGCCAGCTTTCCTGCTTGAGATGCTACATGGATAATGTGCCCTTCACCCTCACGCCGCATTGCAGGTAAAACAGCCTGTGTGCAAGCCACCAAGCCAAAGACGTTTACATCAAACATTTCTTTAAGTTCACTCATATCGGCTTCTTCAAACTCATCAAACACACCAAACCCCGCGTTGTTAATGAGCACGTCCACGTGACCAATTGAGGCTAAAATGCTTCGAAACACCTGTTTTACTGCACTTGTATCACCCACATCTAGCTCATATACATATGGAGCAATGCCTGATTCTTCTTTTATTTCAGAAGCCAACCGAAGCAACTTGCCATAAGACCGGGCCACCATAACAGGAGTCCCTCCCATTTTCGCCACTTCTTTGACCATCTCCAGCCCGACCCCTCCAGATGCTCCGGTTATGACTACCACTCGTTCATTCCACGGTTTCATATTTTTTCCTCACTTTCTATAAAAAAGCGCAAGCGCCCAGGTAACCGACGACATGCAAATGTTCTGTCCGATAAAAGTGCTTTTTACTTATAATCTAACAGGTTATTTGACACGAGACGATGGTGCCTGGAGCTAGACATCATCCCGTAGATTTTTATTATTTCTTAACTTCTCAAAAAACCTTACCCCACACATTATAGCTTTTTGATGCTCTGCCGTCTAAAGCCTCTTCACCCCTACACAGTATAAAATAAATAACCACTCTGAAGAACAACGGTTTCATCTTTTATATTATTTTAGTAGAATGATAGAGGATTATCTATTGTTTAGTAGATTAGAGGAGCGAAAACTATGTCAAAATCATCAGATTCACCAATGCCTGGGTGGAAAAAGCAACTTGATACGTTAGTAGAGCATCGTTACTTCACCACCGCTGTCATTATTCTTATTCTTATAAACGCCGTTGTTGTTGGTTTAGAAACTTACCCTCACCTGTACTCCGAGTATAAGTCGACTTTTTTTGCGATTGATCGGATTCTTTTATGGATATTTACTGTAGAAATTGTCTTTCGGTTGTTCGCAGCTCGAACGTTGGGAAGTTTCTTTAAAAATAGCTGGAATTGGTTTGATTTTGTCATTGTTTTAAGTGGTCACTTACTTGCTGGTGCCCATTTTGTCACTGTCCTGCGTATTCTCCGTGTCTTAAGGGTTTTCCGGGCTATTTCTGTCATCCCATCCCTCAGGAGACTCGTTGACGCCTTATTGTTAACCATACCAGCACTTGGAAACATTCTTTTATTAATGAGTATCATTTTTTACATTTTTGCCGTGACGGGAACGATGTTATTCCAGGAAGTAGCTCCGGAATACTTCGGTTCTTTACAACTATCCTTATTAACACTCTTCCAGGTCGTCACCCTCGAGTCTTGGGCCAGTCAGGTGATGCGGCCGATTTTTGAACAGTTGCCATGGTCATGGGTCTATTTTGTTTCCTTTGTTCTTGTCGGAACGTTCGTCGTATTTAACCTCTTCATAGGCGTTATCGTAAACAACGTCGAAAAGGCTGAAAACGGAGAAGAAGAGATTGATGAAACGAAGGAAGAAGTCAAGGAACTCAGAAAAGAAGTTCATGAATTAAAAGGACTGTTAAAAGAACACCTCGACCGTTCTAAAAATAAACAAATGTAACAGAAGTAACGCTTGTCGCTGGAGCTCGACATTGAAACAACTCTTAATTAAAAACCGGGCACTTTTCGCCTGGTTTTTAATTTATGTCAGATAACCTTACAAATAAAGCACACTTTCCAGTAAACTTGATATAATAACTACAACTTACTTCAAAAAAGCTAGCTCGGGAGAAGGGATACGATGAAGTCTTATAAAGAGAAAAAAGTGATTAGTATCGGCGTGGTAAGTGAACTCACAGGTCTTTCTGAGCGTCAAATCCGATATTATGAACAACGTAAGCTTATTCAACCTGAGCGCTCTAAAGGCGGTACGAGAAAATACTCTTTCCTGGATGTTGAGGGGCTTGTCGATATTGCAAACAAGATGGAAGATGGGATGCAAACCTTTGAGATCCGTAAACAAGCGAAGCAACGGCTTGCAAAAGAAGATATTAAAAAGAAAATGCTTCGCGGTCAGTTAAATACAGCCTTTCCAAACCAGAGATAAACGCCAATTTGGCGTTTTTTTTGTTGATGAGAAACCATAGTATATCCAAGCAAGTCGGCTATACTATGAAGAGAAGCAACGACTGAGACACTGTTACAACTAGCCGAAACGAGGAGAATAAAAGATGAAAAAGCACCGAAAAAAATCTTTACAAATAGATCTCGTTCTTGTTATGATTCTTTCGCTCACATTTTTTCTGATGACAAACGGATATACAATCGGTACGACCGCCTTCGCTGAAAATCAAAAGGATACCAATGATGAAGATACAAAAATTGCGATTATCATTGATGATTTTGGCGGAAACACGGGTGGTGTATACAAATTTTTAAATGCAGACATCCCTGTTACCGTAGCTGTGATGCCCTTTCTAGACGAGTCTACCGAGCAAGCAGAAAAAGCACATGACCTTGGATTTGAAGTGATTCTCCATCTCCCTTTAGAACCGAAACGAGGAAAGGCTTCCTGGTTGGGGCCTCTGCCAATCACATCTGACCTTTCCACAGAAGAAGTAAAAAAACGTGTACGACAAGCGATTAAAGATGTGCCATATGCAAAAGGGTTAAATAACCACATGGGTTCTAACATTGTCGGCAACGAGCGAATTGTCACCGCGATTCTTGAAGTCGCAAAGGAGCATGGCCTGTATATTATCGACAGTGGGACAAGCGGAGATTCGGTTATTCCAGAAGTCGCAGAGGAATTAAACTTACGTTTTGGCACCCGTGACACCTTTTTAGATGACACCCACTCATCGAGGGGGCACGTGTTCAAACAAATGGTCCAGCTATGCAACCGAGCTCAAAACCATGGAGAGGCTATCGGGATCGGGCATGTCGGTATTAAAGGAACAAACACTTTTAATGGGATTATTGATGCCCTTCCTTATTTGGAAGATCATCAAATAAAAATTGTTCCTGTATCTGAATTGCTCCCAACAGAAATTGAGCAAGAACCTGAAGAATTTTGGCAAAATTGAGGAGGGATACAATGACAGTAGAAAATAAACCAATTGAAATGACATTCACGGCAAAAGACGGCACCGAAGTGACTCTTCGCCCTGCTCAAAAGGATGATGCGTTCGATATCATAACAAACGTAGAAAAGATCATTCAAAAAGGCCGTTACATACAAAAAGAACGGGTCCGGACAATTGATGAAGAACAGACATTCATTCAAGAAATGATCGATAAAAACAATATGTATACTGTCGTCGATATTGACGGTCGTGTTTTTGGCATTGCCCGGTTAATACGCGGCGACTTAAAAATGAAGCGGCACACTGCTTTATTTCGGACTTGGCTAACTGATGATGCTCAAGGGAAAGGGTTAGGAAAAAAACTAATGGAGTATACACTCGAGTGGGCCAGACATAATGGGTTATATAAAATCTGCCTGACCGTCTTTTCTCAAAACACTGTAGCAAAGCAGCTTTATGAAAAGTACGGCTTTGTTACCGAAGGCATTCAGAAAGAGCAAGTGTATGTTGACGGTGAATACGATGATGAAGTTTTTATGGCTTATTTTATTGAAGAAAACCAGCAGTAGATTTTCCGATACGTTCATAAGGAAATGCCGTTTTCTAAAAGAGGAGAACCCTAATTAAACAGGACTCCTCTCTCTGCTATCTTCCCCCTCATTTAAATACCTCGTGTATACCTTTTTCCATAACCGCTGGTAAATGTTCAAATGAATACGAAACTTGTAAGCGCTCCGTCCAGCTATGGGCATCCCTACCTAAAGGACCAAAGTTTATCACCGGGAGATCCAGTTTCTCCATTGCTTCCAAAGGTAAATGATACGTGATATTCCACAGTGGCATATTTTTTATTAAGCTTTGTAATGACTCTTTTCGCTCAGGAAGCTGGGTGTAGCTTAGATCAGAAAGCCCTGGGAAATATGGAACATCAAGAACATCCACCTGCTGAACTTTGGCCGCCTCTCGTTTCACTATTTGGGCGACCCGCTCTACCAGAGGATCCTGTCCAGAAGCAACGGCTGGATAAAAAGGAGGGGCATAAAAAAGGACAATCATAGGAGCTAAGTCTTTACAAAGCGTGGCAATGTGATGAACCATTTGAATCGTCATTTCACGGTCATCGAGCCGGCTTTCATTTGCTTGAGTAAAAGATACATGCCGCTTTACTTCCTCTTCTCCCACTTGGCTGACTGCGTGAGCCCAAAGGTCTTCATAAGTAAGTACACGAATTTGTTTTTTTTGGGGTTCGTAATCATGAATTTGAGCAAAAGTCCGTTCCCTCTCCACGTAAGCTTTAACTAACCGGTCGGCTGCCCTTTCCGCCAGTTTAAAAAGCTGCACTGTCACTTCCTGCATCGGTTTTTTCATCGTCATTAAGTTAAATAACGTCACCGCAGTATGGGGAATTTGGACTGAATAACCTCCCTTTAAGTCTTTTTGGAGTAAACTTGTTGGTGGTGGTGTTTTTTGACTTCCCGTCCGTTCAGTAAGGTCTGGATTAAGTTCAATCGCATCATTAAGATACGATGTCATAAAGTTCCCGTTAATCCCCGAAAACGGTTCAGCTACATGAGCTTCTTCTCCGTAGCAATAAAAGCCGGGAAGAAGTTTACCAAGAGAGCCTTTGTATACATACAAGTTCTGATCTCCGGGAAAACCTGAAAAAACAGGCTCTGTATTCCAAGCTAAACGATACGTCAAGTCATGCTCCCCCGCCAAGTCTAAAAGAGTTTGAGCTGCCGCTCTCATCCCTGTAGAATTCGCCTCTTCATCAGGGACGGCGAGCATAAGCAAATTCCCGTCAAACACGCCGTCAGCTGCTCGTTCAATCATACTCATACAGAGCGCGACTCCCGCTTTCATGTCCATCACACCTCTGCCGAAGAGCCACTCTCCGTCTTTTAAATCATGTTGTACATCTGCTGGCAGCTGGTGTTTTTGCTCGAGCATTTGTTCCGTAAGTTCCCGCGGGCGAAATGCGAGATGTTTCCATTCTCCAAAATCTTCAACATCAACAACATCTAAATGTCCTAAAATGATCAATGTGCGCTTCGTTTTTCGCTTACTTTTTACAAGAGCGGAAATATATTTCCGTCCATCATTTGTATAGTGGGTCTGTAAATGGTCGCTATATTTCCCGAAGTAAGGCAAGCTTTTTAATTGATAATCCACAAACTCCATGATCCCAATCTCTTCTTGAGAGCCAGTCACGCTTGCGTATTCACATAACGAAATTGTCAATTCTCGCAGCTGTTCTTTCGTTCGCCATCTCCCCATGACGCTTCCCTCCGGTTTCTCCTTATCAATACTTGTAACTCTTCGTCTTTAATTAAAACAACTCCTCTTTTTTTTCAGGTTTCGTTAGCGGGAAATAAAGCAGCTCTCCCTTTGGCTTATCGACATAGGTAGTTAGGGATCGGTAACCCTCTTTCTTCCGTTTATCAAAAGTACGTTTCGTAATTGGACGCCTTCTTCCCCAAGCTAATGAATCAAGGTTATCCCACGAATCGTATGTTATAACTTCTTCTTTAAAGTAGTAACAATTTCCAGATGGATATTTATGACACAGATATCGCACTGTTTGCTTTGTATGCATTCTATTCACCTCACTTCTAGTATGGAACGTTCTAGAAGCGGTTAAACACCAAGACAAGCACAGTACCGAGGTTTTATCATAAGCTAAAATGTAAGCGTTTTCATCTTTGATTGACATTTTCTTGTCCTCCCTCTAACATAGGAGTAGGGAAATTAAAAAGTGTTTCACCCACCCTTCAATGTGGTAAATCATATGTGGTAGAAATATAAAACAGAAAGTGTGCTGCAAAATGCAAAATTTGCAAGAATGTCATGTTCTTCAACAACCGATCGAATCGTTTATTATTTCGGCAGAAGAAGTGGCTCACGTTCAACCAGACAACTCACTAGAACATGCGCTGTTAGTCCTTGTAAAATCCGGTTATACCGCTATACCTGTTCTTGACACATCATTTAAACTAAGAGGACTGATCAGCAAAGCTCAGATTCTCGATTCTATGATTGGCATTGAAAAATTGGAGCCTGAACGATTACACAAAACTTCCGTCGGAGATGTCATGAGCATATCATTTCAATGTGTCAGCGAAGACGCACCCTTTGAAAAAGTTTTGTCCTATTCAATCAATAACCCATTTATCTGTGTTGAAAACCACCAAGGTTCGTTTTTAGGCATTATTACCCGCAGTAAACTTCTCGCTTATTTAAACGGCTATCTACATGAACAAAAAAAACACCAGAAATAAATCATGGAAGTGCTGCTCGCTAAGAAGAGACAGCACTTTTCTTTTTGGATCTTATTTGTTGGATCGTTCTTTTAGAAAAAGCGCGCAAGTAGGATAGCGGCTATCTTTTTTGACCTGCATAATCTTATCTTCTGACAAATGAAACCGCTTATGATAATCTTAAAAAAGAGTATTTAGCTAAACGAAATAAGATCAGGAGGTTTTTCTGTTGAGTAGTTCTCAATTATTTTCTTCTTATATGATTAAAGACGTTACACTGAAAAATAGAATTGTCATGTCGCCTATGTGTATGTATTCATGTGAAAATGAAGACGGCAAAGTAACGGATTGGCACATTGTACATTACACAAGCCGTGCTGTCGGACAGGTTGGGCTCGTCATGACAGAGGCGACAACCGTTACTCAGCAAGGTCAAATCTCTCCTCAAGATCTGGGAATTTGGAGTGATGATCATGTATCAGGATTAAAAACATTAACGGATTCAATTAAAAATAACGGAGCAAAAACAGCAATGCAGCTCGGACACGCAGGTAGAAAAGCAGTCTATGAAGGTGAAACAATTGCTCCTTCCGCGATCGGCTTTGATGAAAATGCAAAAGTTCCAAAAGAGATGGACCAACAAGATATCAACAATACGATTCAAGCATTCAAAGATGCTGCGAGACGAGCAAAAGAAGCCGGCTTTGATATTATCGAAATTCACGGAGCACACGGTTACTTGATTAGTCAGTTTCTTTCCCCTCTCGCCAATAAACGAACGGATAACTACGGTGGTCCAAGAGAAAACCGTTTCCGCTTTTTAAAAGAAGTTATCCAAGAGGTACAAACAGTTTGGGATGGACCGATTTTCGTTCGAATTTCTGCTGATGAATATCACAAAGAAGGTAATCAAATGCAAGATATCATCGCTTATGGTCAATGGATGAAAGAGCTTGGCATCGATTTAATTGACTGTAGTACTGGCGGCATTGTCCGCACTCCTGTGAACGTCTACCCTGGATATCAGTTGCGTCATGCGGAAACGATCCGAAGAGAATCTGGAGTTGCTACAGGAGCTGTCGGGCTCATTACAACAGGCTTGCAAGCAGAAGAAATTTTGAAAAACGAACGAGCAGACCTCGTTTTCGTCGGACGTGCCCTTTTGCGTAATCCGTACTGGCCTCGTGAAGCCGCTAACGAATTAAGAGAAGAAGTCGAGCCTCCTCGCCAGTATAAGCGAGCCTGGTAACCGACCGTAGGTAGGAACTTCTACGGTATTCTTAATTAAACTTACGTAAGGCATAAAAAAGCACGACTCTTCTTCACTTAAGAGAGCCGTGCTTTCTAATTTGTCGTTTGCGGTCACAGAACATCCCGAAAAGGATAATATAGACGAAAGGAGTTGGAATCCACGAACTAAACACCACTTCATCGATCATTTTTGTTTTCTTATCTGATACAGCTTCAAAACGGTGTGTATGAGTCCACAATCTGAAAGGAAACGGCACTTTTTCGCCAACATCCTGAAAAAGATGTTTATCTTCAACACGAATAATTCGCGCACGCCACCGAAGTGCTAGTACTCTGAAATGTAGACGAAGATGGATTACCGCACCTTCTTTTACGATGGGAGGTCCTGACACATCGACTTTTGGAAAGCCGGTTAACTTGGCAAGGTTTTTATTGCATTGAAAAAAGCCCCAAACTTCATCTAAAGGTTGGTCAATCGTTGTTTCGTACCGAAATGTACTTTTAAACATTTTAATTCGACCCTCCTCCCATTTCTATCTTGTCTTGTTTATTTTAGACTGTTTTCGTAAAGTTTTGTTGCTTTTTGAGCGTTTTTTCAAGTCAAATGATGTTACGCTATGCGTGACAGGCCAAGCGTAACGCTTGCCTAAAGCTCAAAAACAAATAGCAACAGTCCTTTTAGAAAAGAGCCTTATTTTAAAAAGGAATGAGAGCAAATACCAATTTTGAATCATTGACGGAGGGATATTGTGAGTTTTCGATTTCAAAAACGAGTACGGGTTGCACCAGGGGTTCGACTGAATGTTAGTAAACGGGGCCTTAGTACATCCGTCGGCCCAAGAGGTGCATCCATGACGGTAGGTAAACGGGGGCTTCACGGGAATGTAGGACTCCCAGGTACTGGTCTTTCTTACAGGAAAAAACTCAATTCTAAAGGACGAAAGAACCAGACGCGAAAGACTCCTTCACCTCAAAAAAACGATGAAAACATTCAAGTAGAATGGAGCGATAAGAAACTCGATTTTCAATTTCGGACGAAGGAAGGGCGTTTCCTAAACACTGAAGAAGAAAAACAAGTAAGAAAAGCATATAAATCATCACTCCGGTCCATCTATCAAGAAAAGGCTGATGAAATAAACGATAAAACAGAACGCTTACTCGGTCTTCATCTACGGGTCTTTCAACCAATGTCCGCTTCTCAACTAGAACTCTACGCGCTTCAAGCAGTAAAAGTGAGCGACCCTAAACCAGAGAAAATAGAAATTAAAAACAATGTCATCAACGAGTTCAAAAATAAAATGAATTTGTTTGAGACGATCAAGAAGTGGATTCCTCATTACCGAAAACAATTTCAAAGGCGAGTAGACGAAGAAACCGAGTCTCAATTCCAATCTGAAATGGCTACTTATGATCAAGCTGTTTCGGAGTCAAAGAAAGAGAGAGCTTTACGTTCTTCGCTAGTTAAGCATGTCTTAGAAAGCGAGCATCAAGCAATGGAGGAATGGCTAGCATTATTTCTTGAGGAACTTGATTTCCCTCTTGAAACTGATGTCGATTTTACAATTCCGGACGAACATACCGTTTACGCAGACATTGATCTGCCAAACATTGAAGAAGTGCCACTTAATAAAGCTCGTCTGTTAAAGAGTGGAAAAATTAAAGTTGAGGAAAAAAGTCAGCGCGAGCGCCGGGAACACTACGCACACATTGTTTCAGGAACCGCCCTCTATTTGGCTTCATTCATTTTTGCCCATCTTCCGAATGTTACCCATGTTATTTTGTCAGGGTACAACCAAGCATTAAACCCTTCAACTGGCCATACAGATGACATCTATATTTATAGTCTGCAGATTGAGCGGTCACGCTTTTATGAGTTAAATTTTGACAGACTTGACCCGATTGCTTCTTTTGATCATTTTTCACCCCGGATGAAAGCTACGAAAACGTATATTTTTAAAGAAATTACTCCTTACGATCTTGATGAAACAGGCGGGTAACGATGTTTGTTATTTAAGGAGGTGCTGCTGTGGCAGCACCTCCCCCTTAAGTTCTCACCAAACACTTACGCGTAAATGTTCACTAACAACCCTTTTATTTCTCCCACTTTATTTAAAATATCAATCCCGCTTCTTTGCTCTTTTATTACTGCGTCTGTTAAATCAAGAAGCTTGCTGTCTACTTCACGGACAATTTTATATACCTTTGTCCTTCCTCTACGGTTAAAGCCTTTTCTTTCTTCGAGACTTAGTCCCAATTTTACCGCCTCGTCTATAAATTCTTTTACGAGTTGTTTATACTTTCTAAGCTCCTCTACGGTCCGAGAGTCAGCTAGTGCTTTGCCTTGATCGTCAATTTTAGATAACAGTTGATGTAGCTTTTCATAAGCTTGGTTGTCTCTTCCTTTTTGCATCATTTCCTGAAACGTTACTTTCGCTTCTGGTCCTTTTTTTTTCATTTCCGTTTTGCTTGACAGGCCTGTTCGACCGACCTTTTGAACATCCACAACGATTCCCCGCTTTCTATGTAGCTCCTGACTTCATTATAACAAATTTTTAGGGGCGTACTTGCAACCATATAAAAGGAAGGCCAAAGATGACCTCCCTTTCCGATGCTTTTATTGAAGCAGTTGCAAAACGCCCTGCGGCAGTTGATTTGCTTGTGCTAGCATTGCAGTTGCTGACTGATTTAAAATATTATTACGAGTGAATTCGGTCATTTCCTTGGCCATATCAGCATCACGAATCCGCGACTCTGAGGAAGTCAAATTTTCATGAGTTACTTGTAAGTTGTTTATCGTATGCTCCATGCGATTTTGAACGGCTCCCATTTTGGAACGGGCATCTGAAACGTAGTTGATCGCCTTATCCAAATCAAAAATCGCTTGATTCGCTCCCGATTGGGTTGTCACATCAATTTCCTCTACACCTAACTCCACTGTGTCCATTTGTGGAATGTCTATCATCACATTTTGATCGGTGTTCGGCCCTATTTGGAAAGCGAGCGCGTTATTTGTAATGACAAATTCAGTAAGGTCATCATCAACTCCGCTTGCTTCAAAATCGTTATTAAAGTGGAATTCAAACCCTTCATGACGGATGCGACCGTTTTGAGTAGTGATTTCCTTGTTACTTGTAATTCTCTCAAACGATCCATCTTCCATTTTCTTATGGACAGCCACTTCAGCTGTCATCTCCATCTTCACTTTAACGGTTCCGGCATTTCGGATGTCATTGACGTTGATATTTAAACCGCCGACATTCACTTGCTCCTCTTCATCCGCTTCACGATCAACATCAACATTTTTTACTTCACGAGATATACCATCTGGGCCAAACACTTCAATTTCAGCACTGTCGTCTGTTACTTTTCTTACATTAATCGTATATTCACCAAGAGGTAACTCATCGTCATCGGCAAATTCGATGCTTTCTTTCGTCAAATTGGCTCCTTCTTGAGTGATTTCTGGATGTACCTCAAGATCTCCATCCAATTCTAAACGATATTCACCATTTGTAATATCAGCATTTAAAACCTTAGGGACATCTGTCATATTTGCAGCATTATTGCCGTCCACAAAGTTACTCAACACCGCACTAGACCCGTTCAGCAGCTGGCGGGTGTTAAACTCTGTTTTCTCTGAAATGCTATCAATTTCTTTTTTTAGTTGATCCATTTCTTTTTGGATTTGCTCCCGGTCTTCTGGTGTGTTTGTATCATTAGCACCTTGTGTTGCAAGTTCTCTCATACGCTGCAGCATCGAATGAACTTCAGTTAAAGCCCCTTCTGCTGTTTGCATTAGTGAGATCCCGTCCATAGCGTTGCGCTCTGCTTGTTTTAAACCGCGGATCTGAGAACGCATTTTTTCGGAAATAGCAAGACCTGCTGCATCATCAGCAGCACGGTTTATACGTAATCCTGAAGAAAGCTTTTCCAAATTTTTTGACGTTTGTGCTTGGTTTTGGTGCAAATTTCGATAGGCGTTTAACGCTTGGATATTATTATTGATTTTCAATTTTCGTTCCTCCTTAGTGGTCGTACATGACACTTCTTTCATAAGCGTTTACTTTTTGTTTCGCAGCTTTTGGCTGAAGATCCCGATTCTCATTCATCGCTTGATGCCAAGCTTGTGATAGTGTTGCCAACAGGTTTAACACTTCGTCGATGAGTGCTGTATTCTTTTGATAATTGGCTTGAACAACGAGATCTGCCATATACATATACAAAACCTCTAGTTGATCGGAGATAATCCCAGCTTCGTAATTAAGGCCTGCCCCGAGCCGCTCGAAAATATCGCTGCTTTTTTGAAGGCGGTGATTCGCCCCCACAAGGTCATTCGCTTCAATGCGTGCTTTCGCTTCTTCAAGACGGTCCATACACGCTTCATACAACAGTGCTGTAACTTCTTGCGGTGATTTTTTATGTAGAGCTTCTTTTGTAATCATCATTTGTACCCTCCATGAACCTATGGACAACTAATTTATAAATATTCTATTTCTCTTATCGGTAACTACGCGCCATTCATTATTAGTTTCGGTCCATTTCTTCGATAAGCAGTAAAATTTCGGCCATAACAGCATAAAGTTGAGGAGGGATATTATCACCGAGATCCATATCGAGTAAGTTCTCCAAAAGCATAGAGTCTTCTTCCATTGGAATGCCATGATCCTTGGCTAGTCCGATAATCTGATTTGCAACTTCCCCTCTTCCGTGCGCGACAAGTTTTGGAGCCTCTCCCCCCACATCATCATATTGAATGACAGCAGCAGATGGACCATTTACTTGCTTTCGTTTTACTTGATTAAAATGCTTCGTCACAATCATACTTTGAAATCAAATCCTTTCTCCGTCATCGTAGAAGTTGTAGCCTTTTCTCCTCTGCGATGATTAACTCTTTCATTTCCTTCATTCATCGCTTTGAAATGAAGACCTCTAACGTTGTATCCAACATCTTTTAACCGATGTATACACGCCTTAGCAAATGGCTCGATATTTCTTTGAAAGTCTGGTTTATCATTTTTTAACGTTATCGTTAAATTTCGGTCGGTCACTTGAAGAGCAATACCAACTTCTCCTAACTTCTTTGTTTCCAGTAAAAAATATAAACTGCAATTCTCCCAATCCAGTTGTTCTCCTTTATTTCTAGAGTTTACAAATACTTGTAAGTTTACCGTTTGATCTTTTAACAAGATTGGCAACTGAAAAAGCAGTGTTTGCAGGTTTGGCTGATGATGATCGTTTTTACTTAACAGCTGCTGACCAGTCACATTCATAAGCGCTTGCTGAGCTTGTTGCTGACGGGCGCCATCCTCTTCGCCTCTCATTAATTGTATTAGTAGGCCTTTCATATTTCGCTGGTTTGCTTCATTTACATTACCTTTATTCCCGGCAAGTATTTGCGCGAGGTCTGCTTCCCTGGTGATGCCTATTGAACGAACCCCCTCAAAGATCTGTCGTGGGGAACCTTCGTTTTGTATAAAGCTTCTTGCCGTCTCTTGCAGATGATGGGATAATCGCTGGTTTACCGTGCGGGTTTCCTGCCATTGCCCCTCCCTCGATACAAAGTGCTGTATTTTTTTTTCAGAAGGTTTAAACTGAAGCTGATCTATTGTTTGCTGTACGCTGCGAACTAATTGTCTCGCTTCTTGATGCTGTCCATTTCCTAACAGTTTTTTTGCTTCTGCTAGTTGGCTGCTCGCTTCAAGCATCCGCCGCTCTGTTTTCATATCTGTAAAAAGCATCCAATCGTTTTTTAATAGCGCTTGATCTAGCTGGCGAATAACCGTATCGAGCATCGGCCTTGCCTGGCTTGTTGCTTGCATGCGAAAATGCTGCATCACCTGCTGAATGCGGTCAAGCTGCTGGGATACATTTCGTTGCATCGTGTTAAATTCTGCTGTTGAGTTAGCGACTTTTTCCGACACCGCCGTCATCAGAAAATCCTTTGATCTAACAGGTAATCGTTGAAACTGTTCGTTATCAATATATCTGGCTACTTCCACATTCCCCGTCTGGGTTAATGGCGCACTCTCTCTGGATACATTCATTTGCCGACTGAGATCTTCAAGTACAGATACCACGATTTGTCTCGCCTTCAGCTCTCTTCCTTCTCCTTGTCTTGAAGATGCCTCCGTTAAGCGAATGTCTAAATTTGTCCTTTGCTCTTCAGTCAAACTGGCGTTTAGCATCTGTTCACGAATTAGGTTAAGTGCTTCTGGTAAATGAGGTTGGTTCGCAAGTATGTTTTGCCATTGTTCGGCAACAGAAACAGGCGGATTATTATGTATGAGCGTTTGCTCAGCTTTTGGCGTTACCTTTGTAAGCAATTGACTTAACGTTTCCATGGCTTGTTGCGTACGCCCCTCACCCATTTGCTGTTGAATTGTTTGTAACATTCGATTGATCTCGCGCATTTGCTCGGATGTATTCGACTCATTTAGCAAAACTCTTTTGAATGCTTGAATTGTTTCCGGCTGTAAACGGCCTGCTGCAATTTCCGAACGAAGAGCTTGACTTACTTCATTAAAGTTGCGAGCATGTCGGGACACGGCGATTTCTGAACTATGATTTGCCAGTTGTTGAATTTGCTGATACAGTCCACGGCTGTGAAGCGCTTCATGAGCTGAATTCAGATGTTGCTGAGAAGGTGGGAGTTGTTTTTGAGCAAGAAAATTAGCGGTTTCCAGTCGATCATTTAGCTGACCTGGCCCCCGCTCGATATAATGTTTTAAATCCTGGACATTCGCTCTAGTCAAAGGAGCACCTTGATCTAAAAAGCGCTGTGCTGCTGTACGTAGTTCATTGCTAGGATCTTTAACACCTAATTTCCCAAGTACTCGATCAACAGACCCTGACCCGCTTTCCTGGGCCGATCTGGCAGAAATCTTATTTTCTGTTACCGTTTTTACTTGAATACGATCGTCTTGACGCCCAGTTACTTCAACTGTCGCTTGATTTTCCTTTGGTACCTTTCCTTCAAAAGAAGCGTGTACTATTTGACCACGAATTGACAATACAGCTTCCGAATTTGACGTCCTTTCTACGACTTTTGCTTGATAAACTTCACCACGCTGTAAGGAGAGGGGACGATCTCCTCCACTCTGCTGTTGACTGCTGACCGATTGTCCTTGAATGTTCATATTGCTACTCCCCTTTTACTCAATTCACCTTCTATATCGGCATATAGTCGTATCTTTTAAAGAGACCTTCCTAAGAAAACGGCTATTGAATAACTTTTTTACAGTATAAGAAAAACCGCATAGCGGTCTTTTGTTAAAGCAGTTTCCTAAAAGGTTATTGCTTTTTAATAAGATAAGATCTTCACTCGAATTCTGCTACAGGCGGACGCTTTCACCCCAGGGCACAAGTCCGACATCCGCTCTTCCTTCACCTCGTTCGGATTCACGGTGTCTTCTTTGCCGCGGGCAACACTTCAGCCTCCTTCGGGGAAACCACCCTGCGGGTTCTTCAGCTGCTCCTGCGGTTCCTCGTCGCAAGAAGACCATCGTTGCTTTTCCTGCAGGAGCATTCCTGTCGGATAGGTTTTACCCCTATTGATAAAAAAAGGATCCTCCGATATGATGCAAGGTGCAAAAACAAACCAGCAATCACAAAGGAGGAACCCTTCATGAATCGTAGTAGAAATGAACGAATTAATCAAGTCAACGAAAACACTCTAGTTATTGGAATCGATATTGCAAAAAAGAATCACTATGCCTGTGCCGTCGATTTGCGCGGACGCGAATTAACGAAAGTATGGCGCATCCACCAGTCAAAAGATGGTTTCATCCATTTTGAGCAGGCTGTTAGACAACTGATGGAGACACACAACAAATCAAATGTGCTCATCGGTTTTGAAGCAACCGGCCACTACTGGATGAAC